>NZ_JARZGC010000020.1:0-113298 GCF_041354075.1 Pseudomonas fluorescens | reverse complement strand
GGCGAGTCGAACCTTTTCAATCGCTGTTTCGCGAGTGAAAGGAGGAAGTGGCGGGCGAGCTTGTTCGTTGGACATGGTGGTGCCTCCAATCTTTGGATGATTTCATTTAAGTCAGTATTTCTAAAGCTTTACGCGTTTTTACGTTGTACTTCTTCAAGCAGAATTTCTGCAACTTCTCTTGCACTATCAAGGGCTGTGTAATCACCCATTACGCGGGCCACGGTTATCGTTCCCTCTATCAACACAAAAAGCTGCTTCGCCAAGGACTTAGGATCCTCGATATTTAATTGTCCAGTCAGCTCGGACGTATAATCGAGTAGCTTCTGCTTATGCAGCTTTGCGATATGACGGATAGGATCATCTACGTCGCCGACCTCTCCGGCCGTGTTAATAAAAGCACATCCCCGAAAACCGTCTGATTCAAACCAACCTTTAAGTACAGAAAAAACACTAACAATACGGCCTTCCGGAGTTTCCACCTTTTCGCATTCGCTTCTGAACCACTGCATCCAGCGTACATCGCGTGCATTTAACGCCGCTGCCGCTATATCGTCCTTGTTGGAAAAATAGCGGTAAATACTTTTACGCGCTACGCCGGAAGTTCTTACCAAAAGGTCCATGCCAGTGGCGTGAATACCATTTTCGTAAATCAGCTTCTCGGCAGTGGCCAAGATTTTTTCACGTGTTTCGGTCATTTGCTTTTCCATGAAGCTAGAGTAGAACGATCGTTCTCCAAGGTCAAGCTTCCCTAGAATTTATTTTTGATCGCAGGTTGTCGGCGAGTTTCAGTAGGACCGAGCATGCAGGTTTGTTCGGGCTTCAAATCTTTTTGCCAGTATGGTGTCCACCAACCTTTCTGGCCGCTCTGTGCCGGATGATTCAGGCGGGGGCGCCCAAGAGCAGCCGGGGGCTCCGCTGATTGTCGCAGGCAATCAATATGCCTACGCCAGCCAACCCTTACTCCTCGCCGCCTGGGGGCAACGCTGGCGGCAGCACGGAGCCAGCCCGGATGAAGTGAAAGTCAAACTTGGAAAGATTCTCCAAGGCGCTGACCCTCCACATTCTGAGGCGGCAGTTCAAAAGCTGTTGCATGACGCGGGGTTCGGGGACGCTACCCGTTTTTTCAGCAGCCTGTTCTGGGGTGCTTGGTTGACGTGCAAAATGAGCTGACCTTGGCAATACTCGGTGATGAACAGGCCGACGTCATGTTCAATAGAGCATCCGTGACTGTTCCTGAAAAAGACCTCTCCACCGGCCCGGAAAGAAAGACGGGACCCGTGCCATCCCATTGAACCGTGACAGAACCGCCGTCACATTCAACCTCAACGCAATTGTCTAGCAAGCCACGACGAATTCCGTTTACCGCAGCGCCACAGGAACAGGAGCCTGAGCCCAGCGGAATACCACCCCCACGCTCCCAAATACGCAACCGGATGTGCTTTCGGTCAATGATCTGAACGAAATGCACGTTAGTCCCAAAGGGAAACAAGGGGTTGGTTTCAATTGTCGTTCCAATCGTCGCTACCTCAACGGCTGTCAGGTCATCCACAAAATAGGTGCAGTGCGGATTTCCCATGCTGCAAGCTGTTGGGGCATCGGCAAGTGGCAACACTAAAGTATCCATTTCCAGAGCCAGAGGAATATCTGACCAAGCCGTAAGCGGCGTTCCCATGTTTACAGAAATGGCGCCGGTTGAAGTTCGTTCGCAAGTCAGCAGGCCACGATTGGTACGCAGTGCCACCGAAGTGATATTGGCTTCGCGCATGAGCATATCTGCGGCCCCTCGCGTTGCGCTTCCGCAAGCGTCTAGCGTTGAGCCATCTGCGTTCCAGAACATCAAACGCGCATCTGCATCATCGCAATCGAGTACCACTGCGAGTTGATTGAAGCCCACTGCCCGGTTCCGATCACCCATCCGCCGAGCCACATTGCTGGTGATGGGGTTGGGTGAGTTTCGCGAGTCCACGATAACGAAATCATCGCCATTGGCGTGCATTTTATGAAAGCTCAGCGGCATAGACAGACCTGGTAGCGAGAAATATTACGAATGATGTTCCAAGCGAACTATCCCTATTCCCATGACTTTTGCGCGCTGTGCGAATTCAGCGCCGCCCTTCGACAGCCATGCGTACGGCTAAGCCTGCCAGGACCGTTCCCATCATCCAGCGTTGCACGACCTGCCACACAGGCCCTCTTGCGAGAAATGTTGCGATAGAGCCCGCCATGATGGCGATCAGCGCATTGACGCTGACGCTAATGACGATCTGCGTACAGCCAAGCACGATGGATTGCATCAGCACGCTGCCGTGGTCGGCGGGGTTGATGAACTGGGGCAGCAGCGACAAATACATGATCGCGATTTTGGGGTTCAGCAGGTTGGTGACAAAGCCCATCATGAACAACTTGCGCGGGCTGTCCTTGGGCAGATCGCGCACCTGGAACGGAGAGCGACCGCCGGGCTTGATCGCTTGCCAGGCCAGGTAGAGCAGATAGAGCGCGCCGCCGAGTCGCAGGGCGTCATACGCATAGGGGACCGCCAGGAGCAGGGCTGTGATGCCCAGTGCGGCGCAAAACAAATAAACGACGAAACCCAATGCAACGCCGCCTAGGGAGATCAGTCCTGCCATCCGTCCCTGGCAGATCGAACGCGAGATGAGATAGATCATGTTCGGGCCGGGCGTCAGCACCATGCCGAGTGAGATCAGACCGTAGGCAAGCAAGCTGGACAGATCGGGCATGGCGCAACTCCTGGAGGAAGAGATAACGAATTGGAAGTTCCGCTGAATCAGTACAAACGACTTTCGCCATCGCGAAGGTGTGCACCTGGATGGAGTGGGTGATAGTAGGGCGGCCAAAGAGCGAACGTTAGATACAGATTGACTGACAAATCGTCATACAGCAGTCGCAGCACTGGGTATCTGCGGCTTGGGAGTAGGTTGCGACTTCAACGTGAGAAATGGTTGCTTCACAAGAATTTGCTCCCACGTCGCTGTCGACGGGGATGCAGGTAAGAAAAAACCGGCCTCGACGGCCGGTTTTTTCATGCCCGGGATTTGGCTTGAACAACTCATGTTTAAGCGCCCTCCAGGATACTTCATGAAAGCTACAGAACCTTGCGTCGTTGCCTACGGGTACGTAAGAATCCGCCGGCTTGTGCGTTTTGGGGTGGGTTTTATCGTTTTCCGGTCGCTGGAAAAGCAGCGATCGGGTTTGGTAGACCTTCCGCATCGACGCATTAGTGTCACCTTGCTCGGCCCTCTTTAGGCCGGCGCTTTCTGGTGGCCATGCGCAGAGCTCCTCCGGGAGCGCCGGTTCCGATGCCCGGTCTACCAACCTTCGTATGGCCGCCACCCTCCGTTTGGTAGCGAGAGGGTGATGGCTCCAATCGATCAGCATCGGAGCTTCACCTATACCCAAGCCAACCCCCAATCCCCCAAAAACCGATTCATCCTCAACATCCGAAAATACCGACCAGGCGCAAATGGAATACAAAAATCGCGCCCGCGAACAAGGTTACGCTGCATGCTGCCAACCCGCAGTACGCTGGATGCACGTGGGCGGTGGTGGACATCGATGTCACCAGGTATCTGGGCAAAGCCCAGAAACTGAACATTACGCTACCGGGCTACTTGCTCAACCGCATCGACGAATACGTCTTGAATCATCCCGAGGAGAAAAGCCGTTCAGGTTTTCTGGCTTCGGCGGCCCTCAAGGTGCTGCAACAGCGCTGATGTGCCGGGTTCAACCCTGCTCGAACCGGCTCCCTGCAGCCGGTTTTCATGAGCAGGATCCGGCCTGCCGTATAGACCTCGTAAACTTCCTCGCAAGCGCATAAACACGGCGTATCTCGGCGCCCCTTCCGCCGGCGGATCCCCTACTCTCCCCACTCACTTTCCACACAGAGATCAGCATGGAAAACTCGGAGTTGGGGCTCATGATCGTTTCAATGATTGGGTTGTTCGGCTTTGCGTCGTTTCTTTTCGAGTACCTGAGCAGCAACAGAAAGGACCGATGACATGATCGGTCCGTTTCTGGCATCAGCGCGTCGCAACAATGAACAACCGTGGAAACGGCAGCAGCACCGAGCCATCCGGTAACACTGGATACGCCTGCTCGACGGCGGCAAGGTATTGCTCGAGGAACTGTATTTTTTCCGTGTCATTGAGCGGCTGCAGAAACGGCCGCAAACCGCTGCCCTTGAACCACTCGACCACGCCTGAAGCGCCTTGTGCCAGCGGGTGATGGTAAGTGGTCAGCCATACATCGACCCTCGAACAGTGCGGTTTGAGCATCGAGTAATAATCGCTGGCACTGGCGATGTCCGTGCGTTGTCCGGCGGCATCGGCCAACTTGCCGGCCCACGGGCCGTCAGCGGCCACCTCGCGCATCAGGCGATGGGACGGCTGGTCGAGGGTGTCGGGCATCTGGATCGCAAGGCTGCCGCCTTGAGTCAGGCGCGCAGCCAGCGAAGGCAGCAACCTGGGGTGATCAGGCAACCATTGCAGCACGGCGTTGGCGAAGATCACGTCGAACGGGCCGTTGTCGTTCCAACTGCCGATATCGACGGTGTCGAACTGAACGTGCGGCAGCCGTTTGCGGGCGGCCTGGATCATGTCGGGTGAACTGTCGACGCCACGCACCGTGGCGCCGCTGAAGCGCTCGACCAGCAACTGCGTCGAGTTGCCAGGACCGCAACCGATGTCGATGGCCGAACGCACGTCCCCCGGCGGGAGGGCCGCCAGCAAGTCACGCGCCGGGCGTGTGCGTTCATCTTCAAAGGCAACGTATTGTTTGGCAGACCAGGTCATCGGGTTCTCCTGTCGGTGCGAAATACCGGTTCGCTAAACATACCTGTTCAAGCGCGCTTTGCCCGCTCCTCAAGGCTGCAAATGTAAGCAGAATTTTCATCCCGCCCGCGCTGTCTCACCTTCAGGCGCATCCCTATAAGGAACACGGCAATGAAATTCGCAAAGATCTCGCAGAAGCTCGCCCTGTGGGCCGGTAGCCCCAAGACGTTCATGGGCGCGCTGATTCTGATCGGATTGTGGGGCTTGAGCGGGCCGATTTTTGATTACAACGATACGTGGCAGCTGATCATCAACACCTCGACCACCATCATCACGTTCCTGATGGTGTTCCTGATCCAGAACACGCAGAACCGCGACACCGACATCCTGCACCTGAAGATCGATGAGTTGTTGCGGGTGAACAAGGAAGCGCAAAACGCCATGCTGGGTCTGGAGCTGCTCGATCTCAAGCAACTGGAGGCGCTGCGCAAACACTATCGCAGCATGGGCGAAAACGAAGTGCATGCGCTGGCGGGCCTGGCGAGCAGTAGCAAGAAAAAAATCGACCTGAATGACTGCTGAACACAAAAAACGGCGCGTGATGTCAGTCACGCGCCGCCGTATTCCCAACCTGTCGCGCGTGCTCAGCGGCTGGCTTGCAGCGCCCTGGCCATCTGCAGATGATTCTGCAGTTTGGGCAAGGTTTCCTCGGCAAATGCCTTGATCTCCGGCACATCGGTGGTCTGGGCCTGATGCTGCAACTGCTCGATCGCCTCCTGGGTGGTCTTCACCTGATTGGCGGCATAGTCCTGGTCAAACGCTGCACCTTCTTTCACATCGGGCATCAAGGTCTTGGCCTTGTCGACCACTTCTTCGCGTGGCGCCACCGGCAGATCCAGTTGCTTGGCAATCTTCGCCAGATGCTGGTTGGCGGTTGTGCGGTCGTTGATCACGACGATGGTGTAGTCCTTGACCTCTTTGGATTCGGACTTCTGATGCGCCAGGCGGCTGGCCTCGATGTCGGCCATGCCTTTGGCTGAGGCTTCGTTGATGAATTCTGCGGGGGACTGGGCAAAAGCGCTGTTCGCACACAGGCCCAGCAAGGTGGCAAATCCGGCGTTGCGTAATCGGGTGGCCATCCGGCTCATGGTCTCGCCCTCCTCAAATGAACATTCAAACGGGAGCTTTCGCTCCCGCCTCTCAATCAAACTACTGTCACCACTACTTGGATTTCTGACCACCTTTGCGTTCCGTTTCGGATTTCGCTGGCTCTTTATCGACGGTCGTGGTGGTAGTTTTCCCACCTTTGCGACCCGCTTCAGACGCCTTGGTTCGATCGTTGGCGAAATTGCCCGAGTTCGAGTTTCTTGAGTTAGGCATGATTCTCTACCTCTTGATGATGATCGCGGCGAGCAGGAGCCCGCCTTAGTTGAGAATTTTCATCACGCCAAAGGTTTAGAAAAATAAGCGCATGAAACGACGAACGGCGCGCCGGATTCAGGTCTTATCACCGAGGTGATTCTGCCGTTTGGCGCAGTACATGGCCTCGTCGGCATGCCGGAACAACTGCTTTTCCTCGGTGCCGTGTTCGGAAAAATGAGCCACGCCAATGCTCGGCTGGATGTGCAGGCTGTAGCCCTCCAACCGCAACGGTTGCGCCAGCACCACACGGATCTTGGCGGCAACACGGTCGGCATCTTCCGCCGCACGGATGCTGTGCAGCAGCACGACGAATTCATCGCCACCGATGCGCGCTACGGTATCGGTGTCGCGCACGCAACCCTTGAGCCGATTGCCCACCGCTTGCAACAGCATATCGCCCGCCCCATGACCGTGGGTGTCGTTGACTTCCTTGAAGCGGTCCAGATCGACATACAGCAGCGCCATCAGTCCGCCGTCCAGCCTGGCCAGGGTCAGCGAGGCCTGGAGCCGGTCACGCAGCAGCTCGCGGTTGGGTAGCTGGGTCAGATGATCGTATTGGGCCATGTGCTGCGCCCCTGCTTGTCCACCGCACACACGACGTCCAGCAGCAGATCGATGTTACTCGCCAGTGGCGCGGAGTTTCTGGTGGTCATGCCTCGGGCCTTTTTCGGCATCAGCCCCGGCAGGGCATGCACCAGGGCGTTGATCGCGAAGCCGATGAACATCACCCCGCACAACCGGGTGATCAGTAGCTTATGTCGTTGATAAAGGCTGCGGACCTGTCGCGCACCGACAATCGCGATCAGCGCCGTGCTGCACCACACCACGTCACCGAGCAGATGCCCACACAAAAAACCCGCCCCGGCCCCTCGTCCCCGCGCCGCGCCGATGCCGAATACCGCCAGCACACCAGGGCCAGGCGTGATGCCATGGATGAAGCCCGAGGCGAGAACGGCCATTAACAGCCAGGGAGTCATCGGGGAAATTCTTTCGAGCTGACGGTGAGTGGGGGCAAGTCTATGTCAGCTCCCCCCAAAATCGCCTCACTGCTCGTCGAGGAACGTCATACCCGCATAGGGCCGCTGCCGGCAAGCCGCCAGCCGCGACGCCAGATCCCCGACGTGAACTTCGAGCTTGTGTCCGTCGGGGTCGAGGAAATAGAACGAGGCGCCTTCGCTGCGGTTGTCGCGCCATGCCTGGATATTGGCGGCACGCAGACCCGCAACCAGCGAGGGGAAGTCCGAGGCGCCGCAGGTGAAGGCGTAATGGGTGTAATCGGCGGCGGGCTCGGCGTTGCGCAGCGGATCCCGGGAGAGACACAGCCACAGACCGGGCAGCGACAGATAGGCGCCGTCGTCCCACGTGGCGTGGACTTGGAGCTGCAACAGGTCGCGATAGAACGCCACGCTGCGAGCCAGGTCGCTGACCGCGAGGGTCAGGTGGTTGAGGCCGGTGAGCAAGCTGGGCACCTCGGGCGGTTTGAGCAATATCGGCTGCTTGATCCTAATGCTGTTGGATCAATCGCGCGAGTGCTGTTCCCGCATACCCGTGTGGGAGCGGGCTTGCTCGCGAAGACGGTGGGTCAGGCAAATGTGCATCGACTGACACGGCGCCTTCGCGAGCAAGCCCGCTCCCACAGGGTGCCCTTTCACCCAAAACGCTGCCAACCCCGATCCATCCATGGGTGTTCGGGGCTGGATCGGGTCAGAACGCGCTGAGGAAAATCTCCTCGATCTGACGCTGATCCGCCGCGCGCGGGTTGGTCAGGCCGCAGGCGTCTTTCAAGGCGTTGCTGGCCAGGGTCGGGATGTCCGTCAGGCGAGCGCCGAGTGCCCGCAGGCCGGCAGGAATCTCGACGTCCCTGGCCAGGCTGCGGATCGCGGCGAGCGCGGCCTGGGCGCCCTCTTCCGGGCTGAAACCTCGGATGTCGGCACTCATGGCATGGGCGACATCGGTCAGGCGTTCGGCGCAGACCACGGCGTTGAAGCTCTGCACATGGGGCAACAGCACGGCATTGCACACGCCATGGGGCAGGTCGTAGAAACCACCCAGTTGGTGAGCCATGGCGTGCACGTAACCCAGCGACGCGTTGTTGAACGCCATGCCGGCGAGGAACTGCGCGTAGGCCATGTTCTCCCGGGCTTCGATATCGCTGCCGTCACGCACGGCCATGCGCAGGTTGTTGCTGATCAGGGTGATCGCTTTCAGCGCGCAGGCGTCGGTGATCGGGTTGGCTGCGGTGGACACGTAGGCTTCGATGGCATGGGTCAAGGCGTCCATGCCGGTGGCGGCGGTCAGGCTCCTGGGCATGGCCACCATCAACGCCGGGTCGTTGACCGACAGCAGCGGCGTGACGTTGCGGTCGACGATGGCCATTTTCACGTGGCGCGTTTCATCGGTGATGATGCAGAAGCGGGTCATTTCGCTGGCGGTACCGGCGGTGGTGTTGATGGCAATCAGCGGCAGTTGTGGCTTGCTCGACTGATCGACGCCTTCGTAATCGCGGATCTGCCCGCCGTTGGTCGCGCACAACGCGATGCCTTTGGCGCAGTCATGGGGCGAGCCGCCACCCAGCGACACCACGAAATCGCAGCGGCTTTCCTTGAGCAGGCCCAGGCCGCTCTCGACATTGGCGATGCTCGGGTTGGGCTTGGCACCGTCGAAAATCACCGAATCGATGTCGCGCATCCGCAGTTTCTCGGCAATCATCGCCGCCACTCCGGCCCTGGCCAGCCCCGCATCGGTGACGATCAGCGCCTTGCGAAAGCCGTAGTTGCGGATAGCGTCCATTGCTTCGTCAAGGCAACCGTTACCCATGATATTCACGGCGGGGATGAAAAAGGTGCTGCTCATGCGCGAGTCTCCAGGTCTGGGCCGTATCGCCTGTTCGATCCGGCGGCAACCTGCAGCATCGACCCATCGGCCAATGATTGACTTGATCTGGCTCAAGTACGGGTCGTGATAAAGTCGCCGCCCATCTGACCTTTGTTTTTTTTGACGAGCCCCGCAATGACCGATTTTCAGGATGTCGATGCCCAACTTGAAGACTGGAACGCCTTGCGCGCCAGCGTCTCGATCAGCGGTTTGCTGCTGGGTAACGGTGCCAGTCGCGCGGTATGGGACGACTTTGGCTATGACTCGCTGTTCGAGAACGCCCGTACGGTCGAAGAAAAGCCCTTGAGCCCCTCCGAGCTGAGTGTGTTCGATGCCCTGCAGACGCGCAGTTTCGAGCAGGTGCTGGGCGCGCTGAAAACCACCAGCCGGGTCAACAAGGCCCTGGCCGTCAGTTCCGCCGCGCCGCGCAATCGCTACTACGCGATCAAGGAAGCACTGATCAACAGCGTACATGCCGTGCACATTCCTTGGCGGTTGGTTCAACCGGCCACACTGGCGACCCTCAATCAGGAGCTGGGACGTTACCGCACGGTGTTCACCAGCAACTACGACCTGCTCACCCATTGGGCACTCCAGCATCAGCCCGACACCCTCGACGATCTGTTCCGGGGTGCCGAGCCGGGCTTTGACCTGAGCGCCACGGCCACCGATAAAACCCGCGTGCTGTACCTGCACGGCGGCCTGCACCTGGTGCGCAACCAGGACGGCACGGCGCGCAAACTGACCTCCACCGAGGCGACGTTGCTCGGCAGCTTTGCGATCAACAACACGATCAAGACGCTGGACGATGTGCCGCTGTTCATCAACGAAGGGTCGAGCGCCGACAAGCTCAAGACCATTCGCAGTTCGGATTATCTGTCGTTCTGCTATGAGCAGTTACTGGCGCATGGCGAGGGGTTGTGCGTCTTCGGACATGCGCTGGGGGAGCAGGACAGCCACCTCATTCACGCATTGCGCCAGGCAAAACCGCAACAGCTGGCGATCTCGATCTATCCACGCAGCAAGGCCTTCATCCAGCACCAGAAGCGGCATTACGCGAAGGTGTTCGAGGGGACCGGCTCCGAGCTGCGATTCTTCGATTCGAAGACCCATGCGCTGGGCGATCCGAAGCTGGCGGTGCCTGTCGAGGTTTGAGTCGACGGGTGGGAGCGAGCAGGCTCGCTCCCACCGTCTTTACAGCACCGGCAAGGTCTTGTCCTTGATCACCGTGGTCGGGCCATTGGCCTTGACACTGGCGATGCCTTTGTCCCGTGCCGCCTCGGAAGAATAGGCTTCGCTGCTGCCAATGATTTCGTGGTTGGCCGCCTTGAGGTTGAAGTACGGATGACCGTCCTTGGTGGTCTTTTTCTCGTAGCGCTCATCCAGCGGGCTGTTCTTCTGCACCGCGGCAATGCCGTTTTCCGCGGCGCTGCGGGTGGTGTAGTGCTCGCTGTTCAGAATGGTTTCGGCGTTTGCCGCCTTCAGCACGAAGCGAAACTGGCCAATGCTGGTTTTGCTCAACTCATACCATCCGGACATGGTGCTGCTCCTGTCGATTGATCCGCTGAACATCGTCTGACAGTAAAGACCGTCCGCGTGGTTTCGCCACTGGAGGTACAGGTGCACCGATCATTCGCGGAGCACCTTACTTGACTGCCGTCCGCACCACCGACAATTCAGGCATCTGCACCCGACGCTGGCTCAGGTAGCGGGTGCAGCTCACCCGCAGAAACGAGGCGAAATTCACCACTTCGCCGCGATAGTCCATCACCTCTTCATACAACTTGGCGATCAACTGGTTGGTGGTCATGCCGTCGACCTCGGCAATTTCGCTGAGGATGTCCCAGAACTGATTCTCCAGCCGCAGAGTGGTCACCACCCCGCAGATGCGCAGCGAGCGGGAGCGCGACTCGTAGAGAATCGGATCGGCCTTGACGTAAAGCTCGCACATGACATTGCCCCTCGTTACAGCGTGATTGTCGTGCCCAGCAACCCGAGGAAACCCGCGAGCCAGCTCGGGTGCGCAGGCCAGGCCGGAGCTGTCGCCAGATTGCCTTGAACGTGACCCTGCGTCACCGGGATATCGATGAACGTGCCGCCCGCCAGGCGCACTTCCGGCGCACAGGCCGGGTAGGCGCTGCACTCGCGACCCTCGAGAATGCCCGCTGCGGCGAGCAGTTGCGCGCCATGGCACACGGCCGCAATCGGCTTGCCGGCCTTGTCGAACGCCCGCACCAGCGCCAGGACTTTTTCGTTCAGGCGCAGGTATTCCGGCGCCCGACCGCCGGGGATCAGCAGCGCGTCATAGTCGGCCTCGGTGACCTTGGCGAAATCGAAGTTCAAGGCAAACAGGTGACCCGGTTTTTCGCTGTAGGTCTGGTCGCCTTCGAAGTCATGGATCGCGGTGCGCACGGTCTGGCCGGCGGACTTGTCCGGGCAGACGGCGTGCACGGTGTGACCGATCATCAGCAACGCCTGAAACGGCACCATCACTTCATAGTCTTCGACGTAATCGCCAACCAGCATCAGGATTTTCTTGGCAGCCATGGGGAGGACTCCTCTGGGGAATGCTTGGGAGTATTGAAGGTAGCCCTTATCCAGCGGGGTGGGTAATAACCAGCTACTACTTCGGGACCGCGTTGTCGTTCATCGCGAGCAGGCTCGCTCCCACACTGGACTTGCGTACGACACCCAACCCTTGTGGGAGCGAGCCCTGCTCGCGATGGGGCCCTCAAACTGTACGGATAACTCTGTGCTCATCTGTAACAGGGTGAAACTTCGGGTTTGTGGCTAGATGAACACTTCCCCCGCCACCCTGAGTTCTGGTTGCCATCATGTCCTCGCGCGAAAACACCGGCATGGCCCTCGGCCTGCTGGGCGTTGTGATTTTCAGCCTCACCCTGCCCTTTACCCGGGTGGTCGTGCAGGAACTGCACCCGCTGTTGAACGGCCTCGGTCGCGCCCTGTTCGCGGCGGTTCCGGCTGCGCTCCTGTTGCTGTGGCGCCGGGAAAAGTGGCCGACCTGGAAACAGTTCAAAGGCCTGACCCTGGTCATCGCCGGGGTGATCCTCGGTTTCCCGGTGCTCTCGGCCTGGGCCATGCAAACCTTGCCGGCGTCCCACGGCGCACTGGTCAACGGCCTGCAACCACTGTGTGTGGCGCTATACGCCGCCTGGCTGTCCCACGAACGACCGTCGAAAGCCTTTTGGGCCTGCGCCGCGCTGGGCAGTGCACTGGTACTCGGTTACGCGCTGATCAGTGGTGCCGGCAGCATTCAGGCGGGCGATCTGCTGATGCTCGGCGCAATTGGCCTGGGGGGCCTGGGCTATGCCGAAGGTGGTCGGCTGGCCCGGGAAATGGGCGGCTGGCAGGTGATCTGCTGGGCGCTGGTGCTGTCGACGCCGCTATTGATCGGGCCGGTGCTGTACCTGGCGCTGCAACACCAGGGCGAGGTGTCGGCCAGGACCTGGTGGGCGTTTGGCTACGTCGCCCTGTTCTCGCAGTTCATCGGCTTCTTCGCCTGGTACGCCGGGCTGGCGATGGGCGGAATTGCCCGGGTCAGCCAGATCCAGCTGCTGCAGATCTTCTTCACCATCGCGTTTTCGGCGCTGTTCTTTGGCGAACACGTCGAGCCCATCACCTGGCTGTTTGCGGTCGGGGTGATCGTCACCGTGATGCTGGGGCGCAAGACGGCGGTCAAACCGACACCCGTCGCCACCTGACGTACTCCTGACGTACTCCTGTAGGAGCGAGCATGCTCGCGATGGTCGTCAACGATGACGCTGGCTGTCTGACACCCAGCGGTGTTTGTGCCACCATCGCGAGCATGCTCGCTCCTACAGGGGTCAGAGATAACCGTCTGCGCGCAGCAGGGTTTCCAGGCAATGCTCGGTGATGCGGTAGAAATCCTTCAACTCCTGGATTTTCACCAGCAACTGGGCCGGGTCCACCGGCTCGGCGCGCTTGACCGCCAGGATCATCTTGTTCTTGTTGGTGTGCTCCAGGGAGATGAACTCGAACACCTTGGTCTCGTAACCGCAGGCTTCCAGGAACAACGCGCGCAGGCTGTCGGTGACCATTTCCGCCTGCTGGCCCAGATGCAGGCCGTATTGCAGCATCGGCTTGAGCAAGGTCGGACTCTGGATTTGCAGGCGGATCTGCTTGTGGCAGCACGGCGAGCACATGATGATCGACGCGCCGGAGCGGATACCGGTGTGGATCGCATAGTCGGTGGCGATGTCGCAGGCATGCAGCGCAATCATTACTTCCAGTTCGCTCGGTGCCACGCTGCGCACGTCACCACACTTGAACACCAGCCCGGGATGTTCCAGTTTCGCTGCGGCGGCATTGCACAGGGTCACCATGTCCTCGCGCAACTCGACGCCGGTCACTTCACCCGGTGCGTGCAAGGTGTTGCGCAGGTAGTCGTGGATCGCGAACGTCAGGTAGCCCTTGCCCGAACCGAAGTCCGCCACCCGCACCGGCTGGTCCAGCGCCAGCGGTGAAGACGTCAGCGCATGGCTGAAGACTTCGATGAACTTGTTGATCTGTTTCCACTTGCGCGACATCGCCGGGATCAGCTCGTGCTTGCTGTTCGTCACGCCAAGGTCAGCGAGAAACGGCCGGTTCAGGTCAAGAAAGCGGTTTTTCTCGCGGTCATGGCCGGCGGTGGGCACTTCACGCAATTGCTGGGGTTTGCTCTTGAACAGCGAAGATTTGCCCTTTTTGCTGTATTCGAGCTGGACTTCGTCGGTCAGCGCCAACAAATGCGCATTCTTGAACGAAGTTGGCAACAGCGCGGCGATGTTCGCCACGCCTTCGGCCAACGGCAGGTTCTTGGTGATGTCGCGGGTCTTGTAGCGGTAGACGAACGACAGACACGGCTGGTCCTTGACCGTCAGCGGCTTGATGATCAGCCGTTGCAGGTCCGCTTCGCCGCCAACGTATTTGGCCAACACCAGTTTGATGAAGGCGTTGGCGTCGAGGCTGCCTAGCAGCAGCTCGATGAACTGGGCGTGGTGGTCCGGCGCGAGGCTGGGGGGTGTGGCGGTAACAGACATGGAGAAAACGGCCTCGGGCGGAGCGAATCGGGAATGGCGGGCATTTTAGGGGGGATAGGGATCGAGGGCACGGGTATTTTCCCGAACGGCACAAACCCTGCGGTCAACAACCGTCAGATGTGGGAGCGACGATCAGCCCAACACCACCAACCGGTTCGGCAACTCATTGCGCACCTGGGTCACCGGCACATGCACCTTGAGCAACTCGCCGCAGGCCTCGACGCAGCTGACGAAACCCTGCAACGTCTGGCCCTGCTTCACCTGCTGGGTGAACGCCGCCACGATGGAGGCCCAATGCTGGTTATCCAGCCGACTGGAGATCCCCTCATCCACCAGGATTTCCACATAACGCTCGGCTTCGCAGACGAAAATCAGCATGCCGGTGCTGCCCACAGTGTGGTGAAGGTTCTGCGCCAGGAACTGCCGACGCGCCAGGTTCGAGGCACGCCAGTGACGCACGGAACGCGGGACCAGGTGCGTGGTGACCTTCGGCAGTCGAAACAGCAGGCACAGCACGATGAAGGTGATCCACTGCACCAGCAGCAGGCTGTTCATGGTCAGCCATCCCGTCAGGTAATGCACGACACCCGGCACCACCAGCGCCAGCAGGCTGGCCCACAGCAACGGGATGTACGCATAGTCGTCGGCGCGGGCGGCGAGCACCGTTACCAGTTCGGCGTCGGTGTCGCGCTCGACCCGGGCAATCGCCTCGGCGACTTTGCGTTGTTCGTGTTCGGTCAGTAGTGCCATGTTGAAAATGCCCATCGATTATTATGATTACCAGCCACCCGACGACCCGCCGCCGCCGAAACTGCCCCCGCCGCCGCTGAAGCCGCCGCCTCCACCACCGCCGCCAAAACCACCACCGCCAAAGCCGCCACCGGAACCGCCGGATCCGCCTCGGCCGGCCGGCAGGATACCGAGCATCTGCAGGACGAAGATCGTCAGGATGAACAGCATCACCAGGAACACGAAAATCCCCGGATGCCGGGACATGAAATCGTCCTGCCCGCCACCCGATTCATGGAGGGTCGACGGCTCATCCAGCGCACTGCCGCCCAACACCACCAGCATCGCCGCGACCCCGTCGCTGATACCTTTGCTGAAATTGCCGGCCTTGAACGCCGGGGTGATCACCTGATTGATGATCACCGAACTCTGCGCATCGGTCAGGCGATCTTCCAGGCCGTAACCGACTTCAATGCGCAACTTGCGCTCATCGCGTGCCACGATCAGCAGCGCGCCGTTGTTCTTGTCCTTCTGCCCGATGCCCCAATGACGGCCGAGCTGATAGCCGAAATCGGCGATCTCGGCGCCCTGCAAATCCGCCAGGGTCACCACCACCAACTGCTCGCCCGTGGCGCTTTCATGGGCGGCGAGCTGTTGCGTGAGCTGCTCACGCACCGACGGCTCGATCATCCGGGCGTTGTCCACCACCCGGCCGGTCAACTCGGGAAACTTCAGTTCGGCCTGGGCCGTCAGGGCAAACGCCCAGAACAGCAGCACCAGGCCCACTTTCAACACGCGCATGGACTACCTCATCCGTGGTGCTGCGGTCAGAACTTCACCTCGGGTGCTTTTTCGGCACCGGGGGTGGCTTCGAAGGTCTCACGGATCGGCAGGTCGCTGTACATCACGGTGTGCCACAAGCGCCCCGGGAAGGTACGGATTTCGGTGTTGTAGTTCTGCACCGCCAGGATGAAATCCCGACGCGCCACGGCAATCCGGTTCTCGGTGCCCTCGAGTTGCGATTGCAACGCCAGGAAATTCTGGTTGGCCTTGAGGTCCGGGTAACGCTCGGACACCACCATCAAACGGCTCAGGGCGCCGGTCAACTGGTCCTGTGCCTGCTGGAACTGCTTGAGGCGTTCCGGGTTGTCCAGGGTGCTGGCGTCCACCTGGATCGACGTCGCCTTGGCCCGGGCCTCGATCACGGCGGTCAGGGTTTCTTCTTCGTGTCTGGCGTAGCCCTTGACGGTTTCCACCAGGTTGGGGATCAGGTCGGCGCGACGCTGATACTGGTTCTGCACCTGGCTCCAGGCCGCCTTGGCCTGCTCGTCCAGGGTCGGAATGTTGTTGATGCCGCAACCGGCCAGCAAGGTGCTCAACAGCAGCAGGACGGCCGCCTGCAGGCCCGATCGGGTGTGGTGTCGTACATTCATCTGATTTTGCTCCCTTGCCTCATCCATTGAACCGTCAACCCAGCCACCCGCTGAACCACTGTTCGGGCATAATCGGCCACCGCACTGGATTGCATCCCGCCGATGGGCTAAAAGATGCACCAGCATAAAAAACTGCAGAAGTTTGCTGCATTTACCTGAACAACAATAGTCGCTCCCCAACTTTTGGCTGATCGGCGTGTATCGACTGCCGTTTAGGCCTTTGAGATAACTATTCATGAAGAAGCTGTGTTTGCTGGGTCTGCTCGTCAGCCTGGCCAGTCATAACGTATTGGCCGCTACGTCAGCTCCGCCTCTGGAGAACAAGGACGCCTTCATCAGCAACCTGATGAAGCAGATGACCCTCGATGAAAAAATCGGCCAGTTGCGCCTGATCAGCATCGGCCCGGAAATGCCCCGGGAGCTGATCCGCAAGGAGATTGCCGCCGGCAACATCGGCGGCACGTTCAACTCGATCACCCGCCCGGAAAACCGTCCGATGCAGGACGCGGCCATGCGCAGCCGGCTGAAGATCCCGATGTTCTTCGCCTATGACGTGATCCACGGCCACCGCACCATTTTCCCGATCCCGCTGGCACTGGCCTCGAGCTGGGACATGGACGCCATCGGCCGCTCCGGGCGCGTTGCCGCCCAGGAAGCCGCCGCCGACAGCCTCGACATCACCTTCGCGCCGATGGTCGACATTTCCCGTGACCCGCGCTGGGGCCGCACCTCCGAAGGTTTCGGCGAAGACACCTACCTGGTGTCGCGCATTGCCGGGGTGATGGTCAAGGCGTTCCAGGGCGCCGGTGCCAACGCCGCCGACAGCATCATGGCCAGCGTCAAACACTTCGCCCTGTACGGCGCGGTCGAGGGCGGTCGCGACTACAACGTGGTCGACATGAGCCCGGTCAAGATGTACCAGGACTACCTGCCACCGTACCGCGCGGCCATCGACGCCGGTGCTGGCGGCGTGATGGTGGCCCTGAACTCGATCAACGGCGTACCCGCCACGGCCAACACCTGGTTGATGAATGACCTGTTGCGCAAGGATTGGGGCTTCAAGGGCCTGGCGGTCAGCGACCACGGGGCGATTTTCGAGCTGATCAAGCACGGCGTCGCACGCGACGGTCGCGAGGCGGCGAAGCTGGCGATCAAGGCCGGCATCCACATGAGCATGAACGACACCCTGTACGGCAAGGAACTGCCGGGGCTGCTCAAGTCCGGCGAGATACAGCAAAGCGACATCGACAATGCCGTGCGTGCGGTGCTCGACGCCAAGTACGACATGGGCCTGTTCAAGGACCCGTACCTGCGCATCGGCAAGGCCGAAGACGATCCGGCGGACACCTACGCCGACAGCCGCCTGCACCGCGCCGATGCCCGTGACGTGGCCCGTCGCAGCCTGGTGCTGCTGAAAAACAGCAACGAAACCCTGCCGCTGAAGAAGACCGCGAAAGTCGCTCTGGTCGGTCCGCTGGCCAAGGCGCCGATCGACATGATGGGCAGTTGGGCCGCTGCCGGTCGCCCTGCGCAATCGGTGACCCTGTTCGACGGCATGAGCCATGTGATGGGCAACAAATCGACGCTGATCTACGCCCGTGGCGCCAACATCACCAGCGACAAGAAGGTCCTCGACTACCTGAACTTCCTCAACTTCGATGCTCCGGAAGTGGTGGATGACCCGCGTCCGGCCAACGTGCTGATCGACGAAGCGGTGAAAGCGGCCAAGGAGGCTGACGTGGTCGTCGCCGCCGTGGGCGAGTCCCGTGGCATGTCCCACGAGTCGTCGAGCCGCACCGACCTGAACATCCCGGAAAACCAGCGTGAGCTGATCCGCGCCCTGAAAGCCACCGGCAAACCCCTGGTGCTGGTGCTGATGAACGGCCGTCCGTTGTCGATTCTCGAGGAGAATCAGCAGGCCGACGCGATCCTGGAAACCTGGTTCAGCGGCACCGAGGGTGGCAATGCCATCGCCGACGTGCTGTTCGGCGACTACAACCCGTCGGGCAAACTGCCGATCACCTTCCCGCGTTCGGTGGGGCAGATTCCGACCTACTACAACCACCTGAGCATTGGCCGGCCTTTCACGCCGGGCAAACCGGGCAACTACACCTCGCAGTATTTCGACGACACCACCGGTCCCCTGTTCCCGTTCGGCTACGGCCTGAGCTACACCAGCTTCAGCCTGAGCGACATGGCCCTGTCATCGACCACGCTGAACAAGACCGGCAAGCTAGACGCCAGTGTCACGGTGAAAAACACCGGCAAGCGTGACGGCGAAACCGTGGTGCAGCTGTACATCCAGGACGTGACCGGCTCGATGATCCGTCCGCTCAAGGAACTGAAGAACTTCCAGAAAATCATGCTCAAGGCCGGTGAAGAGAAGGTTGTGCATTTCACCATCAGCGAGGATGACCTGAAGTTCTACAACACCCAGCTCCAGTACGCCGCAGAACCGGGCAAGTTCAACGTGCAGATCGGCCTGGATTCCCAGGACGTGACGCAGCAGAGTTTTGAGTTGTTGTAAGCACACCACGATACAAATGTGGGAGCGGGCTTGCTCGCGAAAGCGGAGTGTCAGACACCGAAGTTGTCGACTGATACACCGCTTTCGCGAGCAAGCCCGCTCCCACAGTGTTTTGAGTGACCTGAAAACCTGCGGCTACCCCCGCCGGTCCAATAGATTCACCACCACCCGATCCACCCATCCCCAGATCCTCTGCTTGACCCGCCGCCACAGTGGCCGGCGCTTCCAGTCCTGCAGGCTGACTTCCTGGCTCAAGGCAAAATCCTGCTCGAAACTGGCCGTTACCGCCTGGGTCAGGCTCGGGTCCAGCGCCTCGAGGTTGGCTTCGAGGTTGAAGCGCAGGTTCCAGTGATCGAAGTTGCACGAACCGATGCTCACCCAGTCATCGACCAGCACCATTTTCAGGTGCAGGAAACAGGGCTGGTATTCGAATATTTTCACCCCGGCCCTGAGCAGGCGCGGGTAATAGCGGTGTCCGGCGTAGCGCACGGACGGGTGATCGGTGCGCGGGCCGGTCAGCAACAGGCGCACATCGACCCCGCGACCGGCCGCCCGGCGCAATGAGCGACGCACTTTCCAGGTCGGCAGGAAGTACGGCGTGGCCAGCCAGATTCGGCGCTGGCCGCTGTTCAGCGCCCGCACCAGCGATTGCAGGATGTCACGGTGCTGACGCGCGTCCGCGTAGGCCACGCGCCCCATGCCCTCGCCCGTGGACGGTACGCGCGGCAGTCGCGGCAAGCCGAAATGCGCGGTGGGTTTCCAGGCTCGCGGGTGGCGGTTGGCGATCCACTGGCGGTCGAACAGCAACTGCCAGTCGATCACCAGCGGGCCGGTGATTTCCACCATGACTTCGTGCCATTGGCTGGTGTTTTCGCTGGGCAACCAGAACTCATCGGTGACACCGGTCCCGCCCACTACCGCCAGGCTTTGATCGACCAGCAACAGCTTGCGGTGATCGCGATAGAAGTTAGCCACCCAGCGCCGCCAGCTCAGGCAATTGTAGAAACGCAGTTCCACCCCCGCCGCCAGCAGCCGCTGGCGCAAGGTCAGGTTGAACGCCAGGCTGCCGTAATCGTCGAACAGGCAGCGCACCCGCACGCCTCGCTCGGCCGCCTGGACCAGGGCCTGAACCATGGCTTCGGCGCACTCGCCCGCCTCCACCAGGTACAACTCCAGCTCGACCTGTTCCTCGGCCCGGGCAATCGCCACCAGCATCCGCGGAAAAAACTGCGGACCGTCGATCAGCAGTTCGAAGCGATTGCCTTCACGCCAGGGAAAAATCGCGCCTTGCATGTCAGCGCGCCGTGAAGATCAGCACCGCACCCACCGGCACCGACAGGCTGATGGCCGACAAACCGGCGGTCTTGCGCAAGGCCTCCAGGCCTGGCGCCAGATCGAAGTCCGCTGCGTTGATGATCAGCGGCTCCAGGGTCACCACCTGAAAACGCCGATCGTCGAGGCGGGTGGCCAGCAGCTCGGCGTTGTATTGATGTTGTTTGCCGTGCAGATCGACGGTCACCGGCAGGCGCAATTCCAGCTGCGCACCAGAGGCCAGATCGTTGATCGGACGCAAATCGATCTGCGCGGAAATCACCGCTTCGGGGAAGCGCTCGATCTCGAACAAATCCTTGCGCATGCGCTCGTCGCGCAAGGGGATGCCGCTGTAGATCGACTCCAGCTCGACTTCGACCTCAGCCAGCCCCTTGGGGCTGACCTTGCCGTGCAGCACCAGAAAACGCTGAACCTCGGAAACGTTGGCGTCCTTGGTACTGACGAACGACAGCCGCGAGGACTCGCCGTCCAGGTACCAATTGGCCTGGGCTGAGCACGCGGCGCCTGCCAACAGCACAGCGGCGAGGGTTTTGCAGAGGGACCGTTTGTACATAAAGACTCGTGGGGCAGATAAACCTGCACGAACCTTAACCGCCCGCGCGCCCGTTGCAA
This sequence comes from Pseudomonas fluorescens, assembly GCF_041354075.1. Taxonomy (GTDB): domain Bacteria; phylum Pseudomonadota; class Gammaproteobacteria; order Pseudomonadales; family Pseudomonadaceae; genus Aquipseudomonas; species Aquipseudomonas fluorescens_CE. Next base: position 92,522 of record NZ_JARZGC010000020.1, on the reverse strand, counting down.
ACTGCCAGCGGTTGCGGCCCGTGCCGCGACTCAGAAATTCAATCGGCAGCCCTGACGCTCGCCCACCCATTGCGCACTGTTGCTGCGGCCCAGGCCACTGACCGACACGCGTTTATCGGCGGGGTCATCGGTAAAACGGCCGATGGGCAGCCACTGTTTCACATAGCCACGGCAATAGGCTGCGTCGTTGTGCATGACATAGCGGCACGAGCAATATTCCTTGGCGGTGTAGGCGCTGATGATGTCGGGAAAAGACCAGAGCGCCACCCGCTCCTGCCAGCCCCAGCCGAGCAGGACGACCAGCAGGATCAGCCCCAGCGTGACAAAGGGTCGACGGCGGACAAAATGGCGGCGAGTCATGGTTGCACCGTCCCGGCGAACGCCTGGCGCGCCAGCTTGAGCAGTTCGTTGTGCCGATAACGTCCGTCGCGATCATCGCCGTAGCGCACAATCACCAACTGTTCACTGGGGATCACGTACAGGGCCTGGCCCCAATGGCCCAGTGCCGCGAAGGTGTCGGCCGGGGCGTCGGGCCAGGGTTGCGCCGCGCCATCTGCCGAGCGATTGAGCCACCAGTGGCCGCCCGGCACGGCTTCGTCCTGATGGGCCTTATAGCGTTCGAACGGTTGACGGTTGAAGGCGATCCATTCCCTGGGCAGCAATTGCCGGTCGCGCCAACGGCCGGCGCGGGCCATCAGCAAACCGATGCGCGCCAGGTCCCGGGCGGTGAGGTAGGCGTAGGACGAGGCGACGAACGTGCCAGTGGCGTCGGTTTCCCAGACCGCCTGGCGAATGCCCAACGGTTCGAACAGCGCCGTCCAGGGGTAGTCCGGATAACGCGCCGGGCCAACGATTGTTTTCAGCGCGGCGGACAGCAGATTGCTGTCGCCGCTGGAATAACGAAACGCCTGACCGGGTTGCGCGTAGACAGCATGATCGGCGGTGAACCGGGCCATGTCCTGCTGGCCACGGGTGTAGAGCATCGCCACCACCGAAGACTTCAACGGCGCGTATTCGTAGTCCTCCTGCCAGTCCAGGCCCGAAGCCCAGTGCAGCAGGTCGGCCAGGGTGATCGCGGGATGCGCGGCCAATGCCGGGTAGAACCTGGCCGCCGGGTCCTCGAGCTTGAACAGGCCCTCGCCATAGGCCACACCGAACACCGTGGCCATCAGGCTCTTGCTGATCGACCAGGTCAGGTGCGGGGTGTCGGCGTGAGTCGGGCCGGCGTAGCGCTCGTAGATCAAATGGCCGTCACGGATCACCAGCAGGGCGTCGGTGCGCACGCCTGTGCGTTGCGCATCGTCGCGGGGCGGGAAGGCATAGGCCTCAAGCGCCTGGAGGGCTGGGCCGGTGGGCGTCGGTGTGGTGGGCCATTGCTCGCCGGGCCAGGTATCGGCCTGGGTGCTGAGGCTCAGCAGCAAGAGGAACAGCAGGGACACGCCTTTGAACATGGCGGGGGCTCTGGGAATGGGCGGGGTGAGGTTAGCTGAGGTTGATGACAGTTTTGGAATGTGTGTAATTCATCCCGCCGCCATCGCGAGTGCCTTGGCCAAGCGCTTTGCCCTGGCCCCTGCCGCCAGGTCCATCACTGCCTGATCGCGCTGCCACATCGCTGCCCACTGCGGCGGCCCATCGGCCAGAGCCTGGTTCACCTCGGCCTTGAGCCCGTCGAATTGCGCGAACAAACCGCCCAGCAACACATGCCCGGACGGGTTGTTCGGCGCCTGGCGGCTGACTTCCGCACAGCCGGCCAGCAACGCCAGCAGACGCAGTTGCAAGGCCTGCGGCCAATCGCAGTCCTGGCCGACGCCATACAGCCAGGCGCCCATGGCGCTCAGCACATAAAGGTCTTCAAGGGTGCGGAACGGTTTGACGTACGCGTCCCAGCCATCCCCCGCGAGCAATTCACACAGCGCATGGTCCAGGACCAGTCGCCCGTGGTGGATGTCCGGCATCAGCGGCATGGGCGGCAGTGTTTCGACCTGCACGCCGGGCTCGCCGGGGTAAACCACCGCCAGGCTCAGGCGCGGATCGGTGCCGGGCGCTTCGCTGCGGGCCGCGACCAGCAGCCAGTCGGCCGCATCGCCGGCGGTGACGAAATCCTTGCGCCCGCTCAGGCGCAGGTCGTTCAGGCGGGTCTGCATGTCCGCCGCCCGCAGGCTGCGCCGCTCGGTGGCACACAAAGCGCCGAGGCTCAACGGCGCGCTGGGCCAGAGCATGCGCAACGCCGCCTGATAACCCACCAGGAAGGCCAGGCCCGGGGTCGCCATCAGGCGCCCGCCGGCCACCGCCAGCTCGAACGGCGTGACCGTCCCCAACTCACGCAACAGGGTCGCGAATCCCTCCCTCAGATCCGAGCTGGCGGTTAAACGATCACGGCGTTGCAACAGGGTTTGCCAGGGCATGGAAGGCTCCTTGAAGGCTGTCATACAAGCATCACCAAAGTTTAACGGCGATGACACCGGGGCTACATAGCCTGACTTTGCACAACAAGGCTGGATAAAGAAAGTCGATCCGCTGTAACCCAAAGACGGGTGAGCAGCCCGCACGGAGATTCGCCATGACTCAGATCGCCCGCATCAGCGACACCGGCAATGAACGCCGCCTGCAAGCCGAACGCCTGGTAGGCGCCAAAGCCCTGCAGGAGGCCCAGGCCTTGCGCTTCAACGTATTCAGCGGTGAATTCGACGCCAAGCTCAAAGGCGCGGAGCTGGGTCTGGACATGGATGATTATGACGCTCACTGCGCCCACATCGGCGTGCGCGACCTGAACACCGGGCGCCTGGTGGCGACCACCCGCCTGCTCGACCACACGGCCGCCAGCAGCCTGGGCAAGTTTTACAGCGAAGAAGAATTCAGCCTGCACGGCCTGGTCCACCTCAAGGGCCCGATCCTGGAGATCGGTCGCACTTGCGTCGACCCGGCCTACCGCAACGGCGGCACCATTGCCGTGCTCTGGGGTGAGCTGGCCGAAGTGCTGAACCAGGGCGGCTACAGCTACCTGATGGGTTGCGCGAGCATCCCGATGCAGGACGGCGGCGTTCAGGCCCATGCGATCATGCAGCGCCTGCGCGAACGCTACCTGTGCACCGAACACCTGCGCGCCGAGCCGAAAAAGCCGCTGCCGGCGCTGGACATCCCATCCAACGTCATTGCCGAAATGCCGCCGCTGCTCAAGGCCTACATGCGCCTGGGCGCGAAGATCTGCGGCGAGCCCTGCTGGGACGAAGACTTCCAGGTCGCCGACGTGTTCATCCTGCTCAAACGCGACGAACTCTGCCCGCGCTACGCCAGGCACTTCAAGGCGGCGGTGTAATGAGCCGCCTGCGGGTGTACGCGCGGATCGCGCGAGTCCTGGCGGTGGTGACACTGGGGCTGGGCATGGCCAGTGTCTTTGGTGTGTTCGAGCGTCTGGGCATGTCTCATTCGATGAGCCGTCGGCAGCGCTGGTCGCGGTTCTTCATGGCCCGCCTGACCAACGCCCTGCCCTTTCGCGTGACCGTACACGGTGAACTGCCGAAGGAATCGATGCTCTGGGTCAGCAATCACGTGTCCTGGACCGACATTCCACTGCTGGGCATGCTCACGCCGCTGTCGTTCCTGTCCAAGGCCGAAGTGCGCACCTGGCCCGTGGCGGGCTGGCTGGCGGCCAAGGCCGGCAGTCTGTTCATCCGTCGCGGTTCGGGCGACAGCCAGTTGATCCGCAAGCAGATGACCCGCCATCTCGAACACGCCCATCCGCTGCTGATGTTTCCGGAAGGCACCACCACCGACGGCCGTTCACTGCGCACCTTCCATGGCCGGCTGCTGTCGGCGGCCATCGATTCCCAGGTGAAGCTGCAACCGGTGGCCATTCGTTACCTGCGCGAAGGCGAAGTGTGCTCGCTGGCGCCGTTCATTGGCGACGATGACCTGCTGTCGCACCTGATGCGCCTGTTCGCCAACGACCTTGGCGACGTGGAAATCCACCTGCTCAGACCGATCGCCTGCGAAGGCCGCGAACGCGCGGCGCTGGCGTTCGAAGCGCAGCAGGCGGTGCAGAAGGCATTGTTCGGGGCGGTTCCGGAAAAACAGCAGGTGCCGATGCGGCCGGCGATTGCGGCTTGAATCTGCTATCCACCTGTAGGAGCGAGCATGCTCGCGATGGACTGAAGGACAACGCGGGGTGTCAGGAATCCAGCGTTATCGTTGACGACCATCGCGAGCATGCTCGCTCCTACAGGATTTGCGAATTCTGTGAAAAATCCTGCAACTGCGGATAAAACAACCTGAAGTCTTCACTGAGCGGCTCATACAGCGCCCGCAGTTCCTGCATGGCCGCTGCCAGCTCTTCCGGCCGCGTCAGCCGCCGCGCAATGCCCCGTAGCACCTGCTCCAGCACCTCGAACTCGCGGTAGGAGCCCAACCAGTCGTCGGCCACCATATACGGCGCGATTCTCGCCAGCCGCTCCGGCAATTGCCGTTCGCTGGACAGCACCCGGTAGACATCCGACGTGAACGTTTCCAGCGGGCCGTCGGCGTACAGCGCCCAGTCGCGCGCCAGGCAGTGATCGAAAAACACGTCGAGCACGATCCCGGCGTAACGCCTTCGGGTCAGTGAAAAGCGCGACAGCGCCACGTCCACCAGCGGATGGCGATCGGTAAACACGTCGATGCGACGGTGCAACTGAATGGCGGCTTCGATGTCCGGCGCGAACTGCCCCTGCAGCCGACCCTTGACGAAATCGCCATACAGACTGCCGAGCAGTTGACCGGGACGCTGGCCACCGAGATGAAGATGTGCGAGATAGTTCATGGGCGCAGCTTAGCACCGCCCGGTGTCGCCCTGACACCTCATATCGTTATAACCCGATATAGCGAAATATGCGTTCGCCAGAACAAAATCATATTTGTATATCGCGATGTAACGATTTAAATTTCGCTTAATCGCGATATAACGTTTTACACCTGACAGGCCCACCGCCATGAACATCGACCTCGACGAAATAATAAAAGCCCTGGCGCACCCGGTACGGCGAGAAATCCTGCACTGGCTCAAAGACCCTGCCGTCGAATTTCCCGACCAGTCCCACAGCAACGAGCACGGCGTGTGCGCCGGGCAGATCGATCAACGTTGCGGCCTGTCGCAGTCCACGGTGTCGGCGCACCTGGCGACGCTGCAACGCGCCGGCCTGATCAGCAGCCGCAAGGTCGGCCAGTGGCATTTCTTCAAACGTAACGAGGAAACCATCCAGGCCTTCCTCAGCACCTTCAGCAAAGAGCTCTGACCCTTAACGTCAGCCAGCCCAAAGGACACAACGATGCCCCTCTCGCTACTCATCCTGGCCCTGAGCGCCTTCGCCATCGGCACCACCGAGTTCGTCATCATGGGCCTGCTGCCCGAGGTGGCGGCGGACCTCGGTGTGTCGATCCCCGGCGCCGGCTGGCTGGTGACCGGTTACGCCCTGGGCGTGGCCATCGGTGCGCCCTTCATGGCACTGGCCACCGCGAAGCTGCCGCGCAAGGCCGCACTGGTGGCGTTGATGGGCATTTTCATTATCGGCAACCTGCTGTGCGCCCTGGCCAGCGACTACAACGTGCTGATGTTTGCCCGGGTCATCACCGCCCTGTGTCACGGCGCCTTCTTCGGCATCGGTTCGGTGGTGGCGGCCAACCTGGTGCCGGCCAACAAGCGTGCGTCGGCGGTGGCCTTGATGTTCACCGGCCTGACCCTGGCCAACGTCCTCGGCGTGCCGCTGGGCACCGCACTCGGTCAGCAGGCCGGCTGGCGCTCGACCTTCTGGGCGGTGACCGTGATCGGCGTGATTGCCTTGATCGGCCTGATCCGTTTCCTGCCGGCCAAGCGCGATGAAGAAAAACTCGACATGCGCTCCGAACTGCGAGCCCTCAAAGGCGCCGGCATCTGGCTGTCGCTGAGCATGACCGCACTGTTCGCCGCGTCGGTCTTCACCCTGTTCACCTACGTCGCACCGCTGCTGGGCGAAGTCACCGGTGTCTCGCCACGCGGCGTGACCTGGACCCTGATGCTCATCGGCCTGGGCCTGACCGTCGGCAACATCATCGGTGGCAAACTGGCCGACAAGGGCCTGGCGGCCACGCTGATCGGCGTGTTCATCGCCATGGCCGTGGTCTCCACCGTACTGACCTGGACCAGCGTCGCGCTGATCCCGACCGAGATCACCCTGTTCCTCTGGGCCACCGCGTGTTTTGCCGCCGTGCCCGCCCTGCAAGTCAACGTGGTGACCTACGGCAAGGCCGCTCCAAACCTGGTGTCGACCCTGAACATCGGCGCCTTCAACGTCGGCAACGCCCTGGGCGCCTGGGTCGGCGGCAGCGTCATCGCCCACGGCTTCGGCCTGACCCGCGTACCCCTCGCCGCTGCGGCGCTGGCGGTGCTTGCCCTGCTGGTCACCCTGATCACATTCCGCCAGAACGGTAATTCCGAGCTGGCTCCTGCTACTAACTGATACTTCTTGAGGATGTTGAAATGACGACTATTTTCGATCCGATCAAACTGGGCGACGTCGAGTTGGCCAACCGCATCATCATGGCGCCACTGACCCGCTGCCGCGCCGACGAAGGTCGCGTGCCCAACGCACTGATGGCCGAATACTACGTGCAGCGTGCCTCGGCCGGCCTGATCCTCAGCGAAGCGACGTCCGTCACGCCGATGGGCGTTGGCTACCCGGACACCCCGGGGATCTGGTCCAACGACCAGGTCCGTGGCTGGACCAACGTGACCAAGGCGATCCACGGCGCGGGCGGCAAGATCTTCCTGCAACTGTGGCACGTCGGCCGGGTGTCCCACCCGTCGTACCTGAACGGCGAAGCGCCGGTTGCGCCGAGCGCGCTGCAGCCAAAAGGTCACGTCAGCCTGGTGCGTCCGCTGGCCGATTACCCGACGCCACGCGCCCTGGAAACCGATGAAATCGCCGAGATCATCGAGGCTTATCGCACCGGTGCCGAAAACGCCAAGGCCGCAGGCTTCGACGGCGTGGAAATCCACGGTGCCAACGGCTACCTGCTCGATCAGTTCCTGCAAAGCAGCACCAACCAGCGCACCGACCAGTACGGCGGTTCCCTGGAAAACCGTGCCCGCCTGCTGTTGGAAGTCACCGACGCCGCGATCGAAGTCTGGGGCGCCGGCCGTGTCGGCGTGCACCTGGCACCGCGTGCCGACTCCCACGACATGGGCGACGACAACCTGGCCGAGACCTTTACCTACGTCGCCCGCGAACTGGGCAAACGTGGCATCGCGTTCATCTGCTCGCGGGAGAAAGAAGGCGCCGACAGCCTTGGCCCAACCCTCAAAGAAGCGTTTGGCGGTCCTTACATCGCCAACGAGCGCTTCACCAAGGACAGCGCCAACGCCTGGCTGGCCAGCGGCAAGGCGGACGCCGTGGCCTTCGGCATCCCGTTCATCGCCAACCCGGACCTGCCGGCGCGCCTGCAAGCCGACGCACCGCTGAACGAGCCGCACCCGGAAACCTTCTATGGCAAGGGGCCGGTGGGCTACATCGACTACCCGACGCTGTAAGCCTCAGCCCTGAAATACAAAAGCCCCGGTTCGAAAGAGTCGGGGCTTTTTGTTGTGCCCCGTAAGGGCATGCCTTTGTGTAGGAGCGAGCATGCTCGCGAAGAGCGTGAGAACACCGCGCGGTGTCAGGATGCCAGCGTTATCGGTGACGACCATCGTCGGAACGCCACCCGGGACAAGTCCATTCCTACAGGGAAAAGCGATACAACACAAAATTCCTACAAAATAGGGTGCATAGTGGCTGTCATCATGGCCATCAGCCGTATATAAAAGCATCCCGTTTATGTACTTTGGTTCATTTGCGCAGGCTGGGGCTCAGGCGCAGCATGTCCAGCCCGGTATCGACCCAGCGCTCGGCTTCGGCGTGCAGTTGAAAACTGTCCGGGGCCAGGAGCCACTGGTACAGAATGCCGTCGATGTAGGCATGCAGGCTGATCGCCGCCCGAGCCGGGTCGAGATCTTCCGGCAACTGCCCGCGATTCACCGCGTTACGCAAGGCCAGGCCAATGCGCACATTGCAATCGAGGCTCACCTCCCGCCGTTGCTGGCGCAGATCGCACATTTCATCGGTGAATTCGCACTTATGAAACAAAATCTCATTGATGCGCCGGGTTTTCGGGTCCAGTGCAACTTGATGAAACAAATGAATCAGCAGATTACGCATGCAACCCAACGGGTCGGGCTCGTCTTCGCTTTCGCTGGCCTTGGCCATTTCATCCAGCGGCTCATGCAGCGTATCGAGCATGGCCTGCACCAAGTCCGCCTTGTTGCTGAAATGCCAGTAGATGGCCCCGCGCGTCACGCCAGCCAGGGTCGCGATGTCGGCCAGCGTCGTGCGCGCCACGCCCCGTTCGTAAAAGGCTTTCTCGGCCGCTTCGAGTATCTGGCTACGGGTTTCCTGAGCTTCCTCTTTGGTACGACGGACCATGGCAGTACAACCTCAATCAGGGTGCTTCAGCGATGTCTGAACAGGCGCTGAATAAAAGTGGGGCGAGCGCTCTCGGGGCCCGTCCCCGGCCTACAATTCGAAACTTTGAAGCGGCTTCGGTAACGGGAAGGATACGCAGCCAAGGTATTTACAAACAACCATGAACGTAAGTATATTCCTTAGCAAGCTACTTATCCACCCGGCACTCATTTTTTACCCTTTCACCTTTCCTGTGCGCCTTTGGCGCGCCTGACCCGAGGATTTTCATGCAATTCAAGCCAGCTGTTACCGCTCTGGTCGCCGCCGTCGCCCTTGCATCGCTGCTCAGCGGTTGTAAAAAGGAAGAGGCGGCGCCCGCCGCTCCACCGCCTCAGGTCGGCGTCGTCACCCTGCAACCCCAGGCTTTCACCCTGACCTCGGAACTGCCGGGGCGCACCAGTGCCTATCGCATTGCCGAAGTCCGTCCACAGGTCAACGGCATCATTCTCAAGCGTCTGTTCAAGGAAGGCGCCGACGTCAAGGCCGGCCAGCAGCTGTATCAGATCGATCCAGCGGTGTATGAAGCCACGCTGAAAAGCGCCGAAGCCAACCTGCAGCAGACCAAGTCGATTTCCGACCGCTACAAGCAACTGGTCAACGAGCAAGCCGTGAGCCGTCAGGAATACGACACGGCCCTGGCCAACCGGCTGCAATCGGAAGCGTCCCTGCAAAGCGCACAGATCAATGTGCGCTACACCAAAGTCTACGCGCCACTGAGCGGTCGCATCGGCCGTTCGAGCGTGACCGAAGGTGCACTGGTGACCAGCGGTCAGGCCGACGCCATGGCCGTGATCCAGCAGTTGGACCCGATCTACGTCGACGTCACCCAGTCCTCGGTTGAACTGCTGCAACTGCGCCGCGAACTGGAAAGCGGTCGCCTGCAAAAGTCCGGTGACAACGCGGCGGCGGTCAAGCTGACCCTCGAGGACGGCAGCCAGTACAAGCTGGACGGCAAGCTGGAATTCTCCGAAGTCTCGGTTGACCAGACCACCGGTTCCGTGACCCTGCGTGCCGTGTTCCCAAACCCGGATCACACCCTGCTGCCGGGCATGTTCGTGCATGCTCAACTGCAGGCCGGCGTGAACAGCGCAGCCATCCTTGCTCCCCAGCAAGGCGTGACCCGTGACCTCAAGGGCAGCCCGACCGCCCTGGTCGTCGGTGCAGACAACAAGGTCGAGTTGCGTCAGCTCAAGGCCAGCCGCACCGTCGGCAGCCAATGGCTGATCGAAGACGGCCTGAAAGCCGGCGACCGCCTGATCACCGAAGGCCTGCAATTCGTCAAGCCTGGCATTGAAGTCAAGGCCACCGAGGCCACCAACGTCGGCGCGAAGAACCCGGCCCCCGCACAGGCAGCTGATAAGGCTTCCAGCGGCAAAGGGGAGTAAACCATGTCGAAATTCTTTATCGAACGACCGATTTTCGCCTGGGTGATTGCCCTGGTGATCATGCTGGTCGGTGCGCTGTCGATCCTCAAGTTGCCGATCAACCAGTACCCGAGCATTGCCCCTCCGGCAATCGCCATCTCGGTCACCTACCCGGGCGCCTCCGCACAAACCGTGCAGGACACCGTGGTCCAGGTCATCGAGCAGCAGCTCAACGGTATCGACAACCTGCGTTATGTGTCTTCGGAAAGTAACTCCGACGGCACCATGACCATCACCGCGACCTTCGAGCAAGGCACCAACTCCGATACCGCGCAGGTCCAGGTGCAGAACAAGCTGAACCTGGCCACCCCGCTGCTGCCGCAAGAAGTGCAGCAACAGGGTATCCGCGTGACCAAGGCAGTGAAGAACTTCCTGATGGTGATCGGCGTGGTTTCCCGCGACGGCAGCATGACCAAGGACGACCTGTCCAACTACATCGTATCCAACATGCAGGACCCGATCTCGCGGACCGCCGGTGTCGGTGACTTCCAGGTGTTCGGTTCGCAGTACGCGATGCGCATCTGGCTCGATCCGGCCAAGTTGAACAAGTTCAACCTGACCCCGATCGACGTCAAGACCGCCATCGCGGCGCAGAACGTCCAGGTGTCGTCCGGCCAGCTGGGCGGCTTGCCTGCCCTGCCCGGTACTCAGTTGAACGCGACGATCATCGGCAAGACCCGCCTGCAGACCGCCGAGCAATTCGACAAGATCCTGCTCAAGGTCAACAAGGACGGTTCCCAGGTCCGTCTCCGGGACGTCGCGGACGTCGGCCTGGGTGGCGAAAACTACAGCATCAACGCCCAGTTCAACGGCGCGCCGGCCTCCGGTCTCGCGGTCAAGCTGGCCAACGGTGCCAACGCCCTCGACACGGCGAAAGCCCTGCGCACCACCATCAACAACCTCAAGCCGTTCTTCCCGCAAGGGATGGAAGTGGTGTTCCCGTACGACACCACCCCGGTGGTCACCGAATCGATCAAGGGCGTCGTTGAAACCCTGGTCGAGGCAGTCGTGCTGGTGTTCCTGGTGATGTTCCTGTTCCTGCAGAACTTCCGCGCCACCGTCATCACCACGATGACCGTGCCGGTGGTCTTGCTCGGTACGTTCGGGATTCTTGCGGCGTTCGGCTTCAGCATCAACACCCTGACCATGTTCGGCATGGTATTGGCCATCGGCTTGCTGGTGGACGATGCCATCGTCGTGGTGGAAAACGTCGAGCGGGTGATGAGCGAGGAAGGCCTGTCACCCAAGGAAGCCACGAAGAAATCCATGGGGCAGATCCAGGGCGCCCTGGTCGGTATTGCCCTGGTGCTGTCGGCGGTGTTGCTGCCCATGGCGTTCTTCGGCGGTTCCACCGGCGTGATCTACAAGCAGTTCTCCATCACCATCGTCTCGGCCATGGCCCTGTCGGTGCTGGTCGCACTGATCTTCACCCCGGCCTTGTGCGCCACCATGCTCAAGCCGATTGCCAAAGGCGACCACGGCACTGCCAAGCGCGGGTTCTTTGGCTGGTTCAACCGTAACTTCGATCGCAGCGTGCTCAGCTACGAGCGTGGGGTGGGCAACATCCTGCGTCACAAGACGCCGTACCTGCTGGTCTACCTGATCATTTTCATCGGCATGATCTGGCTGTTTCTGCGCATTCCGTCCTCCTTCCTTCCCGAGGAAGACCAGGGCGTACTGTTCGCCCAGGTGCAGACACCGGCGGGTTCCACGTCCCAGCGCACGCAAGTGGTCGTGGACCAGATGCGTGAATACCTGCTGCGTTCGGGCAAGGACGGCGGTGAAGGCGATGCGGTGAACTCGGTGTTTACCGTGACCGGCTTCAACTTCGCCGGCCGTGGCCAGAGTTCGGGTATGGCGTTCATCATGCTCAAGCCATGGGACGAACGTAACGCCGACAACAGCGTGTTCAAGGTCGCCGCCCGTGCGCAGCAGCACTTCTTCACCTTCCGTGACGCCATGGTGTTCGCGTTTGCCCCGCCAGCCGTACTGGAACTGGGTAACGCCACCGGTTTCGACGTGTTCCTGCAGGACCGCGCCGGCCTGGGCCACGAGAAGCTGATGGAAGCGCGCAACCAGTTCCTCGGCATGGCCGCGCAGAGCAAGGTGCTGGCGCAAGTGCGTCCGAACGGTCTGAACGACGAGCCGCAATACCAGCTGGAAATCGATGACGAGAAGGCCAGTGCCCTGGGCATTACCATCGCCGACATCAACAACACCCTGTCGATCGCACTGGGCAGTAGCTACGTCAACGACTTCATCGACCGTGGTCGCGTGAAGAAGGTGTACGTGCAAGGCCAACCGGACTCGCGCATGAGCCCCGAAGACCTGCAGAAGTGGTACGTGCGCAACAGCGCGGGGACCATGGTGCCGTTCTCGGCGTTCGCCAAGGGTGAGTGGATCTACGGTTCACCCAAGCTGTCGCGTTACAACGGCGTGGAAGCGGTGGAAATCCTCGGCGCCCCGGCACCAGGTTACTCCACCGGTGAAGCCATGGCCGAAGTCGAAGCCATCGCGAAGAAACTGCCGGCCGGCGTCGGTATTTCCTGGACCGGCCTGTCCTATGAAGAACGCCTGGCCGGTTCCCAGGCACCGGCGCTGTTCGCACTGTCGCTGCTGATGGTGTTCCTGTGCCTGGCGGCGCTGTACGAAAGCTGGTCGATTCCGATCGCCGTGGTGCTCGTGGTGCCGCTGGGTATCATCGGTGCCCTGCTGGCCACCAGCCTGCGCGGCCTGTCCAACGACGTGTACTTCCTGGTGGGTCTGTTGACGACCATCGGTCTGGCGGCGAAAAACGCCATTCTGATCGTCGAGTTCGCCAAGGAACTGCATGAGCAAGGCCGCAGTCTGGCCGATGCCGCGATCGAGGCCTGCCGCATGCGTCTGCGCCCGATCATCATGACCTCGCTGGCGTTCATCCTCGGCGTTGTACCGTTGGCAATTTCCACCGGTGCAGGTTCGGGTAGCCAACATGCGATCGGTACCGTGGTAATTGGCGGTATGATCACTGCCACTGTACTGGCGATCTTCTGGGTCCCACTGTTCTTCGTCGCCGTATCGTCCATGGGCCAGCGCAAGATTGCCGACCAGGACGCTGCATTCGAACCTTCCAAAGAGGCTGGCCAATGAGCAAGTCGCTACTCTCCATCGCAGTCGCCGCCTTCGTGCTGAGCGGCTGCTCGCTGATCCCAGACTACCAGCAGCCGCAAGCGCCGGTGGCCGCCCAGTACCCGCAGGGCCCGGCCTATTCGCCGGCCCAGGCGCCGGCCCAGGCGGCTGCGGAGCAAGGCTGGAAGCAGTTTTTCCATGACCCGGCGCTGCAGCAGATGATCCAGGTCGCTCTGGAGAACAACCGCGACCTGCGTGTCGCGGCGCTGAACATCGATGCGTTTGCCGCGCAATACCGCATCCAGCGTGCCGACCTGTACCCGGCCATTTCGGCCAACGGTACCGGCAGCCGCCAGCGGGTGCCGGCGGACGCTTCGCAGACCGGTCAGGCGGGGATCACCAGCTCCTACTCCGCCACCGTCGGCATCAGTGCCTACGAGCTGGACCTGTTCGGCCGGGTTCGCAGCCTGAGCGAACAAGCGCTGCAACAGTACTTCGCCACCGAAGAAGGTCGACGCAGTACGCAGATCAGCCTGGTGGCCAACGTGGCCAATGCCTACCTGACCTGGCAGGCCGACAAGGAACTGCTCAAACTGACCCAGGACACCCTCGGTGCGTTCGAGGAGAGCTACAAGCTCACCTCGCGCAGCAACGAAGTGGGGGTCGCCTCGGCGCTGGACCTGGCGCAGTCGCGGACCTCGGTGGAAAACGCCCGTGCGCAACTGGCCCGTTACACCCGCCAGGTCGCCCAGGATGAAAACAGCCTGGTGCTGCTGCTCGGCACCGGCATCCCGGCCAATCTGCAAGCCGCCAAGCCGCTGTCCGACGATCTGCTGAGCGATGTGCCGCCCGGCTTGCCGTCGGACCTGCTGCAACGCCGTCCAGACATCCTGCAGGCCGAATACAACCTGAAAGCGGCCAACGCCAACATTGGCGCGGCGCGTGCGGCGTTCTTCCCGAGCATCAGCCTGACCGCCAACGCCGGGACCCTCAGCCCCGACCTGTCGGGCCTGTTCAAGGGCGGTTCGGGCACCTGGCTGTTCCAGCCGCAGATCAACCTGCCGATCTTCAACGCCGGCAGCCTGCGCGCCAGCCTGGATTACTCGAAAATCCAGAAGGACATCGGCGTGGCGAACTACGAGAAGTCCATCCAAACGGCCTTCCAGGAAGTCGCCGACGGTCTGGCCGCGCGCCAGACCTACACCGAGCAGTTGCAGGCGCAACGTGATTTCGTCAATGCCAACCAGGATTACTACCGCCTGGCCGAGCGTCGTTATCGCATTGGCGTCGACAGCAACCTGACCTTCCTTGATGCCCAGCGTCAGCTGTTCAGCGCCCAGCAGGCCTTGATCACCGACCGTCTGGCACAGCTGACCAGCGCCGTGAACCTGTACAAGGCACTGGGCGGTGGGTGGAACGAACAGACGGCGAAAGTCGAGCCGCAGAAAGAAGAAGCACCGAAGATGCGGTTGTTCTGATTTTTGGCGCGACACACGAAGCCCACCGTTTGGTGGGCTTTTTGTTTTCAGCGGGGAATCTCTACTGGCAGTGCCGGCGTCATCGTCGGAACGCCGCCCGGAGCAAACCCGCTCCCACAGTGACCCGGGTCCTTCAGGAGGAATGCGGTCAAATGTGGGAGCGGGTTTGCTCCGGGCGGCGTTCCGACGATGAGGCCAGTCAATACATCACAAAAACCCTGATCAATATCAGTTCGATAATCGCCCAAAACCCACTTCCGCAGATTGAACCATCCAGTACATTCACAGCACCATCGGGCCCACAAAACCAATAACAACAGGCTCGAATCCATGACACTCGCAATCCGTCCCCACTACTTGATCGCCCTCGCCGTCGCCAGCACCACCCTCCCCGCATCAGCCGAAGAATCGGGTTTTGTCGAAGGCACCAAGGTCAACCTGAACCTGCGCAACTTCTACATCAACCGCAACTTCACCAACCCCAGCAAAACCCAGGGCAAGGCTGAAGAGTGGACGCAGAGTTTCATTCTCGATGCCAAATCCGGGTTCACCCAGGGCACCGTCGGGTTCGGCATGGACGTGCTGGGCCTGTACTCGGTGAAGCTCGATGGCGGCAAAGGCACCGGAGGCACGCAACTACTGCCGCTGGACCACGATGGCCGCCCGGCGGACAATTTCGGCCGAACCAACGTGGCGTTCAAGGCCAGGCTGTCGCAGACCGAGGTCAAGGTGGGTGAGTGGATGCCAGTCTTGCCGATCCTGCGTTCCGACGATGGTCGCTCGTTGCCGCAGACCTTTCGCGGCGGCCAGGTGACCTCGAAGGAAATCAGCGGCCTGACGCTCTACGGTGGCCAGTTCCGGCAGAACAGTCCGCGCGACGACAGCAGCATGGGCGATATGTCGATGACCGGCAAAGCCGCGTTCACGTCCGATCGCTTCAACTTCCAGGGCGGCGAATACCTGTTCAACGACAAGCGCACGCAAATCGCTGTGTGGAACGCGCAGCTCAAGGACATCTACCGCCAGCAATACCTCAACCTGACCCACAGCCAGCCCGTCGGCGACTGGACCCTGGGCGCCACCCTCGGCTATTTCCATGGCGAGGAAGACGGCAGCGCCCGGGCCGGCGACCTGGACAACAAGACCTGGTCGGCCCTGCTCTCGGCAAGATATGGCGGCCATACCTTCTACGTGGGCCTGCAAAAACTCAGCGGTGACAGCGCCTGGATGCGCGTCAATGGCACCAGCGGCGGCACATTGGCCAACGACAGCTACAACGCCAGCTACGACAACGCCCGGGAACGATCCTGGCAACTGCGCCACGACTACAACTTCGTGGCCCTGGGCATTCCCGGCCTGACCCTGATGAACCGCTACATCAGCGGCGATAACGTGCACACCGGCACGATCACCGACGGCAAGGAATGGGGACGCGAAAGCGAATTGGGCTACACCGTACAAAGCGGTGCGCTGAAAGACCTGAACCTGAAATGGCGCAACTCGACGATGCGCCGGGATTTCAGCAACAACGAGTTTGATGAGAACCGGATGATTGTCAGCTATCCGATCAGCCTGTTGTAAATCCTGATACCGCCATCGCGAGCGGGCTCGCTCCCACAGGGGATCTACTGTGGATACAAAACCTGTGTCCGCATCGAACAACCTGTGGGAGCGAGACCGGCTTGCCGGCGATGGCGTCAATGAATGCACCGCAAAACGCGGAATTTAGTCCCGCGACTCAACCCCCAACTCATCCCAAACCGACTCGGCCAGGTGAAACGTGGCATTGGCTGCCGGAATGCCGCAGTAGATTGCGCTCTGCATGATCACTTCCTTGATCTCGCCACGGCTGACGCCATTGTTGGCGGCGGCGCGCAGGTGCAGCTTGAGCTCGCCTTCGCGGTTCATGCCGATCAGCATGGCGATGGTGATGAGGCTGCGGGTGTGGCGCGGCAGGCCCGGACGGGTCCAGATGTCACCCCAGGCATGGCGGGTGATCATTTCCTGGAACTCCGAGTTGAACTCGGTCAGCGTGGTCAGGCTGCGGTCGACATGGGCGTCGCCGAGCACGGCGCGACGCACGTTCATGCCCTCGTCGTAACGTTGTTTCTCGTCCACAACAATCCCCTTAAGCGGCCAACAGGAAGGCCAGCACCCGCGCGCTGAAATCAGCCCCGGCCTGGACATTGGACAGGTGCGCGGCATAAAACTCGGCGTACTCGGCCCCCGGCACCCGTTCCTCGATGAAGTGCCCGCCGGACGGCGGGGTGACCGCATCCTCGGTGCCGGCAATCACCAGCAAAGGCACGCTGATCGAGGACAGTTGCTCGCGGAAATCGGCATCGCGCACGGCCGCGCAATTGGCCGCATAACCTTGCGGTGAGGTGGCCGCGAGCATGTCGGTGATTCTCTTCGCCGCATCAGGGTGGGCCTGGGCGAAGTCCGGCGTGAACCAGCGCGCAATCGACGCGTCGCGCAGCGCCACCATGGCCGCCGCGCCATCGCGCAGCACCGTCTCGATACGCGGGTTCCAGATCGACGGATCGCCGATCTTCGCGGCAGTGTTGCACACCACCAGCCGGTTCAGGCGCTGACCGGCATTGATCCCCAGCCACTGGCCGATCAGGCCGCCCATCGACAGGCCGCAGAAATGCACGCGCTCAAGCTTCAAGGCGTCCAGCAGCGCCAGCACATCGGCACCCAGTTGCCCGATGCTGTAGGGCCCCGGCGTGACCAGGGACTGGCCGTGCCCACGGGTGTCGAAACGCAGCACGCGAAAGTGCCGGGTGAAGTCGGCCATCTGCGCATCCCACATGTGCAGGTCAGTGCCCAGCGAGTTGGACAGCACCAGCACCGGCGCCTCTTGCGGCCCGTCGAGCTGGTAATGCAGTTCGCCCTCGGCGAGTTGTACGAAAGCCACAGCAATCTCCTTCAGGCAGTCAACGCGGAATGTTCAGCCACCGCACGCTCGACCCAGACCTGGGCCTGACCGAGGTAGTGGGCGGGGTCCAGCAGGTCATCGAGCTCAGCCGCCGACAGTTCGGCGGTCACTTGCGGCTCGTCGCCGAGCACGGCGCGCAGGTGTCGTTGTTCGGCCACGGCGCGCTTGCAGCATTGCTCCAGCAGGTGGTGCGCGGTGTCGCGCCCGACGCGCTGGGCGAGGACGATGCTCACCGCTTCGGCCAGGACCAGGCCCCGGGTCAGGTCGAGGTTGCGCGCCATGCGCTCGGCGTCCACTTCCAGACCGGCCGCGAGCAACAGCGCCTGCTTGAGGCTGCCGGACACCAGGCAGCAAATCTCCGGCAGGGTCTCCCACTCGGCGTGCCACAGGCCCAGGCTGCGTTCGTGCTCTTGCGGCATGGCGCTGAACAGGGTCGAGAGCAGGCCGGGCACCCGCGTCGCGGCGCCGATCAGCACCGCCGCCCCCACCGGGTTGCGTTTGTGCGGCATGGTCGAGGAACCGCCCTTGCCCGGCGCCGAAGGTTCGAACACTTCGCCGGCTTCGGTCTGCATCAGCAGGCTGATGTCGCGCCCCAGTTTGCCGAGGCTGCCGGCGATCAAGCCCAGCACCGAGGCGAACTCCACCAGGCGATCGCGCTGGGTGTGCCAGGGCTGCTCCGGCAGGCTCAGCTGCAACTCGTCTGCCAGCGCTTGGGCAACCGGCATGGCCTGCTCGCCCAGGGCGGCCAGCGTCCCGGACGCACCGCCGAATTGCAGTACCAGCAAACGCGGTTTGAGTTCTCGCAAGCGTTGTCGGCTGCGATTGACCGCGCCCAGCCAGCCGGCGATCTTCATGCCCAGGGTGACCGGCGTCGCATGCTGCAACCAGGTGCGCCCGGCCAAGGGTGTGGCGACAAAACGCTCGGCTTGTGTCGCCAGGGTTTCGCCCAGTTGTGCCAGATCGTCTTCGATCAGTTGCAGCGCGCGGCGCAGTTGCAGCACCAGGCCGCTGTCCATCACGTCCTGGCTGGTCGCACCCAGATGGACATGACGCTCGGCCTCGGCATCGCTGGCCGCAATCCGCTGCCCCAGGGCCTTGACCAATGGAATTGCCGAGTTGCCCGCCGTGGCGATCGCCTCGCCCAGTGCGACAAAGTCGTAATGCCCGGCCTGGCAGGCGGCTTCGATTGACGCCACGGCAGCCTGCGGAATCAGCCCGACCCGCGCTTCGGCCCGGGCCAGCGCCGCTTCGAAATCGAGCATGGCCTGGACCCGGCCCTGATCGCAGAACACGTCGCGCATATCGCGGGCAGTGAAATAGGCATCGAACAATTGATTGCCCGGTCGCTGGTTCATAAACAGTCCTTGAAAGCGTGGGCCGCAACGGCCCACGCAGAGGGATCAAAGGTCGTGGTGCAGGTATTTCGCCTGTTTCGGCAGGCGCAGGCTGAACAGGAAGGCCACTGCCATCATCACCGTGACGTACCAGTAGAACGAGTTTTCCATGCCGCCGGCCTTCAGGCTCAGCGCAACGTATTCCGCCGAACCGCCGAAGATCGCGTTGGCCACCGCATACGCCAGGCCAACACCCAGGGCGCGCACTTCCGGTGGAAACATCTCGGCTTTCACCAGGCCACTGATCGAGGTGTAGAAACTGACGATGGCCAGCGCCAGGGTGATCAGCACGAAGGCCAGGAACGGACTGCTGATGCCTTTGAGGGTCAACAGGATCGGCACGGTAAACAGCGTGCCGAGGCCACCGAACCAGAGCATCGAATTACGCCGGCCAATCTTGTCGGCGAGCATGCCGAAGAACGGCTGCATGCACATATAAAGGAACAGCGCGCCGGTCATGATGTAACTGGCGGTCTTGGCATGCATGCCGGCGGTGTTCACCAGGTATTTCTGCATGTACGTGGTGAAGGTGTAGAAAATCAGCGAACCACCGGCGGTGTAGCCCAGCACGGTGATGAACGCGGCCTTGTGGTCACGGAACAACGCCATGATGCTGCCGGCGTCCTTGTTCTCGCGCATTTCCTTGCTGGTGGTTTCCTTGAGCGAACGACGCAGGAACAGCGAGATCAACGCGGCCACGGCGCCGACCACGAACGGAATCCGCCAGCCGTAGGCGCGCAGTTCATCTTCGTTGAGAAACTGTTGCAGGATCACCACCAGCAACACTGCCAGCAATTGCCCGCCAATCAGCGTCACATACTGGAATGAGGCGAAGAATCCGCGCTGGCCCTTGAGCGCCACCTCACTCATGTAGGTGGCGGTGGTGCCGTACTCGCCGCCCACGGACAGGCCCTGGAGCAAGCGGGCGAACAGCAGCAGGACCGGGGCCCAGACGCCGATGTCCTTGTAGGTCGGCAGGCAGGCGATGAGCAACGAGCCGAAGCACATCATCAGAATCGAAATCAGCATCGAGTTCTTGCGCCCGTGCTTGTCGGCGACACGGCCAAAGATCCAGCCGCCGATCGGACGCATCAGGAACCCGGCGGCGAACACGCCGGCGGTGTTCACCAGTTGCACCGTCGGGTTGTCCGAGGGGAAAAACGCCGGGGCAAAATAGATCGCGCAGAAGGCGTAGACATAGAAGTCGAACCATTCGACGAGGTTGCCCGACGAAGCGCCGACAATCGCGAAGATGCGTTTGCTGCGTTCTTCGCCGGTGTAGTGCGATGTAGTCGCGGAGGGAATGGTCATTGTTGGTTCACTCTTTGGGGACATTCAAAGTCTAGACACACTTTGCAACAGTCCCGTTCCTCAATTGGCTCAGCGCTGCAGATCTCTGTAGGAGCGAGCATGCTCGCGATGGTCGTTAACGATAACGTTGGGTGCCTGACACCCCGCGTTGTCCTTGAGTCCATCGCGAGCATGCTCGCTCCTACAGGGAGGAATCACCCGATCAGTAATCAAAAAACACCGTCTCGGCGTCGGTGCCCTGCAACACCACATTCCACTGGTAGACACCGCTCGCATCGGGCTTGGCCAGCAGCGTGGCGCGGCGCTCGGCGGGCACGCACTCCAGCAACGGGTCGCTGACATTGGCCGGTTCGCCTTCGAAGTAGATCCGTGTCAGCAAGTGCTTCACCAGGCCGCGAGCAAATACCAGCACCACCAGGTGCGGCGCCTGGGTCGAGCCCTTCAGGCCTTCGACGGTGCCAGGCTTGATCGTGGTGAAGCGAAAGCGCCCTTCGGCGTCCACCGGAATCCGGCCAAAACCTTCGAAGTGTGGGTCCAGGGGCTTGTCCTGAGCGTCTTCGGGATGATCGTATTTGCCGGCAGCGTTGGCCTGCCAGACTTCGAGCATCGCATCGTTGACGATGTCGCCGTTGCCATCGACGACTTGCCCGGTGATCGCCACGCGTTGGCCCAGGGTCTGCTCGACGGTCAGATTTTCACGGTTCAGCCAGGTCAGGCCGATGTGGTAATACGGCCCGACGGTGTGGGACGTGGTCGCAGTCAGGGTCATCTTATTTCTCCATCGGCGTGGCGTCGCGGCCGCGCAGGACGATGTCCCAGCGATAACCGAGGGCGTAGGAAGGGATGGTTTTTTCCAGGTCGAAACGGGCGATCAGACGCTCTTTGGCCTGGGTATTCGGGACGCAGTTGTAGATCGGGTCGTACGCCAGCAAGGGGTCGCCGGGGAAATACATCTGCGTCACCAGGCGGGTCAGGATGCTCGGCCCGAACAGCGAAAAATGCACATGCGCCGGGCGCCACGCGTTGTGGTGGTTGCCCCACGGATAAGCGCCAGGCTTGATCGTCTGGAACTGATACCAGCCATCGGCGTCGGTCACGGTGCGGCCGGTACCGGTGAAGTTCGGGTCCAGCGGCGCATCGTGCAGGTCACGGGCATGGGCGTAGCGTCCGGCGGCGTTGGCCTGCCAGATCTCCACCAGGATGCCCGGCACCGGCAGGCCGTTTTCATCCAGCACCCGGCCGTGAATGATGATGCGCTCTCCCTGGGGTTGCCCTTCGTGCTGGGCAGTCAGGTCGTTGTCCTTGTCGTTGATGCGCTCTGCACCGACGGTCGGTCCGGTAATTTCCGACAATGAATGGGGCAGAAACACCAACGGCTTGGACGGCGACCGCAGGTTGGTGGATTGGTAAGTCGGGTGCAGGTATTCCGGCTGGGTGCCTTCCTGCGGGCGGCGATAACCAGGCTTGTCAGACATTTCGCTTTCCTCTGTTCTTGTTAGTCCGCTGGGCGTCAAACGCGCTCGATGGCCAGGGCCAGGCCTTGGCCCACACCGACGCACATGGTCGCCAGGCCTTTCTTGCCACCGGTCTTTTCCAGTTGATGCAGCGCCGTCAGCACCAGACGCGCACCACTCATGCCCAACGGATGCCCCAGGGCGATGGCGCCGCCGTTCGGGTTGACCTGCGGTGCGTCATCGGCGATCCCCAGTTCGCGCAGCACGGCCAGGCCCTGGCTGGCGAAGGCTTCGTTGAGTTCGATGACGTCGAAATCGCTGACCGCCACACCCAGGCGCTCGGTGAGCTTGCGCACCGCCGGTACTGGGCCGATGCCCATGACCCTTGGTGCCACTCCGGCGCTGGCCATGCCCAACACTTTTGCGCGAGCAGTCAGGCCGTGTTGTTTCACCGCGTCCGCCGAGGCCAGGATCAGCGCCGCTGCGCCATCGTTCACCCCGGATGCGTTGCCGGCGGTGACGGTTTTATCAGCGCCATTGACCGGTTTCAGTTTGGTCAGGGCCTCCAGGGTGGTGTCGGCGCGAGGGTGCTCGTCCTGGCTGACCACGGTTTCGCCCTTCTTGTGGGCAATGCGCACTTCCACGATTTCTTCGGCGAAATAGCCAGCGGCCTGGGCGGCCGCCGTGCGTTGCTGACTGCGCAGGGCGAACGCGTCCTGATCGGCGCGCGTTACCTGATAATCGTCCGCGACGTTGTCTGCGGTCTGCGGCATCGCATCCACACCGTATTGGGCTTTCATCAAGGGGTTGATGAAACGCCAACCGATGGTGGTGTCTTCGAGTTTCATGTTGCGCGAAAACGCCGCGTCCGCCTTGCCCATCACGAACGGTGCGCGGGACATCGACTCGACGCCTCCGGCAATCGCCAGCTCCATTTCGCCACTGGCGATGGCGCGAAACGCGGTGCCGATGGCATCCATGCCCGAAGCGCAGAGGCGATTGAGGGTCACACCGGGAACCGTCTCCGGCAGGCCCGCCAGCAGCAGCGCCATGCGCGCCACGTTGCGGTTGTCTTCGCCCGCCTGGTTGGCGCAGCCGAGGAACACCTCGTCCACGGCCGTCCAGTCCACCGACGGGTTGCGCGCCATCAACGCCTTGATCGGCACGGCGGCCAGATCGTCGGCGCGAACGGCTGACAGGCCACCGCCGAAACGGCCGATGGGGGTGCGAATCGCATCGCAGATATATACGTCGCGCATCACGCTTCTCCGGGAGCTTGGCCGTGGGCGGCGGCCGTGCGGGCTTCAAGATCACGCAGCGCCTGCAATTCGACCACAGTGGGTTCGTCGGTGATCTGCACCGTCTCGGCGAAACGGATCGGCCAGCCGGTGGCGGCACTGACTTGCTCACGAGTGACGCCCGGGTGCAGCGCAGTGACCACGAATTCGTGGGTGCCCGCTTCCGGCTCCATGATGCACAGGTCGGTGATGATGCCCACCGGCCCCGCGCCCGGCAGCCCCAGGCGTTTGCGCGAATCACCGCCCTCGCCGTGACCCACCGAGGTGATGAAGTCGAGCTTGTCGACGAACGAACGCGCCGACTGCTTGAGGATGATCAGCACGCTCTTGGCCGACCCGGCAATCTCCGGCGCACCGCCAGCGCCCGGCAGGCGGACTTTCGGCTGATGGTAATCGCCCACCACTGTGGTGTTGATATTGCCGAAACGGTCGACCTGGGCGGCGCCGAGAAAACCGACGTCGATGCGCCCGCCCTGCAACCAGTAGCGAAAGATCTCACCGGTCGGGACCACGGTGTCGGCCGTTTCCGCCAGTTCGCCGTCACCGATCGACAGAGGCAATACGCTGGGCTTGGCGCCAATCGGGCCCGACTCGTAGATCAGCACCACGTCCGGTGAGGACGTCAGGCGCGCCAGGTTGGCGGCTTTCGAGGGCAGGCCGATGCCGACGAAGCACACCGAACCGTTCTTCAGGCGCCGGGCAGCGGCGACGGTCATCATTTCATTGGTGGTGTAAGTCATTACTTCGCCTCCGAAGCAGCGGCCAGCTTGGCCTGGAACTCGCTGAAGTCAGCGCAGCCATGGATGTACTCGTTGATCCACGCGGTGAAGGTTTCACGGTCGCGGGCAATGGGGTCCCAGGCCTGGTAGAAACGGTTGTCGCGCTCGTTGTACCCGTGGGCGTAGGACGGATGCGCACCGCCGGGAACGTGGCAGACCGCGCTCAGGGCCCAGGTCGGCAATACACAGGCATTCATCGGTGCCTGGAGGTCGTCGACGATTTCCTCGACCGTGACGATGCAGCGCTTGGCCGCCAGCGCGGCTTCTTTCTGCACGCCGAGAATGCCCCACAGCAGCACGTTGCCCTTGCGGTCGGCTTTCTGGGCGTGGATCACGGTGACGTCCGGGCGCACCGAAGGCACCGCCGCCAGCACTTCACCGGTAAAGGGGCAGGTCACCGACTTGATCAGCGGGTTGACCTTCGGCAAGTCGGAACCGGCGTAGGCACGCAGCACCGCGAAAGGCAAGCCGGAAGCACCGGCGACGTAGGCATTGGCCAGATCGGCGTGGCTGTGTTCCTCGATTTCCAGCGCGTGCGGCCACTGCTTCTCGACGGCATCGCGCAGACGATGCAGGGAGCCGACACCCGGGTTGCCGCCCCAGGAAAAAATCAGCTTGCGCGCACAACCGGCACCGATCAATTGATCGTAGATCAGGTCAGGCGTCATCCGTACCAGCGTCAGGTCTTTCTTGCCCTGGCGAATGATTTCGTGACCTGCCGCCGTAGGGATCAGGTGAGTGAAGCCTTCGAGCGCGACGGTATCGCCGTCGTTGACGAACTGCTTCACCGCTTCGTGCAGCGAAAGGATTTCAGCCATGGGGCAGGCTCCCGATTGGTTTGAACCGACAGTGGATGAACAAGGCGCGATGCGCACGCCGGATGACTGAAGGTTAAGCCTGTGAAATACCCCGAACAATCCGATAATCGACTAAGTGTTCGTTTATCGAACAGAATGTTGTCTTGCTAATCATCCTGATTGAGCACCGCGCCGCCTGCTTTCGCGAGCAAGCCCGCTCCCACACTTGGAATGCATTCCCCTGTGGGAGCGGGCTTGCTCGCGAAGGCCGCGACTCGGTATTACTGCCCCCGGGCAGCTTCAAGTCGCATCCGCATGGCTGACCATGCCCTTGATCAACACCGCCGCCGTCGCCAGCGCCGCCGGAATCACCAATGCCGTCAGCACCTGTTCGAAGTTCCAGCCCAACCCGAGCAAGGTCGCGCCCATCCAGGCACCCAGGATCGCGCCGAAGCGGCCGATCCCGAGCATCCATGAAACGCCGGTCGCCCTGCCCTGGGTCGGGTAAAACCGCGCCGCCAGGGACGGCATTGCCGATTGCGCGCCGTTGACACACATCCCTGCCACCAGCACCAGCGTTGCCAACAGCGTGATGCTGCCCAGGCTTTGCCCTACGGCGTAGGCAAACACCCCGGCCAGCAGGTAGAAAGTGCCGATGACCTTGTGCGGATTGAACCGGTCCATCGCCCAACCCACGCCCACCGCGCTCAAGACGCCGCCGAACTGGAACAGCGCACCAATGAACGCCGCCTGCTCCATGCTCGCGCCGCTGTCACGCATCAGCGTCGGCAGCCAACTGGTCAGCAGGTAGACGATCACCAGGCCCATGAAGTAGGTGAGCCACAACAACAAGGTGCCGGCGCTGTAGGTCCCGGAAAAGATCACCGCAAACACATTGCGCGCCTTCACCGTCTGCTGTTCCGGCACGCTGAAACTGGCGGCCTGGGCGACTGTGTTGGGTTCGATCGGTGCCAGCGCCTTGCGCACTTTGTCGCTGCCACGGTTGCGCACCACCAGATAACGCGCCGATTCCGGCAACCAGAACATCAGAACGACGGCAAGGATCAACGGCAGGATTCCACCCAACAGCAACAGGCTGTGCCAACCGAACGCCGGAATCAGCTTGGCGGACATGAACCCGCCGCCGGCCATGCCGAGGTTGAAGCCGCAGAACATGCTGGTCACCAGCAAGGATTTCTTGCGCTCCGGGGTGTATTCGGCCAGCAGCGTCGTGGCATTGGGCATCCCGGCGCCGAGGCCCAGGCCGGTGAGGAAGCGCAGCACCAGCAACTGATCGACGTTGCTGCTGTAGGCCGAGGCCAGGCTGAACGCACCGAACACCAGCACCGCGCCCACCAGCACGACTTTTCGCCCGAAGCGGTCAGCGAGCGGGCCGGAACCCAGCGCACCGAAGACCATGCCGATCAATGCCGCGCTCATTACCGGGCCGAGGCTCGCACGGTCGATGCCCCAGTCCTGGGACAGGGCCGGCGCGATGAAACCCATGGCCGCCGTGTCGAGGCCATCGAGAAAGACAATCAGGAAACACAGGATCACCACCCGCCATTGATAGCGCGAGATGGGTTGGGCATTGATGAAGGACTGCACATCGAGGCAGTTCACCACAACGGACTGAGGCTGGTTCATTATTTTTATTCCACGCAAGAACGCAGTCGGACAGGAGCCAGCGCAGGCTGGCGCTGCCGCGACATTAGAGATCCTTGGGGAAGACCGTCAATTCGATAAACGCAACTCTGTGCGGTGATCGAACAGCTTACGCAAACAGCTGGGCGCTGAGGTTGCGGCTGGCCGCGAGCAGACCCGGCAGGAAACGCTGTTCCAGCTCGCTGCGGCTGACACGCCCGGCATGGGTGCTGACATTGAGCGCCGCCACCACTTGCCCGGAGGCGTCATACACCGGTACGGCGATCGAACGCAGGCCCTGTTCCAGTTCCTGGTCGACGATGCACCAGCCTTGCTGCCGCACTTGCTGCAGACATTCGAGCAGCGCTTCGGGAGTGTGCAGGGTGCGGCTGGTCTTGGCTTGCAGGTCGGCATGGTCGAGGTACTCGCGCAGCGAGGTATCGTCCAGCGCGGCGAGCAGGATCCTGCCCATGGAAGTGCAATAGGCCGGCAGGCGCCCGCCCACCGAGAGGTCGACGGAAATCAGGCGCTGGGTGGTCGCCGATCGGGCGATGTACAAGATGTCATCACCTTCGAGGGTGGCCATGTTGCACGCCTCGTGGAGCTGCTCACTCATGCGGTCCAGATAAGGCTGCGCCGACACTGCCAGCGGGGTCGAGGACAGGTAGGCATGGCCGAGGGTCAGCACTTTGGGCAACAGCGAGTAGGTCCGCCCATCGGTGGTGGCGTAGCCGAGCTTGATCAGCGTGTGCAGGCAACGTCGCACGGCGGCGCGGGGAATTTCGGTACGGTGGCTGATCTGGGCGATGGTCAGGTGCCGCTTGCGCTCCTGAAAGGCCTGCACGACCGCCAGGCCACGGGCCAATGACGTCATGAAGTCCGGATCACCGGTCAGGGCCTGGATCCGCTTGGCGGGCGATGCAACGATCGGCGGCGCCACCGAGGCGAAGGAGTTGCGCAGTTGATCGTTCATATCAGGTCCTTTTCCCACACGAATCGGCGACGGCTATTACAAGCGGCTCGGTGTTGGTCACACAAGCCACACACCGCCATGATTGGGCGATTATCGAACCAACAATCGATAATCGCAATCCGCACTGGCTGGAGACGAGCACCGCGCTGCCGGGTTACATCGCCTCTTAGATGCTGTTACTTGGGCAGGTCCTTGAAATAAATCGCCCCGGCCTGACACCGGAACTTATTCGACTTAATGGCGCCAGAAAGACATCGCCATCAACTGAGCCTGAAAAAGTTGCAAGTCATTAACCCAATCACACATCAAGATCCATTTTTAACTCTTTGCCGATAGTGTTCCTCAAATCGACCGCTATAATGCGAATCAGTGGTGACTGGTTCTTTTGATTGGCCGGGTCCGCCACCGGTAACACGATGTTCAATCGTTGTTGCCCGCAGCAGCGCCTGAGGCTCATCGCAAAATGCGCAGGCAGTGCGCTCGCTAAACAGGAAACTGATGCTACGTCAGCTGTTTTGCTCTGGTGCCGTGGCCGCCCTGCAACATGGAAGTATTGATTGCCTTGTCATGAACAATGTCTGCTCAGGCACTGTTGTTTTGTCGAGCGCGGTCGATACATTGGATGCAGCGCGATTTACCAGAATCAATCTCAACCCATACAGGTAGCACTGTGACGAAAGACGAACTGCGCGCCGAATTAGAGCGCCAGGAACAACGTTACAAGGAAGTTTACGGCGGAGAAATCACCACTTACGCCGCCCAGCCCGAACCGGAACGCAAACCCTGGCGTAAACGCGCCACCGTTCAGGACCAGGCTTTTACCCAGGAACTGCAGAAGATGGAAAAGGAGCTCAAAGCCGAGGAGCCGTGAGCTCGTCGGCCTGACCCCTTTCAGGGCCTGCATCTGCTACCGCTAAAAGCGGGATGCACCGATGTTGCCATTCGCGCCCGCTACGAGCGGGCAGCGGCCACCTCATCTATCTGATGAGAAAATGGCTCATGTCCGGCTCGCTTCTCAGATATTTCATACAAGTCTTTACGACCATCGCGATTGCGCGCGAAACCCTTGTGTCTGGCTGCTTTGCGAAGAAATTCAAGCACTTGCACCCCCCTGAAAACACCCGGAAGCAAGGGTATTGCTGCAGGATAATTCAATGAAGAATGTGACCGATGAGCAGCTAGTGCATCGATTACCTGTCTTTTCTGGCATAATCGCGCCCCCTTATGACCGGGTCAGAAAACCTTCATGATCGATTTATTCAGCGGACTGGATGCTTGGGTGCTTGTGAGCCTCTTGCTCGCCCTCACCTTTGTCCTCGCGTTCGAGTTCATCAACGGCTTTCATGACACCGCTAACGCGGTTGCCACCGTTATCTACACCAAAGCCATGCCGCCGCACCTGGCCGTGTTCTTTTCCGGCGTGTTCAACTTCCTCGGCGTGCTGCTGGGCGGTGTCGGCGTGGCGTACGCCATCGTTCACCTGCTGCCGGTAGAGCTGCTGATCAATGTGAACACCGGGCACGGCCTGGCCATGGTCTTCTCGTTGCTGGCTGCGGCCATCGCCTGGAACCTGGGCACTTGGTACTTCGGGATCCCGGCCTCCAGCTCGCATACGCTGATCGGCTCGATCCTCGGGGTTGGCCTGGCCAACGCTCTGATCAATGACATCCCGCTGGCCGATGGCGTGAATTGGCAGAAAGCGATCGATATCGGCGCCTCCCTGGTGTTCTCGCCGATGGCCGGCTTCCTGGTCGCGGCACTGATCCTGATCGGACTGAAATGGTGGCGTCCGCTGTCGAAAATGCACAAGACACCGGAACAGCGCCGCAAGCTCGACGACAAGAAGCATCCGCCGTTCTGGAACCGCCTGGTGCTGGTGATTTCGGCCATGGCCGTCAGCTTCGTGCACGGTTCCAACGATGGCCAGAAAGGCATCGGCCTGATCATGCTGGTACTGATCGGTATCGTCCCGGCGCAGTTCGTGCTCGACCTGAACAGCAGCACCTACCAGATCGAACGCACCCGCGATGCCACCCTGCACCTGAGCCAGTTCTACAAGCGCAACGCCGACACCCTGGGTGAGTTCCTGGCCCTTGGCAAGAGCGTGGAAGGCGACCTGCCGGAGAAATTCCGTTGCAACCCGCAACAGACCGAACCGACCATCAGCGCCCTGCTCGACACGCTCAAGGGCGTTGCCGACTACCATTCGCTGCCGTCGGAAAGCCGTATCGAAGTACGCCGCTACCTGCTTTGCCTGGACGACACGGCGAAGAAAGTCAGCAAGCTGCCAAACCTGGCCCCTCGTGAAAAGGCTGACCTGGACAAACTGCGCAAGGACCTGACCGCCACCACCGAATACGCACCGTTCTGGGTGATTCTCGCGGTGGCCCTGGCCCTGGGCCTGGGCACCATGGTCGGCTGGAAGCGCGTGGTACTGACCATTGGCGAGAAAATCGGCAAACAAGGCATGACCTATTCCCAGGGCATGTCGGCACAGATCACCACCGCGAGCCTGATCGGCATGGCCAACATCTTCAGCCTGCCGGTGTCCACCACCCACGTCCTGTCTTCTGGCGTGGCCGGCACCATGGTCGCGAACAAGGCCGGCCTGCAGAGCGGCACCGTGAAAACCATCCTGCTGGCCTGGGTCCTGACCCTGCCCGCCACCGTGGCCCTCTCGGCCGGCCTGTTCTGGCTGGCATCGAAGGCACTGGGCAGCTGATTCATCGCTGCAACGAAAAAGGCGCGTTCCGTGAGGTTCGCGCCTTTTTTATTTGCATCCCCACCACTTGCAGGAGATTGATCCGCTTTTCAACAGGCAAAAAAAAGGGCAACCGAAGTTGCCCAAAATGCCTTGCGTGCTCATTGTCTCAAGAAAGACTTACGGTTTTTTCCGCTTATGTGCGTCTTTCCAGATAAAGAAACCAAACCCTGCAAAAAACAGAACCATGAGGCTGACAGTCAGCACCCCGGCGAACACCACGTTGTCGAAAAACATGACTGGCCTCCTGCGCTTGCCTTGTTGCGATGGAGCTAAGTTAACCAATCAGGCAGGCGGGGAAATTGACCGGGATCAATATCGTCAGGGTTTGGAGGCAAAGGAGGAGGGAAAGTGATCTACATCAATAAAGAAGGGGGGATTAACGCTTTTTCGGTTTGTTCTTCGGTTTCTTCTTGGCGGTTTTGCCCAGCGGCATGGCTTGCTCGAAGGCCTGACGCACTTCATTCAGACGTTTGTCGTTGAGGTCATGCACGCGTTTGGCACGTTCGGCATTAAGGTCGATCAGCTTGTCGTCTTGGCTCATGGCGTTCAGTGCATCGCGTGGAGTGGAATTCGACTGCGCAAACATTCGCAGGGGTGTACCAATAATGCAGCCTGGTGCACTCGCTGACCAGCGGTCCATGCCTCGATCAAGGGTGAAACAGGGAGAATCGGACGAATTTCGCCCAACCGGCTAGATCTGAATGTCGACCCACAGCCCTTGGCGCGGTTCGTCGTCGATCAGCGGCTTGACCGGCACAGTGTTGTCCGCGTTGAGCTCGACGCCGGGGATCGCCAGGTGCTCCTCGGGATCTTCATCCGCTTCGCGGCGACGGCGTTGCTGCTCCTGCTTGCGGCGCTGTTCCTCGCGCAGTTGAAATGCCGCTTCCTCGGGGTCGCGCTGTTGCAGGTCGATGGTGCTCTCTTTGGAGCTTTCCTGTACCGGTACCACGGGCGGGATATCCGGTCGCTGGCGGATCGGATCGTGCTGTGACGTGACCGGCACGGCACTCAAGGGAAGCATCGGTGGCAGCATGGTTTTATTGTCTCCTGTCCTCAGGTTTTCGGCTGCGCCGATGACGACTTGAGCCATCGGTCGCAAACTGTGACCTGATTGGCAGTCAATGGTGCCATGAATGGCTCGCAACTCATGGCTTACTGCTTGCCGCTGCTCCTATTCCTTTGGCCCTCAAGCCCTCATTCCGTTAAGATAGCCCGCTTTTTCAAGGTGGGAGTCAGGCAGCATGGCGCAGCAGTATCAACCGGGGCAACGCTGGATCAGTGACAGCGAAGCCGAGCTGGGTTTAGGCACCGTTCTGGCACAGGACGGCCGCTTGTTGACCGTGCTCTACCCGGCCACTGGCGACACACGCCAGTACGCGCTACGGAATGCGCCCCTCACCCGCGTGCGATTTTCGCCAGGCGACTCCATTACCCACTTCGAAGGCTGGAAGCTCACCGTACAGGAAGTCGATGATGTCGACGGTCTGCTGGTCTACCACGGTCTCAACGCGCAGAACGAAGCGGTCACCCTGCCGGAAACCCAACTGTCGAACTTCATCCAGTTCCGCCTGGCCAGCGACCGTCTGTTTGCCGGTCAGATCGACCCACTGGCCTGGTTCTCCCTGCGCTACCACACCCTGGAGCACACCAGCCGTCAATTGCAGTCCTCGCTCTGGGGCCTGGGTGGCGTGCGCGCGCAACCGATCGCGCACCAGTTGCACATCGCCCGTGAAGTCGCCGACCGCATCGCACCGCGGGTGCTGCTGGCGGACGAAGTCGGCCTGGGCAAGACCATCGAAGCCGGTCTGGTGATCCATCGCCAACTGCTCTCGGGCCGCGCCAACCGCGTGCTGATCCTGGTGCCGGAAAACCTGCAGCACCAGTGGCTGGTCGAGATGCGTCGCCGCTTCAACCTGCAAGTCGCGCTGTTCGACGAAGAACGTTTCATCGAAAGCGATGCCACCAACCCGTTCGAAGATACCCAACTGGCGCTGGTGGCGCTGGAGTGGCTGGTGGACGACGAGAAGGCCCAGGACGCGCTGTTCGCGGCCGGCTGGGACCTGCTGGTGGTCGACGAAGCCCACCACCTGGTGTGGCACGAAGACCAGGTCAGCCCGCAATATTCGCTGGTCGAACAGCTGGCCGAAGTCATTCCCGGCGTGCTGCTGCTGACCGCGACCCCGGAACAACTTGGCCAGGACAGCCACTTCGCCCGTCTGCGCCTGCTCGACCCGAACCGCTTCCATGACCTGCACGCCTTCCGCGCCGAGAGCGAGAACTATCGCCCGGTGGCCGAAGCCGTTCAGGAGTTGCTGGACCAGGGACGTCTGTCGCCTGCCGCTCACCAGACCATCCAGGGTTTCCTCGGCAACGAAGGCGAAGCCTTGCTGACGGCAGTCAACGATGGCGACACCGAAGCCAGCGCCCGCCTGGTGCGTGAACTGGTGGACCGTCATGGCACCGGCCGCGTGCTGTTCCGCAACACCCGCGCCGCCGTGCAGGGTTTCCCCGAGCGCCAGCTGCATCCCTACCCGCTGCCGTCGCCGGACGAATACCTCGAACTGCCCCTGGGCGATCACGCCGAGCTGTACCCCGAAGTCAGCTTCCAGGCCCAGCCGGACGCCAACGAAGAAGAACGCTGGTGGAAATTCGACCCGCGCGTCGAATGGCTGATCGACACGCTGAAGATGCTCAAGCGCACCAAGGTGCTGGTGATCTGCGCCCACGCCGAAACCGCGATGGACCTGGAAGACGCCCTGCGCGTGCGCTCCGGCATCCCGGCCACGGTGTTCCATGAAGGCATGAACATCCTCGAGCGTGACCGCGCCGCCGCCTACTTCGCCGACGAAGAGTTCGGCGCGCAGGTGCTGATCTGCTCGGAAATCGGCAGTGAAGGCCGCAACTTCCAGTTCTCGCACCACCTGGTGCTGTTCGACCTGCCGTCGCACCCGGACCTGCTGGAGCAGCGCATCGGCCGTCTCGACCGGATCGGCCAGAAGCACACCATCCAACTGCACGTGCCCTACCTGGAAACCAGCCCGCAAGAGCGCCTGTTCCAGTGGTACCACGAGGCGCTGAACGCGTTCCTCAATACCTGCCCGACCGGTAACGCCCTGCAGCACCAGTTCGGCCCACGCCTGCTGCCGCTGCTGGAAAATGCCGATGACGGCGAGTGGCAAGCCCTGATCGACGAAGCCCGCACCGAGCGCGAGCGCCTGGAAGCCGAGTTGCACACCGGTCGCGACCGCTTGCTGGAACTTAATTCCGGCGGCGCTGGCGAGGGTGAGGCGCTGGTGGAAGCGATCCTGGAACAGGACGACCAGTTCGCCCTGCCGATCTACATGGAAACCCTGTTCGACGCCTTCGGCATCGACAGCGAAGACCATTCGGAAAACGCCCTGATCCTCAAGCCGAGCGAAAAAATGCTCGACGCCAGCTTCCCGCTGGGCGACGACGAAGGCGTGACCATCACCTACGATCGCAGCCAGGCGCTGTCTCGCGAAGACATGCAATTCATCACCTGGGAACACCCGATGGTACAAGGCGGCATGGACCTGGTGCTGTCCGGCTCCATGGGCAACACCGCCGTGGCGCTGATCAAGAACAAGGCGCTGAAACCCGGCACGGTGCTGTTGGAACTGCTGTACGTCAGCGAAGTGGTCGCCCCGCGTTCCCTGCAACTGGGCCGTTACCTGCCGCCGGCCGCCCTGCGCTGCCTGCTCGATACCAATGGCAACGACCTGTCGGCCCGGGTGGCATTCGAAACCCTCAACGATCAGCTGGAAAGCGTGCCGCGTGCCAGCGCCAACAAGTTCATCCAGGCCCAGCGCGACCAGCTGACGCCGAGGATCAACGCCGGTGAAGAGAAAATCCTCCCGCGTCACGCCGAGCGCGTGGCCGAGGCGAAACGTCGCCTGGCGGCCGATACCGACGAAGAACTGGCGCGCCTGACCGCGCTGCAGGCGGTCAACCCGACCGTGCGCGACAGCGAACTGGTCGCCCTGCGCACCCAGCGCGAACAAGGCCTGGCCATGCTCGACAAGGCGGCGCTGCGACTGGAAGCGATTCGGGTGCTGGTGGCGGGCTGAGCCTCCTGCTCCACCGACCATGGAAAAGGCCCGCAGTGATGCGGGCCTTTTTTGTGTGCTTGAGTTTTCCAGTGCCGCTGATGATGTATCGCGAGCAGGCTCGCTCCCACAGTGTTTGCGTTATCCCCTGTGGGTGCGAGCCTGCTCGCGATAGCGACTATGCCGTCGCCGCGGAACCCTGAGTCTCGACCACGGCGCCCAACCCCTCCTTCATCCGCTTGGCATCGCGCACAAAACAGCGCGACGCCAGGAACAGAAACACCATGGTCAGGAACAGCGCGACCGGAATCAGGTACATCGCATCGTGCAGGCCGACGGCCTTGAATGCTTCGGTCATCTGCTCGGTACCGGCTGCGAGCATCGCCGTCTTGGCGAAGTGATCGGACAGGCCGCCCACCACCACCGGCCCCAGCCCCCCGCCGAGCAGGTACAAGCCGGCGAAGAACAGCGCCATGGCGGTCGCCCGCAGGCGCGGCTCGACCACATCCTGAATGGCCGTGTAAACGCAGGTGTAGAAGTTGTAGGCGAACAACCAGCCGACACTGAACACCGCCACGAACACGCCGATCTCGATGCGCCCCGCGTGCAACGCCCAAGCGGTGCAGACCGTCGAGACGATCAGGCTGAACGCGGCGAACAGCAGGCGCCCGTTCGCCACGCGCTGGTGGATCTTGTCCGCCACCCATCCCCCCAGCGTCAGGCCGATCAACCCGGTCACACCGACGATGACGCCAGTGGCGACGGCGGCCTCATGCAAAGGCATCAGGAAATAACGTTGCAGCATCGGCACCAGGAAGGAGTTGCAGGCGTAGGTCGCGAAGTTGAAACACAGCCCGGCCATGACCAGCCACAGGAAGGTCGGGACCGCCAGCACCCGACGGATCGGCCGGTCAACTCGCTCCTGGGACACCTGCACGCTTTCTGCCGCACCGCGTTTCGGCTCCTTGATGTAAAACATGAACACCGCGAGGATCAGCCCCGGCACGGCGGCGATGAAAAACGGTGCACGCCAGCTGTCGAATGCCTTGACCATCCAGCCGATGGTGAAGAACGCCAGCAACAGGCCCAACGGCAAGCCCAGCATGAAAATGCCCATGGCGCGCGCGCGGCGGTGCGCGGGAAACAGGTCGCCGATCAGCGAGTTGGCGGCCGGCGCGTAACTGGCTTCGCCGATGCCGATGCCCATGCGCACGATCAGGAAACTCCAGAAACTGCCCACCATGCCGTTGACCGCGGTCAACCCGCTCCACGCAGCCAGGCCCCAGCCCATCAGTTTGGAGCGCGAACCGGTGTCGGCCATTCGCCCCAGAGGCAGGCCGGCAATGGCATAGACGATGGTGAACGCGGTGCCGATGATCCCCAGCTGGAAATCGCTGAGGCTCCACTCCATGCGAATCGGCTCGATGATGATGGCCGGAATGGTGCGGTCGAAGAAATTGAACAGGTTCGCAAGGAACAGCAGGAACAGAATGCGCCAGGCATTCGCCGCTTGGGTCGAGTTCTGCATGGGTCCGTCTCTTTTATTGTTATTGGGGCATCATTTCCCCCGGAATCTGCAATCTAGACAGGCCGGCCAAAACTGTCTGTAATTATTCGTAAGGCTGATACCCACCCATCGCCTGTTCCCGACCCGCGACTCGGCGCCGTGCATCGGCTAGGCGCCCTGCTGACGGGCTTCCGGTGCTGGCCTCGACCGCGCGTCCAGTCGTTGAAAAATAACCCTGCGCCCCCCTTCTCAAGCCGTGGGCAAAGCCTAGAATAGCGAACTTGCCGGTCCCTCCGGCCTCCCCACTCCTCCCTTAGATCATTACCCATGTCCGAAGCCAGTCCGTGCCTGAATTGCGGTGCCTGCTGTTCACATTTTCGTGTGTCTTTTTTTTGGGGCGAATGTGCTTCATCCGGCGGAACAGTGCCCGATGAACTCGTCGAACAGGTCACGCCCAGTCGGGTGGCTATGCTGGGCACGAACTGCAAATCCCCTCGCTGCATCAGCCTGGAGGGAGAAGTGGGCAGCGCGGTGAAATGCACGATCTATGACCAGCGTTCTACCCCTTGCCGGGAGTTCGAGGCCTCCTGGGTCGACGGTCAGGTCAATACCGATTGCGACAAGGCGCGCGCCGCCTTCGGCCTTTTGCCTTTGCCAGCCCCGGCGCATCTGCCCGGGCGAATCGCCTGATCGCTCAGCACCGTTGGCTATAACGCCAATTCCAAAATCATAGAAAGCAGAGTGCCATTAGCCGATACGGATTTTGCGTGCCCTCTATACTCCCTGAAGTTCGCCGGTGTCCTCGTGCCGGCCAGGGAACGAATTGGGGCATGCTATGGAATGGCTTGGGTTGCACTTTGTCGCGGGGCTGCCATTTGACGGCAGGGTCATTCTCAACTGCACCCATGACCCCTTTCTGGTGGTGCTGGCGTACATCGTCGCCTGCGTGGGCGGCTTTGCCACGCTGGACATCGCCGAGCGCATAGGACACTCGGAAAAACCTTCCTCCCAAAGACTGTGGCGCTGGGTCGGCGCCGCGTGCCTGGCGGGGGGCATCTGGGCCATGCACTTCATCGCCATGCTGGCATTTCAGGCACCGGTGCAGATCCACTACGAGTTGCCCATCACCCTGGCCTCGTTGTTGATCGCCCTGCTCGCCTCGTGGCTGGCGATGCATACCCTCAGCCGTCCACGCCTGACGATCCGTCAATACGTCCAGGCGTCGGTCTGCATCGGTCTGGGTGTCGCCGCCATGCACTACGTCGGCATGTCGGCCATGCGCTCGGACGCGACCGCCTATTACCAGCCTGTCCTGTTCGGTCTCTCCATCGCGATTGCCATCGGCGCCAGCTTCGCGGCGCTGCTGCTTTCCAGTCGCCTGCGTGACGGCTCGGGCCGGCTGCATCAGTTGATCAAACTCAGCGCCAGCCTGGTACTGGGCGCGGGCATCATCAGCATGCATTTCACCGGCATGGCAGCGTTTACCCTGGTGCTCCCCACTGGCGGCACGCTGCTACTGCCCGGGGAAAGCAGCCACCACCAACTGGCCCTCACGGTGGCGGTGATTACATTGCTGATCATCGGCAGCGGCATCAGTGCCGCGCTGGCGGACAAGAAACTGCAGCACAAGGAACGCGACCTGCAACGGGTCAACCTGCTGCTCGGTCAGCTCGACGAGGCGCGCCTGTCATTGCAACACGCGGCGAATTACGATGCCCTGACCGGCCTGATCAATCGCCGAGGCTTCAACCAGGTGTTCGCCGAGAAGCTGCTGCAGAAGACCAGCGAAGGCGGCATGCTCGCCGTGATGTTCCTGGACCTGGACCATTTCAAACGCATCAACGACAGCCTCGGGCATGACGCCGGCGATGAATTGCTGATGGTCGTGGCCCGGCACATCAAGGGCTCGGTACGCGGCCAGGAAGACGTGGTGGCGCGCTTTGGCGGCGATGAGTTCTGCCTGCTCATCAGCCTGCGCGATCGCGAGGAAGCACGGCTCATGGCCCAGCGCATCATGCTGAAAATGAAGGAGCCGATCGAGTTGGCCGGGCGCCGCATGGTCATGACCACCAGCATCGGTATCAGCCTGTTCCCCGAGGACGGCACCACCTGTGAAGAACTGTTGAAACACGCCGACCTGGCGCTCTATCAATCCAAGGGCGGCGGGCGTAACGGGCTGAACTTCTTCAACCCCAGCCTCAAAACCCGGGCCTCCCTGGACTTGCAAATTGAAGAAGAACTGCGCCATGCCCTGCGCGAGAACACCGGACTGGTGCTGCACTACCAACCGATCTATGACCTGAAAAGCCACCAGGTCACCAAGCTCGAAGCGCTCGTGCGCTGGCAACATCCCATCCACGGCCTGCTGACACCCGATCGCTTCATTGCCATCGCCGAAGCCAACGGCCTGATCGCCGAGCTGGATCAATGGGTCCTGCGCAAAGCCTGCGAAGACCTCGCCGAGCTGTCGCGCCAGGGCGCAGAAACGCTGCATATCGCGGTCAACTGCTCACCGCTGAATCTGGCGCGTGCAGACCTGGCCGACGACATCGAACACGCGCTGCGTGCGACCGGGGTCGCCCCGCAGCGTCTGGAGCTGGAGGTCACCGAGGACGCGCTGATGGGCAACATCGCCGAATCACTGGTGCTGTTGCGCCAGATCCGCGCCCTCGGCGTTTCGCTGTCGATCGACGATTTCGGCACCGGTTATTCGTCCCTGGCCTACCTGAGGCGCTTGCCGCTGAACACGCTGAAGATCGATCGCTCGTTCATCCAGGACATTCCCAAGGCCAGCCAGGACATGGAGATCGTCCAGGCGATCATCGTCATGGCCCATACGCTGCACCTGCAGGTGGTCACCGAAGGCGTGGAAACCCCCGAGCAATATGCATTTCTGGAGCGCAACGGCTGCGACCTGGTGCAGGGTTACCTGCTCAGCCGCCCGGTACCACTGGCGGAGCTGCGCACGGTGCTCGACGACATCCAGCAGCGCCAGCACACCTATGCGTTCAGCTCCCTGACCCTGGCTCACGGTACAACTGCACCAACGTCGACGGATCCTTTTCCAAAAAGCCCTGGCTCCCATGCAGGCGCATCAGTTGTGCGGCCAATCCGCTGATGGGCGTGGCCGAACCTTGCTCACGGGAAAATTGCACCGCCGTGTCGAGGTCCTTGAGCAAGGTGCGCACGTGCCACTTCACCGGTTCGAAACGGCTGTCGGCCATCTGCGGGGCCAGGATCTGCAACGGCTTCGAGTCGGCAAATCCGCCGGCCAGCGCCTCGGCGATCAGACCTGCCTGAACGCCCGAGCGCTCGGCCAGCGCCACCACCTCGGCGATGACCAGCACGTTACAGGCAACGATCATCTGATTGCAGGCCTTGGTCACCTGCCCCGCCCCGACCGCGCCCATGTGGGTGACTCGCTGACCGAGATCGAGCAGCACCGGCCTGACTCGCTCAAGGTCCGCCGCCGTACCGCCAACCATGATGGCCAGGCTGCCGGCCTCGGCGCCGACCACACCGCCTGACACCGGAGCGTCCAGCCAGCCCATGCCGGCCTGACGGGCCAAGCGGGCCGACATTTCCCGGGTCGCGGTGGGCTCCAGGCTGGAAAAATCCACCAGCAACTGACCACTTTTCCCACCTTCGGCGATGCCGTCTGGCCCAAACACCACTTCGCGGACCCCGACCGTGTCGGCCAGGCACAACATCACCACATCGGCGTGCTGGCACAGCTCGGCCGGTGTGGCAACGTGCCGCGCGCCCGCTTCAACCAGCGGGATACACTTGGCCGGGTTGCGGTTCCAGACGGTCAGCGGATAGCCCGCAGCCAGCAGGCGTCGACACATTGGCAGTCCCATCAGGCCGATCCCGGCAAAACCCAACGATGGTAGGGTTGACATCATTTAGCCTTCTTTTCGATTAAAGATCGCCGAATATTGGCCGATCCATCATGACTAGGAAAGGATTCCCCCGAGCGATGCTCAGGCCAACCCCCTGAATGCTTGGGCCCATTACGCGCCGAACGAAGACGCGAGAACCCAACCGTGACGGTCCGGCGATCCCCGCCGCCCAACCGACCAGCCCAGGTACATGGCGCACAATGACTTCCAAAAACAACCCGGCACCCGCCATTTCCGATCTGACGCCCAGCCCGGCAGCGAACAGCCCTGTTCCGTCGAAGCCATTGACGCCGTCGCGCCCGCTGGCGAGCCAGCAATACCTGTATTTCACCGAGACCAACACTGACCGCATCCTCGACAACCTCGACGGCCTGCGCGACCTGGTGTTCCCGCGCCCACCACACCTGGAAGGCGACAGCGAACAGTACAGCGCCCAGGAATTCCCGTCGGTGTGCCTGATCGGCCTCGGTCGCTGCGGTTCGAATATCGCGCTGGATGTCGCGGAGCTGGTGTACAACGCCCGCAAGTTCTACCTCAACGAATTCAACAACGAAGATCGCGTGTCGTCGGATAAACGGCTCGCCGACAAAGGCTACAGCCCGGCACAGTGGATCCGTTCCAGCCTGCGCCTGATCCCGAACAAGGCCACCAAGCCGGTGTTCCTGGTCGAGCCGCTGGTCATGCTCGGCGACCTCGACAAGGACATCGCCGGCCGCATCCGCTTCTCGCGCAAGGGCGAAAAGAGCGGTTTCCTGCGCGACTACAGCAAAATGAAAATCATGGACCTGTCGGAAGTCCACGCCGGTGGCGCCGGTAACGCGCCGATCCTCGGCCAGTACCTGGCCAAGATCATCCTGAACAAGGACACCCAGCGTTTCTCCAGCCCCGACTGGAAGATGATCCACTCGTACCTGATCGACAGCTGCGGGATCAAGGCCAACCAGTCGCGCCTGTATTTCTCGATCTTCAGTGCCGGTGGCGGTACCGGTTCGGGCATGGCCTCGGAATTCGGCCTGGCGCAGCAGCACTCGTACATGAACAAGACGTTCGACACCAAGCCCATGGACGAACACGACGGCAAGAGCGGTCATTCGTTTGTGTTCGAACCGATTTTCACCAGCGGCATCTGCGTGCTGCCGAACATTTCCGACCACCGCAGTGAAATGTCCGAAGCCCTGCACATCAACGCTGGTCGCCTGCTGTGTAAATACCTGTCGGAAGAGTGGGACTTCTCCTACAACTTCGCCAACGAAGACAGCAGCGAAGCCAGCGTCATGGGCCGTATCCGTCCATGGAACGCGATGATGCTGATCTCCAACGACATCATGCGCTACGCCGAAGAAAACGATGATGGCAACATTCAGAATATCGACGTCAACGCGATGGAGAAGCACGCCAACCAGTACATCTCGCAGCAGATCTTCAACATCCTGACGGCGCAGGCGGTGACCACCGACTACGACCAGAACTACTTCCGCCGCGCCGGCATCGACATCGGCGAAACCATTCGTCTGGACGCCAACGACCTGTTCATGAGCCTGGCCGGTCCGGTGGCGATTGCCTACGCCGAATCCGTGGTGCCGGAAACACCGCCACCGAGCAGCGACAAGTTCAAGGTGTTCGAAAAAGAGCCGCAGCGCCTGAACATCGATGACCTGTTCTTCCGCTCCATCGACCTGCCGCACTTCAACAAGGTGACCCAGGCCATCGAAGGCATCAGCCTGCTGCCGATCGAATCCAAGCGCTATCGCGCTTCGCTGGAGCAGTACAAGAATTCCGGCTACGACGCGGCCGCGCTGCACGACCTGCACTTCTTCAAGAACTGCTCGTCGGTGGTGTCGATCGTCTCGCTGCCGAAAGACTACAAACTGTCCTACATGGACCTGAACCGCCTGAAGACTCACCTCAACAGCCTGTTCCCGAACACCACGCTCAAGCGCTATGCGCTGGTGATCGGCGCCTCGGCCAACCTGTCGCTGACCACGTTGATCGCCAAGAGCCCGTGCCTGTCGGATGACTTCCTGACGCTGATCGTCGCCTTCATCAAGCGCTGCTTCGCGCGGAACCCGTACCGCTTCGACGAAACGCTGGACAACTCGATCCTGGACTTCATCATCCAGGAGGAATTCAACGAAGAGTTGATCGACGACTTGCTCAACGAGTTCGAGAACCCGGCGAAAATCCTCGATACCAACTGGTATGCGATCAAGCCGATGTACGAGAAGAAGTACCGTGAACTGATCAACGACAAGGAGAAGTTCGTCTCGATCAACGACATTCGCCTGTCACGCGATTGCGTGAAGAAGGCGATCAAGTACCTGCGCGAGATCTACCGTCACCGTATCGGCAAGACCAAGGTCATTTCCCTGAACAACCACACGGGCAAGACTTACTCGGTCTGATACAGACCGAGGCGAATCGATCGCGAGCAGGCTCGCTCCCACAGGGGCCCACCGTCCACCTGTGGGAGCGAGCCTGCTCGCGATTGGCCTTGAATCCAGCGCAAATCCACATCTGGAAACAATTAAACCCGCCTCAACCAGCGCCCCCAACTGTGCCCGTTACGTTTACGTCACCGTGAAGCTGGGGTCTTTCTCTACGGCAACATGCCATCACGCTACTCGGCTACACACTTTCCGCCGCGAAGATGACGCACCAATACGGTGCCAAGGTTCAGTTCGTCGCCCTTTCCTGGATCAGGATCCAGGGCGAAACGACCACGGCCCAAAGCTCGGGATCGCGTTCAAAAAGATCCAGCGCCCGCGTTTCAGACAGTTTCGCGACCTCATCGGCGGCCAGCCAGGCAGCCACTTTCTCGCCCTCGTCCTTCGCCACGGCCTCCGCCGCCGCGATCAAATCCAGCCCCGGATCGACCCACAATAGGGCACCCTTGGCGAAGAAGGGCTCAAGCTCTTTCCACGAAATAGATGCGGTTTCACCAAGCAGCTTGGCATAGAGGGTGCTAGGTTCTTCAGTCATGGGTCCTGTCCGGAAAAGAAATCGACGCGGATGATAACGTCGGTGGTCCGTCAGAAAAACCCGGAAGCAAATGCGTCACCGATTGAAAACTGCAGGAGCGCCAAGGATTGCTGGATTGTTCAGCTGGAACCCCGCCGCAATTCTGTCTTTTTCTTTCATAAAAGCGACACCCCCTGATTTTGCCCCCCGGCGCCAGCTTCCCAGGCTGACAATCGGCGCTCTACACTGTACCGGTACAGTTGCCGAGGGTATTTTCCGGGGGATGTCGCGATATCTGACCCGGTTCTGCTGCTTCGGCGCCAGGACTATAAAAACTACAACAGTAAAGAGTGGAGCACTATGACAAAGGCTACTAAGCAGATTTCCAAACTGTTTGCCGCTATGGTTCTGGCCGGGGTTGCCAGCCATTCGTTCGCAGCTGACACCATCAAGATCGGTATCGCCGGCCCTAAAACCGGTGCTGTAGCCCAATACGGCGACATGCAGTTCAGTGGCGCCAAAATGGCCATCGAGCAGATCAACGCCAAGGGCGGCGTCGACGGCAAGAAACTCGAAGCTGTTGAATACGACGACGCCTGTGATCCAAAACAAGCCGTGGCGGTAGCGAACAAGGTCGTCAACGACGGCGTCAAGTTCGTGGTCGGTCACCTGTGCTCCAGCTCCACTCAACCGGCTTCGGACATCTACGAAGACGAAGGCGTGATCATGATCACCCCGGCTGCCACCAGCCCGGACATCACCAACCGTGGTTACAAAATGGTGTTCCGCACCATTGGCCTGGACAGCGCCCAGGGCCCTGCCGCCGGTAACTACATTGCCGATCACGTGAAACCGAAAATCGTTGCTGTGCTCCACGACAAACAGCAATACGGCGAAGGCATCGCCTCGGCCGTGAAGAAAACCCTGGAAGGCAAGAACGTCAAGGTTGCCGTGTTCGAAGGCATCAACGCCGGCGACAAGGACTTCTCCTCGATCATCGCCAAGCTCAAGCAAGCCAACGTCGACTTCGTCTACTACGGCGGCTACCACCCGGAGCTGGGCCTGATCCTGCGCCAGGCTCAGGAAAAAGGCCTGAAAGCCAAGTTCATGGGTCCGGAAGGCGTGGGTAACGACTCCATCTCGCAAATCGCCCAGGGTGCTTCCGAAGGCCTGCTGGTGACCTTGCCGAAGTCGTTCGACCAGGATCCGGCCAACGTTGCACTGGCTGACGCCTTCAAAGCGAAGAAAGAAGACCCGAGCGGTCCGTTCGTATTCCCGTCGTACTCGGCTGTGACCGTGATCGCTGATGCCATCACCGCCGCCAAGAGCGAAGACACTGCCAAGGTGGCTGCCGCCATCCACGCAGGCACTTTCAAGACCCCGACCGGCGACCTGAGCTTCGACGCCAAGGGCGACCTGAAAGACTTCAAATTCGTGGTTTACGAGTGGCACTTCGGCAAACCTAAAACCGAAGCTTCGCCTCAGTAAGGCTTTGCCTGACTGACTGCCCACAAAGCCCACGGCGTGCCGTGGGCTTTGTTTTACGAATGTACCTGGGCCGTGCTGGCGTGATCCGCCAGTCTCCCCACCTGAAAATCTCAAAACCGTCATCAGCGGTTCGCTGGCAAAACCCGGATTCGAAGTGGATGCAGATCCACGGGGCCCGGGCGGGAAAATGACTCCACCAGTGAAATGCGTATCAGGTTTTTAGGAGCGCTGTAATGCCTGACATCTATCACTTTTTCCAACAGCTGGTTAATGGCATGACCATTGGCAGCACGTATGCCCTGATCGCCATCGGCTATACGATGGTTTACGGCATCATTGGAATGATCAACTTCGCCCACGGCGAGGTGTACATGATCGGTTCCTACGTGGCGTTCATCGCCATCGCCGGGCTGGCCATGATGGGACTCGACAGTGTGCCGCTGTTGATGACCGCCGCTTTCCTCGCGACCATTGTCGTGACCAGTGCCTACGGCTACAGCATCGAACGGATCGCCTACCGCCCCTTGCGCGGCAGCAACCGTCTGATCCCGCTGATTTCCGCCATCGGCATGTCGATCTTCCTGCAGAACACCGTTCTGCTGGCGCAGGACTCCAAGGACAAATCCATTCCCAACCTGATTCCGGGCAACTTTGCCTTTGGGCCAGGTGGCGCACATGAAGTGCTGATTTCCTACATGCAAATCGTGGTGTTCGTGGTGACGCTGATCGCCATGCTCGGCCTGACGCTGTTCATCTCCCGCTCTCGCCTGGGCCGCGCCTGCCGCGCCTGCGCCGAAGACATCAAGATGGCCAACCTGCTGGGCATCAACACCAACAACATCATCGCCCTGACCTTCGTCATCGGCGCCGCCCTGGCGGCCATCGCGGCCGTGCTGCTGAGCAT
The DNA here is from genome assembly GCF_041354075.1 of Pseudomonas fluorescens. Taxonomy (GTDB): domain Bacteria; phylum Pseudomonadota; class Gammaproteobacteria; order Pseudomonadales; family Pseudomonadaceae; genus Aquipseudomonas; species Aquipseudomonas fluorescens_CE. The sequence goes on along the minus strand of NZ_JARZGC010000020.1, from coordinate 47,827 downwards.
GCAATATGGCGTGATCAACCCGAACGCCGGTTTCCTGGTCGGCCTCAAGGCCTTCACCGCCGCCGTACTGGGCGGAATCGGCAGCATCCCCGGCGCCATGCTCGGCGGGCTGGTGCTCGGCGTGGCGGAAGCCTTCGGTGCCGATATCTTCGGCGACCAGTACAAGGACGTCGTGGCGTTCGGTCTATTGGTCCTGGTGTTGTTGTTCCGGCCAACCGGCCTGCTGGGTCGTCCGGAGGTTGAGAAAGTATGACTAGGAATCTTAAACAGGCGTTGTTCAGCGCCTTGCTGGTGTGGGCGGTTGCCTACCCGGTACTGGGCCTGAAACTGTCCATCGTCGGTATCAGGCTCGAAGTTCACGGCACCAGCACCACCACGCTGACCATCATCGCCGTGTGCTCGGTGCTGATGTTCCTGCGGGTGCTGTTCGATCAGCAGATCAGCTCGGCCTGGCGCGCCTCGCCACGCATGCCGTTGATCCCGGCCAAGACCAGCAACTTCCTGACCCTGCCGGGCACTCAACGCTGGATCATCATTGCGTTGATCGTCGGCGCCCTGATCTGGCCGTTCTTCGGCTCCCGCGGCGCGGTGGACATCGCCACCCTGGTGCTGATCTACGTGATGCTGGGCCTGGGCCTGAACATCGTGGTCGGCCTGGCCGGCCTGCTCGACCTCGGCTACGTCGGCTTCTACGCCGTCGGCGCCTACAGCTATGCCCTGCTCTCGCATTACCTGGGCCTGAGCTTCTGGGTCTGCCTGCCGATCGCCGGCCTGATGGCGGCCACCTTCGGCTTCCTGCTGGGCTTCCCGGTGCTGCGTCTGCGCGGTGACTACCTGGCGATCGTGACCCTGGGCTTCGGTGAAATCATCCGTCTGTTCCTGCGCAACCTGACCGACATCACCGGGGGCCCGAACGGCATCAGCAACATCGAGAAGCCGACGTTCTTCGGCCTGACCTTCGAGCGTAAAGCCGCCGAAGGCATGCAGACCTTCCACGAATATTTCGGCCTGGAATACAACTCGATCAACAAGGTGATTTTCCTCTACCTGGTTGCGCTGTTGCTGGCCCTGGCCGCGCTGTTCATCATCAACCGCCTGCTGCGCATGCCGATCGGCCGTGCCTGGGAAGCGCTGCGTGAAGATGAAATCGCCTGCCGTGCGCTGGGTCTCAATCCTACGGTGATCAAGCTCTCGGCCTTCACCCTCGGTGCCAGCTTCGCCGGTTTCGCCGGCAGCTTCTTCGCCGCCCGTCAGGGCCTGGTGACACCGGAGTCGTTCACCTTCATCGAGTCGGCGATCATCCTCGCCATCGTCGTGCTGGGTGGCATGGGCTCGCAGTTGGGCGTGATCCTGGCGGCCGTGGTGATGATCCTGCTGCCGGAAATGATGCGTGAGTTCAGTGAGTACCGCATGTTGATGTTCGGCGCCTTGATGGTGCTGATGATGATCTGGCGACCTCAAGGCCTGCTGCCCATGCAACGTCCTCACATGGAGCTGCGCAAATGAGCCGCGAGATCCTTAAAGTCGAAAATCTGAGCATGCGCTTCGGCGGCCTGCTCGCGGTCAACGGCGTGGCCCTGACCGTGAAAGAGAAACAAGTGGTTGCCCTGATCGGCCCCAACGGTGCCGGCAAGACCACGGTGTTCAACTGCCTGACCGGTTTCTACAAGCCGAGCGGCGGCAGCATCCTGCTGGACGGCGAGCCGATCCAGGGCCTGCCCGGCCACAAGATCGCCCTCAAGGGCGTGGTGCGGACCTTCCAGAACGTGCGTTTGTTCAAGGACATGACGGCGGTCGAGAACCTGTTGATCGCGCAACACCGTCACCTGAACACCAACTTCCTGTCCGGGCTGTTCAAGACCCCGGGGTTCCGCAAGAGCGAGCGCGAGGCGATGGAATTCGCCGCGTACTGGCTCGACAAGGTCAACCTCACGGAGTTCGCCAACCGTCCGGCCGGCACCCTGGCCTACGGCCAGCAACGCCGCCTGGAAATTGCTCGCTGCATGATGACCCGCCCGCGGATCCTCATGCTCGACGAACCGGCCGCCGGCCTGAACCCCAAGGAAACCGAAGACCTGAAGGCGCTGATCAGCGTGTTGCGTGAAGAACACGACGTGACCGTGCTGCTGATCGAGCACGACATGAAGCTGGTCATGAGCATTTCCGACCACATCGTCGTGATCAACCAGGGCACCCCCCTGGCCGATGGCACGCCGGAACAGATTCGCGACAATCCTGAAGTGATCAAAGCCTACCTGGGGGAAGCGTAAATGCTGCAGTTCGAAAACGTTTCCACCTTCTACGGCAAGATCCAGGCCCTGCACAGCGTCAACGTCGAAGTCCGTCAGGGCGAGATCGTGACCTTGATCGGTGCCAACGGCGCCGGCAAGTCGACCCTGCTGATGACCCTCTGCGGTTCGCCGCAAGCCCACAGCGGCAGCATCCGCTACCTGGGTGAAGAGCTCGTCGGCCAGAGTTCGTCGCAGATCATGCGCAAGAGCATCGCCGTGGTCCCGGAAGGTCGTCGGGTGTTTGCCCGCCTGACCGTGGAAGAAAACCTCTCGATGGGCGGTTTCTTCACCGAAAAGGGCGATTACCAGGAACAGATGGACAAGGTCCTGGAGCTTTTCCCACGGCTGAAAGAACGCTTCAACCAGCGCGGCGGCACCATGTCCGGCGGCGAACAGCAAATGCTTGCCATCGGCCGCGCGCTGATGAGCAAACCCAAGCTGTTGCTGCTCGACGAGCCTTCGCTGGGCCTGGCCCCGATCATCATCCAGCAGATCTTCGACATCATCGAACAGCTGCGCAAGGATGGCGTGACGGTGTTCCTGGTGGAGCAGAACGCCAACCAGGCGCTGAAGATCGCTGACCGCGCCTACGTGCTGGAGAACGGCCGGGTGGTGATGCAAGGCACCGGCGAAGCGCTGCTGACCGACCCGAAAGTGCGCGAGGCGTACCTGGGCGGTTGAGTGTTTTGCACTTGAACGAAAAAACGGCCTGCGGGCCGTTTTTTTATGCGTCCATGAAGTACCCAATGTGGGAGCGGGCTTCCTCGCGAAAAGGCCCGCACAGTCAACATCTACGGCGAATGATACAACGCTTTCGCGAGCAAGCCCGCTCCCACAGGTTTCAGGTTGTGCTGGCTACAGCCGATCCAACGCCTCCCCACTGCGCTTGAACCAGCCGATCAGATAATCCGCCAACACCTGCGTACGCCTGGGCAATCCGCCTTGGTACGGGTGCACCAGGTACATCGGCATGCGCCGGGTCTGGAAGTCGCGCAGCAGCCAGCGCAATCGACCGTCCGCCAATTCCGCCTGCAACAGGTAGGACGGCAGACGCGCAATGCCGGCGCCGGCCAGTGCGGCCTTTTTCAGCAGGCTGTAGTGATTGCTGGCGAACGGCCCGGAAACCCGCACCCGCAACAAATCGTGTTGCTGGTGATAGAGCCATTCCTCGCGCCCGCTGTAGTGGCTGTTGAGCAGGCACTGGTGCTCGGCCAGAGACTGCGGCGCCAGGGGTTCGCCATGTTGCGCGAGATAGGCCGGGCTGGCGCAGGTCAGTTCGTGCCAGGCCAGCAGCGGCCGCGCCACCAGACGCTCGTCTTTGCCCACTTCGGATCGCACCGCCAGGTCAAACCCCTCCCGGGACAGATCCCGGTAGTCGTTGCTGAGGTCGAGTTCGATCTGCACCTGCGGGTACTGGTGGGAAAACTCCAGCAACAGGCCATCGAAGAAGGTTTCTCCCAGGGACACCGGAACGGTCATGCGCACAGGTCCCGCCATATCGTCCTTGAGGCGCGCCAATGCCTGACGCGCCCTTTCCACCTGCACCACCAGCGCCTGGGCTTGGGGCAACAGCGCCGCCCCGGCTGCCGTCAGGCTCAGGCGACGCGTGGTGCGCTGCAGCAGCACCACGCTAAACCGCGTTTCCAGCAGGCTGATGCGTTTGGACAACTGGCCTTTGCTGCAACCCAGTTGCTGCGCCGCCAGCGTGAAGCTGCCTGCTTCGATCAGCACAGCGAACGCCGCCAGATCATCCATCTCGCTCATGGATTGTTTCCAATAGAAAACCAAAGGTTGCCTATTAGCGCGCTTATCCGCCGAAAAAACCACTCTAGACTGAGGGCACTTTCAAACACACGAGGACCATCCCATGAAAATCCTTCTGATCGGCGCCGGCGGCACCATCGGCACAGCCATCGACAAAGAACTGTCGGAACGTCACGAGATCATCCGCATCGGCCGCAACAGCGGCGATTTGCAGGTGGATATCAGCGACAGCGCCTCGATTCGCGCACTGTTCGAAAAAACCGGGAAATTCGATGCACTGATCTGCGCCGCCGGCAACGTCACCTTCGCGCCACTGGGCGAAATGACCTCGGACAGTTTTGCCCTGGGCCTGAAAGACAAACTCATGGGCCAGGTCAACCTGCTGCTGATCGGCCGCGAGTTCGCCAACGATGGCGCCTCGTTCACCTTCACTACCGGCGTGCTCAGCCACGATCCGATCCGCAGCGGCGCCTCCGCAGCCCTGGTCAATGGCGCCCTCGACAGCTTCGTGCGAGCCGCCGCGATCGAACTGCCGCGCGGCCTGCGTGTGAACTCGGTGAGTCCTGCCGTCCTGCTCGAAGCGATGGGCAAATATGCACCGTACTTCCGTGGCTACAAACCGGTTCCGGCCGCCGATGTGGCGCTGGCCTACGCCAAAAGCGTGGAAGGCCTGCAAACAGGTCAGACCTTTCATGTGGGCTGAGCCCTTGTGATGAACGGTCAGGCTGCGTAACGTGGCGGCACTTGTCTGGAGAGCCAAAGATGCGTGTTGCCCGTTCCTTCGTCCTGATTGCCCTGCTTCCGCTGTTCGCCGCCTGCCAGTTGCTGGAGGGCCCCCGTGAAAATGCCTCTCACGTGGGGCAGACCCGCCTGCAGGGTCAACTCACAGCGGTCGATGGCAAACTGGTGTTCCAGCCGTGCAATGAGCAGCGCAGCCTGGTGGTCAACGATGTCGGCGGCACCAGCGTCCTCCAGGAAGCCGCGACCCTGGCCGATGACCAGGGCAAGCTGTTCGCCGATGTCCGTGGGCGCGTCGAGACCAGCGGCGGCGAGAGCCGACTCGACCTCACGCAGCTGTACCGGGTCGAGCGCTCGGGCACCGCGTGCGACGATCCGAACTTCAAGCTGCTGATCCTGCGCGCCGCCGGCCACGGTCCGGACTGGAACGTTCGGGTCAGTGGCAAGGGCATGGTCATCGACCGCGCGGGCCAACCGCCCCTCGCCCTTCCCTATGTTGAAGAACAACTGGGCGACGGGCGCTTCAACCTCAGCACCGAAGCCAATGACCAGCACATCGAATTGTGGGTCGCGCCGCAGCGCTGCGTCGACAGCAGCACCGGCAACATCGCGCACATGAGCGCCGAATTGCGCATCGATGGCCAGGTGCAACGGGGCTGCGGGTATTTCGGCGGTTCGCGCAACGACTGATCGTTTAAGCCTCACGGGAATCGTCCTTTGAGGCTTATAATCGCCGGTTCAAACGCCCTGGCGCAGTTGTGCGCCCCGCGAACCGGATCCTGTCATGTTACGAATCACCGAACTCAAGTTGCCGATCGACCATCCCGATGAAGACCTGCGCCGCGCCATCGTGCAACGCCTGGGCATCGCCAGTGATGACCTGCTCGATTTCACCTTGTTCAAGCGCAGCTACGATGCGCGCAAGAAATCTTCCGAACTGTGCTTCATCTACACCATCGACCTCACCGCCCGGGATGAGGCGGCACTGCTGCACAAGTTCGCCGATGACCGTAACGTCAACGTGGCACCGGATGTCAGCTACAAAGTGGTCGGCCAGGCTCCGGCCGATCTCGAACAACGTCCGGTCGTGGTCGGATTCGGTCCCTGCGGGATTTTCGCCGGGCTGTTGCTGGCACAGATGGGCTTCAAGCCGATCATCCTCGAGCGTGGCCCCGATGTGCGCCAGCGCACCAAGGACACCTGGGGCCTGTGGCGCAAAAGCGTGCTCAACCCCGAGTCCAACGTGCAGTTCGGCGAGGGGGGTGCAGGCACCTTCTCCGACGGCAAGCTCTACAGCCAGATCAAGGACCCGAAATTCATCGGTCGCAAGGTCCTGCACGAGTTCGTCAAGGCCGGCGCACCGGAAGAGATCCTCTACGTCAGCAAACCGCACATCGGTACGTTCCGCCTGACGGGCGTGGTGGAAAACATGCGCGAAGAAATTCGTGCCCTGGGCGGCGAAGTCCGCTTCCAGCAGCGTGTCACCGATGTGATGATCGAGGACGGCCAACTGGTCGGCGTCGAACTCCATGGCGGCGAACAGATTCACTCTAAACACGTGATCCTGGCCCTCGGCCACAGCGCCCGCGACACCTTCCGCATGCTCCACGGCCGTGGCGTGTTCATGGAAGCCAAGCCGTTCTCCGTGGGTTTCCGCATCGAGCACCCGCAGTCGCTGATCGACCGCGCGCGCCTGGGCAAGTACGCCGGCCACCCGAAACTCGGGGCTGCCGACTACAAGCTGGTGCACCACGCCAAGAATGGCCGCTCGGTCTACAGCTTCTGCATGTGCCCAGGGGGCACCGTGGTGGCCGCGACGTCCGAGCCCAATCGCGTCGTGACCAACGGCATGAGCCAGTATTCGCGTAACGAGCGCAATGCCAACTCCGGCATCGTGGTCGGCATCACCCCGGAAGTCGACTATCCGGGCGGCCCGCTGGCGGGTATCGAGTTGCAGGAACGGCTGGAATCCCACGCCTACGTCCTGGGCGGCAGCAACTACGAGGCACCGGCGCAGCTGGTGGGCGATTTCATCGCCGGCAAGCCGTCCACCGAACTGGGCAGCGTCGAACCGTCATACAAACCCGGGGTTGCACTGGGTGACCTGGCGCTGGCCTTGCCGGCGTTCGCGATCGAAGCCATTCGCGAAGCCTTGCCAGCGTTCGAAAAGCAGATCCGTGGTTACTCGTTGCATGATGCGGTGTTGACGGGCATCGAAACCCGCACGTCGTCGCCTTTGCGCATCACCCGCGATGAGTCGATGCAGAGCCTGAACGTGAAGGGTCTGTTCCCGGCGGGTGAAGGCGCAGGTTATGCCGGCGGGATTCTGTCGGCGGGTGTCGATGGCATTCGCATTGCCGAAGCTGTGGCGCGGGACATCCTCGGCCTGCAAGCCTGACCCGATTCAAATATGGGAGCGGGCTTGCTCGCGAATGCGGTAGATTAGCCAACATCTCTGTTGAGTGTTAAACCCCTTCGCGAGCAAGCCCGCTCCCACACTTGATAGTGTGGGTGTCAGATGTTGGCGCGCAGCACTGTGTCCGGCAGTGGCTCACCTCGTTCGACCGTGGCAGCCACTTCAGCCATCAACCCGCTCAATTCATACCCTTGGGCCTTGAGCCAGGCCTGATCGTAGTAGCTGGTCTCGTAACGCTCGCCGCCATCACACAGAATCGCCACGATCGATCCCGACGCCCCCGCAGCCGCCATCTGCTGCGCCGCCATCAGCGCGCCGATCAGGTTGGTCCCGCTCGAACCACCCACACGCCGCCCCAGGCGTTGCGCCAGGTAGTGCATGGCGGCCAGTGACAAGGCGTCTGGCACCTTGACCATCGCATCGATCACTTTCGGCAGGAATGACGCCTCGACCCGTGGCCGTCCGATACCTTCGATCCGCGAGCCGTGATCCAGGCGCAGGCTGGCATCGCCCGTCTGGTAATAATCGAAAAACACCGAACGCTCGGCATCGGCGCACAGCACGCGGGTGCAGTGCTGGCGATAACGCACGTAACGACCGAGGGTCGCGGTGGTGCCGCCGGTACCCGGGCTGGAGATCAGCCAGCTCGGTTCGGGATGCTGCTCGAACCGCATCTGCTGGAAGATCGATTCGGCGATGTTGTTGTTCGCCCGCCAGTCGGTGGCGCGTTCGGCGTAGGTGAACTGGTCGATAAAATGCCCGTCGTGCTCACGGGCCAGGCGCTCGGACTCGGCATAGATCTGGGTCGGATCGTCCACCAGGTGGCTTTTGCCGCCGTAGAACTCGATCTGCGCGATTTTCTCCCGGGAGGTGGTCGCCGGCATCACTGCAATGAACGGCAGGCCGAGCAAACGAGCGAAGTAGGCCTCGGAAATCGCCGTCGAGCCGCTGGAGGCTTCGATCACCGGCGCACCGGGCTTGAGCCAGCCGTTGCACAGCGCATACAGGAACAACGAACGGGCCAGACGATGTTTCAGGCTGCCGGTGGGGTGGCTCGACTCGTCCTTGAAATACAGCTCGATCCCCGGGAAACCCGCCAGGGGCAAGGGAATCAGGTGCGTGTCGGCGCTGCGCTGGAAGTCGGCTTCGATGATCCGGATCGCTTCCCGGGCCCATTGTCGGTTGTCGCTCATGATGGTTATCTCGTTGAGGCGGCCTTGTTGCAAGGCTCAGCCCGGCAGCTTAGGAAATATCCGACATCGCGCACAGATACAGCTGAGCCTCAATAGCTGATTCAACTGCTAGGCTCAGGTCCGTGCTGCCCATCGCGCCCTGACCGCATATAACAAAAAAGAATATAATTTTTGTTTTAACAACTAAGGGTACGGGTTAGGGTGTGCCACCTGTTCTCGAATTCGATGGAGAGCGACCTTGCCTCTGCGTAGCACATTCACACGTTTCTTTCAGTTGGAAGCTGCCAGCGGTCTGTTGTTGATCGCCGCCGCGGCCCTGGCCCTGATCATCAACAACTCCTCGCTGTCATGGCTGTACAGCGGCCTGCTGGACACCCCGGTGGTGGCCCAGGTCGGCGCGCTGAAAATCGCCAAGCCCCTGCTGCTGTGGATCAACGACGGCCTGATGGCGCTGTTCTTCCTGCTGATCGGCCTGGAAGTGAAACGCGAAGTGCTCGATGGCCAACTGGCAAAACCCTCACAGGTGGTCTTGCCCGGCGCGGCGGCGATCGGCGGCATGGTCGTGCCGGCGCTGATCTACTGGTTCATCAACCGTGACGATCCGGCCGCACTGGGCGGCTGGGCCATCCCGATGGCCACGGACATCGCCTTCGCCCTCGGCGTCCTCGCCCTGCTGGGCAAACGGGTGCCGGTATCGCTGAAGCTGTTTCTCATGACCCTGGCAATCATCGATGACCTCGGGGCCATCATCGTCATCGCCATCTTCTACTCCGGGGCGCTGTCGACCCTGTCCCTCGCGCTGGCGGCGGCGTGCATCATTGCGCTGATCGCGATGAACCGGCTCGGGGTGGTCAAGCTCGGGCCGTACATGATCATCGGCCTGATCCTGTGGGTGTGCGTGCTCAAGAGCGGGGTCCACGCGACGCTGGCCGGCGTGACCCTGGCGTTCTGCATCCCGTTGCGCACGAAAAACGCCGAACCTTCGCCCCTGCTGACGCTGGAGCACGCCCTGCACCCCTGGGTGGCGTACGGCATCCTGCCATTGTTCGCTTTCGCCAACGCCGGCCTGTCCCTCAGCGGCGTAACCGTTGAAAGCTTCACCCACCACGTTCCCATGGGCATCGCAGCGGGCCTGCTGCTGGGCAAGACCCTCGGCGTGTTCGGCCTGACCTGGCTGGCGGTAAAAACCGGCATCGCCGCCCTGCCCCAGGGCGCCAATTGGGGGCAGGTGCTGGGTGTGGCGATCCTCTGCGGGATCGGATTCACCATGAGCCTGTTCGTCGGCTCCCTGGCCTTCGTGCCCGGCGCCAGCGACTACGCGGGCATGGACCGCATGGGCATCCTCACCGGCTCGATCCTGGCCGCCTTGATCGGTTATGCGGTGACGGCGGCGGCGAGTCGCAGGAATGCTGCGCTGCCGTCCTGATCATCTGAGACAACTCCGCGTCACATTAGCGACGCTTCCTACAGCCACGATCAATCCGCTTCGATAACGTCGCACAACCCGTTTGCCAAGGGTTGGCGACGTATGAATGCAAGGACGATCAGTGGCTGGCAACAAGGATATTCCCAGGGTCAAAAACCCTCCGTCGGGCGATGGCCATCATGTGACCTATCGCCTGATGAACGCCACCGAGCTGGCCGAGCGGGAGGCAAGGCAGAAGGCCTACGACGCCATGCGCGAACGGCAGCAGGCGTTCGAAGACAGCCGGACGGTGGTGCCAGGCGAGCCCGCGATGGTTCGCAAGGGCTGCGTGTTCGCCAAGTCCTGCAAGCTGCCGGACGCCATCATCGACTACACGAACCCTTCGGGGATGGTGCCCACCGACAGCCTCAAGGATTACGGCGAAGTGGCCTGGCTCGGCGCCTCCGAGGTCGACAGCGCAGGCCTGGCAGAGCTCAACCGCATCGGCGGCACGGCGCTCGCCATCGGCCGACTGGCGCTGTGGACGCCGGCTGCTGCAGCGCCCGTCGGCGCACTCAGCGTGGCCGGCTCAACCGCCCTGGTCGCACTGATAGCGGTGTTCTGGTCGCCGAGCCTGGGCGACAGCGCGCTCTACAGCGAAGAGCAACTGCGCACCCTGAAACAGGCCCGTACCCGCGTGCGCCTGCACGTCGAGCAGCTGGCCGACGGCACCCTCAAGGGCTACGGCTTCTACACCGGTACGAACCGCGATTGGGAAATGGTCGATGTGGTGCAACTTGCGTTGCGCGACAGCCAATACGTTGCCGATCTGGGCGAAGGCATCGAGCTGATCTGGACCCCGGCCGTCGATGGTTCGGACATTCTCGGCATTCCCAAGCTGGAAGCGGCGCCGCAGGCACCACATATCTGGGTCTATCCGCCGACGAAACAGGCTGAGGCGATCATCGTCGACCCGGTTTACCCGCCGGATTACAAGGATTTCATTCTTGTGTTTCCGGTGGGGTCGGGGGTTCGGCCGGTTTATGTCGTGGTCGCCTCCAATCACAAATACCATCAGGCACCCACAGGACTGATTGCTTTTCCCGATGCGATTGCGGCGAAACAAAAAACAAGGGTAAAAGGGAAAGGCACGAGGAAGCGCTGGAAAACTGCGGATGGGCGAATTCTGGAATGGGACTATCAGCATGGAGCGGTAGAGATGTACGACAAGCGAGGTCGGCATCTTGGTGAGTTTGACCCACTAACAGGAAACAGAACGAAACCGGCGGACTCCACAAGAAGGATTGAACCGTGAATCACATCATTTTCGCTTTTGATAAGGAAACCGAGGCACTGGGTTTCGAAGTGCACATCCCAGCGATGAAAATTGAAGAGCTGAGAATAATTATGGGATGGAAGGACCCCGAAGACGAAATTTACGGCTACGATCTGGACGCCTTTCAGATTGAGAAACTTCAATTAATGCTCAAAAACGACTTCTACGATCCACAGTATCTATTCCAAGTCGTCGGGCATTCAGATTGACTTTCCCCCCAGCAATGAGGGTATCGCAGAGGGAAGATTTACCTCCCCCCTCAGTGCAACATCCAAGATTAGCTGAGCGCAGACAGGGGTCAGCGTCATGATTTACTTGATTGAAGCGTTCGATAAAAAGACCGAATTCCTTGCATTCGAAGAAGCGCTGCCGCAAGGCTCTGATGCAAAGCTGAAAGAAATCATGGGATGGGGGACCGAACAGCAGGGTTGGGAAGGGTACGACCTGAATGCCCAGCAGCTTGGCGCCCTGCAAGAGTTGTTGGGAAAGACTATCTACGACCCCGCGTACACATTCCAATTGACCTGCAACGCATAGGGTCGCAACAGCCAAAACAAAAAACCCCAACCAGCGCTCGCTGATCGGGGTTCTTCGTTACCCGCCGCTGCGCTTAATGCGAAACGCGGCTGGTGCCGTCAACGGTAGAGATACGAACGCGTTCGCCGACACGGAACACTTCGTTTTCCTGAACCTGTTGCACGTAGGCGCGCATGCTGCCGTCGTCTTCGCGAACGGTGATTTCCACACCCTGGGTGCGGGTCAGGCCTTCTTCGGTGGCAGAGCCGAGCAGGCCACCGGCAACGGCACCGATAACGGCGGCAACGATGCTGCCGCGACCACCGCCAATGGCGCTGCCGCCGACACCGCCCACCACGGCGCCTGCAGCGCCACCGATCGGGGTCTTGGTGCCTTCGATCTTGACCGGACGCAGGGACTCGATGGTGCCCATGCGAACCGTCTGCACGCGACGCGCTTCGTCACGGGAGTAGGAGTCACCGGTCAAGCTCGATTGGCAGCCAGTGAGCAACATCGCCATCGTGGAAAAGGAAGCAATTAGCAGAACAGACTTACGCATGGGATCAACTCCAAAGGACAGGTATTCATTAAACTCCGCAGCTTGACGCGTGTCACGACGTAGCCGGGATAAAATGGGTTTGATTCAGGCCAGGTACAGGCGTTTTCACCCACTTGGCACGCGGCATTTGGCCGAATTTGCGCCGCTCAACCAGAGATTGTCATGGATTACTTCATCATTGTCGTCACCACGTTCGCCGGTCTGTACTTCCACTGGTGGATCTACGTGCGGATCAAACGCTGGATGGACCGCGACCTGGCGCTCGCCCTGGCAGGTGATGACGAGCATAAGAAAGTCTTCATGCTCCAGCAACTGGCGAACGCTCAAGCGCAGAAAATCAAGCGCCGGGACTTGCCGCAGTGGCTTGAGGCCGCTGCGGCAGGTTATCCCGGTCGGTAGACTGCCTAGGGTGCCAGACGTTCAAGAATCCAGTCGGCGCCCTGGGCACGGTAGTTGAGGCGATCATGCAGGCGGCTCGAACGGCCCTGCCAGAACTCGATGCGCTCGGGGAGCAGGCGATAACCGCCCCAATGCTGCGGACAATGCGGCTGGGTATCGCTGAATCGTTGCTCGGTGCGCTTGAGCAGGGCTTCCAGCTCACCACGGTCGGCGATGACCCGGCTTTGCGGTGAGGCCCAGGCGCCGAGGCGACTGCCCAGTGGCCGAACCTGAAAATAGGCATCGGACTCCTCTGGCGTGACCTTCACCACTCGTCCTTCGATGCGCACCTGGCGTTCCAGCGCCGGCCAGAAGAAGGTCATGGCCGCGAACGGGTTCGCGGCCAGGTGCTGGCCCTTGGCGCTGTCGTAGTTGGTGAAGAACGTGAAACCCTGCTCGTCCAGCCCCTTGAGCAACAGAATGCGGCAATGCGGTCGACCGTCCGAGTCGACGGTGGCCAATGTCATGGCATTGGCCTCCACCGGCGCCTGTTCGGTTTTCACCGCGTCGGCAAACCAGGTGTGGAACAGCGCAAACGGCTCGGCCGGAGCTTGCGCCTCGGTCAGGCCGTCTCGGGTGTAGTCGCGACGCATATCAGCCAGGCCCTGGGTCATGGCGCATTCCTTTTGATTAACGAATCACTTCTTCGTGGCATCGGCGGTAGCGACTTTCTTGTCAGCCGTGGCCGCTTTCGCCGGGGTGGTCTTTTTCGCCGGGGTGGCGGTCTTGGCCGGTGCTTTCTTGGCCGGTGCCTTGGCAGCCGCTTTCTTGGCTGGCGCTTTTTTCGCGGCCGGCACAGCGGCTTTCTTGGCGGCAGGCGCCGGGGTCACAGGCTTGGCCGCCGGCTTGACGTCCTGGGCCGCGACCATTTTCACCGGTGCCGGGGCCGGCATGTTGTATTTGCTCAGCAGCGCAACCATGGTGTTTTGCGGGGTCACCAGCATTTCAACCCGACGATTCAGCGCACGACCTTCGACGCTGTCGTTCGCCGCACGCGGAGCATCGCTGCCCATGCCGCGCAGCATCAGGCGATCGCGCTGCAGACCGCTGAGACGGAAGATCGCCGCCACGGCCTGGGCGCGTTCCTGGCTGAGCTTGACGTTGGCCGGCGCTTCACCCGAGGTATCGCTGTGCCCCAACACCAGCACGGCGGTTTTCGGATCGACTTCAAGGATTTTCGCCACCCGGGTGAACGGGCCCAGGGTCACGGGCAGCAACATGGCCGGACGGTCGGGGTTGAACGAGCCCTCGACCGGTGCGGTGATCACCAGCACATCATCACGGCGCTCGAGTTGCAGATTGCTGTCCTTGATTGCCGTGCGCAGGCGCGGCTCGTAGTCATCGAGCCAGGCCTGGGTGACTTTCGGGTCAGGCATCGGCACCGCCTTGGCGGTGCTTTGCTCTTTGCCGCCAAACGGCCACCACCATTTACCGCCTGCTTGAGCTTCAGCCTTCGCCACTTCGACCGGCTTGGCTTCGGGTTTCTTGTCCAGCACTTCCTCGGAGCCGAACGGCCAATACCAGGGGTTGCTGCTTTCTGCCTTGGCCGCCGGCGCCGCTGCAACCGGCTTCACAGGTGCGGCAGCGGGTGCCGGCTCTTTTGCCGCGACCTTGTCGGAGGAGCCGAACGACCACCAACTGCCGCCATCCGAATCATTTTTTGGAGTTTGCGCACAACCGGTGACGGCGATGCTCAGGGCCAGAGCGAGGGTGGTTTTATTGAATGACATTGGATATCCACAAAATGATGATCATGAAAAAAAGGCCGGCAGGTACCGGATAAATAGACGCTTGGAAAACATAAAGGCCTTCGGGTTCCGGCCCTGGAACCCTGGAGCGCGTTTTACAGACAAGTGGCCAGTACCCGGGCGAGCTGCTGCGCGCGCGGATCCATCAATACATATGGCCCCAGTGTGTTGGTGACGAAACCGAAGGCGACATCACGTTCCGGGTCGGCAAAGCCGATGGAACCGCCTGCGCCGGGATGGCCGAACGCCCGTGGGCCGAGGCCGTAGGTCGCGTTGGGCACGTCCGGTTGATCGAGCATGCACCCCAGGCCGAAGCGGGTCCGGGTCAGCAAGGTCTTGTCTTCGCCGATGCTGTGTTCGCGGGTGAGCTCTTCAAGCATGTCGCTTTCCAGCAGGCTGCCGTCGAGCAGCCCGGCGTAAAAACCGGCCAAGCTGCGGGCATTGCCGTGGCCATTGGCGGCCGGCTGCTGCATGCGCCGCCACTCGGGTTTGTTGGTGCTGGTCAGGACCGAAGGCGGGTTGGTGAACGCCCGCGTGGTCATGGCCGTCGGTTCGCGCATCGTCACTTGCAGCAGGCGCTGGGCAGCGGCATCGCCGACATTGCCCTTGCCTCGGGCGATATGCGCCACACGATGGAACTCTTCATCCGCCAGCCCGACATGGAAATCCAGCCCAAGCGGCTTGGCAACACGGGCCAGGATCGATTCCCCCGGCCCGCGATTGTCCGCCCGGCGCAGCAACTCACCCACCAGCCAGCCATAAGTGATGGCGGCGTAGCCGTGCGCGGTGCCGGGCGTCCACCAGGGTGATTCAGCCGCCAGGGCATCGACCATGAGCTGCCAGTCGTACAGGGCTTCAGGGGCAAGCAACTCACGCAGCGCCGGAAGACCCGCCTGATGGCAGAGCAACTGGCGCAGGGTCACGGACTCTTTGCCAGCCGCCGCGAATTCGGGCCAGTAGCGGGCCACCGGGGCATCCAGTTGCAGCTTGCCTTCGGCCACCAGTTGCAGGGCGGTGACGGCCGTGAAGGTCTTGGTGCAGGAAAACAGGTTAGCGATGGTGTCGCTGTGCCAGGCTTCCAGGCCGTCCTTGTCGGCGGTGCCGGACCAGAGATCGACGACCGTTTCGTCGCCGATCCGGATGCACAACGCGGCACCACGTTCCTGGGGATCGTCGAACAACGCGGCAAACGCTTCACGCACCGCTTCGAACCTGAGTTCGTAATGACCCTGAATCTGCACCCGCTACCTCTCGAATAAGCCTGTTACACAGAGGCAGGCATTGTTCCAGCCATTGACGGTTTTGGGAACAGGGTCGGGCCGGGCGGTCGCTTTGCCCCGAATCAGTCGAGGACTGGAAGGACGGCATCGCGGGCAAGCCCGCTCCCACAGTGATTCGGGTCGTTACCCAATCTCAGGTTACCCCGGATACCTGTGGGAGCGGGCTTGCCCGCGATGCGGTCTCAATGCCCGGTGCCCGAATGCCCGCCCGCATGCCCGGCACCCTTGCCCGCCTCGCCTTGACGCCCACCGGCGGCATCATGCCCGGCCTTTTCCGCTTCGGCCTTGGCCTTCTGCGCTTCTTTGCCCAGCTGATCGAGGGTCGCCAGGTTGCTCTTGCGCACGCTGTCGACGAAGCCCTGGAACGGCAGATCGGTGACGCCCACCAGGCCGAAGTGCCCGTTCTCGCCATCCAGCAGTCGGCCGGTCACCGGTTGATCGAGGTACTGGAACCAGTGCACCCCGACAATCGACGGCTCGCTCACGGCCTGTTTGAGGAAGTTCGCGTAGGCCGGGCCCCGGTCCTCTTCTCGCGCCAGTTGCGTGACCCCGCCCCAGAACGGCCCTCGATCGGTCGAGCCGAAGTTGAACTCGGTGATCAGCACCGGCTTGTCGAGGCTGCGCAGGCTGGCGAAGTCATAGCCGTCCTGCGGTTGCAGGGTGTACATGTTGAAACTCAGGACGTCGCAGTACTGGGCGCAGGCGGCGACCGCCTCCGGGGTGCTGACGGCAAAGCGGCCGCCCAGCAGCAACTGGTTTGGCGCGTGCCACTTGAGCGAGTCGGAAATCGTCTTGAAGTAGGTATCGGCGAAGACTTTCTGGAAATATTTGAAGTCGTTCTCGATTTCCGGGTGTTCCGCGCTCGGCAGCGGCGGTACGAAGCCGGGGTCTTCCATCAGTTCCCAGGCGGGCAGGTCAATGCCCCAGGCCTTGGAGAGGCCGGCCTGATTGCGGTATTTGTCACGTAATTGCTTGAGGAACGCACGTTTGGCCGGCACGTCGGTGGTCAGTTTCAGCGTGCCATAGGCCAGCGCGTAACGGGCTTTCGGATCGTCGGCAGGGCTGGGGCCTGCCCAGGCCAGCTCGTTATCGGCGAAATAACCGATCAGCCACGGATCGTCGCGATGATCACGGGCGGCAATGGCCACGGCACGTTCGGTGGCCATGGCAAAGCGCGGATCGAACGGGTCGGGCATGCCACCCCACCAGTCGGCACCGGTGCTGATGCTGGCGTAATCGCCCACGATGGACAGCGGCAAGGTGTAGGGCACCCGATCGGCACTGGCCAACGCCGGGGCGCTCCAGTTACCGATGGTGTTGAAACCCCAGGCTTGCAGGCGGTCCAGGGTTTGGCTGGCCCAACGCTGCTGATCGATCACCGCTGTGCAAGGTTCGGCGGGTTTCTGTTCGACGGCTTTCGCAGCGGTGGCGTCCTCGGCGCCGGTTCTGGCGGCTTCGGCCACACCCGCTTCGGTCGTGGATGGGACGACAGGCTGCTCAGCCGCCTTTTCGCTGCTCGCTTCAACCGCATCAGCCTTGGCTGCCTCGGCGACGCCAGCCTTGGGCTCGCTGACCGGCGCGCAGGGACTGCCATACAGGCGTTGCAGGTTGGCGCCATAAAAATCGTACCAGCGACCGGCGTTGTAACCACGTCCCTGGTCGGCGCCATTGCCGCCCCGGTTGTCGCCTTCACCGTAATGACTGGCCAGCGGTGCGTCGGGCGCGGGCAATGATTCGAACATCCACTCGCGACCGGCAATGTAAGTCGCGTTGACGTCCGGGGCGACGGTATTGACCCCGAGCGAATAGAACGGATGGCCCTCGGGCGTCACCAGGTACCAGCGGCCGTCACGTTTTTCACTGCGGAAAAACCCGCTGGCCTTGAATGTCGGGCCCTGGGTCCAGCCGCCGAATTTGTCCAGGGACGCCTTCTGCCGCTCGGCCAGCCAGGTCCTGGTTTGCTGTTGTTCCCTGGCGCTGGCGCTTTTGAGCTGCTCGTCGCTGCTGACTTTCTCCGGCCACCGACCCCGGGTCGATTGGCCGTAAGCGTCGACCAGGCCGCCATACGCCGCGCGGGTCACAGCCTCGCCGTCCTGCACACCAAAGCGCTCCAGCAGTATGCTCTGCGCGGCTTTGGGCTGATCCATCGACAGGCTGACCGACACCACCTGGCTGCGATCCAGCTCGCCGGCGCTGCTGGCCAGCAACACGCGCTGCCCGTCAATGGTCATCGGCATCGGCGGCCCGGCCTTCATGCCCAGGCTCAACGGCGTACTCGGTTGCAACGGCACCAACAGCGTCTGCGCCGGGCCCGCCGGCAGGTCGACGCGACTGACGAGGGTCTTGCCATCGTTGCTCTGGATTTTCACGTAGAGGGTCACGGCCCAGTTCATCGCACTCTGGATCCGCAGGCTCATCATCCCGGACTGCGACCAGTCCCAGGCGCCGGTTTGCGGGGTCAAGCGCAGGGTCGGTTGCGCCACCGGATTGAACGTCACCCGACGCAGCACTTCGCCTTCGGCCGTCTGCTCGGCGTTCGATTGCGGCAGGCTGGCGTCCTGAGTCGCCACCTGGACCACATCGGCGGGACGGACAAAGTTGAACAGCGTCTGCTGGCCGGCGGGCGCTGCCCATACGGGGGCTGCGATGAACACGGCAAGAACAGCGGGCAACGAACGGCGGATCATAAGAACGAAATTCTCCCTAACGACCAATGATGGCCAGTGGAAATACGATGACAGAGAGATAGACAACACGGCGGGCTGAATTGCCCACCGATGTCTCAGGAAATTTCACGACGGAAAGGCGGCAACGCATTGAGAATCGCCTTGCCATAGCGCTGGGTGACCAGGCGCCGGTCGAGCAAGGTGATGGTGCCGCGGTCTTCTTCGGTGCGCAGCAGGCGACCGCAGGCCTGGACCAGCTTCAGCGAGGCGTCGGGCACGGAGATTTCCATGAATGGATTGCCGCCCCGCGCCTCGATCCATTCCGCCAGTGCCGCTTCGACCGGATCGTCGGGCACGGAAAACGGAATTTTGGCGATGACCACGTGCTCGCAATAGGCGCCGGGCAGGTCGACCCCTTCGGCGAAGCTCGCCAGGCCGAACAACACGCTGGAATCCCCGCCATCGACCCGCGCCTTGTGTTTGTTCAGGGTTTCCTGTTTCGACAGGTTGCCCTGAATGAACACCTGCTTGCGCCAGTCGCGGTCGAGCCCGTCGAACACGTCCTGCATCTGCTTGCGCGAAGAAAACAGCACCAGCGTACCGCGCGAACCTTCCACCAGTTCCGGCAGATCACGAATGATCGCCGCCGTGTGCGCCGCCGCATCCCGGGGATCGGCGTTCAGGTTCGGCACCCGCAGTACGCCGGCGTCGGCGTGGTGGAACGGGCTGGGGACCACGGCCGTCACGGCTTTTTTCGGCAGGCCGGCGCGCATGCGAAAGCGGTCGAAGGTGCCGAGGGCGGTCAGGGTCGCCGAAGTCACCAGGCAGCCGTACGCCACGTTCCACAGGTTGCGCCGCAGCATTTCCGCCGCAAGGATCGGGCTGGCGTTGACCTCGATGTCGAACAGCGAGCCACTTTCGGCCAGCGTGAGCCAGCGGGCCATGGGCGGGTTGTCTTCCGGGTCCTCGACCGTGAATGCGGTCCACAACTCCCAGTTGCCCGAGGAACGGGACAACAGGCTGCCGAACAACGGATACCACTCTTCGGCCTGGTTGCTCGCGATACCGATGTTGACCTCGCCGTCCATGCCTTCCTTGAGCAGGTCGGTCAGGCGGGTAAACAGATCGGTGAGCCGGGCGAAGCCTTTTTTCAGCTCGATGCCCATCTCGCGCATGTGCTCGGGAATCACCCCGCCGACGAATCGATGGCGCGGCCGCTCGCGGCCCTCGACATCTTCGCCGGGTTTGAAATCGGCAACCTGCTCGCAGGCGCTGAACATGAATTGCTGCTGCGACTTGATCTCCCGCGCCAGCTCCGGCACCTGCTCGATCAATTTGCCCAGATCGCCCGGCAGTGGGTGCTGGGCCAGCAGCTTGGTGAGGTTCTTGGCGGTGGTTTCCAGCCAGTCGGCCGTGGAGCGCAGGCGCGTGTAGTGGGCAAAGTGACCGATGGCCTTGTCCGGCAAGTGATGGCCTTCGTCGAACACATAGACGGTATCGCGCGGGTCCGGCAGCACGGCGCCACCGCCCAGGGCCAGGTCGGCCAGGACCATGTCGTGGTTGGTGACGATCACGTCGACCTTACCCATGCCTTCGCGGGCCTTGTAGAAGGCGCACTGGCCGAAGTTCGGGCAATGGCGATTAGTGCACTGGCTGTGATCGGTGGTCAGGCGCGCCCAGTCGGCATCTTCCAGGGCATTGGGCCAGCTGTCGCGGTCGCCGTCCCATTTATTGCCCGCCAGCTTCTCGATCATGCTGGTGAACAGCTTCTGACTGGCCTCATCGACCTCGATCTTGAAGCCTTCTTCCTCGAACAGCTGTGCCGTGGCGGTTTGCGCGTGGCCTTCCTGGAGCAACATGTCGAGCTTGGACAGGCACATGTAACGGCCCCGTCCCTTGGCCAGGGCAAAGCTGAAGTTCAGCCCGCTGTTGCGCATCAGGTCGGGCAGGTCCTTGTAGACGATCTGCTCCTGCAGGGCGACGGTGGCCGTGGCGATCACCAGACGTTTACCGGCGGCCTTGGCAGTGGGGATCGCTGCCAGGCTGTAGGCCACGGTCTTGCCGGTACCGGTGCCGGCCTCCACCGCGACAATCGCGGGGTCGCCACTGCGCCGGCCCTCGTCGTCGGTGTCGATGTCACCCAGGACCTTGGCCACCTCGGCGATCATCAGGCGTTGGCCGTAGCGCGGCTTGAGGCTCTTGGCTTCGAGAAAACGCGAGTAGGCGCCCTGGATCGTGGTTTTGAGTTCAGTGCTGATCATGTATTGTCGGGCGCGAAAAACGCTGGATAAATTTTCAGTGGTTTGGATCGGCGGCTATCAT
Source organism: Pseudomonas fluorescens (assembly GCF_041354075.1). Taxonomy (GTDB): domain Bacteria; phylum Pseudomonadota; class Gammaproteobacteria; order Pseudomonadales; family Pseudomonadaceae; genus Aquipseudomonas; species Aquipseudomonas fluorescens_CE. The sequence goes on along the minus strand of NZ_JARZGC010000020.1, from coordinate 27,155 downwards.
ACCCCGGTAATCAAATCTGCGCAGAACGGAGTACCCGAATGACCGCTTTCAGCCTCGTCTACAGCTTGCATGTCCTCGCCGCACTGGTGTGGGTGGGCGGCATGTTTTTCGCCTGGATGGTCCTGCGCCCTGCGGCGATGAAGGCACTGGAGGGCCCTGGCCGGCTGAAGCTGTGGGTTGAAGTGTTTCAAGGATTTTTCCGCTGGGTCTGGGGCGCGGTGGTGCTGCTGCCGGTCAGTGGCGTGATCATGCTCAACCTGCACTTCACCGGTTTCGAACACGCGCCCCGTTATGTGCAGGTCATGATGGGGCTGTACCTGGTGATGACCGCCCTGTTCATCCGGATCCAGGCCTTGCTGCTGCCGGAACTGCGCACCGCCGTCGACGCGCAGGATTGGCCGGCAGGGGCTGCGGTGCTGGGAAGGATTCGGCGGTTGGTGGGGATCAACCTGCTGGTGGGGTTGGCGGTGGTGGCAATCGCGGCAGCACGCCCGGGTTTCTGAGAGACTCCCCCTGCAGGAGCGAGCACGCTCGCGATGGTCGCTAACGATGACGGGGCCTGCCTCACTCCCCGCGCTGTCCACACCACCCTCGCGAGCATGCTCGCTCCTACAGGGGCACTGACTTTTTAAAGCCATCTCCCGCGAGCCCGCAGAGTCAGGTTGGGCGACTACAACCTTTGTACGGTCACCGCCCCCGCCGCACCCGCAGGACCTGGCTGGCCATCAACCCCCGGCTTGCCGCTCTTGCCACCGTCGGCCTTGTAGATCAGACAGCCCTTGGCCTTGCCACCCGCCCCCGGTTTGCCGCCGGGACCGGCCAGGCCGCCCGCGCCACCGTCGACCTGGACCTTGATCTGCTCAGCCGGATAATCCTGCGGCACAGCCAGCCTGACCAGCGCACCGGGCGCGCCCGGCTGGCCGTCGCTGCCATTGCTGCCGTCGGCACCGCGACCGGCCTGACCCCAGGTGCAGCCCGGCGCCTGACCGTTGGCGCCATCGAGCCCGACAAAACCCGGCGCCCCGGCGCCACCACGTGCATCGACCGACAGCTGCGGCGCCGTCAATGCCTTGAACTGTACGTTCAGATTACGCCCCGCACGAGCGGCTTTCTGATAAGTGCCCGGCGCACCCCGCGAAGTGATCTGGCTGCCCTCGGACAACTCGGCGCGGTTGACCTTCAAGTCCAGCGCATTCTCGCCTGGGACAATGGCGATCCGCGCTTCGCGGCCCAGGTGCAGCTCGCCGACGCTGACTTCGGTCACATTCGCAGGAATCAGCAGCGTGCCGTAATCGGCCACCTCCAGACGCTCCAGCTGCAAGGTGCTGGTGGCGTTGGGCAGGCGCATCAGGGAGTTGGTTTCGACGCTGACCACCTGGGCACAGGCGAACGGGCTGACAAGTACGGCGAGCAGACAGAGTTTACGCATGGGAAGCCTTAGATTCGGCAGGAGCTGGAAGGGTTTGCAGGTGGAAAACACCAAAAAGGACAATTTTCAGACGGTCTCGCCAAGGATGGGCACGCCCCCGCAGGCTGCGAAAGCAGAACAACGCCTCGAGCAGGTGAAGGACCGCCAGCGCACCACCGGCCAGGGTGACCAGCAGGTGCAGCGGATAGACGAAGGGAGTCATCAGATTGACCAGCACCACCGCCCAGAACAGCAGGGTCAACAGCTTGCCCAGCCCCCAGACCACCTTCATACGTTCCCCCGATGAGAATTATTCTTTTGCGCACAGTAACGGCTTCCACGCGGGATAAGCCAGAGGACAAGGGAAAATTCTTCATGAAGATTGCCGAATGGCCACCGAATCGCCCACAGGAACGATCCGACGGCTCTACCACGCGGCTCAGCGATTGAGGTGCAACTCCACACGACGATTTTTCGCCCGGCCTTCTTCCGTTTCGTTGTCGGCCACCGGCTCGCTCTCGCCCCGACCTTCGCTGGTGATCTTGTTCGGCGCCACGTGCATGCCCAGCAGGTAAGCGGCCACGCTGCTGGCCCTGCGCTCCGAAAGCGCCTGGTTATAGGCGTCCGAGCCCTTGCTGTCGGTGTGACCGATGACCTTGACGCTTGTCACGTCGGGGCTTTGCAATCGGGGCATCACCTCGTCCAGTTGGCTCTGCGCCGCCGGCGTCAGGTCGGATTTGTCGAAGGCGAACAACACCGCGCCGGCATCACTCAGGGTGATGATCTCGACCGGTGCGGGTTCGGCGGGTTTCGCGTTGACCGGGTACTGCGGCAGCGGGCAACCACGATGATCGACAGGGGTATTGGCCGGCGTGTCCGGGCAGCGATCGCGTCGGTCAAACACGCCATCGTCGTCTTCGTCGCCATCCTGGGCGTAGCAGATCAAACCGCCGGTGAGGATCCCGAGCGCCGCACCACCGGCCGCCCATCCGCCACTTTCAATGGCGCCCAGGCCGCCACCGACCAGCCCGCCGATGACGCTGCAGATCGGCCAGGTTCTTTGGTTGAGGGGGGCGGTGCCATCGCTGTGAGTAGCGCAACCGGTCAACAGGCTGCTCAGCAGCACAACCGGCAAGACGGTCCGAATGAGTACGCTCATAAAGGAAGCTCCTGTGTTACCGGCCGATGCCGGCTACACAGGAGTAAAGACCCGCATCCGCGACTGCACAAGCCGCGGACGCAGGGGGGGGTTAGCGATTGATCCTGATTTCCGTACGACGGTTCTGCGCACGGCCTTCAGCGGTTTTGTTGTCGGCCACTGGCTGGCTTTCACCGGCACCGGACACCGACACGAAGCTGTTGCGTGGCACACCACTCTGGACGAGGTAGTCCACAACCGAATGGGCACGACGATCCGACAGTTTCTGGTTGTAGGCATCGCTGCCCACGCTGTCGGTGTGGCCGGTCACGGTCAGTTGAGCGGTGGAGGATTCCTGTTTCAGACGAGTCGCGACGGTATTGAGGACGTCTTTGTCAGCAGCGGTCAGCGTGGCTTTGTCGAACTGGAAGTGAACATCGCGGATGACGATGGTTTCTTCCTTGACCACGACCACTTCTTCAACCACTGGCGCAGGTACAGGGGGTGGGCAGCCATCGGCATCGACTTTCACGCCACGAGGCGTGCCCGGGCACTTGTCGCGGCTGTCCGGCACACCATCGCCGTCCTCGTCGCCATCACCGTGCACCCAGCAGTAGGCTGCCGCCGTACCGCCGATCAGCAGCGCACCGTAACCTGCCCACGCCGAGCTCTCGGTCGCGCCGAGACCCGCACCCACGACACCGCCGACGGCCGCACAGGTCGGCCAGTCGGTTTTCTGCAAACCTGCGCAACCAGTCAACACACTGGTGAGCAGAACCAAGGGTAATGCTGTCCGAACTATGCTCATCTAGTTTTCTCCTGAAGGATCGGCTTAGAACCGATTCAGGGAGTAAAGACCCGAGTTTTAATCTCCGCCAGCAATAGGCCATTGCAGTTTTGTCCCGTGTTCGCAGGCCATTGGCACCAGAGCTGCCAGACCGCTCTATATCTGGACCTGTGGGCGCGCTAGTCTTGGCGCTCTGATTGAGGATCTTCGATGACTGCAGCTATTTCTTCGCGCACGCCCCAACAGGCGCTGGCCGCTTTGCTCGACCGTTACGCCCCGCCGCGCCTGCTGCTGATCGGCGCCAGCGAGTTCCCGGCGCTCGAGGCATTCCGGCTCGCGCACCCGGACACTTGCGTAGACCATGCCGCGCCGGGACCATTGCCAAGTGAACTGGCGGCCCGTCGCTTTGACCTGGCATTGGTGCTCGATTGCCTCGAACATCTGCCCAAGCGCGAGGGACTGAACCTGCTCGGCGGGATCCGCAACCTCAATGCCAGTCGTCTGGCGGTGCTCGCGGACGTGCCGGCCAGCGGCTGGCAGGAAACCGATTTTTTCTCCCTGGCCCTGCAAGCCAGCGAACGCTTCCAGCGCGACGACCAGGTGCTGACCCTGTTCACCTATGATCTGCTTGACTACAAACAAGTCCCCGACTGGCTCAATTCACGCTTCTGGGCCAATCCGGAAAACTTCGGGAAATATTGGTGGTAACGCAATGAGTACATCCATTTGCCCCTGTGGCAGCGGCACCCTGCTCGACGCCTGCTGCGGCCACTTTCACGCCGGCCATCCGGCCCCTTGCGCCGAAGCCCTGATGCGTTCGCGCTACAGCGCCTATGTGCTGGGCCTGGTCGATTACCTGGTGGCGACCACCCTGCCCGCGCAGCAGCCCGGGCTGGACCGGCAATCCATCAGCGACTGGAGCGCGCAGAGCACTTGGCTGGGTCTGGAGGTGGAAAGCTCCGAGGTGTTCGGCGGTCAGCCGGAGCATGCCTTCGTGACCTTCACCGCGCGCTGGCATGACGGCAGCGGCGAACACAGCCACCGCGAGCGCTCCTCGTTCGTACAGAACGCCGGCCGTTGGTACTTCATCGACCCGACCGTGGCGCTCAAGGCCGGACGCAATGACGCCTGCCCCTGTGCCAGCGGGCAGAAATTCAAGAAATGCTGTGCGGGGTACTTCGCCGGTTAAGGTCAGGCGTGAAGGACTAGACTGGGGGTCAAGGGAGACATACCACCATGATCAGCCATCGGTTCGCACAGCGCCTGTTCATCTTGATCCTGCTGCTTGGGCTGGGCGGCTGCGCGTCCTGGTTCAGCGACGATACTCCGGACCCCGCCGTGCACCTGGTCAAGGTCGAGGTGGTCTCGGCGAAACTGATGCAGCAACGCTTCGAGCTTTACTTCCGGGTGGACAACCCCGCCGACAGCGACCTGACCGTGCGCGGCATCGATTACCGGATTTACCTGGGCACAATCCTTTTGGCCGAAGGCGAACATGAGCACTGGTTCACCGTGGGCCCCAAACGCAGCGGGTTTTTCAAGGTGCCGATCCGTACCAACCTGTGGCCCAAGGTGCGCGACCTGGTCAAACTCCTGGAAAAGTCCGACCAACCCATTCCCTATCGACTGGAAGGTGAGCTGGAAACCGGTTTATTCATCGCGCACTACGTGCACCTGACGCGCAATGGCGTGATAATCCCAGCCGATCTAATTCCGGAGCACACCCGATGACCCAGCAACCCCACGTCCATGGCCCTGACTGCAACCACGATCATGATCACGACCACCACCATGATCACGACCATGGTCATGTCCACGGCCCGAACTGCGGCCACGCGCACCAGGAACCGGTACGCAACGCCTTGAAGGACGTCGGCCGCAACGACCCTTGCCCATGCGGCAACGGCAAAAAATTCAAGAAGTGCCACGGCGCCTGAAGCCTCGGGCGATGTTTGGCGTCGCCTGTTGAACTGCATCGCGAGCAGGCTCGCTCCCACATCAAAAACCCTGTGGGAGCGAGCCTGCTCGCGATGAAGCCCCAACAATCACGCCCCTTCCAGAATCTGCGCACTGCCCACCACCGTCGCATACTCGCCATGCAGGTTACCCAGCGACATCGCATGCACATCCTCGGCCGCCCATAGCTTGCCAAAGTAATCGGCCTTGTCGAACGTAAAGCACGCATCCTCCGCCACCCAGGTGTCGAACCCCAGGTTTCCGGCCGTTCGCGCCGTGGCCTCCACCGAGTTGTTCGTGGCCACGCCGACGATGATCAATTGCCCTATCCCCGCCTCCCGCAAACGGGCCTCCAGCGCCGTCGCACAAAACGCATCCGGCACCTGCTTCTGAATCAGTGACTCGCCGGGCAATGGCTGAAAACGCGGCTGGAACTCGACACCCGATTGCTGCGGCCAGAATACCGATTGCGGCGAACGCGACAGGTGCTGCACGTGAAACAGCGACCGCCCGCTGCGCCGCCAGGCGGCGAGCAATTCGACCATGCGCTCCTCAGCCTGTGGATTGTTTCGCCGACCGAGCCGAGGTTCCAGAATGCCTTTCTGCTGATCGATAATAATCAGTGCTGCGTTGCTCTTGAGCTCCATGCTGCCTGTTCCCATACACGGTCGTTGGATTTCACCCACTTTTGCATCGGTGTCTGCTGCGGACAAGCATTTGACAGACAAATCCTGAAATAACCTCGTGCCCCGCTTGCGCGGCCACCTCCCGCTCACTAACGTAGCGCCTTTACCGACGCCACCCCCGCAGGAGCCTTGCCATGGCCTCGCCAGCCCTCACTCATTTTCTTCCCCGGTTCGGCGTTGCCGCAGCAGTAGCCGCTGTTCTGGGCCTGAGCGGCTGTCAGACCTTCAACGCCCAGGACAGCCTTGTGCCGACCGTCGGCGTGCAGCCGCTCAAGGGCCTGGCGCAGAACGTTTCGGTGCGGCGCAACGCCATGGGCGTGCCGCTGATCGAAAGCAGCAGCTTCCATGACGCGCTGTTCACCCTCGGCTATGTGCACGCCAGTGATCGCATCACGCAGATGGTCACCTTGCGGCTGTTGGCCCAGGGCCGTTTGTCGGAGATGTCCGGTGCCGATCTGCTCGATGCCGACCGCTACATGCGCGCCGTCAATCTGCGCAAAAGTGCCGACGAGCTGTACAAGGCGTCTTCGCCACGGCTCAAGCGCTTCTTCGAGGTCTATGCTCGCGGGGTCAACGCGTACCTGTTCCGCTACCGCGACAAGCTGCCGGCCGATCTCGCGGCCACGGGCTACAAGCCCGAATACTGGAAGCCGGAAGATTCGGCGCTGATCTTCTGCCTGCTGAATTTCAGCCAGTCGGCGAATCTGCCCGAGGAAATCGCCTCGCTGGTCCTGGCCCAGACGCTCAGCACCGACAAACTGCCGTGGCTGACGCCTTCCGCGCCCGACGAAAAACTGCCTGAGGCCGAGGCGGAAAAACTGCGCGGCATCAAGCTCAGCGGCGCAATCCCGGGGCTGGCCGACCTCAGCAAGGCCACCGGCCAGCTGTCCGCCCTGAACCTGCTGGGCGCCACGTCTTCGAACAACTGGGCAATCGCCCCGCAACGCAGCCGCAGCGGCAAGAGCCTGCTGGCCAGCGACAGCCACGGCCCGCTGGGCGTACCGGCCCTGTTCAGCTATGTGCAGATTCGCGCGCCAAAATACCAGGCCTCGGGCGTGACCATCGCCGGCCTGCCGATGGTGCTGGGCGGTTTCAACGGCAAGGTGGCCTGGAGCATCGCTTCGGTGATGGGCGACAACCAGGACCTGTTTCTGGAAAAAATCAGGCGCCAGGGCAACGGCCTGACCTACGAAGCCGGTGGCAAATGGCAGCCAGTCATCGTTCGCAACGAAACCTATTTCGTCAAAGGCCAACGGCCTCTTCGCGAAGCGGTGTACGAAACCCGCCACGGGCCATTGCTCAACAGCGCGCAGGGGACGGCGCTGGGCAACGGTTTCGGCCTGGCCCTGCAGACGCCGAGCTTTGCCGATGACAAATCGCTGGACGCCTTCTTCGACCTGTCCCGGGCGCAGAACGTCGAGAAAGCCTCGGATGCCAGCCGGGAGATCCGTGCAATCACCTTGAACCTGGTGTTTGCCGACGCCAGCAACATCGGCTGGCAGGTCACCGGCCGTTACCCCAACCGACGCGAAGGCGAAGGCCTGCTGCCCTCGCCGGGCTGGGAAGGTCGCTACGATTGGGACGGCTACGCCGATCCGATGCTGCACCCTTACGACCAGGACCCGGCCCAAGGCTGGCTCGGCACCGCCAACCAACGCGTGATTCCCCATGGCTACGGCATGCAGTTGTCCAACTCCTGGTCGGCACCGGAGCGTGGCGAACGCCTGGCCGAACTGGCCGGCGCGGGTAAACACGACAGCCGCAGCGTGATTGCCATGCAGTACGACCAGACCACCACCTTCGCCGCGAAACTGAAGCTCATGTTCAGCGCGCCCGGCATGGCGCAACCGCTGAAACAGGCCATCGAGGCGTTGCCGGAGGCCGATCGCGGCAAGGCTCGTGAGGCGCTGGCCCGCCTGATGGCGTTCGATGGCAAGCTCACCCCGACGTCCGCCGATGCGGCGATTTACGAGCTGTTCCTGCAGGAAAGCAGCAAACAGATTTTCCTCGACGAACTCGGCCCGCAAAACAGCCCGGCGTGGAACGCCTTCATCGCCAATGGCAAGTTGTCCTACGCAGCGCAGGCCGATCACCTGCTCGGTCGCGAGGACAGCCCCTTCTGGGATGACACCCGTACCGCGCAGAAAGAGGACAAACCGACCATTCTCGCCCGCAGCCTGGCGGCGGCCATCACCGCCGGCGACAGCCAGTTGGGCAGCGATCACAAAACCTGGCAGTGGGGCAAGCTGCACCGCTACGAGTGGAAGAACGCCAATGGCCAGACCGTGCGCGGTCCACTCGCGGCGGGTGGCGATCACACCACGCTGAACATGGCCGCGTTCGCCTGGGGTCAGGATTTCAACACCACGCAGGCACCGGCCATGCGCTTCATCGTCGACTTCAGCCAGGCTGAACCGCTGATGGGGCAGAACGGCAGCGGCCAATCCGGCAACCCGGCCAGCCCGCATTATCTGGACAGCGTCGAACCGTGGCTCAAGGCGCAATACATGAGCCTGCCGATGCAGTCGCAGAACTATGACAGGGTGTATGGGACCAAGCGGTTGACGTTGACGCCCGGTAAATAACAGCCACATCAAACCTGTGGGAGCGAGCCTGCTCGCGATAGCAGTTGTCCAGTCAACATCACCGTTGGCTGAAGCAATGCCATCGCGAGCAGGCTCGCTCCCAAATGATGACTGCCCCAGATTCGATAGAACTTCCCTCCCCGCGCCGACCTCTCAGCTAACAAGCCCTCCATTGCGGTCACACCATGGACCTTGTCATCGCGCGTCCCGAAGGTTTGTATTGCCCGCCCGGGGATTTCTACATCGACCCGTGGCGGCCGGTCGAGCGTTCGGTCATTACCCATGCCCACGGCGACCATGCCCGCAACGGCAACCAGCACTACCTGGCCGCCGCGCCCGGTGAAGGCATTCTGCGTTCGCGACTGGGTCAGGACATCAACCTGCAAACCCTGGCCTATGGCGAACGGCTGCAGCATCACGGCGTGACCCTGAGCTTTCATCCGGCCGGGCATGTACTCGGTTCGGCCCAGGTCCGTCTGGAATACGGCGGCGAAGTCTGGGTCGCCTCGGGGGATTACAAGATCGAGCCCGACGGCACCTGCGCTCCGTTCGAGCCGGTGCGCTGTCACACCTTCATCACCGAGTCGACCTTCGGCCTGCCGATCTATCGCTGGCAGCCCCAGGCGCAGGTGTTCGCCGAGATCAACCAGTGGTGGCAGGCCAATGCGGCCCAGGACAAGGCCAGCGTGCTGTTCTGTTATTCCTTCGGCAAGGCTCAGCGGATTCTGCACGGCATCGACGAAACCATCGGGCCGATCCTGGTGCATGGTGCCGTCGAGCCGCTCAACCGGGTGTACCGCGAAGGCGGCATCTACATCCCGCCGACGATCTATGCCGGCGAGGTCAACAAGACCGATCCGGTGATGCGCAGGGCGCTGGTGCTGGCCCCGCCCTCAGCCGGCGGCAGCACCTGGATGCGGCGATTCGGCGACTACAGCGACGCCTTCGCCAGCGGCTGGATGCGCCTGCGCGGCACGCGGCGGCGGCGCGGCGTGGACCGTGGCTTCGTGCTGTCCGATCACGCCGACTGGCCTGGCCTGCTCTGGGCCATCGAGCAGACCGGCGCCGAGCGCGTCATGGTCACCCACGGTTCGATCGGCGTGCTGGTGCGTCATTTGCGCGAACAGGGCCTCGATGCCCAAGGCTTCAACACCGAGTACGGCGACGATGAGGAAGATCACGCCAGTGCCGCCGCCGAAACGGCCGAGGTGCAACCATGAAAGCCTTCGCCGAACTGTACGCCGACCTCGACGCCACCACCTCAAGCAACGCCAAGCTGGCGGCGATGCAACGCTACTTTGCCCAGGCCGCGCCGGAAGATGCCGCCTGGGCGGTGTATTTCCTGTCCGGTGGACGGCCTCGGCAACTGGTGCCGGTGCGCATCCTGCGTGAACTGGCGGTGGCCTATTCTGGCTTGACGCCGTGGTTGTTCGAAGAAAGTTATCAGGCGGTCGGCGATCTGGCGGAAACCATCTCGCTGGTCCTGCCCGAAGCGCCCCACACCTCCAGCGACGGGCTGGCCGTGTGGATCGAGGAAAAACTGCTGCCCCTGCGCGGCGAAGCCCCGGAGATCCTCGCCGAGCGCCTGCCCGCGCTCTGGTCGCAACTGGACCGTTCCAGCCTGATGCTGTGCATCAAACTCATTACCGGCAGCTTCCGCGTCGGCGTTTCGAAATTGCTCGTCACCCGCGCCCTGGCGGCCATGGCGCAACTGGACAGCAAGCGCGTGGCCCAGCGCCTGGTGGGTTACACCGATTTGTCCAACCGCCCGAGCTCTGCGAGCTACCTGAAGTTGATTGCCGCCGAATCCGCCGACGAACATGCCCAGCGCGGCGGCCAACCCTATCCATTCTTTCTCGCCCATGCGCTGTCGCAGCCGGTCGAACAGTTCGAAGCCCTGCTCGGGCCGGCCAGCCAGTGGCAGGTCGAGTGGAAATGGGATGGCATCCGCGCCCAGATCGTCAAGCGTGAAGGTCGGCTGTGGGTGTGGTCGCGCGGGGAAGAACTGGTCACCGAACGCTTTCCGGAATTCGACAGCCTGGTCCATGGCCTGCCCGACGGCACGGTGATCGACGGTGAGATCGTGGTCTGGAAAACCGCGCCGCCCGACACCGAAGACGCCTTCGATCCCGCGACATCGGCCCCGCCTGCCGTGCAGCCATTCGCCCTGCTGCAACAGCGGATCGGGCGCAAGACCTTGGGCAAGAAGATCCTCGATGAGGTGCCGGTGGTGCTGCTCGCCTACGATCTGCTGGAATGGCAAGGCGCAGATTGGCGCAATCGTCCGCAAATTGAACGCCGCGCACAGCTCGAACAACTGATCACCCGGTGCAATAACCCGGTGCTGCTGCCCTCCCCCGTGCTCACCGGCGACGACTGGTTCGACCTCGCCCGCCAACGCGAAGCCTCACGCAGCCTCGGGGTCGAAGGCATGATGCTCAAAGCCCGGGACGCCTTGTATGGCGTCGGCCGGACCAAGGACATGGGCACCTGGTGGAAGTGGAAAGTCGACCCTTTCAGCGTCGACGCGGTGTTGATCTACGCACAACGCGGGCATGGTCGACGCGCCAGCCTCTACAGCGACTACACCTTCGCCGTGTGGGACGGCCCGCCCGACGCCAGCGAACGAACCCTGGTGCCGTTCGCCAAGGCCTACTCGGGGCTGACCGATGCAGAAATGCGTCAGGTCGACAGCATCGTGCGCAAGACCACGATCGAGAAGTTCGGCCCGGTCAGCAGCGTCAAACCGAGCCTGGTATTCGAATTGGGGTTCGAGGGCATTGCCCTGTCCAAACGGCACAAAAGCGGGATCGCCGTGCGCTTCCCCCGCATGCTGCGCTGGCGGCAGGACAAGCGCGTCGAGGAGGCGGACAGCCTCGCGACACTTCAGGATTTGCTCGGCTAGCACGCCCACCTTGTAGGAGCGGGCATGCTCGCGATGGCGCTCAACGATAACGCCGCAAGCCTGATGCCCCGCGTTGTCCTTGAGTCCATCGCGAGCATGCTCGCTCCTGCAGGGGATCGGCATAACGCTTCAAAAGTGTGCGCTCTATTCACGATGCCCGTTTTCGTGCACTAATCCCGTCCGGCCATTTCCTGAACGCCTTTTAAACGCTTGTTCGGCACTCTGGTTCGGAAATTGCTACTTTCATTAGGTCTTACGCTTACCAGTAACAATAAATCTGCGCCACAAGCGCTCATATTGGTTCTTAGGGATTGAATAATGAAAAAAGCATTGCTGACCCTTTCTGCACTGGCATTGTGCGTAACCGCCGGCGCCGCAATGGCCAAGGAATACAAGGAATTGCGTTTTGGCGTTGACCCTTCCTACGCTCCGTTCGAGTCGAAAGCAGCGGACGGCAGCCTGGTAGGTTTCGACATCGACCTGGGCAACGCCATCTGCGCCGAGCTGAAGGTCAAGTGCAAATGGGTCGAAAGCGATTTCGACGGCATGATTCCTGGCCTCAAGGCCAATAAATTCGACGGTGTGATCTCTTCGATGACCGTCACCGAAGCCCGCGAAAAAGTCATCGACTTCTCCAGCGAGCTGTTCTCCGGCCCGACCGCCCTGGTCTTCAAGAAAGGCTCCGGCATCACCGCAGACGTCGCGTCGCTCAAAGGCAAAACCGTCGGCTACGAGCAAGGCACCATTCAGGAAGCCTACGCCAAGGCCGTGCTGGACAAGGCCGGCGTGAAAACCCAGGCCTATCAGAACCAGGACCAGGTGTACGCCGACCTGACATCCGGCCGCCTCGACGCGGGCATCCAGGACATGCTGCAAGCTGAACTGGGTTTTCTGAAGTCGCCACAGGGCGCTGACTATGCCGTCAGCGAGCCGGTTGACGACAAACTGCTGCCGTCCAAAACCGCTGTCGGCATTAAGAAAGGTAACACCGAGCTGAAGGCGCTTTTGGATAAAGGTATCAAAGCGTTACACGATGATGGCACCTACGCCACCATTCAGAAGAAACACTTTGGCGATCTGAACCTGTACAGCGGCAAATAATGCCAGGCGCCCATCTCGCGATGGGCGCTTTTTTCTTCCCATCAGGTTGCTGATTTATGTTCGAAAACCTCCTGCAAAATCTGGGGCTCTCTGCCCTCAGCCTCAAGGGCTTCGGCCCGTTGCTGATGGAAGGCACCTGGATGACCATCAAATTATCGGCGATGTCGCTGCTGGTGGCCGTGTTGCTCGGTCTGCTCGGCGCCAGTGCCAAGCTGTCAAAAGTCAAACTGCTGCGCCTGCCCGCCCAGTGCTACACCACGCTGATTCGCGGCGTACCGGACCTGGTCCTGATGCTGCTGATCTTCTACAGCCTGCAAACCTGGCTGACGTCGTTCACCGATTACATGGAATGGGAATACATCGAGATCAACCCGTTCAGCGCCGGGGTCCTGACCCTGGGCTTCATTTACGGCGCCTACTTCACTGAAACCTTTCGTGGCGCGATCCTCGCCGTCCCACGGGGCCAGGTCGAAGCGGCCGTCGCCTATGGCCTCAAACGCGGGCAACGGTTCTGGATTGTGGTGTTCCCGCAGATGATGCGCTACGCCCTGCCCGGCATCGGCAACAACTGGATGGTGATGCTCAAGGCCACCGCACTGGTCTCGATCATCGGTCTGGCCGACCTGGTCAAGGCTGCGCAGGACGCCGGTAAAAGCACCTATCAACTGTTCTATTTCCTGGTCATCGCTGCACTGATCTACCTGCTGATCACCAGTGTTTCCAACTTCATTCTGCGTTGGCTGGAACGCCGTTACGCCGCCGGCACCCGGGAGGCCGTACGATGATCGAACTCCTGCAGGAATACTGGAAACCCTTCCTTTATAGCGACGGCAACAACATCACCGGCCTGGCCATGACCCTGTGGCTGCTCAGCGCGTCGATCTTCTTCGGCTTCATCGTCTCGATCCCGCTGTCCATCGCCCGGGTGTCGAGCCATTTCTACATTCGCTGGCCGGTGCAGTTCTACACCTACCTGTTCCGGGGCACGCCGCTGTATATCCAGTTGTTGATCTGCTACACCGGGATCTACAGCCTGGCCGCCGTGCGCGCGCAACCACTGCTCGACAGCTTCTTCCGCGATGCGATGAACTGCACCATCCTGGCGTTCGCCCTGAACACCTGCGCCTACACCACGGAAATTTTCGCCGGGGCGATCCGCAGCATGAACCACGGCGAAGTCGAAGCCGCCAAGGCCTACGGGCTGACCGGCTGGAAGCTGTATACCTATGTGATCATGCCGTCGGCGCTGCGCCGTTCGCTGCCCTACTACAGCAACGAAGTGATCCTGATGCTGCACTCGACCACCGTGGCGTTCACCGCGACCATCCCGGACATCCTCAAGGTTGCGCGGGACGCCAACTCGGCGACCTTCCTGACTTTCCAGTCGTTCGGCATCGCCGCGCTGATCTACCTGGCGATCACCTTTACGCTGGTCGGCCTGTTCCGCCTCGCCGAACGCCGATGGCTGGCCTTCCTCGGGCCGACCCACTGAGATAAAAGCACATGCGCCACCAGATACATGACTTGCTGGCCCCGCTGCCGGGGACCGCACGCCAGATTCACAGTTTCCACTTCGGCCCGCAGACGGCCGAGGGCAAGATCTACATCCAGGCGTCGCTGCACGCCGATGAACTGCCCGGCATGCTGGTCGCCTGGCACCTCAAGCAACGCCTGGCGGAACTTGAAGCCGCCGGCCGTCTGCGCAGTGAAATCGTGCTGGTGCCGGTGGCCAACCCGATCGGCCTCGAGCAAGTGCTGATGGACGTGCCCCTGGGCCGCTACGAGCTGGAAAGCGGGCAGAATTTCAACCGCTGGTTCGTCGATCTGAGCGAGGAAGTCGGCAACGACATCGAAGGTCAGCTCGGCGACGATCCGCAGCGCAACCTCGAACTGATCCGCACCAGCCTGCGGGCCGCACTGGCACGCCAGACTGCCAGCACTCAGCTGCAATCCCAGCGCCTGACCCTGCAACGCCTGGCCTGTGATGCCGACATGGTGCTGGACCTGCATTGCGACTTCGAAGCCGTCGCGCACCTCTACACCACGCCCGAGGCCTGGCCGCAGGTCGAGCCGCTGGCGCGCTACATCGGCAGCGAAGCCAGCCTGCTGGCCACCGACTCCGGCGGCCAATCGTTCGACGAGTGCTTCACCCTGCTGTGGTGGCAATTGAAGGAGCGCTTCGGCGAACACTTCGATATTCCGCTGGGGAGCTTTTCCGTGACCGTCGAACTGCGCGGCCAGGGCGACGTCAACCACCCGCTGGCCAGCCTCGATTGCCAGGCGCTGCTCGATTACCTGATTCACTTCGGTGCGATTGCCGGCGAGCCGCTGCCCCTGCCCGAGCTGCCCTATCCGGCCACGCCGCTGGCGGCCGTCGAGCCGGTGGCAACCCCCGTGGGCGGTTTGCTGGTGTACACCGTGCTACCCGGGGAATACCTGGAAGCCGGCCAGTTGATTGCCGAAATCATCGACCCGATCACTGATCGCGTCACCCCCGTTCACTGCACCGTCGCCGGCCTGATGTACGCCCGCTCGTTACGGCGCATGGCCACTGCCGGCATGGTGATCGCCCATGTCGCGGGCACCGAAGCCTTCCGCAGCGGTTACCTACTTTCGCCTTGAGGATGCCTGCTCCATGTACAAACTGACCATTGAAGGCCTGCATAAAAGCTATGGCGATCATGAGGTGCTCAAGGGTGTTTCGCTCAAGGCCAACACCGGCGACGTCATCAGCCTGATCGGCGCCAGCGGCTCGGGCAAAAGTACCTTTCTGCGTTGCATCAATTTTCTCGAACAGCCCAACGACGGCGCGATGACCCTGGACGGCCAGAACATCCGCATGATCAAGGATCGCCACGGCATGCACGTGGCCGACGCCGACGAGCTGCAGCGTATTCGCACGCGCCTGGCCATGGTGTTCCAGCACTTCAACCTGTGGAGCCACATGACCGTGCTGGAAAACATCACCATGGCACCGCGCCGGGTGTTGGGTTGCAGCAAGCAGGAGGCCGAAGACCGTGCCCGTCGCTACCTCGACAAAGTAGGTCTGGCCGCCCGCGTGGCGGACCAGTACCCGGCGTTCCTCTCCGGCGGCCAGCAGCAACGGGTCGCCATCGCCCGGGCCCTGGCCATGGAACCGGAGGTTATGCTGTTCGACGAACCCACCTCGGCGCTCGACCCGGAACTGGTGGGCGAAGTGCTGCGGGTGATTCAGGGCCTGGCCGAGGAAGGCCGGACCATGATCATGGTCACCCACGAAATGAGCTTCGCGCGCAAGGTATCGAACCAGGTGCTGTTCCTGCACCAGGGGCTGGTCGAGGAAGAAGGCGCACCGGACGACGTGCTGGGCAATCCGAGGAGCGAGCGGTTGAAGCAGTTCTTGAGCGGCAACCTCAAATAGCCCGGTCCCCTGCAGGAGCGAGCATGCTCGCGATGGACGTCAACGATAACGCTGGCTGCCTGACACCCACCGGTGTAATTGGCTCCACCGCGAGCATGCTCGCTCCTACAGGGGGACACGTTCAAAACTGTAGGAGCGGACTTGTCCGCGATGGTCGTCAACGATAACGCTGGCTGTCTGATACCCAGCGGTGACTGGACGTTCTTCGCGAGCATGCTCGCTCCTACAGAGGTCGTGCGTCGGTTCGAGTTAAGTAGAACCACTCTTCATCCCCCGCGGTCTGTGAAGGAACACCCTCAGAGCGCACACGCCCGGCATGGCAAAAGCCCAGGACTTCGCCAGAACATGGTTCGCCACTCGCGGCTGGAAACCGTTCGCCTTTCAGAAAGAGGTATGGGCCGCAGTCAAGCAAGGGCAATCCGGGCTGCTGCATGCGAGCACCGGTGCCGGCAAGACTTACGCGGTGTGGTTCGCCGCGCTCAATCGCTTTGCCGTCACCCGTGCGCCGCAAGAAAAACCGCGCAAGCGTAAACCCGCCGCCGAACCCCTGACCGTCCTGTGGATCACGCCCATGCGCGCCCTCGCGGCCGACACGGCGCGGTCGCTGGAAGCACCGCTGCAGGATCTGCAGATTCCCTGGAGCGTCGGCCTTCGCACCGGCGACACCAGCAGCAGCGAGCGGGCGCGCCAGAGCCGCAGATTGCCCACCGCGCTGATCACCACACCGGAAAGCCTGACCCTGATGCTGGCCCGCGCCGATGCGCACACCGCGCTGTCGACCTTGCGCATGGTGGTGGTGGATGAATGGCACGAACTGCTCGGCAACAAGCGCGGCGTGCAGCTTCAATTGGCCCTGGCCCGTCTACGACGGTGGAATCCGCAACTGATCGTGTGGGGCGTTTCTGCGACGCTGGGTAATCAAAGCCACGCCGAGCAGGTATTGATCCCGCAGGGCGGCGGGATCAGCGTACAGGGACACACTCGCAAGGCGCTGCAGATCGACACGCTGCTGCCACCGGCCACGGAGCGCTTTCCGTGGGCGGGGCACATCGGCTTGAAAATGTTGCCGCAGGTCGTCGCCGAGGTCGAGTCGAGCGCCAGTTGTCTAGTCTTCACCAACACGCGCGCGCAATCGGAGATCTGGTACCAGGCCTTGCTCGAAGCCCGTCCGGATTGGGCCGGCCTGATTGCGCTGCATCACGGTTCGCTGTCACGCGAGACCCGCGATTGGGTCGAGCGGGCACTCAAGGACGGCCAGCTCAAAGCGGTGGTCTGCACCTCCAGCCTGGACCTGGGCGTGGACTTCCTGCCGGTGGAACGGGTACTGCAAATCGGCTCCGCCAAGGGCGTGGCGCGGCTGATGCAACGGGCGGGGCGCTCCGGTCATGCACCTGGGCGCGTGTCGCGGGTGAGCCTGGTGCCGACGCACAGCCTGGAGTTGATCGAGGCCGCCGCCGCGCAGGATGCCGTGGCCCAACGCCGCATCGAGCCCCGCGAATCGCCGCACAAGCCGTTGGACGTGCTGGTCCAGCACCTGGTCAGCATGGCCTTGGGCGGAGGTTTTTTGCCCGATGAGCTGTATGAAGAAGTCCGCACTGCCTGGGCTTATCGCGACCTCACGCCCGAAGACTGGACCTGGGCGCTGGCGTTCGTACGCCACGGCGGGCTTTCCCTGACCGCCTACCCGGATTACCGCCGGGTCGAGCCGGATGAGCAGGGTGTCTGGCGCGTGCCGGATGCGCGGTTGGCCCGCCGACACCGCATGAGCGTCGGCACCATTGTCAGCGACGCCAGCATCCACCTGAAATACTGGAGCAAGGGCGGTGGTGGCAAGCAGTTGGGCAGTGTCGAGGAAGGTTTTATCGCCCGGCTCAAACCCGGCGACGGGTTTCTCTTCGCCGGGCGCTTGCTGGAACTGGTCCGGGTGGAAAACATGACCGCCTACGTCAAGCGCAGCACCGCGAAAAAAGCCGCCGTGCCACGCTGGAACGGTGGGCGAATGCCGCTCTCCAACGAGCTGGCGCAAGCGGTGGTTGCGCGTTTCAGCGCTGCGGCGCAAGGCGAGTTCAGCGGTCCGGAAATGCAGGCATTGCGCCCATTGCTGGAGGTCCAACAGCGCTGGTCCGGACTGCCGACGGCAAACAGCCTGCTCGCCGAGACCCTGAAGTCGCGCGAAGGCTGGCATCTGTTTCTGTATCCCTTCGCAGGCCGGCAGGTGCACTTGGGGTTGGCGAGCCTGTTGGCCTGGCGCGTCAGCCAGCAGCAGGCGGTGACCTTTTCCATTGCCGTCAATGATTACGGCCTGGAACTGCTCAGTGCCACTTACGTGGACTGGCCGGCAGCCCTGAATCAGGCACTGCTGAGCCCGGAACACCTGATGAGCGATGTGCTCGCCAGCCTGAATGCCGGTGAACTGGCGCTGCGCCGCTTTCGCGAAATTGCCCGGATTGCCGGATTGGTGTTCGCCGGTTACCCCGGCGCGCCGAAAAGCACCCGTCAGGTCCAGGCCTCCAGCGGATTGTTCTTCGAAGTCTTCAAGCAATACGACGCCGGCAACCTGCTGCTGGCCCAGGCGGGAGAAGAAGTGCTGCGCAACGAACTGGATATTGACCGCCTGGAACAGACGCTGGGGCGGATCAGCCGGCTGAGGTTGGACGTGCATGCAGTCAAGCGCCCAACGCCCCTGAGCTTTCCCCTGCTGGTGGAGCGGATGCGCGAGAGCATGAGCTCGGAAAAACTCGCCGACCGTATCAGACGCATGGTCGGCGACCTTGAGAAAAGTGCCGAAACCGGAAAAGCCTGATGAATACGCCCTACCCCATACGCCTGGCAGGTGAAGAACTGTGGTTGCTGCCGGAGAAAGCGCTGTACTGGCCCGACCAACAGGCTCTGCTGATTGCCGATGTGCACTTTGGCAAAGCCGCTGCCTATCGCAGCCTGGGCCAACCGGTGCCCCAAGGCACCACGTCGAGCAACATTGCGGTGCTGGACAGCCTGCTTGCCGCCCTGCCCTGCCGCCAACTGATCTTCCTCGGCGATTTCCTCCACGGCCCAGGCTCCCACGCCAGCGGCACGCTTGATGCGCTGGCGGCATGGCGCGCGCGACACCGCGACCTGGCCATGACGCTGATTCGCGGCAACCACGACAAACGTGCGGGCGACCCGCCGGCTTCATTGAACATTGGGGTGGTGGCGGAGCCCATGCTGCTGGGACCGTTTGCGCTCCAGCATGAGCCGGACCCACACCCGCAACGGCACGTGATCGCCGGGCACGTCCATCCTGTGTACCGCCTTCATGGTCGCGGTCGGCAACGCTTGCGCCTGGCGTGTTTCAGGTTCGGTGAGCACATCAGCCTGCTGCCGGCGTTTGGCGCGTTTACGGGCGGGTACGAAGTAGAACGCAATGACCGTAGCCGAATCTTCGTGATCGGCGATAACGAGATATGGCCAGTGGGTCCGCATCCCCTGTAGGAGCGAGCATGTTCGCGATGGTGGATCGAACAACGCGGGATGTCAGGCAGCCAGCAGTGTCCGAACGACCATCGCGAACATGCTCCCTCCTACAGGGTCATCGGAAATCAGGCCACGGGCGCGGGAGGCGGCTCATCCGGCAGCGTTGGCACACCGGTTTCGTCAGGTTCTTCGGGTTGTTCGCTGGGGCTGTCCGGATCTGGCTGACCGGGGATTCCACCTGCCATCGCGACGGGAGGGTGCGCCAGTAACGACCAGGCTAGAACGCCAATCTGATTGGGTTCAAGCCTTGCGAGTTCGGCACTTATTCGCGGATCGATTTTCATGAGACGCTCCTGAGCGAGAGCCCCGTCCGCTGAGCGCGAACCGGGCAGGACACCCAATAGAGTGTCCAAACGCCAAGGAATTCCCCATCGAGGATGAACGGATCAGGTGCGTGGCAGGGTCACGCCGCGTTGGCCCTGGTATTTACCACCCCGATCCTTGTAGGACACTTCACATTCTTCGTCGGACTCGAGGAACAACATCTGCGCCACGCCTTCGTTGGCGTAGATTTTCGCCGGCAGGTTGGTGGTGTTGGAGAACTCCAGGGTCACGTGGCCTTCCCACTCCGGCTCCAGCGGGGTGACGTTGACGATGATGCCGCAACGGGCGTAGGTGCTCTTGCCCAGGCAGATGGTCAGCACATTGCGCGGAATGCGGAAGTACTCGACGGTGCTGGCCAGCGCGAAGGAGTTCGGCGGGATGATGCAGACATCGCTTTCGATGTCGACGAAGCTGCCGGCGTCGAAGTTCTTCGGGTCGACGATGGCCGAGTTGATGTTGGTGAAGACCTTGAATTTGTTGGTGCAACGCACATCGTAGCCATAGCTGGACACGCCGAAGGAGATCACCCGACTGTCGCTCTCGCCGCGCACCTGGCGCTCGACGAAAGGCTCGATCATGTTGTGTTCCTGCGCCATGCGGCGAATCCACTTGTCCGATTTGATGCTCATGGCGATGTCCTGAATAGCGAGGTGGAAAAAATCTGTCCGGCATCTTACCGGGGCCGCGCTCAGGGTTCAAAGACCGGGCGCAAATCTCGGCGATCCTCCGCAAAATATGGGGGTTCAAGGCAGCCCGGCGCACCGTCAGTCACGAAAACCGAGAAACCTTCGCAAGAAGCATTGGCACGTTCCGGAAAAAGGGTTAAGGTGGCGCCACTGTGCTGCTTGTGTCACTGAGAATCTCTACACGATATGTTGAATTTCGATCCAACCATCTACAAGAATTTTTCCTGCTCTTTGCACTCAGTCTCGACCAGGGTTTTTCCTGAGTCGCAGTTATCTTTGTTCAAGGAGTTACACCATGTCTAATCGCCAAACCGGTACCGTTAAGTGGTTCAACGATGAAAAAGGCTTCGGCTTCATCACTCCACAATCCGGTGACGACCTGTTCGTTCACTTCAAAGCTATCCAATCCGACGGCTTCAAAAGCCTGAAAGAAGGCCAACAGGTTTCTTTCATCGCTACCCGCGGTCAGAAAGGCATGCAAGCTGAAGAAGTTCAAGTTATCTAACTTGTCCTTGCTTTAGTAAAAAGCCCCGCCCTCAACAGCGGGGCTTTTTTGTGCCTGGCATTTTTTGCACGGGACAGCTTTGTCCATGACGGCCGGGCAAAAAAAACGCGACCCGATGGCCGCGTTTTTTTCTGCTCAACACCTCACCAAGTCACGCCAAACCCAGCGGTGTAGCGCGTCTTGTCCAGATCGGCATCGCTGGAGCCATCGATGATGTCACGCTCGGCCTTGAGGTTGAGCGAAGCCCAGTCCGTCACCTTGTAACGCAGCCCCATCTCGGCATCCAATGCATATTCGGCAACGCCCGACAGCGGTTTGCCCACTTCGCCATTGGTGAAGAACTCGACCTTCTTACCGATCAGGTAGCGGTTGTAATCCCACTTCATGGCCACGGAATAGAAGTTCTCCTTGCTGCCGTCATCGTACTCATAGTCCGTGCGGTTGATCAGCGATCCCAGAGAGAATGCGCCCAGCTCGTCATCCCAGAACTGGTAACCCGGGCCGGTACCGACGGTGCGCTGACGAGACAACTCCTCGACCTTGTCGCGCTTGTAGACGAGTCGCCCTTGCCAGAACCACTTGTCGGTCAGGAACCGGTCAAGCGAGTACTCGGCGCGCCAGTTGTCCGTGGTCACCACGTCATCCTGGAACTCCCGGTTGTATTCACCCTCGGCAATGTGACGCCACTTGCCGTGGCGCGCCGTGGTCTTGAAATCGATGTCATAGTCGTCGGTGTCTTTTTCCGCACGCTGGTAATCCAGGGCCGCATCGATGTTGCCCTTCCACACCAGGTCTTCGACAACCGGCTTGGGTTTGAGGATCTGCTGGATGCTGGCCAGCTCAACCGTCTTCGGACCATCACCGTTGGCCAGCGTGACTTTGCCATCCTCCGCCGGCTTCAGCGATTTGGCTTTCTCGCCGGTGTAGGCATCCTGCTTGACCAGCAGTTGCTGGTCGCTGTCCAGGGTCTTGACCTGCTTCCAGTCGATGGGCACCGCCCCGGCGTATTCGGTCTGGACCAACAGTTTGCCGCCGTCGAACAGGATGATCTTGCCGCTCACCTTGTCTCCGTTTTTCAACCAGACGGTATCGGCAAGCAAGGGCGTGGAAGCACCGAGAACAGCGAGGCACAGCAGAGTTCTGGAGACCATAAGCAAAACAAACGCTCATATTTGCGGAAAAAATTGGCATTATCCGTAGGAATAAGACCCTAGCAACGACTGACCTGACGATTGCTATTGAGTTCAAATCTCAAATGCCAATCCGTGCATTACTCTACGAACGGCTGTGTGTACCCTTTCAGGAAATCCGCCTTGACCGATCCCGCGAACGAAACCGAAAGCGCTGCGCAAATCCGACGCACGGCGCTCTATCTGACCCTGGCGCAAGTACCCGAGGGCAAGGTCGTGAGTTATGGTCAGCTGGCCGAACTGGCGGGCCTGGGTCGCGCGGCACGTTGGGTGGGGAGGACTCTGAGCCAGTTGCCTGCGGACACCAAACTGCCCTGGCACCGGGTACTCGGGGCGGGCGGCAGAATCAGCCTGCCGGTGGGCAGCCCTTCAGGCGACGAACAGCGCGCACGATTACGCGACGAAGGCATCAGCATCCTGAATAATCGTGTTGATATTCGGTGCCATGGCTGGCGCCCGGTAGAGCACAGCGGTTAGAGTGCGCGCTTTGTTTCTGAAATTTTGAGGCAGACTCCAGCCCATGCCCCGTAAAACCTGGCGCGCCGCGCTTGCTGCCTATGCCAGCCCTTCGACACTTGTGCTGTTGTTGCTTGGTTTCGCCGCCGGCTTGCCCTACATGCTGGTATTTTCGACGCTTTCGGTCTGGTTGCGCGAAGCCGGTGTGGCTCGCGAAACCATTGGCTATGCCAGTCTGATCGGTCTGGCCTACGCCTTCAAATGGGTCTGGTCACCGCTGCTCGATCAATGGCGCCTGCCGTTGCTCGGCAAGCTCGGCCGCCGTCGTTCGTGGCTGGTGCTTTCCCAGGCACTGGTGATTCTGGGTCTGATCGGCATGGGTTTCTGCGACCCGCAAAAACACCTGTCCTGGCTGATCGCCATCGCCGTACTCGTTGCCTTCGCTTCCGCGACCCAGGACATCGCGGTCGACGCCTATCGCCTGGAAATCGCCGACGACAGCCGCCAGGCCGCGCTCGCTGCCAGCTACATGTCCGGTTATCGGGTGGCGGCGCTGCTGGCCACTGCCGGCGCCCTGTACTTTGCCGAAGGCTTCGGCTCCACCGGCTTCAATTACAAGCATTCGGCCTGGGCCGGCACCTATCTGCTGTTCGGCGTACTGATGATCCCGGCGCTGCTGACTTCCTTGTTCATGCGCGAACCGCCGGTGCCGCTGCGCACGCAACTGCAGGCCGGGCGCTACAGCTTCGTGCATCAACTGGCCTCGGTGTTCGTGCTGATCGTGCTGCTGGTGTCGGTGCCAGCGACCTTCACTCAGCTGTTCAACACCGACTTCGCCAGCGTACTGTTTGGCGGTGTCAGTCTGCTCGACCTGCTGCTGGAGGATCGTGCGTTCCTGCGCGCCATCCTCTACATCACGCTGACGGCCATGTGCCTATCGGCCATGGGACGTCGCGGGCTTGCGCCAGTGCTGACACCGGTCAACGACTTCATCCTGCGCTACCGCTGGCAGGCGCTGCTACTGCTCGGGCTGATCGCTACGTACCGAATGTCGGACACGGTCATGGGTGTGATGGCCAACGTCTTCTACATCGACCAGGGTTTCACCAAGGACCAGATTGCCAGCGTCAGCAAGATCTTCGGCCTGATCATGACCCTCGTCGGGGCCGGCATGGGCGGCCTGCTGATCGTACGCTTCGGCATCCTGCCCATCCTGTTCATCGGCGGCGCGGCGTCAGCCGCCACCAACCTGCTGTTCCTGATGCTCGCCGACATGGGCGCCAACCTGAACATGCTGATCGTGACCATTTCCCTGGACAACTTCAGCTCGGGCCTGGCGACCTCGGCGTTCGTCGCCTACCTGTCGAGCCTGACCAACCTCAAGTTCTCCGCCACCCAATACGCTCTGCTCAGCTCGATCATGCTGCTGCTGCCGCGCCTGATCGGGGGTTACTCGGGGGTCATGGTGGAAAAATTCGGCTATCACAATTTCTTCCTGATCACCGCGCTGCTCGGCGTTCCGACACTGCTGCTGATTGCCTTGCACTGGTTCCAGGAGAGCCGTCGCGAAGGCCCGACTCCCACCCCGGAGCCGGCGCCCACGCAAGTTGCGGAAGAATCGTAGGGCGTTCACCCAGCCAGCATCGCAACGGGCGGGGAGATTCCCGCCCACCTGCCACACCGCCGACCGCACGCCTGTACGCCAGCGGATCTCGCCCGTACAATGCTCCGTCATTTCTCGTCATCAGCAATCGATAACGGCCAACCATGCGCACCAGTCAATTTTTGCTCGCCACACAGAAAGAAACGCCTTCCGACGCGGTTGTGATCAGCCATCAGCTGATGCTGCGCGCCGGCATGATCCGCAAACTCGCCTCGGGCCTGTACACCTGGCTGCCGATGGGCTTGCGAGTGATGCGCAAGGTCGAAGCCGTCGTTCGCGAAGAAATGAACGCAGCAGGCTCTTTGGAAGTGTTGATGCCGAGCACCCAACCGGCTGAACTGTGGCAGGAATCCGGTCGCTGGGAAGAGTACGGCCCGGAGCTGCTGCGCTTCAAGGATCGCCACAATCGTGACTTCTGTGCCGGCCCGACCCACGAAGAAGTGATCACCGACCTGATGCGCAACGAGCTGAGCAGCTACAAGCAGCTGCCCATCAACCTGTATCAGATCCAGACCAAATTCCGTGACGAAATCCGCCCACGCTTCGGTTTGATGCGCGGCCGCGAATTCATCATGAAGGACGCCTATTCGTTCCACGCCGACCAGGCCTCGCTGCAGGTCACCTATGACCGCATGCACCAGGCCTACTGCAACGTGTTCACACGCCTGGGCCTGAAATTCCGTCCGGTGGAAGCCGACAACGGCTCCATCGGCGGTGCCGGCTCCCACGAATTCCACGTGCTGGCCGAATCCGGCGAAGACGATATCGTCTTCAGCAACGGTTCCGACTACGCGGCCAACATCGAGAAAGCCGAAGCCGTGCCACGGGAGACGTCCCGTCCTGCTCCTTGCGAAGAGCTGCGCCTGGTGGACACCCCGGACACCAAGACCATTGCCGCCCTGGTGGAAAAATTCAATCTGCCGATTGAAAAGACCATCAAGACCCTGATCGTGCACGCCGAAGAAGAAGGCAAGCTGATTGCACTGGTGATCCGTGGCGACCACGAACTCAACGAAATCAAGGCCGCCCAGCAGCCAGGCGTGGCCAGCCCGCTGGTGATGGCGTCCGACGCCGAACTGCGCGACGCCATTGGCGCCGGCGCCGGTTCCCTCGGCCCGCTGAACCTGCCGCTGCCCGTGATCATCGACCGCTCCGTCGAGCTGATGAGCGACTTCGGCATTGGCGCGAACATCGACGACAAGCACTATTTCGGCGTGAACTGGGAGCGCGACCTGCCAGTGCCGACCGTGGCCGACCTGCGTAACGTGGTCAGCGGCGACCCGAGCCCGGACGGCAAGGGCACCCTGGAAATCAAGCGCGGCATCGAAGTCGGGCACATCTTCCAGCTGGGCAACAAGTACAGCAAGGCGATGAAGTGCGAAGTGCTGGGCGAGAACGGCAAGCCGGTCACCCTGGAAATGGGTTGCTACGGCATCGGCGTGTCCCGCGTGGTCGCCGCCGCCATCGAGCAGAGCAACGACGACAAGGGGATCATCTGGAGCGACACGCTGGCGCCGTTCCAGGTCGCCCTGGTGCCATTGCGCTACGAAACCGAGCAGGTGCGCGAAGCCACCGACAAGCTGTACGCCGAGTTGACCGCTGCCGGGTTCGAAGTGCTGCTGGACGATCGCGACAAGAAAACCAGCCCGGGCATCAAGTTCGCGGACATGGAGCTGATCGGCATTCCTCACCGGATCGTGGTCAGCGACCGCGGCCTCGCCGAAGGCAACCTGGAGTACAAGAGCCGTACCGAGGCCGAGCCGCAAGCGCTGCCGGTTGCTGAGGTACTGTCGTTCCTTCAGGCCCGTATCCGCCGCTGAAACCAGATAGAGACGTCATGTTCAAGCGAAACACCTTAGGCCTCGGTGGCGCCGCCCTGTGCGGCGCCCTGCTGGTCAGCGGCTGTGCCAACCACATGTCGCAACGCAGCGAGCACGAGGAACGTGTCGAGCGCAAACTGCTCGACCACCGCCTGCAGATCGATGTCGGCGAGCCCAAGGTGCTCGAGCTGCCGCAACGTCGGGTGAAGATCCACGAGCAAAAGACTTTCGAAGTCACCGAGTTCGAAGTGACGCGGCATTACGATCGCTACACGCCTTACCAACCCTGGCGGGAGATCTACGAGATCCCGCTGGGCGCGGTGGCGGTGGTGGCCGGTGTCGGCGCGAACGTGGCCAACGTGTTCGCCCTCGGCAACCTGCCCGATAGCATGACCAAGGACTGGTTCAGCTACGGCATCGCCGGGCTCAACCCGTTCATGAACGCACCGTCCAACGGTCGCTCACAGCAGAACCTCGCCGGCATCGACGAAGTCCAGCTCGACAAACGCAACGAGTACTCGAGCCTGCCGTGGAGCGAGCGTCCGGTCGAGGTCAAGGCCGGCAAGGAAACGTTCGAGCTGAGCACGGACAAGAACGGCGTCTTGCGCCTGAACCTGCTGGACAGCCCTTTCGCCGAACGTGACATCAATCACCTGAGCCGGTTGCTGATCCGTGTCGAGGACGGCCAGGACGATGTGCATACGGACTCGAGCCTGGCGGTCAGCAGCTCGCTGCGTGGCAAATTGCTCGAAGCCCATGGCCTGATTTACGACGACCTCGAAGACGGCGAAGTGAGCCAGTGGGTACACCGGGTCAAGCGCCTCTCGGAGCTGGGCCTGGAGGAAGAGGCCAGCGAGCTGGAACAGAGCCTGATCGAACTGACGCGCAACGATCCCGAGTTGCAGACCGAATTCATGAAGTCACTGGCCAAGGATGGTGGTCGTTTGGTGGCGGATCCGGGGCCGAACTAACTTCTGAAATCATCGCGAGCAGGCTCGCTCCCACAGTCACCACAACCCCTGTGGGAGCGAG
>NZ_JARZGC010000019.1:0-116738 GCF_041354075.1 Pseudomonas fluorescens | reverse complement strand
GTGGGTCAGTCGCCTTTATGCCAACTGACCCACCGCATTCGCGAGCAAGCCCGCTCCCACAGGAGGGCGCATCGACTATCAATGTTTCAGGAGTCACCCGCTATGAGCCGCGCCCCAGACACATGGATCCTCACCGCCGACTGCCCCAGCGTACTCGGCACCGTGGACGCGGTGACCCGCTTTCTGTTCGAGCAGGGCTGCTACGTGACCGAGCACCATTCCTTCGATGACCGGCTCTCGGGCCGCTTCTTCATTCGTGTGGAATTTCGCCAGCCCGACGGCTTCGACGAGCAGTCGTTCCGCGCCGGCTTGGCCGAGCGCGGTGAATCCTTTGGCATGGTCTTCGAGCTGACGGCGCCGCACTACCGGCCGAAAGTGGTGATCATGGTCTCCAAGGCCGATCACTGCCTCAACGACCTGCTCTACCGCCAGCGCATCGGCCAGTTGTCGATGGATGTGGCGGCGGTGGTGTCCAACCATCCGGATCTCAAGCCGTTGGCCGACTGGCACCAGATTCCGTACTACCATTTCCCGCTGGACCCCAGCGACAAGCCGTCCCAGGAGCGCCAGGTGTTGCAGGTGATCGAGGAGGCCGGTGCCGAACTGGTGATTCTCGCGCGCTACATGCAGGTGCTGTCGCCGGAGCTGTGCCGCAAGCTCGATGGCAAGGCGATCAACATCCACCACTCGCTGCTGCCGGGTTTCAAGGGGGCGAAGCCGTACCACCAGGCCTACAACAAAGGCGTGAAACTGGTCGGCGCGACGGCGCACTACATCAACAACGACCTGGACGAAGGCCCGATCATCGCCCAGGGCGTGGAAGTGGTGGATCACAGTCATTACCCGGAGGACCTGATCGCGAAGGGGCGGGACATCGAAGGGCTGACGTTGGCGCGAGCCGTGGGTTATCACATTGAACGCAGGGTGTTTCTCAACGCCAACAGAACGGTCGTTCTTTAGATCGCTATCGCTGGCAAGCCAGCTCCCACAGTGGGCTGGGTTGAACACAGAATTTGTGAACATCACAAAACTCTGTGGGAGCTGGCTTGCCAGCGATGGGGTCCTTGAAAGCAACACAAGAAACAGCATCTGTACCCGAGCACTTAACGCGCTGCCTGCCTGGGCAACGCGGTTCCATAAAAACAACAGCGAGGTGAAAGCATGTCTGGCAATCGTGGTGTGGTGTATCTCGGCGCTGGCAAGGTCGAAGTACAGAAAATCGACTATCCGAAAATGCAGGACCCGCGCGGTCGCAAGATCGAGCACGGGGTCATTTTGAAAGTCGTCTCCACTAACATCTGCGGCTCTGACCAGCACATGGTGCGTGGCCGTACGACCGCTCAAACCGGCCTGGTCCTGGGCCATGAAATCACCGGTGAAGTGATCGAGAAGGGCAGCGACGTCGAGAACCTGAAAATCGGCGACCTGGTGTCGGTTCCGTTCAACGTGGCTTGCGGGCGCTGCCGTTCCTGCAAGGAGCAACACACCGGCGTGTGCCTGACCGTCAACCCGGCCCGTGCCGGTGGCGCCTACGGTTACGTCGACATGGGCGACTGGACCGGTGGCCAGGCCGAATACGTGCTGGTGCCTTACGCCGACTTCAACCTGCTGAAACTGCCGGACCGCGACAAGGCCATGGAGAAAATCCGTGACCTGACCTGCCTCTCCGACATCCTGCCCACCGGTTACCACGGTGCCGTGACGGCCGGTGTCGGCCCAGGCAGTACCGTGTACATCGCCGGTGCCGGTCCGGTGGGTCTGGCGGCCGCCGCTTCGGCGCGCCTGCTGGGGGCCGCCGTGGTGATCATCGGTGACGTCAACACCATTCGCCTGGCGCACGCCAAGGCCCAGGGTTTTGAAGTCGTCGACCTGTCGAAAGACGCACCGCTGCACGAACAGATCGCCGCATTGCTGGGCGAACCGGAAGTGGATTGCGCGGTGGATTGCGTGGGCTTCGAAGCCCGTGGCCACGGCCATGACGGCGTGAAACACGAAGCGCCGGCGACCGTGCTCAACTCGCTGATGGGCGTGGTGCGGGTGGCCGGCAAAATCGGTATCCCTGGCCTGTATGTCACCGAGGACCCAGGCGCTGTCGACGCCGCCGCGAAGATGGGCAGCCTGAGCATCCGCTTCGGTCTGGGCTGGGCCAAGTCCCACAGCTTCCACACCGGCCAGACCCCGGTGATGAAGTACAACCGCCAGCTGATGCAGGCGATCATGTGGGACCGTATCAACATCGCCGAAGTGGTGGGCGTGCAGGTCATCAGCCTCGATCAGGCGCCGGAAGGTTACGGCGAGTTCGATGCCGGTGTGCCGAAGAAATTCGTGATTGATCCGCACAAGCTGTTCAGTGCGGCGTAGGGATCTGCGCAGAACGAAAAGGGCGACTGAGGTCGCCCTTTTTTTTGGTCGTCAGGTCGGTCGTCGGTTGGTTTCCGAAACTTGCCTGCCAATTTCCTCAGCCTTGAGCGAGTTGAGTTTTGCTTTGTGCCCGGACAGCGGGCGAGATGGCATGGTCGAAATTTGCCAACTGGCAGATCTGATAGTCCGACCGTCGATCAACTGCAGGAGCGAGCTTGCTCGCGATGGTCGTAAACGATGACGCTGGCTGACTGATACCCCGCGGCGATCACACGTTTTTCGCGAGCGAGCTCGCTCCTACAGGGCCCCATCAATCGCCCGGGTCGAGTTGGTCCAGTGCGCGGTTCACCGAGACTTCCGCCAGCATGACGATTTGCGCAATGCCCAGCAGGGTGTTGCGGCCGGGGCCGGTTTCCCGGTCGGCGAGGTCCATGGTGATGACGGCGGCGGAAGCCAGGGATTCACTGACGCTGCCCAGCCTATTGGCTTAACACCCTGAAACCCGGTGGGAGCGAGCCGGCTCCGGGCGGCGTTCCGACGATGGGCGACAGAACACCGCAGAACATCCCGCCCCGGCATCACCGTTGATCGCCGCGACGGCGGACGAGGAACAATGCCTGGGGTTACCAGTCCAACAAGCAGTTTTGGCCGCCCATTCCCGGGCGGTTTTTCATTGAGGGTGTCTGGATGAAGGTTTCACGCGGTTTTGTACTGGCATCGCTCATGACACTGGCCGCCAGTCCGGTCTTTGCGCAATTCAGTTTGGGCGACGCGGCCAATGCCATCGCGGGCATGAAGGGCGACAACGCCGCCACCAAGGCGGCGCCGACCTCGGAGACGGCGGATCTGCTGGGGGCGCTCAGCCAGTTGGACGTGACGCCGCAACAAGCCGTCGGCGGCACCGGGGCGATGTTGGGTTTGGCCAAGAATCAGCTGAGCACCACCGATTACGCCGAGCTGGCCAAGAGCGTGCCCGGTATCGACAAACTCTCGGGTGGCGGTGAGTTGGGCGCGCTCGCCAGCCTGCTGGGCTCCAATGGCAAGGCCGCCGGCCTGGACAATGCCCTGGGCAACGTCAAGGACACCAATGACCTGAACAACGCCTTCAGCGCCCTGGGGATGGACAGCGGCATGATCGGCCAGTTTGCCCCGGTGATCCTGCAGTACCTCGGTCAACAGGGCGTCGGCGGTTCGCTGCTGCAAAGCCTGGGCGGTATCTGGGGCACCGGCAGCTGATTCAGCGGCGCTCGGCACGCAAGGCGGCGATGCGCTGGTCCTTCTCGGTCCAGAGCTGGTTGACCCAGTTCTGCACCGTTTCGCGAAACTGCGGATCGTTTTCGTAATCGCCCTGCCACAGCGCCGGGTCGAGTTCACGGGTATGGATATCGATGATGACCCTCGGCACATTGCCGCTGATCAAATCCCAGAAACCCGGAATCTTCGCCTGCGGGTACACCACCGTCACGTCGAGAATGGCATCCAGCTGTTCGCCCATCGCCGCCAGCACGAAGGCCACGCCGCCGGCCTTGGGCTTGAGCAGATGGCTGAACGGTGATTGCTGCTGGGTGCTTTTCGCCAGGGTGTAGCGGGTGCCTTCCAGGTAATTCACCACCGTCACCGGTTGGCGTTTGAACAGTTCGCACGCAGCCTTGGTGATCTCCAGGTCCTTGCCCGCCAGCTCCGGGTTTTTCGCCAGAAAGGCCTTGGTGTAGCGTTTCATGAACGGGTAATCCAGCGCCCACCACGCCAGCCCGAGGAACGGTACCCAGATCAGTTCTTTCTTGAGGAAGAATTTGAAAAACGGTGTGCGCCGGTTGAGCGTCTGGATCAGCGCCGGAATGTCGACCCAGGATTGATGGTTGCTGATCACCAGGTACGAGGTGTCGCGCCGCAGGTCGTCGCCGCCACGAATGTCCCACTGGGTGGGGATGCACAGGCGGAAGATCAGCTTGTCGATTTCCGACCAGGTCTCGGCGATCCACATCACCGACCAGGAAGCGTAATCGCGAAAACGACCCGGCAAGACCAGCTTGAGCAGGGCAAACACCATTAACGGTCCGATCAGGACCAGGGTGTTGAGCAACAGCAGCAGGGCGACGAAACAGCCGGTGAGCAGGCGGCGCATAGGCAACTCTTGAAAGCGTTTGGGCGGGCCATGATAAGCAGGTTCGGGTGGCAGGCCAAATGCGAGGTTACAAATGTTTCACCTGACCGGCGTCAAGCTCGAATACATCGTCAGGCACCAAGCCCCTCGCGAGCAGGCTCGTTCTCAAAGGAGTCAGCGTTCCAATGTGGGAGCGAGCCTGCTCGCGATGCGATCTGAAGAACGAACGATTAGCCAACTGACGGTCTAAAATCCCGCTGCCACTTCTTTCAAGGACAACCGTCACGTGAAATCTTTACTTGCAATTTTGGCCGTCGTTGCCCTACCGGTCATGGCCGCCGAGCCCACCCTTTATGGCCGATACGAATACATCGCGCTGCCGGAAATCGGCGGTGAAGTGCTCAAGGCGAAAATGGACACCGGCGCGCTGACCGCTTCCCTGTCGGCAAAAGACATCGAGACCTTCACCCGGGATGGCGAGGAGTGGGTGCGCTTCCGCCTCGCCACCAAGGATGCGAGCAACAAGGTCTACGAGCACAAGATCGCGCGCATCAGCAAGATCAAGACCCGCTCCGAAGAGGACGACGACGAAGAAGTGGCGGCGCCGACCAAGCGCCCGGTGGTCGATCTGGAACTGTGCCTGGGCAACGTCAAGCGCACCGTCGAGGTCAACCTCACCGACCGCAGCAGCTTCAATTACCCGTTGCTGATCGGTGCCAAGGCCCTTCGCGAGTTTGGCGCGGCGGTGAATCCGGCACGGCGCTTTACCGCCGACAAACCGGACTGCTGATTTCCCGTCGCCCGATTGACGGGATGTGAGGCTTGCGTCACCGTTCGCCCACTCCATTGCCGGGCTCGGACGCCATGCCTCACATCCTGATTGTCGAAGACGAAGCGGCGATTGCCGATACGCTGATTTTTGCCCTGCAGGGCGAAGGCTTCAGCACGACGTGGCTGAGCCTGGGCGCCGACGCGCTGGCGCATCAGCGGCAGACGCCGGCTGACCTGATCATTCTCGACATCGGGCTGCCTGACATCACCGGCTTTGAAACCTGCAAGCAGCTGCGGCGCTTCAGCGAAGTCCCGGTGATTTTCCTCAGTGCCCGGGACGCCGAAATCGACCGGGTCGTGGGCCTGGAGATCGGCGCCGACGATTACGTGGTCAAGCCTTTCAGCCCCCGAGAGGTGACGGCGAGGGTCCGGGCGATTCTCAAGCGCATGGCGCCGCGCGTGGAGGCCGAGCCGTCGTCGGCCTTGTTCCGTATCGATAGCGAACGGGTGCAGATCAGCTATCGCAGCCAGTGGCTGACCCTGACCCGCCACGAATTCCGCCTGCTGCAATGTCTGCTGGAACAGCCCGAACGGGTGTTCAGTCGCGAGCAGTTGCTCGACGCACTGGGCGTTGCCGCCGACGCCGGTTATGAGCGCAGCATCGACAGCCACATCAAGAGTGTGCGTGCCAAGTTGCGTGGGGTGAAGGCCGATGCCGAGCCGATCCAGACCCATCGCGGGCTCGGCTACAGCTACAGCCCGGGGCACAGCTGATGCCGTTGGGGATGCGGATTTTCCTGGTCTATGTGCTGTTCATCGGCCTGACCGGCTATTTCGTGCTCAGCACCGTGATGGAAGAAATCCGCCCCGGCGTGCGCCAGTCCACCGAAGAAACCCTGGTCGACACGGCCAACCTGATGGCCGAGATCCTGCGCGACGATTTCAAGGCCGGCACCCTCAACCAGAATCGCTGGCCGCAACTGCTCAAGGCCTATGGCGAACGACAACCGAAGGCGAACATCTGGGGCTTGCCGAAGAATCAGGTCAACCACCGCATCTACGTCACCGACGCCAAGGGGATTGTGGTGCTGGACTCCAGCGGCGTCGCGGTCGGCCAGGATTATTCGCGCTGGAACGACGTGCTGCTGACCCTGCGCGGTGAATACGGTGCCCGCTCCAGTCGCAGCGATCCGAACGATGCCAGCTCTTCGGTGATGCACGTGGGCGCCGCCATTCGCGATAACGGTCAGATCATCGGCGTGGTCACCGTGGCCAAGCCCAACAGTTCGCTGCAGCCCTACGTCGATCGCACCGAGCGACGGCTCCTGGCCTATGGCGCCGGGCTGATCGGCCTGGGCCTGTTGTTCGGGGCGTTGCTGTCGTGGTGGCTGAGTGCGGCGCTGCGGCGCCTGACCGCGTATGCGCAGGCCGTGAGCGAAGGCCGCCGGGTCGAGGTGCCGCATTATCGTGGCGGTGAGCTGGAGCAACTGGCGAGCGCTGTGGAGCAGATGCGCACACAGCTTGAAGGCAAGGCCTATGTCGAGCGCTACGTGCATACGCTGACCCATGAACTGAAAAGCCCGCTGGCGGCGATTCGCGGCGCCGCGGAGTTGCTGCAGGGCGAGATGCCGATGGCGCAACGGCAGCGTTTTGTCAGCAACATCGACAACGAAAGCGCGCGCATGCAGCAGTTGATCGAGCGCTTGTTGAATCTGGCACTGGTCGAACAGCGCCAAGGGCTGGAAGAACGGGTGGCGGTGCCGTTGGCGAGCCTGGTCGATGAGTTGCTGGGCGCGCAGGCTGCACGCATCGAAGGCAAGCAGCTGCGCGTGGAGCAGGCGATTGCCGGGGACCTGGCGCTGATGGGCGAGCCGTTTCTGTTGCGCCAGGCGCTGGCGAACCTGTTGGAGAACGCCCTGGACTTCACCCCGCCTCAGGGCGTGTTGCGCTTGAGCGCCGAACGGCTGGGCGAGCAGGTCGAGATCAAATTGTTCAACCAGGCCGAGGCGATTCCCGACTATGCGCTGCCGCGCCTGAGCGAGCGCTTCTATTCCCTGCCGCGTCCGGACAGTGGGCGCAAGAGCACGGGGCTGGGGCTGAATTTTGTTGAGGAAGTGGCCAAGTTGCATGGGGGCGGCTTGAGGATCGGCAATGTCGAGGGTGGGGTGGCGGTGATTTTGCGGCTGCCTTAGGACTGGGGTGGATGTATCGCGAGCAGGCTCGCTCCCACAGAAGAGCGCATTCCAATGGGGGAGCGAGCCTGCTCGCGATAACGGCGGCCAATTCTCCACACAATCTCCATATTCCCCCCACAAAGCCCCCACACACCGATTCCAGACTCTCTCCATCCAAACAGGGAGAGTCCCATGAACCGCAATCTGACCTTTAAACTCGGGGCCATCGCCCTGTTGATTCTGTTGTTGCTGATCCCGTTGTTGATGATCGACGGCGTGATCCAGGAGCGTCAGCAACTGCGCGATGGCGTGCTGGAAGACATCGCCCGCAGCTCCAGCTACAGCCAGCAATTGAGCGGGCCGTTGATGGTGGTGCCCTACCGCAAGGTGGTGCGCACCTGGAAGCTCAACGAAAAGACCAACCAGCGTTACCAGGAAGTCGGGGAGGAGCGGGGGCGTTTGTACTTCCTGCCGGAACGCTTCGAACTCGATGGCCAGGTGCAGACCGAGTTGCGTGCCCGTGGCATCTATCAGGCGCGCCTGTTCCATGCCGACAACCGCATCAATGGCCATTTCTCGTTGCCGGCCCAACTGGGCATCAAGGAAGACTTCGCCGATTACCAGTTCGACCAGCCATTCCTGGCGGTGGGTATCAGTGACATTCGCGGCATCGAGAACGCCTTGAAACTCGAACTCGGCGGCCAGCGCCTGGACTTCGTTCCCGGCAGCCAGGTGGGCTGGCTGGGTGAGGGCGTCCATGTGATGCTGCCGACGCTGGACGCCCGGCAAACCACGCAACTGACGTTCGCCTTCGACCTGAAACTGCAAGGCACCGGCCAGTTGCAGGTGCTGCCGGTGGGCAAGACCAGCACGGTATCGTTGACCGCCAACTGGCCGCACCCCAGTTTCATCGGCAACTACCTGCCGGCCCGGCGCGACATCAGCGACCAGGGTTTCTCCGCCGAATGGCAGACCTCGTTTTTCTCCACCAACCTGCAGGAAGCCCTGGATGATTGCGTGTTGCGACGCAGCTGCGAGGCGTTCAATGGGCGCAGCTTTGGCGTGAGCTTCATCGACCCGGTGGACCAGTATCTGAAAAGCGACCGGGCGATCAAATACGCGCTGTTGTTCATCGTCCTGACCTTCGCCGGCTTCTTCCTGTTCGAAGTGCTGAAAAGCCTCGCGGTGCACCCGGTGCAATACGCCTTGGTCGGCGTGGCGCTGGCGTTCTTCTACCTGTTATTGCTGTCGTTGTCCGAACACATCGGCTTTGCCGCGGCGTATCTGCTGTCGGCCAGTGCCTGTGTGTCGTTGATCGGGTTCTACGTCTGCCACGTGCTGCGCAGCGTGCGCCACGGCTTGAGTTTTTCGGCGGGGCTGACGACGTTGTATGGCTTGCTGTATGGCTTGTTGAGCGCCGAGGACTACGCGCTGTTGATGGGCTCGGGGCTGCTGTTCGGCGTGCTCGGGGTGTTCATGGTGTTGACGCGCAAACTGGACTGGTATGGCGTCGGGCAGAAGGCAGGCAAGCCGCTGGCGTTCGATCTGGGAGAGGTGAAATGAGCCGTTCGTTGGGGTTGCGCGAGGATCAGCGGGTGGGGGCGCGGTTGGCGACGCTGATTGGCGGGTTGTTTGCGGTGGACCCGCTGTGGGGCATTTGCGAGCGGGAATCAAAGGCGGGAGCGACGGTGCGACGACTCGACCTGCTCCCGAAGAGACCCGCCCAGGCGAAGAAGTGTCAGACCTTGGGCATCGTCGCCACCATCGAAGGTCGCTGACTCACTTCGAAATACCACGCCGCCAACTGCGGGTTAGCGTCGCGCCACGCCAGGTCCGGATGGCGCAGATCCAGGTAACCCAGGGCACAGGCCACGCTGATCGCCGCCACATCGAAATGGCTGGTCAGCTCGGCAATCGCGTCCTTTTCCAGCAGGCCCAGGGCCCGGCGGATCTTGTCGCGTTGGCCGTCGAGCCATTCGGCCCAGTGCTTTTCCGGCGCACGCAGGGCGACTTCGTAGCGGGTCAGCACGGCGGCGTCCATGATCCCGTCCGCCATCGAGGCCAGGGTCAGGCGCCGCCAGCGGGCCGAGCCTTCACGGGGGATCAGTGGATTGCCGACGTGCTGGTGGTCGAGGTAGTCGAGGATCACCCG
Source organism: Pseudomonas fluorescens (assembly GCF_041354075.1). GTDB lineage: Bacteria > Pseudomonadota > Gammaproteobacteria > Pseudomonadales > Pseudomonadaceae > Aquipseudomonas > Aquipseudomonas fluorescens_CE. Next base: position 107,176 of record NZ_JARZGC010000019.1, on the reverse strand, counting down.
GCTGTCGTGGATGACGCTGCCGTCGGCCAGGCGCAAGGCCGGGATCTTGCTCAGGGGATTGTCGTCGATCAGCGCCTGATCCGGATCGACCGGCGTGAGCACGCAGTTCTGCAGGGCGACGCGGTCCTGCTGACCGGTTTCGTGCAACAGCACCATGACTTTGCGAACGAAGGGCGACAACGGGTTGTGATAGAGGGTCATGCTTGGGGCGGACATGGCAGCGTCTCGGTCGAGGGACAGTGCCGGCAGCATAGCGCGTTGAGGCATGGGCTTGAATACCGGACACCTCTGGGAGCGAGCCTGCTCGCGATGCGGTTAGCCAGTGACAGGGACAGCGGCTGATACACCGCATCGCGAGCAGGCTCGCTTTCACAGGGGGTGGCCACGCCAGATCAGCGCCGTTGCAGCAAACCGCGCAGGGCAAAGATGGCCGGAACCCCTAGCCCCAGCCAGCTCAATGCATCCCAGGCGCCATCGCCGAGCAACGCGGCGAACAAACCCGCCGCCGTGAGCAGGGCGATGAGGGTCGGGCTGGCGAAGACCTTCCAGAAGTTCGATTGCCGGGGCTTCATGTGGCGCTCTCGAGTTTTTCCAGCGCCGGTTTAGCCGCCTTGCGCCGCACGATCCACAGGTACACGCCGCTGCCGAGCACGATGATGGTCAGCACGTCGAGGGTGGCCCAGAGGATTTTCATCGGCATGCCGCCGTAGTCACCGAAGTGCAGCGGCTGCGACATGCCCATGGCGTCCATGTACCAGGGGCGCTCGACCACGGCCGTCACTTTCAGGTCGCTGGCGTCGATCAGGATCGGTGTCAGCAGGTGCGAGGTCAGGTGCGTACTGCCTTTCATGAACACCGCGTAATGGTGCTCGCTGGAAAAGCGAGTGCCGGGGAAGGCGATGAAGTCCGGCCGCATGCCGGGCGCAGCGTCCCGGGCGATGTCGAGCAGGTGCGTGGCCGGCGCCCGCAGGGTCAGCGGCGGGGCGTCGCGGTAGGGCGCGATCATCGTGTTGAGCGTGTCGTTGCGCCAGGCGGCGATCAGCAGGTCGGCGCAGGCGCTGATCACACCTGTGACTCCCACCACCAGCGCCCAGGTCAGGGTGACGACGCCGATCAGGTTGTGCAGGTCCAGCCAGCGCAGGCGGGTGGATTTGTCCTGGCGCACGGTGGCGAATGTCAGCCGGCGCATGAACGGCAGGTACAGCACCGTGCCGGAGACAATCGCCACCACGAACAGAATGCCCATGAACGCCAGCAACAGCTTGCCCGGCAGCTCGGCGAACATGTCCACGTGCAGGCGCAGCATGACCATCATGAAACCGCCATTGGCCGACGGCATCTCCAGCGCTTCGCCGGTGCGGGCATCGAGCATGAAGGTGTGGGATTCGTTGGGACCGGTGCCGGCCGTGGCCGCCATGATCGCAATCGCGGCGTTGGGTTCGTCTTCGTCGTAGCCGAAATACTGCATGACTTCGCCGGGACGGTGTTTTTCCGCCGCCTGCACCAGTTGCTGCAGGTTCAACTGCGGGGTGTCGGCCGGCATCACCTTCAACTCCGGCGCATCGCCCAGCAGATGATCGATCTCGTGATGAAAGATCAACGGCAGGCCGGTGAGTGCCAGCATCAGCAGGAAGACGGTGCAGATCAGGCTGGTCCAGGTGTGGACAAAGGACCAGCGGCGGATTGTTTTGCTTTTCATAGCCCATCCAAATGCAAAAGGGTCACGGCTGCACCGTGACCCTCGGGTGGTTGCGAACCGCTCAGTGGTTTACCACTTGTAGTTCACGCCCGCGATGACGTTGCGCTCGTCGCCGTAGTAGCACCAGGTGCCGTCGCACGTCGACAAGTAATCCTTGTTGAACAGGTTCTTCGCGGTGACGTCCACGGAGATCCCTGCCAATGCCGGGTTCAAGCGGCTCAAGTCGTAATGCACGGCTGCGTCGTAAACAGTGTAGGAGCCGACATGGCCGTTGGCGGTGTTGGCCGTGTTGCCATAGGTATCGCCGACGTAACGCACGCCCGCACCCACGCCAAAGCCGTCGAGGACACCGGTGCGCCAAGTGTAATCGGACCACAGCGAGGCTTGATTGCGAGGCACCAGTTTCATCCGGTTGCCCTTGTCGTCACCTTTGAGGATCTCGGTATCGGTGTAGGTGTAGGACGCCACCAGTTTCAGGTTGTCGGTGACGTCGGAGGTGGCTTCGAGCTCAATGCCGCGCACTTTCAATTCACCAATCTGACTGGTGACGTTGTTCTGCGATACCGACACGTTTTCCTGGCGCAAATCGAACGCCGCTACGGTGAGCAAGGTGCGGCTGCCCGGCGGCTGGTATTTCACACCCACTTCAGTCTGCTTGCCTTCGGTCGGCTTGAACGAGCGGGTTGCATTGGCCTCAGCGCCCATCGATGGCTGGAACGACTCGGTGTAGGAAATGTACGGAGTGATACCGGAATCGAACACGTAGCTCAGGCCGGCGTTGCCGCTGAAAGCCTTGTCGCGCTGGGTGTTGGTCGCATCATTCTGGTTATTGAACTGAGTGGCGGAATGAATCCAGTCTTCACGACCGCCCAGGGTCAAGCGCCATTTGTCCAGGGAGATTTGATCTTGGGCGTACAGGCCGGTCTGGTTGGTCTTCTGGTCGTAGTCATAGAAGGTGGCGTACGAAACATTGGAGAAGTCCGCGCCACGGATCGGATGGATCACGTTGCTGTCCGGGGCGTTGCCTTCCAGCCATTTGTAGTTGGTATTGGTCCGCTGGTGGTCCAGGCCCAACAGGACGACATGGCTCAGTGCACCGGTCTGGAAGTCGGCCTGGAAGTTGTTGTCCACGGCGAACTGGCTGATGTCTTCATCGACTTTGTCGACCAGACGACGGAGGGTTCCATCAGGGGCCACTACGTCACCGAACGACGCATAGGCTTGTTGGAACGAGAGGTCGCTTTTGGTGTAGCGCAGGTTCTGCTTGAACTGCCAGACATCGTTCAAGCGATGGTCGAAGGCATAGCCCAGCGCGTAATAGGTCCGGTCGTAGTGATCGGAGTCCGGGTCACCCAGGTTCTTGTGGTGGGAAATTTTTGCGCCTGCCGGAGAGGCCAGCTTGGTGCCTTGCAGCGGCAGGAACTGGCCGCTGACCCCGGTATCGTCGCGAGTGAACTGAGAGAGGAACGTCAGGTGCGTGTCGTCGTCGATGTTCCAGGTCAGGCTCGGTGCCAGGTTGTAACGCTTGTCATCGGTGTGATCGATCGGCATCCCGCTGTCACGCACCACACCATCGATGCGGTACAGGAACTGCCCCTCGTCATCGATTTTCCCGGTGCTGTCGAAGTTGATCTGCTTGCGGTTGTTGCTGCCGACTTCGGCGCGCACTTCGTGGCTGGCAATGGCGTCGGGGCGGCGGCTGACCATGTCGAGCATGCCGCCTGGTGGGGTCTGGCCATACACCGAGGAAGCCGGCCCGCGCAGGAGTGTGATGCGTTCCAGGTCCCAGGTTTCAGCCTTCGGGTTGGCGTAGGAGCCTTTCGGCAGTGGCAGGCCATCGAGGAACTGGGTGGGTTCGAAACCGCGCACGCGCAGCCAGTCGGCACGGGAGTCGCTGCCATAGCTGCTGGCGATCACACCGGGCATGTAACGTACGGCGTCATCGAGGTTTTGCACGCCGCGATCTTCCATCTGGGCACGGGTGATCACGGACATCGAGCGAGGCGCTTCGACGATCGGCGTGTCGGTTTTGGTACCGGCTGCCGTGCGAGTAGCGACGTAGCCGTCCACCGGGCCCCAGGCGCTTTCGGTGTTTTCCACGCCGATGATCGCGGTCTCCGGCAACGCCATGACACCCTCAGGCGCAGCCACCAAGCTGTAGGTGCCAGTGCTGCTCTGCTCCAGTTGCAGGCCGGTGCCGCGCAACGCTGCGCGCAGAGCGCCGACGGCGTCGAATTGGCCACTGACCGGGGCTGAGGTCTTGCCGGCGGCCAGCGATGGATTCAGCGACAACGCCACACCGGACTGGCTAGCGATCTGGTTCAAGGTGCTGGCCAATGGCGCGGCCGGCAGGTTGTAGGCGCGAACGCTGGACGCCTGTTCAGCGGCGATCAGCTGGCTGCTGGCCAGAGGGGTGCAAATGGCAATGGCGACCGCCAGCAAACTGGGGCGCAGCAAGGTGTCTAGCGAACGGGACATACGGCGGCTCCTGAAAGATAATACTTCTCAATTGCCTAGGTGCCGGACGAGAATTCAAAAGTGATAGGGCTGGATGAAAATAATTTTTGTTCAGCGGTTTTTGGGCTGTGGCTGATGTCCCCATCGCTGGCAAGCCAGCTCCCACAGGGAGCTCCAGTGAACATGAATCTTGTGGTCACCCACAGCCACTGTGGGAGCTGGCTTGCCAGCGATGGCGCCCGTGCAGGCACTCGATCACTCAGGGCTTCACATCCGCCTTCGCCACCGTCACCCACCACGCCGTGTGCTGCTCGATCTGCACCGGCAAGGTTGGCAGCAGGGCGCTCAAGGCCAGGTCGGTGTCGTTCAACGGGAAGCTGCCGGTGATGCGCAGGTCCGCGACTTCCGGCGCCACGCCAAGGTGCCCGCGGCGATAGCGGCCGAGCTCATGCACCAGGTCTTCCAGGCGCGCGTTGTCCACCACCAGCATGCCGCGTGTCCAGGCGTCGGCACCGACGCCGAGCGCGACAACAGGCCCCAGGCCGTCGCTGCGCATCAGCACTTGCTGGCCTTCCTGCAGGGTCTGCTCGTCAGTACTCGATTCAGGGCGGGCGGCGACGGCGGATTTCAACACGCTCAGGCGCGTGCCTTGCTCCTCGCGTTTGACCAGAAAGCGGGTGCCCAGTGCGTGCATGCGGCCTTCGCGGGTTTCGACGATGAACGGCCGGGCGTCGCCGTGGCCGGTTTCGACGAGGATTTCCCCGTCCTGAAGAATCACCCGACGCTGCTTCGCGTCGAAACGCACGTCCAGGGCACTGTGGGTGTTGAGGTTGATCACGGTGCCGTCGCTCAGGCGCAGGGTGCGCTGTTCGCCGGTGGCGGTGCGCTGATCGGCGAGCCAGTAGTCCACCGGCAAGTAGCGCTCACCCGCGAACAGGGCCAAACCAATCACCGCGACGACGCTCGCCAGGCCACTGCCCAGCTTTCGCACCCGCCGACGAATGCTCGCCCGTGATTGCAGCAACGCGGCGCGGGCCGGGCCGCTGGCCACACTGAAGCGCTGGTCGAGCATGCCCAACTGGCGCCAGGCGCGCGCGTGCTCCTCGTGGGCAGCGTGCCATTTGGCGAACTCTTCGTGTTCTACCGGGTTGGCCGAATCCAGCGACAACTGCCAGGCAATCGCCGCGTCCAGCACCTGTGCCGAGACCGGTTTGGCGCTGACCGGGGTCATACCGGCTCACCGTACAGCGCGATGTAGCACTGACGAATGCCCTGAGCCAGGTATTGGCGAACCCTTGGCACCGATACGCCCAGGCGCTGGGCGATTTCCGCATGGCCGAGACCGTCGAGCCGGTTGTAGAGAAACGCCGCCCGGGCCTTGCTGGACAGTTTGCCGAGCAGGCGATCGATGTTTTTCAGGTCTTCGAGGATCATCTGCTGTTCTTCAGGCGAAGGCTGTTCGTCTTCGGGAATCAGCATCAACTCGGTGAGGTAGGCCTGCTCCAGTGCGGCACGCCGGAAATAGTCGAACAGCAGGCCCTTGGCGATGGCCACCAGAAACGCCCGGGGCTCGCGCGGTTCCTTCAGTTCATCGCGCCCCAGCAAACGCACGAAGGTGTCCTGGCTCAGGTCCTCGGCCCGTTGCGGGCAGGCGACGTTGCGTCGAAGCCAGGCCAGCAACCAACCGCGATGGTCGCGATATAACGCACCGACGAGCTCAACTTGAGGACTGGGGACTGACGACACGCCGCATCACCGATTAAGAAGTGTTAACTAACGAGAATTGTTCGCGATTGTGTCAGAGGCGTGAGAGGTAAGCAATTGGCCACTTGTCAGGTGATGTGAAGGGTTCCGGCCGCGTTATCGTTCATCGCGAGCAGGCTCGCTCCCACAGGGGCCAAGCGTATCCACAGAAGCCACGTTCACTTGCAATTCCTGTGGGGGCGAGCCTGCTCGCGATGACGGCCGAAACAGCGCCACAACTCTAGAACGACGGCGAATTCTGCCGCCGTTTCCACTGGCTCAAGCGCTGTTGCAGGTTCAGCGGGCTGTGGATCTGTTGCTGGCGCGCCCGGCTGAACAGGATCAGCGCCAGTTCGGCGGTGGCCAGTGCATCGGCACTGGCATGGTGGCGCTCTTGTACCTGGAGTTTGAACCAGTCGATCCAGTCGTCCAGCCCGGCCTCGCGAATCTGCGCCTGCGGGCACAACAGCGGGGCAATCTCTGCCACATCCAGAAACGCATGTTGCAGCTTGTAACCCAGATGATCTTTCAGCGCGCGCCCCAGCATGTGCTGGTCGAACGGTGCATGAAACGCCAGCATCGGACTGTCGCCGACAAATTCCATGAATTCGACCAGGGCTTGCGCCGGATCGCTGCCGGCGGCGATCGCGCTCGGGCCCAGGCCATGGATCAACACGCTGGGGGCGACTTTCATGTCGGCGCATTGCAGGGTGCGTTCGAACTGCTGGCTGAAGTCGATCGCGCCGTCCTCGATCACCACGGCGCCGATCGACAGCACGCGATCCTTGTTCAGGTTCAGGCCGGTGGTTTCCAGGTCCAGCACCACCCAGCGCTGTTCGCGCAGGCTGCACTCGCCTAGCTCGCTGGTCACGGGCAGGTCCTTGAGTCGTTGCTGCAACTCACCGGATAACATCGGGCCTGTCGGGCGCAGCCATGAAAACAGGCTCATAGCTGATACCGCAAACTAAGGCTGCTTTGCAGGCGCTGAGCCTGGCGCAGGGATTCACGCAGGATCCGCCGGTCCAGATGATTGAGGCTGTCGGGATCGACCCGGTTGGAGTAGGGCAGATTCTCCCGGGTCTGCAATTGGTGTTGCTGCATTCGGGTTTGCTGGATGAAGTGATACGCCTCTTCGTAGGCCGCACCGTCCAGTGGCTCGATCACCTGTTTTTCCACCAGTTGGCGAAAGCGTTCCAGGGTATTGTTCGCGCCGATCCCATGGGCCAGCGCGAGCAGACGGGCGCCGTCGACGAAGGGGGTCAACCCCTGGACCTTCAGGTCCAGCGTGGCTTTCTCACCGTTCTTGCGCGCCAGGACAAACTCGCGGAAGCGTCCTACGGGCGGGCGGTTGCGCAGGGCGTTCTCGGCCATCATGCGCTGGAACAGGCGGTTGTCTCCCACCTGGTCGAGAATGCCCCGGCGCAATTGTTCACAACTTTGCTCCTCGCCCCACACCACCCGCAGGTCGAAGTAGATGCTCGAGCCCAGCAGGTTCTCCGGCGTCGCCTCGCGGATGAACGCCGCAAAGCGCCGCGCCCACTCGGCGCGCGACAGGCACAGCTCGGGATTGCCGGCCATGATCTTGCCTTTGCACAGGGTGAAGCCGCACAGCGCCAGGCTCTGGTTGATGTGTTGCGCGATGGGCAGCAGCTTGCCGCGAATCTCGGCGGCGTGGGCGGCGTCGCGGGCTTCGAACAGGATGCCGTTGTCCTGGTCGGTGTGCAGCGTCTGCTCGCGGCGGCCTTCGCTGCCGAAGCACAACCAGCTGAACGCAATGCCCGGGTCGCCTTTCTCGGCGAGCGTCAGTTCGATCACCCTGCACACGGTGTGATCGTTGAGCAGGGTGATGATGTGGGTGATCTGGGTCGACGAGGCGCCGTGGGCGAGCATGCGCTCCACCAGTTGACCGATCTCGCCGCGCAGCGCCACCAGGTTTTCCACCCGCTGGGCGCTGCGGATGGTGCGGGCCAGGTGCACCAGGTCGACCCGTTGCAGGGAGAACAGGTCCCGCTCCGACACCACGCCACACAGGCGCTGATCCTTGACCAGGCAGACATGCGCGATGTGCCGCTCGGTCATGGCAATCGCCGCGTCGAAGGCGCTATGGTCCGGGCTCAGGAAAAACGGCGCGCGGGTCATGTGCCGGTCGATCACTTCATTGAAGTCATTGGTGCCGCCTGCCACGACCTGGCGCAGATCGCGCAGGGTGAAAATCCCCAGCGGCGCCTTGTTGGCGTCGACGACCACGATGCTGCCGACCTGCTGTTCGTGCATCAGGGTCACGGCCTCGCGCAGGGGCGTGTCGGGGCTGCACGTCACGGGGTGACGCATGGCCAGTTCGCCCAGGCGGGTGTTGAGCGAGTATTGGGTGCCGAGGGTTTCCACGGCTTTTTGCTGGACTTGCTGGTTGACCTGGTCCAGCAGGCTGCTGACCCCGCGCAGGGCGAAGTCGCGAAAGGTGTTGGACAGCGCAAACAGCTTGATGAAGGCGAGCTTGTTCAGTTGCAGGCAAAAGGTGTCTTCGGCCGCCAGGTGTTCGGTACGGGTTGCGCGTTCACCGAGCAACGCGGCGATGGGAAAGCACTCGCCGGTGGTGATTTCGAAGGTGGTTTCGGTGCCGCCCTTGGCGCTGTGGGGGCGCTCGCCGACCACTCGGCCTTGTTTCACGATGTAAAAATGCTCGACCGGGCCGTCGGCGGGTTTGATGATGCTTTCGCCGGGCGCATAAAAACGCAACTGGCACTGTTCCACCAGGTACGCCAGGTGGGCATGTTCCATCTGATTGAAGGGCGGGAAACGCTGGAGGAATTGCAAGGTGCCCTGGATGTTCTGCAACACCGCGGTTTTCCCTGCCTGTGTGAAGGCGTCCGCTTTACTCATAACCATTACCGCAGTCTTTTTTAAAATTGTTGTTGTCGGATGACTCGGCCATGGTCAGCTTCTGAGCGCGCAGTGCCCATTGGACGTAAGTCTAGGTTGGGCCTCGACGCTTGAAGTAAAGGAAAACCCCTACTAATCCCCAGGAAAAAACTATCCTTTCCCTTATAGGCAAAAAATCCGACGAAGTGCACATTAGAAGGTCTTCTTAGCGATGTCTGACCACTGAGCAGGGAATGAATTTGATCACTTAGAGAAAGCCATGTCCGACCACGATATTTTGAGTGACGCCGAGCGCGAGGCGCTGAGTGCCGTCATGCTGGAGCCCGACCTGCCGCCGCAACGGGTGCTGATCGTCGACGACGATAAGGACGCCCGCGAGCTGTTGTCGGAGATCCTCGGTCTGGATGGCATTCGTTGCATGACCGCTGCCAGCGGTGAAACCGCGCTGAAGATGCTGAGTGAAAAACCCTCGATCGGTCTGGTGATCACCGATCTGCGCATGGGGCATGTCGATGGCCTCGACCTGATCCGTCAGGTGCGCGAATCGGTACGGGCGGCCATGCCGTTCATCATCGTTTCCGGTGATGCCGATGTGAAGGACGCCATCGCCGCCATGCATTTGAGCGTGGTGGATTTTCTGCTCAAACCCATCGATTCCAGCAAACTGCTGGCGTTGGTCAAGCATGAGCTGGGGATGGAGCCCTGATCGGTTATCCATCGCGAACAAAAAAAGCCCTGATCTTTCGATCAGGGCTTTTTCGTTTGCGGCATCAGCGCTCAGTTACAGGCCATTGGCAGCCTTGAACTCGCGACGACGACGGTGCAGGACCGGCTCGGTGTAGCCGTTCGGCTGCTTGGTCCCTTCGATCACCAGTTCGACCGCCGCCTGGAAGGCGATGTTGCTGTCGAAGTCTGGCGCCAGCGGGCGATACAGCGAGTCGCTGGCGTTCTGACGATCAACCACCGGCGCCATGCGCTTGAGGCTTTCCATTACCTGGGGTTCGGTGACGATACCGTGGCGCAGCCAGTTGGCGATGTGCTGGCTGGAAATGCGCAGGGTGGCGCGGTCTTCCATCAGGCCGATGTCGTGGATGTCCGGAACCTTGGAGCAACCCACGCCTTGATCGATCCAGCGCACCACGTAACCGAGGATGCCCTGGGCGTTGTTGTCCAGTTCGTTCCTGATCTGTTCGGCTGTCCACTGCGGGTTCACCGCGAGCGGGATGGTCAGGATGTCGTCCACCGACGCCGGCGCGCGCTTGGCCAGTTCGGCCTGGCGGGCGAACACGTCGACCTTGTGGTAATGCAGCGCGTGCAGCGCCGCCGCCGTTGGCGACGGAACCCAGGCCGTGTTGGCGCCGGCCAGTGGGTGGGCGATTTTCTGTTCGAGCATCGCCGCCATCAGGTCGGGCATGGCCCACATGCCTTTACCGATCTGCGCGCGACCTTGCAGGCCAGTGCTCAAACCGATGTCGACGTTGGCGTTCTCGTAGGCGCCGATCCATTTTTCCGACTTCATGTCCGCCTTGCGCACCATCGGGCCGGCTTCCATGGAGGTATGGATTTCATCGCCGGTACGGTCCAGGAAGCCGGTGTTGATGAACACCACACGCTCGCTCGCCGCCTGGATGCAAGCCTTGAGGTTGACCGTGGTACGGCGCTCCTCGTCCATGATCCCGACCTTGAGGGTGTTGCGCGCCAGGCCGAGCACTTCTTCGATGCGTCCGAACAGCTCGTTGGTGAACGCGGCCTCTTCTGGGCCGTGCATCTTCGGTTTGACGATGTAGACCGAACCGGTGCGGGTGTTGCGGCGCGTGGTGTTGCCGTTGAGGTTGTGCAGGGCGGCGAGGCTGGTCACCAGGCCGTCGAGGATGCCCTCCGGAACTTCGTTGCCCTGCTTGTCGAGGATGGCATCGATAGTCATCAGGTGGCCGACGTTGCGCACGAACAGCAGCGAGCGACCATGCAGGCTCAGTGCGCTGCCGTCGACTGCGGTGTAGGTGCGGTCAGCGTTCATGGTCCGGGTGAAGGTCTTGCCGCCCTTGGCGACTTCTTCGGCCAGGTCGCCCTTCATCAGGCCGAGCCAGTTGCGGTAGATCACCACCTTGTCATCGGCATCGACGGCGGCGACGGAGTCTTCGCAGTCCATGATGGTGGTCAACGCCGCTTCCATCAGGATGTCTTTGACACCGGCGGCGTCGGTCTGGCCGACCGGGGTGCTGGCGTCGACCTGGATCTCGAAATGCAGGCCGTTGTTTTTCAGCAGGATCGCGATCGGCGCCGAGGCATCGCCCTGGAAACCGATCAACTGCGCGTCGTTGCGCAGGCCGCTGTTGCTGCCGCCCTTGAGGGCGACCACCAGTTTGCCGTCGACGATCGTGTAGCCGGTGGCATCGACATGAGAGCCGGCGGCCAATGGCGCCGCTTCGTCGAGGAAGGCGCGGGCGAAGGCGATCACCTTGTCACCGCGAACCTTGTTGTAGCCTTTGCCTTTTTCCGCGCCATCCGCTTCGCTGATGGCGTCGGTGCCGTACAGCGCGTCATACAGCGAACCCCAGCGGGCGTTCGAGGCGTTGAGCGCGAAACGGGCATTCATCACCGGCACCACCAGTTGCGGGCCGGCCATGCGGGCGATTTCTTCATCGACGTTTTGCGTCGTGACCTGGAAATCGGCCGCTTCTGGCAGCAGATAACCGATGTCTTGCAGGAAGGCCTTATAGGCCACGGCGTCGTGCGCAGTACCTGCGCGTTCCTGGTGCCAGGCATCGATGCGGGCCTGGATGTCATCGCGTTTGGCGAGTAGGGCTTTGTTCTTCGGCGCCAGGTCATGGATGACCTTGTCGGCACCGGCCCAGAACTGCTCGGCGGTGAGGCCGGTTCCGGGAATGGCTTCGTTGTTCACGAAGTCGAACAGGACTTTGGCGACCTTAAGGCCACCGACTTGAACGTGGTCAGTCATTGCTTGCCTCACTCTGCTCAGCTATTTCTTTTTCTTCAAATTGACAATGAAGCCTCGGGCTATTTAAACCACAAACCCCTTCCCCCGGTACATGCCCTTTCGGGCGGCCGGGATGGAACCGATCAACGGCTTTGAGGCCTTGATGACAGGGCTTTCAGGGTTGCGAGCGTGCCTGCGGCAGACATCGATCCAACGTTATGTAGTGCGCGCTGCGGCATACTACATGATGAATTGCGCTTGTGAAAATTAGACTATTGACGTCGTTCTGCGACCCCATGACGCATTGCAGTCATGATGGGGTACGGGATGTTCTCAAAAAAAGGGTGGATTGTTCCAGTTAAATATCGTGAGTTGTACACGATTTGTTGGGCAGCTCAAGATTGTGTGGCCTTCAATCGCGAGCAGACTCGCTCCCACAGGGGGCCGGCGTTGTTCGTGTGGGAGCGAGCCTGCTCGCGATGGGGCCAGCCGGTCCGGCGCAGAGCCACCCCTTGCCTATACTTGCCCTTCAAGCACAAACGTCATGACCAGAGGGCTGCGCCATGGACCACCTCGTACTCACTGTTTTCGCACCGGACAAGCCCGGGCAGGTCGAGCGCATTGCCCAGTGCATCGCCGAGCAGGGCGGTAACTGGCTGGAAAGCCGCATGTCGCGCATGGCCGGGCAGTTCGCCGGGATTCTTCGGGTGGGCGTGCCGGCCGAAGCCTACGACGCGCTGGTGGATGCGCTGCAGGGGTTGTCGGCCCACGGCATTCGCGTGTTGATCGCCGAAAGCGGTATCGAGCAATCCTGCACCTGGAAGCCGATCGCGATGGAGTTGGTCGGCAATGACCGGCCCGGGATCGTGCGCGATATCACGCGCCTGTTGAGCGAGCAGGGGGTGAACCTTGAACGGCTGGTCACCGAAGTGCGTCCAGCACCCATGAGCAGCGAGCCGCTGTTCCACGCCGAGGCGATTCTGGCGGTGCCGCTGACCTTGTCCCTGGATGTGCTGCAGTCACGCCTGGAAACCCTGGCGGATGATTTGATGGTGGAACTGGTTTTGCGCAGTGAGCCCTGAGCGGGTTATCCAGTTTTTAACTGCACCTGCCTGTGGATAACCTGTAGAGACAGCCCGCCAGGCCACGCCGTTCGAGGCTTGGCCAGGCTTGGTCAAAAAATCACCAATATTCAGCGACTTGCGCACAATCGCCGGGGATCACGCTGTGGATAACCTTGGGAAGAACCTCCGCAGGCCACGTGACACATGGCGCGCAGAGGTTTGTGCGTTTTTTGATCAGCTGCGGCGGCGCAGACTTGTCCACGCGTCGACGCTGTAAATCGCAAGACCGGCCCAAATGAAGATGAACGCGGTCAAGGTGCTGGACGACAGATGTTCGCCGAACAGCAGCACGGCCTGCAGCAACACCAGTGTCGGTGCCAGGTACTGCAGGAAGCCCAGCGTGGTGTAGGGCAGGTGCCGTGCAGCGGCATTGAAGCTGACCAGCGGGACTAACGTGACCGGGCCGGCAGCAATCAGCCACCAGGCTTCGGAAGTGGTCCAGAACTCGGGTTGCGCGCTCATGGCCGTCTGATTGAACAGCAACCAGGCCATGGCAATCGGCACCAGCATCCAGGTCTCCACCACCAGGCCGGGCAGGGCCTTGACCGGGGCTTGCTTGCGGATCAGGCCATAGAATCCGAAGGTCAGTGCCAGCATCAGCGACACCCACGGCAGGCTGCCCACCTGCCAGACCTGCTGGGCCACGCCAACGGCGGCCAGCCCCACCGCGATCCACTGCATGCGCCGCAGCCGCTCGCCAAGAATCAGCATCCCCAGCAACACGTTGACCAGTGGGTTGATGTAGTAACCGAGGCTGGCCTCGAGCATGCGCCCGTTGTTCACCGACCAGACGTACGTCAGCCAGTTTGCGGCGATCAGCGTCCCGCTCAGCGCCAGGATCGCCAGGCGCTTGGGGTTTTCGCGCAATTCGCGCCACCAACCGGGATGCTTCCAGACCAGCAACAGCAAGGCACCGAACAGAGCCGACCAGAGCACGCGGTGAATGATGATCTCCACGGCGGGCACGCTGGCGATGGCTTTGAAGTAAATCGGGAACAGGCCCCAGATGATGTAGGCGGTCAGGCCCAGTATGTACCCGCGACGCGGGTTGGCGGCTTGCATGCAGAATCCTTGCTTAGGCAGCTAACAAAAGATGATTGTAAGGAAATTATTCAGCATATGTCGCGATTCCAACTGTAGGAGCAAGCTCGCTCCTACAGTTGATCTTGTCAGAACAGCTTCAATGGTTCTTCGTTGAGCGCCGCCAGTTGTTCGCGCAAGGCCAGCACCTGGTCACCCCAATAACGCTCGGTGCCGAACCACGGAAAACTGTGGGGGAACGCCGGGTCGTCCCAGCGCCGGGCGAGCCAGGCGCTGTAGTGCATCAGGCGCAACGCGCGCAAGGGTTCGATCAACGCCAGTTCCCGTGGGTCGAAGTCGTGAAACTCGTTGTAGCCGTCCATCAGTTCCGACAACTGCCCCAGACACGCCTGACGATCGCCGGCGAGCATCATCCAGATGTCCTGCACCGCCGGGCCCATGCGGCAGTCGTCGAGGTCGACGATGTGGAAGACCTCGTCGCGGCACATCATGTTGCCGGGGTGGCAATCGCCATGCATGCGGATGTTCTGGTGCGGCGTGGCCTGATAGACCTCCTCGACCCGCTTGAGCAGGTCGCGGGCAACGGACTCGTAGGCCGGCAGCAGGCTCCTGGGGATGAAATTGCCCTCCAGCAGTGTGGTCAGCGAATCGTCGCCGAAGTTTTTCACTCCCAGGGCTTCACGGTGTTCGAACGGCTTGGTCGAGCCGACGGCGTGCAAGCGGCCGAGCAACTGGCCGAGGCGATACAACTGATCGAGGTTGCCCGGCTCCGGCGCGCGGCCGCCACGACGTGGAAACAGGGTGAAACGGAAACCGTTGTGTTCGTGCAGGCTGGTCCCGTTGTGGATCAGCGGCGCCACCACCGGCACCTCGCACTCGGCGAGTTCGAAGGTGAACTGGTGTTCTTCGAGGATCGCCTCGTTGGTCCAGCGTTGCGGGCGGTAGAACTTGGCGATCAGTGGTTCGCCGTCTTCAATGCCGACTTGATAGACACGGTTCTCATAGCTGTTGAGCGCCAGGATGCGCGCGTCGCTGAGAAAGCCGATGCTTTCGACGGCATCGAGCACGAGGTCTGGGGTGAGTGTTGCAAACGGGTGGGCCATGCTGACTCCTGCGCGCAGCAGGCTGCTGCGTCCGGCCAGGCATGGTAGCGCAGACGGGCGTCGTTAGGTGGGGCTGTGCCGACCCCTCGGCGTGTACACACTCATGGTGTCCACCCCAAAACCCTCTAGGAGCGAGCTTGCTCGCGAAAAACGTCCAGGCAACGCAGGCATCCAGGCAGCCAGCGTCATCGTTAACGACCATCGCTGGCAAGCCAGCTCCTACAGGTGATCGGGTATGTACACACTAGGCGCCGACGATGCCGCCATCTTCACGGGTAATCGCCATCACCGACGACCGCGGTTTGCCGTTCGGCAAATGCTCGGGGAATGTCGAACCACCGTTCTCGCCGGGATGCTGAATCCCTACGAACAGTGTCTTCTGATCTGGCGAGAAGCTGATCCCCGTGACTTCGCAACCGATCGGCCCGACCATGAAGCGGCGGATTTCCCCGGTCGCCGGGTCGGCGCACAGCATCTGGTTGTTGCCCATGCCGGCGAAGTCACCGGTGTTGCTGGAGTCGCCATCGGTGAGGATCCACAACCGACCGGCCTTGTCGAAACCCAGGCCATCGGGGCTGTTGAACATGTTCTGCGGGTTGATGTTGGACGACCCGCCCTTCGGCGTGCCCGCATGGACCTGCGGGTTGCCGGCCACCACGAACAGATCCCAGGCAAAGCTGTTCGACGCGTGATCGTCGCCGTCGGTGCGCCAGCGCAGAATCTGCCCGTAGACGTTTTTCTCCCGTGGGTTGGGACCGCCCACCGGCTGCCCGTCTTCGCCGCGCTTGGCGTTGTTGGTCAATGTGCAATAGACCTGGCCGTCCTTGGGGCTGACGACGATCCATTCCGGGCGGTCCATGCGTGTGGCCTTGACCACCGAGGCCGCCAGTCGCACGTTGATCAGCACTTCGGCCTGGCTGGCGAAGCCGCTGCTGGCGTCGATGCCGTTCTTGCCATGGGTCAACTCGATCCATTCGCCCTGGCCTTTGGGGTGGTCGGCATTGTCGTCGCCCGCGTCGAAGCGCGCCACGTACAGGGTGCCGTGGTCCAGCAGGTCACGATTGGCCTTGGGGTTCTTGTGGTTGATCTTGTCGCGGCTGACGAACTTGTAGATGAATTCGCCGCGTTCGTCGTCGCCCATGTACACCACGGCGTGGCCGTCATGGGTTTCGGCCAGGGCCGCGTTTTCATGTTTGAAGCGGCCCAGAGCCGTGCGCTTGACCGGCGTGGATTTGGGATCGAACGGATCGATTTCCACCACCCAGCCGTGACGATTGAGTTCGTTGGGGTTTTTCGCCAGGTCGAAACGCTCATCGTGCTGATGCCAGTTGATCTCTTTACTGGCGGCGACCACACCGTAGCGTTTCTGCGCAGCATCGAATTTCTGCTCGGCATTGCTGCTGCCGAAACAGTCGGTGAAGTTCTCTTCGCAGGTCAGGTAGGTGCCCCACGGCGTCTTGCCGTTGGCGCAGTTCTGGAAGGTGCCGAGGACATGCTTGCCCTGCGGGTCGGCGCTGGTTTTCAGCAAGTCATGGCCGGCGGCCGGACCGCTCAGGCTGATCGGCGCGTTGCCGTGGATGCGCCGGTTGTAGCGCGAGCCCTGGACGAACTGCCAGTGACCATGCTTGCGCTGAACTTCAATCACCGAGACACCTTCGCAGGCCAGCGCCTTGCGCACTTCTTCAGCCGACTGCGGCATGCCGCCGTGGGGATAGAGGTAGCGGTAGTTGGTGTATTCGTTGTTGATCGCCATCAGCGCCCGGTCTTTTTCGCCGGGGAATTCGAACAGACTCATGCCGTCGTTGTTGTCGCCGAACTGCACTTCCTGTTGCGCGGCGGTGCCGTTGCCGCTCGGGTCGAACGCGGGACCGTCCTTCTGCAGCGGCTGCCCCCAACTGATCAGCACCGAGGATTTGTAGCCCGGCGGCAGGGTGATGGCGTCGCTGGTGGCGGCGGGGATGCTGGCAAAGCCCAGCAGTCTGCTGTTGCCGGCACTGACGCTGGCGGCGAGTACGCTGCGGCTGAGCAGGTTGCCGCCCAGGAACATCGCGGCACCGCACAAGGCGCCCGCGCTGATGAAACCACGACGGCTGAGGCCGACCATGGTTTCGAGGTCGGTCGATTGGTTCTCTTCTAATAGGCTCACGTCAGGCTCCCTGCGGTTTTTTGCAGTCACCTTAAAGTGCATAAATGACGCTTGTGTTTCAGAGCTGTGTACCGAGCAGCACGTTCGACGCGGCGAACTGCACCCGTACCGCTCGACCGACCGAAAGGCCACGGCTTTGCAGATCCCGTGGTTCGGCCAATGCGCACAGGGTCTGGCCATTGGGCAAGGTGATGCGCACTTCGCTGGGGCCGTCTTCGGCGGCGAGGACTTCTTCGATGATGCCGGTCAGGTCATTGTGTCCCGGTGTTGCTGCGCTCTCGATGGGCAGCACGTCGAGCCAGCCGGCCTTGATCAGGGCAACCACTTCGCTGCCCGGCTCCAGGGCCAGGCGCAGGGTGCTGCTGTGGGTGATCTGCGCGTCGAGGATCAGGCCTTCGGCCAGTTCCAGGCGAATCAGGTCGTTGCGCCCCTGCGCCTCGATCGCCCCAACCTTGCCGTGTAACTGATTGCGCGCGCTGGTCCTGAGCATCAGGCGCCCGAGCAGATCCAGATCGCTGGCCTCCTCGGCGGCTTCCAGCACCTGGGCCTGCAAGGCCTGCAGTTTCTGATACAGGCGCAAGACGCGCTCGCCTTCGCTGGACAGCCTGGCGCCGCCACCGCCCTTGCCGCCGACACTGCGTTCCACCAGCGGCTTTTGCGCGAGGTTGTTCAATTCGTCGATGGCGTCCCATGCCGCCTTGTAACTCAGGCCCGCGCTCTTCGCGGCGCGGGTGATCGAACCCTGTTCGGCGATGTGCTGCAGCAACGCGATGCGCTGCGGGCGACGAACGATGTGTTGGGACAGCAGGGTAGGCAGGGACATGGCTGGGTGCTTTGGCGGATGTATGTCAAGACGTTGGCGGCTGAAGCCCCGGTAGTCAAGTTGGACCGCGATCCTGTGGGAGCGGGCTTGCTCGCGATGGCGGCCTCACAGACGACTTCGATGTTGAATGCCGAGCCGCTTTCGCGAGCAAGCCCGCTCCCACAGGGTGTGCGGGGTTAGTCCCCTGGTTTGGGCGTGCGTGCCAGGCAATAGACATCGACCCGCGCGGCTCCGGCCTCCATCAACAGGCGCGCCAGGGCCTGCGATGTGGCGCCGGTGGTCAGCACGTCGTCCACCAGGGCCAGGTGGCGTCCCCTGATCGACGCTTCAGGCATCAGGGCGAAGGCGTGGCGCAGGTTTTTGCGCCGGGCATCGGCCTTGAGTGCCTGCTGGGCGCTGGTGTCCTGGGTGCGCTGCAGCAACCGTTCGTCGCAGGGGATGCCCAGGCTTTCGCTCAGCCAGCGGGCCAGCATCGCGGCCTGGTTGAAACCGCGCTGGCGCAGGCGTTTAACGGCAAGCGGGACGGGCACCAGCGCGTCTGGTCGCGCCACCGCTTCATCAAAGCGATGTTGCAGGGATTGCGCGAGAAGTTCGGCCAACAGGCGGCCAAGGGGCCACTTGGCGCTGTGTTTGAAGCGGGTGATCAGGCTGTCGACCGGAAAGGTGTAGGTCCAGGGCGCAATCACCTGTTGAAAAGCCGGTGGCTGCTGCAGGCATTGACCGCAGGTCAGGCCCGGTGAAGGCATGGGCAAGGCGCAGGTGTCGCAGTGATCGCCCAGCCAGGGCAGATCGGCTTCGCAGGTCAGGCAGATGGGCCTGATGTCTTCGGTGCTTTCACTGCAAAGCAAACAATGTTGGTCATTGTTTAACCAGATGTGAACCTTTCCTACATGACGTGGTTGACAGCGCATCGCTCATCCTTAAATATGCCAAACATCCGTATCGCGACTGGGGTTATTCCCTGCCTCAGTCGTCAGTCCAGCATAGAACCTTGCCCTGCTTAAAATAAAGGTAACGCCCATGAGCGCCAGCACCTCTGCCACCCTGCGTCATGACTGGTCTTTGGCCGAAGTCAAAGCTCTCTTCGTTCAGCCATTCAATGACCTGTTGTTCCAGGCGCAGACCGTGCACCGCGCGCACTTCGACGCCAACCGTGTGCAGGTGTCCACGCTGCTCTCGATCAAGACCGGCGCCTGTCCGGAAGACTGCAAATACTGTCCGCAGTCCGGTCACTACAACACCGGCCTGGAAAAAGAAAAGCTGATGGAAGTGCAGAAGGTCCTCGAAGAGGCCGCCCGCGCCAAGGCCATCGGTTCGACCCGGTTCTGCATGGGCGCCGCCTGGAAACACCCGTCGGCCAAAGACATGCCCTACGTGCTGAAAATGGTCGAAGGGGTGAAGGCCCTGGGCCTGGAAACCTGCATGACCCTCGGCCGCCTCGATCAGGAGCAGACCGAAGCGCTGGCCAAGGCCGGCCTCGACTACTACAACCACAACCTTGATACCTCGCCGGAGTTCTACGGCAGCATCATCACCACCCGCACCTACAGCGAGCGCCTGCAAACCCTGGCCTACGTGCGGGATTCGGGGATGAAGATCTGTTCCGGCGGTATCCTCGGCATGGGCGAGTCCCTCGACGACCGCGCCAACCTGCTGATCCAGCTGGCCAACCTGCCGGAGCATCCGGAGTCGGTGCCGATCAACATGCTGGTGAAAGTGGCCGGCACACCGCTGGAAAACGCCGAAGACATCGACCCGTTCGACTTCATCCGCATGCTCGCCGTTGCGCGCATCCTGATGCCCAAATCCCACGTGCGCCTGTCCGCCGGCCGCGAAGCCATGAACGAGCAGATGCAGGCCCTGGCGTTCTTCGCCGGCGCCAACTCGATCTTCTACGGCGAAAAACTGCTGACCACCGCCAACCCGCAGGCCGACAAGGACATGCAACTGTTCTCGCGTCTGGGCATCCTGCCCGAAGCCCGCGAAGAGCACGCCGATGAGGTGCATCAGGCCGCCATCGAACAGGCGCTGGTGGAGCAAAAGAGCAGCGAGATGTTCTACAACGCGGCTGTTTGATGCGACGCACATCGAATATGGGAGCGGGCTTGCTCGCGATGACGGACTGACATTCAACATTCATGTCGTCTGATACGCCGCTTTCGCGAGCAAGCCCGCTCCCACGTGAGATTAGATTCCTGATTTATGCGATCTGAAACATCGAGGCCTGCATGTCTTTCGATCTCGCTGCACGCCTGGCTGCCCGTCGTGCCGACAATCTCTACCGCCAACGGCCCCTGCTCGAAAGCCCGCAAGGGCCGGAGGTGGTGGTCGATGGTCAGCCGTTGCTGGCGTTCTGCAACAACGATTACCTGGGCCTGGCCAATCACCCGCAGGTGATCGAAGCCTGGCGCGCTGGCGCTGCGAAATGGGGCGTCGGTGGCGGCGCATCGCACCTGGTGATCGGCCATAGCGGCCCGCATCACGAGCTGGAAGAAGCCCTGGCCGACCTGACCGGGCGCCCGCGTGCGCTGTTGTTCACCACCGGCTACATGGCCAACCTCGGCGCCGTCACGGCATTGGTGGGGCAGGGCGATACCGTGCTGGAAGACCGGCTCAATCACGCCTCGCTGCTCGATGCCGGGCTGTTGTCCGGAGCACGGTTCAGCCGTTACCTGCACAACGACGCGACAAGCCTGGCCAGTCGCCTGGAGAAGGCCATCGGCAACACGCTGGTGGTCACCGACGGCGTGTTCAGCATGGACGGCGACATCGCCGACCTGCCGGCCCTGGCCCGCGAGGCCAAGGCCCGGGGCGCCTGGCTGATGGTCGATGACGCCCATGGCTTCGGGGCGCTGGGGACCCATGGCGGCGGGATCGTCGAGCACTTCGGCCTGAGCCAGGATGATGTGCCGGTGCTGGTCGGCACCCTCGGCAAGGCGTTCGGTACGGCGGGCGCTTTTGTCGCCGGCAGTGAGGAACTGATCGAAAGCCTGGTCCAGTTCGCCCGCCCCTACATCTACACCACCAGCCAACCACCGGCCCTGGCCTGCGCGACCCTGAAGAGTCTTGAGCTGCTGCGTACCGAGCATTGGCGGCGCGAGCATCTGAATACGCTGATCCGCCAGTTCCGCCACGGCGCGGAACAGATCGGACTTGAGCTGATGAACAGCTTCACACCGATCCAGCCGATCATGATCGGCGATGCCGGACGGGCGATGCGCTTGTCGCACCTGCTGCGTGAACGCGGGTTGATGGTGACCGCGATCCGCCCTCCGACCGTGCCCGCCGGCAGCGCTCGCTTGCGCGTGACCCTGACCGCAGCGCACAGCGAGGCGCAGGTGCAGCTATTGTTAGATGGACTGGCCGATTGCTTTCAATCTCTGGGACCGGAGCCAAGCCATGCGTGATCGCCTGATTCTGTTGCCCGGCTGGGGGCTCGGTATTTCTCCGCTCGAGCCGTTGGCTGCTGCGCTCAAAGGGCTGGACGAACACCTGCGCGTCGAGATCGAACCGTTGCCGGAGCTGACCTCCAGTGACCCGGAAGAATGGCTCGACGAGCTCGATGCCAATGTGCCCCAGGACGCCTGGCTCGGTGGCTGGTCCCTGGGCGGCATGCTCGCTGCCGAGCTCGCGGCGCGGCGCGGTGATCGTTGCTGCGGCCTGCTGACCCTGGCCAGTAATCCTTCGTTCGTCGCCCATGAGCAATGGTCGGGCGCGATGCCCGGCGAGACCTTCGACGCCTTCCTGGCCGGCTGCGCGGCCGATCCACGGATGACGCTCAAGCGATTTTCGCTGCTCTGTGCTCAGGGGGCCGAAGACCCGCGCGGGTTGTCTCGGTTGCTGCTCGGCGGCGCGCCCAACACCGCGACGTCGGTATTGATGAGCGGCCTGGAGTTGTTGGCCCAACTGGATACCCGTCACGCGTTGCAGGCGTTTCGCGGCCCACAGATGCACCTGTTCGCCGGGCTTGACGGCCTGGTGCCGGCAGAGGCCGCCAGTGATTTGCTGGCGTTGCTGCCGGATGTCGAAATCGGCCTGATTGAACAGGCCAGCCACGCGTTTCTCCTGGAGGACCCGCACGGAGTGGCGGGTGCGATCCAGGCCTTTTTGCACGAGTCCGGCGATGACTGATTTATCCTTTCCAAAGCTGCCCGGCGCCTTGCCGGACAAGCGCCAGGTGGCGGCGTCCTTTTCCCGCGCGGCGAGCAGCTATGACAGCGTGGCCCAATTGCAGCGCGATGTCGGCAATCAGTTGCTGAGCCGATTGCCTCGTGACTTCGTACCGGGCCGCTGGCTTGACCTGGGCAGTGGCACCGGGCATTTCAGTCGGTTGCTGAGCACGCGCTTTCCCGAGGGCGACGGCGTGGCGCTGGACATCGCCGAAGGCATGCTCAATCACGCGCGTCCGCTGGGCGGGGCCGCCCATTTCATCGCTGGCGATGCGGAGCGCCTGCCGCTGCGGGAAGCGACCTGTGACCTGATTTTCTCCAGCCTGGCCGTGCAGTGGTGTGCCGATTTCGCCTCGGTGCTCAGCGAAGCGCGGCGTGTACTGAAACCGGGTGGTATTTTCGCGTTTGCTAGTCTGTGCGTGGGCACACTGGCAGAGCTGCGTGACAGCTGGCGGCAAGTGGACGGCATGGTCCACGTCAATCGCTTCCGTGAATTCGAGGCTTATCAGCAACTGTGTGCCGCCAGCGGTTTGCGGATCGTGGGTCTGCAAACCCGGGCTCATGTGCTGCATTACCCGGATGTGCGCAGCCTGACCCATGAACTCAAGGCGTTGGGGGCGCACAACCTGAACCCCGGACGCCCGGGTGGATTGACCGGGCGGGCACGGATTCTCGGTCTGGTGGAGGCTTATGAGCAGTTTCGCCAGGCCCCTGGGCTGCCGGCGACTTATCAAGTGGTGTATGCCGTTTTGGAGAAACCCTTATGAGCGCAGCGTATTTCATCACGGGCACCGACACCGATGTCGGCAAGACCACCGTCGCTGCCGGCCTGTTGCATGCCGCGCGATTGGCGGGGCTGAGTACGGCGGCGGGTAAACCGGTGGCCTCGGGTTGCGACGTCACGCCCAGGGGCTTGCGCAATGCCGATGCCTTGGCGCTGCAGGCCGAATGTTCGCTGCCGCTGACCTATGCCCAGGTCAATCCGGTCGCGTTCGAGCCGGCCATCGCGCCGCACCTGGCGGCGCGTGAGGCGGGCGTGGCATTGACCGTGCAATCGCTGTTGGCGCCGATGCGGCAGATTCTGGAGATGCAGGCCGATTTCACCCTGATCGAGGGCGCCGGCGGCTGGCGTGTGCCGCTGGCCGACCAGGACAACCTGTCGGACCTGGCCATGGCGCTGGGCCTGCCGGTGATTCTGGTGGTCGGCGTGCGGTTGGGATGCATCAACCATGCGTTGCTGACGGCCGAAGCCATTGCCCAGGACGGTTTGCAACTGGCCGGCTGGGTGGCCAACATCATCGATGCCAAAACGGCGCGCCTGGAAGAAAACCTCGCCACGCTGGCCGAACGCATCCCCGCACCGTGCCTTGGCCGGGTGCCGAAGCTCAAGCTGCTGACGGCCGAAGCGGTCGCCGAACACCTTCAGCTGGATCTGCTGGACTGACGCCTGGCGGCAATGGTTTTGCCTATGACAAGGCACTGTGCCATTAGTGTTTTTGTCGAGCGTTATGCCGCGATGTCTGCTTCAATAAGCACCGTTGATCCTTTGTCAGGACGAGTTCTCCCATGGAAATCTCAGGAAACACCGCTTTTTATGCCGGTCTGAGCACTATTCAGACGGGGCAGAACCGTGTCGATCAGGCGTCTGGCCAGATCGCCAACAATACGATCGAGCGTTCGATCACCAGCCAGTCTTCCGAAGTCCAGGTCGATCGCCTGCGTTCTGTCGATCGCAGCCAGCAATCGGACCTGAGCAGCAACATGGTCGAAATGGCCCAGGGCAAGTTTCAGGTGGAGGCGGGCGTCAAGGTTGCCAAGGCTTCCGATGAAGTGCTCGGCACACTGATCGACACCTTCGCCTGATTCTGCGCTGAATCCACACTGCCAACGCCGCGACCTGTCGCGGCGTTTTTGCGTGTAAGTCCTTCTTCTCCCACTAAACTTTCCTGTGCGCTCGCGCGCCTTCGCAGCGTCGTGCTGTTCGCGTGCGTGCGACATTCGCGCACAGTGATGACGAACGGCAAAAGATCGACGCTTGACAAGATTTAGGCGTAAACGTATGTTTCAAACAACTGTTTGACCGTCACAACAAAACAAGCGGTCGTTCATTCCCGGTTACATCAGCAGAGGTTTATCGCTATGCCTGACTACAAGGCCCCCTTGCGTGATATTCGCTTCGTTCGTGACGAACTGCTCGGCTACGAAGCGCACTATCAGAGCCTTCCGGCTTGCGCAGACGCCACTCCGGACATGGTTGACGCCATTCTCGAAGAAGGCGCCAAGTTTTGTGAACAGGTGCTGGCACCGCTGAACCGCGTGGGTGACACCGAAGGCTGCACCTGGAGCGAGTCCGGGGTTAAAACCCCGACCGGTTTCAAGGAAGCCTACAAGCAATTCGTCGAAGGCGGCTGGCCAAGCCTGGCCCACGACGTCGAGCACGGCGGTCAGGGCCTGCCTGAGTCGCTGGGGCTGGCGGTCAGTGAAATGGTCGGCGAAGCCAACTGGTCGTGGGGCATGTACCCGGGCCTGTCCCATGGCGCGATGAACACCATCTCCGAGCACGGCACCCCTGAGCAGCAAGATGCCTACCTGACCAAACTGGTCTCGGGCGAGTGGACCGGCACCATGTGCCTGACCGAGCCGCACTGCGGCACCGACCTGGGCATGCTGCGGACCAAGGCCGAGCCTCAGGCCGACGGTTCCTACAAAGTCTCCGGCACCAAGATCTTCATCTCGGCCGGTGAACACGACATGGCCGACAACATCGTCCACATCGTGCTGGCTCGCCTGCCGGATGCCCCGGCGGGTACCAAAGGTATTTCGCTGTTCATCGTGCCCAAGTTCCTGCCAAACGCAGACGGCTCGATCGGTGCGCGCAATGCCGTGTCCTGCGGTTCGATCGAACACAAGATGGGCATCCACGGTAACGCGACCTGCGTAATGAACTTCGACGCCGCCACCGGTTACCTGATCGGCCCGGCGAACAAGGGCCTGAACTGCATGTTCACCTTCATGAACACCGCACGCCTGGGCACCGCACTGCAAGGCCTGGCCCACGCTGAAATCGGTTTCCAGGGTGGCTTGAAGTACGCCCGTGATCGCCTGCAGATGCGTTCGCTGACTGGCCCGAAAGCGCCGGACAAAGCCGCTGATCCGATCATCGTTCACCCTGACGTGCGCCGCATGCTGCTGACCATGAAAGCGTTCGCCGAAGGCAACCGCGCAATGGTCTACTTCACCGCCAAGCAGGTCGACATCGTCAAGTACGGCGTGGACGAAGAAGAGAAGAAGAAAGCCGACGCACTGCTGGCGTTCATGACGCCAATCGCCAAGGCCTTCATGACCGAAGTCGGTTTCGAATCGGCTAACCACGGCGTACAGATCTACGGTGGTCACGGTTTCATCGCCGAGTGGGGCATGGAGCAGAACGTTCGCGACAGCCGCATTTCGATGCTGTACGAAGGCACCACCGGTATTCAGGCCCTCGACCTGCTCGGCCGCAAGGTGCTGATGACCCAGGGCGAAGCCCTGAAAGGCTTCACCAAGATCGTTCACAAGTTCTGCCAGAGCAACGAAGGCAACGAAGCGGTTCAAGAGTTCGTCGCACCGCTGGCTGCATTGAACAAGGAATGGGGTGAGCTGACCATGAAGGTCGGTATGGCCGCCATGAAAGACCGCGAAGAAGTCGGCGCGGCCTCCGTGGACTACCTGATGTATTCCGGTTACGCCTGCCTGGCCTATTTCTGGGCTGACATGGCGCGTCTGGCTGCCGAGAAGCTGGCGGCCGGTACCACCGACACCGCGTTCTATACGGCGAAGCTGCAGACGGCGCGTTTCTACTTCCAGCGCATCCTGCCGCGTACCCGCACTCACGTTGCAACCATGCTGTCGGGCGCCAACAACCTGATGGACATGAAAGAAGAAGACTTCGCCCTGGGCTACTAAGCCTCAAGGCGGTCTCATCAAAAACCGCTGCCCCTTCGAGGGCAGCGGTTTTTTTTTTGCGCTCGATTGTTCCTGAGCGCCGATGAGGCCGAGGCGTTGCGCCGTTTCATGGATATCTGCCTGGCAGACCTGTATGGAGGAAAGTGCAGGCCCTGTCCCAGTGCCCCTCGCGGGTCATTCCCGCAGCGATCTCTGACTGTCGATGGGAGCACCGGGATGCACGGTTGCATCCCGTTACACAGCGGTCTTGAAAAAACCTGACTAAATGACTCAGAAAGTCGGGGGTTCTGCCGTTAAAGTATGTGGGCACATTGCCATCTATTGATCTGACGGGTCGGAGCTTTACCCTTGCCGCGTTCTTCCGCTGTACGTTTCAGTCATTTCCTGCCGTCTCTCCTGCTGTTGTTCTCGGGGCTGGCGGCGGCGTACGTCAAGGATCTGAACGTCTTCTTCACTTCACTGTTCAACGTGCTGCCTACGTTGGTGCTGCTGCTGGGCGGCGCGTACTGCGCGGTTTACCGACGTCAGCGCGAGCTGTTTCTGATGGTCACGGTGTACATCGCCTACTTCCTGCTGGATACCCAGACCGATTACTACCGCGACAATGGCCGGGTGCGCGAAGACGCGGCGGTGATTTTCCACCTGTGTTGCCTGCTGTTGCCCCTGATGTTCGGTCTGTTCGCCGCGTGGCAGGAGCGGACCCATCTGTTTCAGGACATGGTGGCGCGATTCGCCGTGCTGCTGGCGGTCGGCAGTGTGGCGTTGGGTCTGGAGCAAAGTTACCCGCAGCCGTTGTTGATGTGGTTGTCGGAAATCCGCTGGCCGGCCCTGCACGGTGCCTGGATGAGTCTGATCCAGTTGTCCTACCCGGTGTTCTTCGCCGTATTCCTGTTGCTGGGCTGGCAGTACTGGCGCAGCCCGCGTCCCTTGCACGCGGCACAACTGGTCGGCCTGCTCGGTCTGTTCTGGGCCTTGCCGAAAACCTTCATCCTGCCGTTCACCCTCAACATCATGTGCAGCCAGGTGATGTTGATGATCGCTGCGGCAGTCGCTCACGAAGCCTATCAAATGGCTTTCCGCGACGAGCTCACCGGCCTGCCGGGTCGCCGTGCGTTGAACGAGCGCATGCAACGGCTGGGGCGTAACTACGTGCTGGCGATGAGCGATGTCGATCACTTCAAGAAATTCAACGACACCCACGGACACGATGTCGGCGACCAGGTGCTGCGGCTGGTGGCCAGCAAACTGTCGAAAATCGGCGGTGGCGGCAGGGCGTATCGCTACGGGGGCGAGGAATTTGCCCTGGTGTTCGCGGGCAAGACGCTCGAGGAGTGCCTGCCGCACCTGGAAGTCATCCGCGAATCGATCGAGACCTACAGTATTCACCTGCGTAACCAGGACAGCCGTCCCCAGGACGACCAGCAAGGCCGCCAGCGCCGTTCCGGTTCCGCTGCGTCCACGGTATCGGTCACCGTCAGCATCGGCGTCGCCGAGCGCGTGGACCAGCGCAACCCGGAGAAGGTGCTCAAGTCCGCCGACGAAGCCCTCTATGCGGCCAAGGGGGCCGGGCGAAACTGTGTGATGGCCTATGGGCAGAACCGCCGCGGCGCGGTGCGCACGGAGGCGGCTGCCGGTTGAGTGATGATGACGCATTCAGCGTCTGGACTGTGATTGTGGGGTGGGACCGGCGGCAGTAGGTTTAGGCATCGGCTACCGGAGGAATGACCATGCCCGAGTACAAGGCCCCCCTGCGCGACATGCGCTTTCTGATCGACCATGTCTTCGATTTCCATGGCAGCTATGCGGCGCTGGGCGCCACCGAGGCCAGCCCGGACATGGTCAATGCGATCCTCGAAGAGGGCGCGAAATTCTGCGAGAACGTGCTCGCACCGCTCAATCGCAGCGGTGACGAGGAAGGCTGTCATTTCGACAATGGCGTGGTGACGACCCCGGCGGGCTTCAAGCAGGCATTCGCCCAATACGTGGAGGGTGGCTGGCACGGGCTGGCGGCAGATCCCGCCTATGGCGGCCAGGGTCTTCCCAGTTCCCTGGGACTGGTCATCAGCGAGATGGTCGGCTCCAGCAACACCTCCTGGGGCATGTACCCCGGCCTGACCCATGGGGCAATGTCGGCCATCCACGCCCATGGCACCGATGCACAGAAAGCTACTTATCTGAGCAAGCTGACTGCCGGCCAATGGACCGGCACTATGTGCCTGACCGAGGCCCATTGCGGTACAGACCTGGGCATCATCAAGACCCGCGCCGTGCCGGCCGCCGACGGCAGTTACGCGATCTCCGGCAGCAAGATCTTCATCTCTGCCGGCGAGCACGACCTGAGTGACAACATCGTGCACCTGGTGCTGGCGAAACTGCCGGACGCCCCGGCGGGGACCAAAGGCATTTCGCTGTTCATCGTTCCCAAGTTCCTGCCCGATGTTCACGGTGAAGCAGGTGAGCGCAATGGCGTTTCCTGCGGTTCGATCGAACACAAGATGGGCATCAAGGCATCGGCCACCTGCGTCCTGAACTTCGATGAAGCCAGGGGCTTTCTCATCGGTGAACCGAACAAGGGCCTGAACTGCATGTTCACCATGATGAACCATGCGCGCCTCGGCACCGGGATGCAGGGCCTGTGCCTCGGTGAGGCGAGCTTCCAGGGCGCGATCAGGTACGCCAACGACCGTCTGCAGATGCGCGCGCTGACCGGCCCGAAAGCGCCGGAGAAAGCGGCCGATCCGATCATCGTCCACCCTGACGTCCGCCGGATGCTGCTGACGATGAAGGCCTTCAACGAAGGCAACCGCGCGCTGACGTACTTCACCGCACAGCTTCTGGACGTCGCGCATTTGAGTGCGGACGAAACGGCGCGTCAGGACGCCGAAGACTTGCTGGCCTTCCTGACACCGATCTGCAAGGCCTTCATGACCGACACCGGGCTGGAAGTGACCAACCACGGCATGCAAGTGTTCGGCGGTCACGGCTTCATTCGTGAGTGGGGCATGGAGCAGTTGGTGCGCGATTGCCGGATCGCACCGATTTACGAAGGCACCAACGGCATCCAGGCACTGGATCTGCTGGGGCGGAAAGTGCTGGGCAGCCAGGGCAAGCTGTTGCGTGGTTTCACCCGCATCGTCCACAAGTTCTGCGCGGCGAACGCCGGACATGCGCAACTCGGCAGCTATGTGGCGCAACTCAATGAGCTGAACCAGCAGTGGGGTGAAGTGACCACCCGGGTTGGCATGGCCGCGATGAAAAACCCGGACGAAGTCGGCGCTGCGTCCGTGGACTACCTGATGTACAGCGGTTACATCATCCTGGCCTACCTGTGGTTGCGCATGGCCCTGGTGGCGCAGGCGCAGTTGGAGGCAGGCGACGGCGATGCCGACTTCCATCGGGGCAAACTGGCGACCAACGCGTTTTACTTCAAGCGCCTGCTGCCGCGTACTGCGGCCCACCGCGCCGCCATCGAAGCGGGGAGCGATTGCCTGATGACGCTGCCAGCGGAGTCGTTTGCGCTTTGACGCCAGGGCGTTAATGGCATCGCGGTCCTTTCGGTGATTCGAATGGGCCGCGAGTGCGTTTCCATCGCCATAAAAACGCAATGACTAAAAATTACAAAAGGGTCACTAGCTGACCCTATGTGTCGCAAAAGTTGTTGGGTTACACTCGGGCCCAACGAGACACTCTTCCTACGAATCACCTGTATAAGATCCTGCGAGGTTTGCCATGGCTGACTACAAAGCGCCCCTGCGCGATATGCGCTTCGTCCTCAATGAAGTGTTCGAGGTCGCCAAACTCTGGGCCGAGTTGCCTGCACTGGCCGACACCGTCGACGCAGAAACCGTTGAAGCCATTCTTGAAGAAGCCGGCAAGGTCACCAGCAAAAGCATCGCTCCGCTGAGCCGTGCGGCTGACGAAGAAGGCTGCCATTGGGCGGAAGGTGCCGTCACCACGCCGGCAGGTTTCCCACAGGCTTATCAGACTTACGCCGAAGGTGGCTGGGTCGGTGTCGGGGGCGATCCGGCCTACGGCGGCATGGGCATGTCCAAGGCGGTGTCGGCCCAGGTCGAGGAAATGGTCAACTCGGCGAGCCTGTCATTCGGCCTGTATCCGATGCTGACGGCCGGTGCCTGCCTGTCGATCAATGCTCATGCCAGCGAAGAGCTGAAGGCCGCTTACCTGCCGAACATGTACGCCGGTATCTGGGCCGGTTCGATGTGCCTGACCGAACCTCACGCCGGTACCGACCTGGGGATCATTCGCACCAAGGCCGAGCCTCAGGCCGACGGTTCCTACAAGGTCAGTGGTACCAAGATCTTCATCACCGGCGGCGAGCACGACCTGACTGAGAACATCATCCACCTGGTGCTGGCGAAGCTGCCGGACGCACCGGCCGGGCCGAAAGGCATCTCGCTGTTCCTGGTGCCGAAGTTCATGGTCAATGCCGATGGCAGCCTGGGCGCGCGCAACCCGGCGAACTGCGGCTCGATCGAACACAAGATGGGTATCCAGGCCTCCGCGACCTGTGTGATGAACTTCGACGAAGCCGTGGGTTATCTGGTCGGCGAGCCGAACAAGGGGTTGGCGGCGATGTTCACGATGATGAACTACGAGCGCCTGGGGGTGGGTATCCAGGGCCTCGCCACGGGTGAGCGCTCTTATCAGAACGCCGTCGAATATGCCCGCGACCGTTTGCAGAGCCGTTCGCCAACCGGCGCGCAGAACAAGGACAAGGTGGCCGACCCGATCATCGTTCACCCGGACGTGCGGCGCATGCTGCTGACCATGAAAGCCTCGAACGAAGGCGGCCGCGCCTTCTCGACGTATGTGGCCATGCAACTGGACACCGCCAAATTCAGCGAGGACGCTGCCACTCGCAAGCGTGCGGAAGACCTGGTGGCGTTGCTGACGCCGGTCGCCAAGGCCTTTCTCACCGACCTCGGGCTGGAAACCACCGTGCATGGCCAGCAGGTGTTCGGCGGTCACGGTTACATCCGTGAGTGGGGCCAGGAGCAACTGGTGCGTGACGTACGCATCACCCAGATCTACGAAGGCACCAACGGCATTCAGGCGCTGGACCTGGTCGGGCGCAAGGTGGTGGGCAGTGGCGGGGCGTTCTACACGCTGTTCGCCGACGAGATTCGCCACTTCACCGCGACGGCCAGTGCCGATCTGTCCGAGTTCACCAAGCCGCTGAACGAGGCGCTGACCACGCTCGATGAATTGACTGCCTGGTTGCTGGATCGGGCAAAGAGCAATCCGAACGAAATCGGTGCGGCCTCGGTCGAATACCTGCAAACCTTCGGTTATGTCGCCTACGCCTACATGTGGGCGTTGATGGCCAAGGCTGCCTTGGGCAAGGAGGCGCAGGACGATTTCTACGCGAGCAAAGTCGGTACGGCGCGGTTCTATTTCGCACGCCTGCTGCCGCGTATTCATTCGTTGAGCGCTTCGGTGAAAGCCGGCAGCGAGTCGCTGTTCCTCCTGGAAGCCGCGCAGTTCTGATCGTAACGCGTTGTGTAAGCATTCTCTTACACAACGTGCTGCTCATCTCCCATAGATGCAGATTGGATCCACCGCTAATCTACTTCTCATGGACGTCGCGCAGGAAGCGCAAAGCAACAACACGGACACGTAGGATTCTGCCAGGGTGGCGGAGTGAAATGGATGTCAGGGAAACAGTCTGCAAAGCCCCGCTTCGGCGGGGTTTTCTTATGCCCGCAGAAAAGTGTTCAGCTCAGCCCATCCAGGGTGATCGAGCGTTCGTCCGTGGCACTCATCACCTCCTCGAGCAAGGTCCGCAACAGGGTCATGGATGCCTGTTGACGTTGCACATCGCGGCACACCAGCCCGACTTTCAGCGGCACCCTCGGTTCGGTCAGCGGCTTCCACAGCAGCTCCGGGTGGCCGAGCATCTTTTGCGAACGCCCCGGAAGAACCGTTGCCAGACGGGTGTGGGGCAGGCTGTCGAGAATCCCCGCCATGTTGTTCAGCTCCGCCTGTACGTGGGGGCGCCGCCCCAGGCTGGCCAGTTGCGTCTGCCAGATCTGCCGCACCTGAAACTCTTCACCCAGCAGCAACATCGGCAACTCGGCTGCCTGGGCCATGGAAACCTTCTTGAATTCGCGCAATGGATGATCCTCCGGGATGACGAGGGTCAGTTCATCTTCGTACAGCAGCACGCCATGTAAACCGGGCTGCCGGGGAGGCAGGTAGCTGATGCCGATGTCCAACGAGCCGTTGAGCAACCGTCGCTCGATCTCCAGCCCCGACAGTTCATAGATCTGCACCACCAGGTGTGGCTGCGCCTTGCGCACCCGCTCGAGCATCTGCGGCACGAGACTGGTGTGCACGGTTTGCAGCACGCCGATGGCCAGGGTGCGCAGCGCCTGCCCCTTGAAGTTGCCAAGGGCTTCGCGCGCCCGTTGCAAACCATCGAGCAAGGGCAGGGCATGGTTATACAGCGTGTGGGCGGCGAGGGTCGGCAGCAGACGTTTGCTGCTGCGCTCGAACAGGCTGAGATCGAGGTGCTGTTCAAGCTGACGGATCTGCTGCGACAGCGCCGGTTGCGAGATTGAAAGGCGCTCGGCAGCGCGCCCGACATGGCCCTCTTCATACACCGCGACGAAATAGCGCAGTTGCTTGAAATCCATAAGTTCTGCTTATCGAAAATGCTGGGAAATCGAAATGGCTCAGGGCCTGTCCTGCGCCTAGTCTAACCGCATTCACAAGGCTTACAGGGCCAAAGAGCGCGATGAATACTCTTCACCGAAAGCGTGCTTGCATAGGCAAGACAGAAAACCTCAAGCGAGGTTTTTGCGCATGAACCTCTTCAGCCTCCGGCGCAGCGCGCCCAGCCTTGACGACCTGTACGCTGACGATTTCACGCCATCCACCGGCGACACCCTGTCCAGCGAGTGCCTCATGCCCAGCGTCGAGCGGCCCAGGCAGGTTTTTTTGCGTGGCCAGGGTTCGTGGCTGTGGGACAGCGAGGATCGCGCTTACCTCGATTTCTCCCAGGGTGGCGGTGCCAACAGCCTTGGACACAGCCCTTCGGTGCTGGTCAACGCCATCGCCGCCCAAGCGCAATCACTGATCAATCCGGGATTTGGCCTGCATAACCGTGGCATGCTCAATCTGGCCGAACGCCTGTGCGCCGCCACGGGCAGCGATCAGGCGTACCTGCTCAACAGCGGCAGTGAAGCCTGTGAAGCGGCGATCAAACTGGCGCGCAAATGGGGTCAACTGCATCGAGGTGGCGCTTCGCGGATCATCGTGGCGAACAAAGGGTGTCACGGGCGTAGCCTCGGGACGATTCCGGCGTCGGACAGTTCCAACCTGACCAACCGCTTCGAGCCGCAACTGCCGGGCTTCAGCCACGTACCGTTCAACGACCTGGCGGCACTGCATGCCGCCGTCGATGCCCGAACCGTCGCGATCATGCTCGAGCCGATCCAGAACGAAGCCGGAGTGATTGTTGCCACCGAGCATTACCTCAAAGGCGTCGAGCGTCTGTGCCGCGAGCTGGGCATTCTGCTGATCCTCGACGAGGTGCAAACCGGGGTCGGTCGCCTTGGCAGCTTGCTCGCGGAACAGCACTACGGCGTGCGGGCAGATATCGTGGTGCTCGGCAAAGGGCTGGGTGGTGGCGTGCCGTTGGCGGCATTGCTGGCCCGGGGCAAGGCCTGCTGTTTCGATGTGGGTGAATTGACGGGCACCCATCATGGCAACGCCCTGATGACGGCGGCCGGTCTGGCGGTGCTGGGCAGCGTCCAGGACAAGGGGTTTCTCGAGCATGTCGCGCAAACCGGTGAACACCTGCGCGAAGGCCTGGTGCGACTGGCTCACCGGTATGCTCATGGCGAACTGCGCGGGCAAGGCCTGCTGTGGGGCTTGACCCTGTCCGATGATTCGGCGCGCGCGGTGGTCAAGGCCGCTATGGCCGAAGGCCTGCTGCTGGACGCCCCGCAACCGGATTGCCTGCGTTTCACCCCCGCGCTCACCGTCAGCACTGCCAACATCGATGAAATGCTCCTGCGCCTGGCCCGCGCCTTTTCCCGCGTGCGTACCGCACAACTGCAATGCCGCAAAGGGATTGCCGTCTGATCAGATGAATCCTGCACGAATGTCCGAACCGTCTCGCGGTAATAACGCGTCGCCCCACGTTTGATTCTTTTGACGTGGGGCGTTTTTTTGTCTCGGTGTTTTTCCGACTGACATTCCGGACTTGAGCCGTAGCGCAATCGGTGGCTTTTTAGTGGGCGTCGGCAAGGAGTGCCGCCTCCGGCGACACAACAAGCTTGTTGAGCGGGTTTTGATATCTATACCACTCAGTGGTATGTTTGTTGGAGGAAGGGATGCCTTTACCACCCAGATTGTTCAAGACAAAACGGTTTGCAGTGCAAGCGGGTAAGGCATGGATTGGTGACGATGAACTACTGGATGCCTTCACCGAAATGCTGAGGGGACAGGCTGAAAGCCTTGGCGGCGGGGTCTGGAAGAAGCGCTTGAATGCCAATCGTCATCGCTCGATTGTCGTGGCCAAGGGCGGAAATTACTGGGTTTACCAGTTCCTGTATGCGAAGAAGGATCAAAGCAATATCAGTCAGGCTGATCTGGTCGGTTTTCGGAAAGTGGCGAAGACCTACGAAGCGCTGACAGAGCAGCAGATCCAGTACCTGTTGGATAAAAAGGAGTTTTTGGAGATATCTCATGACTAGAAAATTCAAGAGTGAGGCATTGGAGTCGGTGCACGAATCCGCCAGCGCCCTCTACGCCATCGGCGCCATCAGCAAGGCCACCATGCGTGAGTTCGATGAGTCTTGCCTGGCGAATGTCCCGGACGCAATCCCGGCGGACCAGATCAAGGCGCTACGCGAGCGCAACAATGTCAGCCAGCCGGTTTTCGCACGTTATCTGAACACCAGCGCTTCGACCGTCAAGCAATGGGAAGCGGGTGCCAAGCAGCCCAGCGGCATGGCGCTGAAACTGCTCAGCATCGTCCAGAAACATGGGCTCGAAATACTGGCTTGAAGGCGCGAACTGAACCCTGACGAACGGTGCAGGTCGATTAGCTGTACGGCTCGCAAGAGCCCACTTCAAATCAGGAGCTGCCCCATGGATTTCATTCGCATCATCATCGCCATTCTGCTGCCGCCACTGGGTGTGTTTCTGCAAGTCGGCTTCGGCGGCGCATTCTGGCTGAATATTCTGCTGACCTTGTGCGGTTACATCCCCGGGATCGTGCATGCGGTTTACATCATCGCCAAACGCTAGGCCCGACGGCGCCAACCCGATCGCTTTCGCGAGCAAGCCCGCTCCCACAGTGGACCCGCACTCCCCTGAAAACGCGGTTAAATGTGGGAGCGGGCTTGCTCGCGAATGAGGCGCCGCCAGTCCCGCCTGAAACGCAGATGTCAGTCCGCTAACGCCATCACCCGCCGATAAAACAACCATTCCTGTTCCAGCGCATGAGCCTGATTGCCGGCCTTGCGAAAGCCATGACGTTCGTCCGCGTAATAGTGCGCTTCGACCAGAATGCCGTTTTGCTCCAGCGCCTGAACCATGTCGCGCGTCTGCTGCGGCACGACGACTGCGTCCAGTTCCCCCTGAAAGAAGATCATCGGTACGCGGATGTTCCCCGCATGCAGCAGCGGTGTTCGTGCGGCGTAGCGCTCGGCGTCCTTGTCGGGGTCGCCGATCAGCCAGTCCAGATAATCCCCCTCGAACTTGTGAGTGACTCGGCCCAGGGCCACCGGATCGCTGACGCCGTAGAGGCTGGCGCCGGCACGAAACACCTGCTTGAATGCCAGGGCGCACAACGTGGTGTAGCCACCGGCACTGCCGCCGCGAATGAAGGCCTTGTCGCCATCGATCAGTCCGCGCTCGGCCAAATGCGTGACCACCGCACAGGCGTCCTCCACATCCACGTCACCCCAACTCAAATGCAACGCTTGGCGATACGCCCGGCCGTAGCCGCTGCTGCCACGGTAGTTGAGGTCGGCCACGGCGAAGCCGCGTTGCGCCCAGTACTGGATGCGCGGATCAAGCACCGGGTAGCAGGCCGACGTCGGTCCGCCGTGGATGAAGACCACCAGTGGCGGTTTTGCCTCGCCAGACATCGCCGGATAAAAGAACCCGTGAGCCTCGCCCGATCCGCTCGGATAACGCAGGGTCTGCGGGACACTGATCTGGTCGACGGGCAGCGGCGCCACACCCCCGGCCAGGACGTTGGCCTGACCGGTGCGGCGCTCGATGGCGATGACGGCGGAAGGGCTGACGGGAGAGGCGGCGATGCCGTAGATGAAGTGTTCATCGATGGCGAGGTGACGGAAACGACTGTAGTCGCCGGTGAACTCTTCAACGGTGTCACCGCACAGGGCCAGACGGCCGAACCCCTCCTCGGTCCAGGTGGCCAGGTAGGTGCTTTGTCCGAGCGGCAACCAGGTGCAGCCACCCAATTGCCAGGGCGCCGGCCCATGGTCGGCGGCCAGGCCGGGTAACGGGCGCAGGCCGTCGGATGACTCCACCCAAGGCTGCCAGTAACCGTCGCGATCCGTCAGGCAATACAGTCGACCGCGCTCATCGAATCGCGGTTGTTGCAACGACTCCTGAACCGCGTCGCCCGCCACGCAGCGCGCAGGGGCGAAACCACCGCCACTCACGCGTTCGGCAACCATCAGGCGCGTGGCGGTCCATGGCTGCTCCGGACGGTTCCATTCGACCCAGGCCAATCGCTGCGCGTCGGGGCTCAGCGTCGGTGCCGCATAGAAATCCGCGCCTTCGGTCAACACATGACGCGCGCCGTCTGCCAGATCGATGGCCACCAGTCGGTGGCAATCGCGCTGTTCTTCAACCGCCAGCACCTGGCCGTGGGCAAACCTCAGGTCGCCATACCGGCATTCGCCGGACGTGAGCATCACAGGCATCTCGCCCTTCAGCGACTGGCGATACAGCTGCTGATCCGCCTCGTTGACGAAGACGATGGCGTCATCCGTCAGACAGAACGCTCCACCGCCATATTCATACACGCGGCTGCGCACGCTGAAACCGGCGGGTGTCAGGCAGTGCGCCTGGCTGTCACGCCAATGCCAGATCCGGCACGCAGCGTCCTCGGGGCGGTACTCGTTCCAGAACAGGCCATGCTGCCCGACCTGCAGTTCGGCAAAGTCGATCCCGGCGGCCACGGCTTTTGCGGCGCTGAAGGGTTCAGCTTTTGGCGATGAGTCGTGAGTTTCGTTCATTGCGAAAGGCCAGTTGTTCGATGGTCTGGGTGGCGTGCTCGGCTTCTTCGCGGGCCTTGAGAATCATGCCGTGATGCGGCGACTTGCTGCACACCGGATCGGCGTTGCTGGCGTCGCCGGTGAGCATGAAAGCCTGGCAGCGACAGCCGCCGAAGTCTTTCTCTTTTTCATCGCAGGAGCGGCACGGCTCGGGCATCCAGTCATAACCGCGGAAGCGGTTGAAACCAAAGGAGTCGTACCAGATGTGCTGCATGCTGTGGTCGCGCACATTGGGAAATTGCACCGGCATCTGTCGGGCACCGTGACAGGGCAGGGCGGTGCCGTCCGGGGTCACGGTCAGAAAAATACTGCCCCAGCCATTCATGCAGGCTTTCGGCCGTTCTTCGTAATAGTCCGGGGTGACGAAAATCAGCTTGCAGGGGTGCCCTTCGGCGTCCAGCTTGGCGCGGTATTCGTTGGTGATGCGTTCGGCGTGGACCAGTTGCTCTTTGGTCGGCAGCAGCCCCACGCGATTGAGCTGCGCCCAACCGTAGAACTGGCAGGTGGCAAGTTCGACGAAGTCCGCCTCCAGCGCAATGCACAGCTCGATAATCCGGTCGATCTTGTCGATATTGTGCCGGTGGGTGACGAAATTCAGCACCATCGGATAACCATGGGCCTTCACCGCACGGGCCATTTCCAGCTTCTGGGCGAATGCTTTTTTCGAGCCCGCCAGCAGGTTGTTCACCTGCTCGTCACTGGCCTGGAAACTGATCTGGATATGGTCCAGCCCGGCCTTCTTGAAATCGCTGATCTTCTGCTCGGTCAGGCCGATGCCGGAGGTGATCAGGTTGGTGTAGAAACCCAGTTGTCGCGCCTCGCCAATCAACTGCGCGAGGTCCTGGCGCACCAGCGGTTCTCCGCCGGAAAACCCCAGCTGCGCCGCGCCCATTTCCCGCGCTTCGCGAAACACCTTGATCCACTGCTCGGTGCTCAGCTCCTTGCCCTGCTGCGCGAAGTCCAGTGGGTTGGAGCAGTAGGGACATTGCAGCGGGCAGCGGTAGGTCAGCTCGGCCAGCAACCACAGCGGCAGGCCGATTTCGGGCTTGGGCGGTAACTTGTCCGACGCCGCGTCAGGCAAGTTCGATCCAGTGCTGAGCACGGGCGACCTCCATGAATTGCTCGATGTCTTCACCGAGCTCGGGCACGCCGGGGAACTGCTGGTCCAGTTCGGCAATGATCGCCGCGACGTCACGCTGGCCGTCGATCAGGCCGCCGATCAGCGCCGCGCTTTCGTTGAGTTTGATCATGCCTTCGGGGTACAGCAGAACGTGGCCCTTTTGCGCCGGTTCGTACTGGAACCGGTAGCCGGGACGCCAGGTCGGGGTTTTGCTGCGATCGAAACTCATAAGCTGATTCCTTTATGCCAGACCCGTTGTTCGGTCACGCTGTGATACGGCGGGCGGTTCAGTTCGTAGGCCATGCTCATGGCATCGAGCATGCTCCAAAGAATGTCCAGTTTGAACTGGAGAATTTCCAGCATGCGCTCCTGGCCCTCGCGTGTCGTGTAGTGCTGCAAGGTGATGGCCATGCCGTGCTCCACATCGCGGCGCGCCTGGCCCAGGCGAGTGCGGAAGTACTCGTAGCCGGCCGGGTCGATCCACGGGTAATGCTGCGGCCAGCTGTCCAGGCGCGATTGGTGGATCTGCGGCGCGAACAGCTCAGTCAGCGAGCTGCTGGCGGCTTCCTGCCAACTGGCGCGACGGGCGAAGTTGACGTAGGCGTCCACGGCAAAACGCACGCCGGGCAGGACCAGTTCCTGAGAACGCAGTTGATCCGGATCGAGACCGACGGCCTGGCCCAGGCGCAGCCAGGCTTCGATGCCGCCGTCTTCGCCGGGAGCACCGTCATGGTCGAGCAGGCGCTGGATCCACTCGCGACGAATCTCGCGATCCGGGCAGTTGGCCAGGATCGCGGCGTCCTTCAGGGGAATGTTCACCTGATAGTAGAAGCGGTTGGCAACCCAGCCCTGGATCTGCTCGCGGGTGGCGCGGCCTTCATACATCGCCACATGGTAGGGGTGATGGATGTGGTAGTAAGCGCCCTTGGCGCGCAGGGCGGCCTCGAATTCGGCGGGGGTCAGTGGGGTGTCGGTCATTGCTGTTCTCCGGGAAACTTGTGTGTCTGGTCCGGCCCCTTCGCGGGCAAGCCCGCTCCCACAGGGTTGGTGTGCGCTGCAGATCCTTGTGGGAGCGGGCTTGCCCGCGAAGGTGTCGTCCGCTACAGAACAATACTCATCCCGTCATACGCCACTTCAACACCTCGCCGAACCAGTTCCGCGCGCTCCGGCGAGTCTTCATCGAGTATCGGGTTGGTGTTGTTGATGTGGATCAGCACCTTGCGCTGTCCGGGCAACTGTTCAAGCACCTCCAGCATGCCGCCGGGGCCGTTCTGCGCCAGGTGGCCCATCTCACGACCGGTGCGGGTGCCGACGCCGCGACGCTGCATTTCGTCGTCGTCCCACAGCGTACCGTCCACCAGCAGGCAATCGCTGCCGGCCATGATGTCCAGCAGCGGCGCGTCGACCTTGCCCAGGCCCGGGGCGTAGAACAGTTTGCCGCCAGTGTTCAGGTCTTCGACGATCAGGCCGATGTTGTCGCCCGGGTGCGGATCGAAGCGGTGCGGCGAGTAGGGTGGCGCCGCACTGCGCAGCGGCAGCGGGGTGAACCGCAGGCTGGGGCAGGCCGGGATGGTGAAGCTGCGGTCGAGTTCGATGCGGTTCCAGCTCAGCCCGCCGTTCCAGTGGGTCAGCATGGTGAACAGCGGGAAGCCGGTGCTCAGGTCCTCGTGGACCATGTCGGTGCACCAGACGTTGTGCGGGCAACCTTCGCGCAGGCTGAGCAGGCCGGTGGTGTGGTCGATCTGGCTGTCCATCAGCACGATGGCGCCGATCCCGGTGTCACGCAGGGCACGGCCCGGTTGCATCGGGCCAAAGCTCTGGAGCTGGGCGCGGATGTCCGGCGAGGCGTTGCACAGGACCCAGTTGATGCCGTCATCGGAAATCGCGATGGACGACTGGGTGCGGGCCTTGGCATTCAGGCTGCCGTCGCGAAAGCCTGCGCAGTTCACGCAGTTGCAGTTCCACTGGGGAAAACCGCCGCCGGCAGCGGAACCTAGGATCTGGACAAACATGGACGCTCCATCATGACAACGCTGAAAATAAAAACGCCCCGGTAACCCGAGGCGTTGCACATCGCTTTCTATCTACAACGGCAGGCCTTAGCGGCTGGCGAAGTACATGGTGACTTCAAAGCCGATACGCAGGTCGGTGTAAGCAGGCTTGGACCAGGACATGGGAGCGCTCCTTCTGGTGATGGGTCGGTTGGTATCTATACATATAGTCCACCTCCGGCCGGAGATGTTCAGATAGTTAGGTGGCTATGTTACTCAAATTTACAATTGAGTGGCCTGCATTCTCGGAAAAAGCTCTTTGCATCAGAGGTAACGATCATTTTGTCACCTGCCATGACGCCGGTGGTTTTGAACTGTTGGCCAGGCAGCGCCAGCCCCCTTCGGCGTGAACCAGCCGATGGGCGGCGGCAACCAGATGCGGGCGTTCGATGGCCTGGATCGCGAAAACCAGCTGCGTCAGGTAATCCGACGAGCGGCCTGCCTGCTTGCCCTGCCAGAGCAGTTCGGCAGCTTGCTCCAGGGGCAGGGCGGCCAGATCGAACTGATCGGCCAGCGCCTGGCGTTGAATGACGAAACGGGCGTCGTCCATCGCCTCGATCAGGTCAGGCAGTTCGCCAAGCAGGCGTTCGATGTGTTCGAGCAACTGCAAGGGCGCGGTGCCCGGCGATTGCACGCCGATCAGGATGGCGGTCTGCCCATGGACCTGGCGCAGGGAACTGAACACCGCATAACCCAATTGCAGTTCCACGCGCAGGCGCTGATAGAGCGGCGTCTGCAAGACCAGCGCCAGCAGGCGCCACGCGGCCTCGTCGCCGAGGTCCGCCGTCGCCGTCGCCGTCGGGCACACCAGCAACAGCGCGTGTTCACCTGTGCCGGTGTCGACGGTCGTCCACAGCCGTTGCCGGTTGATCGAGGCGGGCGCGCAGGGTTGATGGTCGGCAACCCCCGGCGCGCGGCTCAAGGCGAGCCCCAATGCCGCCTGTGTCTGCGCTGACAAGCCGATGGCCAGGCCTTCCCAGCGTGCGCTCGACCACAGGTGCTGCGCATCATCAGAGGACCCCGTGTGTTCAAGACCTTGATCGGGCATTGCCTTGAGCAGTTGCCTGATGGGCATCAGCGCAGGGCTTTTCGGTTGTTCCTCAGGCAGGTAATCGGCAGGTGTCGTCAGGTCTTTCAGCACCTGTTGCAGGACGCTCGGCATCGGCTCCTGCAACCCGGTCATTTTCAGCAGCCATTCATTGCCTGCAGCACTGAAAGACACTTCGACGCCGGCCTGGCGCGCTTCTTCGCACAGCGGTTGCAGCCGGTTTTCCAGATGCCGTTGCAGGCGCGACAGAGGGCGTGCCTCAAGTCGCCAGCGCAGGTAGAGCGCACCCTGTGCCGTGTGATCCGGCAAGGCCAGGCTGAATTGCATCGGTGACTGTTCGCGACGGCTGCGCGAGCGGTCCTGGGCGAAGGTTCGCAGGCCGCGGTGTTTGCTGGTTTGTCCGCGAATCAGCCCGGCATTTGGCGCTGAGGCTTCGATGCGCAAGAACGGGTTGGGAGAGGGCAGGTGCCATTCGTCGCTGAAGTTATCCACAGCACCAATGGCCTTCAAGAGGTGTTTGAGTGCGGCAACCCCTTGCTCGGACAGGCCAGGCTCAAGCTGCTCGCTGTCGAGTCGAGCCCGTTGCAACGCGCCGCTGACCTGTTGCTGACGCTCAAGCACAACGGCGTATTCCGCGCGCAGCCGGTCCCAGTCTTGCTGGGCGGCGAAGAAGCCCAGCCAGTCGAGCAGCTTCTGGCGAATCACACTCGCCTCTGCCGTTGTGGTGAACTCGAGGTGCAACACCGCCTGATCGGCAAACCGATACAGCACCTGCGCCTTCAAATGCCCGGCCAGATCATGGGCCCGCAGATGAGCCAGCAGCCCGCCGGGTTTTGCCACGTTCAGCGATTGGCACAAGAATGCCAGCGCTTCGCCCGAGGAAGGTGGCAGATCTTCAAGGGCAAACAGCAGGTCGAGGCGTTGCTCGCTGTTTTTCTCATAGCAGCTGTCAGCGGATGCCATCAGCGGCATCGGTGAAGTTTGTGCGATGTGTTGCCCTTCGGTCATCACCGCGCCGAACCCCAGTGCCAGCTGCCTCAGTTCTTCGATGCTCTGCGGGCCAACCAGGCTCAATGTCATCTGCCCCGTCTGATAGAACCGCCGGTGGAAATCCTTCAGCGCTTGCTGAAATTCCGCTTGCTCAACGGCCAGGCTGTCGCGGTTGCCCGCGTGAAAACCCCGCAGCGGATGACTGGGCGACAAGCCGTCGAACAGTGCCTGCTGCTGTTGCGCCCGTTCATCCTGCGACCAGGCGAGAAATTCGGCGTGCAACACTTCCCTTTCCCGCTGCTGGTCGTCCGGATTCATGCGTGGGTGGGTGAGCATGTCCGACAGGCGCTCAAGCCCGGCGCTGAATGCCTGGGGCGGCAATTCGAAAAAGAAGTCGGTCGTGCGTTCGCGGGTACTGGCATTGACCTGCCCGCCATGGCCTTGCACATAGGCCATCAGCCCCTGGGGGGCGGGAAAACGCTCGGTGCCGAGAAACAGCAGGTGCTCAAGGAAATGCGCCAGGCCTGGCCACGCCGGCGACACATCGTGACTGCCCGCCGCCACCCGCAGCGCCGCCGCGCAACGCTTCAAGTCCGGGGCATGACGCAAGGTCACCCGCAAGCCGTTGGCCAGAGTTTCGGTGTGGGGGCGGAGGGGATTCAACGCGGCCATGAGCACTTCCAGGACAGAGAAGCGCCCATGCTAGCGGATCAGCGCTTGTTCAGCTCGCCGTAAAGCTCCGGACGGCGATCGAGCAAGTAGCGATTGGCTGCGCGGGAATCACTCATCGACTGGCGATCCAGCTCACCGACAATCAACGCTTCATCCAGGCCGGCCTGGGCAATGCGGCTGCCATCGGGGGCGGCGAGGCTGCTCTGGCCGCAATACTGGATGTCGCCTTCGCTGCCGCAGTAATTGGCATAGGCAACGTAGCACTGGTTTTCGAAGGCCCGGGCGCGCACGGTGACGTCGGCGACGAAATCGTAGGGCACCATGTTGGCCGTTGGCACCAGGATCAGTTCGGCACCGGCCAGGGCCAGGCGTCGGGCGTTTTCCGGAAACTCCAGGTCGTAGCAGATCAGGAAGCCGAGTTTCCAGCCGTTGAGCTCCACCAGCGGAAAATCATCCCGCCCGGCGCTGAACATCGAGCGGTCGAGGTCGCCGTACAGGTGAGTCTTGCGGTAGTTGCACTGACGTTCGCCGTTTGCGTCGATCAACTGCACGGCGTTGTAGATCTGCCCGTCCTCGGTGCGCTCGGGATAGCCATACAAAATGGCCAGCCCGGACGCTTTGGCGATGCGGGCGATCTGCTGGGCCGATTCACCGTTGTACACCTCCGCCAGCACGCGGACTGCGTCGACGCCGATGTTGTAGCCGGTCAGGAACATCTCCGGCAGCACCAGCAAGTCGGCACCCTTGGCCTCCAGTGCCAGTTGATGCAGGCGTTGCAGATTGCCGGCGACGTCCAGGGGCAGCGGTGGACATTGGTAAAGGGCTACGCGCATTTGGGGTTTCTCCTAC
The DNA here is from genome assembly GCF_041354075.1 of Pseudomonas fluorescens. Classification (GTDB taxonomy): domain Bacteria; phylum Pseudomonadota; class Gammaproteobacteria; order Pseudomonadales; family Pseudomonadaceae; genus Aquipseudomonas; species Aquipseudomonas fluorescens_CE. The sequence continues at coordinate 63,093 of NZ_JARZGC010000019.1, read as the reverse complement.
TCGGGCAGGGCGATCGGACCGATCTCGTTGAACACATCTCCTGGACCCGGGTTCTCGGCGTGAGTTTCACCGCCGAAGTGTTTCATGATGCCCCAGACCGCGTTGAGCGAGGTCTGCACCGCCCCTTCGACCCACGCCGGCGTCCACGAAACGTCATCACCAGCGATGAAGATCCCGCGCTGCTCGGCGGGCATGTCGTCCTGCATGAAGTGCGCGTACATGCGCTGGTTGTAACGATAGTGCCCCGGCAGTGCGCCTTTGAAGGCACCGAGGAAATACGGGTCGGCTTCCCAGGACACGGTGATCGGGTCGCCGATGATGCGCGCCGCGATGTCCACGTTCGGATAGATCTTTTTCAGCGCGTTAAGCGCCAGCTCCACGCGTTTTTCCACCGGGTGCGGGAGCATTTTCAGCGCGTCGCTCATCCACGAGTACGACAGGCAGATCACGCCGGGCTTGTCGTCGCCGTTGTCGAACAGGTAGGTGCCACGGGTCAGGCGATCGGTCAGGGTCATGCTCATCAGGTCACGACCGGTCTGCGGGTCCTTGTCCTTCCAGAACGGGCGGTCGACCATCACGAAGGTTTTCGACGATTGCATGTAGCGGGTACGGTCCAGGGCCATCCACATCTTTTGCGAGAACAGGGTTTCGTCGCATTCGATCTGGGTGGTCAGCAGCCAGCTCTGGCAAGTGGTCAGCACCGCCGCGTATTCGCGGGTATCGCCATTGTTGTCGGTCACCGCAAACCGGCCATCGGCGGCGTGGGCGATTTTCTTCACACCCGAGCGCGGCGCGCCCCGGTGCAGGGATTTCAGGCTGGTGCCGGTGGGCCAGTGGGCACAACGCTCGGGCACATGCCGCCAGATACCTTGCGGCACCTGCTCGACGCCGCCTACGACCAGATGTTGGTGATCGTCGCAGTTGGTCATCACCACTCGGAAGATTTCCAGCATCGAGTTCGGGAAGTCCGAGTCCCAGCCGCCGGTGCCGAAACCAACCTGGCCGAACACTTCGCGGTGGTGAAACGACAGCTCGGCGAAGGCCTTGGAGGTGGCCACGAAATCGTAGAAGGTGCGGTCATCCCACAGCGGAACCAGGGTGTTCCACAAGGCTTTGAGACGCGGTACGTCGCGTTCGCGAATCGCTTGCTGGATGTCTGAGAACTGCGAACCGGCCTCCAGTGCATCCGCCCAGGCGTCTGCCACTTCCTGGAAGAGGGCGGGCAGGTCGCTCAGCTTCTCGGCGTAATGGGTTTTGCCTTCAAGGTCGATGACGGTGCTGCCCGAGGCTGGCGTCAGGGGGTTAGGGAACGGCTTGGTCTCAAGGCCCAGTTTGTCGACATAGTGATAAAACGCCGTGGACGAGACTGGAAAGCGCATGCCGCCCAACTCGGCGACGATGCCGTCGGTGCCGTTGAAGGCTTGCGATCGCAGGCGCCCGCCCAGCTTCGACGCTTCGTAGACGACAGGCTTGAGCCCCAGCTTCATCAATTCGTAAGCCGCCACGAGGCCGGCGATACCTGCGCCGACAATTGCCACTTCAGCGCCGTGATGCTGCGCAGGAATGCTGCCAAGGCCTGCCGGGTGTTCGATCCAGTCGTCGAAGGCAAACGGGAAGTCCGGTCCGAAAATGGTGACAGGTTTCTTGCCGTCTGCAGGGTGGCGATTGATCTTGTTCATGGCTGGCCTTTGGCATTCGGACGCGGAGTGCGCGTCTGAGTATAGGAAAAGATGGCAGCCATTCTAGAGAGCGTACAACACGTTAATAAGATGCAAAGTGTCGTCGTTTTGCCTGTCTATTGGTCAAAATGACGATTACAAACTGCATATTGAATCCATGTGGGAGCGGGCTTGCTCGCGAAAGCGGTAGTCCAAGCACCGCCAAAGGAAGCTGATGCTCCCTCATCGCGAACCCGTCACACCGGCTGCCCCCTATCGATCTTGCTGCTCAGGATGATCGAGGTGGTGGTCTTCTCCACCCCGTCGACACTGCCGATCTGGTCCAGCAGTTGATCCAGCTGTTCGGGCGAGTCGGTGCGCAGCCAGGCCACGTAATCGAACTCGCCACTGACGGCACACAACTGCTGCACCTGGGCCATGGCGCTGAGGCGACGCAGCACCTCCTTGCCGGAACGGGGTTGCACCGTGATGCCGACATAGGCCTGCAAACCGCCGTCCACCACCCGTTGGCCCAGGCGCACGCCGTATCCTGTAATCACTTTGGCCTTTTCCAGGCGTGCCAGGCGCGACGTCACGGTGGTGCGCGCGATGCCCAATTGCCGGGCAAGCATGGCCACGCTTTCACGGGCATTGATCTGCAGGGCCGCAATCAGTTGGCGGTCGATTTCGTCAAGAACGGGTGGGCGGACGTCAGGCAAGGGTGGGCTCCAGCGGTACAGATCCAGAAGACGCCATGTTACAGGCACGGACCGGATCCGCGATGAACACCGTGCAGGCCATTTATGGGATGGACAGCCACCGTCGGGCGTAGTCGAATGCGAAATCGAAGAGGCGAGGCGACGAAATGACAAGGAACATGCCCAGCGCCGTGCGCGCGCATGCGCTACAGATCGCCCGTCATGAAATGGGCCATTACGTCATCGCTCGTGCCCTGGGGTTTGCAACCGGTGGCGTCAGCCTGAGCGTGACCCTGGACTTGCGGCATCGCGGGGGCGCCGCCATTACCCTCGCCCGGCCCATTGCGTCGATGGCGGTCATGCAGACGCACCTGGAAGCCCGGATGATGGTGCTCTTCGCGGGCGTCATGGCGCAGACACTCTCGTCAGCCCGCGTCGACAAATCCAAAGCGGTGGCCATCCTCAAGGGGGCGTTGGGGGCGGAACAGGATTACGCGAAAATCAAGGAGCTGCAGCACCTGCTGCGCAATATCACCTTCGCCGGAACCGATCCCGGGTCATCCGGGCGCATCGAAGCTGAGCTCAAGTCGATAACGGATCGGATCTGGGAGCGGACCCAAACCCTCGTCGAACATCTGGCACAAACGATCATCGAATTGGCAAGCCTGCTGGTCGACGGCATGGCCATCGTCGAGCAGTGGGGGCGGGCGGCGGATACCTACGAGGTGGTTTTTACCCGTGAAAGGCTTGAAGCGCTTCCGTGTGTGCACACCATTCCAGTGCTGGAAACCTGATCCTCGGCCTGGCGCTCGAGGGTCGTTAAAGGCGTGGCTCAGGTTTGTGGGCTGGCATGGAGCTTCAGGCTGTTTTTCAGGAATGCTTCGCGGTCCTGATGCATCTGCAAATGCGTCTTACCCGTCGCGTATGCCAAACCGGCGAGGCCCATTTTCAAGCCCAGTTCGGAATGTCGGGCGGCGTGGCGAATAACCTCTGCCAGGCTGGCAGGGTTACCGGTTTCGAACGTGAGCGCATTGTCCTTGTTCGTGATGTCCAGGATCCCGGAGGTGTCCGAACCGATGACCGGAACGCCCTGGCTGAACGCATCGAAAATGATCCTGGGCTGCTCCTGCTTGAGTGTCGGGACCAGCAGCCAGTCATGCTGGGCAATAGCGTTGAAGAAGTCTTCGCCGTAATTGACCGTGTTCTGGAAGTTGACCTTGATACCGCCGTGGTCTTGGGCTGCAAAGCGCTGGCAATGCTCTTTCAGGTCCCCAGAGCCCATGATGGTGATATTGACGTTCAAGTTGTCGTGTTTGAGTTGCTCTATGGCGTCCAGCACAACCAGGACACCTTTATCCATGACCAGACGTGAGGGGTAGAAAATATTGAGTGCGCCGTCGTGCCGCTCTACGAACTTTCTGTTGACCGCGTCCGGGGTCGTGATGTGCTTTTTGTCGACCCAGGTGGCATGGTTGATCAACGCTCGGCTGTCATCGTCGCCCAAGAAATATTCCCTGTAGAAAGACTGGGTGAATATCCGTGCGTTTGCCAACTTCAGGCAGCGTTTCAACAGGATTTTATGCGCGTAGTGCTCCACCGTTTTCCGGAAGGTCCTGGCTTCGCCCTGACCCAGCATCCAGAATGAAGACTCGATGACGATAATCCATTGAAAACGGAAAATCGGCTTGAGCGGCAACAGATAAAAGGAGAGTGGGAATGCCCAGCCGGCGCCGTCGGAGTGAACGATCCTGGCTTTTTTGCAGGCCTTGATGGCGGTGATGAAGTTCGGGATCAGGTTCTTCAGCACTGAAGTTAATCCGTAGTCGTTCTTCAGCGCAAAAAGCCACTTTATATTCAGGCTGGTTATGTTTTGCAGTCCCTCGACATCGTTGGTTTTTTCAACGGGGCAGCAAATTCCGAAGTTTTGTATATAGTCCAGGTGAAGTTCTATGTCCTTGGCCCACAAGGCATCTGTAAATAGATTGCCTTGTTCGTCCTTTATAATCGGGATTCTTGTGAAAAGGATGTATGGCTCTTTAATCATATTCCCCTCACAGGAACCCTTGACCGTTATGTTGAGATGTCCTGCCGGGCGCCCGTCAGACCCTGAAAATTGCTGACGCCATTTTTCTGCTGTCCGTTGAAGTTAACACAACGCGATTCGAAGGAATTGTAGCAGTCGGAAACATTTTTTTACGTCCGTAGCTTCATATTTTTAGAGGCCCGCCGGGCCGCTCGTTCCGGACGTAACATTGAACGAAATCCGTGGTTTCCCGAGTGACAGCAACCGAAGAACCACGGAGCGCGAGCTCTTTTTTTGCGGTCACTGAGGTGCATGAGGGTCGAGTTGACCCAGCGCCCGGTTTACCGAAATCTCCGCCAACATCACCAGTTGAGCAATGCCCAGCAGCGAGTTGCGACTGGTGCCGGTTTCGCGGTCGGCGACATCCAGGGTGATCACGCTGGCCGAAGCCAGCGACTCGCTCACGCTGCCCAGCAGGTCGATGACATGAACGTCCGGATTGACGATGAACATCGTGGGAGGCGTGCGCCGGGTGGCGCGGATGTCGGCGTTGGAGAGGAGATCTTCATCGGCGAGGCTCTGAGTGGCTTCGTCGGGCTTTTGAGGATCGATCTTTTCATGTGCGGACGCATCGTCCGCATTTCGGGGGTTGGGAGTCGCTTTAGACATAAGTGTGTTCTCTATTGGGCGCCATCCTTCCGACTGCTAAACCGAAAGGGTGGCGGCTGCACGCAGGTTAGCAGACCGGGGAACACAGCAAAGCCGGCGCGCCCGAGGGCGCCCTACGTACAGCCACCATCAAGCCACGGGCGAAAAGATCGCCGGTGCAATGGGGCGCACGTTCAGCTGTTCCACGAGCATATGATCACGTGCTGGCCATCTCGACCCGAGAACGAGCGAGCCAAGGCGTCTGCGTGGATCGTCACTAGACGTTGAAATGGTTAGGCATGAGAACATCCAACGTGGACGATTTGTGGACACTTTTGGCGTTTTTGCAGTTTGAGAGGCCGGAAATGAGTGCCACCCAGAAACACGAAAGCCGCGCAGTGCGCGGCTTTGAGTATGGTGGGCCCACACGGACTTGAACCGTGGACCAAAGGATTATGAGTCCTCTGCTCTAACCAACTGAGCTATAGGCCCTCAGTAGGTCGCGGATTATAGCGACGGTTTCTCGGCTGTGCTATCCGAAAAATCCGATATGGCCACGCGAAGAAAGGTCGCGGCGAATTCGTCTGCGGACACGGGCGGGCTGACGATGTAGCCCTGGATCTGTTCGCAGCGTTCCTGGGCGAGGAATTGTTGCTGGGCCAGTGTCTCGACACCTTCGGCGATCACGGTGAATTGCATGCTGCGCCCCAGCGCGATGATCGCGCGGACGATGGCCACGTCATGGGGGTCATCCGGCAGGCCCCGGACGAAGGACTGGTCGATCTTGAGGATATCCAGCGGCAGCCGCTTGAGGTAGCTCAGGGACGAGTAGCCGGTGCCGAAATCATCGATGGCCAGTTGCACGCCCAGGTGCTTGAGTTGGTGCAGCACCGCCAGCGCTTCCTCGGCCTGACTCATGATGAAGTTTTCGGTAATTTCCAGTTGCAACAATTCAGGCTGCAGGCGGTTGTCCTTGAGCAGTTGTTCGATCCGGCTGAGCAGGTTGGGCTGGCGCAGTTGCGCGCCCGCGAGGTTGACCGACAAGGGGCCGAGGCACTCGTACGTCAGGCCCCATTCGTACATCTGCCGGCAGGCGGTTTCGAGCACCCAGTCGCCGATTTGCAGGATCATGCCGTTTTCTTCGGCCAGCGAAATGAAGTGTTCTGGCGGCACGTCGCCGAAGGTCGGGTGACGCCAGCGCAGGAGGGCTTCGGCGCCCACCAGGCGATTGTCTTCGAGGCTGATTTTCGGCTGATAGTGCAGCAGCAGTTCATTGCGTTCGATGGCCCGGCGCAGTTCGTATTCCAGAGCAACCCGTTCGCTGGCCTGGGCGGTCAGGTCGCGGGTGTAGCTCTCGATCCGGTTGCGCCCCTTGGCCTTGGACCGGTACATCGCCGCGTCGGCGTTCTTGACCAGGGTGGCGACGTCACAACCGTCCTTGGGATACAGGCTGGTGCCGATGCTGGCGCTGATGAAGAACTCATGTTCGCCGGCCTGGAACGGCGCCGAGAAACAATTGAGCAGTTTCATGGCGATGTTGTCAGCGTCACTGGCCTGCTGCAGGCCCGGCAGCAGGATGATGAACTCGTCGCCGCCCAGTCGCGCCACGGTGTCGATGTCGCGCAATTGCTCCTTGAGGCGCACGGCGATGCCTTTGAGCAGCAGGTCGCCCACCGGGTGGCCAAGGCTGTCGTTGATGTGCTTGAACCGGTCGAGGTCGAGGAACAGCACGGCGCCCTGGCCGCCGTTCTCTCGCTGGCAGTTGAGTGCGCCCAGCAGACGGCTTTCGAACAAGGTGCGGTTGGGCAGGCCGGTCAGGGGGTCGTGGTGGGCCTGGTAATCGAGCTTGGCCTGCGCGTGCTTGAGGCTGGAAATGTCCGCGAACACGGCGACAAAGTGGGTGACGAACTTGTCACGGTTGCGTACGGCGCTGATGGTCAGCCAGCTCGGGTACAACTCGCCATTCTTGCGGCGGTTGGAAATTTCCCCCTGCCAATGCCCTTCGGCGGTCAATTGATGCCACATGGCGGCGTAGAACGCGCTGTCATGCAGCCCGGAGGCGAGCAGGCGCGGGGTGTGGCCCAGGGCTTCACTTTCGCTGTAGCCGGTGATTTCGGTAAAGGCCCGATTCACGGCGCTGATGTGCTGCTGCGTGTCGGTGATCAGCACGCCTTCGGCGGTGCTTTCGAAAACGGTGGCAGCCTGTTGCAGTTTTTCCTGCATCAGGTGCCGCTCGGTGATGTCCCGGGCAATGGTCAGCATGCAGTCTTCATCGCCAATCGGCAGCGGCCGGCTGGAGACCTCGCACAGGCGGATCTGCCCGTCGCTGCGACGGATATGGCAACTGAAGTCGCGGACAAAGCCGTCGCGGTGCAGCAGGTCGAGCATCTGCTTGCGTTCGTTGAGGTTGACCCAGATGCCCAGCTCCAGGGAAGAACGGTCCACCGACATTGCGCTGTTGAATCCGGTGATGCGGCTGAAACCTTCGTTGACCTCCAGCAGCAAACCGTCGCTCTGGCGCGACAGGAGCAGGCCGTCGGGTGAGGCATGGAAGGCCTTGGCGAACTTTTCTTCGGACGTTTGCAGCTGCTGCTGGGTTTCCTTGAGCTGGTTGATGTCGCGTACCACGACCACCAGCGCCGGCGTGGTGTCGAGGTCGAAGGGTTCGGCGGAGATCAGGCCGGTGAACACCTGACCGTTGTTGCGTCGGAACAGCATCTCCAGGTTGCGGATGCTGCCAGCCTGCAAACGCTGCAAGAGCCCCGGTCCAACGCCTGGAATGCCCCAGATGTTGAGGTCGGTAGCGGTCTGGCCGATGACTTCTTCAGCCTTGAGCCCGATCTGTTCTTCGAACGCTTCGTTGACCTCCAGCAGGCAGCCGTCGGAGAGGCGTGCGATGACCAGGATGTCCGGGCACTGCTGGAACACCGAGGCGAATTTCTGCTCCGACAGGCGCAAGGCTTCCTCGGTGCGCTTGGCATCGGTGATGTCGATCATCAGGCCGCGCATCACCGGTTCATGGCCGTGCTCGATCAGGCTGACGATGTCGCGCACCCAGAGGCAGCGGCCGTCGGCGGTGATGACCCGGTAATCGAGGCTGTGATCGCGCCCGGCGAGCACTTCGTGATCGCAGAAGGACTGGGCGCGGGTCAGGTCGGCCGGGTGGATGATGTTGCGCCAGAACCCCGGGATCAGCCAGTGGGACAGGGGGTAACCGAGCAGTTCTTCGGCGTGGGGCGACACGTAGCTGTAGGTGAAGTCGGTGATGCGGGCTTCCCAGGCGATGGCCGAAAGGCTCTCGACCAGCCCGCGATAATGGTATTCGCTGCTGCGCAGTTCCTGTTCCAGGTCGACGCGCCGGGCGATCTCCGAGCTCAGGCGCCGGTTGATGCGGATCACAACCGCCAGCACGGTCACCAGCAACAGCAGGCCCGGGAGGCCATACACCAGCAGATCGGACCAGAATGTGCGGTGGTCGAGGACGTTGCCGATCCAGTGTTCCTGGATGGCGCTGATTTCCTCCGGTGCCATGTCCGCCAGCACCTTGTCCAGAATGCCTACCAGAATCCTGTTGTCCTTGGGCACACCCATGGCCAACTGGTAGCGGTAGGGCGTTTCGCCGCTGACATAAAGCCCGTCCAGCTTGAGCTGACGCAGGCTCCAGACGCTGGAAGCAAGATCGCCGACCACCGCGTCCACCTCATCGGTCGCCAGCGCCTGCAGGGCCGAGGCGACGTTGGGCATGCCCACCAGGTTCAGATCGGGATGATGGGTTCGCAGCAGTTCATGGGGCGCGTAGTCTTCCACCACGGCGATTTTCAGCCCGTACAGGTCTTCGATCTTGCGCGGCTGAGCACCGCCCACGTGGGCGAGGATGACGATCGGAAAGTCGAGGTAGGGGCGCGTGAATGACAGGTAGGCCTGACGCTCCGGCGTCGACATGATGCCTGGCAGCAGGTCGAGTCTGGCGTGTTTGGCCTGATCCAGTACCTCCGTCCAGCTCACGGGCTCGATGGGCGTGAGCTTGATGGCCAGCCGCTCGCGAATCAGGTCGATGTAGTCGGCTGCAAGGCCCTGGTAACGGCCCTGTTCGTCGCGGAACTCAAAAGGTGGCCAAGACGCATCGACACCCAGGCGCAAGTCCGGATGGGCGGTCAGCCAGCTACGTTCTTCGTCGGTCAGAGTCAGCGCGCCAGCCGTTGCAGTCCAGTTCATCATCGACAGCAGAAAAAGCACGGTCGGCAGTCTGGTCATAACGGTCTCGTTATGGCTCGGGGAATGCTTCGAGTGTAGACGGGCTATTCGGCGGAGGGAGGCGTGCGGGGGAGTTTTATCTGCAGAAAGCAAAACCCCCGGCTGGGCCGGGGGTTTTGTGATTACTCGTCGAGGAAGGAGCGCAGGTGCTCGCTTCTCGTCGGGTGGCGCAGCTTGCGCAACGCCTTGGCTTCGATCTGACGAATCCGCTCACGGGTCACGTCGAACTGTTTACCAACCTCCTCGAGGGTGTGGTCGGTATTCATGTCGATGCCGAAACGCATGCGCAGTACCTTGGCTTCACGGGCAGTGAGGCCGGACAGCACTTCGCGAGTCGCTTCCTTGAGGCTCTCAACGGTGGCGACATCGATCGGCGACTGCATGGTCGAGTCTTCGATGAAGTCACCCAGATGGGAGTCTTCGTCATCACCGATCGGGGTTTCCATGGAGATCGGCTCTTTGGCAATCTTCAATACCTTGCGGATCTTGTCCTCAGGCATTTCCATGCGTTCGCCCAGCTCTTCCGGAGTCGGTTCGCGACCCATTTCCTGCAGCATCTGGCGGGAAATACGGTTGAGCTTGTTGATCGTCTCGATCATGTGCACCGGAATACGGATGGTGCGAGCCTGGTCGGCGATCGAGCGAGTGATCGCCTGACGGATCCACCAGGTGGCGTATGTCGAGAACTTGTAGCCGCGACGGTATTCAAACTTGTCCACCGCTTTCATCAAGCCGATGTTGCCTTCCTGGATCAGGTCGAGGAATTGCAGGCCACGGTTGGTGTACTTCTTGGCGATGGAGATCACCAGACGCAAGTTCGCTTCGACCATCTCTTTCTTCGCGCGGCGGGCCTTGGCCTCACCGATCGACATGCGACGGTTGATGTCCTTGATCTCGGCGATGGTCAAGCCGGTTTCGGCTTCCAGCGCGGTCAGCTTCTGCTGGCAACGAATGATGTCTGGTTGCAGGCGACCAATGGCTTCAGCGTATTTGCTTTTGCCTTTGGCGAGTGCATCGGTCCAGCTTTCGTCGATTTCATTGCCCGGGAACTGGCGCAGGAAATCGGCACGCGGCATGCGGGCATCACGCACGCACAATTGCATGATTGCGCGTTCCTGCTGACGCAGGCGATCCAGAGCGCTGCGAACGCGCTCGACCAGGCCTTCGAATTGCTTCGGAACCAGCTTGATCGGCATGAACAGCTCGGCCAAGGCCAACAGTTCGGCAATCGCCGCCTTGTTGTCACGGCCGTGCTTTTTCAGCGCCTTGCGGGTGATTTCCATCTGGTCGGCGACAGCGCCAAAACGCTGTGCAGCAACGACCGGATCCGGACCGCTTTCGGCTTCTTCTTCGTCATCCGAGCCTTCGGATTCCTCATCGTCGGAGTCGTCGTCGGCCTTTTCGGCTTTCGAGTCGACCGGCGGTGGCACTTCCGCAGGCGGCGGGGCAATGCCGTCGTCCGGGTCGATATAACCGCTCAGAACGTCGGACAGGCGGCCACCTTCGGTGGTGACGCGAGTGTACTCGGAGAGAATGTGGTCAACCGTGCCAGGGAAGTGCGCGATGGCGCCCATCACTTCACGGATGCCTTCTTCAATACGCTTGGCGATTTCGATTTCGCCTTCACGTGTGAGGAGCTCTACCGTACCCATTTCACGCATGTACATGCGCACGGGGTCGGTGGTGCGACCAATGTCGGTTTCCACCGCTGCCAACGCTGCTGCTGCCTCTTCGGCTGCGGCTTCGTCGGTATCGGCGTCGGCCAGCATAAGGGCGTCCGCATCCGGAGCACTCTCGTGTACGGGGATCCCCATGTCGTTGATCATGCGGATGATGTCTTCCACCTGCTCTGGATCTGAAATATCCTCAGGCAGGTGGTCGTTGACCTCGGCGTAAGTCAGATACTTCTGCTCACGACCCAGTTTGATCAACTCAATAATACGAGACTGCTGTTGCGCTTTTCCGGACATAACACCCTATCCACTGAAGGTCTTGGCGGGCAAAAAACAAGCCGAGGATTATACCTGAGCTGTGACCTCACGCGCCAGTTGAGGTCGGGTTTGATGCGGAAACATTCTGTTTTAAAAGGTCACGCATCTGTTTTGCTATCTGGATTTGCTCTTCAGCCGATAAACCCGGCTGTCGTGCTTTCTTGATAAGTTCGTCCAGGGTCTGCGTGTGTTGACCCGCAGATAACCTAGTAATGGTGTCTAAAAACTGCTGTTCAAGGTTATCGCCGCTAATCAGCCATTCCTTTTCTGCCAATGCCCTCAACAAGCGACCTTGCTCGGTGCCGTGCCAGCGCGCCATCAATTGAATAGAGTTTAGCTGAGGATTTTTCTGCACCGCTTCGATCAGGGCGATCAGTACCTGGGCGTAAACATTGCTTTCGTTGGCAAAATGATCGGCGCTCTCGACCTTTCCGGCCAGTTGCGGGTGATGGATCAGCGTGCGCAGGGCAATCAGCGTCGGCGCTTCCACCGCCACGGGCGTGCGCGGGGCATACTCCTCGCGGTCACCACGCTTGCCGTTCTTGCTCCAGGGTTTCTTGTCCCATTTCTTGCCGCCGGCCCCGGGTTTCTTCGGCGTCCATTCCTGCTGGGGCGCGAATGCGTCCTGGGGCTGGTGGAAGTCGGAATAATCGGGCATGGCGTCATAGTCCATGCCGGGGTCGTAGGCGGGCGGCGCCTCCTGCGGTGCGCTGTGTACCAGTTGGCTCACCGCTTCACCGCTCAAGCCGGTGATTTCCAGCAGGCGCTGGCGCATCAGGGTGCGCAGGTTGGCGCCTGGGACCTTGTCGATCAATGGCGCTGCGAGGGTGGCCATGTGGGCCTTGCCTTCGAGCGAGCGCGGATCGGCCTCTTCGGTCAGTTGCTGGAAAAAATAGTCGGCGAGCGGTTGTGCATGCTGGTTGATTCGGGCGCGGAAAGCATCGGTGCCCTCCGAGCGAACCAGGGTGTCCGGGTCTTCGCCTTCGGGCAGAAACAGGAAGCGGGCGCGGCGACCGTCCTGCAGGCTCGACAGTGTCGCTTCCAGGGCTCGCCAGGCGGCGTTGCGCCCCGCCTGGTCGCCGTCAAAGCAGAACAGCACGCTGGGCACGACGCGGAACAGTCGTTTCAAGTGTTCTTCACTGGTGGCCGTGCCGAGGGTGGCCACGGCGTTGCGCAGGCCCTGCTGGGCGAGGGCGATCACGTCCATGTAGCCTTCGACGACAATGATTTCGTCGAGATTGCGGTTGTTCTTGCGTGCTTCGTATAGGCCGTAAAGCTCCTGACCCTTGTGGAAGACCGGGGTTTCCGGCGAGTTCAGGTACTTGGGTTTGTCATCGCCCAGTACCCGTCCACCGAACGCGATGATGCGCCCACGGCTGTCGCGGATCGGAAACATCACACGATCGCGGAAGCGGTCATAGCGTTTGCCGGTTTCGGCGTTCTCGATCAGCAGGCCGGCATCGATCATGGCCTTTTGTTGCAGGGTATCGCTGCTCAAGTGCTTGAACAGGTTGTCCCAGCCAGGCGGGGCAAAGCCGAGGCCGAAGTCCCGGGCGATTTCGCCCGTCAGTCCGCGACCCTTCAGGTAATCCACGGCGGCTTTGCGCGCTGGATGGCTTTTCAGGGCCTGGCGGTAGAAATCGGCGGCGGCCGAGAGCAGCGGATACAGTGGCGAATCGGTTGGCTGTCGCGGTTTGCGTGCTCTGCCGCTTTCTTCCCGGGGTATTTCCATGCCCGCGGCTTTGGCCAGTTCTTCGACGGCCTGGGGGAAGTCCAGGTTGTCGTGGTCCATGATGAAGCCGAGGGCATTGCCGCCAGCGCCGCAGCCAAAGCAGTAATAGAACTGTTTGTCGGGGCTGACGCTGAAAGACGGGGTTTTCTCTTTATGAAACGGGCAGCAGGCCGTGTGGTTCTTGCCGGCTTTTTTCAGTTGCAGGCGCGAGCTGACCACATCGACAATGTCGGTGCGGTTCAGAAGGTCGTCAATGAAGCTCTGGGGGATCAGCCCGGCCATGGCGTTCTCGTCGTCTGCACTGTAGGAGGTCCGTTGCGATGGGCGGACGGGCGCGGGTCGTTGTTTGAAGCACGCAAAGTGTGCGGCTCAACCAGTGTCGTCTGCGTAATCGCTGTCGGGAAGTGTATCTGCCGAAAATCCACTGACGTTAATTCCAATCAGTATTCGACTATTTGAAAGTGTTTCTCGCTGAATCCGGCGACGACCCATCATGGGTCTCGGATAGCTCATCATGCGGCACGCAAGCGGTGCCTTGGGCTGATCGTCGTGAGAGGAATCAGTGGGTGTGCTCGTCAGTAGCCTTGAAAGGCTCGTCAGAAATGACGTGCACCGCTGGCAAAAAGCCAGGTCTGACGCGGTGAAGCAGTTCGTCTCGGTCGCGTGTGCGGCTTTGACGGTGAAGCATCAAGCGTTGTCCGCAAATGCCATTAGCCCGGCTGAGGGCCGGGCTTGGCAGAAGCTTGCGACGATCGTCTGTGTATTAGTACAGACGAACGGCGCGGCGCTGTTCGCGCTGAACTTTCTTGGCGTGACGCTTAACAGCAGCAGCTGCCTTGCGCTTACGCTCAGAAGTTGGCTTCTCGTAAAATTCGCGGCTACGAACTTCAGCCAGTACACCGGCTTTTTCGCAGGAGCGCTTGAAACGACGCAGAGCTACGTCGAAGGGTTCGTTCTCTTTTACTTTGACGGCTGGCATCCAGAGCTACCTTCATTCATTACCGGGGTCAACATCCTCGCGGCAAAAGAGCACTTGAAGACGTCGGTTTTTAAGGGTTGCGGATGTTAACCCCTCATCGCTCGGAATGCAAAGCCTCTGATCGAAAACCGCTGGTCGGGGCCTCACGCGGCGACTATTATGCGCGCCTTCGAATTCAGCCTAAACAAGGCGCAAACCCATGCTAGTACTGGGAATGGAAACTTCCTGCGACGAAACCGGCGTCGCTTTATACGACAGTGAACGCGGCCTGCTGGCCGACGCGCTGTTCAGTCAGATCGACCTGCATCGCGCCTATGGTGGCGTCGTGCCGGAGCTGGCGTCGCGTGATCACGTCAAGCGCATGCTGCCGTTGATTCGTCAGGTATTGGCCGAGGCGGGCTGCGTGCCAACGGAAATCGACGCAATCGCCTACACCGCGGGCCCCGGGCTTGTCGGGGCGCTGCTGGTGGGGGCTTCCTGTGCCCAGGCGCTGGCGTTCGCCTGGGGCATTCCGGCGCTGGGCGTGCATCATATGGAAGGCCATTTGCTGGCGCCAATGCTGGAGGCAAAACCGCCGGAGTTTCCGTTCGTCGCTTTGTTGGTGTCGGGCGGGCATACGCAGCTGGTGCAGGTCGACGGAATTGGCCAATACACGCTCATGGGCGAGAGTCTCGATGATGCGGCCGGTGAGGCATTCGACAAGACGGCGAAGATGATGGGCCTGAATTATCCCGGCGGTCCGGAAATCGCCCGCCTGGCAGCGCAAGGCGTTGCAGGGCGTTTCACCTTCCCCCGTCCGATGTGCGATCGCCCAGGCCTGGCCTTCAGCTTCAGTGGACTGAAAACCTTCGCGTTGAACACCTGGCAGCAGAGCGTTGGCGCCGGGGACGACAGCGAGCAAGTCCGTTGCGACATCGCGCTGGCGTTCCAGGAAGCCGTGGTGGAGACTTTGACCATCAAGTGCAAGCGTGCCCTGAAGCAGGCGGGTATGAAACGCCTGGTGATTGCCGGCGGCGTCAGCGCCAACAAGGCGTTGCGCGCCTCGCTGGAGAAAATGCTCGGCGACATGAACGGCGATGTGTTCTACGCCCGTCCGGAATTCTGTACCGATAACGGCGCGATGATCGCGTTCGCCGGTTGCCAGCGTTTGCAGGCCGGCCAGCACGAAAGCCTGGCGATCAGCGTGCAGGCACGTTGGCCGATGGAACAACTGTCGGGGCTATGAGGGGCGGGCTGGATGAGCGCTGCTCAGGTCCGGCCTCTAAAAATGCCGTTCGCGCCCGGCGAACAGGTCGCGTAGATTGCCGCGATGACGCCAGACGATCAGCCCCGTGAGTGCGCTCATGGGCAGCAGGGCCGCCGGTTCTTGCCAGGCCAGCAGTGGCAGGGTCAACGGCGTGGCGATCAGGGCGGCGAGTGAGCTGGTGCGGGTCAGGTAAAACGTCAGCAGCCAGGCACACACCGCCAGAAGCGCCGCAGGCGGGTAGAGGCCCAGCAACATGCCGGCAGCGGTGGCGACACCTTTGCCGCCGCGAAAGCGAAAGTACAGAGGGAACAGGTGGCCGATGACGGCGCAGACGCCGATCCAGGCCTGTTCTTGCAGCGAAAGGCCGGCAAATCCTGCTATCAGTACGGGCAACAGGCCTTTGCAGAGGTCGCCGATCAAGGTCAGGATGGCGAGTTTTTTGCCAGCCAGGCGCAGCATGTTGGTGGCGCCGGCATTGCCCGAGCCACTCATTCGCGGATCGGGGTTTCCGGTCAGTCGGCTGAGCAAAATGGCGAAGGACAGCGAGCCGAGCAGGTAGGCGAGAGTCGCCAGTAACCAAAACATGCTAACTATTCCGGGCGAGGACGCCCTGATTCTAACGGCGCATTGCGCCCTTGTCGTGCAGCGGAGAAGAGTGCTTGGACAGAGTGTTTATCGAGGGCCTGGAAGTTGACACCGTGATCGGTGCCTACGACTGGGAGCGAGGCATCCGACAGTGCCTGCGTCTTGATCTGAGTTTCGCCTGGGATAATCGCCCAGCCGCAGCCGGTGACGACCTGACCCTGGCGCTCGATTACGCGAGCGTCTCCGCGCGTATCCAGGCCTTTGCCGAGCAAGCGCAGTTCCAGCTGGTCGAGACCTTTGCCGAGCGTCTGGTGGCGGTGTTGATGAGTGAGTTCAACATCCCCTGGATGCGCCTCAAGCTGACCAAGCCAGGTGCCGTTGCGGCGGCGACCGGTGGTGTGGGCGTGGAGATCGAGCGCGGATGCCGCTGACTCAGGTGTACCTTGGTCTCGGTAGCAATATCGAGCGCGAAACCCATTTGCAGGCCGGCCTGGAAGCTCTGGCGGGCTTCCTGGTGGATATACGCTGCTCGGCGGTATTCGAAAGCCAGCCGGTGGGCATCAAGAGCGGCCCGTTTTTCAACTTTGTGGTGTCGGCTTATACCGATCTGCCGCTGATGGAGCTCGACCGCCGGCTCAAGTTCATCGAAGCGGACAATGGTCGCTATGCGCCGGACCGCAAGGGCTTGCCGCTGGATATCGATGTACTGCTGTTTGGCGATCTGGTCGGCAACTTCGACGGTTTGACGCTGCCCCGTGCTGAAATTCTGAAAAACGCCTTTGTCTTGTGGCCGTTGTCGCTGATTGCGCCGGATCTTGTGCACCCGGGTGTGGGCAAGAACTTTGCTGCGCTGTGGGATGAAGCGCAGATCGATCAAGTGTTGGCGCCGGTGGCGTTTGAGTGGCGTGGGCAACCGCTGACGCCGTCGAGCCTGCTGCCAGGCTGAGATTGCTATCGCGAGCAGGCTCGCTCCCACAGGAGGAGCGGCCTGGTTCAGGCCAGCCGTGACTCTTTGTAGGCTTTCAGTGTCTTGAGTCGCTCGCGCTTGATCGCCTCGCCCAGTTCCGGCCCCTTGAATCCCTTTTCCAGTAACGGTTGAACCGCAACGCCCCGAGCGGCATCCGCAGCCCCGCGCAGGTAATCCGCCTGTGGATAACTTCTTTGCTCCAGGCCTTTGCGACCTCGCGCGTCCATTTCGCAGGCCGCAATAAACTCCTCGAATCGCTGCGGTCGCCTGTAGACATCAAAACTTTGCAGCAACTCCAGCAGGGTCGACGGCTTCAGTTCCAGCGCTCGATGGCCGTGCGTGTGGTATTGGCCCACCAGCAGTGCCAGTTCCTGGCAATCCTTCGGCGCCTTGAAGCGCTCGTTAACGGCCTTGATCAGCTTCAGGCCCCTGTGTTCGTGAGCAATGTGCCGGGGCCATTCGTCCTCGGGTGTCAGCCCCTTGCCCAGGTCATGCAGCAGGCAGGCCCAGCGCACGGTCAGGGGTTGTCGATGTCGTGCGGCTTGTTCGAGCACGCTCAGGGTGTGTACGCCGGTGTCGATCTCCGGGTGATGGGCCTCTGGCTGGGGAACGCCGAACAGTGCGTCGACTTCCGGCATCAGCACTTTCAAGGCGTTGCATTCGCGCAGCACCTGGATGAACACCTGCGGTTGGTCTTCCATCAGTGCCCGGGATATTTCCTTCCAGCTGCGTTCTGCGGTCAGTGCCTGCAGTTCCCCGGATTCGCTCAGCTCGCGCATCAGTTCCAAGGTTTCTGCGGCGACGGTGAATCCGAGCTCGGCATAGCGGGCCGCGAAGCGGGCAACACGCAATACGCGCAGGGGATCTTCGGCGAAAGCCGGGGAAACATGACGTAAAATGCGGGCTTGCAAGTCGCGTTGGCCGTGGTATGGGTCGGTCAGGTTTTGCTGATCGTCTTCGGCCATGGCGTTGATCGTCAGATCGCGGCGAATCAGGTCCTCTTCAAGGGTCACTTCGGGGCTGGCGTGAAAGGTGAAACCGCCGTAGCCACGCCCACTCTTGCGTTCGGTTCGCGCGAGCGCGTATTCCTCGCCGCTTTTGGGATGAAGAAACACAGGGAAATCCGCCCCCACCGGGCGAAAGCCCTTGGCGAGCATTTCCTCGGTGGTGGCGCCGACCACGACCCAATCGATATCGGTGACGGGTTTGCCCAGCAGGCGATCACGAACGGCCCCACCGACTTTATAGATCTGCATAAAAAACCTCCGTTAGCCCGACAGAATAACCCTTGTGTCGAACTTTCGGAGGCACAAACCTTGATCAGAGATGAATGACGGCCAGGTCCAGCCGGCCGTAGTCGCCTTCGCTTTGTTCGTTGCGGGGTGGCACGTGGTGGGTTTTCATCACCTGATCCCCTTGCAGGGTCTCCAGATGAATGTCGAAGCCCCAGAGGCGGTGCAGGTGCTTGAGCACTTCTTCCGTGGATTCGCCCAGCGGTTTACGGTCGTGTTGCTGGTGACGAAGGGTAAGGGAGCGGTCGCCCCGGCGGTCGATGCTGTAGATCTGCACGTTGGGCTCACGATTGCCCAGGTTGTATTGCGCGGCGAGGGTTTCACGGATGGTGCGGTAGCCCTCTTCATCGTGGATGGCCGGCACCAGCAGATCGTCCTTCTGGTCGTCATCGAGAATGCTGAACAGTTTCAGGTCGCGGATCACCGTGGGTGACAGGTATTGCAGGATGAAACTCTCGTCCTTGAAGCTGCTCATGGCGAACTTGATGGTCGACAACCAGTCGCTGCCGGCGATCTCAGGGAACCAGCGGCGATCCTCTTCGGTGGGGTTTTCACACATGCGCCGGATGTCGCGGTACATGGCAAATCCCAGTGTGTAGGGGTTGATGCCGCTGTAGTAAGGGCTGTCAAAGCCAGGCTGGAAGACCACGCTGGTATGGGACGTGAGGAATTCCATCATGAAGCCGTCGGTGACCAGGCCTTCGTCGTACAGGTCGTTCATCAGGGTGTAATGCCAGAACGTGGCCCAGCCCTCGTTCATCACCTGGGTCTGGCGTTGTGGATAGAAATACTGGGCAATCTTGCGCACGATACGCACGATCTCCCGCTGCCAGGGCTCCAGCAGCGGCGCGTGTTTCTCGATGAAATACAGGATGTTTTCCTGCGGCTCAGCGGGGAAGCGTGCATTGTCCTTGTCGCTGAACTTGTCGGCGCCCTTGGGGATGGTGCGCCACAGATCGTTGATCTGTTTCTGCATGTGCTCTTCCCGATCCTTCTGCCGCCGGCGTTCCTCTTCGGCGGAAATCGGGTAAGGACGTTTGTAGCGGTCGACGCCATAGTTCATCAGTGCATGGCAGGAATCGAGCAGGTCCTCGACGGCGTCAATGCCATGGCGCTCCTCGCACTGCATGATGTACTGCTTGGCGAACACCAGGTAATCGATGATCGAGCTGGCGTCGGTCCAGGTGCGGAACAGGTAGTTACCCTTGAAGAAGCTGTTGTGCCCGTAGCAGGCATGTGCCACCACCAGGGCCTGCATGCAGATGGTGTTTTCCTCCATCAGGTACGCGATGCAGGGGTCAGAGTTGATCACGATCTCGTAGGCCAGCCCCATCTGGCCCCGGGAGTAGGATTTTTCAGTGCTGAGGAAGTGTTTGCCGTAGGACCAGTGGTGATAGCCCAGCGGCATGCCGACAGAGGCGTACGCATCCATCATCTGCTCGGCGGTGATGACTTCGATCTGATTGGGGTAGGTGTCGAGCGCGTAGCGAGCCGCAATACGACTGATTTCACGGTCGTAGGCCTGGATCAGCTCGAACGTCCATTCAGAGCCGGTGGAAATGGGTTGGCGCTTCTGCTCTTTGGCGGTCATGTCACTAACCTGCGCTGGAAGAGTTCACGGAAGACCGGATAGATATCCCCGGCCGAGACCAGTTGTTGCTGGGCAAAAGTGTCAGAAAAGGCTTCGGCGATGCGCTCGTATTCGAACCACAGTGCCTGATGTTCCCGGGGGGTGATCTCGACGTAAGTGTAGTACTGCACAAACGGCATGATCTGATTGATCAGGATGTCGCGGCAGATCGGCGAGTCATCGTTCCAGTTGTCTCCATCGGAGGCCTGCGCCGCGTAGATGTTCCATTCGTTGGCGGGATAGCGCTCGGCCATGATCTCCTGCATCAACTTCAAGGCGCTGGAAACGATGGTGCCACCGGTCTCCCGTGAGTAGAAAAACTCCTCCTCGTCCACTTCCCGGGCGCTGGTGTGGTGGCGGATGAACACGACGTCGATCTTGTCGTAGTTACGCTTGAGAAACAGGTACAACAGGATGAAAAAGCGTTTGGCGACGTCCTTGGTGGCCTGGGTCATGGACCCCGATACGTCCATCAGGCAGAACATCACGGCCTTGGAGCTGGGGTTGGGTTGCTTGATCAGCAAGTTGTATTTGAGGTCGAAGGTATCGAGGAACGGAACGCGGTGGATACGCGCACTGAGTTTTTCGATTTCCGCCTCGATTTCCTGAATATCGCCGAAGTTATCCGGCTCATCGCGCTTGAGTCGCAGCAGTTCCTCCTTGGCTTCGCGCAATTTCGCCCGGCTGCTGCCGGACAATGCAATGCGTCGGGCATGGGCCGAGCGCAAGGTGCGGATGATGTTGATGCGCGACGGGTTGCCCTCGTTGCTGATCCCTGCACGCACGGTTTTGAAGGTATCGGTGCCGGTCAGGTTGCGCTTGACCAGGTTGGGCAGCTCGAGGTCCTCGAACATGAATTCGAGGAATTCTTCCTGGGTGATCTGGAAGACGAATTCATCCATGCCTTCGCCGGAATTGCCGGCCTTGCCGGGACCTCGGCCACCGCCGCCTCCTGGTGGGCGGGCGATGTGTTCGCCGGTGGTGAACTCCTTGTTGCCTGGGTGGACAACGGTCTGTTTGCCACCGCGTCCATGGTGCAGCACCGGCTCATCGATATCCCGGCCGGGGATGCTGATTTGTTCGCCGTGTTCCATATCAGTGATGGAACGCCGGCTGACCGCCTCTTCGACAGCCTTCTTGATGTGGTCACGGTATCGCCGCAGAAACCGTTGGCGGTTTACCGTGCTCTTGTTCTTGCCATTGAGACGTCGGTCGATCACATAGCTCATAGGCCCCTCCGGGGAGCTTCAAGTCGTGAGCTTCAAGCCGCAAGCGAAAGCGCCTTCAATTCCCGAGTTGGGGAATCAACCGCTGTTCCCTTGCAGCTTGTAGCTGGAAGCTTGCCGCTGCTTCACTGCGACTTCCGGACCCGTAGGTACCATTCGGAAAGAAGCCGTACCTGTTTGTCGGTGTAGCCCCGCTCGACCATGCGCGTGACGAAGTCGTTGTGCTTCTGCTGGTCCTCTTTGCTGGCCTTGGCGTTGAAGCTGATGACCGGCAGGAGGTCTTCGGTGTTGGAGAACATTTTCTTCTCGATGACCACCCGCAGTTTTTCGTAGCTGAGCCAGGTCGGGTTCTTGCCATTGTTGTTGGCGCGAGCCCGCAGCACGAAGTTGACGATTTCGTTGCGGAAATCCTTCGGATTGCTGATGCCGGCCGGTTTTTCGATTTTTTCCAGTTCCTCGTTCAATGCCACGCGATTGAGGATTTCGCCGGTTTCCGGGTCGCGGTATTCCTGGTCCTGGATCCAGAAGTCGGCGTACAGCACGTAGCGATCGAAGATGTTCTGGCCGTATTCGCTATAAGACTCGAGGTAGGCGGTCTGGATTTCCTTGCCGATGAATTCGATATAGCGCGGTGCCAGGTATTCCTTGAGGTAACGCAGGTAACGCTCGCGGGTTTCCGCCTGGAATTGTTCCTGTTCGATCTGTTGTTCCAGTACGTACAGCAGATGCACCGGGTTGGCGGCAATTTCGTGCGGGTCGAAGTTGAAGACCTTGGACAGGATCTTGAACGCGAAACGGGTCGACAGACCGTTCATGCCTTCATCGACACCGGCGTTGTCGCGGTATTCCTGGATCGACTTGGCCTTTGGATCGGTGTCCTTGAGGTTTTCGCCGTCATACACGCGCATTTTCGAGTAGATGTTGGAGTTCTCCGGTTCTTTCAGGCGAGAAAGCACGGTGAACTGGGCCAGCATCTTCAGGGTGTCGGGGGCGCAGTGGGCCTTGGCCAGCGAACTGTTGAACAGCAGCTTGTCGTAGATCTTCACTTCGTCGCTGACCCGCAGGCAATACGGGACCTTGACGATGTAGATCCGGTCGATGAACGCCTCGTTGTTCTTGTTGTTGCGGAACGTGTGCCATTCCGATTCGTTGGAGTGGGCGAGCAGGATGCCGGTAAACGGAATCGCCCCCAGGCCTTCGGTACTGTTGTAGTTGCCCTCCTGGGTGGCCGTCAGCAATGGGTGCAGCACCTTGATCGGTGCCTTGAACATTTCGACGAACTCCATCAAGCCCTGGTTGGCCCGGCACAGTGCGCCGGAGTAACTGTAGGCATCGGCGTCGTTCTGCGGGAATTCTTCCAGTTTGCGGATATCGACCTTGCCCACCAGCGCCGAGATGTCCTGGTTGTTTTCATCTCCCGGTTCGGTCTTGGCCACGGCGATCTGGTTGAGGATCGACGGATAGAGTTTCACCACGCGGAACTGGCTGATATCGCCACCGAACTCGGCCAGGCGCTTGGTCGCCCACGGCGACATGATGGTGTTGAGATAACGCCGTGGGATGCCGAAGTCTTCCTCGAGGATCGCGCCATCTTCAGTGGCGTTGAACAGACCCAGAGGTGATTCAAAGACCGGCGAGCCCTTGATGGCGTAGAAAGGCACCTTTTCGATCAGTTGTTTGAGCTTTTCAGCCAGGGACGATTTACCGCCACCGACAGGGCCGAGCAGATAGAGAATTTGTTTCTTTTCTTCCAGTCCCTGGGCGGCATGGCGGAAATACGACACGATCTGGTCGATGCATTCTTCCATCCCATGGAAGTCTTCAAAGGCCGGATAGCGACGGATGACCTTGTTGGAGAAGATTCGCGACAGTCGCGAGTTGGTGGAAGTATCCAGCAGCTCCGGTTCTCCGATGGCCAGCAAGAGACGCTCGGCGGCGGAAACGTAGGCACTGCGGTCCTTTTTGCACAGCTCCAGGTACTCTTGCAGCGAGAATTCTTCCTGGCGTGTGGACTCGAAGCGTTGTTGGAAGTGGCTAAAGATACTCATGACGTCACCTCGCTCGATACGTGGAGCCGACGCCGGATCACTCAGTCGATGCTGGCAGCAACCGAACAGGCAGTTGCTGTTTACCCCCCAGAAACCCTTCGCAGCTGACGACTGTGAAGGCTACTCCCGATGATCCGCGCGCCGGTGTACCGGCTCTCCCCTGTTTTGGATGGCCTGCGCTTAAGGATAGTTGGGAATTCGAGAGGTAAAGGGCGGATACGTAATTAGTTGTGGCGGACCGTTCGTCCGGTGCCGCCCGAGCCCCCGGTGGACGGGGGCTTGCGCATTACAAAAAAATTATTCGCCGGTATCTTGCGAGGTTTCTGCCGGATAGGTCGTGCGCCACAGCTCAAAACCGCCATCCAGGCTGTAAACGTCGGAGAAGCCCTGGCCGACCAGATAAGCCGCCGCGCCTTGGCTGGAGTTGCCGTGATAGCAGACCACGACTGTTGGTGCATCCAGATCGGCGCCCTGAATGAAGGCGTGCAGGGAATGATTGTCCAGATGCTTCGAACCGCTGATGTGCAACGCGGCAAATGTCGCCGGGTCTCGGACATCGACCACGACCGCGCCTTGTTCGCGCAGGGCCTGGGCCTGTTCTGGGGGGATACGTTTGAATTCGCTCATGGCGGGCTCCTGGGGCTCGGCTGAAGGCGCAGTCTAGCGCTGGGCGCCAGCTGACGTTGAGGCGGAAAGAGACGGGACGCCTGGCCGCATTGCGTGGCCGTGGTCGTCGCATTGGCATTGAATGCGCTCAAGGGTGTCGACGTTCATCAGGGTCATCGCCCCACCCCAGACGCAGCCGGTGTCGAGGGCGAAGATGCCTGGCTGGTCACTCCGGCCTTCGAGCGCAGCCCAGTGACCGAAAATGATCTTGGTGTCTCGGGTCTTGCGGTCGTCGTAGGTGAACCAGGGCGCGTAGCCGGACGGCGCGGTGTCGATGCCTTCCTTGCTCTTGAGGTCAAGCTTGCCTTCGCGGGTGCAGAACCGCATCCGGGTGAAATAATTGGTGATCACTCTCAGACGTGTCACGCCCTTGAGGTCATTGTCCCATTTCAACGGTTCGTTACCGTACATGCCGTCGAGAAAAGGGGGCAGCCGGTTGTCATCGCGCAGGACCTCCTCGACTTCCGCCGCGCACTTGAGCGCTTTGCGCAGCGACCATTGTGGAGGGATGCCGGCATGGACCAGGGCGATGTTGCGCTGTTCGTCGTAGTGCATGAGCTTTTGCTGGCGCAGCCACTCGAGTAACTCCGCGCTGTCCGGTGCCTGCAGGATCTCGCGCAGGGTGTCGGATTTTTTCAGGCGTTCGATGTTGTGCCCGGCAGCCAGCAGGTGCAGGTCGTGATTGCCGAGCACGCACACCAGCGACTCGCGGATGCCATAGAGAAAGCGCAAGGTTTCCAGCGACTGCGGGCCACGGTTGACCAGATCGCCTACTAGCCACAGCGTGTCCCGGGAAGGGTCGAAGGCGACTTGCTGGAGCAGGCATTCGAGCGGCTCAAGGCAGCCTTGCAGGTCACCGACGGCGTAGGTCGCCATCAGTGCAGCGCTCCTGGTACCGCCAAGCGGAAGGGGGCGATGATGGCATCGAAATGTTTGCCGTCATCGGCAATCATTTGATAGGTGCCTTGCATGGTACCGACCTTGGTCGTCATGACGGTGCCACTGCTGTAGGTGTGATTTGCGCCGGACTGGATCAACGGCTGCAGACCCACTACACCGGCACCCCGCACTTCCTCGACATGCCCGTCTCCGTCGGTGATCACCCAGTGGCGCGACAGCAGTTTGGCCGATAATTCGCCATTGTTGTGCACAGTGATGGTGTAGGCGAAAGCAAAGCGGTTTTGCTCGGGTTGCGATTGTTCTGCCAGATAGCGGGTGACGACGCTGACGTCGACCTGGTAACGAGGATCGGACATGCAAGGGGCCTTAAAAACTGAGCGGGACGCGGTGGCGTAGCTGATGAGATTCAGTCTAGGCCAAGTATCGGGTAGTAGACCAGACATGGAAGCTGGTGTCCTACCCGATAATGCTGGTTGTCTGTCAGTCGGCGGCAGGTTTCTGTAGGACTTGTTCGCTGAGCTTGTCGGCCAGGCGTACGAAGGCCGCCAGGTCAAGCTGCTCGGGGCGCAGGCTGCCATCGACACCGGCGGCGGTGATCTCGTCGCTGCTCAGCAACAACTTGAGGGTGTTGCGCAGGGTCTTGCGGCGCTGGTTGAAGGCTTCGCGCACGACACGCTCCAGCAACCGATGATCCTTGGCAGGGTGCGGCAGGACGGCATGCGGCACCAGCCGCACAATGGCCGAATCGACTTTTGGTGGCGGGTTGAACGCACCCGGTCCGACGTTGAACAGGTGCTCCACGCGGCAGTGATACTGAACCATGATCGACAGGCGCCCCCAGTCGCCGCCGCCAGGGCCGGCTGCGAGGCGCTCCACCACTTCCTTTTGCAGCATGAAGTGCATGTCACGAATGATCCCTGCGTTGTTCAGCAGGTGGAAGATCAGCGGCGTGGAGATGTTGTACGGCAGGTTGCCGACCACACGCAGGCTGTTCGGCGCAGCGTTGAGGCTGTTGAAGTCGAACTTCAGCGCGTCGCCCTGATGCAGGTTGAAATTGCTCTTGCCGGCGAATTGCTGGTTGAGGATCGGGATCAGGTCCTTGTCCAGCTCCACCACGTCCAGTTGCGCGCCGCTGCCCAGCAGGCCTTGGGTCAGTGCCCCCTGGCCCGGGCCGATTTCCAGCATCCGGTCTTCGGGCTTGGCATGGATGGAACGCAGGATGCGGTCGATAACGCCGGCATCGTGGAGGAAGTTCTGGCCAAAGCGTTTGCGCGCCTTGTGTTGGTAGTGCTCGGTCATAAACGGGTCTCGGCCATCTGGTAGGCGGTTTCCAGGGCGACCTGCAGGCTACCGGTGTCGATCCTGCCGCTGCCGGCCAGGTCCAGGGCGGTGCCGTGGTCGACCGAGGTGCGGATGATCGGCAAGCCGAGGGTCACATTGACGGCCGCGCCGAAGCCTTTGTATTTCAGCACGGGCAGTCCCTGGTCGTGGTACATCGCCAGCACCGCATCGCAGTGCTCCAGATATTTGGGGGTAAACAGCGTGTCGGCGGGCAGTGGACCGCGAAGGTCCATGCCTTCGCCGCGCAGGCGCTCCAGGGTAGGTTCGATGATGTCGATTTCTTCATGGCCCAGGTGACCGCCTTCGCCGGCATGCGGGTTGAGTCCGCATACCAGGATGCGTGGCCGGGCGATGCCGAATTTTTCTTGCAGGTCGGTGTGCAGAATCCGCGTCACCCGTTCCAGACGCTCCGGCGTGATGGCGTCGGCAATGTCGCGAAGGGGCAGGTGGGTGGTCACCAGGGCTACGCGCAAGCCACGCGTCGCAAGCATCATCACCACCTGTGCAGTGTGCGTCAGGTCGGCGAGAAACTCCGTGTGGCCGGAAAAGGCGATGCCCGATTCATTGATCACACCCTTGTGCACGGGCGCGGTGATCATCCCGGCAAAATGCCCGTCCAGGCATCCCTGGCCCGCGCGGGTCAGGGTTTCCAGCACAAAGGCCGCATTGGCCTTGTCGAGCTGGCCCGTCGTCACCGGCGCACCGAGGGGTGTATCCCAGACATACAGGCTGCCCGCCGGTGCGGGTGCGTCCGGCCAGTTGGCCGGTGATACCGCCAGCACATCGACAACCACACCCAGCTGCGCGGCCCGCTCCAGGAGCAGGTCACGGCTGGTGATGGCAATCAGGGGGTGTGGCTGGAGTTGCGAGGCGAGCAGCAGGCACAGGTCTGGACCTATGCCCGCTGGTTCGCCGGGTGTCAGCGCGAAACGTTGGGGTTTCACTGCGCTGCCTGGTCTGCACCAGGGAGTTTGATTTCTACGTAGGCTTCGTCACGGATCTGGCGCAGCCAGGTTTGCAGCTCTTCGTCGTATTTGCGGTTACGCAGTACGGTCATGGCTTGCTGTTCGCGGGCCTGGTTGGTGCTGTCGGTGGCGCGGCGGCCAAGGACTTCCAGAACGTGCCAGCCATACTGGGTCTGGAACGGCTTGGACAGCTGACCTTGCGGGGTCTTGGCCATCACTTCGCGGAACTCGGGCACCAGTGCATTCGGGTCGATCCAGTTCAGGTCGCCACCGTTGAGGGCCGAACCCGGGTCTTCCGAGTAGCTCTTGGCCAGTTCGGCAAAGTCTTCACCCGCTTCGATACGGCTGTAGAGCGACTGGGCCAGAGCCTTGGTTTTTGCTTCATCGCGAATCGGACTTGGCTTGACCAGGATATGACGCACGTGCACTTCGTCACGTACCTGGGTTTCGCCGCCGCGCTTGTCGAGGATCTTCAGGATGATGAAGCCGCCCGGGGTGCGCATGGGTGCGGTGATTTCACCCACGCCCATGGTGCTCAGCATGCGGTCGAACGGAGGCGGCAGTTGAGCCGCTTTACGCCAGCCCATGTCGCCACCTTCCAGTGCGGTTTCGCTGGCGGATTTGGCAATGGCCAGTTGGCCGAAGTCGGCGCCTTGCTGGAGTTGCTGGTAGACCGCGTCTGCTTGTTTGGCTGCACTCTGAATGGCGTCGGAGTTGGCGCTTTCCGGCGTCGGGATCAGGATGTTGGCCAGGCGGAACTCTTCGGACAGCTGCATCTTGCCCAGGTCGGAAGCCAGGAAGTTCTTCACTTCCTGCTCGGACACCTGGATGCGCTCGGCCACACGGCGCTGGCGCACGCGGCTGATGATCATTTCACGGCGGATCTGCTCGCGAGCGTCCTCGTAAGACAGGCCATCCCGAGACAACGCGGCACGGAACTGCTCGAGCGACATGTTATTGCGCTGGGCAATGGTGCCGACGGCCTGATTCAGCTCTTCATCGGTGATGCGGATGCCGGAGCGTTCGCCGATCTGCAATTGCAGGTTCTCGACGATCAGGCGCTCGAGCACCTGCTGATCCAGCACGCCGGCGGGCGGCACGGCAGCACCGCGCTTGGCGATGGTTTGCTGAACTTCGTGGACACGCTGGTCCAGTTGGCTCTGCATGACCACATCATTGTCGACAATGGCCACCACTTTATCGATGGACTGTACCGCGGCATTCGCTGCGGTACCCAGGAACAGCGCGCCCAGCACAAGCGGGCGCAGACAATCAGAAAGCTTGGTCTTCACGTTCACGATAACCTTGGATGCCTTTGTCGAGGAAGCTCTCTACTTTGGCGCCGGTGAGGCCGCCGAGACCTTTCAGAACGATTTGTAGGAAGACGCCGTGGTCGCCTTTTTCGTTTTCCGGGGCGTTCTGACTGAACTCGTCATAGCTGACCCAGTAACGGTTGATCAGGCGCAGTTTCCAGCAGCAGTTGTCGTACTCGAAACCACCGAAGGCTTCCAGGGTACGGTTACGGTTGTAGTCATACTGCCAGCGGCTGATGGCGTTCCATTGCGGCACGATCGGCCAGATCACCGAGAAGTCGTGCTGCTGGATCTTGTAATAGTCCTTCACGTAGCCAGGCTGGCCCGGCGTGCCGTAGTCACCACCACCCACCGACCATTGGCCAGTGTTCTGATCGTATCGGACCTGGTCATTACGGTAGCGATAGCCGGCGTTGATGACCTTGTTCGGGTTGTCTTCTGGTTGGTAGTGGAACATCGCGCTACCCGAGCGAGGGCTGCGGCTGTCCGGGTCCCAGTTGTACTCGGCGGTCGTGCGCCAGTCGCGGTTCCAGCGGTATTCGTATTCCAGCGCGTAAGGCGAAACGTCGGATTGCGAGTCTTCCCGGGTTCTTGCGTCGATACCCGGCAGTTGGACCTTGCGATCCCTGAAATACAGGGCCTGGCCAATGCTGATGCGCTGACGCTCGAAACCGTTGTCTTCGATCCAGCGGTTGGTCACGCCCAGCGACAGCTTGTTTTCGTCGCCGACGCGGTCGGCACCGGAGAAGCGGTTGTCGCGGAACAGCGATGCGTAGTTGAAGGTGTACTCACCGGTGTCGAACACCGGGATGTCAGACTGGTCTTTCTCCGGCACATAGAGATAGAACAGGCGCGGTTCCAGGGTCTGACGGTAATTTTTGCCGAACCAGGTGGTATCACGATCGAAGTACAGGCCGCTATCGACGCTGGCAATCGGCACGCCACGGTTCTGATTGCTGCTGAACGTACCGTTCAGACGGTCGCCTTCAGCACCTTGACCGGCGATGTCGGCTTTGCCCTGACCATCGAGATCCAGTTGGTATTGCGTGTACTGATACTTGAGCGATGGCTTCAGGAAGCCATACGTCCAGTTCAAAGGCAGGCTCACGCCTGGCTTGAGGTTCAGGCGATCACCATTGGCACGGGCCAGGCCGAACACGTTGGTGTCCAGACGTCGCTCCGTTGTTACGCCGTCTTCCTGTACAAAGTTGCCAGTCTTCAGATCGCGATCAAATCGCACGATTTCAGTTTCGTAGTCGAAATTCAGGCCGCTAGGGTGGACGGGCAGCTGACCGTAGAAGGTAATCTGCGGCAGACGATCATATGGCGTGACGTTCGAAACGGTCGCCAGTTGGTAAGCCTGGGCGTTCAAGCGAGCGGTGTAGCTGTCGCCACGGTAGGTCACGGAACCCTGCTGGTTGACGTAATCGTCGCTTTTCACGCCGATCTGGTCAGTCTGCAGATCCTGGAAGTAATAAGGATCGCTGATCTTGGTGTAATCGACCTGGGTCAGTACGCGCGAATCGAGGCCACCCTTGTGCTGCCAGTTGTACATGTAGCGGGTTTTTTCGTAGTCGGTCTGTTGGCTGCGTTCGGTGTCGTCGTCGTTGAGGTACGCGGCGCCGAACTGACCTTCGCTGGACTGGGTCAGGTAACGGAACTCGCCTTCCATCAACAGGCCGCGCTTGCTCATGTAGCGCGGGTACAACGTGGCATCGTAGTTCGGTGCCAGGTTGAAGTAGTAAGGGGTGACCAGCAGGAAGCCAGTGTCGCTGCCGCTGCCGATGGTCGGCGGCAGGAAGCCGGACTGGCGACGGTCGTCGATCGGGAAATAGATGTACGGCGTATACAGGACCGGAATGTCCTTGACCCGCAGTGTCACGTTGGTCGCGGTACCGAAACCGGTGGCCGGGTTCAAGGTGATGTTGTTGCCCTTGAGCTGCCAGGCGTTGCTGTTCGGTTCGCACGTGGTGTACGTACCATCCTTGAGGCGGATGATCGCGTTCTCGGCACGTTTGGCATACAGCGCGTTGCCGCGGATACGGGACTTGTGCATCACGTATTCGGCGTTGTCGACCTTGGCTTCACCGGTGTCGAGCTGCACTTCGGCGTGGTCGCCGACGATCAGGGCGCCGTTGTCGCGAATGCGCACGTTGCCGTCCAGTTCGCCACGGCTCTCGGCCTGGTAGAGGTTCGCTTCGTCGGCTTCGGCCTGCATGCTGCCCTGGCGCAGGACGACGTCGCCGGCCAGGGTGGCAATCTGCTCATCCTGCTTGTAGCGCGAGGCTTTGGCGCCGACGAAGGTCGGTGCGTCACTTTTATTCGTCTTGTCATTCATGCCAGGACGAATCGGTTCGATATAGGAACCAGAGCAGTAAGGACCGGTTTCGGCCAATTGCGCTGCAGTGAGCTTCTCGCGCGGAACCCAGTCAAGATGACTGTAGTCTTCGCTACGTGACTTGAGGCCGCGACCCTTGGACTCGGTCACCAGCACGGGCTTGGCGCCGGTTTCTTCGTCAGCGCCGGCTTGCGCCGGGGCGTCGCCACTGGAGCTGACTGCGCTGCCGTCATGGACGGGACGCGGAGGCAAGGCTGCCGCCGGCGTCTTTGGCGCACAGTCCCAGGCACCCGAAGCAGAGACTGAGCAGTCATACTGTTCCGCGGCGACCACGAACGAAGTGGCTAGGGGTTGCAGGGCCAGCAGACTGCCAGTGACCAACAACGGAAATTTTTTACGAAACGCGGGGGATTTCAATGCCATCTTATTAGTCCGGGCTTCCTGCGTGCCATCTGCCCGCGGTGTGGGCCGCACGCCTCTCGATGGTCTGAAAAAGATGCTGGATAATAAAGCATGACCCGCTTGACGGCTAGGGCCGTCGGAGACCCTTGTAATGCCTGACCAAGATGTACGTTTGCAACACCTGAAAGTTTGGCTCGATGAGCAGTTGGCAGTCCTCTTTGCCGAGCAGGGTTGGGGCGCCGTACCCCCGGCCACGTTGACTGCGGCCAGTAGTGATGCGAGTTTTCGGCGCTATTTCCGGTGGGAAGGCGCAGGTCGAAGTTTCGTCGTCATGGACGCGCCGCCCCCTCAGGAAAACTGCAAACCCTTCGTGGATATCGCCTTTTTGCTGGCGAAATCCGGAATAAATGTGCCGAAAATTTACGCCGAGGACCTCGAACGCGGGTTTCTTTTGCTCAATGACCTGGGCAACAAGACCTACCTGGACGTCATCGACAGTGAAAA
Organism: Pseudomonas fluorescens; assembly: GCF_041354075.1. Lineage (GTDB taxonomy): Bacteria > Pseudomonadota > Gammaproteobacteria > Pseudomonadales > Pseudomonadaceae > Aquipseudomonas > Aquipseudomonas fluorescens_CE. Next base: position 31,687 of record NZ_JARZGC010000019.1, on the reverse strand, counting down.
TGCCGACGATTTATTCACCGATGCCCTGCAGGCTCTGGTCGCTTTTCAACAACTGCCGATGGTAGCCCCACTGCCCAGCTATGATGTGGCGCTGTTGCGTCGCGAGCTGGAGTTGTTCCCGGAGTGGTTCGTGAAGCGCGAGCTGGGTATCGAATTCGATCCGGCGCAGCAGGTCCTCTGGGATAACGTCACCGAGCTGTTGATCGACAGTGCCCTGGCCCAGCCCAAGGTGCTGGTCCACCGCGACTACATGCCGCGCAACCTGATGCTCAGCGAGCCGAATCCCGGCGTGCTGGATTTCCAGGATGCCGTTTACGGCCCCGTAACCTACGACGTGACCTGCCTGTTCAAGGACGCTTTCCTCAGTTGGCCCGAAGAACGTGTACACGGCTGGCTGGAAAACTACTGGAAGCAAGCGGCGGCCCTGGGTATCCCGGTACAGCCGGATTTCGACGACTTCCTGCGGGCCAGCGACCTGATGGGGGTGCAGCGTCACCTGAAGGTCATCGGTATCTTTGCCCGTATTTGTCATCGCGACGGCAAACCACGCTACCTGGCGGACGTGCCGCGCTTCTTTGCTTATATAGACGCAGTGATCGCCCGCCGGCCCGAACTGGCTGAGCTGGACGTGTTGCTCCTCAGTCTGCGTGCCGGAGCAAATGCATGAAGGCAATGATTCTGGCTGCCGGAAAGGGGGAGCGCATGCGTCCCCTGACCCTGACGACCCCCAAGCCGCTGGTCCGCGCCAATGGCGTGCCCTTGATCGAGTATCACCTGCTCGCGCTGGCCGCCGCCGGTTTTACCGATATCGTGATCAACCATGCGTGGCTGGGCCGGCAGATTGAAGATTACCTGGGTGATGGCTCGCAATATGGCGTGAGCATCCAGTACTCGCGGGAAGGCGAACCCCTTGAAACCGGTGGCGGAATCTTTCGCGCATTGCCGTTGTTGGGAGATGACGCGTTTGTGGTGGTCAACGGCGATATCTGGACCGACTACGACTTCAGCGTGCTGCACGCGCCCATTTCCGGCCTGGCTCATCTGGTGCTGGCGGATAACCCGCGACACCATCCGGCCGGCGACTTCATGCTGGACGACGGCCAGGTTCGCGATGGCCAGCCAGGCGGGGCGACCCTGACCTACAGTGGCATCGCCGTACTGCATCCACAGCTGTTCGATGGGTGCTCGGCGGGCGCTTTCAAATTGGCACCGCTGCTGCGCAAGGCGATGGCCGAGGGGCAAGTGACAGGGGAGCGGTTGCACGGTCGCTGGGTGGATGTCGGCACCCACGAGCGTCTCGCTGAAGTCGAAACCTTGATTGAAGCGAGTCGCTGACATGCTGTGGCCAGGGACTCTGATTGGAGCCGGAGTGGGCTTTTTCGTTGCCAGCATTCCGGGGGCCATGCTTGGCGCATTATTGGGCCAGGCACTGGATCGACGCGCCCAGTTGCAGAGCTGGGCGCATTTGCGCGAAGCGCTGGGCGGGCGCTCGGTGCTGCGCAACGATGAACTGCTGTTCGTACTGCTCGGGCGGTTGGCCAAGAGCAACGGGCGGGTGCTGGATGGCCACATCCTCCAGGCCCGGCGCGAGATGCAGTCGCTGGAAATGACCGAGGCGGCGAAGCAGCGGGCCATCGCGGCATTCAATCGCGGCAAGTCCGGTCATGACCCCTTGCGCCGGTACTTGCGTCGCCTCAGCGTTCAGCCCCATGCGGCGGAAGGTGTGTTGCGGGCCTGCTGGCGCATGGTCTGGGCGGACGGTCGTGCCGGTACGGCCGAGCGCAGGCTGGTTACCCAATGGGGCAAGTGGCTCGGCTGGAAGTCATACCAGGTGCAGGCTTTGGCGGCCGATTACGAGCCGGCCAAGCGTCCGCTGGCCAACAGTTCTCAGGTTTATCAGGAGGCGCTGCAATTGCTGGGGGTAACTGCCGACACTGAGCCGGCGCAGATCAAGCGTGCGTACCGGCGCCTGCTCAGTCGTCATCACCCGGACAAAGTCGCCGGCAGCGGCGCGACAGCTTCGCAAGTGCGTGAGGCCACGGAAATGACACGAGACTTGCACAGTGCGTATACGTTGATTCGTCAGCGGCGCGATTTTCGTTAGCGCAGCGACGTAGCTGCTATCGCGACAGGCGCCCCATTGATTGAGAGCGAGCCTGTTCGCGATAGAGGCGATGCAGTGGATCAGTCCTCTGACTGGGGATTCAACCAGCCCCTGACCCGGCGCACCAACTGCTCTTGCTGGTCCTTGCTGTTGCCCGGCAACGCTTTGAGCGAGACCTGACTGAATGCAGAGGCCTTGAGTCGCTTGCTGGCCTGCAGACGCTCCAGGGCCGCGTTGCGATCCAGCGGCTTGTCCTGATAGAAGAGGTCGGCGGTCGGCAGTTTCAGCGTCGGCGTGAGTTCCGCCAGCCCGGGTTTGGCTGCGGCAGGTGCTTGAGCCGCGACCATCACGAATCTCTCGACTTGCGAAGGCTGTTTTTCGCTCAGATAGCGCGCCGCCCAATAGGCGCCGGTGCCGTGGCCAAGCAGCACAATGCTGCGTGCGCTTTGTTGCTCGGCGTAGGCAATGGCTGCATCGATGCGCGCGAAGATGCGTTCGGCATCGGCCTTGACCTGTTCATCGCTGGTCTCGACGACCGCCTTGTCGACCATGTCGGCTTCACCACCGGCCACCTGTTCGATGGGCGCGGCGGTGGTCGAGTCCTTGCTGCCGACGTCAGGGGCTTTGATCGTCGCTGGCACTTCGACCACACGAGGTGCGATGGCTTCGCTTTGCGGATCAGGCAGGGTGATACTCAGGCTGCTCCATTGGGCATCCGGCAGTTTGCGGCGTAATGGGCCGATTGCTTGCGGCCAGTCAACGGTTTCACCGGCACCCGGGATGATAATGACCGCGCCCTTGGGTTCGGCAGTATTGGCCGGCTTCCACAAGGCCAGAAACGTATCGTTGCCCGCTTGCAGTTGTTGCTGTTCCTGGGCAGGGATCTTGCGCTCGAGTGCAGTCGCTTCTTCCTGACTACGCTCAAGCAGCGGCTGACGTTCCGGCGCTTTTTCCTCGGCAACAGGTACCGGGTCGGCGGCGCTGACAGAAAAGGCACAAGGCAGGATCAACGACAGGCACAATGCTGGCAGTGCCAGGCGGTAGACAGGGGGCATCGGATATTCCAGGCCAGAAGGTATTCCGGCAGCCTAATGGGTTGGTCAGTATTTGTCAGTGTGTGAGACTTCAATGAAGCGTATTCGCTGCCTGTGGGTTATCGGCTGTTTGTGGTTTCCCTTGATGGGGTGGGCATCCTCTGTGCCACCAGCACAGGTCGCGCCATTGTCCGCCACCCAGCAACAATGGTTGGCGCAACATCGCGAGCTGCGTGTCGGCGTGGTGTTGCAGATGCCCTACGCGCAATACGATCGCCGCTTGCAGCGCTTGTCCGGAGTCAACGTCGAGCTGATGAAGTGGTTGGCCAAGGCGCTGAATGTCGAGCTGAGCTGGCGCAATTTTCCCGATCTGGCGCAACTCGAAGCCGCCACCCGCGAGGGTGAAATCGATCTCGCCCCCGGGCTGGTGCAAACCCCTGGCGGCTTGCGCCTGTGGCAGTTTTCCGATCCGTACATGCGGGTGCCGCAGTTGGTGGTCAGCGACCAGAAGGCCGCCGGTGTCGTCGAACTGGAGAAACTCGACAGCCAGACCCGCGTGGCCGTGCGCATGCCCAGCGCCACCGCCGATTATCTGCGCAGCACCTATCCGCATCTGAATCTCCAAGGTGTGCCGCTCGAGCGCCAGGCCTTGCAACTGCTGGTAAGCCAGCAGGCCAGTTACGCCGTGGTCGATGAAGCGCAACTGGGACGGCTGTCCGTCGAGCCGGACTTCGCCGCGCTGGTGGTGGTGGGCGACATTGGTTTGCCCCAGTTGTTGCGCGTGGCCACCCGCCGCGACTGGCCGGAGTTGGCCGGCATTATCGAAAGTGCGCTGCGAGCGATCCCGGGCAAGGACCTGGAGCAATTGCACAACCAATGGTTGCGGCCCAAGTATCCGCGCCTCACCGAGTCACGGGGGTTCTGGCAGAACCTCAGCCTGCTGCTGGCGGTGTTGATGTTGAGCAGCATGGCCATCGTGTTCTGGCAGCGTCGGCAGCAACTGAGCCTGGAACACCGTCTGTTGGCCGCGCGGGAAGACATCGCCCTGCGCGCCGCCAGTGAAGAGGCCTTGCGTCTCACCCAGTTTTCCATCGACCAGAGCACGGTCGGGATTCTCTGGGTCAACTGGGACAGCCACGTGCGCTACGCCAATCGTGCCGCCGAAACCATGCTGGGCTATCCGGCCGGTGGCATCATCGACCGACCGCTGATCGACCTTGAGCCCGGTCTGCACATGGACCGCTGGCTGAACTTGTGGAAGCGCGCCCGTGCCAGCGAGGAAGGACCGCTGAGTTTCGAAACCAATTGCCTGCGGGCCGATGGCAGCATGTTGCCGACCGACGTTTCGCTGAGCTTCCTGCGATTTCGTGATGGCGAATACCTGGTGGTTTACCTCAACGACGTGACCGAACGCCGTCGCGCCTTGGCCGCACTGCAGGAAAGCGAGGCGCGCCTGCAAGGCATTGCCGCCAATGTACCGGGATTGGTCTTTCGCCTGGAGCGGGCGCCGGTGACCGGGCAGATCGACTTTGCCTACATCAGTGAGGGCAGCGAAAGCCTGGTGGGTTATTCGCCGGCGACCCTGGCCCATCGTGACAAAGGTTTGCGCAGCCTGGTGTATCCGGACGACAAGGGCAGTTACCACCAGACCCAGGACCATGCGCTGGACACCGACAGCGACTGGTCGTGGCAAGGGCGGATTCTCACGCGTCAGGGTGATATGCGCTGGGCCGAGATCAAGGCCATCACCCGCCGGCTCGAGGATGGCAGTTCGGTCTGGGACGGCATTGTCTGGGACATCAGCGAGAGCAAGCGCATCGAACTGGAGCTGGCCAGCTCCCGTGAGCAGTTGCGCGAACTCTCCGCGCACCTTGAGAGCGTCCGGGAAGAGGAAAAGGCCCGAATTGCCCGGGAAGTGCATGACGAGCTGGGGCAGATGCTGACGGTGTTGAAGCTGGAAACGTCCATGTGTGAATTGGCCTACGCACAGCTCGACCCGGGCTTGAACGAGCGTTTGCACAGCATGAAACGGCTGATTGCCCAGCTGTTCCAGTTGGTGCGTGATGTCGCAACCGCGTTGCGCCCGCCGATTCTCGATGCCGGGATCGCCTCGGCCATCGAGTGGCAAGCGCGACGTTTCGAGGCGCGCACACAGATTCCGTGCCTGGTGCAGGTGCCGGAAAACCTGCCGGTGCTCAGCGACGCCAAGGCCATCGGCTTGTTTCGCATCCTCCAGGAAGCGCTGACCAATGTCATGCGTCACGCCCAGGCGCATACTGTCGAACTGACACTCACTCTCGAGGGCGACGAGTTGTGCCTGACCGTGAGCGATGATGGCGTAGGATTTGTTGCCGCAGCCGGCCGGCCAACGTCCTTTGGTCTGGTCGGCATGCGTGAGCGGGTGTTGATCATGGGGGGGCGGTTGTCGCTGGAGAGCGAGCCGGGGGAGGGCACGTCCTTGAGCGTGCGAGTGCCGCTGGATGCGGATGTCAGCGGGAGCGAGTCTGCTCGCGATCGATCTTGAATCTGGAGAAGTCTGTGATCCGTGTACTGGTAGCCGAAGACCACACCATCGTTCGCGAAGGCATCAAGCAGTTGATTGGCCTGGCCAAGGATCTGCAAGTGGTGGGGGAGGCGAGCAATGGCGAGCAGTTGCTCGAGACCTTGCGCCATGTGCCCTGTGAAGTGGTGTTGCTGGACATCTCCATGCCGGGCGTCAATGGCCTGGAGGCGATTCCGCGGATCCGCGCACTGAACAATCCGCCGGCGATCCTGGTGTTGTCGATGCACGATGAAGCGCAAATGGCGGCGCGGGCATTGAAGGTTGGCGCGGCGGGGTATGCCACCAAGGACAGTGATCCGGCGCTGCTGCTGACGGCGATTCGCAAAGTGGCGTCGGGCGGGCGCTACATCGACCCGGAGCTGGCCGACCGCATGGTCTTTGAAGTCGGTCTGACTGATTCGCGCCCCCTGCATTCGCTGTTGTCGGAGCGCGAGTTCTCGGTGTTCGAGCGCCTGGCCCAGGGCGCCAACGTCAACGACATCGCCCAGCAGTTGGCCCTGAGCAACAAAACCATCAGCACCCACAAGGCGCGGCTGATGCAGAAGCTCAACATCACTTCGCTGGCCGAGCTGGTGAAGTACGCAATGGAGCACAAGCTCCTCTAGGCATCACGGAAGACCCTGTGGGGGCGGCATGTCCATTTGCGACATGCCGCCTCAGCGCTTTTGCGTGGAACGGCGGCCTGCAACCAGGCGCGTGCCGCCGCGGTTGCCAAAACGCGCCATCCTTGTAGGGCAATCCCTACCCCCAGCCTTCCATCCGGCTGAGGCGATTCTCTCCTGCGCCCCGATTTGCGTGCTCCCCAGCGTCCACTAGGCTTAGTCCACAGCAGTCATCAACAACAAAGGTGTGGGTATGAGCCAGGTCGATTCAAGCGCAGGGGCCAGTGACATTCTGGTCAGCTTTCGTGGAGTGCAGAAGAGCTACGACGGCGAGAACCTGATCGTCAAAGACCTCAACCTGGACATTCGCAAGGGCGAATTCCTCACCCTGCTCGGGCCGTCCGGTTCGGGCAAGACCACCAGCCTGATGATGCTCGCCGGTTTCGAAACCCCGACCGCCGGTGAAATCCTCCTGGCGGGGCGCTCGATCAATAACGTGCCACCGCACAAACGCGACATCGGCATGGTGTTTCAGAACTACGCCCTGTTCCCGCACATGACCGTGGCCGAGAACCTCGCGTTTCCACTGACCGTGCGCGGCCTGAACAAAAGCGATGTCAGCGACAAGGTCAAGAAAGTCCTGAGCATGGTCCAGCTCGACACCTTCGCCCAGCGCTACCCGGCACAGTTGTCGGGCGGCCAGCAGCAGCGGGTGGCATTGGCGCGCGCACTGGTGTTCGAGCCACAGCTGGTGCTGATGGACGAACCGCTCGGTGCGCTGGACAAGCAATTGCGCGAACACATGCAGATGGAGATCAAGCACCTGCACGAGCGCCTCGGCGTGACGGTGGTCTACGTGACCCACGACCAGGGCGAAGCCTTGACCATGTCCGACCGCGTCGCGGTGTTCCACCAAGGCGAAATCCAGCAGATCGCCCCGCCGCGTCACCTCTACGAAGAGCCAAAAAACACCTTCGTCGCCAACTTCATCGGCGAAAACAACCGTCTCAATGGCCGTTTGCACAGCCACACCGGCGACCGTTGCGTGGTCGAACTCAGTCGTGGTGAAAAGGTTGAAGCCCTGGCGGTCAATGTCGGCAAGGCCGGCGAACCCGTCACGCTGTCGATTCGCCCGGAACGCGTGAGCCTCAATGGTTCGAGCGAGTCCTGCGTCAACCGCTTCTCAGGGAGGGTGGCGGAATTCATCTATCTGGGCGACCACGTCCGGGTTCGCCTGGAAGTCTGCGGCAAGACCGACTTCTTTGTGAAACAACCGATCGCCGAGCTCGACCCTGCGCTCGCGGTTGGCGATGTGGTACCGCTTGGCTGGCAGGTCGAACACGTCCGTGCGCTCGACCCACTTCTAGAGGCGAATTAATCGTCCTTCTGCTTCACCAACCTGCACGTGGAGAACAATATAAATGTTGAAATCCCTGAAATTCACCGCCCTGGTCATGGGCATGATCGGTGCGGCACACGCGATGGCAGCGGGCCCGGACCTGACCGTGGTGTCCTTTGGCGGGGCGAACAAGGCGGCGCAAGTCAAAGCCTTCTACGCGCCGTGGGAAGCGGCGGGTAATGGCAAGATCGTAGCGGGCGAGTACAACGGTGAAATGGCCAAGGTCAAGGCCATGGTCGACACCAAGAGCGTGTCCTGGGACCTGGTGGAAGTGGAATCGCCGGAACTGTCCCGTGGTTGCGACGAAGACATGTTCGAGCAACTGGACCCGGCACTTTTCGGCAAGACCGAAGACTACGTCAAGGGCGCTATCCAGCCTTGCGGCGTGGGCTTTTTCGTCTGGTCGACCGTCCTGGCCTACAACGCCGACAAGCTGAAAACCGCACCGACCAGTTGGGCGGACTTCTGGGACACCAAGCAGTTCCCGGGCAAGCGTGGCCTGCGTAAAGGCGCCAAGTACACCCTGGAATTCGCCCTGATGGCCGACGGTGTTGCGCCGAAAGACGTCTACAAGGTGCTGGCCGGTAAAGATGGCCAGGACCGCGCGTTCAAGAAGCTCGATGAACTCAAGCCAAGCATTCAGTGGTGGGAAGCCGGCGCACAACCGCCGCAATACCTGGCCTCTGGTGACGTGGTCATGAGCTCGGCCTACAACGGCCGGATCGCCGCCGTGCAGAAAGAAAGCAACCTGAAAGTGGTGTGGAACGGTGGCATCTACGACTTCGACGCCTGGGCGATTCCACGTGGCCTGAGCAAGGAGCGTGCCGAGGCAGCGAAGAAGTTCATCGCGTTCTCGGTGCAGCCGCAGCAGCAGAAGACCTACTCGGAAAACATCGCCTACGGTCCTGCCAACACCCAGGCCGTGCCGTTGCTGGCCAAGGATGTCCTGAAGGACATGCCGACCACCCCGGAAAACATCGCCAACCAGGTGCAGATCGACGTCAGCTTCTGGGCTGACAACGGCGAGCAACTGGAGCAGCGCTTCAACGCCTGGGCTGCCAAGTAAGACCGCAGCGCGGGCTTACGCTGTAGGAGCGAGCTTGCTCGCGATAGGGGCGTGTCATTCACCATTGATGTTGAATGTGCCAAAGCCTTCGCGGGCAAGCCCGCTCCTGCAGGTTTTTTCGAACTAGAAAAATAGATTTCCGGAGTACGCCATGGCTATCGCCGTTCCCGTGAACGCGGGCACCGACCCCACCTTGAAGCAGCGGCTCAAGCATGCCGAGCGGGTCAACCGCTGGAAGGCCCAAGCCTTGATCGCACCGCTGGTGCTGTTTCTGTTGCTGGTGTTCCTGGTGCCAATCGTGGCGCTGCTCTACAAAAGCGTGGGCAACCCGGAAGTGGTCGGCGGCATGCCGCGCACGGTCCAGGCCATCGCCAGTTGGGACGGCCGCGGCCTGCCTGACGAACCCGTGTACAAAGCGGCCGCCGAAGACCTCGCCGAAGCCCGCAAGAATCAGACCCTGGGTGATTTGTCCAAGCGCCTGAACATGGAGCTGGCCGGCTACCGCAGCCTGCTGACCAAAACCGCCCGTGCCTTGCCGCTCGCCGAAGAACCGCCTTCTTACAAGGAAGCGCTGGAAGGCCTCGACGAGCGCTGGGGAGACCCGGCCTACTGGCAGGCGGTGCGTCGCAACACCAGCAGCATCACCCCGTATTACCTGCTGGCGGCGGTCGATCACCGCATCGATGACCTGGGTGAGCTGGCGCCAGCGACCCCCGATCAGGCGATCTACCTCGACATTTTTGCCCGTACCTTCTGGATGGGCCTGATCATCACTGCGTTTTGCCTGGTGCTGGCCTATCCGTTGGCGTACCTGTTGGCGAACCTGCCAGCACGCCAAAGCAACCTGTTGATGATCCTGGTGCTGCTGCCGTTCTGGACGTCGATCCTGGTGCGGGTCGCGGCCTGGATCGTGCTGTTGCAATCGGGTGGCTTGATCAACAGCGCCCTGATGGCCATGGGCATCATCGACAAGCCGCTGGAGTTGGTGTTCAACCGCACCGGGGTCTACATCTCCATGGTGCACATCCTGCTGCCGTTCATGATCCTGCCGATCTACAGCGTGATGAAAGGCATCTCGCCGACCTACATGCGCGCCGCGATTTCCCTCGGCTGCCACCCGTTCGCCAGTTTCTGGCGGGTGTACTTCCCACAGACCTATGCCGGCGTCGGTGCCGGGTGCCTGCTGGTGTTCATCCTCGCCATTGGCTACTACATCACCCCGGCGTTGCTGGGCAGCCCGAACGATCAGATGGTCAGTTACTTCGTCGCGTTCTACACCAATACCAGCATCAACTGGGGCATGGCGACCGCCCTCGGCGGGCTGCTGCTGTTGGCGACCGTGGTGCTTTACCTGATTTACAGCTGGCTGGTGGGCGCCAGTCGCCTGCGCCTGAGCTAAGGGGAAATTGAAATGCTGAGTCCTTATATGTCGCCCGTCGAGCGGGTGTGGTTCTACAGCTTGCGGATTCTCTGCGGCCTGATCCTGTTGTTCCTGGTGCTGCCGGTGCTGGTGATCATCCCGTTGTCGTTCAACTCCGGCAGCTTCCTGGTGTACCCGCTGCAGGGCTTCTCGTTGCAGTGGTATCACGATTTCTTCGCGTCGGCGGAGTGGATGCGGGCATTGAAGAACAGCATCATCGTCGCCCCGGCGGCCACGGCGCTGGCCATGGTCTTCGGTACGCTGGCGGCGATCGGCCTGACGCGGGGCGATTTCCCGGGCAAGTCCCTGGTGATGGCGCTGGTGATTTCGCCGATGGTGGTGCCGGTGGTGATCATCGGTGTGGCGAGCTACCTGTTCTTCGCTCCCCTGGGCCTGGGCAACAGTTTCTTCTCGCTGATCGTGGTCCACGCGGTACTGGGTGTGCCGTTCGTGATCATTACCGTGTCGGCGACCTTGCAGGGCTTCAACCATAATCTGGTGCGCGCAGCTGCCAGCCTCGGCGCGTCACCGCTCACGGCCTTTCGCCGGGTGACCTTGCCGCTGATTGCACCGGGTGTGATTTCGGGGGCGCTGTTTGCCTTTGCCACCTCGTTCGATGAAGTCGTGGTGACGCTGTTCCTCGCCGGCCCGGAACAGGCGACCTTGCCTCGGCAGATGTTCAGCGGTATCCGCGAAAACCTCAGCCCGACCATCGCCGCCGCCGCGACGCTGCTGATCGCCTTTTCGGTCATCCTGCTGCTGACCCTGGAGTGGCTGCGAGGCCGTAGCGAAAAATTGCGGACTGCGCAGGTCTGAAGCGACCCACGGTGGGTAGGTGGGAGCGGGCTTGCTCGCGAAGCGGTTTATCAGACGACATCAATGTTGGCTGACACGACGCCTTCGCGAGCAAGCCCGCTCCCACAGTTGTCCCGTGCTGTCATTCACGACCTGAATGGCAGACAACCCCAAATCCCCAGCTACTATTGTGCCCAGCTCCCCTGTCTATAAGAGGCTGCGCACGATGAGTCTTTCCTCGTTCAAAATCGCTCACAAACTGATCACCGGTGCGGCCGCCATCGAGCAGCTGTCCGCCGAACTCGCACGCCTGGACATCGATAACCCGTTGATTGTCACCGATGCGGCGCTGGTCAAGTCCGGTACGGTCGAGCTGGCGCTTGCGCAGCTGGGAGACCGGGCCTTCGAGATTTTCGACCGGGTGCTGCCCGACCCGGAAATCGCCATCGTCGAAGACTGCATGCGGGTGTACCGCGAAGGCGGGCACGATGGCTTGATCGGCCTGGGTGGCGGCAGTGCCATCGACATCGCCAAAGCCGTCGCGGCCTATGCCGGTTATCACGGTGCGCTGGAGGATCTGTTCGGCATCGACCAGGTGCCGCGCAAGGGGCCGCCGCTGATTGCCATCCCGACCACCGCTGGTACGGGTTCGGAAGTCACCAATGTGGCGATCCTGTCCGACAAGGTCGCGCAGCTGAAAAAAGGCATCGTCAGCGACTATCTATTGCCGGACGTGGCGCTGGTCAGCCCGCAGATGACGCTGACCTGTCCGCGCAGCGTCACCGCCGCCAGCGGCGTCGATGCCCTGGTGCACGCCATCGAGTCCTACCTGTCGGTCAACGCCTCGGCGATAACCGACGCGCTGGCCATCGGCGCAATCAAGCTGATCGCCAGGGCGCTGCCCAAGGCCTATGCCAACCCGTCCAACCTGCAAGCCCGCGAAGACATGGCCACCGCCAGCCTGATGGCCGGCATGGCTTTCGGTAATGCCGGGGTCGGTGCGGTGCATGCCCTGGCCTATCCGCTGGGCGGGCGCTTCAACATCGCCCACGGCGTCAGCAATGCCTTGTTGCTGCCGTATGTCATGACCTGGAACAAGATGGCCTGCGTTGAACGCATGCAGGATATAGCCGAAGCCATGGGGGTCAAAACCGCTCATTTGAGCGCCAATGAGGCGGCCGACAAAGCCGTCGAAGCGATGACCGAGCTGTGTGCAGCGGTGGAAATTCCCCCTGGCCTGCGCAGTTTCGGGGTTCCCGAGGACGCCATTCCCGCCATGGCCGTGGAAGCTGCGGGCATTGAGCGCTTGATGCGCAACAATCCGCGCAAGTTGAGCGCCATTGATATCGAGAAGATCTATCGCTCGGCGTACTGATCATCGTGCTCACGGTGCGCGCGTCAAAGCATGAGGTATACAATGCGCGCCATCGTGATTTAGCTCAGAAAAGGTGCGTCATGCAGCCCTTCGTAATTGCTCCGTCGATTCTCTCCGCCGACTTCGCCCGTCTGGGTGAGGAAGTGGACAACGTTCTGGCCGCCGGTGCAGATTTCGTGCACTTCGATGTCATGGACAATCACTACGTGCCCAACCTGACCATCGGCCCGATGGTGTGCGCCGCCTTGCGCAAGTACGGTGTCACCGCGCCGATCGACGCGCACCTGATGGTCAGTCCGGTGGACCGCATCGTCGGTGACTTCATCGAGGCTGGCGCGACCTACATCACCTTCCACCCGGAAGCCACGCAGCACATCGACCGCTCCCTGCAACTGATCCGCGAAGGCGGCTGCAAATCCGGCCTGGTGTTCAACCCGGCGACCCCGCTGGACGTGCTCAAGTACGTGATGGACAAGGTCGACATGATCCTGCTCATGAGCGTCAACCCAGGCTTCGGCGGGCAGAAGTTCATCCCCGGCACCCTCGACAAGCTGCGTGAAGCCCGCGCCCTGATCGATGCGTCCGGTCGCGACATCCGTCTGGAAATCGACGGCGGCGTGAACGTGAACAACATCCGTGAAATCGCGGCGGCGGGCGCCGACACCTTTGTGGCCGGCTCGGCGATCTTCAATGCGCCGAACTACCAGGAAGTGATCGAGAAGATGCGCGCTGAACTGGCGCTGGCCCGCCCATGAGTGGTTTTGAGCAACTGTTTCCGGGCCGACTGCCGCGTCTGGTGATGTTCGATCTGGATGGCACGCTGATCGATTCCGTCCCTGACCTGGCCGCGGCGGTGGATAACATGCTGCTCAAGCTCGGACGCCCACCGGCCGGCCTCGAGTCGGTGCGCGAGTGGGTCGGCAATGGCGCACCTGTATTGGTGCGGCGTGCCTTGGCCAACCACATCGACGCCGAGGGTGTCGATGAGCTCGAGGCCGAACAGGCCCTGGAGCTGTTCAACGGCTTTTATGAGGCGGGTCATGAACTGACGGTGGTTTACCCCGGTGTGCGCGACACCCTCAAGTGGTTGAACAAGCACGGCGTGGAAATGGCCCTGATCACCAACAAACCGGAGCGTTTTGTCGCGCCGTTGCTGGATCAGATGAAAATCGGCCGGTACTTCAAGTGGATCATCGGCGGCGACACCCTGCCGCAGAAGAAGCCTGATCCCGCCGCGCTGTTTTTCGTGATGAAAATGGCCAACATTCCGGCATCGCAATCGCTGTTTGTCGGCGATTCGCGCAGCGATGTGCTGGCCGCCAAAGCCGCAGGGGTCAAATGCGTGGCGCTCAGCTACGGCTACAATCATGGCCGGCCGATTGCCGAAGAGTCGCCGGCGCTGGTCATCGACGATTTGCGCAAGCTAATTCCCGGTTGCCTGGATCCGGCCGCTGAGATAACGTTGGGCGACGTTGTTAAACCCCCTTCTGGAAACGCCATCGTGGTGGTCACTCGCAAACTCTGGATGAAAGTCATCAAGGCCCTGGCCCGTTGGCGTTGGCGCGCCTGACTTGTTCCTGGCCGGTATTACCGGCGCGTTTGCATACCTGACTGTTCGCACCTCAAGCCACGAGGCTACACCATGATCCGCGAAGAATTCCTGCGCTTGGCCGCTGCCGGCTACAACCGCATCCCGCTTGCCTGCGAAACCCTGGCCGACTTCGACACACCGTTGTCGATCTACCTGAAACTGGCCGACGAACCCAACTCCTACCTGCTCGAATCCGTACAGGGCGGCGAAAAGTGGGGCCGTTACTCGATCATCGGCCTGCCGTGCCGCACCGTGCTGCGGGTTCATGACCATCACGTCAGCGTCACCCATGACGGCGTCGAGATCGAAAGCCATGACGTGGAAGACCCGCTGGCGTTCGTCGAAACCTTCAAGGCGCGCTACAACGTACCGACCATCCCGGGCCTGCCGCGTTTCAACGGCGGCCTGGTGGGTTACTTCGGCTACGACTGCGTGCGTTACGTGGAAAAACGCCTGGGCAAATGCCCGAATCCGGATCCACTGGGCGTACCGGATATCCTGCTGATGGTCTCCGACGCCGTGGTGGTGTTCGACAACCTCGCCGGCAAGATGCACGCCATCGTCCTGGCCGACCCCGCGCAGGAAGACGCCTTCGAGCAAGGTCGTGTGCGTCTGGAGGCACTGCTGGAAAAACTCCGTCAGCCGATCACCCCGCGCCGGGGCCTGGATTTCAGCAAGCAACAATCTGCCGACCCGGTCTTCCGTTCCAGTTTCACCCAGCACGATTACGAAAAAGCCGTCGACACCATCAAGGAATACATCCTGGCCGGGGATTGCATGCAGGTAGTGCCGTCCCAGCGCATGTCGATCGACTTCAAGGCCGCGCCCATCGATCTGTATCGGGCGCTGCGTTGCTTCAACCCGACGCCTTACATGTACTTCTTCAATTTCGGCGACTTCCACGTCGTCGGCAGTTCGCCGGAAGTGCTGGTGCGGGTCGAGGACAATCTGATCACTGTGCGCCCGATTGCCGGTACCCGTCCGCGCGGCGCCAGTGAGGAAGCCGATCTGGCCCTGGAACAGGATCTGCTGTCCGACGACAAGGAAATCGCCGAGCACCTGATGCTGATCGATCTGGGCCGCAATGACACCGGTCGCGTGTCCGAAGTCGGGTCGGTGAAACTCACTGAAAAAATGGTCATCGAGCGTTACTCCAACGTGATGCACATCGTTTCCAATGTCACCGGTCAGTTGAAGGCCGGGTTGACGGCGATGGACGCGTTGCGGGCGATCCTGCCGGCGGGCACCCTGTCCGGTGCGCCGAAAATTCGTGCGATGGAGATCATCGACGAGCTGGAGCCGGTCAAGCGTGGCGTCTACGGCGGCGCAGTCGGTTACTTCGCCTGGAACGGCAACATGGACACCGCGATTGCCATTCGCACGGCGGTGATCAAGGACGGCGAACTGCACGTACAAGCCGGCGGCGGCATCGTTGCCGACTCGGTGCCTGCGCTGGAATGGGAAGAAACCCTGAACAAGCGTCGTGCAATGTTCCGTGCCGTCGCCCTGGCTGAACAAACCCCGGAAAGCTGACCGATGAACGCCGCCCGTATGCCATGCCGCTTTGGCTGACAAAGCGCTGGACGCTGCGGGACATTCATTCGAAGGCAGCCTTTAAAGTCAGTGAATTCAAGAGGTTCTCAAGCCATGTTGCTGATGATCGACAACTACGACTCTTTTACTTACAACGTTGTGCAATACCTGGGCGAACTCGGTGCCGAGGTCAAGGTGGTGCGCAACGATGAGCTCACCATCGCCGAAATCGAAGCCCTGAACCCTGAGCGGATCGTGGTTTCGCCCGGCCCTTGCACGCCGACTGAAGCCGGCGTCTCGATCGACGTGATCAAGCATTTTGGCGGCAAACTGCCGATTCTCGGCGTCTGCCTGGGCCACCAGTCCATCGGCCAGGCCTTCGGCGGGGATGTGGTGCGTGCCCGTCAGGTGATGCACGGCAAGACCAGCCCGGTGTTCCACGAAGACAAGGGCGTGTTTGAAGGCCTGAATCATCCGTTGACAGTTACTCGCTACCACTCCTTGATCGTCAAGCGCGAAACTCTGCCCGACTGCCTGGAACTGACCGCCTGGACCCAGCATGAAGACGGCTCGATCGACGAGATCATGGGCCTGCGTCACAAGACCCTGAACATTGAAGGCGTGCAGTTCCACCCCGAGTCTATCCTGACCGAACAGGGGCACGAACTGTTTGCCAACTTCCTCAAACAAACCGGCGGCACGCGCTAAGGACTTTCCATGAATATCAAGACAGCCCTGAGCCGTATCGTCGATCACCTCGACCTCAGCACCGAGGAAATGCGCGACGTGATGCGCGAAATCATGACCGGTCAATGCACGGATGCCCAGATCGGCGCATTCATGATGGCCATGCGCATGAAGAGCGAAAGCATCGACGAGATCGTGGGCGCCGTATCGGTCATGCGCGAGCTGGCGGACAAGGTCGAGCTCAAGACCCTCGACGGCGTGGTCGATGTGGTGGGCACCGGGGGTGACGGTGCGAATATTTTCAACGTGTCGACCGCTTCCGCCTTCGTGGTCTCGGCGGCCGGTTGCACCGTGGCCAAACATGGCAACCGTGCGGTTTCGGGCAAGAGCGGCAGTGCCGATCTACTGGAGGCGGCCGGCATCTACCTGAACCTGACGCCGGTCCAGGTGGCGCGCTGCATCGATAACGTCGGCATCGGTTTCATGTTCGCCCAGACCCATCACAGTGCCATGAAGCACGCTGCTGCACCGCGCAAGGACCTGGGCCTGCGCACCCTGTTCAACATGCTCGGCCCGCTTACGAATCCGGCCGGCGTCAAACATCAGGTCGTCGGCGTGTTCACCCAGGCCTTGTGCCGGCCGTTGGCCGAAGTCTTGCAGCGCCTGGGCAGCAAGCATGTGCTGGTGGTGCATTCCAAGGATGGCCTGGACGAGTTCAGCCTGGCGGCACCGACCTTCGTGGCAGAACTGAAAAACGACCAGATCACCGAGTATTGGGTCGAGCCGGAAGACCTGGGCATGAAAAGCCAGAGCCTGCACGGTCTGGCAGTCGATAGCCCGCAGGCTTCCCTTGAACTGATTCGCGATGCGCTGGGCAAGCGCAAAACTGAAAACGGTCAGAAAGCGGCTGAAATGATCATGCTCAACGCGGGTGCAGCGCTGTACGCCGCCGATCACGCCAGCAGTCTGAAAGAGGGCGTTGCCCTGGCGCATGACGCGCTGCACACCGGCCTCGCTCGGGAAAAGCTGGAGGAGCTGGGTGCGTTTACGGCGGTATTCAAAGTGGAGAATGAGGGATGAGCGTACCGACGGTTCTGGAAAAAATTCTGGCGCGCAAGGTCGAGGAAGTGGCCGAGCGTAGCGCTCGCGTCAGCCTCGCCGAGCTGGAACGACTGGCCAGGGAAGCGGATGCGCCCCGTGGTTTTGCCCAGGCCCTGATCGCCCAGGCGAAATCGAAGCAGCCAGCGGTCATTGCCGAAATCAAGAAGGCGTCGCCAAGCAAAGGCGTGATCCGCGAGGACTTCGTGCCTGCCGACATTGCCAGGAGCTATGAGCGGGGCGGTGCGACCTGTCTGTCCGTGCTTACCGACGTCGATTATTTCCAGGGTGCCGATGCCTATCTGCAGCAGGCCCGAGCGGCCTGCGCACTGCCGGTCATCCGCAAGGACTTCATGATCGATCCCTACCAGATCGTCGAGGCACGGGCTTTGGGCGCCGATTGCGTGCTGTTGATCGTCTCCGCACTGGATGACGTGAAAATGGCCGAGCTGGCAGCGGTGGCCAAGGGTGTGGGGCTCGACGTGCTGGTGGAAGTGCACGATGGCGACGAGCTGGAGCGGGCCCTGAAAACCCTCGACACACCGCTGGTGGGCGTGAACAACCGCAACCTGCACACCTTCGAGGTCAGCCTGGAAACCACGCTCGACCTGTTGCCGCGAATCCCGCGCGACCGTCTGGTGATCACCGAAAGCGGCATTCTCAACCGGGCGGACGTGGAGCTGATGGAAATCAGCGACGTGTATGCATTCCTGGTGGGTGAAGCGTTCATGCGTGCCGAGCAACCGGGCAACGAACTGCAGCGTCTGTTCTTCCCGGAGCGTGGCGTGCCTGTCAGCGGTTCGACGCTGGACTGATCACGCGCCAAGCGAGTTGACCCTATCGCGAGCAAGCCCGCTCCCACTCTGGAATGTGTTTCGAATGTGGGAGCGGGCTTGCTCGCGAACAGGGTCTGGAATGTTCCAGCTAGCTGAGACCTCCCGGAGCCGATCATGTCGCATCCTACTTCCCTGACCATCGAAGCCGGCCTGCAAGCCGAACAGGATTTGCTGGCGTCCGTCTGCGCAGGTGATGCCGAGTTCGGCTTGTTGTTCTGGCACCCCAGTGATCGCGCTCTGGTCATGCCGCGCCGATTGAGTCGCCTGCCGGGTTTCGAAGCGGCCTGCGAGGCATCGTCGGCTGCAGGCTGGCCAGTGCTGCTGCGTGAGACCGGTGGCGAGCCGGTGCCGCAATCGGCGTGCACCCTCAACATCGCTTTGGTCTACGCACCGCCGCGCAGCGAAGGTGATCTGAATCGCATCGAGTCCGGCTACCGGCGTTTATGCGACCCGATATGCCAACTGCTGGATGAGTTGGGTGGCGTTTCGTCTCTGGGCGAAATCGACGGTGCGTTCTGCGATGGCCGTTTCAATGTCAACCTCGACGGCCGCAAGATGGTGGGCACCGCCCAGCGCTGGCGCCAAAGCCAGGGGGGACTGCGGCCGGTGGGCCTGGTGCACGGTGCGATGTTGCTCGATAACGAGCGCGAGTCGATGGTCGCGGCGGTCAACCGATTCAATCAGGCCTGCGGCCTGGAGCAGCGGGTTCGCGCCGAGAGCCACATTGCCCTGCATGAGAAGTTCGTTGCACCGGATGCACTGGCGCGGCTCGACACGCTTTATCGTCAGATGCTGGCGGCCATGTTCGGTACTTAACGCGTCCCGAACACCACCATGGTCTTGCCCTTGACGTTCACCAGGTTGCGTTCTTCCAGGTCCTTGAGCACGCGACCAACCATCTCCCGCGAACATCCGACAATCCGTCCGATTTCCTGACGCGTCACCTTGATCTGCATGCCATCGGGGTGGGTCATGGCGTCCGGCTGCTTGCACAATTCGAGGAGGCAGCGGGCCACGCGGCCGGTCACGTCGAAGAAGGCCAGGTCACCGACCTTGCGAGTGGTGTTGCGCAGACGTTGTGCGATCTGTCCGCTGAGTGCGTAAAGAATGTCGGGGTCCTGCTGGGACAACTCGCGGAATTTCGTGTAGCTGATTTCCGCAACTTCGCACTCGATCTTGGCGCGAACCCAGGCGCTGCGCTCCTGTTCCATACCGGCCTGCTCAAACAGGCCCAGTTCACCGAAGAAGTCTCCGGGGTTCAGGTAGGCGATGATCATTTCACGACCGTCGTCATCCTCGATCAGGATGGTGACCGAACCCTTGATGATGAAAAACAGCGTTTCCGAGCGGTCGCCTGCACAAATGATATTGCTCTTGGCCGCATAGCGCCGGCGCTGACAATGCATCAACAGTTTGTCGAGGTTCTTGATTTTGGGGGGTGGGGCAATAGCAACCATGGTTGTATCCCGAAAAGACTGCACGGTATGTTTGATTTTTTATGAGGCGCTGGGGTTGCTGCGCAGGTGGCTATGCGCCAGCTAATTGGCGTCAGCTTAACAGACAGTTCCGGCAATATTCGAGAATTTACCTACTGGGCAACCGGTTATGTCCTAGGAAGGCGAGCACTGTCAATCAAGGGCCCTGTGCTAAGCTGACGACCCTTTTTTTACAGTGGAGTCTTGGCGATGAAGGCACGCATTCAATGGGCTGGCGAAGCCATGTTCCTCGGCGAGTCGGGTAGCGGTCATGTCGTGGTCATGGACGGTCCGCCCGACGCAGGTGGTCGTAACCTGGGTGTGCGGCCCATGGAAATGCTCCTGCTGGGTGTCGGTGGATGCAGCAACTTCGACGTCGTCAGCATTCTCAAGAAGTCCCGTCAGGCCGTTGAAAGCTGTGAAGCCTTCCTCGAGGCCGAGCGCGCGACCGAAGACCCGAAAGTCTTCACCAAAATTCACATGCACTTCGTGGTCAAGGGCCGCGGGCTGAAAGAGGCTCAGGTCAAGCGCGCCATCGAGTTGTCCGCCGAAAAGTACTGCTCGGCATCGATCATGCTCGGCGCGGCAGGTGTTGCGATTACCCACGACTACGAGATCGTCGAACTCGGTTGAATCGACATTCAACTATCATAAAAGCAGTGCAGACTCTGGCGATCCATGGCTGACGTCTGCATAATGCGCCACTTTTTTCAGGGTGGTGGTCCGTCAGCCGACAGACCGCTCGCCCGATCAGACAACCAAAATCGCCATCGCGAAGAGGTGTTAACCGTCCTACGCAGGTGCGTTGTTCGCATCTGACGGGCATGCTTGATCACGCGGCCGGGCCGCAATACATAGAGAGTTTTTAACGGTGAAAAGCAAACTCAAGCTCCACGGGTTCAATAACCTGACAAAGACCTTGAGCTTCAACATCTATGACATCTGCTACGCGGAAACCCCGCAAGACCAGCAGGCGTACGTCGAGTACATCAACGCCGAGTACAACGCGAAACGCCTGACGCAGATCCTCACGGAAGTTGTCGATATCATTGGTGCCAACATCCTGAACATCGCCAGTCAGGACTACGAGCCACAGGGCGCCAGCGTTACGATTCTGATCTCTGAAGAGCCGGTGACCCCGACCGAGAGCCAGATCGAAGAATCCCCGGGTCCACTGCCAGAGATCATCCTGGCCCACCTCGACAAGAGCCACATCACGGTGCACACCTACCCGGAAATCCATCCGGATGACGGTATCGCGACGTTCCGTGTGGACATCGACGTGTCGACCTGTGGGGTCATTTCACCGCTCAAGGCACTCAACTTCCTGATTCACCAGTTCGACTCGGACATCGTGACCGTGGATTATCGCGTGCGCGGCTTCACCCGTGACGTCGAAGGCAAGAAGCACTTCATCGACCACGAGATCAACTCGATCCAGAACTACCTGTCCGAAGACACCCGCGACGCGTACCAGATGACCGATGTGAACGTGTATCAGGAAAACCTGTTCCACACCAAAATGCTGTTGAAGAACTTCGAACTGGATAACTACCTGTTCGGCGACGCTACCAGCAACCTGTCCCCTGAGCAGAGGGCTCAAGTGACCGACCGGGTGAAACACGAAATGCTCGAGATTTTCTACGCGCGCAACATGCCGGGCTGAGATCCTTGAACACAAAAAAAGGCGACTCCCTCACGGCAGTCGCCTTTTTCATACCTGGGTCACGGCTCGCTTCTTCTGTAGGAGCGAGCTTGCTCGCGATACGGTCTCAAATCCGGTAGGTACTCTTGGTCATCACCTTGGCCAACAGGCTCATCCCGAACTTCACCGGCGCCGGAAAGCGGAAGCCACCGGCCTCCAGGGCACTTTCAGCATGGTGCTCTTCGTCGATGCGCATCTGTTCGAGGATCGCCCGGGACTTCTCGTCTTCTGCCGGCAACTGTTCGAGGTGCTCGTTCAAGTGCTTGCACACCTGATGTTCGGTGGCGGCGACGAATCCCAGGCTGACTTTGTCGCTGATCAGCCCGGCGACGGCGCCAATCCCGAACGACATGCCGTAGAACAGGGGATTGAGAATGCTGGTATGGCTGCCCAATTGATGAATGCGTTGCTCGCACCAGACCAGGTGGTCGATTTCTTCTTCGGCCGCATGTTCCATGGCGGCGCGAACCTGCGGCAGCTTGGCAGTCAGGGCCTGGCCTTGATAAAGCGCCTGGGCGCAGACTTCGCCGGTATGGTTGATGCGCATCAGGCCGGCCACGTGCCGGGTGTCTTCGTCGCTCATTTGCACCTCCGGCTGCACGATGGCCGGCGACGGGCGGTACGGCTGGCCACTGAAAGGCAGCAGGGTACGCATCGCGGCATCGGCTTGCAGCAGAAGACGGTCAATCGGCGAGTAGTGACGTTGGGTAGTCATGCTGACCTCCGGGAAGAATCTCGGCGGCCAGTTTACCCCAATCGGCCACCCAAGGTTTGCGCTGGGTCATTTCCCTGTAGGAGCCAGCATGCTGGCGATGGCCGTAAACGAGAACGCTGGCTACCTGACGCCCCATGTCAACTCCTGCAGAAACCGCGAACTCAGCCCGGCGGCCAAGTCATCTGACGCTGACCCAGCACGTGCATATGAATGTGATAGACGGTCTGTCCACCCAATTCATTGCAGTTCATGACCACGCGAAACCCTTCCTCACAACCCAGTTCCAGGGCCAGACGCTGTGCCGTGAAGAGGATGTGCCCGGCCAGTGCCTTATCGTCCTCGGTGAGGTCGTTCAAGGTGCGCACCGGTTTTTTCGGGATCACCAGGAAATGCACCGGTGCCTGTGGGGCGATGTCGTGGAAGGCCAGTACCTGGTCGTCCTCGTAGATGATCTTCGCCGGTATTTCCCGGTTGATGATCTTGGTGAACAGAGTATCCACAGCTGTTTTCTCCGTTGTTTGGGCTGGCCTGAGTGTACCCATAGGGGCTGGTCCGAGCCCAGTCTTTTACCCTGCGGCCATCATCGTGGACAATAAGCCTTGTTGAGCATGCCGGTGATTGTCCGGTTCAACCAGCGTGAGCCACACCGCGACAGGAAGGCGATCCAGCGGTTGCGGCAGCCCGGAATGATGATGGCGCGATTTTTTTCCAGGGCTCGCACGGTGTAGAGCGCAACCTCCTCGGGGCTCATCAGCCGGTTGCTGGCAGCCAGTTTGTCGGTGTTCAGTTGCGCCGTGCGGAAGAACGCGGTGCGGGTCGGACCGGGGCACAGCACCGACACCTTGACCGCGCATTTTTTAAGCTCGACGCGTAATCCCTCGGAAAAATGCAGCACATAGGCCTTGCTGGCGTAATAGGTGCTCATCCAGGGGCCGGGGTGGAACGCCGCGATCGAGGCGACATTCAGGATCTGTCCGCCGCCGTGCAAGGCCATGCTGTTGCCGATGGCATGGCAAAGACGCGTCAAGGCGAGGATGTTCACTTCGATCAGGTCTTGTTCGGTCATCCAGTCCTGCGCGAGGAACGGGCCGCAGGTGCCGATGCCGGCGCAGTTGACCAACAGGTCGATCTGGCGGTCGCTTTCTTCCAGTTCCAGCAGGAAACCGGACAGCCGCAGCGGCTCGCCCAGGTCGCAGACACGAAACAATACCTCCACGCCAAACCGTTGAGTCAGTTCAATCGCAATGCTTTCCAACTGATCACGTTGTCGGGCCACCAGAATCAGGCTGCGGCCACGGCGCGCCAGTGCTTCGGCCATCGCCAGGCCGATGCCGCTGGAAGCACCGGTGATCAGAGCGTAACGGGTCATGCAGTTCTCCATCGCAACAGCTCCGCGCCGGCGACGCAGGTGTCACGAGCGGGGAGCGCTGTTCATTCTTTGGCAGAGTCTACAGGGGGCGGGGCTTCTTCGGCTTCATCCTCTGCGGAATCGGGTATCGGTTCGGCCTGTTCGGCAGGCTCGACCTCCACTTCGTCGGTGATGACCGAGCTACTTTCATAGCTGCTTTGTGCGGCGTTTTCGTACTCGTCCTGGATAGCGGTCAGTCCACCGGCCAGTCCGCCGATAAACATGATCGCGATAAACACCAGCCACAGTGCAGCCAGAACTTTGACCGCGGTGCTGTTGGGTGGCGGTGGCGCACCGTATCGATTCGCCGTGGCGTTACCGGGTACGACCATGATGACAAACGGAAAAATGCTGCCGACGAAGGGCACCAGGGTCAACAGCCAGAGCCAGCCCGACCAGCCGATATCATGAAGGCGCTGAATCGTGAGCAGGACGCTGACCACCGCGAGCACCACGACCAGAATAAAGGCCAGCAACCCCGCGAGAATCAGGCCGCCAGTGGAGTCCGAACTGATGAGTGCAAGTCCGAAGAGGGCGAAGAGGCTACCGATGCCAAGGGTCACCAGCGTCAGCGTCATGGTCCAGGCGAGGTAGCGCAGACGACCGATGCGCCCTTCATAACTGAACGGCTTCAACGAGGAGAACCCCGGTAACGTTTCACCCACCGCCGCGCGGGGTGGTGCGTAGGGTGATTGCGGCTCGGCGGGCGGAGCTTGATCGGCAGTGGCGTGATCTTGGACGTCTGACAGGTTGAGTTCGATCGAGGGGTCGCTTTCTATTCGTGCGTCAATGCCGGTTTGACTCAGCGCTTGCAGGTAAGCCTGCGCTTCCGTCTGCGAAAGATCCCGCTTGAGTGCCACGGGGCGACCGCTGAACAGTCGCTCGACGGCAGCGACATCGCTTTTGAACAACTCAGCGAGATTGAGCCGGGCGGTAGTGCCGTCGACCCCGGGCTGCAGGGCGCCGTCGAACACAATCTTGAACCGGTTTTCGCTCATGGCGAGGCTTCCTTGTCGCGAGAGTTTGAGAGAGGGGCGTGGCCGACGGTGAGTGTAAGGCCAGTCGGGGGTGACTGGCCAAGCTTGCTGTCAGCGCGGCCAGCGCTGGGGAAGCTGTGCTGCCAACTGCGTCGCCTTGCGGTATTCGGCATCCAGTCGTGCGACCAGTTGATCGACGTTTGGCAGATCCTTGATTTCACCGACGCCCTGGCCGGCCGACCATACAGTTTTCCAGGCTTTGGCCTCGTCGTTCAGGGGCTTGAGCTTGGCGCCGAAATTGACGTCGCCCTTGTTCTGCAGGGCGGCCATGTCGAAACCTGCAGCTTCCAGGCTCTGGCGCATGAAGCTGGCGGGTACACCGGACACGGCGGGTGTGTGGATGATGTCGGCGGCCCTGGACGTCAGCAGCATGTCTTTATAGGCGTCAGGCGCATGACTTTCGGTGGTGCCGATAAAACGTGTGCCAAAGTAGGCCAGGTCCGCGCCGAGCATTTGCGCGGCAAGGATTTCGTGGCCGTGGTTCAGGCAGCCAGCGAGCAACAGGGTCTTGTCGAAGAACTGGCGAATTTCGGCGATCAGCGAAAACGGGCTCCAGGTGCCTGCATGGCCACCGGCGCCCGCCGCGACGGCGATCAAGCCGTCGACGCCAGCTTCGGCAGCTTTCTCGGCATGCCGACGTGTCGTTACATCATGGAAAACCAGGCCGCCATAGCCGTGAACCGCGTCCACCAGTTCTTTGACCGCCCCCAGACTGGTGATCACGATCGGCACCTTGTGTTCGATGCAAATCTCCAGATCCGCTTGCAGGCGTGGATTGCTGTTGTGGACGATCAGGTTCACCGCGTAAGGCGCTGGATTTTCCAGCGTCGCCAGGCCTGCTTCTATTTCTTCCAGCCAGGCTTTGAAGCCGCTGCTCTCACGCTGGTTCAGCGCGGGAAAACTGCCTACGACGCCATTACGGCAGCAGGCAAGCACCAGTTGTGGATTGGAAATCAGGAACATCGGCGCCGCCACGACGGGCAAACGCAAACGTTGTTCGAGCAAAGCGGGCAGCGACATTGGAAGTACCCCGGTAAGTGATGCTGGTTGAAATCAGAACGGCCGAACCACGACCAGAATTACGATAGCCAGCAATATCAGAACCGGCACTTCATTGAACCAGCGATAAAAGACATGGCTGCGGGTGTTCTCGCCACGGGCGAAACGTTTGACCTGCGCTCCGCACATGTGGTGATAGCCGATCAGAATGACCACCAGGGTCAATTTGGCGTGCATCCAGCCACCCTGACCGAAATACGCACTCGGGTTCAGGCTGATCAGCCAGCCGCCGAAGATCAGCGTGGCAATCATCGCCGGGCCCATGATGCCGCGGTACAGCTTGCGCTCCATGAGGCTGAAGCGTTCCTTGCTGACGGTGTCTTCGCTTTGTGCGTGATAGACGAACAGGCGCGGCAGGTAAAACAGGCCGGCAAACCAGCAGACCATGCTGACGATATGAAGCGCTTTGAGCCACAGATAAAGCATTTTTGATTATTCCCAGGTTCACGGTAGGCCGAATAGTAGAGGCTTGAGCGCCCGCACGTCACGTCGACGGTTGTCGCAGGGCGATACGGGCCCTATTATCGACGGCTTTCCAGTGGGTTCGTTGAGGGCAGGTTTATGGTCAAGGTCGGTATCGTCGGCGGCACGGGTTACACCGGTGTCGAACTGCTGCGTCTGTTGGCGCAGCATCCGCAAGCTGAAGTGGTGGTGATCACTTCCCGATCCGAGGCCGGCCTGGCCGTGGCCGACATGTACCCGAACCTGCGCGGTCATTACGATGGCCTGGCGTTCAGCGTTCCGGACGTGAAGACCCTGGGTGCCTGCGACGTGGTGTTCTTCGCCACACCCCACGGCGTGGCCCACGCGCTGGCCGGCGAACTGCTGGCGGCCGGGACCAAGGTCATCGACTTGTCTGCGGATTTCCGCCTGCAGGATGCTGATGAATGGGCCAAGTGGTACGGCCAGCCGCACGGCGCGCCGCAGTTGCTGGAAGAAGCCGTCTATGGGTTGCCGGAAGTCAATCGCGAGCAGATCAGGCAGGCCCGTTTGATCGCCGTGCCGGGTTGCTATCCGACGGCCACGCAACTGGGCTTTCTGCCATTGCTCGAAGCCGGCCTCGCCGATACCACGCGGTTGATCGCTGACTGCAAATCCGGCATCAGCGGTGCTGGTCGTGGTGCATCCGTCGGATCGCTGTACTCCGAAACCTCGGAAAGCTTCAAGGCCTATGCCGTAAAAGGTCACCGTCACTTGCCGGAAATCCGTCAGGGGTTGCGTCGCGCAGCGGGCAAGGATGTCGGTCTGACTTTCGTTCCGCATCTGACCCCGATGATTCGCGGTATTCACTCCACGCTTTACGCGACGGTGGCTGATCGCTCGGTGGATCTGCAGGCGCTGTTCGAGAAGCGTTATGCCAACGAGCCATTCGTGGATGTCATGCCGGCCGGCAGCCACCCGGAAACCCGTAGCGTGCGCGGCGCCAACGTCTGCCGTATTGCCGTGCACCGCCCGCAGGACGGTGATCTGGTCGTTGTGCTGTCGGTCATCGACAACCTCGTCAAAGGTGCGTCGGGCCAGGCGGTGCAGAACCTGAACATCCTGTTCGGGCTGGATGAGCGCCTGGGCTTGTCCCACGCGGGCATGCTGCCGTAAGGCTTCCTCGCGCACAGCAAAAAGGCCCGTCGAACGGGCCTTTTTGCATTCGCAACCGGCGATCGGGTTTATTGATATACCGTAACAATAGTTGACCGATTTTCTCGGAGAAGCGGATAATGCGCGTCATCACGCATTATGGCGGCGTAACGCCGGGAGATAGTTAGCATGAGCGTCGAATCCTTCACCCCCACGGCTTTGCAATTCACCCACGGTGCCGCGCACAAGGTTAAGAGCCTGGTCGATGAAGAGGGGAATGATCGCTTGAAGCTGCGCGTATTTGTGACGGGCGGCGGTTGTTCAGGTTTTCAGTACGGTTTCACCTTCGATGAAGAAGTGGCCGATGACGACACCATCGTCGAGCGCGAAGGCGTCAGCCTGGTGGTTGACCCGATGAGCTTCCAGTATCTGGCGGGCGCCGAGGTGGATTACCAGGAAGGTCTGGAAGGTTCGCGTTTCGTGATCAAGAACCCGAATGCCACGACCACTTGTGGCTGCGGCTCTTCGTTCTCGATCTGATCGCGGGTATCGGCAGTCAAAAGCGCCGCAGGGCTTCAGGGCCCTGCGGCGTTTTGCTGTCTGCGGCTCAGGCCGGGTAGATGGCGCCAAGCACGCGCAGGCCGCGAGCACCGGTGACGCTGGGGCGATTGGCGGCGATGCCTTCCAGGCAGCAATGAGCCAACCAGGCGAAGGCCATGGCTTCGACCCAGTCCGGATCAACCCCGTGAGAGGCCGTGCTGCTGACGGTGGCGTCCGGCAGCAGGCTGGCCAGGCGTTGCATCAGCGTGGCGTTGTGGGCTCCACCACCGCACACCAGCAGTTCCCGGGTATCGGCCTGGGCACCTTGCAGTGATTCAATGATGGTCAGCGCCGTCAGTTCCAGCAGTGTGGCCTGCACGTTTTCGGCGGCAAGCGACGGCAACCGCGAAAGGTGCTGGGTCAGCCAAGCCAGATTGAACACTTCGCGACCGGTGCTTTTCGGGCCCTTGGTCACGAAGAAGCTGTCGCTCAGCAGTGCCTCCAGCAGTACCGGTTCGACCTGGCCGCTGGCAGCCCACTGGCCGTCGCGGTCGAAGTTTTCGCCCCGTTGCTGGTGAATCCAGGCATCCAGCAGAACATTCCCAGGGCCACAGTCGAACCCGGCCACGGGTCGGCCGGGTTCGATCAGGCTGAGGTTGCTGAATCCGCCGACGTTCAGCACCGCACGGCTGCCTGCCTGTTCTTCGAACAATGCTTCGTGAAAGGCGGGGACCAAGGGTGCCCCCTGGCCGCCGGCCGCGACGTCCCGACTGCGAAAGTCGCTGACGACTGTAATGCCGGTCAGCTCGGTCAACAGGGCAGGGTTGCCGATCTGCACGGTGAATCCGCGTGACGGTTCGTGGCGGATGGTCTGGCCATGGCTGCCAATCGCGCGAATGTCTGCGGGTTTCAGGTTCTGTTGGTCAAGAAGGGCGCGGATGCCGTCTGCCGCCAGCTTCACCCAGTTTTGCTGGGCAATGGCCGAACGGGCGATTTCGTCAGGTCCGCTGGCGCACAAACCCAGCAGCTCGGTGCGCAGGGCGTCAGGCATTGGGGTGTAGTGGGTGGCGATCAGCTTGATCGCCGGAGCGAGTTCCACCAGCGCAATGTCCAGACCATCGAGACTGGTCCCGGACATTACGCCTATATAGAGCGTCATGGCTTAGCGCTTGCTCGAAGCCAGCATGGTGGCTTTCTCTTGATCCATGCGCGCCATCAGTGGCTGGCTCTGCGCGAGGAATCGCGAGCGCTCGCCCTTGGAGATCGGATCCGCCATGGCCAGCTTCTGGCTCAGCGGGTCGACGTGAACGCCATTGACCTGGAACTCGTAATGCAGGTGCGGGCCAGTGGAAAGGCCGGTAGTGCCGATGTAACCGATAACCTGACCCTGCTTGACCGAACTGCCGGTCTGTACACCCTTGGCGAAACCTTGCATGTGTCCGTACAGCGTGCGGTAGGTATTACCGTGCTGGATGATCACGGTATTGCCGTAGCCACCGCGGCGGCCCGCCAACAGTACCTTGCCATCACCCGCCGCCTTGATGGGTGTACCGCGTGGAGCGGCGTAGTCGACACCTTTGTGAGCGCGAATCTTGTTGAGGATCGGGTGCTTGCGGCCCATGGAAAATTTGGAACTGATGCGGGCGAAATCTACCGGCGTGCGGATGAACGCCTTGCGCATGCTGTTGCCTTCAGCCGTGTAGTAGCTGCTGTTGCCTTGTTTGTTGGTGTAGCGAACGGCGGTGTAGGTCTTGCCGCGGTTGGTAAAGCGCGCGGAGAGAATGGGGCCGTTGCCGACCGATTTGCCGTTGACGACCTTCTGTTCGTAGATCACGTCGAACTCGTCGCCCTGGCGAATATCCTGGGCGAAGTCGATGTCGTAGCCAAATACGCTGGCCATGTCCATGGTCAGGCTGTGAGACAGCCCGGCGCGTGCAGCAGATTGCGACAGTGAACTGTTGATCACGCCATGGGCGTAAGCCGAGCGCACGGTCGGCTTGGCGGTGATGCGATTGAAGGCGTAACCCTTGTCATTGCGGGTGAGGGTAATGCTTTCGAGGTCGCTGACTTTAGTGTGCAGGTTGGTCAGTTGACCTTCAGGGTTGAGTTCGAACTCGAGTTTCTGGCCATGTTTGAGTTGGCTGAACTGCTTGGCCTGCTTGTCGCTGGCGAGCACCTCATGCACGGCAGTGGCGGGAAGGCCGACTTTCTCGAACAGGGTCGACAGCGTGTCGCCTTTGGCAACGATCACTTCCCGGTGATTGGGGTTCTGCTTCTCTTCGGCTGCTGCCGGTGCGGCCTGGGCGGTTTCCTGAGTCTCCTCGGCGCTGTTTTCGATCTGCGCGAATGGGGAAGTTACCGGCTCATTTGTGGCTTGGGCGGCGTCAGCAGCGTCTTGATCCTGTGTCAGTTGTTCAGCAGGGCTTTCCAGTTCAAGACTCAGAGTTGTCTTTTTGGCTTCTACATCACTGGAAGGGAATACCAGAAGCGCCAGGCTCAGAAGGGCGGCGATACCGCTTGCTGCGAGCAGGTGGGTCTTCGGGTAAAGCGGTGGCGCTTTAGACGATTCGTTGGTCATAAGTAATTTTGGCTTTGAAAAGATGAATTGGAAAAGATGAATGACATGATGAAGATGAAATAACTGTATAAAATATAACCAAATCATCTCTGAAGCAAGTCCGCGGACGTTCTGCCGGTGGATTGGCGTCATTGCGCTGGCCAAATTTTGTATTTGACGCGTGATCTTGTATGGTTGGTTCCCTTTGAATTCGAGCCTTGCGGGTCTGTTATGAAGTCGGTTGAAGAGCAGCTAGCGCTGATCAAACGTGGTGCGGAAGAACTGTTGGTCGAGTCCGAGCTGGTAGAAAAGCTCAAGCGTGGCCAGCCGCTGCGTATTAAGGCCGGCTTCGATCCGACCGCGCCGGATTTGCACCTGGGGCACACCGTGCTGATCAACAAGCTGCGCCAGTTCCAGGAGCTGGGGCATCAGGTGATCTTCCTTATAGGTGACTTCACCGGGATGATCGGCGACCCGAGCGGCAAGAGTGCTACGCGTCCACCCCTCACGCGTGAGCAGGTTCTCGAGAACGCCGAGACCTACAAGACTCAAGTGTTCAAGATCCTGGATCCGGCCAGAACCGAAGTGGCATTCAACTCCACCTGGATGGATCAGATGGGGCCGGCCGACTTCATTCGTCTGACTTCGCAGTACACCGTCGCGCGCATGCTCGAGCGTGACGACTTCGACAAGCGCTACACCACCAATCAGCCCATCGCCATTCACGAGTTTCTGTATCCGCTGGTTCAGGGCTACGACTCGGTCGCGTTGCGCGCGGATGTCGAGCTGGGGGGCACCGATCAGAAGTTCAACCTGCTGATGGGGCGTGAGCTGCAGCGTGGTTATGGGCAGGAGCCGCAGTGCATTCTGACCATGCCGTTGCTCGAAGGTCTGGACGGCGTGAAGAAGATGTCCAAGTCCTTGGGGAACTACATCGGTATCCAGGAGGCCCCGGGCGTGATGTACAACAAGCTGGTGTCCATGCCGGATGCGCTGATGTGGCGCTACTTCGAGTTGCTCAGCTTCCGCTCCATGGACGAGATCAATGCGTTCCGTGCCGATGTCGAGGCGGGTGCCAATCCGCGGGATATCAAGATCAAGTTGGCTGAAGAGATCGTTGCGCGCTTCCATGGTGAGGAGGCTGCGGCCAATGCCCATCGTGCGGCAGGTAACCGCATGAAGGATGGCGAGCTGCCGGATGACCTGCCGGAGGTTGAGTTGACGGCTGCTGAAGATATGCCGATCGCTGCTGTTCTTAATAAGGCTGGCTTGGTGAAAAACTCGGCGGTGGCGCGTGACCTGCTGAACTCTGGCGGTGTGCGTGTAGATGGTGAGGTTGTTGATCGCACCTTTATATATGCACTGGGCGCGACCCATGTTTGCCAGGCAGGCAAGAAGGCGTTTGCACGTATTTCGCTCAAATCCGAATAAAGCTGGAATTAGGGGTTGACGGCAGATTCTGGACGTCTATAATTCGCCCCACTTCCGGCGCAGTCGAAACGGAAAACTCCTT
>NZ_JARZGC010000018.1:0-121502 GCF_041354075.1 Pseudomonas fluorescens | reverse complement strand
GAGTGTCAGTCAATGCACGTGTCGACTGACACTCCGCTTTCGTCGGAACGCCGCCCGGAGCAAGCCCGCTCCCACTTGAAGATCAACCGCGATTAGATCCCCTGCGGCATCTCTTCCCCACCCAACGCTTCCACCAGCGCCGGCAGGAAGTCGCCGAAGGTCAGCATCATCAGGGTGAAGCTGGCGTCCAGCTGGCCGAGGGCTTCGTCGCCACCGTCCTGTTCCGCCTGGTCCTGCAGCAGGTCTTCGAACTTCAGGCGCTTGACCACCATCTTGTCGTCGAGGACGAAAGACAGTTTGTCCTGCCAGGCCAGCGACAACTGGGTGACCACCTTGCCGGTGCTCAGGTGCAGCTGGATCTCTTCGCTGGTCAGGTCCTGACGCTTGCAGCGCACGATGCCACCGTCTTCGTGGGTGTCGCGCAGTTCGCATTCGTCCAGCACGAAGAAATCGTCTGCCGCCTTCTGGGTGGTGACCCATTCGGTCATGACGGCGGTAGGCGCCATCTTCACGGTCAACGGACGGACCGGCAGGGTGCCGATCACTTCGCGCAAGGTCGACAGCAGGTCTTCGGCGCGTTTCGGGCTGGCCGAGTTGACCAGGATCAGGCCCTGTTTCGGCGCGATGGCGGCAAAGGTCGACGAGCGACGGATAAAGGCGCGAGGGAGGAAGGCCTGGATGATTTCATCCTTGATCTGGTCGCGTTCCTTTTTGTAGACCTTGCGCATTTGTTCCGCTTCGATCTCTTCAACCTTTTCCTTCACCGCGTCACGCACGACGCTGCCCGGCAGGATGCGTTCTTCCTTACGCGCGGAAATGAGCAGGAAGTCGCCGCTGACGTGCACCAGTGGCGCATCTTCGCCTTTGCCGAAAGGCGCGGTGAAACCGTAGGTGGTCAACTCCTGGCTTGCACAGGGACGCGCCAGTTTGGTGGCCAGTGCAGTTTCCAACGCCTCGGCATCAAAAGGCAGATCTTGGGTCAGGCGATAGATAAGCAGGTTCTTGAACCACATGGGGCGGGTCTCTCCTTTATACAAAGTGGGGCATTATTCTCTTCGTGGCGCCGTAGGCCAACCCTTCTCTAAGCCTTTGGAAGGCCTGAAAAAATTATTTAAGAAAGTGCTTGCCAGAGGTGGGGCTGCTCCGTAGAATGCGCGCCACACCGAAAGTGAAGGGTGATTAGCTCAGCCGGGAGAGCGTCTGCCTTACAAGCAGAATGTCGGCGGTTCGATCCCGTCATCACCCACCATTCGCTTCCAGTGTTACGCGCAGCGGTAGTTCAGTCGGTTAGAATACCGGCCTGTCACGCCGGGGGTCGCGGGTTCGAGTCCCGTCCGCTGCGCCATATTCGGTTACCTGGAACACTGAACGCCAGGTCACCAAAGGAAAGCCCGCTCACGCGGGCTTTTTTTTGCCTTGAAGTTCATGCGAGGCGTGCAAAGTTACGGACTTTCAGTTTTTTTGATTTATTTATCAATTAAATCAACACATTATGAAAATCTGTGGCACAATGCGCCCCGCAACGAAGGTAAAGGGTGATTAGCTCAGCTGGGAGAGCGTCTGCCTTACAAGCAGAATGTCGGCGGTTCGATCCCGTCATCACCCACCACTTGCTTTCAACGCTACGCGCAGCGGTAGTTCAGTCGGTTAGAATACCGGCCTGTCACGCCGGGGGTCGCGGGTTCGAGTCCCGTCCGCTGCGCCATATTCGGTCACCTGGAACACTGAACGCCAGGTCACCACGGAAAAAGCCCGCTTTTTAGCGGGCTTTTTGCTGTCTGGCGTTTGATTGCCAGAGGGCGTCCTCTCCTGTGGGAGCGAGCCTGCTCGCGATCAGACTCTCAGACAACGCGGGCATTCAGACTGCCCCCGTTCGAATCCATCGCGAGCAGGCTCGCTCCCACAGTGGTTTCGCGGCGCTTCAGGCGTGACTACTGCCGGGCGTTCTGGCTGTGCCGATAATCGCTCACGGACTCGTACACCGCCTTGCGCAACCGGTTGATCCCGCCGATCGGCCGATGCGCTTCCAAACCGAACCACGGGTTGAACGACAGGTTGTCGCATTGCAGGTTTTGCGCCGGGGTATCGAAGTCCTGGGCGGGCAGGGTGATGCGGGCCACGGTTTCGAAGGGCGCGTCCTGCTCGCGCCACTCGATGCTGGTGTCTTCGATGGGCATGAAGCGGTTCGCGTCCTGGCGCTGGATCTGCAAGACAAAGCACGCCGGTATCCGGTCGGTGGACAGTTGCTGGGTCAGGGCGCTGCGCAGGAAATTCGGCAGGTCGTGATTCTGTTTGGGCAAGGCGTAGGCCGGGCAGTTGTCTGGATCCGGCATGACCCTGAACTTGGCATTGGCCTCGCCGAACTTGTAGGGCGACACGGAAAAATAGGTGGTCCGGGTCGGGCTCTCCGGCGGCGCAGACAGGGTGGCCAAGGCAATGAACAAATGCCGGACTTGCCAGCTGCGCGGATCCCAGCCGGGGAAAAATGCCATGACCTTTTTGCCGTCGGCCTGCGCCGCGACATTCTGACGGTACTCGGCGACATCGCTGACAAAGAAGTTCGGGTGACTGAACATCACGAAATCCTGCTCGTGCAGGTCTTGTCGGTTGGCCAGCAGTTGTTTGCCCGGTACGTCGTGCAGTTTGATCGCCATGCCCCGGGCATCGCGGATGCTGTCGAACTGCGGATAGGCGTTGCCGTTGGACAGGCGCAGCGTGGCTTGCCAGCGTTTGCCCGGCTCGCTGAACACGCCGCGCCGCAGTTCCTGCGCCAGCTCCGGCAATACCTGGACTTCGGCCTTCACGCAGCCATGGGCCTTGGCGTGAGCGTCGCGCAAGTAACGGGTGCCTTCGCGGTGCTGATCGACGATGCGTACGGCGGTCTGGATCACGTCTTGGGTCATGGCGGCTTCGCCGTCCGGGATCTGCTCCAGTGCCGATACCGGCCCACGATGCTGCCAGGCGAACCAGGCGCTGGTCAGTGCCCAGCCGATCAGGCCGATACCCAGTGCAATCAGCAGAATCTTGCCGAGCAGGCGCCCCAACCACAGCCAGAGCCTGGCCAGCAGCGGCAGTTCCTTTTTGAAGGTGGTCATGATCATGGCAATTGTTTCTCCAGCGGGCCGCCCAGCACTTTCAGGTACTCCAGCAACGCCCAGCGTTCTTCGGGTTGCAGCAGCCGGCCAATGACGCCATTGCGCCGTTCGCCGGCGCGGAATTCATGACCGCTGTTGCGGTTGCCGGTGATCCGCGTATCGAACAGGAAGCCGTTGGTGAAGGCTTCGGTGCGGTAGCCCAGGTGGCGCGGGTCGTACTCGAAGTTACCTCTATAGAAGGTGGTAGCGCGCTCATCCTGGGGCGAGAGCAATTGGTAAAGGCTCGGCACCGAACCGTTGTGCAGGAACGGCGCTGTTGCCCAGACCCCCGCCAGAGGCCGCGCCTTGTAGGCGACCTTTTCCCGCACACCGATCGGCAGGCCGAAGCCGTCGAATTGCGGTTTTTCCAGCGGGGTGATGTTGGCGTCGCGATAGGCACGGTTTTCGACGAAGGCGGTCACGTAGGCCAGGCCCTTGGCCACTGACAGCTGGCTGAGGTCCAGCGGCTCCTTGGGTTTGGGGTGCAGCTTGACGTCCATGCTTTCCAGTTCGGCCGGGTCCCATTGCAGCGCGGTCAGGTCGAAACGGTGGTTGGCGATGTTGTTGGCGGCCGTCGGGTCGGTGCCGATGATCTCGACGGGCAGCATGTGCAAATGCTGGACCCAGCGCTCGCCCTCCTGTGTCGCCTTCGGTACATGGCAACCGGCGCAGTTCTCGGCGAACAGTACGCGGCCTTTGGCTGCCAGCGGTTTGTCGATGGCGCCGAGCAGGTCTTCCGGCCAGGCCGGTGGCTTGAGTCGTTGCAGGGTTTCTTCGATCAGGTGCAGGTCGCGCACCCGCACGCTGGAGGGGTATCGGTCCTCGCCCCGGAGGGGCTGGCGGTTCTCGTCGAAGAAATTCAGCGTGGCGCCTACGCCCAAGGCTTCACCGATATTGCGCGCCATGGGCTGTTGGGCCGAGCCATTCCACTGCACCCAGTCGAAGGTCCACATATCCCACAGCTGGGGGTAGTCGACCGGCGCATTGGCCACCCGGTAATTGCTCGGGGAAATCGCATCGCCGAAGCTGGCATTGGCGATGCGCCCGAACGCATCGGTGCGGCCCGGCCCTTCTTGCGTCGGGTAGAGCCCGCGGTGGGTATCGTTCCAGGCGACCTTGAGGAAGGTGTCCAGAGACTTCTTGAAGTCCTGGCGCAGTCGCGGGTGTTGAGCATCGTAGTCAGGGCCCAGCACGTTTCGGGCGAAACGCTCGAACTTCCAGGGGTTGTAGTAGGTGGACGCCAGGCTGGCGACCAGGGCCTGTCCGAAACTGCCGCCACGCAGCGTAGGAACGCTGGAAGGCAGGACGTGTTGTGCCGAACCGCCGTCGATACGGATCGCCTGGCCGTTGAAGCGCAGCTCGCCGGTGTGGCAAGCGGCGCAGGTGATATCCAGAAACTGTTCCGGACTGCCCGGGTTTTGATGACGGGCGAAGCCTACGGGCAAGTTCCCCGGGTTGTCCGGCGTGGCTTTCTGCTCGGGATCGATCAGAAAGCCGAAACGTGCCAGGTAATCCGGTGCGGCGAAGCGCTGCTGCGAGAAGGGCAGCTCGAGCGCCGTGAACCAGTCGTAGCGCAGACCTTTGATTTGCGTGCCCTGGGGCGTGAAATAGTAGGTCTGGCGATCGCTCGCGCTCCACTGTTCCAGGTAGTGCACCGGTTGCGCGGGGGCGGCCAGCGGCAGTTTCGGGTTGGCGACGTAGTAAAGAACCACTGCCAGGCCAATGCCCAACAGTGCCAGGATCAGAATCAGCAATCGGTAGAAGAGGCGCAAGTTAACAATCCTTGTCGAGTTATCGCTTCCTTATGCCTGAGCTGAAAATTTGCGGCAAGTGGCCATTATGCCAGAGATGACGCAGGTCAGTTTGCGCCCAGGAGCTGCGGATGACACAAGCTTCATCTTCGGATCAGCCAAATGCGTTACAACTCCTGAACTTATCAGCTGTATCCGGCTCTCATGCCGGTAGCCATTGGTCGTGGCCGCCTGATAAGCTCGCGGCTTTACTCGATTGCCCTTTTGGCGCATGAACAAGGAAATAGCATGAAACAGCATCGGTTGGCGGCGGCGGTGGCCCTGGTTAGCCTGGTACTCGCGGGTTGTGACTCGCAGACCAGCGTAGAGCTGAAAACCCCGGCGCAAAAAGCTTCCTACGGGATTGGCCTGAACATGGGCAAGAGCCTGGCTCAGGAAGGCATGGACGATCTGGACTCCAAAGCCGTTGCCCAGGGCATCGAAGATGCCGTCGGCAAGAAAGAGCAGAAGCTGAAAGACGAAGAACTGGTCGAAGCCTTTGCCGCCCTGCAAAAGCGTGCCGAAGAGCGCATGGCCAAGATGAGCGAAGAGTCGGCTGCCGCCGGCAAGAAATTCCTCGAGGACAACGCCAAGAAAGCCGGTGTCACCACTACGGCTTCGGGCCTGCAGTACGAAGTGATCAAGAAAGCCGACGGCCCGCAGCCAAAGCCGACTGACGTCGTGACCGTGCACTACACCGGCACCCTGACCAACGGCACCGTGTTCGACAGCTCCGTCGAGCGTGGCAGCCCGATCGATCTGCCGGTCAGCGGCGTGATCCCGGGTTGGGTCGAAGGCCTGCAACTGATGCACGTCGGCGAGAAGTACAAGCTGTACATTCCTAGCGAACTGGCCTACGGCGCGCAAAGCCCAAGTCCGGCGATTCCAGCCAACTCGGTGCTGGTGTTCGATCTGGAACTGCTGGCCATCAAGGATCCAGCCAAGCAAGACGACGCTGCGAAGTAATCAGCGCCTGTTCTGCCAGCAACGCCTCGCTCATGCGGGGCGTTGTTGCATCTGGGGCCGGGTAAAGGTAAACAAAGCGAACGGATCGGGCAGGATGCAGTCAGAGCCATTGAAGCACCTGCGCTAACCGCGCCGGAGGTGCCAAGTCAATGAAATCTTGGGTTTTTTTAAGTGAGTAAAAAACGCCCGATCTAAGCGAGGCCCTTGTTAAACGGGGCTCTCAGCCGTGAATTGCCGGTCTGTTCACAAGGTTATCCACAATTTGTGTGGATAACCTTGCAGTGGGAGGAATGATGAAAGCTCCGTGGAATTTCGCTCGTTTCCTGCCACTGGCCGGACGCCTGCTGGCCCGTGGAAGATTGCCGACGCTGCTGTTTGCCGTGGCCAGCAAAAGTGCCAGCCAGGGCAATCGCCTGGGCAAGCTCAAGGACGATCTGCGTCTGTTGCAGGCCTTGTGCCTGGCCTACTGGCGCGGCGAGTACCGTGCCATCAGCCCCAAGGCCCTGTTGTCGGTCGTCGCCGGCCTGATGTATTTCCTCAGCCCGGTGGACGCGATTCCGGATTTCATCCCGATGTTCGGCATGCTCGACGACATTGCCGTGCTCGCCTGGCTGATGAAAGTGCTCGACGACGAGCTCAATGCCTTCCGTGCCTGGCGCAAGCGCCAGGTCCCGGAGAAGCTGGTGGTGGTCGAGCGCCTGCCCGACACCCCCGAGCAACTTCAGCTTCAGGGCCCGAAAAAAGCCTGATTTTGTTAAGGATCGTTCCCATATCCATACCCCGCGACCTTGGCCGCTGTTAGGATTACACTTCCAAGGAAAAGCACCGACTCGCTTAGTGTCGTTGTCCTACGGGGAAGTCATGGATATTCAGATAATCACACGTGAAGGCGAGCCCGAGTATGCGGTTCTGCCGTGGGCTCAGTATCAGGCTTTACTCAAAGCAGCAGGCGTTGACCAGCCAGCGCCGCTGGCCGCTCCGGAGCGTCCGGCGGCCGCACCAGAGCCGATTCTTCCGGGCCTGGATCAACTACGCAGTTTGCGCGAAGCAAAGGGCATCGCCATCGAGGCGCTCGCCCGCACGGTAGGCATCAGCCCGTCTTATCTGGCCATGATCGAAAGTGGCGAGCGTCTGCCCGACGCCGCGATTCGCCGCAGTCTGGCCTGGGAGTTGACGGTGCCAGGGTGGAGGGATGAATCGTGAGCGTACGCATCAGTCGTCAACATTGGGACGGTTTGCTCGGCGAGCTGGATCAGGCCCGCCGTCAGCGACACCTGCTGACCTATCGCGCGTTGCTGGAGCGTCTGCAACTGCCGACGCCGGCCATGCAAACCTTGACCGCGGCACTGGAGCATCTGGCTGCGCTGGACGCCAAGGCCGAACAGCCGCTGCGCAGTTCGCTGGTGATCAGCCAGGGCGCCAGCCGCCTGCCGCGCACAGGTTTTTTCGAGTGTGTCGAACGCCTGGGGCGTTTCTCCGGCCCTTCCGATGGCGTCGCGGCGGCGTCCTGGCATGCATCGGAAGTGGTGCGGGTGTTCGAGTACGAATACCCCGAGTCGGCGGAGGCCTGAATGTTGTTACGCATCAAGGCGCGAACGGGGTACTGGCTGGCTCGTCGGCTTTTCCACTGGGCCTGGGCCGTTCGCCAGCCCAGGATATGGGGCTGGATGGAGAGTCAGTTCTCGCGCATGGCCAACCTGGGCGACGTCGGCGCGCAAAGCTTCTACGGCCACATTCTGACCTTCCGTGGCGTGGGCATCGGCGCCCGTGAAGAGGGCGTGCGCTTGCTGCGCCTGGCGGCGCTGGCGGGGGATGGCAAGGCGGCGTATCAAGTGGGTGTGATCAGCCTGGCCGGGAGCGCGAGCAAGGCCCCGGACCCGGTGGAAGCCGCCCGGTTCTGGAACCTGGCAGTAAAGGCCGGGCACCCGCTGGCCGAGATCAAGCTCGCGCAATTGGCCGATCACGACACCGCCCGCTAACTTTCTCCGCAGATGACAACAGACGTGGCGACCTGTCGCCACGTCTGCGTTTTTGTCTGCTTGATTCTGCAAGGCACTAATTAGGGAATCACCCTACATTCGCCTCTTACTTGCCTGACTTC
Organism: Pseudomonas fluorescens; assembly: GCF_041354075.1. Taxonomy (GTDB): domain Bacteria; phylum Pseudomonadota; class Gammaproteobacteria; order Pseudomonadales; family Pseudomonadaceae; genus Aquipseudomonas; species Aquipseudomonas fluorescens_CE. The sequence goes on along the minus strand of NZ_JARZGC010000018.1, from coordinate 113,511 downwards.
TTTCTCTGTTGATCCTGCGCATTGTCTCGCCTGTTCATTTTCGCGAGGGATTGCTCATGATCGACCGTTTTTCTGACTGCACTGCTCGCGTCGCGGTGTGCTGATGGCTCACATTGCCAGGATCGAGCAAGAGCTCGACGGTTTCTGCGACACACTCAGCCTTTATCGCCAGCAATTGCAGGGTTTTTTGACCCGCACGACAGACCAGGTCAGCCACGCCACGGACATGCCATCGCTGTTGGGCATGGAGCGGCAGATCAAGCTGGGCTCGACCAGCACGTCGGTCAGCGCTGGCGATGACGACTTTCTCTCCAGTGTGGCGCAATGCCCACGCAACGGCTTGCTGCAGATCGAAAGCCGCTTCGAATCGGTGCATGACATTCCACTGGGGAACATCCAGGTCGATGTGATTGCGGTGCAGGGTGGTGAAAAGACCCCGATCACCCTGGACCAGCACGGCAGGGGGACGTTCAAGGGGGTAGCCGGCCAGTCCTATCGCGTTCATGTCCACAGCCAGGTGACGCCGGAACAGATCCATCAACTATTCGCATCCTATGAGAGCCTGGCCGGTGAGCTGGAACGTTGGCTGCGCGACCAGTGGCGAGGGTTCAGGCCGCAGTGGTCGGCCGCCTCGACATCCGCCTCGCTGACGGCGGTGGGGAACGGTCTGGCCGCTGGAAGCTGGGCGGCGATCGAGGGGGGCTGGGACGGGATTGGCGAACTTTCGGAGATTCTGAAAGACCCGTTGGCCTTCGCCGAAAAGCTCGGTGAAAGCGCCGGGGAGCTGGCCGGGCTCGCCAAAAGCGCGCCCGAGCAGATGGAAAAAGCCATGCTGCTGGCCAGTGACGAAGCCGCCCTGTGCCTGCTGATGCGCGCCGCCACCTTGTGGCTGGAGATGCTGCCGCCGTCGCAGTTGGCCGGAGCGTCGGCCGAGGCCATTGCCAAGGTGATCGTCGGGTTGGTCATCGACCTGTTGATCGGTCTGGTGTTGAGCGTGGTCGGCGTGGGCGTCGCCTGGTTGACCGCGCGCCTGGCCCGGTACGGCGCACAGCTGTTCAACGCCGCCATGGCGTTCGTGAAGTCGATGGTTGCGATCGTCGACACCTTTCTGGGCTACGTCGAGCGTTACAAACCGCTCGCCGCCAGGGGCACGGCGGCAGGGGTGAAAAACGGTGGGCTGCAGTTGCGCTGGGACGCCAGGCGCAACACCCGGCTCAAGCAAGACCAGCATCAGGAGGATGCACCGAAGCAGGCCACCAACCCCAACGGCGACAGCGCCCAGGCGGTCGATAACACCGTCACCAACAAGTGCCCGGTGTCGATGGTCACCGGCGAAGAGTTGCTGACCCTCACCGACGGTGTATTGAACGGCATTCTGGCGTTCGAGTTTACCCGGCTTTATCGCACCAGCGCGGCCGAGATCGATAGCGGCCTGGGCTACGGCTGGAGCCATAGCCTGGCGCATCGGCTGGAAATCGATGGCGCCGAGGTTCTCTGGATCGACCATGAGAACCGCCGAACCGCCTTCCCGCTGCCCACCATCGAACGCCCGGCGATCCACAACAGCCTTTCCTGCGCAGCGATTTACCGAGGCGACGAGCCTGAGGAACTGATCCTCGCCCAAGCGGGCGACGCGGTGCGCTTCCATCACTTCATCAATGGGCAATTGACCGCCATCAGCGACGGTTACGGCAATCGTCTGCGCCTGGTGCGTGACCGCCTGGGTCGTCTGCAACGCCTGGAAAACGGCGCCGGCCGCGCCTTGCTGCTACGCTATGAACACCGGCACTTGGTCGCCGTCGACTACCAGGTCTTTGTGCCGGCCCAGACCCTTGACCAGTCCTGGGTGACCGAGCAGACGCTGGTCAGCTACCGCTACAACGAGCGCGGGCAACTGATCGAAGCCCGCAACGCCGCCGGTGAAAGCGAACGCTACGACTACGATGACCAGCACGTCATTCTCCAGCGGCAACTGGCGGGCGGGGCAAGTTTCTACTGGGAGTGGGAGCGGTCGGGCAAGGCGGCGCGATGCATCCGGCATTGGGCATCGTTTACCCAGATGGACGCGCGTTATGTCTGGGATGAGCCGGGTCTTGTCACTGTCCATAACATCGATGGCAGCCAGGAGGTTTACCAGCACGACGAGCGCGCACGCCTGGTGCGCCAGATCGGGCTCGACGGCGGCGAACACCGCAAGGCCTATGACGACCAGGGGCGGTTGATCGCCGAACAGGACCCGCTGGGCGCCATCACCGAATACCGCTACGACGAAGCAGGACGGCTGGTGGCGTTGATCCCGCCAGAGGATGAGCCGACGGCCTGTGAATACCGCAACGGTTTCCTGCATGCCCGCTCACGCGGCAAGGCCGTGTGGCGCTATCAGCGCAATGCACAGGGCGACATCACCGCCGCCACCGATCCTGATGGGCAGGTCACTCACCATTTCTACGATCAGCAGGGGCAACTGCTGTCGATCCGTTACCCGGACGACAGCCGGCATGTCTTTGTCCGCAATGCCCTCGGGCAATTGGTCGAAGAGACCCTGCCGGATGGTGGTGTGCGGCGGTTTTCCTACGATGTGCAGGGGCGGGTGATCAGCCGACAGGACGAACACCACGCCGTCACCCGCTACACGTGGGACGCGGTTGGCCGGTTGATCCAGACCACGTTGCCGACGGGCGCCACGCGCTCGTTCCAGTACAACGCCTACGGCAAGCTCGTCACCGAGGACGATGAACTTGGCCACGTCACGCGCTACGAATACTTCGATGACCTGCACCTGGTCAGCCGGCGGATCAACCACGACGGCACCCAGCTGCGTTATCGCTATGACAACGCGCAACTGCTGCTCACGGAAATCGAAAACGAAGCCGGCGAGAAGTATCAACTGGACTACACGCCGGGCGGATTGATCCGTCAGGAGCGTGGATTCGACGGCCTGCGCACGGCATACGCCTACGACCTGAATGGCCACCTGCTGGAAAAAACCGAGTTCGGTACGGACGGCTCGCAGCAGGTCACCGCCTATGAGCGGGATGCGGTCGGGCGACTGCTGTGCAAGACGCTGCCCGATGGCATCAAGGTCGAGTATCGCTACGACGGCTTGGGGCGGTTGATCGGTGTCGATGACGGCCAGGATCATCCGCTGGAGTTCGAGTACGACCTGCAGAACCGACTGATCACCGAGCACCAGGGCTGGGGCACCCTGCGTTACGCCTATGACGCCTGCGGTCAGCTCAAACGCCTGCGTCTGCCCGACGGCAGCGTGCTCGACTACCACCTGGAAAAGGGCGGCGCGCTGAGCGCCATCGACCTCAACGGCGCACGGCTCACCACCCATCAGTTTGCCTTCGGTCGCGAGTTGCAACGGCAACAGGGGCAACTCACCAGCCACTACCACCACGACGAACAGGGCCGCCTGCAAGCCCACGTCATCCACCAGCACAACCGACCGCTGTACATGCGCCACTACGGCTACGCGGTCAACGGCAACCTCGCCACCCTCGCCGACAGCCGCCACGGCCAGCGCAGCTACTACTATGACGCGCTCAACCGCCTGACCCGCGTACGTCACACCCGCGACGACCCACCGGAAAATTTCGCCCACGACCCCGCCGGCAACCTGCTGATGCAGGATCGCCCGGGCATGGCGAAGGTCGCCGGCAATCGTCTGTTGATGCAAGGCGACCGGCATTTCGACTACGACGCCTTCGGCAACCTCATCCGCGAACGTCGCGGCACCGGGCAAACACTCGTCACCGAGTACCGCTACGACTGCCAGCACCGCCTGATCGGCATCACCCGCCCGGACGGTGGGCAATCGTCCTACCGCTACGACGCCTTCGGCCGCCGCATCGCCAAAACCGTCGACGGTCACACCACCGAGTTCTTCTGGCAGGGCGACCGACTCGTCGCCGAAAGCAGCCCCAACCACTACCGCAGCTACCTCTACGAACCCGGCACCTTCCGCCCCCTGGCTCTGCTCGACGGCAAGGGCCCGAGCAAGGCCTGCCCGTTCTACTACCAACTCGACCACCTCGGCACGCCGCAGGAACTGACCGACTACAGCGGCGAACTCGTCTGGTCGGCGAAGTACAACGCCTACGGAAAAGTTACCCACTTGTCCCATGGCAGCGGGGAAAAAATCGAGCAACCACTGCGGTTCCAGGGCCAATACTTCGACGCCGAGAGTGGGCTGCACTACAACCGGCATCGGTATTACGACCCGGATGTCGGACGGTATCTGACGCAGGACCCGGTGAAGTTGGCGGGCGGGTTGAATTCGTATCGGTATGCGGTGAACCCGACGGGGTGGGTTGATCCGTTGGGGTTGTCCTGCGAATGTCCGGGTGAGGTTGCTGATGGTCCGTACAGTGAGATTGTTCCTGGCGGAGGTCTAGCTGCGCACGAGGCTCAAGGAGGGCATCTCATTAGAAAACATGTGGGGAGAACGGATAGTCAGTTGGCTAAAAGGTTAAAAGCCGAGCCAAATATCCCCGCAGCATCAACATTTCCGGATCGAGCTACTGCCGAAAGGGCTTCTTCGAAGGCGTTAGATGCAAACAGGAAGAAAATAGAAAAATTCCTACAAGGAAAGAAAGAAAAAACGATAGTCACCCATACTTTCCCGTACCCGGTAGGTAACAGCTTACCCAATGGCCATAAAAATCCTGTTCCTGCATCGAAGGTGTTTTTAGTTTTGGTGAAGGATGTCAGACGATCTGAGGGCTATTTTTTACTCACAGGATTTCCCGAATTATGAATCAAGAGTATCCCGAGCTGCATGAATTTTTTGGTGCGTACTTTCATCAGGATTGGACGGTTGAACATGATACGGCTGAACAAGTAATTGAGTACTTTTCAAGTCACTCCGACCCTGCGGATCTGACCCTCGTGCTGCAGGAGCTTGGGTCTTTGCTCAAGCTGCGAAAGAGTGAGATGGAGCTGAGAAGTTACTTGTTGAGGGAACTGAGCTGCTATTACTGCTACTGGAATGAGTGGGAGTCAGGCGAGGTATGGTTGCGTCATATCGCAAGCAAGTTGGGCCACAAATTTTGATTGATTTGGCAGGTAGGTTTGATCACCTTGGTTTCAACTGGTGTTTAATCTCTCGATGAAAAACGCGAAATCTCTGAGCAAGATCTTCGGAGTTTCCCTCAAGTTGTAGCGGTTTTCATGAACTGGTGCGAAACGTGTTCAGTGGATAGTCTCTGGTGATCACTGATAACTCAGTGATTGGGGTGTAGGAACCCTTCAAGACTAGAGCGGCGCTTCGACGTCCACCTCAATTGCGGCCGTTAATGGACGTCCGTAATATCAGTTGCGGCGGCTCTGCGCGGGCACGCTTCGGCGTGGTCGAGTGCTCTGGTCTCGATATTCCTACCCCGCGTATGGCTGCCACCCAAGCCTGTAGGAAGGCCGATGGTAGCTTCATCAAATACCAGAGGTTGAAAAATGAAAAATCTTCATCCCGATCCCCCCTACCAAAAACCCACCCCATATCCCGAAAACCGCTTCAAACCCCTCACTAGCAACTGCGACGACATGCCTACGCTGTTCTTCGACACCCAGGCGCCCCTGTATGTCCTGAACAACGCGGCCGTCTTTCGAATCGAGACGGTCACCCAGGTGCTGGAAAACCTGGGTATGCGCGGGTCGATTGAGTGTGAGTCGTTCATCCTCAGCGATTTCGCCTTGCTCTGCGCCGTCCCGTTGCGCGATGGCTGTGATTTGCTGAAAGAGATCGGTCAGCGGTTGCGAGCCCGGGCAGACTAACCCTGCAGGAGCGAGCTTGCTCGCGATGGTCGTTAACGATGACGCGGGGGGGGGCTGGATACCCGCGTTGTCAGGGCTTCTGGAGAACTATAAGTGGTGACTCGCGGGATAAGACTGTGAGACCTGTAAATGATTAAAAAATACGACGCATTAGTTCTTGGAATCGACGAAATTGTTGAGGAGGAGGTTGTGTTGCTCGTCGGAGGCACAGCGATCAAGTGCTTCACGAGCTATTGTCCCTATTTTATTGAAGTTGGAAAGCACTATACGGTGGAGTTCAATCTGATCTTGTCTGAGCCCGATTGCGTAATGCTGGCAAAGGATGGGGAGAGAAAAGTGGATAGCTCCCAAAATGGGTTCTCTTGTGTGGTTCATGGTTATTTGGATGGCCCGATTCTTCGATCGGTCATTGACTTTATAGATCTGGAAATTCATTACCAATATCCCGCCTTGAATCAAAAATACATAGAAATCAGCGTCGATAGAATTGATGTGTCGTTTGTATAGGAACGGCGAAGTGCCTGGGTAAGGTCTTCGAGCTTTCCCTCAGGTGTAGCGATTTCCATGAACTGGTGCAAACGGGTCGTATCGATAGTCGAGCGAACTTGCTCGCGAAGGTCGTTAACGATGACGCGGGGTGCCTGGATGCTCGCGTTATCCGGGCGTTTTTCGCGAGCGGGTTCGCTCCCACAAGTGTGGTGTGGGAGCGATCAGCATTGCACCTCAGGTTCTGCCGCCGCCAGGCTATCAATCACATGGATGCTGTACCCCGGCATGTTCTTCGCGTGGTGCTTGGCCTGGGAGGCCATTTCCGCCAATTGGCTCGCGTCGAGTTGGGCGCAGGCCTGTGCATGCAAGTGCACCACGCCGATCGACAGCGACAGCAGTGCGAATTCCTGGCGCACGCCCTGGCGGTTGGGGGCGGTGAAGCAGCCGGCTTCCAGGTGTTCGGCGCGATAGAAGCGTCGGCACTGGCTCTGGAAGTCGTCCAGCAACTGGTTCAGGCGTTTGCGCCAGTCGTCCGGCCCGAGCACCAGCAGGAAGTCGTCGCCGCCGATATGGCCGACGAAGTCGCGGGATGGGTCGACGCGGTCGTTCAGGCATTGCGCCAGGCACAGCAGCACTTCGTCGCCGCGACCGTAGCCGTAGATGTCGTTGAAGGGTTTGAAGCTGTCGATGTCGACGTAGCAGATGACCGACTCGCGCTGCTGTTGCAGCAAGCGGGTCAGGCATTGCTGGATCGGCACGTTACCCGGCAGCAGAGTCAGCGGGTTGGCGTAGCGGGCTTGCTGGATCTTCAGTTCGGTAATCAGCTTCAGCACATCGATGACCCGGCCCAGCCCCAGGTAGCCGCCGTTCAAGGTAATGATGAAATCTTCTTCGATGCGTTGTCGGGCGCGGCTGGTGATCAGGCGACTGACTTGCTGCAGCGACTGGCTCATTTCCACGGCGAGGAAATCGTCACTCATCAGCCGGCTGATGGGTTTGCGGGCGAACAGATCGGTGGCGAACGGCTTGAGCAGGGCGTCCGACAGCGAATGCCGATGGACGATGCCGCAAGGGTGCCCGTGTTCGTCGAGCACCGCCAGCGAGTTCAGGTTGGCCTGGCGGCGGAAGGCTTCGAGCACCGTCGCCGTCGGTGTTTCCCGGGCGACTGCGGGTTGATCGTTGAGCAGGGCGCTGAGGTCGCTGCCTTCGTCGTTCAACGCCACCGCAGCACTGTCCTGCTTGGGCATCAGGTTGCGCGCATCCCTCGGCGGCTGTTCCTGCGGCCGGCAGAGCAGGTAACCCTGCACCAGGTCGACACCCATGTCGGTCAGCACCGCGAGTTCTTCCGGCAGTTCGATGCCCTCGGCAATCACCTGGGCCCGGGAGGCCTTGGCGATCTGCATGATCGAACCGACAAACTCGCGCTTGAGGGCATCCTGATGGATGCCGTCGATGAAGTGCCGGTCGATCTTCACGTAATCGGGTCGCAGCTCGGACCACAGTCGCAGGCTGGAGTAGCCGGCCCCGAGGTCATCCAGGGCAATGGAGAAACCCATGGTCCGGTAGTGATTGAGCGCATTTTGCAGCAGTTGAAAGTCGTCGATCGGCGTCTGTTCGGTCAGCTCGATGACCACCTGACTCGGAGGAATGCCGAAATCCTTCAGCAATTGCAGGGTCCGGCCCGGTTGGTGGGCGGCTTCGAGCAGGGATTCGGGCGACACGTTGAGGAACAGTTTGCCGGGCAGTTGCTGTTCGTGGAAACGCCGGCAGGCGCTCTCGCGGCAAGCGATTTCCAGTTCGTTCAAGCGGCCGGCCTGGCGGGCGACGGCGAACAGCGTGATGGGCGAGTGCAGCGGGCTGTTGGAAGGGCCGCGACTGAGGGCTTCGAAGCCCACGATCCGCCGTTCGGAGAGCGAAATGATCGGCTGGAACAGGCTGTGCAAACCGCTTTGAGTCAGGATTGAACTCAAGGCACTCAGCTGTTCGGTCGTGGTCATGGCGATCTCGGGCTAAAAAAAAGGACCGGGAGCTCTCTTGTGCATGAGAAGTCCCAGCCCCGTATTTCACGACAGAATGATGACTGTTTGATGACGCCTCGAGGGCATCAGCATTAAAAAGCCATCATCTTAGTGCTTGGCCACCGCCGTGTTGAGTTTCAGGTAGTCCAACAGAATGCGCCCGGTCTCGCTCAGGTAGGCGTCGTCTTCCGGTTTGAGTTTGTCCGGTTCGGCTGCGGCGGCGTCTTCGTCTTCTTTCTTCAGCTCTTTGAGCGGCTCTTCGCCCTTGGCCTTGCGACGGATGTTCTCCATCGCCAATTGCTTGGCTTCGATATCGGCGTGCTGGGCACGACGATCGGCTTCATTGAGGCTGACGGTTTTTTCCGCCATCAGTTTCTGCGCCAGGGCCAGCTTGTCGCGAATGAACACGAACTCCGCATCCCTGGCCGTGCGCACGTCATGCTCGGATTTGAGCTGGGTGAGGAACGGCTTGAACGGATCGACCGCAGGCTTGATGGCCGCGCGGATGGTGTCCCATGGCATGGCTTCGGGCAGGGCGCTTTCGCCGATTTCCTTGGTGTCGATGATCGACGGGTAATCGATGTCCGGCAGGACGCCCTGATGCTGGGTGCTCTGGCCGGAAACCCGGTAGAACTTGGCCAGGGTCAGTTTCAGTTCGCCATGGTTCAGCGGCTGGATGGTCTGCACGGTGCCTTTGCCGAAGGTCTGGCCGCCGATGATCAGCGCGCGGTGGTAGTCCTGCATGGCGCCGGCAAAAATCTCCGAAGCCGAGGCAGACAGGCGGTTGACCAGCAACGCCATCGGGCCTTTGTAGAAGGCGCCCGGGTTTTCATCTTCGAGTACGTCGACGCGGCCATCGGCGTTACGCACGAGCACGGTCGGCCCCTTGTCGATGAACAGGCTGGTCAGCTCGGTGGCTTCCTGCAAGGAGCCGCCGCCGTTGTTGCGCAGGTCGATGACCACGCCGTCGACTTTCTCTTTCTGCAACTCGGTCAGCAGTTTCTTGACGTCGCGAGTGGTGCTCTTGTAGTCCGGATCACCGGCACGGAAAGCCTTGAAGTCCAGGTAGAAGGCCGGGATTTCGATGACGCCGAGCTTGTAGTCCTTGCCGTCCTGTTTCAGGTTGAGGACCGACTTTTTCACCGCCTGGTCTTCAAGCTTCACCGCTTCACGGGTGATCGGCACGATCTTGCTGGTCTGGTCGTTCGGCGCATTGCTGGCCGGGATGACTTCCAGGCGCACCACGGTGCCCTTCGGACCCCGGATCAGCTTGACCACTTCGTCAAGGCGCCAGCCCACGACGTCGACCATTTCCTTGTTGCCCTGGGCAACGCCGATGATCTTGTCCGCCGGAGCGACCTGCTTGGTCTTGTCTGCCGGGCCGGCTGGCACCAGGCGCACGACTTTCACCTGATCGTTGTCGCTCTGCAACACGGCGCCAATGCCTTCGAGGGACAGGCTCATGTTGATGTCGAAGTTTTCCGCGTTATCCGGTGACAGATAGTTGGTGTGCGGATCGTAGGACATGGCGAAGGTGTTGATGTACGCCTGGAAGATGTCCTCGGCGCGGGTCTGGTCCAGGCGCGCCAGTTGATTCTTGTAGCGCTTGGTCAGGGTTTCCTGAATCTGCTTGGGGTCCTTGCCCGCGATCTTCTGGCGCAGCACTTCGTCCTTGACGCGCTTGCGCCACAGGTCGTCCAGTTCGGCGGTGGACTTGAGCCAAGGGGCGTCCTTGCGGTCGATCAGCAAGGTTTCCTTGGTGTTGAAGTCGATCTTGTCGACGCCCTTGTTCAACTCGGCAAGGGCGAAGTCCAGGCGCGCCTTGACGCGGTCCAGATAGCGCTTGTAAATGGTGAACCCGGCGTTCAGGTCGCCGCTCTTGAGGAAGTCGTCGAACTGCGTCTTCCATTTGTCGAATTCGGCGATGTCGCTGGCCATGAAGTAGCTGCGCGACGGATCCAGCAGCTTGATGTAGCTGTCGTAGATGATCACCGAGCGCGCATCATCGAGCGGCGGCTTGCTGTAGTGGTGACGTTTGAGCAACTCGACGACGTTCAGGCTGGCGATCACTTCGTCACGATCAGGCTGAAGCTTGTCCCAGCTATTGGCTGCGAACGTATTGCTCGACATCGGCATCAGGCCGATACCGATAAACAGGGCGAGGGCGGTGCTGGGGAACAGGTGCTTCATGCCGATTCGACGCAGGGACAATTGATAACGCATATTAGGCCGTCTTTGAAGTCGCCGGTTCCACGAGGGCCGGTCGCATAATGCAAAAAGCCCGGCGATACAGCTTCGGGCTCAGTCCAGACTCACTATGGAGGCACTGTGAAAGCATTGCAAGGCGTGGAAGGTCAAGTGGCGTGGGTTGAAGAGCCCAGTCCTACATGTGATGTAGGGCAAGTTCGCATTCGAGTGTCGGCTGCAGGCCTTAATCGCGCCGATTTATTACAAAAAGCCGGCCTTTATCCGCCGCCGCCCGGGGCCAGCCAGGTGCTGGGTCTGGAGTGCTCCGGGGTGATCAGCGAGGTCGGTCCGGGCTCGTCCTGGCAGGTCGGTGACCGTGTCTGCGCCTTGCTGGCCGGGGGCGGAATGGCCGAAGAGGTGGTTGTCGACGGACGGCATGTGCTGCCGGTGCCCGACGGATTGTCGCTGATCGAGGCGGCAGCTTTGCCCGAGGTCTATGCCACGGTGTGGCTGAATTTGTTTCAATTGGCTGCGCTCAAACCCGGTGAGAAAGTTCTTCTGCACGCCGGCGCAAGTGGAATCGGTTCAGCTGCCATTCAGCTGTGCAAGGCGTTCGGCAACCCGTGCTGGGTCAGTGTCGGTTCTGCCGAGCGCCTGGCGTACTGCGAAGCGCTGGGCGCCCAGGGTGGCGTGGTGCGCAGCACCGATCTGGACAGCCTGCGGGACCTGGGGCCGTTCGACGTCATCCTTGACCCGGTCGGCGGCCAATACGCGGCCCTCAACCTGAAACTGCTGGCCAGTGATGGCCGTTGGGTGCTGATTGGCTTGATGGGTGGCCGCGAGGCGCAACTGGATCTGGCACAGGTGCTGGCCAAGCGCGTGCAGCTGCTGGGCTCGACCCTGCGCAGCCGCGACGATCAGTTCAAGGCAGATCTGTTCAGCGAGCTGAGCCAGCACGTGTGGCCGCTGTTCGCCGAAGGGCGCCTGAATCCGCAATTGGCCAGGACCTTCCCGATCAAGGATGCCGAAGCGGCGTTTGCGGAACTGGCGAGCAATCAGGTGGCGGGGAAGGTGGTGCTGGTGATCGACGACAGCCTGAGCTGACAGCACCGTAACGGTGGGAGCGAGCAAGCCCGCTCCCACAGGGTCACTTCCAGAGATGGATCGGCCAGCCGGCCTTTTCCGCGTGTTCATGCAAGACCGGGTCGGGGTTCACCACATGGGGGAAATCGACTTTCAGCAACAGCGGCAAGTCGTTCCGTGAATCCGAGTAGAAGCTTGCGCCTTCAAGGTTTTCCTCTTCCGCATCCAGCCATTCCAGCAGTCGCGTAGTCTTGCCTTCGCGGTAGGTCAGGACGCCGGTGGTGTTGCCGGTGTAAACGCCATGCGCCACTTCCAGCTCGATGCCGAGAATCTCGTCGATGCCCAGTCGTTCGGCAATCGGCCGGACCAGATGGGTGCCCGAGGCCGAGATCACCAGAATCCGGTCCTCGGCCTTGCGGTGGGCGGCGAGGGTCCGGGTAGCGTCGCTGAAGATGATCGGTTCGATGAAGTCCTCCACCCAGGGGCCGACCAGATGGTCGATTTCGGCCGGTGTGCGCCCGATCATCGGCTCGAGGCTGAAGGCCATGTAGTCCTCCATGCGCAGCTTGCCGTGGCTGTAGGCGTCCATCAGTTCATTGTTGCGACGCATGAACGACTCGGGATCGACCCAGCCCAGGCGTCCCATTTGCTCGGCCCAGAGGGTGGCGCAGTCGCCGTGGATCAGGGTTTCGTCCAGATCAAAAATTGCCAGGGCCATCAGTGCAGTTCTCTCTTGAGCATCAACAAAGGCATCAGGCTACCTCACACAGCGCCGTCGGATCGATGGAAAGTGCCAGGCGCTGACCGTCGGGATGCAGATCGCTTGCCGAACGATTGAGCACGTCCACCACCAGTTCCACGCCCCGGGCTTCGATCCGGTAGCGAATCACGTTGCCCAGCAGGCTGTGGCTACGCACCTGTGCGTCCAGTTCGCCGTCGAGGCTCAGTTCGATGGCTTCCGGGCGAATGGCAATGCGATGGCTGATCGGCCGTTGCAGCAGTTTGCTCGCGCTGTCGGGGTCCAGCAGGTTGTAATTGCCGATGAAGCCGGCGGCGAATACGTCCACGGGTGCGGTGTAGAGGGTTTCGGCGTCGCCGCTCTGTACGATCTTTCCCTGGTTCATCAGGAAAATCCGGTCAGACATCGTCAGCGCTTCTTCCTGATCGTGAGTCACGAAGATGGTGGTCAGGCCCAGTTCACGCTGGATCTGACGGATCTGTTCGCGCAAGTGTTTGCGAATCCGTGCATCCAGTGCCGAGAGCGGCTCGTCGAGCAACAACAGCCGTGGCCTTGTCACCAGTGAGCGGGCGAGGGCGACGCGCTGGCATTGACCGCCGGACAACTGGTGCGGATAGCGCGAGGCGAAGTCGCTGAGCTCCACCAGTTTCAACACCTCGGCGACGCGCTTTTGCGTGTCATCGCTGTTGACCTTCTGCATGCGCAAACCAAACGCGACGTTCTGTTCGACGGTCATGTTCGGGAACAGCGCATAGCTCTGGAACACCATGCCGATCCCGCGTTTTTGCGGGCTCAGCGGCACGATATCGACTCCGTCGAGCAGGATCTTGCCGCCGTCGACCGGGGTCAGCCCGGCGATACAGCGCAGCAGGGTGGATTTACCGCAGCCGGACGGACCGAGCAGGGTGACGAACTCACCCTTGTTGATTTCGCAGTTGATGTCGCTGAACACCGTGGTGCCGGCGTAATTTTTCTGAAGGTGTTGGACGCTGACATAGCTCATTCGCTTTTGTCCCTGTTCAAGATGTTGGCCGCCCAGGTCAGGACCAGTACGAAGAAGAAGTAGGAAATCACCAGCGCACTGGTGAAGTGGCCGCTGCTGTTACGCATGTTGTTGAGGTAGACCTGCAGGGTTTCGTAACGGGTGCCGACGAGAATGTTGGCGAAGACGAACTCGCCGAACAGGAACGAGAACGACAGCAGCAATGCCACCATCAAGCCCTTGCGCAGGTTGGGCAGCACCACCAGAAAAGCCGCTTGCCAGGTGCTGGCGCCGAGCAATTGCGCGGCGTCCATCAGGTCGCGCAGGTTGATGGCTTGCAGGTTGTTGGTGATCGCCCGGTACATGAACGGCAGGGCGACCGTGAAGTAGCAGCCGATCAGGATCCACGGCGTACCCACCATCGCAAACGGCCCGGAACCGTACAGTTGCAGCAGACCCACGGACGACACCACCGGCGGCACCGCGAAGGGCAGGAGGATCAGGATGTTCATCAGCGCATCGAGTTTCGGGAAGTGGTAATGCACCACGAACAGCAGCGGCAGAATCAGCACCACCGACAGGATCAGCGCGCCGACACAGACCAGCAGCGATTGGCCGAAGGCGTGGAGGAAACGCGGGTCGCTCCACAGCGCGATGTACCATTTGAGGGTGAAACCGCTGGGCAGGATGGTCGCCGACCAACTGCTGGCGATGGAATACACCAGTGTTCCGGCCAGTGGCAGCAGCAGGATGGCGAACAGCAGATACACCACGACCCGGTGGTAGATGCCGACGGGGCCCAGTTCAGCGCGAGACATGGTAGCTCCTCTTCAACAGCAACTGATGCACGACGGTCACCAGGGTCATCAACGCCACCAGCACCACGGCCAGTGCGCTGGCCAGGTTCGGGTCGAGGGATATGTCGCCGGACACCATCGCCGCGATACGGATCGGCAGCACGTTGAAGTTGCCGGTAGTCAAGGCATACACCGTGGCGTAGGCGCCGAGGGCGTTGGCCAGCAGGATCACGAAGGTGCCGAGCAGCGCCGGGGTCAGCACCGGCAAGCCGATGTGGCGCCAGAACTGCCAGCCACTGGCACCCAGCAGTTCGGCGGACTCGCGCCAGTCTTCGCGCAACGCATCGAAGGCCGGGTAGAGCAGCAGCACGCCGAGGGGGATCTGGAAGTAGGTGTAGAGAATGATCAGGCCGGTTTTCGAGTACAGGTTGAAGTCCTGGATGATGCCGGCCTGCTTGAGCATGATCGTGAAGCTGCCGTTGAACCCCAGCAGGATGATGAACGCAAAGGCCAGGGGCACGCCGGCGAAGTTGCTGGTCATGTTGGCGAAGGCGTTGACGAAGTTGCGCAGCTTCGAATCGACCCGGCGCAGGGAGTAGGCGCCGAGGACGGCAATGATGATGCCGAACACGCTCGACCAGAAGCTGATCTCGAGGCTGTACTGGATCGCCTGGCGATAGAACTTCGAGCCGAAGATCTTGCTGAAGTTGGCCAGGCCCCAGCCGGACTCTTCCGATTGCAGGCTGTTGATCATCACCCAGACGAGCGGGGCGATCTCGAACACGATAAAGAACAGGGTGAACGGCACCAGACACAAGGCCGCCCACCATTTGCCGCGAGTCATGGCATTCACTTGAGCAACTCCCGGCAGACAGGTTTGTCGTGGGCCACGCCCAGCAGTTCGCAGACCGTGCCGCAGATGTCGGTCTGTTTCGGTGCGGCGCCCGCGTTGAGGCTGAAGGCGTCGCCGAGGACGAACAGGGGCACTTCGCGCTCCTCCGGCAGCAGGCCGTTGTGCGAGCGATCGTTGTTCATGCCGTGGTCGGCGGTCACCAGCACCTGGTAGCCGGCGTCGAGCCAGCCTTGCAGGTAGTCGGCCAGGATGATGTCGGCCGAGCGAGCGCTGTTGCGGTATTGCGCCGTGTCGAGGCCGTGCTTGTGCCCGGCGTCGTCGATGTTCATGGGGTGCACCAGCAGGAAGTTCGGCGTGTGGCGCAGGCGCAGGTGTTCGGCGTCGGCGAACAGGTGCGAATCCGGGTAATGGTCGTTCCAGTAGAAATGCCCGTGCTGGATCGGCAGTTGCGGATCGTCGGTATGACGATCTCGAGCCGCAACGAAGGGCGAGCGGTTATACAGCTCGCTGACCCAGTGATAGGCCGCCGCCGCAGTCGTGAGCCCTGCAGCCCTGGCGTAGTGATAGACGCTCTGCTGATTGGACAGGCGCGAGACGTTGTTGTGCACGATGCCGCTGTCGATCGGCGCCACGCCGGTCAGGATGCATTCGTACAGCGGACGGGACAGGGCGGGCAGTTCGCACTCCAGCTTGTAGAGTGCCGCGCGTCCTGCGCCGACATACGCCTGCAGGTGCCCCATGGCGTGTCGCGCAACCTCGTGATTGAGACCGTCGAGCACCACCAGGATGACGTTGTGTTTCATAGGGGCGAAAACTCCGCGAGCACGAATTCGGAAATTGACTCAGCCCCCCTGTGGGAGCGGGCTTGCTCGCGAAAGCGGTGTATCAGACAAGGGTGCATTGGCTGACACACCGCTTTCGCGAGCAAGCCCGCTCCCACATTGGGATCTTCGACAGATCCCAATGTGGGGGAAAGCGCCTTACTTCATCTCGACAATGACTTCTTCGTTCCACTTCTGTGGCAATGCCTTCGAGGTCTTTTCCCACGCGTCCGCGTCCTTGATCGGCGTCACGCCTTTGTACTGCTCGTTCGGCAGCAGCTTGGACTTGACGTCAGCCGGCAGGGTGATGTGCTCGGCACGGATCGGACGGGCGTTGCCCTTGGCCAGGTTGATCTGGCCGGCGTCGCTGAAGATGTACTCGCGGGTCAGCTTGGCAGCGTTGGGGTTTTTCGCGTATTTGTTGATGATGGTGGTGTAGCCGGAAATCACCGAACCGTCGGAAGGAATCAATACGGTGTAGTCATCCGGATTGGCCATCTTGGCCTTGTAGCTCAGGCCGTTGAAATCCCAGACCACGCCGACTTCGATTTCACCCTTTTCCATCGTGGCGATGGTCGGGTTGGCCATGGACAGGCGACCCTGCTTGGCGATGTCCGCGAACAGCAGCAGCGCCGGTTGCAGGTTCTTCTCGTCGCCACCGTTGGCCAGCGCGGCGGCCAGTACGCCATTGGCGGCCTGGGCGGCGGTGCTCACGTCGCCAATCGAGACCTTGTACTTGCCGTTCTTGAGGTCCGCCCATTTGGTCGGCGCCGGCGAGCCGTGCAGCAACTTGTTGTTGATGATGAAGGCGATGGTCCCGGTGTAGGCCAGGGCCCAGTTGCCGTCCTTGTCCTTGGCCCAGTCAGGAATCTGGTCCCAGGTGCTTGGCTTGTAGGGTTGCACCACGCCTTGCTTGACCGCGATCGGGCCGAACGCGGCACCGACGTCGCCAATGTCGGCGCTGGCGTTGGTCTTTTCTGCTGCGAACTTGGCGATTTCCTGCGCCGAGCTCATGTCGGTGTCGATGTGCTTCAGGCCGTATTGCTTGGCCAGGTCTTCCCAGGTGCCTTTCCAGTTGGCCCAGTCATCGGGCATGCCGACACTGTTGACTGCGCCTTCCGCTTTCGCAGCGGCTTCCAGGGTTTTCAGATCATCAGCGGCCATGGCGGCGGTACACAGGGCAATGGTCGAGCCTAACAGTGATGCCAGGAAAAGCTTTTTCATTCCGAAGCTCCTTTGGGCGTTTTCAACGCTGCGATTGCGGTGGTGTTGGTCTAGGTCAGCAATACCTGAGCCAATCTAGGGGGGCTGGATGACATTTTGATGTCGTCCGTGGCCCAACCTGTTTTTTTGAAGGCGCAATGCTCAGGGTTGGAGATAAGCGTAGACCATGGCCAACGCACCGAAATTGCGGGCCCTGGCCACTAAATTGCAGAGAAACGACGCGACCGTTCGGTGCTTTTGTCATCTACCAGTCATCAGCAGTGCCTAGGCTTGCTTGCAGTTGATGCAGCCGAATCAATCCCGGGCTCTTGCCCCGAAACAGTGCTGGTCTAGTCCAGATAGGTAACGTTGATGCGTATTGAGGCAACCAAAGCGGTGACAGCCATCGGGCAGGTTCTTCAGGAGCAGATTGTTCACGGGTTGCTGGCGCCGGGCAGCAAGTTGCCGGCCGAGCGCAAGCTCAGTGAATTGTTCGGAACGACGCGTATCACTGTGCGTGAAGCCTTGTTGCAATTGGAGGCGCAAGGGCAGATCTATCGCGAGGAGCGCAGGGGCTGGTTCGTGTCGCCACCTCGCCTGGCCTACAACCTGATGCAGCGCAGTCACTTCCACGCCATGGTCAGCGCCCAGGGCCGCGTGCCGTCCACCGAAGTGATTTCGGCGCGCTTGCAGCCGGCGTCGGCGGCGGTGTGTGCCTGGTTGCAGTTACCGGCGCTGTCGAGCGTGATCCAGATCTGCCGGGCACGCCGGATCGATGAACGGCTGGTGCTGTACGTCGAGCACTACCTCAATCCGCAGTATTTCCCGGAGATCCTGGCGCTCGATCTGAATCAGTCGATGACCGAGTTGTATGCGCGGCACTACGACCTGCATTACGGGCGGGTGCGCTTTGAAATCGTCCCGACCGCGTTGTCGGTCGACGCCGCAGCGGCGCTGCGGGTGTCGGTCGGGAGTCCGGGGTTGCGCATCGCCCGGGTCAACTACGATCAGCACGAGCGATTGATCGATTGCGACCTGGAGTTCTGGCGCCACGATGCGATTCACGTGGGCGTGGATGTCGTGTGAGCCTGACCCGGGTTTCATCAGCCGAAGCGATAAATATCCATGCCCAGCGCGCCCATGGTGAAACCCTGGTGGCTGATGCTGAACCTGCCCCCGGCGCCGCGTGCAAAGTACAGCGGCAACAAGTGCTCATCGCTTGGGTGGTTGCGTATGGCGTTTGGCGCCTGCCGGCGGTAGTCGTGCAGTGCGGCTTCGTCGTCGGCCTCGAGCTGGTCGATCATCCAGTCGCGAAACACCTTGGCCCACGGCTCAACGCTTTCCGGGCCGGCGTGCCAGTCCAGCTCGCGAAGGTTATGGGTGATGCTGCCGGAGCCGATCAACAGCACGCCCTGCTGGCGCAGGCTGTTCAATGCATGCCCGACGCGGGTCTGCAGGGCAGGGCCGTGGCGTGTGGGCAGCGAAACCTGCACCACCGGAATATCGGCCTGTGGGTACATCAACGACAGTGGCACCCAGACGCCATGGTCGAAGGGCCGTGTGGTGTCGATGCGCGAAGGTAAGCCGCTGCTCGCCAGCAACTCGACCACCGTCGCCGCCAGTTGCGGCTCGCCGGGCGCCGGGTATTGCACTTCGAACAGCGCCTTGGGAAAGCCGCCGAAGTCGTGCCAGGTTTCCGGATGGGGGTTGGCGCTGACCAGCAGTTCATCGCTCTCCCAGTGGGCGGAAACAATCACGATCGCCCTGGGTTTCGGCAGTTCGGCTGCAATTCGCGCCAGCGCAGTGCCACTGGCGCCGGGATCCAGGGCCAGCATCGGGGAGCCGTGAGATATGTACAGGCTGGGGAACATGAACGAGCTCCAGAGAGTAAGATGACCCATCTTCAATCAGATCATTGATCTAAATCTAATATAAGTTTTAGGGTGTTTTGATCGAATTTCTCGGAGATAGATATGCAGCCGGAGTTTTGGCACAAGCGCTGGCAGTCGAATCAGATCGGCTTCCACCTGCCGCAAGTGAACCCTCATCTGCAGCGTTTCTGGCCGCAACTGGGGCTGGAGGAGGGCGCTCGGGTACTGGTGCCACTGTGTGGGAAGAGTCTGGATTTGCTGTGGCTGGCGCACCAGGGGCATGAAGTTCTCGGAATCGAGCTGTCGGAAAAGGCGATCGAGGATTTCTTCGAGGAGCATGGATTCGACCCGCACGTCAGTGAGCAGGGGCCTTTCAAGGTCTACCGGGCAGGGTCGATCGAGCTCTGGAGTGGGGATTTCTTCGAATTGACGCCCGGCGATGTCGCCGATTGTGCGGGGCTGTACGACCGCGCAGCGTTGATCGCCCTGCCGTCGGCCATGCGTGAGCGCTACGCCGCCCATCTCAAGCGCATCCTGCCCAGGGACGCACTGGGATTGTTGATCACCCTGGATTACGACCAGACGCAAAAGGACGGACCACCGTTTGCCGTGCTGGACGATGAGGTGCAACGAATGTTCGGTTCGGCGTGGTCGCTGAAGATCCTCGAGGATCAGGATGTACTGGAGGAGAACGGCAAGTTTGCCGAAAGTGGCGTAACGCGGTTGGAAGAGCGGGTCTACCGCCTTCGCAGCTGACCCCGTCCGGTGAGACCAAAAAAGGCCCGCATCTCTGCGGGCCTTTTTGTTTTGCTGCCTCTCGATCAACCGCGACGATGCAGTGCGTTGATACGCTCTTCCAGCGGCGGGTGGCTCATGAACATGCGGGCCAGGCCCTGTTTGATGCCACCGTTGATGCCGAATGCATTCAGGGTGTCCGGCATGTGCACTGGCAAGCCTTGTTCGGCCCGCAGGCGTTGCAGGGCGCCGATCATTGCACCGGTGCCGGCCAGGCGTGCACCGGCTTCGTCGGCGCGGAACTCGCGTTTACGGGAGAACCACATGACGATGGCGCTGGCGAGGATGCCCAGGACCAGCTCGGCAAAGATGGTCGCCACGTAATAAGCGATCCCCTGGCCTTCTTCGTTCTTGAAGATCACCTTGTCGACGAAATTGCCGATGATCCGCGCGAAGAACATGACGAAGGTGTTCACCACGCCCTGGATCAGGGCCAGGGTGACCATGTCACCATTGGCCACGTGCCCGATTTCGTGGGCCAGCACGGCTTTCACTTCGTCCGGCGAGAATCGCTCGAGCAAGCCCTGGCTGACCGCGACCAGTGCGTCGTTCTTGTTCCAGCCGGTGGCGAAGGCGTTCGCCTCGTAGGCCGGGAAAATCCCCACTTCGGGCATCTTGATCCCGGCTTCGCGGGACAGTTGCTCGACCGTTTGCAGCAGCCATTGTTCATGGCGGGTGCGCGGCTGGGTGATGATCTGGGTGCTGGTGCTCATCTTCGCCATCCACTTGGAGATGAACAGCGAGAACAGCGAGCCGGCGAAACCAAAGACCGCACAGAAAATCAGCAGCTGACTGAGGTTGAGATCAACCCCGTTGGCCGCCATGAACCCGTTGAAGCCGAAAAGGCTCAGGGTAATGCTGGCAATCAGCACGACCGCCAGGTTAGTGGCCAAAAACAGCAGGATGCGCATCATGGTTGTAGAAATCTCCTTTTACTAAAGATGTAGCGTACTGCGGGGTATATAAGGTGCTGCTCCCGCCTATTCAACTGGGTGACTATTTCAAACTGTGTCCTACAGCCAGAGTCTAGTCGGTTGCAGGGTATTTCCGACGGCGGCAGGTGAAGGGTTTGTCAGGCAAATGCCGTCGCAGCTCCCGTCAACGTTGGACGCGAGCACTCGGCGGGCTGTCGGGCAGCCAGAAACGTCGCAACCGGAGGGTGGTTGCACAGATGTGTTGCTGAATTAATCCGGCTGCGACTTTCCCGGGAAAGCCGCAACCGCCCAGACCGTTACTGACGATAGGACTTGAGGAAGTTGCCGATGCGTCCGATGGCCATGTCCAGGTCGTCGACGCGTGGCAGGGTCACGACGCGGAAGTGGTCTGGCCAGGGCCAGTTGAAGGCCGTGCCTTGCACCACCAGCAGCTTTTCCGAGAGCAGCAGGTCGAGGACGAACTTCTCGTCGTTGTGGATCGGGCAGACTTTCGGGTCGATGCGCGGGAATGCATACAACGCCCCCATCGGCTTGACGCAGCTGACGCCGGGAATGTCGTTGAGCAGTTCCCAGGTCCGGTTGCGTTGCTCCAGCAGGCGGCCGGGCGGCAGCACCAGGTCATTGATGCTCTGATAGCCGCCCAGTGCGGTCTGGATCGCGTGCTGGCTCGGTACGTTGGCGCACAGGCGCATGTTGGCCAGCATGTCGATGCCTTCGATGTAGCTCTGCGCGTGGTGCTTGGGCCCGGAAATGGCGATCCAGCCGGAACGGAAACCGGCCACGCGATAGGACTTGGACAGACCGTTGAAGGTCAGGCAGAGCAAGTCGGGCGCCAGCGACGCGGTGCAGATGTGTACGGCATCGTCGTACAGGATCTTGTCGTAGATCTCGTCGGAAAACACCACGAGGTTGTGCTGGCGAGCCAGTTCCAGCATGCCCAGCAGCACTTCCTTCGAATACACCGCGCCGGTCGGGTTGTTCGGGTTGATGATCACCAGCGCTTTGGTATTGGGGGTGATCTTGGCCTTGATGTCGGCCAGGTCCGGCCACCAGTTGGCCTGCTCGTCGCACAGGTAGTGCACCGGATTGCCGCCCGACAGGCTCACCGCGGCGGTCCACAGCGGATAGTCGGGGGCCGGCACCAGCACTTCGTCGCCGTTGTTGAGCAGTGCCTGCATCGACATCACGATCAGCTCGGAGACGCCGTTGCCCAGGTAGATGTCTTCAATGCCGACACCTTCCACCTGCTTTTGCTGGTAGTACTGCATGACCGCCTTGCGGGCGCTGAACAGGCCTTTGGAGTCACTGTAGCCCTGGGCAGTCGGCAGGTTGCGGATAACGTCCTGGAGAATTTCGTCCGGCGCTTCGAAACCAAAGGGCGCCGGGTTGCCGATGTTCAGCTTGAGGATGCGATGGCCTTCCTCTTCCAGGCGTTTGGCGTGCTTGAGCACCGGGCCGCGAATGTCGTAGCAGACGTTGGCGAGCTTGTTCGATTTGCTGACCTGCATGGCGATGTGTTCCCGAAAATGAACGATCCAGGCGGCATTTGACCTACCGTACTGGGAATCCTGCGTAAGCACGCAGGCCTGGCGCCTTGAGAGGCGGCACCCATAAATCCGTTTGAATGCGCGTGGACTGGCTGCCAGACTGGTGTTTGACGAGGCGCAATCATACGTGCCGCCCGATCCGTGGAAAAGGTACAGATCGGGCTTTTTCAGCTGCTGAGGTGTGATGATGGAAAAGTTGGAAAAAACCCTGGAAGAATGGCGGGCAATGCTCGATCCGGAGCAGTACAACGTTTGCCGCCTCAAGGGCACCGAACGGCCGTTCTCCGGCAAATACAACGACAGCAAGGTCGATGGTGTCTACCACTGCATCTGCTGTAACGAGCCGCTGTTCGACTCGAAAACCAAATTCGACTCCGGCTGCGGCTGGCCCAGTTTCTACGAACCGATCGCCGACAGCGCCATGGTCGAAATCCGTGACGTCAGCCACGGCATGATCCGCACGGAAGTGGTCTGCGCCAAGTGCGATGCGCACCTGGGGCACGTTTTCCCGGACGGTCCGCCGCCGACCGGCCTGCGCTATTGCATCAACTCGGTGTGCCTGGACCTGGTGCCGCGCGGCTGAGCCTGGGGAAGCGGTCGACGGATCGCTTCTTCGATATTTAAATTGCACACAATTCAATTGCTCGCTATTTTTACCTCGTCCAACTCCCTACAAGAGCGCATACCATGAGCGACAATTTGCTGAGCATTCCTTGCACCACCATCAAGGGAGAGCAAAAGACCCTGGCGGATTTCGCCGGCAAAGCGGTGCTGGTGGTCAACACCGCGAGCAAATGCGGTTTTACTCCCCAGTACAAAGGTCTGGAGGCGTTGTGGCAGACCTACAAGGACCAGGGGCTGGTTGTGCTCGGTTTCCCCTGCAATCAGTTCGGCAAGCAGGAGCCGGGTAACGAGGGGGCGATTTCGGAGTTCTGCGAGCTGAACTACGGCGTCAGCTTCCCGTTGTTCAAGAAAATCGAGGTCAACGGTGCCGGTGCCCATCCGCTGTTCGTGCAGTTGAAAAAACGCGCACCGGGCGTGCTGGGCTCCCAAGGCATCAAGTGGAACTTCACCAAGTTCCTGATCAGCAAGGATGGCCAGTTGGTCAAGCGTTTCGCGCCCGCCACCAAACCGCAGGATCTGAGCCGCGAGATCGAAGCCCTGCTCAAATGAACAGCTTGTCCGTCGATTCCCTGAAACTCGATAACCAGCTCTGCTTCAAGCTGTACGCGGCCTCGCGGGCGGTGATCCGTGCCTACAAGCCGATGCTCGACGAACTCGGCCTGACCTATCCGCAGTACCTGGCGATGCTGGTGCTGTGGGAATGGCAGGACGTGGCGCCCGAGCAACCGACGGTCAAGGCCCTGGGTGAGCGCCTGGCGCTGGATTCCGGGACCTTGACGCCGTTGCTCAAGCGCCTTGAGCAACTGCAGCTGGTGCAGCGCCAGCGTTCGGCGCGGGATGAGCGGGAGGTGCACCTGAGCCTGTCGCCTGTCGGCCAGGCCTTGCGCGAGCAGGTCGGGCCGCTCAAGGCCCGCCTGTTGTGCGACAGCGGGGTCGATCTGGATCAGCTCAATGATCTGCGCACCGGCCTGGATCACCTGCTGGGACAGATCAAGGCGCTGTCGTAGCCGGCACCCAGGTATCGAGCAGTGCGGCCAGTTCTTCGCGTCGGAACGGTTTGGCCAGGTAATCGCTCATGCCGGCAGCGCGGCAACGTTCGCGTTCTTCGGACATGGCGTTGGCGGTCAGGGCGACGATGGGCAATTGTGGCCAGCGCCCGCTGCGACGGATTTGCCGGCTGGCTTCGTAGCCGTCCATCACGGGCATGTTGCAGTCCATCAGCACCAGGTCGAACTCGCTGTGCTCCAACTGATCCAGCGCCTCGCCACCATGGGCGGCAACGATCACCTCGCAGCCGAGTTTTCCCAGCATGCCCTTGGCCACCAGTTGATTGACCGGGTTGTCCTCGACCAGCAGCACCCGCCCGCGCCGCTGGGGTGAAAGGGTTTCCAGCCGGGCATCGGCGAGGGTGTTGATTTCCGGTTGCAGGATGCGGCGCAAGGTTTGGTACAGCGCATTACGCGCCAGGGGACGCGCCTGTTGTTGCAGGGGCGCGAGAGCGCTGGCTTCTTCAGTGGGCAGGAAACTGCCGTAGGCGGTGACCAACAGGATCGGTGCCGGGCAGTGGGGGCGAATACTGAACAGGCATTGCGGGCAGTCGGTGATGACCATGTCGGGAGTCAGGCCTGTCATCGGATCGTCGATCGAACGCTGCTGGTAATCGAGCCCCCAGCCCGGCAGCAGGCTCTGCAGCAGCTCAGCCAGGCCGCTGCTGGCCGCCGTGATCGCGACGACGTGGCCGCGCAACGAGGCCGGGGGCAGGGCGCGCGTGTGGCAAGCCAGCGGCAGGTCGGCACAGAACTGGCTGCCGAAGCCTGCTTCGGAACTGATGGTGAGCCGTCCCTGCATGGCTTCGCAGAGGTTATAGGTCAGTGCCAGCCCCAAACCGGTGCCACCGAATTGCCGGGTGATACCGGCACCGGCCTGGGTGAAGGGCTTGAAAATCCTGACTTGCGCGTCCTGGGCAATGCCGATGCCGGTGTCGCAGACTTCGATCCGGACGCCTTCCTCGGTCGTCGACAGACGCACGTCGACGCGACCGAAACGGGTGAACTTGAGGGCGTTGGACAGCAGGTTGCTGACGATCTGCCGCACGCGCGTCGGGTCGCCAAGCACCAGGGCCGGAAATGCCGGTTCGATCAGGCAGGTCAGTTCGACGCTGGGCGCGGCGTTCTGCGACAGCAGGTTGGCGGTGTCTTCGATCAGTGCGCCAAGGTCGAAGGGAATGTGTTCGAGCTCAAGCTGACCAGCATCGAATTTCGACAGGTCGAGAATATCGTTGAGCAGTTCAACCAGCACTTTGCCCGAGTCATGGGCAATCGACAGCTGCTGCTGTTGTTCGGCGTTGAGCGGGCCGTCCAGGGACAGGGCGATCATGCCCAGCAAACCATTGAGAGGCGTGCGGATCTCGTGGCTCATGTTGGCGAGGAAGACCGAGCGCGCCTCGGCCATGTCCAGGGCCGTGCTGCGGGCGATTTCCAGTTCCTGATTGGACTGGCTGAGCCGGGAGTTGATGGCCTTGAGTTCGGTGGTGCGCGCCGACACGATGTTTTCCAGTTGCCCAAGGTAGTCGGTCAGGCGGTTTTCAGCATTGCGCCGCTGCTGAATTTCGGTGGCGATGTTTTCGAACTGCTGGTTCGCGACTTTGACCAGCACCCCGATCTCGTCGTTTTCATGGCCGCCCGGGCATTCCAGCCAGGTGGGTTTGACGCTGCGCGAATCGCGGCTGCTGAGTTCGCGAATGACCCGCACCAGGGGTTTGGTCAACATCACGTAGAACAGCGCCAGCAGGATGCCGGTCAGCAGCAGGCTGCGGGCGAAACCATTGAGCAAGGTGACCTCGGCCCGCTTGAGGAACCGGCTGCCGAAGGCATAGGTATCGACGTCCAGGCGCAGGGTGCCAAGGGATTCGCTCGGCAGGTGGTCCAGGTACAGGCGGTCTTCAAACGCACGGTCGGCGCCGAACAGGAAGTCGCTGATCACCCGATAGCCGCTCTGCGCGCCGGGGCGCCGGACGTTGGCCAGCACCGAACCGTTGTTGTCGGTCAGTTGCGCGCCGATGATTGCGGGTGAGCGCAACAGACCCAGGGTCAGCTCCTGGGCCAGTTCGGCGTCGATGTTGTAGGCAATGCGCGAGGCGGGGTTGTGGCTGATTTCCAGCAGGGACTGTATTTCCCGGTTGATGGAGGCGTCTTCGCTGGCATAATCGATGCCTATTTGCAGCAGGCTGAGCAGCGTGCCCAGAATAAAACCGACCAGTACGGTCAGCCGGGCCTGTTTGTAGGACAGCCGGTTGGTGAACTTGATATCCATTGGGTGTCGAACCACTTCCGTTTCCCTTCGCTGCTCAAGCATAGTCGATCATGCATGGCTTCCGATGTTCGCGCGAGCCCTTGTTCAACAAGGGTAAACCGGCACCGGGAAGCTTTCTTCGCCGCTGCAGTGCCATCATTACCGTGAACGTGCCCGAGGAGAAGACGTGGATTCCCGATTGAATGCTTTTCTTGAACGCGCCGATGCCGTCCTGGCCCGTATCGAACCCCTGCTGCCTGCGCCCCGTCAAGCCATCGACTGGACGCAATGCCTGGCAGCACGCTGGCAACGCGAGGGGCGCAGCGGTTTTCTGCTGCCGCTGCAGGTCAGCCTCGACATGCGCTTGTCCGACCTGATCGGGGTAGAGCGCCAGTTGGAACAACTGGGGCGCAATACCCAGCAGTTCATCGACGGCATGCCCGCCAACCACGCCTTGCTCTGGGGCTCGCGTGGCACCGGCAAGTCCTCGCTGGTGCGCGCATTGCTCGCCGAGCACGCCAAGGCCGGCCTGCGGTTGATCGAGATCGAGCGCGATCATCTGGCGGACTTGCCGCGCGTGGTCGAACAGATCGCCAAGTTGCCTCAGCGTTTCGTGCTGTTCTGCGATGACCTGTCGTTCGAGGCGGGGGAAGGCGACTATCGCGTGCTCAAGAGCGTGCTCGACGGTTCCCTGGAGCAGGCGCCGGATAACGTGTTGCTCTACGCCACCTCCAACCGCCGTCATCTGGTGCCGGAAAAGGAGAGCGATAACGAAAACTGGAAGCGGGTCGACGGCGAACTGCATCCCAGCGAGGCCGTGGAAGACAAGATCGCCCTGTCGGACCGTTTCGGCCTGTGGCTGTCGTTCTATCCGTTCACCCAGGAACATTTTCTCAACGTGGTCGAGCACTGGATCGGCCAACTGGCCGACAAGGCCGGGCTGGCGTGGCAACGAGACGAAGAACTGGACATCCTGGCGGTGCGCTGGGCCACCGGACGGGGTAATCGCAATGGACGATGCGCCTATCAATTTGCCCGCTACTGGGTTGGGCTGAAGCTGTTGGAGCACAAGGCATGATCGATTTACAACAAAGTGGCCAGGGGCTGGAAGGCTACGGCATGCTCCATGCTCAGTTGGAGTCCCTGCTGGCGGACGAGCGTGATTTCATTGCCAACGCCGCGCAATTCTCGGCGTTTCTGTTCAACCAGCTCGATGACCTGAACTGGGCCGGGTTCTACCTCAATCGCAACGACGAGCTGGTGCTGGGCCCGTTTCAGGGGCAGATCGCCTGTGTGCGAATTCCCTTCGGGCGCGGGGTGTGCGGGACGGCGGCCGCGACCTTGCAGACCCAGTTGGTCGAAGACGTCCATGCGTTTCCCGGGCATATCGCCTGCGACAGCGCGTCGAACAGCGAGCTGGTGGTGCCGCTGGTCAAGGACGGTCGCCTGATCGGCGTATTGGACCTCGACAGCCCGAAACTCGCGCGGTTCACCGCAGAGGATCAGGCCGGCATCGAACGACTGGCGGCGATTTTCCTGCGCCTGACCGACTGCTGATCATGCCAGACCCGCCTTGCTCAGCAAGGCGGTTGGGTCCACCGCATCGATCTGTTGAGGATCGAGAAATTGCTCGGCGTACTGGCGATAGATGCCGGCATTGATGAACAGTGCGAACAACTCGGGGTCGATGTGGGCGTCACGGCACATGGTGGCCATGATGCCCAGCGCTTCGCTCAATGACTTGGCTTTCTTGTACGGGCGGTCGGCCGCCGTCAGCGCTTCAAAAATATCGGCAA
This sequence comes from Pseudomonas fluorescens, assembly GCF_041354075.1. Taxonomy (GTDB): domain Bacteria; phylum Pseudomonadota; class Gammaproteobacteria; order Pseudomonadales; family Pseudomonadaceae; genus Aquipseudomonas; species Aquipseudomonas fluorescens_CE. The sequence continues at coordinate 85,705 of NZ_JARZGC010000018.1, read as the reverse complement.
TCGCCATCATCCGTGCAGGCAGGCTCATGTCCTCGCGTTTCAGCCGTTTGGGATAACCGGTGCCGTCCATTTTTTCGTGATGGCCGCCGGCAATTTCCGCAACGTTGCCCAGGTGGTCCGGGAAGGGCAGGTGGCTGAGCATCCGGATCGTCTGCACCATGTGGTGGTTGATGATGTAACGCTCCTCGCGTGTCAGCGTGCCCCGGGCAATGCTCAGGTTGTAGAGCTCGCCACGGTTGTATTTGTAGTGGGGCACGTCGAGCTTGAAGCCCCAGGGATTGTCTTGCGGTATCAGTTCGGCTTCGCTGCGTTCGAACAGGTGCTCGGGTTTGTCCGCCAGCAGCGGTTCGCTGACAGGCAGCTGTGGCGCCGGTGTCAGCGCCTGGCGCCGGTTCTCCTCCCATGACACCCCCAGTCGATCATCCAGGGTGCGGGTCCAGGTACGTTGGGCCAGGCTGCGCAGGCGTTGCAGATCCGACTCGGCCATCGCCTCGCCACCCAGGTTGCAGCGAGCCACGAAGGCGAAGTCATCGTCCAGCGCCGCGAGGCTGGCATCACGCTGCCCCGCCAGTTGCTGCTCGTTGCCTCCCTCGGCCAGCGCCTGCCAGTAGGCGATCCAGGCGTCGCGCTTGAGCACTTCGAAACGCGTGCGGATTTCGTGGATTCGGTCGTTCAGGGTTTCGAGCTTGGTGGCCTTGTCGACGACGTATTCGGGAGTGGTGACCTTGCCGCAATCATGCAGCCACGCCGCGATGTGCAGCGCTTCCCACTCGTCCTCGGTGGGTTGATAGTCATTGAAGGGCGGTTCCTGGCTGGCTGCGGCAGCTTCGGCGAGCATCAGGGTGAGTGCCGGCACCCGCTGGCAGTGTCCGCCGGTGTAGGGGCTCTTGGCATCGATCGCTCCCGCGAGCAACTGGATGAAGGCGTCCAGCAACTGCTTCTGCCTGGCTTGCAGGCGCTGGCTTTCGATGCTCACGGCCGCGGCCCCGGAGACCGCCTGGAGGAAGGCGATACGATCCGGGCGCAGCTTCTCCAGATCACTTTGATCGCCGCTGTCGGCCAACAGCAGGATCAGCAGGCCCACTGTTTCGTTGTGGCGATTGTGCAGACGGATACCGATCAGGTGCACCCTCGGGCTGTCCATTGCCAGCAGCACCTTCTGCAAATCTCCCGCCTGTTCGAAGCCGAGGCTGGTGACCACATTGTTGGCACTCGACAACTGCTGCAGCCATGACGGGCTGTGCGGGTCCTGGCTGTCGTGGCCGCGAATGCCGAACGCTGGCAATGCCTCCGAGCGACCATCGATGACCAGTCCCTGGGGTTCCATGCGATCGCCGTCGTTTTCCCTCAGGTAGATCAGGCCCGCCTGGGCCTGGCCGATTTTCACGGTTTCGAACAACACCCGTTCGAGCAAAGGAGCGAACCGGGTTTCGGCGCTCAGGCTGTCGGTGATCTGGAAAAAGCTGGCCAGGGTGTCCTTCATGCGGGCCATCGACACGCTGAGTTGATCGACTTCAAGGACCAGAGAACGGCGGGATATGGGGAAGTGGAAATTGAAACTGCGGATGGCATCGGCTTCCTGCACCAGCGTGCTCAAGGGCTTGACCAGAATCCTCGAGGTCAGCCATCCCAGCGGCAGGCACAACAGCAGCGTAGCCAGTGTGATCAACGCACCTTGCCAGCGCATGCGATAGGCATCGGCGAGCAATTCGTCTTCCGGCACCAGCAGCGCCAGTTGCAACCCTTGAGGTCCGCCTTCCTCCATGTGACTGCGAGCAACGATCCATTGACGGCCAGCGGCGATCAACCGTTGGCCGCTGGCAGGGCTGCCGAGCAATGCAGCGAGTCCGGGGCTCAGGTCGGCGGCCTTGTTCAGGCGGGCAGTCTGGTCGTCAACGATCAGCTTGCTGCTGTCGGGGTAAGCGATGGCGTTGCCCTCGGCATCCAGCAGCACGATCTCGGTGCCAGGGGTGACGACATGCTTGGCCAGGGTTGCGGACAGTTCGGCCAACGTCAGGTCGGCCCCCATGACGGCGTGTGCGCCGCTGCGACGGGCCAGGGTGGTGCCGACGTTATGGGTGGAGAAAAACACGTAGGGTTCGGTGGTGATCTGGTCGCTGCCACGGCGGGCACTGGAAAACCAGGCGCGGGTGCGAGGATCGAAGTGGTCATCGGGGTTGTCCTGACGGCTGATGGGGTTCAGGTCCTGATCGAAAAACAGGGTTTGCGAGTGCTCCCGTTCGCCGTCGAGGCGTTCGATGCTCCAGACCTGATAGGCCGCTGCCGGCGGAGCCTTGAGCAGGGTTTTCAGGGCGGGTGTTCGCAGCGGCCGGACCATGAAGAAATCACCGCTGTCGTAACCCACGTACAACGACGCCAGATCGGGGTTGTCCTTGAGCGACTGGCTGAAAGGCAGGAGCAATGCCAGGCGTTGTTCCAGGCTGGAAGCCTGTGTCGCCGGGTCGAGTACCAGCAGGCTCAGCAGGTGGCGGATAGGTTCATAGGTGGCCTGCAGGTCCAGACGGACGTCCTGCTCGATGCGCTGGAACAGTTTTTCACTGCTGGACAGAATGATCTGCGTGGTTTGCTGATAGTTGAAAAGCCCCAGGACTACACCGGTCAGTGACAGCAGCAGGGTGAACATCACGCTGATGTGCACGTGCAGGGGAAACCGCCGTTGATCCGAACGCAGTGGGTTGGGCATTGCGGCTTCTCTCCATGAGGGTGAACACACTGCTCAGCGATCTAGCATAGTTAACGCTCCATCATCCTGCTTTTGTCGATTTGCGCAATTTGTTGCTGCAATGCTTGCTCCAGTTCAAGGATCGCGTGCTCCATTGCTGCGCTGCACCGGGCCACTTCAAGGGGTTGGAAGCTGGCATGACAGGCCCGCTCGAGCGCTTCGCAGGACTCGATCAGGCGGCGGGCCTGAACGATCCGCGCAGCCCCCTTGATCTTGTGCGCAATGTCGAGAAACGGTTGCGGCTCGTCAGACCCGGACAAGGCCAGCAGGACTTGTCGGTCCGCCCTGTTGCTGGTGAGCAGTTCGCTCAGCAGACGCAGGTTCATGGCCGGGTTGCCGCCGGTCAACACGTGCAAGCCGTTCACGCTGAAGGCTGGATCGCGGTCGCTCGGCACGACGCCGGCAACCCATTGACTCAGCGCAGTGAGCGTCAGGGGCTTGAACAGGCAGTCGTCCATGCCGGCCTGTTTGCAGCGTTCCAACTCTTCCGGCTGGGCATTGGCGGTGAACCCAAGGAGGGTGCATCGCGGGCGTTGCGATCGCTGTTCTTCATCGCGAATGGCGCGGGCGAGTTCGTACCCATTCATGATCGGCATGTTGCAATCGACGATCACCAGATCGAATGGCTCGGCTTTCCATGCCTGCAGGCCCGCCTCACCGTCTTCGGCAACACTGAAGCGGTGGCCCAGGAACTCCAGTTGCTGGCACATCAACAAGCGATTGGCCGGGTGATCGTCGACCACCAGAATGTTCAACGCCGTGGTGCTGGTGTGGATGATAGGGTCCGGGGCAGGTGGTCGCTGCTCGAGGGGCAGCGTGGGCAACAGCAGCGAGATCTGGACCTGAGTCCCCACCCCTGGCTGGCTGTCGAGCTTGAGCGTACCGCCCATCATTTCGCACAGGCTCCGACTGATCACCAGGCCCAGCCCTGCGCCGCCCCGACCTGGCAGCCCGGCGGCTTCGGCCTGGGCGAACGGTTCGAACAAACGGCGTTGGTCCCGTTCGCTGATGCCAATGCCGCTGTCCTCGACCTGCAAGAGCATCCGCACGTGCTCGGGTTGCCCGGTGTCCAGCAACTCGACGGTGATGCGGACATGGCCGTGTTCGGTGAATTTGATGGCGTTGCTGACCAGATTCGACAGGACCTGCTTGAAACGCATCGGATCGAGCAGGACATCGGTCGCCGGATTGGCCGGATTGAACTCCACCTGCATTTCCAGATTTTTCTGGCGGGCCAGGCCCTCGAAGATGCGCACCACCGAGCCGACGATTTCGGTCGGATTGACCCGCTCCGGACTCAGGCTCAGGCGCCCGGATTCGATGCGCGCGATATCGAGAATGTCACCGATCAGTTCCAACAGATCCTTGGCCGAGTTGTACGCCACGTCGATCGCCGGACGGTCGGCATGGTCGCTCTCGATGCGCTTGAGCGTCAGTTCGAGCATGCCGATGACGGCATTCATCGGCGTGCGGATCTCGTGACTCATGGTCGCCAGAAAGGTGCTCTTGGCGCGGTTGGCTTCATCGGCACGCTCTTTCGCGTCACGCAGTTGTTCGACCAGTTGGCGGCGTTCGGCCAATTGGTCGTTCAGCGCGCGTTCGGCCGCCTGGCGTTGCTTGATCTGGCGACGCATCCAGGCATTCCAGGCCGCCGAGAGCAGCAGCAAGGCACCAGCGCCGATCACGATCTGATAGAACAGGCGCTGGTAGTTGCGCCAGGTGCTTTGCGAGGAGGCCGAATAGCCACGCCAGCGACTGTTGATGATGCCCAGTTCCTCCGGGGCGATGCTCAGCAGTGCCTTGTCGAGAATGGCGTTGAGCTCCCGGGCATCACGCCCCGTCGCCAGTGAAAACGCGGCCTGGCGGGTACCGATGGTGGTGCGGATCTGCAATGTGCGTTCAAAGAATCGCGATGAAATGAAATAGTTGGCGATGACCAGGGAGTTCACCGCGCCTTCTGCCTTGCCCTCGGCGAGCAGCTCCACGGCACTGAATGAATCCGGCGCTTGTACCAGCCTGATCTGCGGGAATTCGCTGCGCAGGTAATCCAGCAGTGGATGGCCTTGGGCGATGGCCAGGCGTTTGCCCTCCAACTGTTGCAGGTTGGCCGGGCTGTCATCAGCCTTGCGGGTCAGCAATACGAACGAGTTTTGCAGGTAGGGCCGGGTGAAATTCAGCAGGGTTTCACGCTCGGCACTGGGGAGCAGGGCGGCAAGCATGTCGGCCTTGCCCTCTCTGATCTGTTCGATCATCTCGTCATCGCTGCGGCTGCGCTGGATCTCGAAGCGCAGCCCGGTGCGCAGTCTGATCAGTTCGAGCAGGTCGGCGGTAACCCCGCGAAAATTGCCGTCGCTGTCGAAAAAAGTCAGGGGTGCGAAGGCCTCGTTGACCACCACGCGTACCACCGGGTGTTGCGTCAGCCACTGTTCTTCGGCATCGGTGAGTTGCAGTTTCTGATCCGTGAGCAGAATGTCGCTGCCGGCACTCCAGCGCTCGGCGATGTTCTGTCGTTCGTTGGCCGGGATGGCCATGAGCATCGTGTTGATCATCCCGAGCAGTTGCGGGTTGTCCTTGTGCACGGCGAAACTGAATCCATGGGCTTCGTGCTTGCCGAAGTTGGCCATGCGGATGTTGTTCAGGTAACCCTTGTTGATCATGTAGTGGGTCGAGATGGTGTCACCCAGGAAGACGTCGGCCTGATCGAAGGCCACGGCATTGATCGCATTCTGGTAGGACGGGTAGGACGTGATGATCGCCTTGGGATACAGGTTCCTGACTTCCTCCAGGGGCAGATAGTGATACACCATGCTCAGGCGCAAGCCGGCAAGGCCGTTGGTCAGAGAGCGGGTTTCGCCTTCGCGGGTGACCAGTACCGGTTGGTCGACGGCGTAGGGTGCGGAGAGCAAGATGTCGGCGTTGTGAGCTTCAAATCCATTGGCCGTGCCGAGCAGGTCGACCTCGCCCTTCTCAAGTGCCTTGATGGCCGCACCCCGGGATGCGAAGCGTTGAACCCTGACCGGCAGGCCGAGGGTCTTGCCAAGGATGCCCGCATAATCGGCGGTGAAACCTTCGTAGTCCTTGCCGCTGATGGTCAGGTCGAAGGGAGGGTAATCGGGCGCCGATGTGCCGAGGACCAGTTCGCGCTTGCCGGCAATCCATTGTTGTTGCGTGGGGTCCAGCTGGACGTCCAGAGGACTGACCGTCGAGCGGCTGAGCAGCGTGAAGTCTTCGCTTGCAATATGCGCCGCATTCACTGCCGTGCTCAGGCAGAAGCCTGCAACCATGATTGTCAAATAATCCTTTATACGACCGGTCATCCTGCAGCTCACACTAACGCGTTACGTTTTGCCATCTCGATGAGTTCAACCAGGGATTTGGCCTTGAGTTTTTGCATGAGTCGTTTTTTATAGGTGCTGACGGTCTTGTTGCTCAGGAACATGCCTTTGGCAATTTCCTTGTTGGTACGACCCTGTGCAAAAAGTTGCAATACCATCAGTTCCCTGTCGTTGACTGACTTGAACAGTTCAAGTTCGGCGTAGCGAATGTCGTCGCCACGGACCGGATTCAGGGCCTGGCTGGGGAAATAATTGTAGCCCGATAATACTGCTTTGATAGCACTGACCAGTTCACTCAGGTCTTCCTGTTTGCACACATAACCCGAGGCACCGGATTGCATGCAGCGGATACCGAACAGCGTCGGGCATTGTGCGGTCAATACCAGGGTTTTCAGCGGGGTACTCATGGCGTTAAAGCGCGCCAGGACTTCGAGCCCGTCGAGTTTGGGAATACTGATATCGAGAATGACGAGGTCAGGCATGCATTCGCGAACCATCTGCATGGCATCGACGCCGTTATCGGATTCACCCACCACTTTATAACCTTCGTGTTCCAACAGCATTCTGACGGCAAGTCGGATGACAGGGTGATCGTCGACAATAAAAACGGAGTTCATAATCAAATCCCATGCGAGCTCAGATAAAGCGCGCACCTTAGCTCAGATGGTTGATGGCACGCATGAACTGACGGGGCGGAAGCTGCAATATAGGAAGCTTCCTACAATCGAAAAGGAATGGGACTACGGAAGAAATAGATTTTGAATCAGGACGGGAGAATAAGGGTGTGTAAGCTGGTGTCAGAGAGAAGTGTGCAAGTGTATATATCAGGTTGTATTTTGACAGATGGTTTCTAGAGATTAATTGAGTTCAACAGTTTTCTGAATTCGAATTGTTTCAATGGTTTTATCAAATAACCCAGTAAAGGTAATCCATGAGCGTTCGCGGTTTTTTCAAGTCGGTCAAGTTCTGTGCGTGTGAGGCTGCTTAGCAGTATCGCCTGCCGGATCATTCCTCGATGGCTGGCGAGTTCGACCAGTTCAAGCCCGGGGAGATCAGGCAAGCATTGATCGCACAGCAGAATGTCAAAGGGTCTTCCAGCCATCAGCATTTGTTGCAGTGCCCCTTGAGCACTGTCGCAAGTTGTCAATTGAGTGAAGCCGTAACTTTCAAGCAGGTACTGAGTCGCCATGAGTTGGAAGGGATGATCTTCCACCAGCAGGATGCGTAAATTGTCTTTTGACCCGGGGTTACTCACGCTTCATCTCTCACACAGCGGGGCGCCTCATTGTTTCGCAAGAACGGCGGGCATTCGATCAGTTTGCTCGGCGCGAGTTGTAGGGCGATTCGCAGATCGCTGAGTGCAGCTGGATGGGAAGGGGGCAATCGGCCTTTTCAGTTCAGTGAATGACCGATCGACCTGTTTATGTCAATGGCTCGAACGGCCGGTCATCTCCAGTGCCATTTCGCTGGCGTAGCTGTCGGTCATCCCTGCGATGAAGTCGATCATGCGCAGGAATGAAGCGTGCAGCGATCCATGGGGGTTGGGTGCGCTGTTGCCCAGCAGGTCGAGCACCCGGCGACTCTTGAAGGAGGGCGTGCGACCGTTGTGCTGTTCCAGGGCTGCGCCGCAGAAGGCATCAAGCAGGATTTCCAGCGTCGTGTAGGCGCCGATTTCGTGCAGGGTCTTGCGCTTGTCCTGAAAGATCTTCTTGCGCGCCATGTCTTTGGCATTCAGTACACAGCGCTTGGCGGGACCGTGCATGTGCTCCACCAGGTCGCCAGGCAGCGTGCCGGCCAGCAAGGCGTCCTGCTGCTCGACGAAGGCGCGGGCGGCGGCATTGGTCAGGTGCTCGATGGCCTTGCCCCGCAGGATCGCCAGTTTGCGTCGACGCGAGTCCGACGCACCGAGTTGGCGATAGGTTTCCGGCAGATCGTCGCCCACCAGGTCGAGCAGCAGGGACTCGACTTCGGCGTACTCCAGCAACTCCATTTCCAGGCCATCCTCGAGATCGATCAGCGCGTAGCAGATGTCATCCGCAGCTTCCATCAGGTACACCAGCGGATGGCGTGCCCAGCGTTGATCCTCGAGTTGCGGCAGGCCGAGCTTGTGGGCGATCTGCTCGAGCAACGGCAGCTCGCTCTGATAACAGCCGAACTTGTGTTTCTTGTAGCCCAGGGAGTCGGCGTGCCTGGCCGTCCAGGGGTATTTCAGGTAGGCGCCAAGCGTCGCGTAGGTCAGCCGGGTACCGCCGTCGAACTGGTGATATTCCAGTTGGGTGAGCACCCGGAAGCCCTGGGCATTGCCCTCGAAATTGAGGAAGTCATGGCGTTCCACTTCGCTCATCGCGTCCAGCCAGCCTCGGCCTGCCGCTTGTTGAAACCAGTGGCGGATCGCGTCTTCACCGGAATGACCAAAGGGCGGGTTGCCGATGTCGTGAGCCAGGCAAGCCGATTGCACGACCATGCCCAGGTCGCTTGGGTCGCACCAGTCGGGCAGGGCGCCGCGGATGGTTTCGCCGACGCGCATGCCCAGCGAACGGCCGACACAACTGACTTCCAGCGAGTGGGTCAGGCGTGTGTGGATGTGATCGTTGCTGGTGACCGGATGGACCTGGGTCTTGCGCCCGAGGCGGCGAAAGGCGCCCGAGAAGATGATGCGGTCGTGGTCTTTGTGGAAAGGGCTGCGGCCGAGTTCTTCCGAGCTGTGCAGAGGTTTTCCGAGGCGTTCGCGGGTAAGCAGGGTATGCCAATCCAAGGCTGGTTCTCTCCGTCAGGTGACTGAGCCCCTAGCTTCCCGTTTCGCGCCGGTGCCTGCAAGCGGAACTAGAGGCCGGCCGCATCGATATCGATGAGCAGCAAGCGCTCGCCATTGTTGAAGAACTGTCCGGCCGTGAGGCAGTACTGATTGCTGGTGGCATCGCGGTAAGTGCTGGAAAGCGTCAGCCGGCGCTCGTCCCAGCCTTCGGCCAGCAGTTGATAGAAGTAGGGGCGCCATGACCAGTTGTGCCCCAGGTAGCGATCGTCCGCCTCCCAGCTTTGATTGCGCCACTCCATGTTCGGCGTCAGTTGCGTGCCATGCCGGTCGCATTGATAAAACCGCAACAACCAGGGGAAGGCATCCGGCTGTGGCAGGGCGCTGAGCGGGGCACGGGCCTGGGCCCAGGTCTGCAGGATGGCCATCAGTTCGCAGAGTTGCTGGCGCATGAGCATCAACCGGCCGCGTTCCGCCAGTTTTTGCTGGACATAACGCTCGCGCAACTGGGCGAAGCGCTCGACGAAGGCGTCCGTGGCGAAGAAGTCCGTCTGCGCCTTGGCAAACAGATAGCCCTGCACGTAGCGTGAGCCACACTCCAGGGCGAAATTCAGTTGCGCTTCGGTTTCCACCCCTTCGGCAATGATCCAGCAACCGGTCTTCTCCGCCATCTGCGCCAGCGCCTTGACCACATCGCTGCTCGGGCCACCCAAAGCGGCGGCCTGGAACAGGCGCATGTCCAGCTTGAGAATGTCCGGTTGCAGGGCCAGCACGCGATCGAGTTGCGAGTAACCCGCACCAAAATCATCGATGGCGATGCGCGCACCTGTCTGGCGATAGCGCGTCACCACTTCTGCCAGGCGCTGGATGTCGCCACCCAGTTCGGTGATCTCGAAAACGATGCGCCGGGGATCGACATAATGCCGGCTCAATTGCCTGAGACTCGGCAGCGCCTGGCCCGCACGCAAGCGATTGATCCAGCGCGGCGAAATGTTCAGGCTGAGAAACCAGTCATTGGGTGCTTCATGCAGGCGACTCAAGGCGTTATCGCGGATCTGGCGATCGAGCCGGCGCAGAGCGATGGCCGGTGTTCGCGGGTCGGCAAACAGTGGTCCTACAGAGGCCAGTCGACCATCATCCTGGCGCAGCCTCCCCAGGGCCTCGACGCCTGCGATACGGCCGGTGGCGGTATCGATGAATGGTTGAAAGCAGGCAAGCGGTTGCCCGTCGATCACGAAGCCTCCTTGGTCGATCTTGTTGTTGGATAGCACCTGATGGCCATCAGGCGCGCAGGCTTGAACCTCTCGTGAAAGAGGTTCATCGCGCAGACATTGCAAGAATGCAGCCAGAAAGTGGCTTCAGCGTTTGGGGGAGGAGTTCATGACCAGTTTGATCAACGGTCCCAAGGTGGTAGTCAGCCGCACCAGTCGGGTCAGGCCACTGGTGCCACCGCTCCTGGCGCCCTTGCCCGTGAGGAAGCCCAGCAGGGTGACGGCGGCCATGCCCCAGAGCGGGGCGTGCTTGATGCCCAGACCGCCGTGCAGGTTTTGCGTCAGCCCGCGCACGCGGTGCAGCGGTTGCAGCAGTTGCGAGGACTCCTGGCGGATTTCCTGACGATGCATTTCCATGCGCAGGCGGATCAGCGCCTTGCGCATTTCCGTGCGTGAGCTGTTGCGAGGCAGTTCAGGAAGGCTCATGGCAGCAGGCGCTCCCGGTCATTGGCCAGTTCTTCCAGTGTACCGTGGAAGGGCGAGGATTCATCGAAAATCGCTGCTCTGAGACGCACGCCGCAGAACACGCAGGCCAGGGTGTAGAACACGCAGAGCCCGATAATGGCAGGCAGGCGATAGGTGTCCCAGAACAGGATCAGGACCAGCGTCGACAGGCCCACCAGCAACAGCAAGGCGAACACCAGCGCCAGGCCGGCGAACAGCAGCAGGCTGACGGTGCGCGCTTTCTGCTCCTGCAATTCGATGCCGAACAATTCGACGTGGCTGTGCAGCAATCCAAGGAATGCGGCGCCGAGACGCCGCGATGAGGAGCCTGGGCCCGTTGCGGAGGGGCCGGATTCACCGATCGCCATAATCAGCGCCGAGTTGCCAGCAGACCGATCAGGAAACCCACGCCCGCGGCGATGCCGACCGATTGCCACGGGTTTGCCTGAACGTAGTCTTCGGTGGCGGTGACGGCGGCCTGCCCGCGTTCACGCAAAGAATCCTCGGTCAGTTTCAGGGTTTCGCGCGCGCGCAGCAGACTGTCGTGGATTTGTCCGCGCAACTCGTCAGCCTGATCGCCTGCCAGAGTCGCTGTGTGTTCCAGCAAGCGTTCGGTGTCGCTGACGAGCGTCTGAAAGTCGTTCATCAGGATTTCTTGAGCAGTCTTTGCCTTGAGGCTGGCCATGGTGAATCTCCATAAGTGGCTTCTGTTGCGTTCGAGTATGAGCCTTGCGTGAAGGTTCAGTACAAATCGGTGGTACGTCTTTTGCTTTGTCCTGGTGCGTCAGCCCGCTTGCCTGCGCTTTTGCTGGGCGTGAATCGAGCAAAACCTCATCTCGATAATGAAAACCCGCGCGAAGTTTCGACCTTGTGCGCCAAAGCGGTTCATCTGGATCAACCTGCTGATTCTGGATGGTTTCAATTTGGTGCGTGAAGTTTCAGCGCGAACTGCTTTGGTGCTTTTTCTAGCCTTCAGGTCTGCCCATCCATGGAAAATCTGCAAAGCGCTGTGGACACACTGGTCCACAGCTCCAACACGCTGTTCATCCTGATCGGTGCGGTCATGGTCCTGGCCATGCACGCCGGTTTTGCCTTTCTCGAAGTCGGCACCGTTCGACAGAAGAACCAGGTCAACGCCTTGTCGAAGATCCTCAGCGACTTCGCGATTTCGACTTTGGCCTACTTCTTTATAGGCTACTGGATTTCCTACGGCGTGACATTCCTGCAACCGGCCGCCGTGATCAATGCCGATCATGGTTACGGCCTGGTGAAGTTCTTCTTTCTGCTGACGTTTGCGGCGGCGATACCTGCCATCATTTCCGGCGGCATCGCCGAGCGCGCGCGGTTCGTGCCGCAGTTGTGCGCCACGGCGTTGATCGTGGCGTTCATCTATCCCTTCTTCGAAGGCATGATCTGGAACGGCAACTATGGCCTGCAAGCCTGGTTGCAGGCGCAGTTCGGCGCCGGCTTCCATGATTTCGCAGGCTCGGTAGTGGTCCACGCCATGGGCGGCTGGCTGGCACTGGCGGCAGTGTTGTTGCTCGGGCCGAGGCAGGGACGCTATCGCGACGGAAAACTGGTGGCCTTTGCGCCGTCGAGCATTCCGTTTCTGGCACTGGGCTCGTGGATCCTGATCGTAGGCTGGTTCGGTTTCAACGTGATGAGCGCGCAGACCTTGCAGGGGATCAGTGGCCTGGTGGCGGTCAACTCGCTGATGGCCATGGTCGGCGGCACCGTGGCGGCGTTGATTGTCGGGCGCAACGACCCGGGTTTTCTGCATAACGGTCCGTTGGCCGGGCTGGTGGCGATCTGTGCCGGTTCCGATCTGATGCACCCGGTGGGGGCGCTGGTGACGGGGGCCATTGCCGGCGCCCTGTTCGTCTGGTGCTTTACCGCTGCCCAAGGTAAATGGCGCATCGATGATGTGCTGGGCGTCTGGCCGTTGCATGGCCTGTGCGGTGTGTGGGGCGGGATCGCCTGCGGGATCTTCGGCCAGAGCGCACTGGGAGGCCTGGGCGGTGTCAGCCTGATCAGCCAGTTGATCGGCACCACGCTGGGGGTGGTCGTTGCGCTGGCGGGTGGCTTTGCGGTGTACGGTTTGATCAAGGCACTGCACGGCCTGCGCCTGAGCCAGGAAGAAGAGTATTACGGTGCCGACCTGTCGGTGCACAAGATCGGCGCTGTCAGCCAGGATTGAATCAATCCTCCGCGTCCTCGGCGCCGGGGTAGAAGTCGTGCAACAGGCGATACCGATCACGCCGCACCTGATCGACGCGATCCTGGACCTGCTGACCGGGCAGGCCCAGCAGGATCAGCGCATGGGAGGCGAGCATCAGGCTGGACTCGAGCAGTTCGGGCACCACTTCGCTGGCGCCCGCTGCTTTCAACTCGGTCAACTGGCTGTCGTCCCGCGTGCGTACAAGGATTGGCACAAGGTCATTGAACCGCCGTGCCTCCTTGAGAATCAACAGGGCAATGTCGGCCTGGTCGACGGCGATCACCAGCAGCCGCGCACGCTCCAGCCCGACGGCAACCAGCAGTTCGCCACGACGGGAGTCGCCATAATGCACGCAGGTCTCGCTCACGCCGGCTTCCTGGACGCGCACCGGGTCATTGTCCAGTGCGATATAGGGTTGCTCAGCGTGCCGCAGGAAGCGGCCAATGGATTGACCCACGCGACCGTAGCCACAAATCACCACATGGTTGTGCAAGCCGGCATTGAGCGCGCTGATTTCCTCGAGCTTGGCCTCCTCGTTGGGTTTGCGATGCAGGCGCAAGGCGATGCGCGGCGCGGCCCGCAGTAACAGGGGCGTCAGCAGCATCGAGCAGAAGGTCGCGGCCAGCAACAAGCCACCGATCTCGGCAGGCATCAGTTGGTTCTGTTGCATCAGGGCCATCAGTGCAAAGCAGAACTCGCCGCCCTGGGCCAGGGCCACACCGCTGCGCCAGGAAGTTTCCGCGTCACTGCCACGCCATCTGACCAGCAGCGCGACCACGCAGCCCTTGATCACCATCAGACCCAAGGTGAGGCCAAGGATCAGCAGGCCGTGGCTGGCGAACAGCTGCAAGTCGATGAGCATGCCGATACTGACGAAGAACACCCCGAGCAGGATGTCGCGGAATGGCCGGATGTCGGCCTCGATCTGATGGCGGTAGTGGCTTTCTCCAAGCAACATGCCGGCGAGAAACGCTCCCAGCGCCGGGGACAGTCCGAGCAAATGAGTGAGCCAGGCAGTCAGCAACACGATCACCAATGCCAGCAGCACGAACAGTTCCGGGGAGCGGGCGGCCGCCACTTCATGGAACAGGCGCGGCAATAGCCAGCGACTGGCCAGTAGCAGGCCGAAGAACAGCACCACGGTCTTGCCCAGGGTCATCGGCAGTGCCCAATACCAGGCCTGATCGCTGCTGCCGGCAAATACCGGCACCAGGGTCAACAGCAATACGGCCACGACGTCCTGGAACAGCAGCACTGCAATCGCGTTCTGGCCGTGGCTGCTGAAAATCTCCCCAAGACTGCCCAGCTCCTTGCTGACAATGGCCGTCGACGACAGCGACAGGCCCGCGCCCAGCAGCAGCGCAGGCGTCGCCGACAGGCCCAGCAGCATCAGCAAACCGCCCAGCAGTAGCGCGGTGAGCAGCACTTGCTGGCTGCCCAACCGGAACACCACCTTGCGCAACGCGAGCATTTTCGACAGGGAAAATTCCAGTCCCAGAGAAAACAGCAGGAACACCACCCCGAGCTCGGCAACGTCGGGCAAGTGTTCACTTTCATCGACCCAGTTGAACGCGGTAGGCCCGATCATCAGCCCGACACACAGATAGCCCAGCACCGGCGGCAGGCGCAGCCGCTGGAACAGGGCAATCACCACCAGGGATGAGGCGAGAATGATCAGCAGGTTGGCAAACACGGTAACTCCGGGTATGAACGCTGGTCACTCCAGCGTAGAGGCAAAAGCCGCGAGGATGATGCAATTGATAACAGGGGCGGGTGATGTGTGTCAGCCGTTGACCGAATCTTTTCGAATTTGGCGTGGCCACCGGGCCGGGCAGTGACTCGACTGCTGCCGATCCCGGGCCTAGAATAAGTGCCTATTTTGCCGGGTCCTTCACTCATGCCTCCTGAATGTCAGCTGTTCGGCACCCTGGGGTGTCACCTTTGCGAGCTTGCCGAAGAAGAACTGATGCCGCTGGTCGAGCACGGCTTGCTGGTGGAACTGGTCGATATCGCGGAAAACGAGGACTGGGTGGAAGACTACGGCCTGCGTATTCCGGTGCTTCGACGCCTGGATACCGGCGCCGAACTCGATTGGCCGTTCGATGCCGAACAGGTGGTCGCGTTCCTGCGCTGACCGGCTGTTGCTCTGCAGGTGCGCCAGCATTGGCGAAGCTCGGGTTATTCGGTTACTGTATGTTCATACAGTTAACCGGATCGCCTGTCCTGTTCATGACCTTGCGGTTCTGGACAGGCAATCGCGCAAGTCAGAGGATGCACCTTGGTCAATGTCGAACAACTGAAGAACAGCGTTAACCTGATGTCGGTGGACGTCGTGCGTGAGGCCGTCAGCGAATTGCGCCTGGACGGCCTGGTTACCGAAGGCAAGACACCGTTCAACAAATTGCATTTCAACACCTGTTTTGCCGAGATCGAAGCGCTGTTCCAGCGAGCGGGCTATCACCGCCAACTGGACGTCGTGGGGTATCAGGGGTTGTTGTATGCACTTTATGACCCGGTGCGCTGGGAAGCGGTGGATGTGCTGCGCTGGCTCAAGGAGTACACCGAAGCCGCTGCCAGCAGCCACTCGATCCCGGCCTGAGGATTCTCTTCTAGGCTCGAATCGGGCACTGCTGGATAATGCACGCCTGCATTGAGAGTCAGAGCGCCTGTATGTCCACTTCAGCATTTTCCGCCGCCCACAACCAGGCCAGTACCCTTTATCTGCCGCCCGGGTCGTGGCAGACCGTACTCGATTGCCTGTGTGAGCATTTCAGCGCCATCGGTCGCGAGCAATGGCTGGACAGGATTGCCCGAGGGCGCGTCCTTGACGGCAATGGCGTGCCTATTGCCCTTGACCTGGCCTACCGGGAAGGTTTGCGGATCCATTATTTTCGCGAAGTGCCGGACGAGAAGCCCATCCCGGTGGTCGAGTCGATCCTGTATGCCGACGAGCATCTGGTGGTCGCCGACAAACCGCATTTCCTGCCCGTAACCCCGGCGGGCGAGTACGTGGAGCAGACACTGCTGCGGCGACTGATCCGTCGCCTGGATAATCCGCACCTCGTGCCTCTGCATCGCATCGACCGGCATACGGCGGGGCTGGTGTTGTTTTCCGCCAACCCCGGGAGCCGTTCCGCCTACCAATCGTTGTTTCCCACCCGACAGATCGAAAAGCGCTACGAGGCCATTGCCCGGGCGTTGCCGGAATTGAGTTTCCCCCTGACTCACAAAAGCCGGCTGGTCGATGGCGAACCTTTTTTCCGCATGCAGGAGGGCCCCGGCGCCTGCAACAGCGAGACGGCTGTCGAAGTTCGGGAGAGGAACGGTGACCTCTGGCGTTATGCCCTGTACCCGGTGACGGGCAAAAAACATCAGTTGCGTGTGCACATGACGGCCCTGGGAGCCAGTATCTGCAATGACCCGTTCTATCCGCACGTGCTCACGGATGCCCCGGACGACTATGCCAACCCCCTGAAGCTGCTCGCCCAGGGCCTGCGGTTTACGGACCCGGTGACCGGCGAGCAACGGGATTTTGAAAGCACGCTGACCCTGTCATGGTGAGCCGCGTTTTTTTTCAGGCATGAAAAAGCCCGCGTGAAGCGGGCTTTTGCGTATCGGGCTCTTACAGCTCTTTGACGGTACGAACCTGATCCTTGTTGACGCGGGTCTGCTTGCCGTCCAGTTGTTCGAACTCGTAGAAACCGGCTTCGTCGTCATACTTCGGGGTGTCGACGGCCTGGATTTCGCGACCGTCATTCAAGGTGATCACAGTAGGCGATGCGCAACCGGCCAGAGTCGCGAGGCCCAGTGCGAGCATGCAAGTGGCGAGGGTCCGTTGAGTCATGAGTGTATCTCCGATGGGAATTCTTCTGGGTACTGTGGGTGAGACGTATACAACGCGCGCAAGTTCCTTGGCTAGTGCCACTCCGACGCATTGATCGGGACATCGAGCAACTGCGGCGTATTGAGGTTGGCCAGGCGCGGATCGTTGTCCGGGCACTGCAAGGCGGTTGCGCCCAGTTTGCGCATGATGCGTCCGGGGCTGCGCTCACCGTCCTGCCAGGCACTTTCGAACGTGTCGCGCAGTGCCACCGGAATCACGCTGAGCAAGGGTTCCCAATGTTCCCCGTGGCGCAGCATCAAGGGTTGCTCAGGGTGCTGGCTAGCGGTTTCAAGCATGTTGCGCAACAGTGCGGTGTCAACGCGTGGCACGTCGCAGGGCAAGACCATCAGGAAGCGATGGTGAGCGACCTGCAAACCGGCACGAATGCCGGCCAATGGCCCGGGAAATTCGCTCTCGTCATCATGAACCAACCGGTCGGCATAGGGCGCGTACTTATCCAGATTCCTGTTGCAGGAGATGATCAGGTCATCGGTCAGCGGCCGGGTCTTGCGTTGAAGGTGGGCGATCAAGGGTTCGCCTTGCCACTCGATCAAGCCCTTGTCGCGACCGCCCATGCGTTGGCCGCGTCCGCCTGCCAGCAGCAGAATGGAGCAGGGCGGTAACGGTGTATTCGAGCTCATGGCAGGTCTCCATGGGAGCGGCAAAAAAAGAGGGCGCTGTGATATAACACCGGGCTGTTTCTCCTACAACTGGATGAGCCTATGAAAGCCAAGGCTGAAGTACCTTTTGCGCCGCTCAATATCGCGGTGTTGACGGTCAGCGACACTCGCACCCTGGAAACCGATACCTCGGGCCAGGTTTTCGTCGATCGCTTGAGCGCTGCCGGGCACAACCTGGCCGCCCGGGTTCTGCTCAAAGATGACCTCTACAAAATTCGTGCGCAAGTTGCCAACTGGATTGCCGACGATGTTGTTCAGGTGGTGCTGATCACCGGTGGCACCGGCTTCACCGGACGCGACAGCACGCCCGAGGCCGTCAGTTGCCTGCTGGACAAGCAGGTTGATGGTTTTGGTGAACTGTTCCGCCAGATATCGGTAGCGGACATCGGCACTTCCACCGTTCAATCCCGGGCCCTGGCCGGTCTCGCCAACGGCACGCTGGTGTGCTGCCTGCCGGGTTCGACCAATGCGGTGCGCACCGGGTGGGACGGCATTCTTGCCGAGCAACTGGATTCCCGGCACCGTCCGTGCAATTTCGTGCCTCATCTGAAACAGGCGGCGCCTTGTGAATCCCGTGGGTAAGCCAGGCAAGACCGGCAGTCTGATGGCGCTCGAAGTGGCACAGGCGCGCTTGCTGGACATGGCTGCGTCCTCCCTGATCATCGAGCGTGAATGCTTGCCACTGGCCCAGGTGCAGGGGCGCGTGCTGGCCGATGACCTGCTCTCGACGCTCGATCTGCCGCCATGGCCCAACAGTGCAATGGATGGTTACGCCTTGCGCGCGGCGGACTGGAAGGGAGAGCCGCTGCCGGTCAGCCAGAAGATTTTCGCGGGGAATGCTCCGCAGCCCCTGATCCCAGGCACTTGCGCGCGAATCTTCACGGGCGCTCCTGTCCCGGCAGGCGCCGACTGTGTCGAGATGCAGGAAAACGCCGAGGTGCTGGCCGATGACCGTGTCCGGTTCACCGAGGCATTGGCGCCGGGGCAAAACATTCGTCCACAGGGCCAGGAAGCCACGGCCGGCGAGCTGATTCTGGCGGCGGGCACACGCCTGGGGTCGATCGAGCAGGGGCTGGCGGCGTCTCTGGGCTGTGCGGAACTGGAGGTGATTCGCAAGGTTCGCGTTGCGGTGCTGTCCACGGGCGATGAGTTGATCGAGCCGGGGCAGGCCCTGGGCCCCGGGCAGATCTACAACAGCAATCGAGTGCTGCTTTGCAGCTGGTTGCAGCGTTTGGGTTGTGAGGTGATCGACGCCGGCATTCTCCCCGACAACCTTGAGACGACGCGTGCCCGTCTGGGTGAGCTCAAGGATGTCGACCTGATTCTGTCGACCGGTGGCGTATCGGTGGGGGAGGCGGATTTCCTGGGCATCGTCCTGCGGGAAGAGGGCGAGCTCACCCTGTGGAAACTCGCGATCAAGCCGGGCAAACCGCTGACCTTCGGGCATTTTCGCGGCGTGCCGGTGATCGGCTTGCCCGGTAATCCGGCCTCGACCCTGGTTACCTTTGCGCTGTTGGCGAGGCCCTATCTCTTGCGCCGCCAAGGTGTTACCGCGCTAGAACCCTTGAAGTTTCAGGTGCCAGCAGGGTTTGCCTGGCCCAAGGCCGGCCAGCGACGCGAATATCTGCGCGGGCGTCTGGAGAACGGTCGGGCAATCATCTACACAAACCAGAGCTCGGGCGTTTTGCGCAGCGCCGCATGGGCTGATGGACTTGTGGAGGTGCTGGAGGGGCGCACGCTGGTGGAAGGTGACAGCGTTGGCTTCATTCCGCTGAGTGAAATGCTGGGCTGACGCCTGTCGTATGCAAACCCGGTTAATCGAACCGGGTTTGCCTTGCCGGGTTGCCACTCAATGAACGACCAGGGCAACCAGTTGATCGAAGCGGCTGTTGGCGATCCATCCGAGCAGGCCGAGCACCACGGCTGTTCCGCCGGCGGAATAGGCGAGCCTGTGCTTGATGGACCTGACGTCGCACCGGACTTCCTCCATGTCTCTGCGGATGTATTCAAGGTGCGTTTCCAGCTCGACGACACGAGGGTCCATATCGACTTCTCCAGTGGGTTGGGCTGCGGTTTTGCGTTCGGTTTGATAATTGGCTCGTCTTTCTGCGAGCGGTGAGACCGGAGTGGCCGGCGCAAGGGTGTCAAGACTTTGCATGGTACGTCCTTGTAGTGCGGGTGATGACGATTCAACTTGATTGCCAAGGTGTACCAATCAACTGGGCGGGTCAATTAAGCCGATTCCTCACGTTTTGTAAGAAAAAATCCCGCCTTGTAGGACCTCCCCAGCGTTCGTCTTGAAATAATTCATTTTTTTGCGACTTTTATGCCGTGCGGTGCGGTCACATTTCCATACGTATTTCACTGATGGGAGCGAGCACGATGGGCGAACGCAAGGCACTGTTGATTCTGCACGGCAAACAGGCGCTCAACGAGGAGGTCCGGGCGGCGGTCGAGGACCGGCGTGCACAGGGCTGGGAGCTGGCTGTGCGCCTGACCTGGGAGGCCGGCGACGCCCAGCGCTGTGTGGATGAAGCGCTGGCGGCAGGCTACGAGCGGATCATTGCCGGCGGTGGCGACGGGACATTGCGCGACATTGCCGAGGCCATGGCCGCGCATTCGACTCAGGCCAGCCTGGTGCTGATGCCACTCGGAACCGCCAACGACTTCGCTCGCGCCGCCGGTGTGCCGCTCGAGCCGGCCCAGGCCCTGGACCTTCTGGATGCCGAACCGCGTGCCATCGATCTTGGCGAGGTGGGCGGGCAGGTGTTCCTCAACATGGCCACGGGTGGCTTTGGCAGCCAGGTGACCGCGAACACCTCCGAGGATTTGAAGAAAGTGCTGGGCGGGGCGGCGTACCTGTTCACCGGACTGACACGCTTCAGTGAACTGCATGCGGCCTATGGCGAACTCAGTGGCCCGGATTTTCACTGGAGTGGGGAATTGCTGGCCCTGGGCATTGGCAATGGTCGTCAGGCGGGTGGCGGGCATGAGCTGTGTCCGCAGGCGCTGGCGGACGACGGTCTGCTGGATATCAGCATCCTGCCGGCCCCCCAGGAAGTGGTGGGTACGTTGAAAAGCCTGCTCGCCGATGGCTTCGGCATGGACAGTCTGTTTGTCCGTGCGCGCTTGCCATGGGTCGAAATCAAGGTGGCGGAGGGTCTGTACATCAACCTCGATGGCGAGCCTCTGGAGGGCGACAGCCTGCGCTTCTCGGCCCGTCCGGCGGCACTGCGGGTGCATTTGCCGGAGGACTCGCCGTTACTCGGTCAGTCGCCGGCGATCAGTCATCCAGGCTGATGATCTGCTCGCGCACAGCGAACAGCACCAGGCCGGCCACGTCGTAGATCTGCAGGCGTTTCATGACTTGCGAGCGATGGGTTTCAACGGTCTTGATGCTCAGACCCAGACCGTTGGCGATTTCCCGGGTGGATTTACCGCGCACGATCAACCGCAGGATCTCCAACTGGCGCGCCGTCAGGTTGTGGGAATCGGCGGGTTCGGGCTGCTGCTTCTGGTTTCGGGTCAGCGCCTGGTTGATGACGGTATGGGCGATGGCCGGGCTGAGGTAGCGTTCGTTGCTGCGCAGGGCCGTCAGTGCATGTTCGAGCTCGGTGGCCGTGGTGTCCTTGAGCAGGTAACCATGGGCGCCGGATTCCAGCGCCTGCATGATCAGCGCCGGGTCGGTGTGCATCGACAGGATCAGCACTTTGCTTTGCGGATGCAGACGCTTGAGCCGCTGCAAGGCTTCCAGGCCGCCCGTCTGCTTCATCGAAATGTCCAGCAGTACGATGTCCGGGGTCAGTTGCTCGAACATCTCCAGCAACTGCGAGCCGTCGTTGGCTTCACCGATTACCGCGTAGCCAGGAATATCCAGCACCAGGGCGCGCACGCCAGCCCTGATCAGCGAGTGGTCATCCACCAGAAGTAAATTACAAGTCAATGCATAACCTTATGGGTACTGGCCCGTTCCAGCGCGCGTGGCGCCCAGGGGAAGAGAGCTTCGATTTGAGTGCCTTTGCCTGGCTCGCTGGTCACACGCAGCGTGCCTCCCAATTGGTCGATCCGTTCCGACATTCCGGCCATCCCGCGCTGTCCTTCGCGTCCCGGGTCTGATGCAGGGGCGAACCCCAGGCCATCATCGCTGATCGACAGCATCAGCCCCTGAGGCTGGCGCTGCACGCGAACCAGAAGATTCTTCGCCTCGGCATGACGCAGGATGTTGGTGACCGCTTCCTGAGTGATCCTGAACGCCGCCAGGGCCATTTCTTCCGGGATCCCGGTCAGGCGCGAGTGGCATTCCAGGCTCCAGTTCACCGGCGTATTGGCCAGGGTCTTGAGCAGGTGCGCACGCAGGCTGGCTTCCAGTCCCAGGCTGGTCAACTGCCTGGGGTTGAGAATGGCCGATACATCCCGGACTTTGTTCAGGGTTTCGTCCAGGGTATCGCACAGCACGGCACACTGTTCCTGCAGTTCTTCAGGCATTCGGCGCTTGAGCCACTGGCCTTGAAGTTTCGCGGCTGTGAGCAATTGGCCGATATCGTCATGCAGCTCGCGACTCAGTCGGTGACGCTCATTTTCCTGAACCTTCAACAGCCGGTCAGCCAACTCCTGGGGTTCGAATTTTATCGACTTGCGCGAAACACGATATTGCACCAGCACGGCAGTAAGAGCCGCCATGTTGAGCAAGAGCAGACTGAGCGGCAGGTGGGTGGACAGGCAAAAGACAGCCAGGTTTCCAAGGGTCGAGCAGGCGCACAGCAACAGGGTGAACCGGCGTGCGTTTTTTCCGGAGAGAGGCCAAGAGATAATTGACTTGAGGCTGGCGTACATAACGGATGGAGCCAATGGATGTTCGCTGCGGGCAGACAGGTCGAGTTGTCGACGAGTCTCTGTCTGGGTCACTTTTTGCCATTAATCGACTTCAATTAATGGCCGGCATAATACCACTTAAGATACCGTTGGTCGCGTTTGGAAAATATGTCCGAACAGTCAGGAAATAGCCAGGTAGGACGTTAGTTCCACAAAGGGGAATAGTGTCTTGCAGATGGGTTTTTTGTATCGAATGTTCGTAGACGCAACAGGCAAGCGAAGTGTGCAAGTGCATTCAAGTAGCCGGCAGTGATCCTGGCAAAAGAATACTGGCCACTGCGTAGTTGGCAGAAAATGCAAACTCGGCGTTATGAAAAAGAAGAAATAAGCCTGAGCGGTTTTGCGTGAGCGGGCGGATGGAACTGGCTTTGTCCGACCTGAAAGGCAAAAGCTTCTATGAGTGAAGTCTGTTCGCTATCATCCAGACAAAGTTGCCCGGTCCTCTGATCGATCAGTTCCAGTTGCCAGGCCATCAGCGTGAAGCAGTCTTTCAACGCTACCAGCGCCTGAGCATGCAGGTCCATGCGTTGCTGGGCATGATTGAGCAGGCCGTGGATATGCAACGAGAATTCCGAAACGGCGACCAGGGCAAGCGCATCCGCCTTGCTGGCCAGTTTCAGCAGGGTGCTCATCATGCATTCGATGGCATCCTTGTCGTTGCTGATCAATTGCAAGTGACTCAGGCACTCCTCGGATTTGGCCAGGAGGGTTTCTGCCTCGACGAGAAATTCCGGGAGCCGCTGGGCCCACTCTTTACGGTCGTTCGGCATGCTTATCTCCACAACTTCATGTCAAGTGAGGGCGTGTCGTGTGTATTGACGGGGAATGTCCGGAGCCGATGTCGGTCTGGTGTGAGCGCAGGTTCCCGCCGACGTGAATGCAGGCAGGGAAACTCGAGAGGGTGGAAGGCCACTGAGCTGCGATCGCACACAAAAGCCTGACTCCATTCATGCAATGAGAATGGCGTCACATTAATGGCTATTGGATATTGCGAATATCAGGTTAGGCCTGATTGTTACTCAGGGATTCCCTTACGCAGGGGAACCTAACGTGCGAACTGTGGTCGCGCGACGGGGATTGCAGCGGATGAATTGAGGGTCTTAGTAAACCATGATGTTAATGTGATATCAATGCGCCTGGTAGCATTTTGTTCGGGGGTCAAGCTCCGGTAAAAACAGCCGATAACCCTCTTTAGTGAATTCATCAGAACAAGCCCAGGAGTCATTGATGGCCGGCATTCTCGACACGGTAGACCAACGCACGCAACTGGTGGGTGAGAATCGCCTGGAAATTCTCATGTTCCGACTGGCGGGACGGCAACTGTTCGCCATCAACGTGTTCAAGGTCCAGGAAGTGTTGCAACTGCCGAAGCTGACCCTGATGCCACAGCGTCACCCCTTCGTCTGTGGTGTGGTCAACCTGCGTGGCCAGACCCTGCCGGTGATTGACCTGTCCCAGGCCATCGGCATGCGTCCGTTGGTGCCCAGCCCGACCAGTACGATCATCGTTACCGAGTACAACCGTTCAGTGCAGGCATTCCTGGTCGGTGGCGTGGACCGCATCGTCAACATGAACTGGGAAGCCATTCTGCCGCCACCGAGCAGCGCTGGCCGCCAGCATTACCTGACCGCGATCAGCAAGGTCGACGATCAACTGGTGGAAATCATCGACGTCGAAAAAGTATTGGCTGAAATCGTCCCGTACAACGCCAAGGTGTCGCGCGACAAACTCGAGGATCCGGTCCTGGAGCGCGCCCGTGGCCGCGAAGTGTTGCTGGTGGACGACTCCAATGTGGCCCTTTCGCAGTTGCGCGACACCCTCGGCCAGTTGGGGGTGAAGATGCACATCGCCAGCGATGGCCTGAAGGCGTTGAACATGCTCAAGGGCTGGGCCGATACCGGCGTCAACATGACCGACAAGCTGTTGATGGTCTTTACCGACGCCGAGATGCCGGAAATGGACGGCTATCGCCTGACCACCGAGATCCGCAACGACCCCCGTCTGCGCGGCCTCTACGTGGTGCTGCACACATCGTTGTCGGGCAGTTTCAACGACTCGATGGTGAAGAAGGTCGGCTGCGACAACTTCCTCTCCAAATTCCAGCCGGACAAACTGGTCGACGTGGTGCGCCAGCGCCTGATGCTCGACGCCGTGCCCGCCTGAGAAGGAGGCAAGGGCTGCGCACAGATTTGATGTGCATGCGCAGCCTTTGATTCAAGCCGCCAGCTCGTATAGGGTGGCGCTTTTGACCATCTGGGGAGCTGGACATGCTGCGTCTGAGCGCGCTTTATCGTTTTCCGTTGAAGTCCGGCAAGGGCGAGATCCTCAATCAGGTCAGCCTCGACAAGCTGGGGCTGGACGGGGATCGACGCTGGATGCTGGTGGACGAGGCCAGCGGGCGTTTCCTGACCCAGCGTGCGGTGGCGCAGATGAGTCAGTTGTCGGCGTTGTGGAATGCCCGGGGCGGCTTGATCCTCAGCGCGCCGGGCCACCCGGCGATCGATGTCGCCCTGCCGGCAGATGACGCGCAGATGCGGGGCGTGACCATCTGGCGCGACACCTTGCGCGTACCCGATGCCGGTGACGAGGCGGCAGCCTGGGTCAGCCAGTTCATCGGCAAACCGACTCGCCTGGTGCAGATGCCGCTGGACCGCGCACGCACCACGCAGGCAGGCTTCGGCAAGGACGATGATCAAGTGGCCTTCGCCGATGGTTTCCCGTTGTTGCTGATCGGCCAGGCATCGCTGGACGACCTGTCGCAGCAGGTGGGGCGCCCGATGGAGATGCTGCGCTTCCGGCCGAATCTGGTCATCGAGGGCGCCGAGGCGTTCGCTGAGGACAACTGGAAGCGGATCCGCATTGGCGATGTCGAGTTCCGCGTGGTCAAGCCATGTTCGCGTTGCATCCTGACCACAATCGATCCACAGACCGGCGTGCGCAGCGACGACCGTGAACCCTTCGCGACCTTGCAGAAATACCGTGCCCGTGAAGAAGGGGCGATGTTCGGCCAGAACCTGGTCAACGACGGTGACGGTCAACTCGAAGTCGGCATGCCGGTGACCGTGCTGGAGTAAATGCGCCTGAATGAAAAATGCCCGTGTCCTGGGACACGGGCATTTTTGTATGCGCTTGAAATCGCAGGGTCAGCCGCGGTATTCGCACAGGTAAGCGGTATCGACGGCCACTTTCAACTGGAACTTGCTGTTGGCGGGCACGTTGAACTGGCTGCCGGCGTCGAAGGTTTCCCAGTCGCTGCTGTCTGGCAGCTTGACGGTGAGGGCGCCGCTGACCACGTGCATGATTTCCCGTTGGCTGGTGCCGAATTCGTATTCGCCCGGTGCCATGACGCCGATGGTCGCCGGACCTTCAGCGGTGCCGAACGCGATCGACTTGACGGTGCCGTCGAAGTATTCGTTGACTTTGAACATGGGCGATTCCTCGAAAAGGGCTGAAAAAGGCCGGCCAGTATGCACAAGGCCCCTGGCCGCGTCACCTCTCTAGAGGGGCAGAATCAGCGGTAACAGACGTGCTGTATTGCGCGCATCTTCCAGCGCTCGGTGCTGCTGGCCGTTGAACTGCAGTCCCGCCAGTTGCAACGCGCCGTTGAGGCCCAGCGGGCGGTCCAGCCTTCTGGCCTTGGCAAACCGCTGCTTGAGGTTGATGTGGGGTACGCGGCTCAGCTGGCTGTCGAGTTGCAGGCGCTGCCATTCCTGAACCAGTTGCTTGCGGTCGTAGTCGCCCCAACTGGCCCAGCCTTCAAGCCGTGCGTGATGTTGGCCGAGCCAGCGTTCGAACGATGGCCAGACCTCTGTCAAGGGTTGCGCGCTGTCGATGTTGGCCTGGGTGATGTGGGTCAGCTCCCGGCAAAACGCCGTGAGCAGCGGCCGCCGCAGCGGGCGCACGAATCGCTGGAAATGGTCCTGCTCGCGCCCCTGGCGATCCACCAGCGTGGCGCCGATTTCGATGATTTCCATTTCCGTGACCGGCCAACCGCCTTCATCGGTGGTGGCTTCCAGGTCAATGACCAGCCAATGAGGCATTGCAGGGTTCCTGATATCCGCGTGCTGATGCGCTTGAGCGTAGCCAAAGCCGACGCATCCGCCTAGCGGGTTATTCGACCTCCAGTAAAATCTGCCGGTTTTTCACCTGGTCGCCCACCCTGACCTGCAAGCGCTTGAGCACGCCATCAATGCCGGATTTCAGCGGATGCTCCATCTTCATGGCTTCGAGCACCACCAGCAATTGGCCTTTGCTCACCTGACTGCCTTCTGTCACCAGCACATCGACGATCGCCCCGTCCATCGGCGCCTTGAGCGTGCCGGAGCTGGCGCTGGCCTGACGGCTGACCTGCACCTGCGTGCGGTCCACCAGGCGCAGGCTGCCGGGGCGGGAAAACAGCCAGAGTTGTCCGTCTTCGAGGCGATAGGCATGGCGCTGGCGCAGGCCATCGATTTCCAGGGTGGCCCAGTGCCCGTCGCAGTGAATCACACTCAGGGCGAGCACCCGCGTGCCGACCTCGACACGATAAGGTTCACCCGCCACCGCGTTGAGCTGCACCGGCCAGTCCTGATCCTCGACACCGATGCGGTACTGCAGCGGCACGCTGGCGTTGTTGCGCCAACCGGCCCGGGCGCCGGAATGAGCCTGGGCCGAGGTGTGATGGAACAGCGCCGCCGCCGTCGCCAGTTCTTCGGCGCCGGGAACATGAGGGTGCAGGCACGGATGGTCGGCGAAATAGGTCGCAATGAAACCGGTGCTGAAGTTCCCGCTGATGAACTGCGGGTGGTCCAGCAGGCTGGCGAGCAGGCGCTGATTGCTCGGCAGGCCCAGCAGCACGCTGTCCTGCACCGCCCGCAGCAACTTGCGCCGGGCCTCTTCCCGGGTCGCGCCATGGGCAATGAGCTTGCCCAGCATCGGGTCATAGAACGGGCTGACGTGCTGTCCTTCGACCAGGCCATGATCGATGCGCACGCCGTTTTGCAGGGCCGGCTGCCAGGTGACGACGCGTCCGGTCTGCGGCAGGAATCCCTGGGTCGGGTCTTCGGCATACAGGCGCACTTCCATGGCGTGGCCGCTGAGTTGCACCTGCTCCTGGCGCAACGGCAGCGGCTGCCCCTGAGCGATGTGCAGTTGCCAGGCCACCAGGTCCAGGCCGGTGATCAGTTCGGTGACAGGATGCTCCACCTGCAACCGGGTGTTCATCTCCAGAAAGTAGAACTGCCCGCGCGCGTCCAGCAGAAACTCCACGGTGCCGGCGCCCACGTAGTTCACTGCTCGCCCGGCCTTGAGCGCCGCTTCGCCCATGGCCTCGCGCAGTTCGGCGGTCATCACCGGGCAGGGCGCTTCCTCGATGACTTTCTGGTGACGACGCTGGATCGAACAGTCGCGCTCACCGAGGTAGATCAGGTTGCCGTGCTGATCGCCGAACAGCTGGACTTCGACGTGGCGCGGATCGATCAGGGCTTGTTCGAGGATCAGTTCATCGCTGCCGAACCCATTCAAGGCTTCCGAGCGCGCGGTGCGAACCTGTGCCAGCAGGTCCGCGGCATCGTGCACCAGGCGCATGCCGCGCCCGCCACCGCCGGCGCTGGCCTTGATCATCAGCGGAAAGCCGATGCGTTCGGCTTCGCGGCTGAGCGTCGCGTCGTCCTGCTCGGCGCCCTGATAGCCCTTGATGCAGGGGACACCGGCGTCGAGCATGGCCAGTTTCGACAGGCGTTTGCTGCCCATCAGCTCGATGGCGTCGGGGCTCGGGCCGATGAAGGTGAGGCCGGCCTGCTGGCAGGCGCGAGCGAAGCCGGCGTTTTCCGAGAGAAAACCGTAACCGGGGTGGATCGCGTCGGCGCCGCTGCGGCGGGCGGCCTCGAGGATCGCCGCCGTGTTCAGATAGGATTGTTGCACCGGCGCCGGGCCGATGTTGACGGCTTCGTCGGCGATCTCGACGTGCAGGGCATCGGCATCGGCGTCGCTGAACACCGCGACGGTGCGATAGCCGAGGGCCTGAGCCGTACGCTGGATGCGGCAGGCAATTTCACCGCGATTGGCGATGAGGATTTTGGTGAATCCGGGCATTGGGCTGTTCCTCGAGTGTTGATGTTGCCGGTCAGGCCGTCATCGCGAGCAGGCTCGCTCCCACAGTGGCAACGCATTCAAGTGTGGGAGCGAGCCTGCTCGCGATGCCTTTCAACAGGACCACCCCGGCTTGCGCTTCTGCATGAAGGCTACGGTCCCCTCGGTCCCTTCCGCCCCGGTCACCGCCTCGGCGAACCACAGGGCCGCCTGATCCAGCAGCTCATCCGACGGCTGCGTCGCACTGGCCAGCAGCAGCTGCTTGGTCACCGCATTCGCCCCCGGCGCGCAGCACAGCACTTGGGCCAGGACTTCATCGAGGCGTTCGGCCAGGGCCTGGGGGTCCTGTTCGACGAAGTGCACCAGGCCCAGACGCAGCGCCTCGGTCCCATTGAATCGGGCGGCGGTCAGGGCCAGTCGGCGGGCCTGGGTCAAGCCGATACGCTGGACCACGAAAGGCGCGATCTGTGCGGGCAGCAGGCCGAGGCTGGTTTCCGGCAGGCCGAATTGCGCCTGATGATCGGCGATGGCGATGTCACTGACGCACGCCAGGCCGAATCCACCTCCAAGCACCGCCCCTTGCAGCACCGTCACCACCACTTGAGGTGCGTGTTGCACCGCTTGCAGCAGCGAGCCGAATGCGCGGTTCAAGTCGCGGTAAGCACCCGCGCCCCGGGCACGGGCACCGGCCATGTCCTTGATGTCGCCGCCGGCGCAGAAATGCCCGTCGGCGCCGCCAATCACCAGGGCGCGGATCGCCCGGTCATCACCGGTGGCCTCCAGCACCGACCGCAGCTCGTCGACCATTTGCAGGCTCATGGCATTGCGGCTCTGCGGACGGTTGAGGGTGATGTGCAGCACGCCGTTGTGCAGCTCGAGCAACAACGTCTGGCAAACCGGCAGGGCGCTCATTTCTTTTTCCCCGGCAGGATGCCCATGAGTTTGCAGATGATCCCCAGCATGATCTCGTCGGCCCCGCCGCCGATGGAGACCAGCCGCACATCGCGGTACGCGCGGGCCACCGGGTTGTCCCACATGAAGCCCATGCCGCCCCAATACTGCAGACAGCTGTCGGTGACTTCCCGGCCCAATCGCCCGGCCTTGAGCTTGGCCATGGAGGCCAGGCGTGTGACGTCCTGGCCTCTGACGTATTGCTCGGTGGCCTGATAGACCAGCGCGCGCAGGCATTCGATTTCCGTTTGCAGTTCGGCCAGGCGGAAGTGAATGACCTGGTTGTCGATCAGCGCGCTGCCGAACGTCCTGCGCTCCTTGCAGTATTCGATGGTGCTGTCCACGCAGTATTCCAGGCCCTTGATCATGTTGGCCGCGCCGAACAGGCGTTCTTCCTGGAATTGCAGCATCTGCATCATGAACCCCGCGCCTTCATGACCGATGCGGTTGCGTTGCGGGACGCGCACGTTGTCGAAAAACACCTGGGCGGTTTCCGAACTGCGCATGCCGAGCTTGTCCAGATGCGAGCTGAGGCTGATGCCCGGGGTGTTCATCGGCACCATGATCAGCGACTTGTTGACGTGCGGCTTGTCATCCGAGGTGTTGGCCAGCAGGCAGATGAAATCGGCGCTTGGCGAGTTGGTGATCCACATTTTGCTGCCGTTGATCACGTAGTCGTCGCCGTCCTTGCGGGCGCTGGTCTTCAAACCGGCAACGTCGGAACCGGCACCGACCTCGGACACCCCGATGCAACCGACCTGCTCGCCGCTGATCGCCGGGCGCAGGAACTGCTCGCGCAATTCATCGGAGCCGAACCGCGCCAGCGCCGGGGTGCACATGTCAGTCTGCACGCCGATGGACATCGGGATTCCGCCGCAATGGATGGTGCCGAACTCTTCGGCGGCGACGATCGAATAGCTGTAGTCGAGGCCCATGCCGCCGAATTTTTCCGGTTTGGAAATCCCCAGCAAGCCGAGTTCACCGGCCTTGCGCAGGACCTCGTGAATGGGAAAACGCCCGGCCTTTTCCCATTCCTCGACGTGCGGGTTGATCTCGTGATCGACGAATTGGCGGACGGTACGGTGCAGTGCTTCGTGTTCCTGGGTGAAGATCATTTTTATTGTTCTCCTCTGGCCGGTTCAGAACCGGGCTACGCCAAAACTGTTGGTGTGCAGTGGCCGCACGTCGGCCTCATGACAGATGTCCAGCAAGTAACCGAGCAGGGTGCGGGTGTCTCGCGGGTCGATCAGGCCGTCGTCCCACAGGCTGGCGCTGCCGTACAGCGCGGTGGACTGACTGTCGAGTTTCTGCGCAGTGACCTGCTCCAGCATGTCGAGCATTTTCGGATCGGGTGTCAGCCCGTCCTTGAGTTGCTTGGCTTCGGTGACGATGCGCAGCACCTTGCCGGCCTGGGCGCCGCCCATCACCGCCGTGCGGCTGTTGGGCCAGGCAAAAATGAAGCGTGGGTCCAGGCCTCGACCGCACATCGCGTAGTTGCCGGCGCCGTAGGAGCCGCCGACCACGATGGTCAGTTTCGGCACCCGGGCATTGGCCACCGCCTGGATCATCTTGGCGCCGTGCTTGATCACCCCCTGTTGCTCGGACTCGGTGCCGACCATGAAACCGGTGGTGTTGTGGAAGAACAGCAGCGGTGTGCGGCTCTGGTCGCAGAGTTGAATGAACTGCGCGGCCTTGCTCGCGCCTTTGGGCGTGATCGGGCCATTGTTGCCGATGAAGCCGCAGGCGCGACCCTCGATCTGCAAGTGGCCGCAGACGGTCTGTTGATCGAACTCGCCCTTGAACTCGAGGAAGTTCGAACCGTCGGCGATCCGCGCGATGATTTCACGCACGTCGTAGGGTTTTTTCGGGTCGTCGGGAATCAGCCCCAGCAGTTCCTCGATCGGGTAGCGCGGCGGCTGCCACTGGCGTTCGGGCAACCAGGGCAACTGCTCGTTCCAGGCGAGCATCCCGACAATCTCGCGCACCTGGCGCACGCCATCGGCATCGTTTTCCGCCAGGTACTCGGCGGTGCCAGCGGTTTGCGCGTGCATTTCGGCGCCACCGAGTTCCTCATCGGTGGCCACTTCACCGGTGGCGGCCTTGAGCAACGGCGGCCCGGCGAGAAACAGCTTGGCCTTGCCGCGCACGACCACCACGTAATCCGAAAGCCCCGGTTGATAGGCCCCACCCGCCGTGGCCGAGCCGTGGACGACAGTGATTTGCGGCAGCCCCAGGGCCGACATCCGCGCCTGATTGGCAAAACTGCGCGCGCCTTCGACGAAAATCTCCGTCGCATAATTGAGGTTGGCACCACCGCTTTCGGCGAGGGTGATCACTGGCAGTTTGTTCTCCATGGCGATCTGTTGCAGGCGCAGGGACTTTTTCAAGCCACTGGGGGAAATCGTGCCGCCCTTGATCGCGCTGTTGTTGGCGATCACCAGGACCCGGGCGCCGGACACGTAGCCAATGCCGGCGATCAAGCCACCACCGGCCGAGCTGCCGTCCTTGTCGTCATGCAATTTGTAGCCCGCCAGGCTCGCCAATTCGAGAAACGGCGCGCCGGGGTCGAGCAGCAGGTTGAGGCGTTCGCGGGGCAGCAGTTGCCCGCGCTTGTCGAATTTGGGCTTGGCTTCGGCGGCCTTGTCCAGCAGGTTCTTTTCCAGCTGACGGATCTGTTCGACAGCGGCCAGCATGGCCGTGCAGTTGCGGGCAAACTGTTCGCTGAGCGGGTCGATGTGTGACTCGATCACTGGCATGACTTAGTCCTTGTCCTGAAGCACGTCTGGGAGACAGGCGCGGTGGAAGCCGTTATAGGATTCGCTGTGGGTCGCCTTGTGCAGCGGCCATGCCCGTCCGCCGAGGCTGGCGGCACCGTCGATGCGCAAGGTACTGCCGCTGATGAAGGCGGCGGCGGGGCTGAGCAGGAACACGATCGCCGCGCTGACTTCCGATTCGGTGCCGATGCGCTTGAGCGGCACGTGTTCGCGCAAGGTCGGAATCACTGCCTTGAACGCACCTTCGTAGGTGTCCATGCCGCTGGAGGCAATCCAGCCCGGCGCCACCGCATTGACCCGCACCCCGGCGTAACCCCATTCGAACGCCGCGGTCTTGGTCAGGTTATCCATGCCCGAGCGCGCCGCGCCGGAGTGGCCCATGCCGGGCATGCCGCCCCACATGTCGGCCAGCATGTTGACGATGGCGCCGCCGTGCTTGCTCATGGATTGGTTGAACACTTCCCGGGCCATCAGGAAACCGCCCACCAGATTGGTGCGCATCACGGTCTCGAACCCCTTCTGGTTGATCGCGGCCAGCGTCGACGGAAACTGGCCGCCGGCGTTGTTGACCAACCCATGGATCGGGCCGTGCTGGCGGATCAGCTCACTGACCAGTTGCCTGACCGCCTCTTCATCGCGGATGTCGCACGCCTGCCAATCGGCGCGACCGCCATCCTCGACAATTTCCGCCGCCACCGCTTCCAGCTTGGCAGCCTTGCGCCCCACCAGCAGCACGTGGGCGCCGAGGGCCGCCAGCTCATGGGCGGCGCAGCGACCGATGCCGCTGCCACCACCGGTGACGATGATGGTCTGGTCGGCGAACAGGTCGGCTTTGAAAACGGAATCGTAGGCCATGGCGGCAGTCCTCTAGTTGACCTGATCGGCGATGTGCGCGGGCACTGGAATCTGGATCTCCAGCAGTTGTTGGGCGAACGCCTTGCCCTGCGGGTCGATGCGCAGGCTGGCCACGCCGCCCCCGCCCAGGGCGTTTTCCAGCAGGAAGTTGAGGCTGTGGGTCGCGGGCAGATACCAGCGCTCGACGCGCCCGTGCACCGGATCCAGCACCTGGCTCATCCAGTCGACGAGCACGGGCGGGGTCAGGGCTTCGGCGATCCACGGCAGGTATTCGGGCTCGCGGGCGATGACGCCGATGTTGCTGTGGTTGCCCTTGTCGCCGGAGCGCGCGACGGCGAGTTTGACCAGCGCCACGCTGGCATCGGCGCGGCCCGTGGGGGGCGGCGGGGCGACCGGCAGGGGCAGGTCCGCGCTGGCGAGGGTATCGGGGGCGGGCAGGGCACAGGGGTGACGCTGGCCGGCCAGGTCGATCTCCAGGGTGCAGGCGCTTTTGTCGATCAGGAACGAAAACAGCCGGATCAGCGGATACACCGTCGGCCGACCGCCGACGATCCCGGTCAAACCTGGCGCCATGCCGGTGGCCGCCTGGGCGATTTCGCGGGAGAAGGTGACCAGCGCCCGTTTGTCCGGATGGCGCACCGCGAGCTTGATCACCACTTCGCGGCTGTCGTGGCGCTGGCCGTGGGGGCCATAGGTCGCCTCGCTGCCCAGCAGCTCGATGCTCACCTCGCTGTAGGGGGCCCAGCCGCGCTGAAGGAAGATATCGGAAGTCTTGTTGATGATCGCTTCGCTGACCCGTCGCGCTTTGTCGACGGCATCGATCCCGGCGATCAGGCAACTGGCGGTGCAACGAAAGCCGTCCGGGTACGTTGCGCTGACCTTGTACCGGTCAGAAGGCGGCAGGCCTTTGGCGCCATGGACGTGAACCAGGTTCCTGCCCTGTTGCACCAGTTTGACCTGGGTGAAATCACAGACCACGTCTGGCAGCAGATACGCCTGCGGGTTGCCGATTTCATAGAGCATCTGTTCGCCGACGGTCAGTGGTGTGATCAGCCCGCCGGAGCCTTCGGGCTTGCTGACGGTGAACTGGCTGTCGGCGCGAACTTCGACGATGGGAAAGCCGATGTGTTCGTAGTCGGGGACGTCGCGCCAGTCGGTGAAGTTGCCGCCGGTGCATTGGGCGCCGCATTCGATGATATGACCCGCCAGTGCGGCCTGGGCGAGTTTGTCGTAGTCGTGCCAGGACCAGCCGAATTCGTGCACCAGTGCGGCGCTGACCACGGCGCTGTCGACCACGCGGCCGGTAATCACGATGTCGGCCCCCAGACGCAGGGCTTCGACGATGCCCGGTGCGCCCAGGTAGGCGTTGGTGGAAACGCACATCGCCGGCAAGGGCGCGCCGCTGAACATTTCCTGGAGGCCGCGACTGGCCAGTTGCTTGAACTGCGGTTGCAAATCATCGCCCAGCAGCACGGCAATCTTCAGCGGCACGCCGGCCTTGTCGCAGGCTGCCTGCAGGGCAGCGGCGCAGGCCTGCGGGTTGACGCCGCCGGCATTGCTGATGACGCGGATCTTCTGTTCGGCCAGTTTTCCCAGCAAGGGGCTGAGGACTTCGATGAAGTCACCGGCGTAACCGGCCTGGGGATCCTTCATCCGCGCACCGGCCATGATCGACAGGGTGATTTCGGCCAGATAATCGAATACCAGGTAGTCCAGGCGCCCGCCGTCCACCAATTGCGCAGCCGCTGTCGAAGTGTCGCCCCAGAACGCGCTGGCGCAACCGATGCGAACACTTTCAGGCACAGACCTTTCCATAGTCACCTCCATCAAACGTGCACCGAGACTACCAAGCAAGCGCTTGGTTTGTAAATGCCTTGAATTACTTCTTCCCAAGCGCTTGCTTGGTTGCCTGCGCCACGCTTAAATTGCCGGCGCAATCCCGCTGTTTTAGCGATGGACTCGACTGTAGGAGAGAACGGGTGGATGAGCAAAAAGCCCTGAAGGTCATGCGCGAACTGGTCGACAGCAACCAGTTGACCGACCCGGACAGCGCCCGTGGCAAACTGCTGCAAGTGGCGGCCCACCTGTTTCGCAACAAAGGTTTCGAACGCACGACCGTGCGCGATCTGGCCGGTGCCGTGGGCATTCAGTCGGGAAGCATCTTTCATCACTTCAAGAGCAAGGACGAAATCCTGCGGGCGGTGATGGAAGAAACCATTCGCTACAACACGGCCTTGATGCGCGCGGCCATCGCCGAGGCGGGCAGCGTGCGTGAGCGGGTGCTGGCGCTGATCCGTTGTGAGTTGCAATCGATCATGGGTGGCAGCGGTGAAGCCATGGCGGTGCTGGTCTATGAATGGCGTTCGCTGTCCGAGGACGGCCAGGCCCAGGTGCTGGCGCTGCGCGATATCTACGAGGAGCTGTGGCTGCAGGTGCTCGGGGAAGCCAAGGCCGCCGGATTCATTCGGGGCGACGTGTTCATCACGCGACGCTTTCTCACCGGTGCATTGTCCTGGACCACCACCTGGTTTCGTCCCGGCGGCAGCCTGAGCCTCGATCAGTTGGCCGAGGAAGCATTGATTCTGGTGCTGGACGAGAAACAATAGTTTGCACAGGATTGCCGAAACTGGCTAAGTGGGCGAAAGCCCCTTGGCTAGAATGGACTGACGGGTATGACGGGGAGTGGGGCGTTTTGATGTCTTCGCCAATTCGGACGGCTTCGCGGCTTTTGCTGGCAGCGCTTGCGACAGGCTGGGTGTTGTCGTCTCCGGCCGCCCAACTGGTGCGTGTCGGTGCTGCGCATTTCCCGCCCTATACCGTGCGCCCGGAATCCGGCGCCGACACGGGCCTGCTACCGCAGTTGGTGGAAGCGCTCAATGCTTCGCAGACTGACTACCAGTTTGTCCTGGTGCCCACCTCCATTCCGCGACGCTTTGGCGACTTCAAGCAGGGCCGGGTGGACATGGCGATCTTCGAGAACCCGCAATGGGGCTGGAAGGACATCCCGCACGTCAGCGTCGACATGGGGCTGGAGGACGCCGAGATTTTTGTTGCCCAGCGCCTGTCCAATCGTCAGCAGGATTATTTCGCCGAACTGGGCGGCAAGCGTCTGGCGTTGTTCAGCGGTTATCACTACGAGTTTTCCAACTTCAACGCCGACCCGAAATACCTCGCGCAGCACTACAACGCCACGCTCACGTATTCCCATGACAGCAACCTGCTGATGGTACTGCGTGGACGCGCCGACATCGCCCTGGTGACACGCTCCTACCTGAGCGATTACCTGTTGCGCAACGACAAGGTCGGCAACGAGTTGCTGGTGTCCGAACGCATCGACCAGATCTATCACCACTACGCCATTCTGCGTCCTGCCGCACCGATCAGCGGCGAGGCCTTCGCGCGGTTGCTGCAAGGGTTGCGCGACAACGGCCAGATGATGAAGATTTTCGATCCGTACAAGATCGCGGTAGTGCCCGTGCCGGGCAACTGAATACGCAGGGTTGAGCGCCAGCGCTTAAATTTTTCCCCTTGGCTGACGTCACCTCGTTGAACTGTCGACGATTAACGTGAGCCCCACCCATGCCCGATCTGAATGACCTGACTGCCCTGGCGCTGCCGACGGGCCAGCGCCTTGTCGCTGATGAAAGTGACACCCGTCTGAACCTGAGCCTGGACGCGCAGCCGCTGATAAGCCTGCGCCTGAGTCGTGAGCCCGGGCTGATGCTGCGCGTCGAAGGGCACTGTGACGCCCAGTCCGTGTGGGCCGCCAGTTATTGGCTGTTCGCCCGCGATCCGGCCTGCCAGCAATTGACCTGGCAGCTCGATGAAGTCCCTGCCCAGGCCCTGCTCAGCGGCTTGCTGGTGCCGACCGACACCGCCGGCCAGTACCACGGCCAGCGCACAGTGTTCTGGCAGTTGCCGCAACCCTGGCTGGGCAGCGCGCTGACCCCCAGTTACCCACAGCAATGGGTGATCAGCGGCGGCAAGCGTCATCCGTTGCGCCCGATGAAAGCGCGTGGTGAAGTCTATCGGCGTTTCGACGCCCGGCTGGGTGCGTGGATTTCCCTGCGAACCCTGGACATCGAGCTGGACCTTGCACGGTTCAACCGCTGGCAGAACAGCGCGCGGGTGGCGAACTTCTGGCAGGAGCAGGGCAGCCTGGAGCAGCATCGCGAATACCTGGACAAGCTCGCCGCCGATCCGCACACCCTGACGCTGATTGGTTGCTTCGACGATGAGCCGTTTGCCTATTTCGAAGCCTACTGGGCCAAGGAAGACCGCATCGCCCCGTTCTATGAAGCGGACGCTTACGACCGTGGCATTCACATGCTGGTCGGTGAAGAACATCATCGCGGCCCGCACAAGGTGGCAAGCTGGTTGTCGGCGCTGACCCATTACCTGTTTCTCGACGATCCGCGCACCCAGCGGGTGGTCGCCGAGCCGCGTGCCGACAACGCGAAGATGATCGGCTACATGCAGGACCAGCGCTTTCATTGCGAGAAGGAGTTCGATTTTCCGCACAAGCGTGCAGCATTGATGGTGTTGGGGCGGGAGCGGTTTTTCGAGCGGTGTGGGTTGGCTTGAGGGGAAGGCTTCAAGGCCGGCGGCGATTTTCAGTCAGTCATCGCGAGCAGGCTCGCTCCCACAGGGTCATCCGATCAACCTGTGGGAGCGAGCCTGCTCGCGATGGAGGCGACGCGGTTTCGATACCTACCGCCGAACAGCCGCCCGGCTGCCCGACACCTTGCGGCAATGCACCAGGGCATCGCGAATCATGAAGTTCACCAGGGTCGGCGAAACCCCGAGCTCCTTGGCGATGTCCTTTTGCGGCACCCCGTGCAGGCGGTACATCTCGAAGGCGTAGCGGGTACGGGTCGGCAGCTCCGTCAGCGCGTCGGCGATGTTTTCCAGGGTCGAGAAATTGATGTGCGAGGTTTCGGGTGACGCGCCTTGAATCACCACATTCAATCCCTCCTCTTCCGGCCCGGAATACTTCTGCTCCAGCGCCTGCTTGCGGTAGTGATCGATGGCCAGGTTGCGCACGATCTGAAACAGGTAACTGAGCTGGGCCTTGATCGAGGAGGTGATCTGGGGAGCCGATTGCAGGCGGAAGAAGGCATCCTGAACCACATCTTCGGCACGCGACCGGCAGCCGGTGATGCGCGCGGCAATCTTGACCAGTATCACTCGATTGTCGACGAATGCCTGAAGAAGCGGTGAATCGCACGTGCTTGTCGATACTTGTTCCGTCATGGAAATCACCTTGCTGCGAATGGGGTCATGGGACGGCAAGCTGAAGCGGGGGGCCGTCCGACATATCGAGCGACAAATTATTCTTAATGATAATGATTGTCAAATGAGAAAGAGAAACAATGCATATCAAGGGTGCAGAGTGAGAATTGCGACACATTGACGCGCCCGCTTGTGGTGCGCGCCTGCGGCATTTTTCGCCGCTCCCGACCCATTGACGATCCAGCCTGCCGACTAATTATTTCAGGACGTCATCCGTTCTCATTGGTGAATGGCTGCGGGCGCGAGCCCCGGTCAAAACAGCATTGCCAATGCCTTGCGTGGTCGGCGAAGACCACGTCCCGCATGCCCTTGATGGGCGTGACATCAGCTCATCGATACCACTTGCAAGCCGAATTCAGGCAGGAAACCTCATGACCGACGCGTTCGAAATCCCTAGCACACTGGTCCACGCCCTTGCGCGCCGCGCGGCCCTGACGCCGGATCGGGTGGCCTTGCGTTTTCTCGCCGAAACTGTGGATCAGGCAGTGGTGCTCAGCTATCGCGAACTGGATCGGCGGGCGCGCATGATTGCCGGCGCGTTGCAGGCCGAGGCAGCGTTCGGCGATCGTGCGGTGCTGTTGTTCCCCAGTGGTCCGGATTACGTTGCAGCCTTCTTCGGCTGCCTGTATGCCGGCGTGATCGCGGTGCCGGCCTACCCGCCGGAATCGGCCAAGCGTCATCACCAGGAGCGCCTGCTGTCGATCATCGGCGATGCCGAACCGCGATTGCTGCTGACCAGTGCCGGCCTGCGCGATGCCTTGCAACAGATAGACGGCGCGCCGCCGCTGTTGTGCGTCGACACCCTCGATCCTGTCCTGGCCGAACGCTGGGTCGAGCCGCACCTGCCCCACGATCACATCGCTTTCCTGCAATACACCTCCGGTTCGACGGCACTGCCCAAGGGCGTGCAAGTCAGCCACGGCAACCTGGTGGCCAACGAATTGCTGATCCGCCACGGCTTCGGCATCGATGTGAACCCTGACGATGTGATCGTCAGCTGGCTGCCGCTGTACCACGACATGGGCCTGATCGGCGGCCTGCTGCAGCCGATCTTCAGCGGCGTGCCCTGCGTGTTGATGTCGCCGGCGTACTTCCTCGGCCGGCCTTTGCGCTGGCTGGAAGCGATCAGCGAATACGGCGGCACCATCAGCGGCGGCCCGGATTTCGCCTACCGCCTGTGCAGCGAGCGGGTCAGCGAGTCGGCGCTGGAACGTCTCGATCTCAGCCGCTGGCGTGTCGCTTACTCGGGGTCCGAACCGATTCGCCTCGACACCCTGGAGCGTTTCGCCGAGAAATTCGCCGCGACCGGTTTTACCCCGGACAACTTCATGGCGTCCTATGGCCTGGCGGAAGCCACGCTGTTCGTTGCCGGCACACCGCGTGGCCGGGGCATCGGCCACCTGCGGGTGGACGATCAGTCGCTGGCGCAGAACCGCGCCGAGGTCGGTGAGGGCAGCGCGGTCATGAGTTGCGGCCTCAGTCAGCCGAATCACGCGGTGCGGGTCATGGACCCGGTGGCGCTTGTCGAGCTGCCCGGCCAGGCCGTCGGTGAAGTCTGGACGAGCGGGCCGAGCATCGCTCACGGCTATTGGCGCAACCCCGAGGCCAGTGCCAGGACCTTCGTCCAGCATCAGGGCAAGACCTGGCTGCGCACCGGTGACCTGGGGTTCCTGCACAAGGGTGAGCTGTTCATTACCGGTCGCCTGAAAGACATGCTGATCGTACGCGGCCACAACCTGTACCCGCAGGACATCGAACAGACCATCGAGCGGGAAGTGGAGGTGGTGCGCAAGGGCCGGGTCGCCGCGTTCGCGGTGACTGTCGAGGGCCAGGAGGGCATCGGTATTGCCGCTGAAATCAGCCGCAGCGTGCAGAAGATCCTGCCGCCCGAGGTCCTGATCAAAGCCATTCGCCAGGCCGTTGCCGAGGCGTATCAGGAAGCGCCAGGCGTAGTGGTGCTGCTCAACCCTGGAGCCTTGCCGAAAACCTCCAGTGGCAAATTGCAGCGCTCGGCCTGCCGCAGCCGCCTGGACGATGGCAGCCTCGACAGCTACGCGCTGTTCCCCTCGGCGGTCAGTGCCGAGCAGGCACCAATCGACGCCGGTAGCGAACTGCAAACCCTGATTGGCCAGATCTGGTCCGAACAGCTGCAGGTGCCGCAGGTCGGCGCCGATGATCATTTCTTCCTGCTCGGCGGCAACTCGATCGCCGCCACTCAGGTGGTGGCGCGATTGCGCGAAGCCTTGGGTCTGGAGCTCAACCTGCGCCTGTTGTTCGAAGCGCCGACCCTCGGCGCGTTCACCGCTGCCGTCGTGCAGCAACAACTGGATGGCGGGCTGGCGCAGGGTGCCATCAGCGTGCTGTCGCGCAGCGAAGCGCTGCCCCAATCGCTGGCGCAAAACCGTTTGTGGATTACCTGGCAACTGGACCCGCAGAGCAGCGCCTACAACATCCCCGGTGCCTTGCGCCTGCGTGGCGAACTGGATGAAGCGGCCCTGACCGGCAGCTTCCAGCACCTGATCGAACGCCACGAATCCCTGCGTACGCGCTTCTTCGAACGTGATGGCGTGGCGCTGCAGCAGGTCGATGCCGCCGGGGGCTTCAACCTGCAACGGATCGACATCAGTGACCTGCCCGTCGCCGAGCGCGAGGCCCGGGCGCAACAGATCCGTGATGACGAAGCCCGCAGGCCGTTCGATCTGGAAAAAGGCCCGTTGTTCGGCGTGACCCTGGTGCGCCTCGATGATGACGATCATCAGTTGCTGGTGACACTGCACCACATCATCGCCGACGGCTGGTCGCTGAATGTGCTGATCGACGAGTTCTCGCGGCTGTACGCGGCGGCGTCCCAAGGACAGACGGTGACGCTGGCGCCACTGCCGACCCAGTACGCCGACTATGGCAGCTGGCAGCGCCAATGGCTGGCGCAGGGCGAGGGTGAGCGGCAACTGGCCTACTGGAAGGCGCAGTTGGGCGATGAGCATCCAACCCTGAGCCTGAGCACCGATCACCCGCGTTCGGCGCAACACCTGGGCAGCGCCGCCCGCCACACGATGCGGTTGGAGGCGAGCCTCAGCGAGGCCATTCGCCGGACCGCCCTGGCCCATGAATCCACCCCGTTCATGCTCTTGCTCGCGGCGTTCCAGAGCCTGCTGCACCGCTACAGCGGCCAGCGCGATATCCGCATTGGCGTGCCCAATGCCAACCGCCCGCGCCTGGAAACCCAGGGGCTGATCGGTTTCTTCATCAACACCCAGGTGTTGCGTGCCGAAGTGGATTCGCGCCTGCCGTTCCTTGAACTGCTGGCGCAAACCCGCGCCGCGACCCTGGGCGCCCAGGCCCATCAGGACCTGCCGTTCGAACAACTGCTCGAAGCGTTCCCCCAGGCCCGCGAGCAGGGCCTGTTCCAGGTGATGTTCAATCACCAGCAACGGGACCTCGGGGCCCTGCGGCGCCTGCCGGGCCTGCTTGCCGAAGAACTGCCGTGGCACAGCCGCGAAGCCAAGTTCGATCTGCAACTGCATAGCGAGGAGGATCGTCACGGGCGCTTGAGCCTGTCCTTCGACTACGCCAGCGAACTGTTCGACGCTGCGACCATCGAGCGTCTGGCCGGGCACTTCGGCCACCTGCTGCGCGCGGTCTGTGCACAACCGTCAACCGCCGTCGGTGACCTGCCGTTGATGGCGCCGGACGAGCTCGAGCAACAAGCGCACTGGAGCGTTGCGCCGTGCGATCCAGCCAGCCGATGGCTGCCGGAGCTGCTCTGCGAACAGGCGCGCCGGACCCCGCAACAGACGGCGTTGATCTGGGAGGGTGGCCAGCTGGATTTCGCCGGGCTGCACGCCCAGGCCAACCGTCTGGCGCATTACCTGCGCGACAAAGGCGTGGGGCCGGACGTGTGCGTTGCCATCGCCGCCGAGCGTTCGCCGCAACTGTTGATCGGCCTGCTGGCAATCATCAAGGCCGGCGGTGCCTATGTGCCGCTGGACCCGGATTACCCCGCCGAACGCCTGGCCTACATGCTGCGCGACAGCGGCGTGGAGCTGCTGCTGACGCAAACCCCGCTGATGGAACGCCTGCCGGCAGCCGAGGGTGTCTGCGTGATCGCCATGGACGCCCTGCACCTGGAGAGCTGGCCGAGCCAGGCACCGGGCCTGCATCTGCACGGCGACAACCTGGCGTATGTGATCTATACCTCCGGCTCCACCGGTCAGCCCAAAGGCGTCGGCAACACCCACGCCGCCCTGGCCGAACGCCTGCAATGGATGCAGGACACTTATCGCCTCAACGACACTGACGTGTTGATGCAAAAGGCCCCGATCAGCTTCGACGTGTCGGTCTGGGAATGCTTCTGGCCGCTGATCACCGGCGCACGCCTGCTGATCGCAGGCCCGGGCGAGCACCGCGACCCGCACCGCATCGCCCAACTGGTGCAGGCGTTCGGCGTGACCACGCTGCACTTCGTGCCGCCGCTGCTGGCGTTGTTCATCGATGAACCGCTCAGCGCCGAATGCACCAGTCTGCGCCGAGTGTTCTCCGGCGGCGAAGCCTTGCCGGCCGAGTTGCGCAGCCGAGTGCTGGAACACCTGCCGGCGGTGCAACTGCACAACCGCTATGGCCCGACCGAAACCGCGATCAACGTCACCCACTGGCATTGCAC
Source organism: Pseudomonas fluorescens (assembly GCF_041354075.1). Taxonomy (GTDB): domain Bacteria; phylum Pseudomonadota; class Gammaproteobacteria; order Pseudomonadales; family Pseudomonadaceae; genus Aquipseudomonas; species Aquipseudomonas fluorescens_CE. Next base: position 42,906 of record NZ_JARZGC010000018.1, on the reverse strand, counting down.
GAACTTCGATGGCGAGCGCTCACCGATTGGCCGGCCATTGGGCAACGTGATCTGCCGGATCCTCGACGCCGACCTCAACCCGCTGCCGGTCGGGGTGCCGGGTGAGTTGTGCATCAGCGGCATCGGGCTGGCGCGCGGCTACCTGGGGCGTCCGGGCCTGACCGCTGAACGCTTCGTTGTCGACCCTGCGGGTGAGCAGGGGGCCCGTTTGTACCGCACCGGCGACCGGGCGCGCTGGACAGCCGACGGGGTGATCGAATACCTCGGCCGCCTCGATCAACAGGTCAAGTTGCGCGGTTTCCGTGTCGAGCCGGAAGAAATCCAGGCGCGCCTGCTGGGGCAGGAGGGTGTCGCACAAGCCGTGGTGCTGGTGCGCGAGACCGCTGCCGGTGCTCAGTTGATCGGCTACTACACCGCCGCACCCACCGATGAAACCGAGGCGGCGCAAAGCGCCCGCCTGAAAACCGCGTTGGCCGCCGAGCTACCGGAGTACATGGTGCCGGCGCAGCTCATGCGTCTGCCCGAAATGCCGTTGAGCCCCAGCGGCAAGCTCGACCGTCGTGCCTTGCCCGAACCGAGCTGGCAGGGTGGCGAACACGTCGAGCCTGTCACGGCGCTGGAGCAACGGATCGCCGCCATCTGGCGGGAAGTCCTGAGCGTGGCGCAGGTCGGCCTGCGTGACGACTTCTTTGCCCTCGGCGGCCACTCGCTGCTGGCCACGCAAATCATCTCGCGCACCCGTCAGGCCTGCGACGTCGAGTTGCCGCTGCGCGCCTTGTTCGAACACAGCGAGTTGGGCGCATTCGCCGAGCAGGTGCGAGTGATCCAGGCCAGCGGCCGCACCAACCAGCAACCGCCGATCGAGAAAGTCGACCGCAGCCAACCGGTGCCGTTGTCCTACTCCCAGCAGCGTATGTGGTTCCTCTGGCAGATGGAGCCGGACAGCCCGGCCTACAACGTCGGCGGCATGGCGCGCCTGCGCGGGGTGCTGGACGTCGGGCGGTTCGAGACGGCGTTGCAGGCGCTGATCCTGCGTCACGAAACCCTGCGCACCACGTTCCCGAGCGTCGATGGCGTGGCGCAGCAGCGGGTCCACCCGCAAACCGGCGTGCGCATGGACTGGCAGGATTTCTCGGCGCTGGACATCGAGCTGCGTGAGCAACGGGTGCAGGCACTGGCAGACAGCGAAGCACACCGGTCTTTCAACCTGGAAACCGGACCACTGCTGCGTGCCTGTCTGGCCAAGACCGCCGAGCAGGAACACTACCTGGTGCTGACCTTGCACCACATCGTGACCGAAGGCTGGGCGATGGATATTTTCGCCCGCGAACTCAGCGCGCTCTACGAAGCCTTTGTCGATGACCGCGAGTCGCCGCTGGCGCCCTTGCCGGTGCAATACCTGGATTACAGCGTGTGGCAGCGCCAGTGGCTGGAATCCGGCGAGCGCCAGCGCCAGCTCGATTACTGGATCGCGCAACTGGGCCGTGAACATCCGTTGCTGGAACTGCCGGCCGACCGTCCGCGCCCACCGGTGCAAAGCCATCGGGGCGAGCTGTTCCGTTTCGACCTGAGCGACGACCTCGCGGCGCGGGTTCGGGCCTTCAATGCCCGCAACGGCCTGACCCTGTTCATGACCATGACCGCCACCCTGGCGGTGCTGCTTTACCGCTACAGCGGCCAGACCGACCTGCGCATCGGCGCGCCGGTGGCCAACCGCATTCGCCCGGAAAGCGAAGGGCTGATCGGTGCGTTCCTCAACACCCAGGTGCTGCGTTGCCAGGTCGACGGGCAGATGTTGGTGGGTGACTTGCTGGAGCAGGTGCGCCACACGGTCATCGAAGGCCAGTCCCACCAGGACCTGCCGTTCGATCACCTGGTGGAGGCGTTGCAGCCGCCGCGCAGCGCCGCCTACAATCCGCTGTTCCAGGTGATGTGCAACGTGCAGCGCTGGGAATTCCAGCAAAGCCGCCGGCTGGACGGCATGACGGTCGAGTACCTGGCCAACGATGCGCGGGCGACCAAGTTCGACCTCAACCTGGAAGTCACCGACCTCGATCATCGCCTGGGCTGCTGCCTGACCTACAGCACCGACCTGTTCGACGAGCCGCGCATTGCGCGCATGGCCGGGCATTGGCGCAATCTGCTGGAAGCGCTGATTGCCGACCCGCAGCAGCGCCTGAGCGAATTGCCCTTGCTGCAAGCCGCCGAGCAACGACAGTTGTTCGACAGCCTGGGCGTGGAACCGGGCGAGCATCGCCTCGACCAATGCCTGCATCAACTGTTCGCCGAGCAGGCACGGCTGCGCCAGGACGCACCGGCGCTGACTTTCGCCGGGCAGACGTTGAGCTACGCCGAACTCAACAGCCGCGCCAACCGCCTGGCCTGGATGCTGCGTGAGCGCGGGGTCGGCCCGCAGGTGCGCGTCGGCCTGGCGCTGGAGCGTTCACTGGAAATGGTCATCGGCTTGCTGGCGATCCTCAAGGCCGGCGGCGCCTACGTGCCGCTGGACCCGGAATACCCGCTCGACCGCCTGCACTACATGATCGAAGACAGCGGCGTCGGCTTGCTGCTCAGTGATGCGGCGATGTTTGCCGGGTTGGGCGAGCTGCCGTCGACCATCGCCCGCTGGTGCCTGGAAGAAGACGCGGCGCAACTGGCTGATTACCCGGCCACCGAACTGCCTTTCATCAGCCTGCCGCAACATCAGGCGTACCTGATCTACACCTCCGGTTCCACCGGCAAACCCAAGGGCGTGGTGGTGTCCCACGGTGAAATCGCCATGCATTGCCAGGCGGTCATCGAGCGCTTCGGCATGCGCCCGGACGATTGCGAGTTGCACTTCTACTCGATCAATTTCGATGCGGCGACCGAGCGTCTGCTGGTGCCGCTGTTGAGCGGCGCGCAAGTGGTTCTGCGTGCCCAGAGCCAGTGGGACGCGGAAGAAATCTGCGGGCTGATCCGCCGCCATCAGATCAACGTCCTCGGCTTCACCCCCAGCTACGGCAGCCAGCTTGCACAGTGGCTGGCGACCCAGGGCGAAACGCTGCCGGTGCGCATTTGCATCACTGGCGGTGAGGCCCTGACCGGCGAACACCTGCAGCGCATTCGTGCGGCGTTCGATCCGAGCCTGTTCTTCAACGCTTATGGGCCGACCGAGACAGTGGTCATGCCGCTGGCCAGCCTGGCGCCGCCGCTGCTGGAAGAAGGGCTGGGCAGCGTACCGATCGGCAGCGTGATCGGCGCCCGGGTGGCGTACATTCTCGACGCTGACCTGGCGCTGGTGCCCCAAGGCGCGACCGGCGAGCTGTATGTCGGCGGGGCCGGCTTGGCCCAGGGTTATCACCAGCGTGCGGGCATCACGGCGGAGCGCTTCGTTGCCGACCCGTTCGCCCCCGACGGCGGGCGCATGTACCGCACTGGCGATCTGGTGCGCCAGCGCGCCGATGGCCTGGTGGAGTACCTGGGGCGTATCGACCATCAGGTGAAGATTCGCGGTTTCCGCATCGAGTTGGGCGAGATCGAAAACCGCCTGCTGGAGCATGTCTCCGTTCGTGAGGCGGTGGTGCTGGCGCTCGATGCGCCAAGCGGTAAACAACTGGTCGGTTATCTGGCCACCGACGTCGCCGAAGGAGACGAAGCGCAACAGGCCGAGCTGCGCGAAGCGCTCAAGACCCACCTGAAATCGCAACTGCCGGAATACATGGTGCCCACGCACCTGATCCTGCTGGCGAGCATGCCACTGACCGCCAATGGCAAGCTCGACCGCCGCGCGCTGCCGGCCCCGGACCCGGAGCTCAATCGCCAGCAGTATGTGGCCCCGAGCAACCTGCTGGAACAGACCCTGGCGCAGATCTGGTGCGACGTGCTGAACGTCCCGCAGGTCGGCCTCAACGACAACTTCTTCGAACTGGGCGGTGACTCGATCCTGTCGATCCAGGTGGTCAGTCGGGCGCGGCAGCAAGGCATTCACTTCAGCCCGCGCGACCTGTTCCAGCACCAGACCGTGCAGACCCTGGCCGCCGTGGCCAGTCGTGCCGAACAGGTCGTTGCCGAGCAGGGCCTGCTCAGCGGCGAATCTCGCCTGACGCCGATTCAGCACTGGTTCTTCGACACCGATATTGCCCAGCGCCAGCACTGGAACCAGGCGTTGCTGCTGGAACCGACCGAGGTGCTCGATCCCCATCGCCTGGAGCAGGCGCTGCTGGCAGTGATCGAGCAGCATGACGCCTTGCGGCTGCGCTTCAGCCAGACTTCGGGCGTCTGGGCGGCGGTGCATCAGGACGTGTCCGACCTGCCGGTGCTGTGGCAGGTCCGGGTGACGTCCATGGACAAATGCGCGGCGCTGTTCGCCGACGCGCAACGCAGCCTCGACCTCGAACAGGGGCCGCTGATGCGGGTGCTGCTGATCGACGGCCCTGAGGGACAGCAACGGCTGTTCCTGGCGATCCACCACCTGGTGGTGGATGGTGTGTCCTGGCGTGTGTTGCTCGACGATCTGCAAAGCGTGTATCGCCAGCTCGAGGCCGGGCAATCGGTCAAGCTGCCGGCGAAAACCAGCGCTTTCAAGGACTGGACGGCGCGTTTGCAGGCCTATGCCAGCAGCGAGTCCCTGCGTGAAGAACTGGGCTGGTGGCAGGCGCAGCTGGCCGGGCCGAATGTCGGGCTACCGTGCGACCACCCGGACGGCGGGCGGCAGCATCGCCATGGCGAAACGGTCAGCGTGCGCCTTGATGCCGACGCCACCCGGCAACTGCTGCAACAAGCGCCAAGCGCGTATCGCACCCAGGTCAACGACCTGTTGCTCACCGCCCTGGCCCGCGTGCTGTGCCGCTGGAGCGGCCACGATTCGGCGTTGATTCAACTGGAGGGCCACGGCCGTGAAAGCCTGTTCGATGAGATCGACCTGACCCGCACGGTTGGCTGGTTCACCAGTGCTTACCCGCTGCGCCTGACCCCGGTGAACATCGAGGAAGCCGCCGGGCAGGGCGCCTCGATCAAGGCGATCAAGGAACAACTGCGCGCCGTGCCCCACAAGGGGCTGGGGTATGGCGTGCTGCATTACCTGGCCGATCAGCCGTGCCGCGAGGCCATGGCGGCGCTCCCCATCGCGCCGATCACCTTCAACTACCTGGGGCAGTTCGACCAGAGTTTCGCTGCCGAAGCGCTGTTCCGTCCGCTGGACGAAGCGGTCGGTGCCGCCCACGACCCGCAGGCGCCGCTGCCCAACGAGCTGAGTGTCGACAGCCAGGTCTACGGCGGCGAACTGGTGCTGCGCTGGACCTTCAGCGCCGAACGCTTCGACGCGCAGACCATCCGTGAACTGGCGGATGCCTACCTGGGTGAGCTGCAAAGCCTGATCGAACATTGCCTGCGCGACGAGGCCGGGGGCCTGACCCCGTCGGACTTCCCGCTGGCCAAACTGACCCAGGCGCAACTCGATGCCTTGCCGATTGCGCCAGCGGCCATTGAAGACGTTTACCCGCTGACGCCGATGCAGGAAGGCATGCTGCTGCACACCTTGCTCGAGCCGGGCACCGGGCTTTACTACATGCAGGACCGCTATCGCATCAACAGCGAACTCGACCCGCAGCGTTTTGCCCAGGCCTGGCAAGCGGTGATTGCCCGTCACGAAGCCTTGCGCGCGTCGTTCTGCTGGAACGTTGGCGAAGACATGCTGCAAATCATCCACAAGCCGGGCAGCACGCCGATCGAATACCTCGACTGGTGTGACATCGCTGACGACGAGCAGGAGCCGAAGCTGCAACACCTGCTCAGGACCGAACGCGAAGCCGGATTCGACCTGCTCAACCAGGCGCCATTCCATCTGCGCCTGATTCGCGTCGGCGCAGCGCGCTATTGGTTCATGATGAGTAACCACCACATCCTCATCGATGCCTGGTGCCGCTCGCTGCTGATGAGCGATTTCTTCGAAATCTACATGGCCCTGGGCGAAGGTCGCGAAGCGCGACTGACGGCGGCGCCGCGTTATCGCGAGTACATCGGCTGGTTGCAACACCAAAGCCTGGCCGAGGCCCGGCAATGGTGGAAATCCAACCTGCAGGGTTTCGAACGGACCACGCCAATCCCCAGCGACCGTCCGTTCCTGCGCGAACACGCCGGCGACAGCGGCGGCATGATTGTCGGTGACCGCTACACAAGGCTCGACGCCCGCGACGGTGCGCGATTGCGTGAGCTGGCGCAGGCCCATCAGTTGACCATCAACACCTTCGCCCAGGCGGCCTGGGCCCTGGTGCTGCGGCGCTTGAGCGGTGATCGTGACGTGCTGTTCGGCGTGACGGTGGCCGGGCGGCCGGTGGAGATGCCGCAGATGCAGCGCACCGTCGGCCTGTTCATCAACAGCATCGCGCTGCGGGTGAAGATGCCCGGGGACGATCAGCGTTGCCGCGTGCGCGATTGGCTGACGCAACTGCTCGACAGCAACATGCAACTGCGCGAGTACGAATATCTGCCGTTGGTGAGCATTCAGGAAAACAGCGAACTGCCCAAGGGCCAGCCGCTGTTCGACAGCCTGTTCGTGTTCGAGAACGCCCCGGTGGAGGTGTCGGTGCTGGATCGTGCGCAAAGCCTCAATGCGACGTCGGACTCCGGCCGCACCCACACCAACTTCCCGCTGACGGCCGTGTGTTATCCGGGCGATGACCTTGGCTTGCACCTGTCCTACGACCAGCGTTACTTCGACGAATCGACGGTCGAGCGCATGCTCGGCGAGTTCAAGCGTCTGTTGCTGGCGCTGGTGGAAGGTTTCCATGGCGACATGGCCGACTTGCCGCTGCTGGGCGCCGAGGAACGAGATTTCCTGGTCCACGGTTGCAACCAGAGCACCCATGATTACCCGCTGGAGCAGAGCTACGTGGCGTTGTTTGAAGCGCAAGTGGCCGCACATCCGCAGCGCATCGCCGCCAGTTGCCTTGACCGCCAACTCGGTTACGCCGAGCTCAACGCGTGCAGCAACCGTCTCGGCCACGCGCTGATCGCCGCCGGAGTCGGGCTGGACCAACCCGTGGCGTTGCTGGCCGAACGCGGCCTCGATCTGCTGGGGATGATCATCGGCAGCTTCAAGGCGGGCGCGGGTTACCTGCCACTGGACCCAGGGCTGCCGAGCCAGCGCCTGAGCCGGATCATCGACCTGAGCCGCACGCCCTTGCTGGTCTGCACCCAGGCCTTGCGCGACCAGGCGCTGGCGTTGCTCGAGGAGTCGGGCTGTGCCCATCGCCCGCGGTTACTGGTGTGGGAGGAGGTACAGGCCAGCGATCGCTCGGTGGCCAACCCCGGGGTCTACAGCGGCACGGACAACCTGGCCTACGTGATCTACACCTCCGGTTCGACCGGTTTGCCCAAGGGCGTCATGGTCGAGCAGCGTGGCATGCTCAACAACCAGTTGAGCAAGGTGCCGTACCTGAATCTGAGCGAGGCTGACGTGATCGCCCAGACCGCCTCGCAAAGCTTCGACATTTCGGTCTGGCAGTTCCTCGCCGCGCCGTTGTTCGGTGCGCGGGTGGACATCGTGCCGAACACCCTTGCCCATGATCCACAGGGACTGCTGGCGCATGTGGCGACACAGGGCATTACCGTGCTGGAAAGCGTGCCGTCGCTGATCCAGGGCATGCTCGCCCAGGAGCGCATGAGCCTCGACGGCCTGCGCTGGATGTTGCCGACCGGTGAAGCGATGCCGCCGGAACTGGCCCATCAGTGGTTGCTGCGTTACCCGGACATCGGGCTGGTGAATGCCTATGGCCCGGCGGAGTGTTCGGATGACGTGGCGTTCTTCCGCGTCGACAGGGCCTCGACCCGTGGCAGTTACCTGCCGATTGGCACGCCCACCGACAACAACCGTCTGTACTTGCTTGACGGCGCACTGGAGCTGGTGCCGCTGGGTGCGGTGGGTGAGTTGTGCGTCGCCGGCACCGGCGTCGGGCGCGGTTATGTCAGCGATCCGCTGCGCACCGCGCAGGTGTTCGTGCCCGATCCGTTTGGCGAACCGGGCGCGCGCCTGTATCGCACCGGCGACCTGGCCCGGCGTCGCAGCGACGGCGTGCTGGAGTACGTCGGGCGCATCGACCATCAGGTGAAAATTCGCGGCTACCGCATTGAGCTGGGTGAAATCGAGGCGCGCCTGCATGAACAACCGGAAGTGCGCGAAGCGGCGGTCGGCGTGCAGGAAGGGGTGAACGGCAAGCACCTGGTCGGTTACCTGGTGGGGGCGGACGTCACCTTGAATCCGACCGAGCGTCTGGAGCGTATCAAACAGCGCCTGCGCGCCGAGCTGCCGGAATACATGGTGCCGCTGCACTGGCTGTGGCTGGAGCGGATGCCGCTCAACGCCAACGGCAAACTGGACCGCAAGGCCTTGCCGGCGCTGGAGATCGGCCAGTTGCAGAGCCAGGATTACCTGGCGCCGCGCAATGAGCTGGAACGGACCCTGGCCGATATCTGGGCGCAAGTGCTGAAGGTCGATCAGGTGGGCGTTCGCGACAACTTCTTCGAACTGGGCGGGCATTCGTTGCTGGCCACGCAGATTGCGTCACGGGTGCAGAAGACATTGCAACGGGATGTGCCGCTGCGGGCGATGTTCGAATGCAGCACGGTGCAGGAACTGGCCGAGTACATCGACGGGTTGGCCGCCAGTGAGATCACCGGGGACAAGGCCGATCGCCTGAATGACCTGATGGCGGAGCTGGAGGGGTTGTAACCCGCTCTCTGTAGGAGCGAGCTTGCTCGCGATGGTCGTCAACGATGACGCTGGGTGTCAGGTGCCCAACGGTGTCTGGGATTCCATTGCGAGCATGCTCGCTCCTACAGGGTAAGGGCTGCGATTTCGACACACATTCCGCGTTGACTGCAAAAGGGCGGCGGCTCAGTCTGCTTCCTCCCTTTCTGGCAGAGGAACCAGTCAATGCCCTTCGTAACGATTGACGGACAACCCCTTCACTACATCGACCAAGGCGCCGGCCCGGCCGTTCTGCTGGCCGGCAGCTACCTGTGGGATCACGCCATGTGGGCGCCGCAGATTGCAGCGCTGTCTGCGCGCTACCGGGTCATTGCCCTGGACCTGTGGGGCCACGGTGAATCCGGACCTCTGCCTGACGGCACGACGACGCTGGATGACATCGCCCGTCAGGGCCTGATGCTGCTCGATTACCTGGCCATCGACCGCTTCACGCTGGTGGGCCTTTCAGTGGGAGGCATGTGGGGCGCTCGCCTGGTGTTGTCGGCGCCGCAGCGGCTCAACGGCCTGGTGTTGATGGACACCTACCTCGGCGCCGAACCCGAACCGACCCGCCAGTATTATTTCTCGCTGCTCCAGCAGATCGAAGACGGCGGCCAGATCACGCCGCAGTTGCTGGACATCATCGTGCCGATCTTCTTCCGCCCGGGCATCGACCGGCAATCGGCGCTGTACCGGGATTTCTACGCGAAACTGGCGGCGTTGCCCGCCGAGCGCCTGCGTGAAAGCATCGTGCCGATGGGGCGTATCACCTTTGGCCGCGAAGACCTGCTGTCGCGCCTGGGCGAGCTGAATGCAAACGGCACCTTGGTGATGGGTGGCGATCAGGACCAGCCGCGCCCACCCGCCGAGGCGCGGGAGATGGCGCAGTTGATTGGCTGCCCGTACGCCGAGGTGCCGGACGCGGGGCACATTTCCAACCTGGAAAATGCCCCGTTCGTGACCGAGGCGTTGTTGATGTTCCTGAGTGAAAGTGACTAGCCAGCCTTGAGAAAGCCATCGCGAGCAGGCTCGCTCCCACAGTGGATACAGTTTCCTGTGGGAGCGAGCCTGCTCGCGATGGCGTCGGTGAGCCGAATTATTTCGGCCCGAGGATCTTGCCCAGCTTCTCCGGCGATGGCGCGCCTTGTTGCTGTTGCAGTTCGCCCTTGTCATCCATATAGAAAATCGCCGGGGTCGCCTGCAATTCGAGGTCTTCCATCAACTGCATGTTCGCCGCCAGTTTCGCCTGGATGGCGGGCGGTACCTCTTTCAGGGCCTTGAGTGCGCTGGCCTTGCCCGCCGATTCATGGTCCTGCAGGGCTTTCTGCGGGTCCTTTGCGGCCAGTAGCGCTGCGGATTTGCCCGGGCTGTCTTCGCGGATGATGCCGACCATGATGTGCCGCAGTTGCACCTTGCCGGCCTTGACCCACGGTCGTGCCTGTTCCCAGAACATGTTGCAGTAAGGGCAGTTCGGGTCGCTGAACAGGTACACCGTGCGCGGCGCATCCTTGTTGCCATCCTGAATCCAGTGGCTGGCTTCGAACTTGGCCCAGACCTCCTTGGACATCGGCCCGTAGACCAGCTTCTGCAAGGGTGCGCTGCTCAGGTCGTTGCCGTCGGCGTCATACAGGTTGCCCAGCAGCACATGTTTGCCATCGGGCGTCAGGTACAGCGCGATGCCACGGTTCTGGTACTGCGCGGCGTAACCGCGCAAACCGTCGGGCGCGTCGAACTGGCCGACGATCTTTGCGCCCTTGGCTTCGATCTTCTTGATCGCCTCGGGCAATTCTTCGGCAGCCTGCGCCACCGGCAGGTGCAGCAGGGCAGCGCCGAGGGTCAGTGTCAGCAGGTGGCGGAGGCGAGGCATGGCAGTTTCCTTGACGAGGTGGACGGTGTGGCCGGATTCGGCGTCTCGAAGTATTCCAGGGCGCGGGCCAGGCTGGCTTCAGACAATTCACCCAGATGGCTGCCCAGCAGGCGACCGTCGGGGCTGTAGAACAGCGTAGTCGGCAGCGCCATGGAGCCGACGGCCTGGCCCAGGCGACCGCTGCCATCGAACAGCACGTTGGACAGGCTCAGGCCCTGGGTTTCCAGGAAGGTGCTGACGCTTTGCATGCTTTCAGCCTGGTTGACGAACAGGAAGGTCAGGTCCGGGCGGTGTTGCTGGGCGTTTTCCAGCACCGGCATTTCCCGGCGACACGGCGGACACCAGGTGGCCCAGAGGTTGATCACCAGTGGCCCGCCCTGATAATCGGTCAGTTGCACGGTTTCACCGGCGGCATTGCGCAGGGCGATGTCCGGCAGGCGCGTACCCTGTTCGTAGATGCCCAATGAGAAGGTCGCCAGCAACCAGAAGGCCAGACCGCTGGCCACGCCAAAACCCAGCGGGCGACGCAAGCCCGGACGACGCCAGCCGCGATAGAGCGCCGCGAGCAGCATCACGATCACCCCGGGCAGGGCGAGAAAGCCGCCGTCGCGCAGGTCGATCATCTGCCAGGGATCGTTGCGATAGTGCACCCAGTACAGCGCCACGAAACTGATCCGGGCGGCAAGCATGCCCAGCAGAAACAGGCTGAACAGCACTGACTCAGGGTTTTCGCCACCGCGCTTGGCCGTACGCCAGCCGACAAACGTCGCCAGCGCCAGGGCACTGATCAGCAGCAGGTGGTTGAGCGCGATGGCAAACGTACCGAGGGTCAAGGTCAGCATTAACGAGCGTCCCGGGTGCTGATCCAGCGTTGCAGGAAGGTGTCGGCATCGACCTCGCCAGTGATGCGCTGGCTGCGGCGTTCTGCGCCGTCGGCACCGATCCACAGGAAACTCGGAGGGCCCGGCACCTTGTAACGGCCGAGCAGTTCGCGGCTGGCGGCATTGTCGGCAGTCACGTCCAGGCGCAGCAAACGCACCTCGCTCAGGGCATCCAGCACCCGGGGTTGGCCGAACACCTGCTTTTCCATGACCTTGCACGACACGCACCAGTCGGCGTAGTAATCCAGCAGCACCCACTGGCCCTGGGCCTGCGCCGCATCGAGTTCGCGTTGCAGCGCGGCCGGGTCGTCGAGGGTGGTGAAGGCCTCGTGGCCGACCGGGCGGGCGGCGGTGCCGCTGTTCGAGGCGCTGTAGACCTGCAAGGGTTTGAGCAGGTCATCGCTGCCGCCTGCCGCGCCGATGATCAGCAGGCTGCCCCACAAACCGAACAGCAGCGAACTGGCGCCGAACAGCTGCGCCACGCGGCCGAAACCTTGGGATTGTTTCCAGGCGCTGTAGGCGGCGATCAGCAGCAGTGCGCCGCACAGTCCGATCCACAGCGAAGGATTCAACACCGGGCGGAGCATCAGCAGTGCGGTGGCCAGGAACAGGAAACCGAACACGCCCTTGACCAGGTTCATCCAGGCGCCAGGCTTGGGCATAAAGCGGTTGCCCACCGTCACCACCAGCAACAACGGCACGCCGATGCCAATCCCCAGGGCGAACAGGATCAACCCGCCGTGCAGCGCATTGCCGCCTTGCGCGATGTAGAGCAGGGCACCGGCCAGCGGCGCGGTCATGCACGGGCCGACCAGCAGGCCGGACAACGCGCCCAGCACGCCGGCGCCCAGCAGGCTGCCACCGCGCTGGTTACGTGAAACATTCTCCAGACGATCACGCACGGCCACCGGGAGTTGCAGCTCGAAGAAGCCGAACATCGGCAACGCCAGCAGCACGAACACGGCAGCGAAACTGCCGAGCAGCCAGGGGTTTTGCAGCAACGCCTGCAAGTTCGCGCCCAACAGCGCCGCCAGGACCCCCATCGCCGCGTACACCAGCGCCATACTCACCACGTAGCTGGTCGCCAGGGCAAAGCCGCGTTTGGGCGTCGCGCCGCTGCCCACGATCAAACCCGCCAGAATCGGCAACATGGGCAACGAACACGGAGTGAACGCCAGCAACAGCCCCAGGCCGAAGAACACCAGCAGGCTCCAGCCCAGCGCCCGTTGTTGCAGGCTGCTGGCCAGGGCCTGATCCGGGGCCTGTTCACCGGTGGACGCGCTCGCGACGCCACCCAGGTCGATCACCCGGGTTTGCGGCGGGTAACACAGGCCGGCATCGGCGCAGCCCTGGTAGGTGACCTTGATCGGACCGCTGGCCGCTGCGGGAATCTTCACCTCCAGCCCCTGGCGATACACCGGTTGCTCGCCGAAGAATTCGTCGCTGTGGGATTCGCCTTCAGGCAGGGTCGGCATGTTTTGCGCGGCCAGCCCGTCGAATTTCAGGCGTTTCTGATACAGGTAGTAACCCTCGGCGATTTGCCAGAACAGCTGGGTTTCGCCGGATTCCAGGCGCTCGGACGTCAGGACGAAGGCCTTGTCGACAGGCAGGAAGTCTGGCTTTGACGCGAAGGGATCGGTCCCGGCCTGGGCCATCCCCGAAATCAGCAGAACAAACAGTAGAAAGAAGTGACGCATGAAAAAGCCTTGTTCCTGTGCAAGTGGGTGCACAGTGGAGGGTAGCGATTAACCGATGATTAACCGTCAATGTCCATGCGTCGAGCCCGGATGTGCTGGATTTTGCCAGCATCAGGGTAAAACACCTCGGTGCTTCTCGTCAGCCCGGTCGCTTGCCATAATTGCGGCTTAATCCGCAGCTGTTTGACTCGGGTTTTCATCACGGGAGGTTCCATGCACGTACTGGTTTGCGAAGACGATGAGCTGATCGCCAGCGGCATCGTGGCCGGGCTGACCGCGCAGGGCCTGACCGTGGAGCATGTCAACACCGCTTCCAAGGCGCGCGCGATGCTCAAGGTCGCGGAGTTCGACGTGATGGTGCTCGACCTCGGCCTGCCCGATGAAGACGGTTTGAAGCTGTTGCAGCAACTGCGCCACAGCGGCCTGGAGATCCCGGTGCTGATCCTCACCGCGCGGGATTCGGTGACCGACCGGGTCGATGGCCTGCAGGCCGGTGCCGACGATTACCTGCTCAAGCCGTTCGATCTGCGCGAGCTCGCCGCCCGTCTGCACACCCTGTTGCGGCGGGTGGCGGGGCGCAGCGTCAATCTGATCGAACACGGCCGGCTGACGTACGACCCGAGCAGCCGTGAAACCCTGCTCGGCGGCCAACCGGTGGACCTGTCCCGGCGCGAACAGTCGCTGTTGCAGGCGTTGCTGCACAACCGTGGCCGGGTGCTGTCGACCGAGCAGTTGAAAGACAGCGTCTATGGCTTCAATGACGAGCTGGAAAGCAACGCCCTCAACGTGCATATCCATCACCTGCGGCGCAAACTCGGCAATGGCATCGTCGAGACGGTGCGCGGCCTGGGTTATCGCCTGGGGCCGGCCGATGGCGGAGAAGAATCGAAGTGATGAGCCTGCGTGTGCGTCTGAGCCTGACCCTGGGCGCTGCCTTTGCCCTGATCTGGGCCCTGGCGGCGGCCTGGATGCTCAGCGACCTGCGCAACCAGATGATGTTTTCCCTCGACCAGCGCCTGGTGGCGTCGGCGCGCATGGTGGCCGGCCTGATGGAACAATTGCCGGCGCTGCCGAAGGGCGAGGGCGCCCATTTCAGCGCCGAACAACTGAACATTCCCGGCGGCATGGCCTGCCAGGTCAGCTCGTTGCGCGGTGAAATCCTTGCCCGCAGCCACACCGACCCGCAACAGACCCTGGAAGCCGAGAAAATGGGTTTCCACGATCAGATCATCGACGGCGCGCCGTGGCGCAGCTTCACCCTGGCCCGGGGCGATCTGCGCATCACCACCGCTGATCGGCAGATCGAGCGCGAAGCCCTGAACATGTCGATCCTGCTGGCCGCCTCGGTGCCGGTCGGCGTGGCGTTGCTCGGGTGCCTGTGCCTGCTGTGGCTGGGGATCGGCCAGGGGCTGGCGCCGCTCAACCGCATGCGCGATGCCTTGATGCGGCGCAGCGCCGACTCCCTGGAACCCTTGCAGATCCAGCCGTTGCCCAGTGAACTGAAGCCGCTACTGGACACCCAGAACCAACTGTTGCAACGCATCGGCAAGACCATCGAGCGCGAACGCCGACTGACCGGGGATGCGGCGCACGAGTTGCGCAGCCCGCTGACGGCGATCAAGACCCACCTGCAAGTGGCGCGCATGACCGATGGCGCGGCCCGCGACCAGTCCCTGGCCCGCGCCGAGGAAGGGGCCGACCGCATGCACCGCACCCTCGAGCAATTGCTGTTGCTGGCGCGGGTGGAAGGCAGCCTGTCGTTCGACGACGGCGTGCAGTGCAGCGCCGAACAGGTGGCGAAACTGGCGATTCAGGACGCCGCCAGCGGTGAGCGCCAGCGCATCGCCTTCCAGCCCTCGGCGAGCCTGTCCCACGCGCCGGTGCAGATGCCTGCCGTGCTGTCGATTGCCGCCTTGCGCAACCTGCTGGACAACGCCCTGCGCCATACGCCGAACGACGGCCCGGTCGAGCTGAGCCTGGAAACCCGTGACAACCGTGTGCGGTTCGTGGTGCGCGACCATGGCCCGGGCATCGCTGCGGACGACCTGCAACACCTGACCCAGCGCTTCTGGCGCAACGGCCAGAGCACCGGCTGTGGCCTGGGCCTGGCGATTGTCCAGGCAATCGTTCAACGCTGCGGCTGCACGCTGCATTTCGACAGCCGGCCCGACGGCTTGCGGGTCGAGTTGACGATGCCGTTGCAGCCCATCTGAAATCCGCACAAGCCCGCTCCCACACTGATTGTATGTTGCACATCAAATGTAACGTCTCTCCATTGGCCTTGCCCTCGCCACCGGCGCTATTGTCGCGACCTGCTTTTTCTCAATGGATTGAGGTAATGGCACCATGGAAGCACCCGTGCACATCCGCAAGGCAACCGCCGCCGACGCCGGCATCATCAGCCGCATCATCGAACATTCGATCCGCATTGGCTGCGCGCTTGACCATCGTAACGACCCACAGACCGTCGCCACCTGGACCCGCAACAAATCCATCACGCACATCCAGCCGTGGCTGGCCGACCCCCGGTTGTACCTGAATCTCGCCCTGTTAAAGGACAAACCAGTTGGCGCGGCGATGGCCACCCTCGATGGCCGGCTGGCGCTCCTTTACGTGCTGCCAGAATGGTTTCGCCGTGGCGCCGGGCGGGCGCTGGTGCACGATGTGGAAGGCTGGCTGATCGAGCAGGGCTTGATGGAAGTTCGCCTCAACAGTACCCGCACGGGCGAAACATTTTACCGTCACCTCGGCTATCGACCCTGCGCTGAAGCCTTCACCGCCGCCGGGCTCCACGCCATACCCATGCACAAGGCACTCACGCCTCTGTCAGAGAAAGCCGATCAAGGGTCTAAATCCTCGACGGGTTGATGCGTTTCCAGAACAGGAAAACCTATTGAGGGTCGAGAGATGTCAGTCGCTACCAGCCTTATGGAAGATCAGTCGGCCCGGACCGCTCCGGCGCCTGCCGAGACGCTTTATCAGTTCAACGAATCACCGCTGCTGGCACGCCAGAGCCAGCAGGAATCGAACGCCCGCAGCTACCCGCGACGCATTCCCCTGGCGCTCAAGCGCGCCAAGGGTATTCATGTCGAGGACGTCGAAGGCCGCCGTTTCATCGATTGCCTGGCGGGCGCGGGGACGTTGGCCCTGGGCCACAACCACCCGGTGGTGATCGAGGCGATCCAGCAAGTGCTGGCCGATGAGCTGCCCTTGCACACCCTCGACCTGACCACGCCGGTCAAGGACCAGTTCGTCCAGGACCTGTTCGGTTTGCTGCCACCGGCACTGGCTGCGCAGGCAAAAATTCAGTTCTGCGGCCCGACCGGCACCGATGCGGTGGAAGCGGCATTGAAACTGGTGCGCACCGCCACCGGACGCAGCACCGTGCTGTCATTCCAGGGCGGTTATCACGGCATGAGCCAGGGCGCGCTGAGCCTGATGGGCAGTCTGGGGCCGAAAAAACCCTTGGCGGCCCTGCTCGGCAGTGGCGTGCAGTTCATGCCTTATCCCTATGATTACCGTTGCCCGTTCGGCCTTGGTGGCGCGCAAGGCGTACAGGCCAATCTCAATTACCTGGAAAACCTGCTGAACGACCCCGAGGCCGGCGTACAACTGCCGGCCGCCGTGATCGTCGAAGTGGTGCAGGGCGAAGGCGGGGTCATTCCGGCGGACCTCGACTGGTTGCGCGGCTTGCGCCGCATCACCGAAAAAGCCGGCGTGGCGTTGATCGTCGATGAAATCCAGAGCGGTTTCGCCCGCACCGGCAAGATGTTTGCCTTCGAGCACGCCGGCATCACTCCGGACGTGGTGGTGATGTCCAAGGCCATCGGCGGCAGCCTGCCCCTGGCGGTGGTGGTTTACCGCGACTGGCTCGATACCTGGTTGCCGGGCGCCCATGCCGGCACCTTCCGTGGCAACCAGATGGCGATGGCCGCCGGTTCCGCCGTGATGCGTTATCTGGTCGAGCACAAGGTGTGCGAGCACGCAGCGGCCATGGGTGAACGCCTGAGCGAACACCTGCGCATCCTGCAACGCGACTTCCCGCAACTGGGCGATATTCGCGGTCGCGGCCTGATGCTTGGCGTGGAACTGGTCGACCCGGCGGGCACGCCGGATGCGCTGGGTCACCCACCGGTGTTCGGGCGCCTGGCGCCGCTGGTGCAGCGTGAGTGCCTCAAGCGCGGGCTGATTCTTGAGCTGGGCGGGCGCCATGGTGGCGTGGTGCGTTTCCTGCCGCCATTGATCATCACCGCAGCGGAGGTCGATCAGGTGGCGGAGATTTTCGGCCGGGCGATGGCCGCCGCCACTGCCAGCCTCTAAATTTTCCGGGCCCCGGAACGTTCCTTCTACATGACGGCTGCGCACACGGCGCAGCCCACCCAACAGCGATGGAGAGACACCATGACTTCAGTATTCGACCGCGAGGACATCCTCTTCCAGGTGGTGGTCAACCACGAAGAGCAGTACTCGATCTGGCCCGACTACAAAGCCGTGCCCGAAGGCTGGCGCACCGTGGGCAAGAGCGGCCTGAAAAAGGAATGCCTGTCCTACATCGAGGAAACCTGGACAGACATGCGCCCGTTGAGCCTGCGCAAGAAGATGGAAGAGCAGGCGGCAATCGCTCACTGACATCGAGGCACAAAAAAGCCCGCTGGACCGACAAGGCCAGCGGGCTTTTTGTTATTGCCAACACCATGCCTGTAGGAGCGAGCTTGCTCGCGAAGGACGTACAGCCACTGCGGAAATTCAGGCCGCCGGCGTCGTCCATTCGCGAGTAAGCTCGCTCCTGCGAGGATCGGGACCTCAAGCCCCACTCAACCCCTTGATCACCAGATCCACATTCCCCTCCAGCTCAGCCACCGGGTCGGCTGCGTCGATACTCAACACCACCAATCGGCTACCCGACTCGGCAATGGCCGCCTTCACCGCGTCGGACGGCTGGCGGTGGTGCATGACCACGGCCACGTCATTGTCCTTGAGCGTCGCCGTCAATTGCTTCAGCGCCTCGGGCGTCCATTCGGTGTCCGGGCGCGCATCGACGCCGATCAGCTCCAGGTTGAGGCTGCCGATCAGGTAGCCAAAAT
The DNA here is from genome assembly GCF_041354075.1 of Pseudomonas fluorescens. GTDB lineage: Bacteria > Pseudomonadota > Gammaproteobacteria > Pseudomonadales > Pseudomonadaceae > Aquipseudomonas > Aquipseudomonas fluorescens_CE. Next base: position 24,649 of record NZ_JARZGC010000018.1, on the reverse strand, counting down.
GCTCGCTGAGGCTCATGACGCTCAGGTTGTCGGCGCTGGCCAGCCGCGCTTCGCTGTCGGCGCTGAACTTGAGCAAACGCTGCTTGAGCGCCGCCAGGTTGGCTTCGATGGTCGGCTTGGCGGTGGGCGCCAGGCGCACCAGGTCTGCTGCCATCACGTCCGCCATGCGTCCCATGTTGTTGCTGGACAACCACGGCTGGCTGTTCAGGCCGTCAACCTTGTTGTCCGGCTGCACGGCGATGCCGGGCAGGGCGCCATCCACCGGACGCGCGGCATCGATTTCGACGATGCGGATGTTGCTGCGACGTGAAATCGGGTACAGCGAGTCATCGGCCCACAACGAGCGTACGCCGATCACCGCATCGGCGTCGGTCGCCAGTTTGGCCAGCGCCGGTGCGCCACGGCCCGTGAAGTAGGAACTCTGGCGGCTGCCGGGCAGGTTCGCCGGGGCGGCGCGCTCAAGGTTGACCTGGGTGCCCTTGAGCAAGACCTCGCCCAGGCCGTAGGTGATCGGCAGGGACGCCAGCACGTGCAGCGGTTTGGCGCTGTCTGCCGCAAAGGTGGTGTTGGCCAGCCCGCACAGGGCGACGGCCAGTGTCAGTTGACGCAGAGAAAATGACATTTATCCAAGATTCCCTTTCAGGCTGGGGACGACGCCGCGCGCGATGGCGGCCAGGGCGAAGGCGATACCGGCCATCAAGATGATTGCGGCACCGGACGGGATCGGCAGGTCGAAGACGATCGGCGCAAGAATCCCGCACAGGGTGCTGACCGTGGCAATCAGCACCGAACACCAGAAAAAGCCCTTCAGCGACTGGCTGAGCAGGCGCGCCGCAGCGGCCGGGATCACCAGCAGCGCACCGACCAGGATCGCGCCGATGACTTTCACCGCCGCAACGGTGATCAGCGTCACCAGAATCACGAACAGGTAATCCAGGGACTTGACCGCCACACCGCGTACAGCGGCCAGTTGCGGGTTGAAACTGGCGAGCATGATGCGGTTGTACAGCGGCAAGGCCAGGGCCATGACCAGTGAGCCGACGATGGCCAGCACCAGCAGGTCATTGCCGTTGACCGTCAGTACCGAGCCGAACAACACGTTTTCCAGGATGTGCACGTTGATCTTGCCGGCCAGTACCAGCAACAGGCTCGCCCCCAGTGCCAGCGACACGGAGAGGAACACCCCGATCAGCGTATCCGGCGCCAGGCCTGTGCGGTTGCGCAGGTAGTTGAGCAGGATGCCGAACAACAGGCAGTAGCCGAACAGGCTGCCGTATGGCCCGGTGTAGGGTTCGCCGAGCAGAATGCCGATGGCTACGCCGGTCAAGGCCGCGTGCCCCACGGCTTCCGAGAAGAACGCGAAGCGCTTGACCACCACCAGCGTGCCGAGGCCGCCCAGCACCGGGCCGATCAGCAAACCGGCGAGCAGGGCGTTGACCACGAATCCATAGGCCAGCGCTTCCGGCAGGTAACCCGATGACGCCCAGCCCTGGACCATCAAGCGAAAGGCTTCATAACTCATCAGGCAGCGCTCCGTGGGTGAGTGGAGAACAGGGTCATCAAGGTGTCCGGGGTCAACGCCTGTTCAGGCGTGGCATCGAACAGCACCCGGCGATTGAGGCCGGTGACACGATCGGCCAGGCGCTTGACCGCTTCCAGGTCATGTTCGATCCATAGAACGGTGATGCCGCTCTGGCGCCAGTCGCCCAGCAACCGTTCGAACACCTGAATGCCTGCCTCATCGAGGGCTGACATCGGTTCGTCCAATACCAGCAACTGCGGGGCCGGAATCAGCCCCTGTGCCAGCAATACCCGCTGACGCTCGCCACCGGACAGCGCGCCCATGCGCCGCTTGCGCTTTTCCTGCATGCCGACCCGCTCCAGGGCGTCGCCGATGGCGGCCGCGTAGTGCTTGCTCAGCCCGAGGAAGGCCGGGCGCCGCTGACACATCGCAGCCATGAAATCGTCGACCGTCATCGGCAAGCCGCGATCGAATTCCAGCGCTTGCGGTACATAGCCAATGGTGCCGGGCTCGCCGGGCCATTGCAGGCTCAGGCGTCCCTGATGCGGCATCTGTCCAAGCAGGGTCTTGATCAGCGAACTCTTGCCGCCGCCGTTGGGGCCGACCAGCGCATGCACGCTGCCGGGCTGTACCTGGAAGGTCACCTTGTCGAGGATGGTCGTGCGGCCCAGCGTGAGGCTGACTTCGGCAAAATCGAGGGTCGGCCCGGCACTTTGTGGGAGCGGGTCTGCTCGCGAAACCGATGGATCAGTCAACGTTGAAGTCGACTGATAGTCCGCTTTCGCGAGCAAGCCCGCTCCCACAGGGGCTTCGGAGTTGATGAGGGTTTCTTTGGCCGTCATGCCCCTGACTCCTGAATCGCCCGAACCACGGTGTTGAGGTTGCCGGTCATTTCCTTTTCATACTTGTCGGCGCTGTATTCGCCGTAGGAAATGTGCGATAGCGGGTAGAGCTTCACCCCGGATTCACGCTGGATGGTGTCGACGTAGGTGGACGGGAAATCCATCTCCGAGAAGATCACCTTCACGTCCAGTTCACGCAACTGATCGATGGTTTTCTTCAACTGGCTGGGGCTTGGCTCGATGCCGTGAGCCGGCTCGACCACAGCGGTGACTTCCAGGCCGAATTCGCGCAGCAGGTAGTCGTAAGCGGCATGCACGGTGGCCACCCGCAGTTCGGCGTTTGGCGCCTGGGTCAGTTTCGCCAGGGCGTCGGCGCGCATCTGCCGCAGGCGTTTGCCGTAGGCGCGGGCGTTCTGCGTGTAAGTCTTGGCATTGGCCGGGTCGAGCTTGCCCAGTTCGCGGGCGATGTTGTTGACCTGGGCAATCGAGGCGCTGATCGACAGGAACGTGTGCGGGTTCACCACCTTGCCGGCGCCACGGGCGGCGACCCCGGTAGCGGCCAGCAGCGGCACGTTCTCGTTGGCTTCGATCACGGCGACGTTCGGCGTTTCACTGGCGGCGATCATGCGGTCGGCGAAGTCGTCATGGCCTACGCCGTTGAGCACGATCACATCCAGCCCGCTGATGCGCTTGATGTCCTCGGCGCGGGGTTCGTAGGCGTGCGGGTTGAAACCGGCCGGAATCAGCGGCACCACTTCGGCCTTGTCGCCGACGATGTTGGCCACGTAGCTGTAATAAGGGTGCAGGGTGATGCCGATGCGCAGGCGCTTGGCTTCGTCGGCGCTGGCCATGGGGGTCAGCAGGCAGGCGAGCAGGCCGACCAGCAGCAGGCGCCAGAAAGAGCGTTGAGATGAATTGGGCATGGGAAAGCGGTCTTCTCTCGAATGAAGGCGAGGGGTCAGTGCCGATGCTGGCGGGTCACGCCGGCGTCGAATTGCGCAACGATCTGCTGCCAGCCGGCGCTTTCCAGCGCGGCGTCAGTCAGGTCGGCGGGCGCCTTGAGGTCGGCGGCACGGTTGAGCCAGATGTCGGGGGCGTTGTCGTCCGCGTTCAGGCGCATCAGGAACGAGCCCGCCACGGCGGGCGCCTGGCTGTGACCGAAATACACCTTGGCGTCGATCAGTTGCCAGGCATGGCCGCCACGGCTGACCGAGCTGGCGTCCTGGGCAAACGGCGCGAAACCTTCTTCGGCGAGGGTTTCAGGCGTCGGCAGGGTTTGCTGTTCCTGGCGCAGCAGGTGGATTTCGTCCAGCGTTACCCGCAGGTCGGCGTAGATGCCTTGCTCGGAGGCGCTGAGGTCGCGACGGGCATCCAGTTGATGGCTGGTGATGGCAGTGGTTTCCTGGGACTCGTGGCGCCAGGCGACCACCGTACCGGCAACCGCCAGGATCAACAGGCACAACAGCAGCACGTAGAGGGTTTCATGGCCGGCCCCGGCCGGGCGAACGACGTGAGTGGTGGGTGTACTCATGGGGCCTGGATGTCCGCTTGGTCGATCTCGACGACGTGGCCGGGGCCGGCATCGAACAGCACGTAGAACTCGGCGCCGGGTTTCTTGAAGGTCAGCTTCGAATCCGCGCCGAGCTTGCCCGGCACCAGGATGGTTTCGTCGTAGCCGATCACATCCAGGGTCACACCCGGTGCACCGCTGCCGTCGGAGAAACCGCCGGTGCATTCGATCTGCTCGGCGTCGATGGCCTTGCACTCGCACATCGGGTTGTGCGCCAGGGCGCTGGCGCTGAAGCCGGCGCACAGCGCCAGCAATACGGCATGGAGCGGGCGAAATGCATTGATCATGGTTTGCCTCCTTGTTTGTTCAGCCACGCAACAGTGGCTGGGGATGCCTGACTCAGGGGAACGGATGCCTGATGCATCGAACCGTCCCAGCCTTCCATCGTGATCCAGAGCTCATCGGTGACCTTGGTCTTTTCAGGGATCGGCAGCATCGCCCCCATGCGGTACGGCGTGCCGAAGAAAATCACCCCGGCAGCGCGCAGGCTGCGTGGCTTGCCGATGCGCAGGTACGTGGCCTTGACCTGGTCGCGGCAGCTGTCGCACAGCGCGGCGTTGAAGCTTTTCATGTAGCCGGCCGGATCGGGGCGTGGGGCTTCATTGCGAAACTCCGCCAGACGCATGCTCCACGGACCGACCTGCACGTCCCCGACTTCACGTTCACCCAGCCCCGTATCACCCCGAAACAACGCGGCGTCGGCGAAGTACTTGGGCATGAAACCCAGCGGCACCAGCAACAGCAAAATATTGATATGGAAACGCCACTTGTGCCAGAAGCGGCTCAGTGCGGAACCCGGTTTTTCAGCGGTGAACAGGCTCATTGGCTGACCTCCGTGGTGTCGCGGTGGGTGACCTGGGCGGTCTCGGCGGTCCGAGGGCGCTTTTTCTCGCGCTTGAGTGCGTTGGCTGTCGCGAGCGCAGTGCGCTTGGTCCAGATCAGCAGGCCACTCAAGACCATCATGCTCAGCAGCAGGCCGAAGAAGAACCAGATCAGCTTGATCCACAGGCCACCGAAGTCACCGGTGTGCAGTGGGCGCATCGATTCGGTCACCAGCTCCAGACCCGAACGGTCCGACAGCAGGCGGCTCACGGCAATCTCGCCCGTGTAGGGGTTCACCTCGGCGGTCTGGTAAATCAACGGGTACCAGCTGCGGCCGCCCACTGAGAGGAAGCTGTAGGCGTTGGCAGGCAGCCTGACGAAGCTGTCGTCGAGACCCGGAATACGCTCCCTGACCTGGTTGATCGCTGCTTCCAGGTTGATCATCGGGGCTGGCGAACCGTCAGCCGTGAGCGGTACGGTCTCGCGAGGCACCACCGGCGCCACGGGGGCGGTGGAAATCGAGATCTGGTTGTCGAACAGGAACGCTTCCGCCAGGAACCAGGTGCTGGTGACGGAAATAGTGGCGATGAACCAGATCGACCAGATGCCGCTGAGGCGGTGGAAGTCACCCCAGAAAATCCGCGCGCCGTGGCGCAGGCGCAGGGTCGGACGCAAAAATCCCTTCCAGAAGCGCTTGTACACCACCAGTCCGGTGACCAGCGACGCCAGCATCGGCAGGCTGAGGAACGACACCAGGTACCAGCCCCAGCTGTAGCCGTTGGTGAAAGGCACCAGCCACCAGCCGTGCAGCGCCCGGGTGAACGCCTGGAAGTTGAATTGCGGAGCAACCCCCTGAATGACCCCGGTATAGGGGTTGACGTAGACGGTCACGGTACGTCCATCGGGGTAGCTGACGCGGGCGTTGAGGGCGAAATGCGATTCGTCCGGCCGGCTGATCGATTCGACCAGGGTGTTGGGCTCGGCTTTCTTCATTTCGGCGATGATCTGGTCGTAGTTCAGCAACGGCGCATCATCGTCAGGCTGGCTGGCGCGCATCTCGGGGTTGGCCAGCCAGACGATTTCCTGGCTGACCACCGCCAGCGTGCCGGTCACGCAGACGATCAGCACAAAAAACCAGATCGGCAGGGCCAGCCAGCTATGGACCAGAAACCAGAGTTTTGAACGGGATTTCTTCGACATGTCGGGGGTCTTGTATGGGATGAGTGGAGCTCTGCTGCGGGCTTCCCAGCGCGAGGTCCATGAAAAGTACGGCCGTGGCTTTTGCCTACGCGAACCGACTGCATCTATATAAGACGGATGAGATTACGAAATCCCGAAGTAAAGTTGAAAGTAAATGTTTCGCATTCATGTAACGGATTGAAACGACGGGCACCGAACGACCCTCATTGTGGGAGCGAGCCCGCTCGCGATGGCTGAATATCAGCCACCGCCGCTCCCGCAGGAATGCCACCGCCTGAACCATCAGCCCTGCTCGAACATCGCCTTGGCCCGCTGCTCGATCTGCGCCTGGGTCAAATCTTCCTTGCGCGTTGCGAGGAACCACAAATGCCCGAAGGGATCCTTGAGCGTGCCAGAGCGGTCGCCGTAGAACTGATCCTTGACCTCGGACACCACGGTGCCCCCGGCGGCAATCGCCTGTTTGTACGCCGCATCCACATCGTTGACGTAGAGATGCAGACCCACGGACGGTGCGGTATCCGGATTGCTCAACGGGCCCTGGTCGCACGGCGTGCCCAGCATGATCGGACTGTCGCCGATGCGCAGTTCGGCGTGTCCGACGCCGCCATCCGGCATGGACAGGCGCATGATTTCGATGGCGCCGAAGGCTTTCCTGTAGAACTCGATGGCTTCGGCGGCTTTGCGAATGCCCAGGTAGGGGGTGATGCCGGGATACCCCTCGGGGATGGGTTTGACGCTCATGATCGGTCTCCCTGTTCTTGTCGTGGTCAAGGCTGTTGCCTTGTTGATTCACTATAGGACAGGGCGCTTTGCCCCCGGCGAATGCCCGACCGGGCGCAACGCCACTGTTCAGCTACCAACAGTGAAGCAACAGAATGTCCGGCGGATGCCTGTCCAGGCGGTCTGAATTGCTCTGAACTGGCGGCAAACCGGGGCTCTGCCGGTCAGGCACAGAAGCTGCAATACCCTCGATAAACACTGGTATCGAGAGACCTGTATGCCTGAATCTGCCGTTTATCCGATCAATCCTCCCGCCGCCCATCGGATCGCCGATGAGGCCGAGGCCTTGCGCGTGGCCGAGCGTGTCGCCGCCGCGTTGCTGGAGCAGGACGCCGAGCGCGATCGCACGCGCCAGGTGCCTGCGGAGATCGTCGACCTGTACTCCAACAGTGGCCTGTGGGGGATCAGCGTACCGAAGGCGTTCGGCGGGGCGCAGGTGTCGTACGCGGTGCTGGCGCAGGTGATCGCGATTATTTCGGCGGCCGACCCCTCCCTGGGACAGATCCCGCAGAACCACTACTGCCTGCTGGAGGACATTCGTCTGCAAGGCACTCCCGAGCAGCAGGCGCACTTCTTTGGCCTGGCGCTGCAAGGGCATCGCTTTGCCAATGCCCTGTCGGAAACCGGTGGCAAGAACGTGCAGGACATCCAGGCGACCATTCGCCCCTATGGCGATGGCCACGTCATCAACGGACGCAAGGGCTATTGCACCGGCTCGCTGTATGCCCACTGGCTGGCGGTGCTGGCACTGGATGAGGAGCAGAAGGGCCAGTTGTCGTTCGTCCCGCGCGGCACCCCGGGATTGGTGATCGTCGACGACTGGGACAGCATCGGTCAGCGCACCACCTCCAGCGGCACGGTGCTGGCCGAGGATCTGCACGTCCCGGCGTTCAACGTGTTCCCCACCTATCGCTCCTACGAAAGCCCGACCCTGGCCGGCCCGTTCGCGCAATTGACCACCGCCGCCATCGACGCCGGCATCGCCCGCGCCGCGTTACGGGACACCATTGCCTTCGTCCGCCAGTTTGCGCGGCCATGGATCGATGCCGGTGTGGACAAGGCCAGCGAAGACCCGCTGACCATCATTCAGGTCGGCGCCCTGGACATTCGCCTCGAGGCCGCCGAAGCGCTGCTCGAACGCGCGGGTTGGGCGCTGGATGCCGCACGTTCGGCACCTGATGAACACAATGTCGCCCACGCGTCCCTCGCGGTTGCCAGGGCCAAGGTGCTGACCACGGAAATCGCCATCGAGGCAAGCAACAAGCTGTTCGAACTGGGTGGCACCCGTTCGACCTTGAAAAAGCACAATTTCGACCGCCACTGGCGCAACGCCCGGGTCCACACCTTGCACGACCCGGTGCGCTGGAAGTACCACGTGATCGGCAATTGGCTGCTCAACGGCGTGAAACCGCCGCGCCACGACTGGTCGTGATCATGGGCGAACTGTTCAAGAACATTTATTGGGCGGACATCGGCCAGGCGTGTCTCGACACGTTGGCCATGCTCGGCGCCGCCCTCGGTTTTACCGTGCTGCTGGGCTTGCCCCTGGGCGTGGTGCTGTTCCTCACCGGCAAGCGCCAGTTGCACGAAGCCATCGGGGTGTACCGGGTGCTGTCGGTGTTGGTGAACATGCTGCGCTCGCTGCCTTTCATCATTTTGCTGATTGTGCTGATTCCCCTGACCACGCTGCTGGTGGGCACGTCTTTGGGTGTCCCCGGAACCATTCCACCACTGGTGGTCGGCTGCACGCCGTTCTTCGCCCGATTGGTTGAAACCGCACTGCGCGAGGTCGATCTCGGGGTGGTGGAAGCGACCCAGGCCATGGGCGGCACCACCTGGCAGATCATCCGCCACACCCTGTTGCCCGAAGCCCGGGGCGGGTTGCTCGCAGCGGTCACGGTGACCGCAATCGTGCTGGTGGACTACACGGCCATGGCCGGGGTCATCGGCGGCGGTGGCCTGGGCGACTTGGCGATCCGCTACGGCTATCAGCGTTTCCAGACCGACGTGATGGTGGTCACCGTGGTGCTCCTGTTGATCCTGGTCCAGGCCCTGCAAATGAGTGGTGACCGCCTGGTGGCGCGCTACAGCCGCCGCTGAACATCCGATTCCCTGATTGAAAGAAGCAACGAAAACGAACGGGCCCCACGTCCACCCCACGACGGCCACCTTATCTGCCTAGGAGCGCAACATGAAAAAGACCCTGGCCATTCTGGCCGCCCTTGTGTCGTTGAGCGTTCACGCCAACGAAAAACTGACGGTCGGTGCGACACCGGTGCCGCACGCCGAGATCCTCGAGTTCGTCAAACCGACCCTGGCCAAGGAAGGCGTGGACCTGAACATCAAGGTGTTCACCGACTTCATCCAGCCCAACCAGCAACTGGCGCTGAAAAACCTCGATGCCAATTACTACCAGTACCGGCCGTTTCTCGATGACTACAACAAGACCCGTCACACCGACCTGGTGCCGGTGGTGGGCGTGCACATCGAACCCTTCGGTGCCTATTCGACCAAAATCAAGAACATCGCCGAGCTCAAGGACGGTGCCAGCGTCTCGATCCCCAACGACCCGGTGAACACCGGTCGTGCGCTGGTGCTGCTGCATGAGGCCGGGCTGATCAAGCTCAAGGACCCGAGCAACACCCTGGCGACCCAGCGCGACATCATCGAAAACCCCAAGCACCTGAAGATCCGTGAACTGGAAGGCGCCTTGCTGGCGCGCTCGGTCAGCCAGGTCGATCTGGCGTTCGTGTTCGCCAACTACGCGCTGGAAGCCGGCATCGACACCAACAGTGCGTTGATCGTCGAAAAGGGCAAGAGTCTGTACATCGAATTCCTGGTGGCCCGCCCGGACAACATCAATGACCCGGGTCTGCAGAAGCTGGCCAAGGCGCTGAATTCGGATGAGGTGCGGCAGTTCATTCTGACCCGCTATAAAGGTCAGATTGCGCCGGGGTTCTGAAATTTCGTTGATTTGCATTTGACGCCATCGCGAGCAGGCTCGCTCCCACAAGGATTGAAGCAATACCGGTGGGAGCGGGCTTGCTCGCGAAGGGCGTCACACTATTTCGGATCAGCCCCCCGGTTCCAGCAACTGTGCCCCGGCCCCTTGCTCGCCCAGTACATCGCCGAAATTGCGCAGCGGACACGCCTCCATCGACAGGCACCCGCAGCCAATGCAGCCATTGAGCTTGTCCCGCAGCAAGGTCAGCTGTTGGATTCGCTCATCCAGTTCCCGGCGCCACTGCGCCGACAGCACCTGCCAATCCGCCGCTGTCGGCGCCCGGTTGTCCGGCAGGGATTTGAGGGCCGCACCAATTTCCGCCAAGGGGATGCCCAGCCGTTGCGCCACCTTGATCAGCGCCACCCGGCGCAGCACTTCCCGGGGATAACGCCGTTGATTGCCCTGATTGCGATTGCTCCTGATCAAGCCCCTGGATTCATAAAAGTGCAGTGCCGTGACGGCCACGCCGCTGCGGGCGGCAAGCTGGCCGACCGTGAGTTCTTTTTGCACCTGTTCCGGGGTGATCATCGAAAATGCCTCTTGACCTCTACTTAACTAGAGGTTTTACCCTGCAGGCCTTCGGATCGCAAGATTCGGCTTACACGTCAGTGGGGACTTTTCATGCAAGCGTCAGCGAAAAATCGCAGTTTCACTCAGTTGATCGAGTTCGAGATCGAACCCCACCAGCAGCCAGCCCTGGTGTCGGCCCTGTCCCGGCAAACCGAACGTCTGGCCCAGGGGTACAGCGGATTTCTGAGTGCGAGTATCCAGGCCAGTGACGATGGCCGAAGGGTGCTCAATTACCTGCAATGGCAGTCGCGAGAGGCGGGGGAGGCGGCGTTTCAGCGCTTCGAAAGCGGCGAGCTGGATTTCTGGCAACTGATTCGCGCGCATCAGGCGAAGACCGTGACCTTCGGCTCGTTTCAGGTATTGCACAGCCTGGAACGCAGCACTGACAACGCGCTGCATTGCAACCTGGTGAATTAGATCGACAGCTGCATCAACCGCTCACCCTGAACGTTTTCCGTCGGGCGGCGCTTGTTCACCGCCAGCTCGCCGATCTTGATCAGACGGGTGCGCGTGACGTTGCGGCTCAGACCCAGCAGCGCAGCGGTGTGCACCTGGTTGTAGTGGCTGAATCGATAGGCCGCGCGCAGCAAGGCGTCCTCGACTTTTTCGTGCAGTGCGCCGGCCTGTTCCTCGAACAGTTTCTGGAAAGCCCGGTCGAGCAGGGCTTCCGGTGAATCGTGGTGATGCCCGTGGCCATCGTCCTGACGTTCGATGCGCATGTGCGACAGGCGCAGGTCGTCGCGCTCGATCACCCCGTTGCGGCAGATCAGCAGGGTATGGTGAATGACGTTCTCCAGTTCGCGGATGTTGCCCGGCCAGCTGTAGCTGCGCAGTTTCAGCTCGGCTTCCTTGCTGATGGTGATGGTGCCGTAACCCAGACGCTGGCTGTAGGCCTCGACGAAATGGCGGGTCAGCGGCAGGATGTCGCCGGGACGGTCGCGCAACGGGCTCAACTCCAGGCTGACCACGTCCAGGCGATAGTACAGGTCCTCGCGGAAATGCCCGGCGTTGATGGCTTTTTCCAGTTGTACGTTGGTCGCCGCCAGCACCCGTACGTTGATCGGAATACTTTTGCGCGAGCCCAGCCGCACCACCTCGCGTTCCTGCAGGACCCGCAGCAGCTTGACCTGGATTGCCATCGGCAAGTCGCCGATTTCATCGAGGAACAAGGTGCCACCGTCAGCCTCTTCGAACCAACCGGCCTTGGCGCTCAAGGCGCCGGTGAAAGCCCCTTTTTCGTGGCCGAACAGCTCGGCCTCGACCAGAGATTCGGAGAACGCGCCGCAGTTCACCGCCACGAACGGCCGGTTACGCCGGGCGCTGAGGTTGTGAATATGCCGGGCCACCAACTCCTTGCCCGTGCCGGTTTCGCCAATGATCAGCACGCTAGCCTCACTGGGCGCAACTTGTTGCAGGTGCGCCAGCAAGGCCTGGGATTTGGGGTCTTCGAACACTTGGGCCGTGGCGCGGATCGAAGTGGCCAGAGCGGGCGAGGGCGGTAAGGTCAGCAGTTGCATGGGGGCACGCTCCATGTAGGCAAATTATGAATAGAAAGTCGGAATCGGCAGGGACTGGTTCAGCGCCCAATCGCCCAGTTCATGCAGTTTGTAATCCACCGGGTCGTGCAGGGTCTGCGTGCGCAGGTTGCGCCAGTGGCGGTCCAGGCGCAGCGAGGCGTGAGTCGAGCGCGCGCCGGTCACTTCGAACAGCCGGCTACAGAGTTCCAGGCCGTTGCGGGTGGCGGCGACCTTGGCGGTAGCGATTGCCGTGGCGAGGTGGCCGCGCTCTTCGGCGCTGAGGCCGGGGCCTTTCGCCCAGGCCTTGTCGAGCAGCTCGGCGGCGCGTTCCACCAGCAACCGGACGCCTTCGAGCGCGACCCAGAATTCGCCGTAATGACCGAGCACATAAGGGTCCTGGCGCACGTCCTGGGTGTTGGACTTGTGCCAGGGGCGGGTTTCGGTGAGGGTGTATTGCCGTGCTTCTTCGAAAGCCCCTTCGGCAATGCCGAGGAACATATGGGTGAAGGTCAACTGCGCGATCAACGGCCGCAGGCACGCAAACGGCGTGCTCAGTGGACCCGGATCGAGCAGCAGTTCCGATTCCTCGACTCGCACCCGCTCGAACGAGGCGCTGCCGCTGTCTGTCTGACGCTGGCCCATGTTGTTCCAGTCGTTGTGCAGGGTGATGCCGCTGCGCCCGCTGGGGATAGCCGCAATCAGCAGCTTGCCGCCCGCGCTTTCGTCGACCGCCGAGGCGATCAGCATTTGCGAATCGCTGGCGCCGGAACAGAAGCTCTTCTTGCCGGAAAACTCGCGCCAGCCGCCCAGGTCCTTGACCACGGTGCGGGTGTCCAGCGGGTTGAGGGCGTTGCCCCAGAACCAGTTCTTGCGTGCGGTCTGTTCGAACCAGGGCTGCCATTGCTCGGGTCGGGCGAACAGGCGCACGGTGGCGAGCATCAGGTGATGGAAGCCGAAGACGTGGGCTATCGAGCTGTCGACCTTGGCGAACTCGCGCACGATGTTCAGGGTGTCACTCCAACTGGCGCCGAGGCCGCCGTACTGGGTGGGAATGCTCAAGGCCAGCAGGCCGCTGTCACGCAAGGCGTCACGTTCGGCTTTCGGTGTACCGCCGCGCTCGTCGCGTTCGACAGCCGTCAGGGCAAACTCGGCGGCCAGGCGGCGGGCGGTTTGCAGGGGGGATATCAGGGCGCTTTGCGGCTTGGCAGTCACGCGGGGTTCCTCAATGAATTTGGCGCCGATCCCCTGTCGGAGCGAGCAAGCTCCGACAGGGTTTGGCGTGGGTCAGGCCGTGGCTTTGGCGGGCAGCACGTCGTTGGCGATCATTTCGCCGAACGGCCCGGTGAGGTTGGTAACACCCCGTCCTGCCAGGCTCGCGTAGGGTTCGGGCAGCAGCGGGAACACCAGCTCGGCAAAGCGATAGGCTTCTTCGAGGTGCGGGTAGCCGGAGAAGATGAAGCTTTCGATCCCCAGGTCCGCGTATTCCTTGATGCGTGCCGCCACCTGTTGCGGATCGCCCACCAGCGCCGTTCCGGCACCGCCGCGCACCAGGCCGACGCCGGCCCACAGGTTGGGGGAAATTTCCAGGTTGTCGCGGCGGCCATCATGCAGCGCCGCCATGCGCCGCTGGCCTTCGGAGTCGAAGCGCGAGAACGACTTCTGTGCCGCCGCGATGGTCTCGTCACTGATGTGTTCGATCAGCTTGTCCGCGGCTTTCCAGGCCTCTTCGGCCGTCTCGCGGACGATCACGTGCAGACGAATCCCGAACTTCACGGTGCGCCCGTGGCGCGCGGCGCGCTCGCGCACATCGGCGAGCTTCTGCGCCACGGCGGCCGGTGGTTCGCCCCAGGTCAGGTAGACGTCGACCTGCTCGGCGGCGAGGTCGTGGGCGGCGTCGGACGACCCGCCGAAGTACAGCGGTGGATAGGGTTTTTGCACCGGTGGATACAGCGCCTTGGCGTTCTGCACCTGCAGATGCTTGCCTTCGAAATCCACCGCTTCGCCCTGCAGCACGCGGCGCCAGATCTTGAGGAACTCGTCGGTGACTTCGTAGCGCTCTCCATGATCGAGGAAGATCCCGTCACCACGGTTTTCGTCCGGGTCACCGCCGGTCACCACGTTGATCAGCAAGCGACCGCCAGACAGGCGATCCAGGGTGGCGGCCATGCGCGCCGAGACGGTCGGCGAAATGATTCCGGGGCGGATCGCCACCAGGTAGCGCAAGCGCTCGGTCAAGGGGACCAGGGCCGAGGCGATGACCCACGAATCCTCGCAGGAGCGCCCGGTGGGAATCAGCACACCGTGGTAGCCGAGGCTGTCAGCGGCCTGCGCCACCTGTTTCAGATAGTTGAGGGTCACCGGGCGTGCGCCTTGGGTGGTGCCCAGGTAATGGCCGTCGCCGTGGGTTGGCAGGAACCAGAAAACATCCATGAAAAAATCCTTAAGCGATTTTCAGCAGATTGTTGGGGTGCGCGCCGAACAAAGGCGCTGCGCGTTCTGCAGCAAGACGAATGCGGGCCTTCAAGGGCTCACTGGTTATTTGATAATTGGCGAAATCGGCTTCGGTGGCGTAGACCCCGATGGGCAGGGTCAGGGCCTGGAAGAAACTGAACAGCGGACGCAACTGATGATCGAGCACCAGCGCATGGCGTTCACTGCCACCGGTGGCGGCGAGGAGCACCGGGGTATTGATCAGTGCATTCAGGTCGATCAGGTCGAACAGATGCTTGAGCAGGCCAGGGTAGGAACCGCGATAGACCGGGGCCGCGACGATCAGCAGGTCGGCGGTCTCGATGGCCTGCAGCTGCGCCTCGATCTCGGCCGCCAGTTCCTGACGGGACAGGGCAGCACCCAGGGGCCGAGCGATATCGCCCAGTTCGATCAGCGTGCTGTCGATCGGCACTTGCCCGGCCAGCTCCGCCAGCAACGCTTGGGTCAGTACCAGGGTGCGGGACGGACGCCAGGTTCCGCCGGACAGGGCGACGACTTTCAATGGACGCGACATCATCAGTTCCTTTTCAACAGTTGCTCTGGGAGCAGTGAATAGTCACAGGGCTTGAGCAAGAGCTGTACCAATCCGTCAGGCCCCGGTTTCACGGGATTTGCAGCGCATCGACGCCTGCACACTGTTGGATTTTCGGGACTGTTTGCTGAATGACTGTTGCCTGGCGAACAGTTGCGTAGGCAACAGTTGGCTCAGGCGTTGGGATTGTTATAAAGCCTTGTGCTTATTCCTCAAAATACGATAAATAAATATTTATATATCTTTAGTGAATATATGACGGTTGAATTCCATGGCATTAGGAAAAGTCGATAGCCACTATCGAAAGCGTTGATTTCTGCCCGTCCAGAGGCGCGAGTAGCCTGTGTTCATTGCCCCGAACCCAGATGCCAGGACGCCTTATCATGAAAACTGCACTCGCCACTTTCTTGCTGCTCGCGGTCACCGTTCTTGCCGGATGTGCCAGCCACGTTTCCCCTGAATTGCGCCCTTACACTGCTGAAGAAACCCGTGAGCTGGCGCTGGAGGCGTTGAACCGTCGTGGCTTGTCTTTCGACGAATACCACGCGAAAAAAGCCGAGTTGCTCGGTCAGCCGCAGAAAACCTTCGGCTTTGACAAGCAGGGTGAGATGAGCGCCGAACGTGCCGTTCAACTGCACGGTCGTCCGAGCTGATTGACTGTACCGCTCGAAGTTTTGCCCAACTGTCCATGGGTTTCCCGGAAGGCGTGCGTTAGGGTCGATATTTGATCGACCCTGATGGACTGCCACCCATGACGCTCTCGCTCGACCTGCTGCTGGGCTTTGCCCTGTTTGCACTTGTCACCTCGATCACGCCCGGCCCGAACAACACCATGTTGCTGGCATCCGGGGTGAACTTCGGCTTTAACCGGACCATCCCCCACATGCTTGGCATTACCTGCGGTTTCTTTTCGCTGGTGGTGGCCGTCGGTTTCGGCCTGGGCGCGGTGTTCCAGACCTACCCGCTGCTCTACAGCGTGCTGCGTTATGTCGGCGCGGCCTATTTGCTGTACCTGGCGTGGAAAATCGCCCATTCCGGACCGGTTGCCGACAGCGAATCGGGCCAGGGCAAGCCCCTCGGTTATCTGGGCGCTGCCGCGTTCCAGTGGGTCAATCCCAAGGCCTGGATCATGGCCATCGGTGCGATCAGCACCTACACGCCGATGCAGGGCTATTTCACCAACGTCATCGTGATCGCTGCGGTTTTCGCGGTGATCAACCTGCCGAGTGTCGGTGTCTGGGCGGCATGCGGCACGCTGCTGCGCAACGCGCTCAAGGATCGCCGCTGGTTACGCCTGTTCAACTGGGGCATGGCCGCGCTGCTGGTGGTTTCGCTGTATCCGCTGTTGCTGGAAAGTTTTAGCTGACGCATTGCTTCAACCCCTTGCCCGATGCCTGTTAAGCTCGCCTTCAGGAGCGTTCCTACGCACTTTTGAATGAAGTCGTACTTCCTTTACGCATCCGATCGGGTATTGCTGGTGCACCGAATTCCGGCACTCGATCCCGGAACAAGCTCTGCGAGTCTTTTATGAATAAACGTCCGTTGTATTTCGACTACGCCGCCACCACGCCGGTGGATGAGCGAGTCATTCAGGTGATGGTCGAGTGTCTGGGGTTTGCCGGCAATTTCGGCAACCCGGCGTCCAGCTCCCATGCATTCGGCCAGCAGGCCCGGCAAACGGTCGAGCGGGCGCGCCAGCAAGTGGCCGAACTGGTCGGCGCCGAGGCGTCGCAGATCGTCTGGACATCCGGCGCCACCGAATCCAATAACCTCGCGCTCAAGGGCGTGGCACAGGCGCGCAGGGTGTCCGGCGGCCATATCATCACCAGCCAGATCGAGCACAAGGCGATTCTCGACACGGCCAGGCAATTGCAGGACAGCGGCGTTGCCGTGACTTATCTGGTGCCGGATGCGCAGGGTTTGATCACCGCGCAGGCCGTCAGCGAAGCGATGCGCGAGGACACCTTTCTGGTGTCGTTGATGCTGGTCAACAACGAACTGGGCACGGTCAACGACATCGCCGCCATTGGTGAAGTGGTGCGTGCCCGTGACAGTCTGTTCCATGTCGATGCGGCGCAGGGCGCGGGCAAGGTCAACATCGACCTGGCGCGGTTGCCGGTGGACCTGATGTCCTTCTCGGCGCACAAGCTCTATGGCCCCAAGGGCATCGGCGCACTCTATGTCGGGCCTCGCGCGCGGCAACATGTGCAGGCGCAGATTCACGGTGGCGGTCATGAAGGCGGCTTGCGCTCCGGCACGCTGGCGACCCATCAGATTGCCGCCATGGGTGCGGCGTTCGCACTGGCGGCCCAGGTGTTCGACGAGGAAAAAGCCACCATCGTGCGGCTGCGCGAGCGCTTGCTCGATTCGCTGCTGAGCCTGCCCGGGGTTCGCCTCAACGGCTGTCCGAGCCAGCGCATTCCCCATACCCTGAGCCTGACGTTCGGCGAAGGCGAGTTCAATCCGGCGGCGTTGAGCACCTCCATCGCGTTCTCCGCGACCTCGGCCTGCAATTCCGCGAGCAATACGCCTTCCCACGTGCTGCTGGCCCTGGGGCATGATGCCCGTTCGGCGAGTCGCACCGTGCGCTTGAGCCTGGGTCGTTTCACCACCGAGCAGGACATCGACCAGGCGGTACAACTGATTAAAAGCAATTGCGCCAGTGCTCCGGCATTCTGGGCGATGTGACCTTGAAGTGCCGACGTCGATCGGCACTCGACAATAATGATGAGTGGTTAGCAGGAGACATGATGAGTACGCAGCCTTCGATCAACGGATCGGTGCCCGAGCGCCTGGCGCACACCCGCGAGCTGATGAGCCGGGAGGGCATTCATGCCCTGCTGGTGCCGTCGGCGGACCCGCACCTCTCGGAATACCTGCCCGGTTACTGGCAGGGACGGCAGTGGTTGTCGGGCTTTCATGGCTCGGTCGGCACCCTGATCGTGACGGCGGATTTCGCCGGCGTCTGGGCCGACAGTCGTTACTGGGAACAGGCGACCAAGGAACTCAAGGGCAGCGGCATCGAACTGGTCAAGCTGCAACCGGGTCAACCGAGCCCGCTGGACTGGCTGGCCGAGCAAACCCCTGAAGGTGGCGTGGTAGCGGTGGATGGCGCGGTCATGGCCGTGGCTTCAGCGCGGACCCTGGGCAGCAAGCTCGAAGAGCGCGGCGCACGCCTGCGCACCGACATCGATCTGCTGGACCAGGTCTGGAGCGATCGCCCGGCGCTGCCGAACGAACCGATCTACCAGCACTTGCCGCCCCAGGCGACCGTCAGCCGTGGTGAAAAACTGGCCAGCCTGCGTGACACATTAAAAGAGCGTGGCGCCGATTGGCATTTCATCGCCACCCTCGACGACATCGCCTGGCTGTTCAACCTGCGCGGTGGTGACGTCTCGTTCAACCCGGTGTTCGTGTCCTTTGCACTGATCAGCCAGCAACAGGCGACGCTGTTCGTGGCCTTGAGCAAAGTCACCGCCGAGCTGCGCGCGGTGCTCGAGCAGGATGGCATCACGTTGCGCGACTACAGCGAAGTGGCCGCCGCCTTGCGCGCCGTGCCGAGCGGCGCCAGCCTGCAGGTGGATCCGGCGCGCGTGACGGCAGGGCTGCTGGATAACCTGAATACCGGTGTGAAGCTGGTCGAGGGCCTGAACCCGACCACCCTGGCCAAATCGCAGAAAAGCCTGGCCGATGCCGAACACATCCGGCGAGCCATGGAACAGGACGGCGCGGCACTGTGCGAATTCTTTGCCTGGCTGGAATCGGCCTGGGGCCGCGAGCGCATCACCGAACTGACCATCGATGAACACCTGACCGCTGCGCGGGCGCGCCGTCCGGATTACGTGTCGCTGAGCTTCAACACCATTGCCGCGTTCAACGCCAATGGCGCCATGCCGCACTACCACGCCACCGAAGAAGAACACGCGGTGATCGAAGGTGACGGCCTGTTGCTGATCGATTCCGGTGGCCAATACCTGGGTGGCACCACGGACATCACGCGGATGGTGCCGGTCGGCACCCCAACCGAGGAGCAAAAGCGCGATTGCACCCGCGTATTGAAAGGCGTGATCGCGCTGTCCCGTGCGCAATTCCCCCGGGGCATCCTCTCGCCGCTGCTGGACGCCATTGCGCGCGCGCCGATCTGGGCGGAAAACGTCGATTACGGTCACGGCACCGGCCACGGCGTCGGTTATTTCCTCAACGTTCACGAAGGGCCGCAAGTGATTGCCTACCAGGCCGTGGCAGCGCCGCAGACGGCGATGCAGCCGGGCATGATCACCTCCATCGAACCGGGGACCTACCGTCCGGGTCGCTGGGGCGTGCGCATCGAGAACCTGGCCTTGAACCGCGAAGCGGGCAAGAGCGAGTTCGGTGAATTCCTCAAGTTCGAAACCCTGACCCTTTGCCCGATCGACACCCGTTGCCTGGCGCCGTCGCTGCTGACGACCGAGGAAAAGCAATGGTTCAACGCCTACCACGCCGAAGTGCGCGAGCGCTTGAGCCCTCTGCTGGATGGCGCGGCACTGGAGTGGTTGAACACTCGCACGGTCGCTATCTGATCTGCTTGAGTTCAGGCGCTGCCTGCAGCGCCTGGCTCATGTAGTCGACAAAGGCTTTGACCCGGGCGGATTGGCGACGATTCGCCGGGGACACCGCGTGTATGGGCAGCGACTGGGCAACGTAGTCGGGCAGAATCGCCGTGACTCGCCCCGCTTTCAGGTCTTCGCTGAACAGCCATACGGGTGACAGTGCAATCCCCAGCCCGCCCAGTACCAT
This sequence comes from Pseudomonas fluorescens, assembly GCF_041354075.1. GTDB lineage: Bacteria > Pseudomonadota > Gammaproteobacteria > Pseudomonadales > Pseudomonadaceae > Aquipseudomonas > Aquipseudomonas fluorescens_CE. Next base: position 5,024 of record NZ_JARZGC010000018.1, on the reverse strand, counting down.
CTCTCGAATCGCCTCCGAATTGTTGCTCTGTGCGTTGCCGTTGATCCGCACTTCGTGTCGTTGGCCATCGTTTTCGTACACCCACAGGTCATGACTGTTCAACAGGTTGAACGGCAGGCAGTTGTGCTCTTTCAGCGCTTGCGGCGATTGCGGGTGGCCCCGTCGACGCAGGTAGTCGGGTGCCGCGACGGTCACGCGATGAGTGGTGCCGACATGCCGGGCGATCAAGCCACTGTCGTTCAGTTCGCCGATCCTGAACGTGACATCCAGGCCTTCACTGATCAGGTCCTGGTTCTGATCACTCAATTGCAGGTCGATATCGAGTTCGGGATGGCGTTCGAGAAAGGCTGCCAGGCGCGGGGCAATCTGCAAGCGCCCGAAACTGACTGAGGAGCCGATGCGCAGGTGACCCGCGACGCTTTCCCGGCCTGACTGGAAACTCAGTTCGGCGGCCTCGACCGCGGCGAGGATGTTTCTGCACTCGTCGTAGTAGCGCTGACCTTCGTCGGTCAGGGACAGCCGACGGGTGCTGCGGGCAATCAGCTTGCCACCCAGTTCGGATTCCAGGGCCCGCAGCACTTTGCTGATGGTTGGCTGGGTGGTTTTCAGCTCTCGGGCAACCGCCGAGAAGCTGCCACGCTCGACGACCCGGACGAAGATCGCCATTGCATTGAGTTTGTCCACGGAGATTCTCATTTATGCCAAATGGGCATGATTACTATAGCTATCCAGCGTCTTATCAGCATGAGTCAGCAGGAAGAAGATCTATCCCACAGCCACCTCTGATGGGAATTTGCGAAATGACTGACTCACTCGATATGCGCGCTTTAGTGATCGATTCGGCTAACGCACCACTGCGTCTGGTATCGATGTTGCGGCCGACGCCGCAAGCCGGACAAGTGCTGGTCCGAATCAAGGCCAGTGGTCTCAACCCGCTGGACGGGAAAATCCGTGCCGGTCAGGCCGCCCATGCTCGGCAACCTTTACCGGCAACGGTGGGCATTGATCTGGCAGGTATCGTTGAGGCTGTCGGGGAGGGCGTGAGCGAATGGCGCCCAGGCGATGAAGTCTACGCCATGGCCACGGGGATTGGCGGTACGCAAGGCTCGTTGGCCGAATTTGCGGCGGTCGATGCGCGGCTGCTGGCGCCCAAGCCCGACAACCTGAGTATGCGCGAGGCGGCGGGATTGCCGTTGGTGCTGATCACTGCATGGGAAGGGCTGGTGGATCGGGCGCGGGTGCGTGCGGGCCAGAAAGTGCTGATTCACGGCGGGGCGGGCGGCGTGGGGCATGTTGCCGTGCAGATCGCCCGTGCATTCGGCGCCGAGGTCTTTGCCACGGGATCTGCGAGGCATCAGGCCATCATCGAAGGGTTTGGTGCGACCTTCATCGATCGCAGGAACCCGGTCGAGGAGTATGTGGCGCAACATACCGCCGGGGAGGGCTTCGATATCGTTTACGACACGGTGGGCGGCGAAGTCCTGGATGCCTCATTCAAGGCGGTGCGGGTTTACCACGGTCACGTGTTGAGCTGCCTTGGCTGGGGGCAACACAGCCTGGCGCCGCTCTCGTTTCGCGGAGCAACCTATTCCGGCGTGTTCACCCTGTTGCCGTTGCTCACGGGTGTGGGGCGCGAGCATCACGGGCAGATTCTTCGCGAGGCGACGCGATTGATCGAGGCGGGTTCGCTCAGGCCGTTGATGGACCCTCGCACGTTCACGCTGGAGACCGCCGAGTCCGCCCACGAGTTGCTCGTCTCGGGAGCGGCACAGGGGCGGTTGGTCGTGGACATCTAGCGCAAGGCTTCGAGGACGAATTCGAGTCGATCCTGACCGAAGAACAGCTGATTCTCGACGAACATGCTCGGGGCGCCGAACACGCCACGATCCACTGCCTGTTCGGTGTTGGCCTTGAGCACGGCCTTGATCTCTTCATCCGTGGTCAAGGCCAGTACTTCATCGGGATCAAAACCGTGCTGCGCCAGAACCCTGGCGACGGTCGCCGGGTCATCGAGGCTGCGTGCCTCGACCCAGAGGGCGTGAAACAGGCAATCGATGAACGCCTGGTAGCGGTTTGGGTGGCGCAACTGCATGCCGGTGACCGCGCGCATGAGCATGAGGGTATTGATGGGGAAGTTCGGATTGTATTTCAGCGTCACGCCGTAGCGCCTGGCATAGCGGTCCAGGTCCTGGAACATGTATCGGCCTTTGGCCGGGATGGTCGCGGGGGAGGCGTTGCCGGTGGCTTTGAACACGCCACCCAGCAATATCGGGATGTAGATCAGCTGGCTGCCGGTTTGTGCACAGATGCCCGGCAACTGGGTGTAGGCCAGGTAGGTCGCCGGGCTGCCCAGGTCGAAGTAGAACTCCACGGTTTTGCTCATGGTCGGTGTGCTCTTTATTGTTGTAGGGAGGCTTACCAGCGTTCGTTCCAGGGTCGAAGATCCAGCTCGAAGGTCCAGGCGTCCCGGGGCTGGCTGTGCAGGAACCAGTAGTTCTCGGCAATGTGTTCGGGATCAAGAATGCCATCCTGATCCTTGGTGGCGTATTTCTCGGGAAAGGACTCGCGAATGAAATCAGTATCGATGGCGCCATCGACCACGACATGGGCCACATGAATATTCATCGGTCCCAACTCGCGGGCCATGCTTTGGGCCAATGCCCGGATGCCCTGCTTGGCTCCGGCGAATGCCGCGAAGCCAGCAGCACCCCGCAGCCCCGCTGTCGCCCCGGTGAACAGGATAGTGCCCCGTTGACGCTTGACCATGCGCCTGGCCACTTCGCGAGCATTGAGGAAACCGGAGAAACAGGCCATCTCCCAGATCTTGAAATACTTGCGCGCGGTTTCCTCGAGGATACTGCAGGGCACATTGGCGCCGATGTTGAAGACGAATGCTTCGATGGCGCCTACCTGGCTTTCTATCTGCTCGATCAGCGCAATCACATCCTCTTCCTTGCGCGCATCGCAGGCAAAGCCGTGGGCTTCTCCGCCAGCGCCATTGATGGCGTCCACCAGAGGCTGGAGTTTGTCGGCACTGCGCCGGGTCACGCAGGCGACGAAGCCTTCCTGTGCAAAACGCCTGGCGATTGCGCCGCCGGTTGCGTCGCCTGCGCCGACCACCAATACGACCTTCTTGTTATTCATGGTGAGGTCCCTTGCTGAACGATCGTTGAGTGAACGGACGTTATGCCGGGGATTGGAAGGGCGTCAAGAAGGGGAGGGGCAGGTGGGGCAATGTTTCACCCGGCGCGCGCAGGCTGTGAATTCAGCAGGGGCTGCCGAATTCCGCCGGTGATGGGGTTGGCCGTCGGTTCCGCGTGGAGAGACGGCATCAATCTATTTGCAGATCACGATCATGCTGCGACTGGTGTAGCCGGCGGGATTGAGACCGAATGGATAATCACCGGGCTCTTCAACGCCGTCCCCCGACTTGGCGATGACCTTGTAACCCTTGGGCGCGCAGGAGTTGGCGGCGCTGGTGTAACACTTGTCCCACGACGACGATAGCCCGGAGCAGTTGATGTGCAGACCTTTCTTGCCGCGTTTGACGTGGGTTTCAGATGTCGCCGCGCAGCCCGCAACTGCAAATACGGCGATCAATATCAAAATTCGTTTCATTGCTGTCCTTAACGCGTCCCGGATCTTGGTGCCCGGGTCTGGCAGTATTCGCTTTCGCTGAAGCCTCTCTGCTATCCCTGTCCTGAAAAGTCCATGTCTTGAATTAAGTGCGGGCTAAACATGGCCTAAATGAGCGGTAAATGCCAGAGTTTCGTCAAACCCGTGTCAGTCGGCCGCGATGGCTGGCTTGGCCGTACTGCCCATGGTCAAGGTAGCGCCCACGGACGCCAGAATGATGCACAGGATGGCCAGCCATTGTGACAATGTGAGGAACTCCTGCAGGAACAGCAGGCCTGACAGCGCGCCAAACGCGGGCTCGATACTCATGAGCGTGCCGAATGTACGGGTCGGCATCCGCGTGAGGGCAACCATTTCCAGTGTATAGGGCAGGGCGGTGGACAGCAGGGCAACACCGATCGCCACAGGGATCACCGATAACGTCAGCAACGTCGCGCCAGCATGGGCAATACCGAATGGCGTGACGAACAATGCCGCGATCATGACGCCCAGCGCGGCAGTCTGCACACCATTGTCGGCACCGGCCTTCTGGCCGAAGAGGATGTAGAGAGCCCAGCAGACGCCAGCACCCAAGGCATAAGCTGCACCGAGAGGATCGATGCCGGAAGTCGTTGTGCCGGTTGGGATGAGCAGCATCAGACCGGCAGCGGCGAGAGCGACCCAAAGGAAGTCGATCGCGCGGCGCGAAGCATAGATGGCGACCGCCAGCGGGCCGGTGAACTCCAGGGCAACCGCGATGCCCAGCGGCACCGTGCGCAGGGACATATAGAAGAGGAGGTTCATTCCACCCAATGCGATCCCGTAGACGATCACGGTACGCAGAGATTTGGCGGTGAGCTTCGCACGCCAGGGTCGCAGCAACAGGAGCATGATCACGCTGGCAAAGATCAACCGCAACGTCGTGGTGCCCTGGGCGCCGACGACCGGGAACATGCTCTTGGCCAGGGACGCGCCGGACTGGATCGACGCCATGGCAATCAACAACAGGGCAACCGGGAAGAGGGTAGAGGCAGGGCTGCGGGGTTGGTCTTTCATTAAAGGGCATCGTCCAAGGCAGAAAACAGAAGCGGATTGTAGTTTGAGCAATATACTGCGCATTCCGGGTGGGCGCGTCTATATATAAGCGGTGTTTTTGAAACTCCTGATAGAAATCCTGAATTAGGGGTTGACGGCAGATTCTGGACGTCTATAATTCGCCCCACTTCCGGCGCAGTCGAAACGGAAAACTCCTTGGTAAACAACGAGTTACGCGGTTTTCGACAGCGGCCTGCTTCAGGTCATCGAAGCCTGGAAGGAGTCGGTCAAGCAGCCAGTTGTCGCTTGATGGACGGTTCGATCTTCTCGGTCGAAAGCGGTGAAAAAGAGGTGTTGACAGCAGCGAGTAACGC
>NZ_JARZGC010000017.1:47479-123222 GCF_041354075.1 Pseudomonas fluorescens | reverse complement strand
GGCAGGGTGACCAGCATGATCACGATCACCGATTGCCAGCCCCAGAAGGTGAAGGCGGCGAGGGTGTCGGAGTACAGGCGCACCTGGCAGGTGCGCTGCACGGCGTAGTAACTGGCGGCGAACTGGGCGCTGCCGGCGAAGCCGAAGATCACCAGGCTGGTGTGCAGCGGCCGCAGGCGGCCGAAGGTGGTCCAGGGCAGGTCGAGGTTCATCTCGGGCCACACCAGTTGCGAGGCGATCCACACCCCCATTGCCATCCCCACCACGCCCCAGAACACGGTCGCGATGACGAATTGGCGGACGACCTTGTAGTTGTAGGCCTGTCCGATTGTTGCTGTGCTCATGGTCAATGCTTCCACGGTTGCAAAGTCTTGCCAGGCCACCCGGACTGGCATGCCCGTGCACTGTAGAAACCTCTGTGTAAACAAAACAGACTCAGTGAATCTTCATTTATGCGGATCAGATAACCCGCCCAAGCAGCATGAAGGTGGCTGGCGCTGATCCTGTTTTTTAACATTCAAGTGAATCTGTAATGTATTCGGCCCCAGGTACATAGTTGCCCTCTCGAACCGAGCCACGGAGCCCGATTGCCGACGCAATCCCTGTGCAACGACGAAGGCTCGAAGAACCCTGATGAGGCAGCCAGATGTATCAATATGACGACTATGACCGCGCCCTGGTGTTCGAGCGGGTTGCGCAGTTTCGCGACCAGGTCGAGCGCTACCGGGCCGGCGAGTTGAGCGAAGAGGAATTCCTGCCGTTGCGCCTGCAGAACGGCCTGTACCTGCAAAAACACGCGTACATGCTGCGCGTGGCGATCCCCTATGGGACGCTCGATGCGCGGCAGATGCGCACGCTGGCGAGCATCGCCCGGGATTACGATCGTGGCTACGGCCATTTCACCACCCGGCAGAACCTGCAGTTCAACTGGATCGAACTCGATCAGGTCCCGCAGATCCTCGAACGCCTGGCCGAGGTGAACATGCATGCGATCCAGACCTCGGGCAACTGCGTGCGCAACATCACCACTGAAGCCTTTGCCGGGGTGGCGGCAGACGAGTTGATCGACCCGCGTCCACTGGCGGAAATCCTCCGGCAGTGGTCGACCATCAATCCGGAATTCCTGTTCCTGCCGCGCAAGTTCAAGATCGCCATCTGTTCCGCCGAGCAGGATCGCGCGGCCATCATGATGCATGACATCGGGCTTTACCTGTATCGCGGCAGCTACGGGCAAATGCTGTTGCGGGTCATGGTCGGCGGCGGCCTGGGGCGCACACCGATCCTCGGGCTGCAGATTCGTGAAGGGCTGCCGTGGCACCACTTGCTGTCCTACGTCGAAGCGGTGCTGCGGGTCTACAACCGTCACGGGCGGCGGGACAACAAATACAAGGCGCGGATCAAGATCCTGGTCAAGGCGCTGGGAATCGAAGCCTTTTCCAAGGAAGTGGAGGAGGAGTGGCAATACCTCAAGGACGGCCCGGCCCAGCTCACCGACGAAGAGTATGAACGGGTCGCCAGCGCCTTTCTGCCGCCGGATTACCAGGCGTTGGCCGACACCGACCTGGCGTTCGGCACGCGAATGGCCGAGAACCCGGCCTTTGCCCGTTGGGTGACGCGCAACGTGCAGCCGCACAAGGTGCCGGGCTACGCCAGCGTGGTGCTGTCGACCAAACCCGGGGCCGCCGCACCGCCGGGCGACGTGACTGCGCAGCAGATGGAGGCCGTGGCGGCGTGGTCCGAGCAGTTCGGGTTCGGCGAGATTCGCATCGCCCATGAACAGAACATCGTCCTGCCGGATGTGCCTAAAGCCAAGCTGTTCGATGTGTGGACACTGGCCTGTGAACAGGGTCTGGGCAGTGCCAATGCCGGTTTGCTCACCGACATCATTGCCTGCCCCGGCGGCGATTTCTGTGCCCTGGCCAATGCCAAGTCGATCCCGATTGCCCAAGGCATCCAGGCGCGCTTCGAAGACCTGGATTACCTGCATGACCTGGGTGACATCAGCCTGAACATTTCCGGGTGCATGAATGCCTGTGGTCACCACCACATCGGCAACATCGGCATTCTTGGCGTCGATAAAAACGGCAGCGAGTGGTACCAGATCACCCTCGGCGGTGCGCAAGGCAAGGACAGCGCATTGGGCAAGGTCATCGGCCCGTCCTTCAGTGCCAGTGAAGTGCCCGGTGTGATCGAACGCATCATCGAAACCTTCGTGCGCTACCGCGAAAGCGAGGAGCTGTTCGTCGACACCTTGCAGCGCATCGGCCTGGAGCCGTTCAAGGAAGTGGTGTATCCGAAAGTGCTGGAGGCGTCTGCATGAACAACCTGTTGCGACTGCACGCGGGTGAGGCGCGCAGGGTCAGCGATGATCCGTGGACGCTGGTCCGCGAGCCCGAGGTCGCTCGCCCCGCCGGTCCGCTGATATTGCCGCTAGAGAGCTGGCTGCAGGACCCGCAACGGCAGGCCGTGTGGCTGGGGCCGGATGACGAGGTGGAACGAATCAAACCCTGGTTCGACACGCTGCCATTGATCGCCCTGGACTTTCCGAGTTTCCGTGATGGCCGTGCCTACAGCCAAGCGTACCTGCTGCGCACCCGCCTGGGCTGGACCGGCGAACTGCGCGCCATCGGCGACGTTCTGCGCGATCAGCTCAGCCATATGCGTCAATGCGGCTTCGACAGTTTTGCCGTGCGCGAAGACAAGTCCGCCGAAGACGCGCTCAAGGGATTGGCGGGGATGAGCGTGTTGTATGGGCGCTCGGTGATTGAGCCGAGGCCGTTGTTTCGCAGGCGCTAGACACCTTCGTGGGCTGAGTTGGCCCTATTGCGAGCAGGCTCGCTCTTACAGGGTCCGGAGTCTTTCAATTGACGGTGATTTTCCAAGGCAAAACCTGCGGCATTGGCTATACCTGTTACACCGTTCTCCAACTGTCGTCGACCGCCTACAGGAGTTACCGCATGAAGCTGGCCTTGATAGTGAGCACCGTCTGCATCGCCTCGATCGGCGTGGTGGGCTGCGCCAGCAAGACCGTCGAGCCGGACCAGTATTCCGGGTTCCTCAAGGATTACAGCCAGCTCAAGGAGGCCAAGTCGCCGTCGGGTGCGGTGGTGATGCGCTGGATCGATCCGAAGCTGGACATCGACAAATACAAAAGCGTGTACGTCGAGCCAACCCAGTTGTACCCCAAGCCTCAACCAACGGTGAAGATTCCGCAGGCCACCTTGAACGGCATCACCAGTTATTACGATCAGGCGCTCAAGCGTGAAATCGTTAAATCCCTGCCACTGGCGTCCGGTCCCGGGCCGGGTGTGATCGTGGTGCGGGCGGCAATCACCGCTGTCAGCAGCAAGACCGAAGGCCTGAAGCCTTATGAAGTGATTCCGATCGCGCTGGTGGCGGCGGCGGTGAGTACCGCCAGCGGCATTCGCGACCAGGAAACCGACCTGGCCACCGAAGCGGTGTTCCTCGATGGCGGCAACAACCATGTGTTGGCGCAGGTGGTGCGCAAAGGCACCGGCAAGCCGCTGGAAAACGATTCGCAGGTGATGAAGGCCGATGACGTGAAAGGCGTGATTGATGGCTGGGCTTCCGATTTGCACCAGTCGTACCTGAAGCTGAAATCCAAGTGATGCGGTTGAGCTGAGGAGGCTTCGCCAGCAGGCTCGCTCCCGCCGTTGATCTTCAGTCAACACATGAAAGTGTACGAAGAGATCGACGGCTCGCGAGAGCGAGCGTTCTCTATCAGGAACGATCAGGCTGGGCCCCGCAACAACCCACCTCGCGAATCTCGATTTCGGCATCGGTTCCCGGCATGGGATTGGGGCAGCGCATGACCCATTCGATGGCTTCCTCCCTGGACTTCACTTCCCACAGCCAGTAACCGGCAATCAGCTCCTTGGTCTCGGCGAACGGGCCGTCGATGACGCTACGTTTGTCGCCGTTGAAGCGCACGCGCGCGCCCTTGCTGCTGGGTTGCAGGCCTTCGCCACCGATGAGGACACCGGCCCTGGACAATTCTTCGTTGTAGTGACCCATGGCGGTCAGCAACTCGGCACTGGGCATGAGGCCGGCTTCGGAATCGGCGCTGGCTTTTATGATGATCATGAATCGCATGGTGGTGTCTCCGCTGGATGGGGATGATTCGCCCTATGGTCGATTGGCGTGCGGCCAGATCGACAACGCCGGCAATATTTCAATTTCCCACGCTCTCAGGTGGTGATGTGTCAGGTCGCCGGGGCTTTGAGGCGCGTTGAATCTGAAGCCAATCCCGCAAGGTTGAGCAGAGTGTTCACAATTTGTATCTGCCGGTAGGTCGTCGGCCCGTTTCGTGGTTAACTTCCGGCTCTTCAAAATTCTCTACAACAACGTGCAGAAGGACTCCGTTCATGGCTCAAGTCACTCTTAAAGGCAACCCGGTTCAAGTCAACGGCCAACTGCCTCAAGCCGGTTCCAAGGCGCCAGCCTTTTCCCTGGTTGCCGGCAATCTGTCCGACGTCACCCTGGCGAGCTTCGCCGGCAAGCGCAAAGTGCTGAACATCTTCCCAAGCGTCGACACCCCGACCTGCGCGACCTCGGTGCGCAAGTTCAATGCCCAGGCCAACGATGTTGCCAACACCGTGGTGCTGTGCATCTCCGCCGACCTGCCGTTCGCCCAGGCGCGCTTCTGCGGTGCCGAAGGCCTGGACAACGTGCAGAACCTGTCGACGCTGCGTGGCGCCGAGTTCATCGAGAACTATGGCGTGGCCATCGCTGACGGTCCGCTCAAGGGCCTGACTGCCCGCGCCGTGGTGGTGCTGGACGAAAACGACAACGTGCTGCACAGCGAGCTGGTCAGTGAAATCGGTCAGGAGCCGAACTACGACGCCGCACTCGCCGTTCTGAAATAAGCAATCGCTTACAATTGTTAACGGCCTGCTCCTGTTCAGGCCGTTTTCATTTGTGCTTCAGTCCCTTAGATAACTCTCCTGATACGTAAGCCGAAGGTAAATTGCCGGTAAAGGCGCTTTGCTAATTACCCGCCAGTGCTTATCGTTCAGCCTCCTGTAGAAAAAGCCCACGCGCCCAATGGTTGGTCACTCCATGCAATCCTCCGCTTCCCGTAGTCCTCGTCGCTGGCTGTTCGGCCTGCTCGTCCTGTTGGTCATCGCTGCCCTGTGCTGGAAATTCTGGCCCGGTGGTGCTGCACCCAAAGAAGGGGCAGGGCAGAAAGCCGCGGTGGGCCATACGGGGCGCGCCGGCGGGATGCGGCCCGGCTTCGGTGGCGCTGCCGGGGCGGTGCCGGTGCGTGTGGCGCCGGCGGTCAAGGGCGATTTCCCGTTGTATTACCGGGCGCTGGGCACGGTGACGGCGTTGAACACCATCAATGTGCGCAGCCGCGTGGGCGGCGAACTGATCAAGGTGTCGTTCGAAGAGGGGCAGATGGTCAAGGCGGGCGACCTGCTGGCGGAAATCGACCCGCGTCCCTACCAGAACGCCTTGCTGCAGGCCGAAGGCACCTTGCTGCAGAATCAGGCACAACTGAAAAACGCCCAGGTCGACGTCGAGCGTTATCGCGGTTTGTATCGCGAAGACAGCATCGCCAAGCAGACCCTGGACACCGCCGAAGCATTGGTCGGCCAATACCAGGGCACGGTCAAGACCAACCAGGCGGCGGTCAACGACGCCAAGCTCAATCTCGAATTCACCCGCATCCGCGCACCGATTGCCGGTCGCGTCGGCCTGCGTCAGCTCGACGTCGGCAACCTGGTCGCCGCCAACGACACCACGGCGCTGGCGATCATCACCCAGACCCAGCCGATCAGTGTGGCCTTCACCTTGCCCGAGAACAGCCTTGACGTGGTGCTGGAACGCTATCGCAGCGGCGCCAGGCTGCCCGCTGAAGCCTGGGACCGTGGCGACGCCAAATTACAGGCCACCGGCGTGTTGCAAAGTCTCGATAACCAGATCGATGTCGCCACCGGCACCCTGAAATTCAAGGCGCGCTACGAAAACCGCGACCAGGCGCTGTTCCCCAACCAGTTCGTCAACGTCCACTTGCTGGCCGACACCCTGAAAGACGTGGTGCTGGCTCCGGCGGCAGCCATTCAGTTCGGCACCAACGGCACGTTCGTCTATGCGATGGACGGTGACAAGAAAGTCACGATCCGCCCGTTGAAGGTTGGCGCCAGCGATGGCGAGAACACCGTTGTCATCGAGGGCCTGAAGGCGGGTGAACGCGTCGTCCTGGAAGGCACCGATCGCCTCAAGGAAGGCAGCGAAGTGGAAGTGGTCAACGACACCAAGGACGTACCGACCTCGCCGACCGGGCACCTGCAGGGCAAGTCGGCGGCCAGCACGACTGAGCCGGTCACCACCGACAAGGCGAAAAAGGGCGGCGCATGAATCTCTCGCGGCTGTTCATCCTTCGCCCGGTAGCCACCACCCTGAGCATGCTGGCCATTGTCCTGGCCGGCCTGATCGCCTACCGCCTGTTGCCGGTGTCGGCCTTGCCCCAGGTCGACTACCCGACCATCCGCGTGATGACGCTTTATCCCGGCGCCAGCCCGGACGTGATGACCAGCGCGGTGACGGCACCGCTGGAACGTCAGTTCGGGCAGATGCCGGGCCTGACCCAGATGGCCTCGACCAGTTCCGGCGGCGCCTCGGTGCTGACCCTGCGGTTCAGCCTCGACATCAACATGGACGTCGCCGAGCAGGAAGTGCAAGCCGCGATCAACGCCGCGACCAACCTGCTGCCCAAGGACCTGCCGGCGCCGCCGGTGTACAACAAGGTCAACCCGGCCGACACCCCGGTACTGACGCTGGCGATCACTTCCAAGACCATGTTGATGCCCAAACTCAATGACCTGGTCGACACGCGCATGGCGCAGAAAATCGCCCAGATCAGCGGCGTCGGCATGGTCAGTATTTCCGGTGGTCAGCGCCAGGCGGTACGGATCAAGGTCAACCCCGAAGCCCTGGCGGCGGCCGGGCTGAACCTGTCGGACGTGCGCACGCTGGTCGGCGCCTCGAACGTCAACCAGCCCAAGGGCAACTTCGACGGCCCGACGCGGGTCTCGATGCTCGATGCCAACGATCAACTGACCTCGCCCGCAGACTACGCCAACCTGATCCTGGCCTACAGCAATGGCGCGCCCTTGCGACTCAAGGATGTGGCGGAAATCGCCGACGGCGCCGAAAACGAACGTCTCGCCGCCTGGGCCAATGAAAGCCAGGCGGTGTTGCTCAACATCCAGCGTCAGCCGGGCGCCAACGTCATCGAGGTGGTCGACCGGATCAAGGCCTTGCTGCCGAGCATCACCGATAACCTGCCGGCCGGCCTCGAGGTCACCGTCCTCACCGACCGCACCCAGACCATTCGTGCCTCCGTGACCGATGTCCAGCACGAATTGCTGATCGCCATTGCCCTGGTGGTGATGGTGACCTTTCTGTTCCTGCGCCGGGCCAGCGCGACGATCATTCCGTCGGTGGCGGTGCCGCTCTCGCTGATTGGCACCTTTGGTGTGATGTACCTCGCCGGTTTCTCGGTCAACAACCTGACCCTGATGGCCCTGACCATCGCCACCGGTTTCGTGGTGGACGATGCGATCGTGATGCTGGAGAACATTTCCCGCTTCATCGAAGAGGGCGACAGTCCGCTGAATGCGGCGCTCAAGGGCGCGAAACAGATTGGCTTCACCCTGGTGTCCCTGACGCTGTCGCTGATTGCCGTACTGATTCCGCTGCTGTTCATGGCCGATGTGGTAGGGCGTCTGTTTCGCGAGTTCGCGATCACCCTGGCGGTGGCGATCCTGATTTCCCTGGTGGTGTCCCTGACCCTGACGCCGATGATGTGCGCGCGGTTGCTCAAGCGTGAACCCAGAGAGGAAGAGCAGGGCCGTTTCTATCGGGCCAGCGGTGCGGTCATTGATTGGATGATCGAGGCTTACGGGCGCAAGTTGACGTGGGTTCTCAAGCACCAGCCGCTGACATTGCTGGTGGCTGTCGGCACGCTGGCGTTGACCGTGTTCCTGTACCTGGTGGTGCCCAAGGGCTTCTTTCCGGTCCAGGACACCGGGGTCATCCAGGGCATCTCCGAAGCGCCCCAGTCGATCTCCTTTGCGGCGATGAGCGAGCGCCAGCAGGCGCTGGCCAAGGTGGTCCTCGCCGACCCGGCCGTCGAGAGCCTGTCGTCCTACATCGGTGTCGATGGCGACAACTCGACCCTCAACAGCGGTCGCCTGTTGATCAACCTCAAATCCCATGGCAATCGTGACCTCAGTGCCTCCGAGGTGATTGCCCGCCTGCAACCGGAAGTGGACAAACTGGTGGGTATTCGCCTGTTCATGCAGCCGGTGCAGGACCTGACCATCGAAGACCGCGTCAGCCGTACGCAGTACCAGTTCAGCATGTCATCGCCGGATGCCGAGTTGCTCAGCCTGTGGAGCGGCCGTCTGGTCGAAGCCCTGGGCGAGCGCCCGGAGCTGGCCGACGTCGCCAGCGATTTGCAGGACAAGGGATTGCAGGTCTATCTGGTGATCGACCGTGATGCCGCTTCGCGGGTCGGGGTGTCGGTGGCGAATATCACCGATGCCCTGTATGACGCTTTCGGCCAGCGGCAGATTTCCACCATCTACACCCAGGCCAGCCAGTACCGCGTGGTGCTGCAATCGCAATCGGGCGAGAAAATCGGCCCGGACGCGCTGAACCAGATTCACGTCAAGACCACCGATGGCGGGCAGGTACGCCTGTCCAGCCTGGCGCACATCGAAGAGCGGCAGGCGCAACTGGCGATCACCCATATCGGCCAGTTTCCGGCGGTCATGATGTCCTTCAACCTGGCGCCTGGCGTGGCGCTGGGGCATGCGGTGCAAGTCATCGAACAGGTGCAGCAGGACATCGGCATGCCAGTCGGCGTGCAGACCCAGTTCCAGGGCGCGGCGCAGGCGTTCCAGGCGTCCCTGTCGAGCACCTTGCTGCTGATCCTGGCGGCGGTGGTGACCATGTACATCGTGCTGGGCGTGCTGTACGAAAGCTACATCCACCCGATCACCATCCTCTCGACCTTGCCCTCGGCCGCGGTCGGCGCCTTGCTGGCCCTGCTGTTGAGCGGCAATGACCTGGGCATGATCGCAATCATCGGCATCATCCTGCTGATCGGTATCGTGAAGAAGAACGCGATCATGATGATCGACTTCGCCCTCGACGCCGAGCGTAACCAGGGCATGGACCCGCAAACCGCCATCTATCAGGCGGCGCTGCTGCGTTTCCGGCCGATCCTGATGACCACGCTGGCGGCCTTGTTCGGTGCCGTGCCGTTGATGCTCGCCACCGGCTCCGGGGCCGAGCTGCGTCAACCCCTGGGCCTGGTGATGGTGGGGGGCTTGCTGGTGAGCCAGGTGCTGACCCTGTTCACCACACCCGTGATTTACCTGTACTTCGACCGTCTCGGTCGGCGTTGGGGCCGTCCATCCGAGCCGGTGGAAGCGGTCGAGCAGCCATGAACCTCTCCGGACCTTTCATCAAGCGCCCGGTCGCCACCTTGCTGTTGAGCCTGGCGATCATGCTGCTCGGCGGCGTGAGCTTCGGCCTGTTGCCCGTCTCGCCGCTGCCACAAATGGATTTCCCGGTGATCGTGGTCCAGGCCAGTTTGCCCGGGGCCAGCCCGGAAGTGATGGCCTCGACCGTGGCCACGCCGCTGGAACGCTCCTTTGGCGCCATCTCGGGCGTCAATACCATGAGCAGCCGATCCAGCCAGGGCTCGACCCGGGTGATCCTGCAGTTCGATCTCGACCGCGACATCAACGGCGCGGCGCGGGAAGTGCAGGCGGCGATCAATGCTTCGCGTAACCTGCTGCCCAGCGGGATGCGCAGCATGCCGACCTACAAGAAGGTCAACCCGTCCCAGGCGCCGATCATGGTGTTGTCGCTGACCTCGGAGGTGCTGCAAAAGGGCCAGCTGTACGATCTGGCCTCGACGATCCTGTCCCAGAGCCTGTCCCAGGTGCAGGGTGTCGGTGAAGTACAGATCGGCGGCAGCTCCTTGCCCGCCGTGCGCATCGAGCTCGAGCCCCAGGCGCTGAACCAGTACGGCGTAGCGCTGGACGATGTGCGCAACACCATCGCCAACGCCAACGTGCGTCGCCCCAAGGGGTCGGTCGAAGACGGCGAGCGGCTGTGGCAGGTGCAGGCCAACGATCAACTGGAAAAAGCCAAGGATTACGAGTCGCTGATCATTCACTACGCGGACGGCGCAGCGCTGCGCCTGAAGGATGTGGCCAAGGTCAGCGACGGCGTCGAGGACCGCTACAACAGCGGTTTCTTCAACGACGATGCGGCTGTCCTGTTGGTGATCAACCGACAGGCCGGCGCCAACATCATCGAGACGGTCAACGAAATCAAGGCCCAGCTCCCAGCCTTGCAGGCCGTACTGCCCGCCAGCGTCAAGCTGAACCTGGCCATGGACCGCTCGCCGGTGATCAAGGCGACGCTGCACGAAGCGGAAATGACCCTGCTGATCGCCGTGGCCCTGGTGATCCTGGTGGTGTTCCTGTTCCTCGGCAACTTCCGCGCCTCGCTGATCCCGACCCTGGCGGTGCCCGTCTCGCTGGTGGGCACCTTTGCGGTGATGTACCTCTACGGCTTTTCCCTGAACAACCTGTCGTTGATGGCGCTGATTCTCGCCACCGGGCTGGTGGTGGACGATGCCATCGTGGTGCTGGAGAACATTTCCCGGCATATCGACGCCGGTGTGCGCCCGATGAAGGCCGCCTACCTGGGGGCGCAGGAAGTCGGTTTCACGCTGCTGTCGATGAACGTGTCGCTGGTGGCAGTGTTCCTCTCGATCCTGTTCATGGGCGGGATCATCGAGAGCCTGTTCCGTGAGTTTTCCATCACCCTGGCAGCGGCCATCGTGGTGTCGCTGGTGGTGTCCCTGACTCTGACCCCGATGTTGTGCGCACGTTGGCTCAAGCCGCACACACCGGGGCAGGAAAATCGCCTGCAACGCTGGAGCCAGCGCACCAACGAATGGATGGTCGGCAAATACGCCACCAGCCTCGACTGGGTGCTGCGCCATCGACGCCTGACGTTGCTCAGCCTATTGGTGACAGTTGGGGTGAACATCGCGCTGTATGTGGTTGTTCCTAAAACATTCATGCCGCAACAGGACACGGGGCAACTGATCGGTTTCGTGCGCGGGGACGACGGCCTGTCCTTCAGTGTCATGCAGCCGAAGATGGAAATTTTCCGTCGTGCCGTGCTCAAGGACGACGCAGTGCAAAGCGTCGCCGGCTTCATCGGTGGCAGCAACGGTACCAACAATGCTTTCATGCTGGTGCGCCTGAAGCCGATCCAGGAACGCGGGCTTTCCGCGCAAAAGGTCATCGAGCGTATGCGCAAGGAAATGCCCAAGGTGCCCGGCGCTCAGTTGATGCTGATGGCGGACCAGGACTTGCAGTTCGGGGGCGGCCGTGAGCAGACGACCTCGCAGTATTCCTACATCATCCAGAGTGCTGACCTGAGCGAGCTGCGCAAGTGGTATCCGAAAGTGGTGGCGGCCCTCAGGGCCCTGCCGGAACTGACCGCTATCGATGCCCGGGAGGGCAGCGGCGCGCAGCAGGTGACGCTGATCGTCGACCGCGATCAGGCCAAGCGCCTGGGCGTCGACATGGACATGGTCACGGCCGTGCTCAACAACGCCTACAGCCAGCGGCAGATTTCGACGATCTACGACAGCCTCAACCAGTACCAGGTGGTGATGGAGGTCAATCCCAAGTACGCCCAGGACCCGATCACCCTCAAGCAGGTCCAGGTGATCACCGCCGACGGTGCGCGGATCCCGCTGTCGACCATCGCCCATTACGAAAGCAGCCTGGAAGAAGACCGTGTCAGCCACGAAGGTCAGTTTGCGTCCGAGAGCATTTCCTTCGACATGGCCGAAGGCGTGACGGTGGAGCAGGGCACGGCCGCGATCGAACGCTCGCTCGCCCAGCTTGGCATGCCCGAAGACGTGATCGTGAAGATGGCCGGCACCGCCGACGCCTTCGCCGCAACGCAGAAGAGCCAGCCGTTCATGATCCTGGGGGCGCTGTTGGCGGTGTATCTGGTGCTGGGTGTGCTGTATGAAAGCTACATTCATCCGCTGACCATTCTCTCGACCCTGCCATCGGCCGGGGTCGGTGCGCTGCTGTCGATCTACGTGCTGGGGGCCGAGTTCAGCCTGATCTCGCTGCTGGGGCTGTTCCTGCTGATCGGTGTAGTGAAGAAAAACGCCATTTTGATGATCGACCTGGCCTTGCAACTCGAACGACATCAGGGGCTGGGCCCGCTGGAATCGATCCGCAGCGCCTGCCTGCAACGTCTGCGGCCGATCCTGATGACAACCCTGGCCGCCATCCTCGGTGCATTGCCCCTGTTGCTGGGCCGTGCCGAAGGAGCGGAGATGCGTCAGCCGCTGGGCCTGACCATCATCGGCGGGCTGATCTTCAGCCAGGTGCTGACGCTTTACACCACCCCGGTGGTCTACCTCTATCTCGACAAGCTGCGCCATCGCTTCAACCGCTGGCGCGGCGTGCGCACTGATGCTGCCCTGGAAACTCCGCTATGACTGACCGTTCGCCTATCAACCTGTCCGCATCGCTGCTCATGGCCCGGGGTTCGCGTTTGCTGAGCCTGTCGTTGTGTGTGGCGCTGCTCAGTGCCTGCGCCATCGGCCCGGATTACCAGCGCCCGACCGCCGCCGCGCCGGTGCAGTACAAGGAAGCGGCGGGCTGGCGACAGGCCGCCCCGAGCGACTCCCTGGCTCGCGGGGCCTGGTGGGAGCTGTACGGCGATCAACAGCTCAATGGTCTGATCGACAAGCTCAACAGCGCCAACCAGACCGTTGCGCAATCCGAAGCCCAATTCCGCCAGGCCCAGGCGCTGGTCCGCAGCGCCCGGGGCGCGTTTTTCCCCACGGTGGATCTGACCGTCGGCAAGAACCGCTCCAGCCAGGGCACCGGCAGCAGCAGCTCCAGCCTGAGCAGTTCGTCCAGCGGCATTCGCAACACTTACACCGCTCAGGCTGGGGTCAGTTGGGAAGCCGATATCTGGGGCAAATTGCGCCGTGGACTGGAGGCCGACACCGCCAACGCCGAGGCCAGTTTTGCCGATCTGGCGGCCATGCGGTTGAGTCAGCAGTCGGAGCTGGTGCAGAACTACCTGCAATTGCGGGTGATCGACGAGCAGAAACGCCTGCTGCAAGCGACGGTCGAGGCCTATCAGCGCTCGCTGAAGATGACCGAAAACCAGTATCGAGCCGGGGTTTCCGGCAAGGACGCGGTGGCGCAGGCGCAAACCCAGCTCAAGAGCACCGAGGCGGACCTGGTCGACCTGATCTGGCAACGCGCCCAGTTCGAGAACGCCATCGCCGTGCTGATCGGCCTGCCGCCTGCAGAGTTCACCCTGGCTGAAAGCCGGGACATCCCGGTGTTGCCTGAAGTACCGCTGAGCCTGCCATCGCAGCTGCTGGAACGCCGCCCGGACATTGCCTCCGCCGAACGCTCGGTGATCGCGGCCAACGCCAACATCGGTGTGGCCAAGGCCGCTTATTATCCGGACCTGACCCTGAGCATGAACGGTGGGTACAGCAGCAGTACGTCGAACAATCTGTTCACCGTGCCGAACCGCTTCTGGTCGGTTGGCCCGCAACTGGCGATGACCCTGTTCGACGGCGGTCAGCGCTCGGCGGAAGTCGACCGCAGCGAGGCGGCGTACGATGAAACCGTGGCCAAGTACCGCCAGACCGTGCTGGACGGCTTTCGCGAGGTGGAAAACTACCTGGTCCAGCTCAAGGTTCTGGAGGACGAGACCGGCGTTCGCCAGCAAGCACTGGATGCGGCGCGTGAGTCGCTGCGCCTGACCCAGAACCAGTACAAGGCCGGGCTGATTGCCTATCTGGACGTGGTGGCGGTTCAGGCCACGGCGTTGAACAACGAACGCAGCATGCTCGACCTGATGCAAAGTCGGTTGATCGCCAGTGTGCAATTGATCGCGGCGCTCGGTGGTGGTTGGGACGGCAATACCGACCTGTAAACGCTGTGGGAGCGAGCCTGCTCGCGATGCGGTTTCAAGGCCATAACGCCAGGGACTGATACACCGCTATCGTCGGAGCGCCGGCCGGAGCAGGCTCGCTCCCACAAGGCCTACGCATGGTCGCGATTGGCGGCTCTGAAATGGATCAAACAAGCGTTTCATCGGCTTGCTGGCCTTTTGCTCCATTTTGTCCGTGCGTTCTTTTGCGCAACCAGTACAATCGCCGCTTTTCCCGCCAGGCATGGACGCATTCAGTCGGGTCGTTTCGAGAAAACCCATGCTCATCGGTAGCTATTCCCCTTCGCTGGTTGTCATCTCGCTATTCGTGGCGATTCTCGCCTCCTATACGGCGCTCGACCTGACTGGGCGCATTGCCACGGCCAAGGGTCGGGCGGTGCACTTCTGGACGGCTGGCGGCGCCTTTGCGATGGGGATTGGCGTGTGGTCGATGCACTTCATCGGCATGCTGGCGTTCGATCTGCCGATCGAGCTTGGCTACGACATCACGTTGACGGGCCTGTCACTGCTGACCGCCATCCTGTCCAGTGGTTTTGCGCTATGGCTGGTCAGCCAGCCACGATTGCCGCTCTGGCAACTGGGCTTCGGTGCCCTGGTGATGGGGGCCGGCATCAGCGCGATGCACTACACGGGCATGGCCGCGATGCGCATGCAGCCTGGCATCGATTACGACCCCACGTTGTTCGCCGCGTCCCTGCTCATCGCCGTCGGTGCATCGGGTGCGGCGTTGTGGATCGCCTTCCGCCTGCGCAGGCACACGCCCTATGTCAGCCTGATCCGTGGCGGCGCGGCCATCGTCATGGGCGTTGCCATTGTCGGCATGCATTACACGGCCATGGCGGCGGCGCAGTTTCCCGACGGCAGTTTCTGTGGCGCGGCCACCAGCGGCCTGAGTGGCAAGGGCCTGGACGGACTGGTGCTGGTGACCACGCTGGCGGTGTTGAGCATCGCGCTGCTCACCTCGATTCTCGATGCGCGCCTGGAGGCTCGTACCGCCGACCTGGCGCATTCGTTGACCGAGGCCAACCGCGAACTGACCCAATTGGCCCTGCACGACACCCTGACCGGGCTGCCCAACCGCATCTTGCTGGCCGATCGCATCGATCAGGCCATGTCCAGGGTGGCGGAGCAGGGTGGCTGTTTTGCCTTGATGTTCATCGATCTGGACGGGTTCAAACCGGTCAACGATGCGTTCGGGCACCACATGGGCGATCTGTTATTGCGTGAAGTGGCGTTGCGTCTGCGCGAGGACTTGCGCAGCCAGGACACCCTGGCGCGCATTGGCGGCGATGAGTTCGTCTTGCTGGTGCAGTTGGTGAGTGAGCATGACGCCCTGAGTCTCGCCGAGCGCCAGGTCGGGCTGGTCGGGCGCTCGTTCCGCGTCGCCGAACATGACTTGCAGATATCCGCCAGTGTCGGCATCGCCCTTTATCCGGGCAATGGCCACAGCGCCGAGGAATTGCTGATGAACGCCGATGCGGCGATGTATCACGCCAAGGGGGCGGGGAAGAACGGATACAGCTTCTTCGATGCCTCGATGAACAGCAACGCGCGCAAACAACTGCAATTATTGCAGGAACTGCGCAACGCACTGGATCAGCAGCAGTTCAGGCTGCATTACCAGCCCAAATTCGATGCCAGCAACGGCCGCGCCGTCGGCGCCGAGGCTTTGTTGCGTTGGGAACACCCGACCCACGGCCTGTTGTTGCCCGACAAGTTCATCGATCTGGCAGAGAAGACCGGACTGATCATTCCGATCGGCGACTGGGTGCTCAACGAAGCCTGTCGGCAGATGCGCGAGTGGTTTGTGCTCGGCTACACCCATTGGCGTATCGCCGTGAACCTGTCCGCGCTGCAGTTCTGCCACGCAGGGCTGGTTCAGAGCGTGGCCAGGGCCCTGGCCACGCACCATCTGCCAGCCAACTGTCTGACCCTGGAAATCACCGAAACCACGGCCATGAGCGACGCCGATGCCAGCATGACGGTGCTCAACGAGCTGTCGCAGATGGGCGTCGATCTGTCCATCGACGACTTTGGCACCGGCTATTCAAGCCTGATGTACCTCAAGCGCCTGCCGGCCAACGAGCTGAAGATCGACCGCGGGTTTGTCCGTGACCTGGAGCGCGACAGCGACGATGCGGCCATCGTTTCGGCGATTGTCGCGCTGGGTCAGGCGCTGGGCCTGCGAATCGTCGCCGAAGGGGTGGAAACCGACGTGCAACAGGATTTCCTGACGCAGCTCGGTTGCGACTCGCTGCAAGGCTACCTGCTGGGACATCCGCTGCCGGCGGAGCGGTTCCTGTCGGACATTGTCCAGGCGGAGCGGCTGACGGCAGGCTGAAAATGCCGGCCAGGGTCATCGTCCGTCTGCGCGCAAGCTGCCACAGCTCATGCAAAACCGGCCAATGGCGGTTATTCTTGGCCCCGACTGCATACGCTTGAACGGGGAAACGCTCGCATGGACAAAGTCATTGTCATCACCGGCGGCAGCCGCGGTATCGGTGCCGCCACGGCACAACTGGCCGCCGAACAGGGCTATCGGGTCTGCATCAACTACCAGTCCGATGAAGAGGCGGCGCATCGCGTGCTGGAGCAAGTCCGCGCTCTTGGCGCCCAGGCCATTGCGGTACGTGCCGATGTCAGCAACGAAGACGAAGTGATTGCCCTGTTCAACCGGGTCGACGCCGAGCTGGGCCGGGTCACGGCATTGGTCAACAATGCGGGCACTGTGGGGCAAAAGTCCCGGGTCGACGAAATGTCCGAGTTCCGCATCCTCAGAACCCTCAAGACCAACGTCCTTGCGCCGATCCTCTGCGCCAAGCACGCCATCCTGCGCATGTCGCCCAAGCACGGCGGGCAGGGCGGCAGCATCGTCAACGTCTCCTCGGTCGCCGCGCGCCTGGGGTCGCCGAACGAGTACGTGGATTACGCCGCGTCCAAAGGCGCACTCGACACCTTCACCCTGGGCCTGTCCAAGGAGGTGGCGGGCGAAGGTATTCGCGTCAACGCCGTGCGCCCTGGCTACATCTACACCGACTTCCACGCGCTCAGCGGCGATCCGGATCGGGTCAGCAAGCTGGAGTCGGCGATCCCGATGGCACGCGGCGGCCGGCCGGATGAAGTGGCGGAGGCGATTGTGTGGCTGTTGTCGGACAAGGCTTCCTACGCGACGGGGACGTTTGTGGATTTGGGGGGCGGGCGTTAGTCCCAGGATTGCCTGTGTTTGTCCTGGGGTTATCGCGAGCAGGCTCGCTCCCACCGTTGACTCTGGATGTTCTGCAGAGTGGGAGCGAGCCTGCTCGCGATGAACGCAAACCTCAAAACGACCGCACAATCCGCCCCAACGTCTCCATCGCCTTTTCCGCCGCCTCGTTCCACGGGCTGCCGTAATTCAGGCGAATACAGTTCCTGAACCGCTGGGCCGGAGAAAAGATCGGTCCTGGCGCAATGCTGATGCCCTGCGCCAGCGCCATCTGGAACAGCTTCAACGAATCCATCTGCGGCGGCAGCTCAAGCCAAAGGAAGTAACCGCCCGCCGGCTGGCTGACCCGGGTTTCTGCCGGAAAGTACCGGACTATCGCCGCCAGCATCGCGCTCTGTTGTTCTTCAAGCGCATAACGCAACTTGCGCAGATGGCGGTCATAGCCGCCGTGTTGCAGGTAGTCGGCGATCGCCGCCTGGGCCGGCATCGACGCGCACAGCGAGGTCATGAGTTTCAGCCGTTCGATTTTCTGCGCATAACGTCCCGCTGCCACCCAACCCACTCGATAACCGGGTGCCAGGCTCTTGGCGAACGAACCGCAGTGCATCACCAGCCCTTCGGTGTCGAAGGCCTTGGCCGGTTTTGGCGCTTGCTGGCCATAATAGAGCTCGGCGTACACATCGTCTTCGATCAACGGCACCTGATGCTGGCGCAGCAGTTCCACCAGCTCCTGTTTCTTCGCCTCGGGCATGGTCGAGCCCATCGGGTTCTGGAAGCTGGTCATGCACCAGCAGGCCTTGATCGGGTGGCGTTCCAGGGTTTGCGCGAGTACGCCGAGGTCGATGCCGTCACGCGGGTGCACGGGGATTTCCACGGCTTTGAGTTTCAACCGCTCCAGAATCTGCAGGCAGGCGTAGAACGCCGGGGCTTCGATGGCCACCAGGTCGCCCGGCTCGGTCACGGCCTGCAGGCACAGGTTCAGCGCTTCCAGGGCGCCGTTGGTGATCAGCAACTCTTCCATGGGCAGCATCAGGCCGCCGACCATGTAACGCAGGGCGATCTGGCGCCGCAGTTGCGGGTTGCCCGGCGACATGTCGGTGACCACCATGCGCGGGTCCATGTCCCGGGTCGCGCTGGCCAGCGAACGCGACAGCCGTTGCAGGGGGAACAGGGTCGGGCTGGGGAATGCCGAGCCGAAGGGCACGGTGGTCGGGTCCTTGATCGAGTCGAGGACCGAAAACACCAGTTCGCTGACGTCGACTTCGGTGGACTCGTTGACCTGGCTGCTGATCACCGGTTCGGAAAACGGGCTTGGCGCATGGGTGTTGACGAAGTAACCGGAGCGCGGGCGGGCGCGGATCAGACCGCGGCGCTCCAGCAGGTAGTAGGCCTGGAACACCGTGGACGGGCTGACGCCGTAGGTCTGGCTGGCATAACGCACCGAGGGTACGCGCTGGCCGGGCCCCAGGACACCGGAGCGGATCAGTTCGGCAATGTCATCGGCGAATTTTTCGTAGCGTTTCATCAAAGGCCCGTCTGGGTGGCATGCAAGATAATCCGGGTGACTTCTTCGCGGGCAAGCCCGCTCCCACAAGGATCGCCTTGAGGAAGCGGGTCTGCTCGCGATAGAGCGCACCGCAGTCTAAGGGATCAGCGATTCATCGGCGCAACAAACCTGCTTTTGGCCACGCTGTAGATCTCGGGCTCGTCGCTGTCGATAATTTTGAAACTCAAGGTTTGCGAACTGCTGGCGGCGCGTTCCGTGGTCATCGCCACCGACACCGGTACATCGACAATCTCCCCGGCAGCCAGGCTCAGCTCGGTCCTGCCTTGCAGCTGGAAGCCGTCGCCATCGACCAGGCTCAGTTGGTAGTCCTGACGTTGCTGGGTCTTGTTGATCACCTTGAGGCTGTAGATGTTCTCGATCTGCCCCTGACCGTTCTCGCGGAACAGGCCACGGTCCTTGGTCACGTCCAGCGACACCATCGGCCGTTCGACCAGCGCCAGGACCAGCGCGCCGATCATCGCCACCAGCACCAGGGTGTAGCCGATCAGGCGTGGGCGCAGCAGGTGCGTCTTGCCGCCCTGCAGTTCCTGTTCGGAGGTGTAGCGGATCAGGCCGCGCGGGTAGTTCATCTTGTCCATGATCGAATCACAGGCGTCGATGCAGGCGGCGCAACCGATGCATTCCATCTGCAAGCCATCGCGGATGTCGATGCCGGTGGGGCAGACCTGCACGCAGAGCTGGCAATCGATGCAGTCGCCAAGGCCCACTTCGGCCGGTTTGACCTCGCGTTTGCGCGGGCCCCGGTTTTCGCCACGGGCCACGTCGTAGGAAATGGCCAGGGTGTCCTTGTCGAACATCACACTCTGGAATCGTGCGTAGGGGCACATGTGGATGCACACCGCTTCGCGCAACCAGCCCGCATTGAGGTAGGTGGCGCCGGTGAAGAACAGCACCCAGAACAGGCTGACGCCGCCGATCTGCAAGGTCAGCAGTTCTTCGGCCAGCGGGCGGATCGGGGTGAAGTAGCCGACGAAGGTCAGCCCGGTCATCAGGCTGATCGCCAGCCAGGCCGTGTGTTTGGCCGAGCGACGGAGCAGTTTGTTCAGGCCCCAGGGCGCCGCCTTCAGCTTGATCCGCTGGTTGCGCTCGCCTTCGATGACTTTCTCGCACCACATGAAGACCCAGGTCCAGGAACTCTGGGGGCAGGTATAGCCGCACCACACGCGACCGGCAAACACGGTGATTGCGAACAGGCCGAATGCGGCAATGATCAGCAAACCCGACAACAGGATGAAGTCCTGTGGCCAGAACGTTGCGCCGAAGATGTGGAACTTGCTTTCGGAAAGGTCCCAGAGGACGGCCTGGCGATCGCCCCAGTTCAGCCAGACCGTGCCGAAGAACAGCAGGTACAAGAAGCCGGCCCCGAGCAGGCGCAGATTGCGGAACCTGCCGGTGAAACTGCGGGTGTGGACCAGGGTGTCGGTGGACTTGGCCTTCATCTTTGGACGCAAAGGCTCGAAGGTTTCTACGGTTCGGACGGGGATTAGTTCGCTCATGGTCTTTCGCTCATCAGCCTCCATCAGGCCGGGTCACTATGAGCGACGAACTGTTTGCATAACAGACTCAGGTATTTCAATAAAAAGCGGATCAGATGCAAGCGGTACGGTTGCCTGCGACAACTTGAAGCACCGGGTTTATCGCCGTGCGGGCGCGTATATCAGCGGCCCGCAGGCTGTGTTGATGCGCGTCAGTCAAATCACCGAATCACTGTCCGTCGCCTTCAAGTGCCGACGGCCGTCGACCGCACCTGCTACGGTCAATGCATCCGCTTCTGCTTCGGTGATGTAGATGCGCTGGCCATTGATATCGACGGCCGACATTGATTTTTCGCCGTCAGTGATGATTTCCACATCAGGGCAGAGGCGAATTTCCTCGCCGTTTTCGGTGGTGAAGAAACAGGTCTGGTTTTCGATGCGCACAGTCATGGCTCTGTCCTTTTTTCTGCGGGGTTGTAGGGCGTTAGGGCACACCGGCCGGCCTTCGTTCTGTGCAACTGATTAATGGTCGGTGTGGTCCATCCTCTATCTATCAATCACAAGGATTGCGTCATGGATGCCTGGTGGCATGAGGTATGGGTGACCCTGCAAGCGGAATTCGCCGACATCGGCGATGCCGCGCAACTGACACGGATTACCGTCAGATTACTGATAGCCGCACTGCTGGGCGCCATCCTCGGTTTTGAGCGCGAGCACAAGGGCAAGGCGGCCGGGGTGCGCACGCACATGCTGGTGGCGCTGGGCGCGGCGCTGTTCGTGCTGGTGCCGCAGACGGCGGGCGCCCAGGCAGACGCCATGAGTCGGGTGGTACAGGGCGTGATCGCCGGTATCGGCTTTTTGGGCGCCGGCACCATCCTGAAAAACCACGAAGGCGACGAAGGTCATGTCAAGGGCCTGACCACCGCTGCGGGCCTGTGGATGACCGCCGCGATTGGCGTCTCGGCCGGGTTGGGCCGGGAGGCGACGGCGGTGTTCAGTACGCTGCTGGCGTTGGCGGTGTTCAGTGTGATGCCGAGGATTGTGGCGATGTTCGATAAGGACAAGGAGGGTTCGTAGGGTTGTCGGGAATATGGGAGCGAGCCTGCTCGCGATGGTCGTGAACGATGACCTTGGGCTCCTGATGCCCCGCGGCGCCCTCAGATTGTTCGCGAGCATGCTCGCTCCTACAGGTTTCGGGGGGCAACTCGTTCCTGGCGAAGTCGATGTTCTGGCTTTGCTCGTTGTCGTGCTGGAGTGAGGTCTTCGCCCGGGTTTCTCGTTGGGGCAGGAAAAACAGCAATTCGAAATTGAATAGTTTCACGATAGGGCCAGCCGCTGAGTGATTCCCGCACGGACGTGATTTCGGCTGACGGAGAGCCACTATGAAAAAACAGCCCCTATGAAAAACAGGCGGGGCAGCCGGGTAAAGCGGCAGGCGGAGGAGGATTTTCAATACAGGAGGGGGACTACAGACTCGTCGGATTCTTCGTGCATTTTGTGCGTGAGATCGTTCCCGGCCTTCGCCGGGGAACGATCATCAAGGGGACATCACTCGGGCGCCACGATCACCGGCGGCATGGTTGACGGGGGTTCTTCCCTCGGTGGCGGGGTGGACCCGGGCGGTTCTTTTTCCGGGATCGGCGCGGGGTCGGTCGGCGGAATGGTCGGGGCGTCGATGTTCGGGTCGGGCGTTTCAGCCGGGATTGGAATACTCATGATGACTACCTCCGGTGGCACATGGCGTAAGTCGTGCTTAAGTAGTTTGCGTACTCAAATGGGTTGACTGCGGCGCAGCGGATTTGATTCCCGCTAATTGACC
Organism: Pseudomonas fluorescens; assembly: GCF_041354075.1. GTDB lineage: Bacteria > Pseudomonadota > Gammaproteobacteria > Pseudomonadales > Pseudomonadaceae > Aquipseudomonas > Aquipseudomonas fluorescens_CE. The sequence goes on along the minus strand of NZ_JARZGC010000017.1, from coordinate 101,089 downwards.
TGAACTTTTATCCGCGCCTGTCGCTCGGAACCTAAGTGTGTTCATTCCGGGGCCGTTGCTTGTGCGCGAGCGGTGGCCCTGCACCAGAGCGTCCATGGGGCGTACAGGAGAGAGGCTCGATGACTGCCGAAACACCGACTGAGCTGAACTACAACGCTCATATCCCACTGTCGCAGGCGTTGCTGCTGCCGCGCATCGCGATCGAGAACACCATGCCGACCCTCGACGGCGGGCAATTTGCCGTCAAGGCCGTGGCGGGGCAGGAAGTGGTGGTCACCAGCAAGGTGTTCGCCGACGGCCACGACAAACTGGCGGTGCAGGTGCGCTGGCAGGCCGAGGGCGAAGAGACGTGGCAACGCGAATCCATGACCGACCTGGGCAACAACGGCTGGCGGGGCAGCTTTCGGGTCAGGAGCCAGGGCCGCCATGTGTTCTGCATCGAGGCCTGGGTCGACCAGTTCGCCAGCTTCTGCTACGAGCTGGAAAAGAAGCATGCGGCCGGAGTGCCGGTGAGTCTTGAGCTGCAGGAAGGCCGGCAGTTGATCCAGCACGCCGCCGAGCGCTCCGACGGACCACTCAGTGAAGCGCTGGCGGCGCTGCACCATGAACTGGCAGCACTGCTCGAAATGGAGCAGGTGGCGCTGTTTCTGCAACCGCGCAGCGCCGACCTGATGGCCCAGGCCGATCACCGCGCTTATTTGAGCTTCAGTCCCGAGTATCCGCTGGACGTCGAGCGCGAACTTGCCGAGTTCGCCAGTTGGTATGAGTTGTTTCCCCGCTCGATCACCGACGACCCCGCCCGTCATGGCACCTTCAATGATGTGCATTCACGGCTGCCGATGATCCAGGACATGGGCTTCGATGTGCTGTACTTCCCGCCGATCCACCCGATCGGCCGCAGTTTCCGTAAAGGTCCGAACAATTCGCTGACCGCCGGCCCGGATGATCCGGGCAGCCCGTATGCCATCGGCAGCCCCGACGGCGGTCACGAGGCCATACACCCGCAACTGGGCAGCCGTGAGGACTTCCGTCGCCTGGTGGAAGCGGCCGCCGCCCATGGGCTGGAAATCGCCCTCGATTTCGCCATCCAGTGCTCCCAGGATCACCCGTGGCTGCAGCAGCACCCGGGCTGGTTCAACTGGCGCCCGGACGGCACGATTAAATACGCCGAGAACCCGCCGAAAAAGTACCAGGACATCGTCAACGTCGACTTCTATGCCGCCGACGCGATCCCCAGCCTCTGGATCGAATTGCGCGACATCGTAGCGGGATGGGTCGAGGAGGGCGTGAAGATCTTTCGTGTCGACAATCCTCACACCAAGCCGCTGCCGTTCTGGCAATGGCTGATCGCTGACGTGCGGGCGCTGCACCCAGAAGTCATTTTCCTCGCCGAAGCTTTCACTACGCCCGCAATGATGGCGCGCCTGGGGAAGGTTGGTTATTCCCAGAGCTACACCTATTTCACCTGGCGCAACACCAAGCATGAGTTGGCGACCTATTTCGCCGAGCTCAACCAGTCACCTTGGCGCGAGTGCTACCGGCCGAACTTCTTCGTCAATACGCCGGACATCAATCCGGCCTTCCTGCATGAATCGGGGCGCGCCGGCTTCCTGATTCGCGCAGCGCTGGCGACCATGGGCTCCGGGCTCTGGGGCATGTACTCGGGGTTTGAACTCTGCGAGTCGGCGCCTGTACCGGGGAAGGAGGAATACCTCGACTCCGAGAAATACGAGATTCGCCCACGGGATTTCACTGCGCCGGGCAACATCATCGCCGAGATCGCCCAGCTCAACCGCATCCGCCGGCAGAACCCGGCGCTGCATACGCATCTGGGGCTGACGATCTACAACGCCTGGAACGACAACATCCTGTATTTCGGCAAGCGCAGTGCCGATGGCAGCAACTTCATTCTCGTGGCCGTCAGCCTCGATCCGCATAACGTCCAGGAGGCGAATTTCGAATTGCCGCTGTGGGAGATGGGCCTGCCTGACGACGCCAGCACCCAGGGTGAAGACCTGATGAACGGCCATCGCTGGACGTGGCATGGCAAGTACCAGTTCATGCGGATCGATCCGGCGCACCAGCCGTTCGGGATTTGGCGGATCACTACTTGAAGCGCTGAAGGCCCCTGTAGGAGCGGGCTTGCCCGCGATGGCGGCAGGACAGTCAATCAAGTGGTCACTGCAAGATCGCCATCGCAGGCAAGCCCGCTCCTAAAGGGACGCAAGCGGTTTTCTCGAATTCATCAGGAGTTCCACATGGCGAAGAAACCCAAGGCAGCCACCTTCATCAAGGACCCGCTCTGGTACAAGGACGCGGTGATCTATCAGGTCCACGTCAAATCGTTTTTCGACTCCAACAACGACGGCATCGGCGATTTTCCCGGCCTGATCGACAAGCTCGATTACATCGCCGACCTCGGCGTCAACACCATCTGGCTGCTGCCTTTCTACCCTTCACCGCGCCGCGACGACGGCTACGACATTGCCGAATACCGAGGCGTGCACCCTGATTACGGCACCCTGGCCGATGCCCGGCGGTTCATTGCCGAGGCGCACAAACGGGGCCTGCGGGTCATTACCGAGCTGGTCATCAACCACACGTCCGACCAGCATCCGTGGTTCCAGCGCGCACGCAAGGCCAAGCCGGGCTCGGCGGCGCGGGATTTCTACGTGTGGTCCGACGACGATGGCAAGTACGATGGCACGCGGATCATTTTTCTCGATACCGAGAAATCCAACTGGACCTGGGACCCGGTGGCCGGCCAGTACTTCTGGCACCGTTTCTACTCGCACCAGCCGGACCTGAATTTCGACAACCCGCAGGTGATGAAGGCCGTGCTGGCGGTGATGCGCTACTGGCTGGACATGGGCATCGATGGCCTGCGGCTGGACGCGATTCCTTATCTCATCGAGCGTGATGGCACCAACAACGAAAACCTGCCCGAGACCCACGACGTCCTCAAGCAGATCCGCGCCGAGATCGATGCCAATTATCCCGACCGCATGCTGCTCGCCGAGGCCAACCAGTGGCCGGAAGACACCCAACTGTATTTCGGCGACACGGACAAGTCCGGCGCCAATGGCGACGAATGCCACATGGCGTTTCACTTCCCGCTGATGCCGCGCATGTACATGGCGCTGGCCCAGGAAGACCGTTTCCCGATTACCGATATTCTGCGCCAGACCCCGGAAATCCCGGCCAACTGTCAGTGGGCGATCTTCCTGCGCAACCACGATGAACTGACCCTGGAGATGGTGACCGACAAGGAGCGCGACTACCTGTGGAACTACTACGCGGCGGACCGCCGCGCGCGGATCAACCTGGGCATTCGTCGTCGCCTCGCGCCGTTGATGGAGCGCGACCGGCGCCGCATCGAACTGCTCAACAGCCTGCTGCTGTCGATGCCGGGTACGCCGACCCTGTATTACGGCGACGAGATCGGCATGGGCGACAACATCTACCTGGGCGACCGCGATGGCGTGCGCACACCGATGCAATGGTCCATCGACCGTAACGGCGGCTTCTCCCGTGCCGACCCGGCGAGCCTGGTACTGCCGCCGATCATGGACCCGCAGTACGGGTACCTGTCGGTGAATGTCGAAACCCAGGCGGGCGATCCGCATTCGCTGTTGAACTGGACCCGGCGCATGCTTGCCGTGCGCAAACAGTCCAAGGCCTTCGGGCGCGGCACGCTGAAGATGCTGTCGCCGAGCAACCGGCGGATCCTGGCCTACACCCGTGAATTCACCGGGGACGATGGCCGGCACGAAATCATTCTGTGCGTGGCCAACGTATCCCGCAGCGCCCAGGCAGCGGAGCTGGACCTCTCGGCCTATGTCGGCATGGTGCCGGTAGAGATGCTCGGCGGTAATGCGTTCCCGCCGATCGGCCAACTCAACTTCCTCCTGACCCTGGCGCCCTATGGCTTCTATTGGTTCGGACTCGCTGTGGAGAATCAAATGCCCGCCTGGCACGTAGAACCGGCCCAGAGCCTGCCGGATTTCACCACCCTGGTGCTGAAAAAACGCATGGAAGAGTTGCTCGAAGCACCGTCGCGCGACACCCTCGAACAGGCCATCCTGCCCGACTGGTTACAGAACCGACGCTGGTTTGCCGGCAAGGACGCGGCCATCGAGCGTATCCATCTGGCCTATGGGGTGCGTTTCGGTGATGCACAGCACCCGGTGCTCTTGAGTGAAATCGAAGTCACCAGTGGCGGCCAGACCAGCCGCTACCAGTTGCCGTTCGGTTTCATCGCCGATGACCAGGTCGGCCCGGCCTTGCCCCAGCAATTGGCGCTGTCTCGCGTGCGGCGCGGCCCTCAAGTCGGCCTGATCACCGATGCGTTCGCCCTGGAAGACTTCATTCGCAAGGTCCTGCAAGGCATGCAGAACCACAGCGTGCTGACCTCCGACGGCGGCGAAATCCGGTTCGAGCCGACGCCCGAGTTGGCCAGGCTGGGGCTGACGGATGAATCCGAGGTGCGCTACCTGTCCGCCGAGCAATCGAACAGTTCCGTGGTGATCGGCAACAGTCTGGTGCTCAAGCTGATCCGCAAGGTCGCCTCGGGTGTGCACCCTGAGCTTGAGATGAGCGCCTACCTGACCCAGGCCGGCTTCGCCAACATCTCTCCGCTGCTGGGTTCGGTGGTACGTCGCGATGCGCAGGGCGAGGACAACCTGCTGATGATCGCCCAGGGCTACTTGAGCAATCAGGGCGACGCCTGGGAGTGGACGCAGAACAATCTGGAAAGGGCGTTGCGCGACGAGCTCGCCGGTGCCATGTCCGAGCAGGAGCAGCATTACAACGCGCTCGGCGAACTTCGGGACTTTGCCGGCATGCTCGGCCAGCGGTTGGGCGAAATGCACCAGGTGCTGGCCGCGTCCACCGATAACGCGGATTTCGCGCCACAGACCACCACGCAAAAAGAGGCCGTGGCATCGGCCAAGGATGTGGCGGCGCAAGTGGAGCACGCGCTCAAGTTGCTCAAGCAGCATCAAGATGAACTGAACCCTGCGGACCAAACGCTTGTCAGTCATCTGCTGGACAACAGGAAGACCGTTCTCGCCCATGTCCAGGACCTGGGCAGGAAGGCGGCGGGTGGTTTGCGCATCCGTGTGCACGGCGACCTGCACCTGGGGCAAGTGCTGGTGATCAAGGGTGATGCCTACCTGATCGACTTCGAAGGCGAACCGGCGCGGCCGTTGGCCGAGCGACGCGGCAAGCACAGTCCGTACAAGGATGTGAGCGGTGTCCTGCGTTCCTTCGACTATGCGGCGGCGATGGCGATCAACGTGCACAACGTCGACAACACCGACGAAGCCCAGGTTGCACGGCAGCGAGTGACGCAGCGCTACCTGGTTGAAGCGAAACAGGCATTTATCGACGCTTATCGGCTGGCGGCAGCTAGTCTTGGTCATGCATGGCAAGATCCGGAAGGCGAGAACGCCGCGCTGGCGTTGTTCGGTCTGGAAAAGGCGGCATACGAGGTGGCATACGAGGCCGAAAACCGGCCCACCTGGCTGCCCGTGCCGTTGCACGGTTTATATGGATTATTGAGTGGGCTTGAACCCTTTTCCGATCTTGGTGGAGAGTAGTCATGAGTTTCTCGAACAAGGAACAGGGTCACCGCAAAGAGGCGTTACTGCCCAGATCGCGGGATATTGAGGCGCTGGTACGCGCCGAACACCACGACCCATTTGCCATTCTCGGCCCCCACGGCGACGACGCCGGCGGGCAGTACATTCGCGCCTATCTGCCGGACGCCTTGAGCGTTCAGGTGCTGAGCAAGGACTCGGGTGAAGAACTCGGTGCGCTGCAGGCCACCGAGACACCCGGGCTGTTCGTCGGGCATTTCGATCACGCGCAGCCCTACCTTTTGCGCACGCGCTGGGCCGGTGGCGAGCAGGTTGCGGAAGACCCCTACAGCTTCGGTCCGCTGCTGGGCGAGATGGACCTGTACCTGTTTGCCGAAGGCAATCACCGCGACTTGAGCAGTTGCCTGGGCGCGCAGTTGAAAAACGTCGAGGGTGTCGATGGCGTGCGGTTCGCCGTGTGGGCACCGAATGCCAAGCGGGTGTCGGTGGTCGGTGACTTCAACAACTGGGATGGACGCCGCCACCCGATGCGCCTTCGCCATCCGACCGGGGTCTGGGAGCTGTTCATCCCGCGCCTCGGGCCCGGGGAGGCCTACAAGTACGAGATTCTCGGCGCTCATGGCATTTTGCCGCTGAAGGCCGATCCCATGGCGCTGGCCACCACGCTGCCGCCGGACACTGCCTCGAAAGTTGCCGCGCCGCTGAACATCGACTGGCAGGATCAGCAATGGATGCAGGACCGGCTCGAGCGCTCGAAACCGAGCGCGCCGCTGTCGATCTACGAATTGCACGCCGGCTCCTGGCAGTGCGAACTGGACGACCTGGGCGAAGTGGCCCGCCAGTACACCTGGCACGAGCTGGGCGAACGTCTGATTCCGTATGTGAAGGAGCTGGGTTTCACCCACATCGAGCTGATGCCGATCATGGAGCACCCGTTCGGCGGTTCGTGGGGCTATCAACTGCTGTCGCAATTCGCCCCAAGCGCCCGATACGGTTCACCGCAAGATTTCGCCGCGTTCGTCAATGCGTGCCACCTGGCGGACATCGGCGTGATCCTCGACTGGGTGCCGGCGCATTTCCCCACCGACACCCACGGCCTGGCGCAATTCGATGGCACCGCGCTCTATGAGTACGGCAACCCGCAGGAAGGCTTTCATCAGGATTGGGACACGCTGATCTACAACCTTGGCCGGACCGAGGTGCACGGCTACATGCTGGCTTCGGCGCTGCACTGGCTCAAGCATTTCCACGTCGATGGCCTGCGCGTCGATGCCGTGGCGTCGATGCTGTATCGCGATTACTCGCGCAAGGCCGGCGAGTGGGTGCCGAACCGTCACGGCGGGCGGGAAAACCTGGAAGCCATCGACTTCCTGCGTCACCTCAACGACGTGGTCAATCTCGAAGCTCCCGGCGCGCTGGTGATTGCCGAAGAGTCAACGGCGTGGCCCGGTGTCAGCCAGAACACCCAGCAGGGCGGCCTCGGGTTTGACTACAAATGGAACATGGGATGGATGCACGACTCGCTGCATTACATCCAGCAAGACCCGGTCTACCGCGCCCATCACCATAACGAACTGAGCTTTGGCCTGGTGTACGCCTGGTCCGAGCGCTTCATACTGCCGATCTCCCACGACGAAGTGGTGCACGGCAAACACTCGCTGATCGACAAGATGCCCGGCGACCGCTGGCAGAAATTCGCCAACCTGCGGGCCTACCTGAGTTTCATGTGGGCGCATCCTGGCAAGAAGCTGCTGTTCATGGGCTGCGAGTTCGGTCAGTGGCGCGAGTGGAACCACGACCAGCAACTGGATTGGTACCTGCTGCAGTATTCGGAACACAAAGGGGTGCAGAAACTGGTCGGCGACCTCAACCAGCTGTATCGCGAAGAACCGGCGCTGCACGATCAGGACGACGCCCCGCAAGGCTTCCAGTGGCTGATCGGCGATGACGCGATCAACAGCGTCTACGCCTTCCTGCGCTGGAGCAAGGACGGGCGACCGCTGCTGGTGGTGGCCAACTTCACGCCCGTGCCCCGGACGGAATATCGCATTGGCGTACCCTTTGGCGGGCGCTGGAACGAAGTCGTCAACAGTGATTCGGAGAAGTACGCCGGTTCCAATTATGGCAATGGCGGGGCAGTGATGACGCAACCGGAGCCCAGCCATGGGCAGGCGGAGTCGCTGGTGCTGAATTTGCCGCCGTTGGCGGTGTTGATACTGAGGCCGGAAGGCTGACGTCTTGATACCGCGTTGAACTCATCGCGAGCAGGCTCGCTCCCACAGGTCCGCTGTGACCCTTGTGGGAGCGAGCCCGCTCGCGATGGCGTGCTGACAAACGCCGCATCGGCTTGGGTCAGTCCCTCACCATCGCATCCGCACACCCAGACTGCCGATCAGCCCGTTCAGGTCGTTGTCGTCGACGTCGCTGCTGTAGTCGGCGCTGACGTACAGGCTGACAGCCGGGGTCATCCGTGCCACCAATCCCAACCCCACTTCGACCGTCGAGGATTTGCGACTGCTGCTGATCTTGTCGACCTGGTCGAGGGTCACGGTGTTGCCGGTGTAGACGGTGTGCCACAGGTTGGTCCGCACATAGGGTTCGAACCCCAGGCCATTGATGTCGTAGCTGCCTTTCAGTCGGGCGCCGACCCGGCCGCTCCACGAGGTGAGGTCGCTGGATGATGCATTGCCGGAGCCCGCGTAAGGGGTGTCCAGGGTGATGCGCTGATTGATCAACTGTGCCTGCGGCTCAACCACCCAGTTATCGCTCAGGCCGATCGGGAAACCACCTTCCACCGAGAGCGTGACGGCGCTGCCTTCGGTGGCTTGGCGGGCACCTTGCTGATTGCGACTGAAGCCGTTGACGCGGCCGCCGCTGGCGCTCAGGTCGACGTGCCAGCCCTGAGGACCGGTCAGGCTCCAGTAGGCGCCGAGGCTCTGGCCTTGCAGGTTCAAGGTGTCGGTATGAGGATCGGCCAGCGCGCGATGAATCAGTGGGCCGTCTGCGTTGCCCTGGATGTGACTTGTGCCACCGATCAGGCCGACTTGCTGAACATGACCGCTGCCGCTTTGCAGGGTCAGGATCGCCGGGCCTTTGTTCGGGTTCGCGTAGCCAAGCGCACCCGCTGGGGATTCATAATCGGTCTGCGCCTGGCGCGCGGCCTGCCCATAGAGTTGATCCCAGGCTGAGGGCGCGGCGTCCTGGGTGGTCAGGCGTGTACTTCGCATATCCGACGCGGCGCTGAAGCGCCCGGGGTAGCTGGCCGCAAGTGCGGGCAATGTGAGTACAGGGACCTGCTGGTCATACCAGGGGGCTGTCTGTTCCTCGGCAGGTGATGACTGCACTTCCATGGATGAACACAGCAGGAGTGAACTCGACACCGTGCAGAAAGTGACTTTGATCTCTTGTTGGGTGAAAGAAGTTTTCATGGAGGTCTACCTTGCAATCGCATGCTGGATCTCGCTGTGGCGTCTCTCCTACCCCGAATGAGGGGCGACCGAATGGAATGGGGGCAAGCCGCTGGCCGCCCGTTTTAACGGGTGTCTGGTGGGGTGCCCCCTCAGGTACTTCGGGGGTAGTACGTGAAGCTAAGAAGACCTGCGACCCTGCGTCAAGAAAATGGCCGATAAATGGTATGTGAATTTTAGCGATTGCAACTCCATGTTTTTGATCGAGACTCTAAGTTCTTGTTTGTTCAAAAAAACGTCCCGTCAGCCGCAGGCTAGAGGGGTTTGCATAGCAGGCTACCGGCTCACCAACTCACTCTGACTCCCATGTTCGCCTGGGTCCCGCGCAGCTGATTGCTGTCAATATTGCTGGTGTAATCGGTGCTGGCGTACACGCTGACCGCCGATGATAGATTCAGGATCACGCCGAGACCCAGGTCCAGAGATGATGTTTTCTGTTCGGTGGTGATCTCGTCCGTGCCGGCGAAGGTCAGGGTGTCGGTCCCCGAAAAGGTGTGCCACAGGTTGGCACGCAGGTAAGGTTCGACCGAGCGGCCGCTGACCTGGTAACTGCCCTTGAGCCGTGCGCCGACGCGTCCGGTCCAGGCGCTGTCGGAGTCGAATGAAACACGCGACACGCCGTCATCCTGGCTGTCGAGGCTGATTTTCTGATAGATCGCTTGCGCCTGGGGTTCGATCACCCACTTGTCGCTGACGGCAAGTGGGTAACCGACTTCGGCCGACAGGGTCGCGACGTGGCCTTCATTGTCGATCTTCAGGCCGCGATCGGAATGACTGTCGCCGTCGAGTCGGGTGTACATCGCCACGGTGTCGAGGTAGGCGCCCGCGTTGTCGGTCAGGGTCCAATAGACCCCCAGGCTGTCGCCTTCGAGGTCCACCTTGCCGGCCTTTTTGCCTTCGAAGCCGCCATTGAAGCCGTCGACATCACCGCGCAAGCGCGAGTGGCCGACGAACACACCGCTGCGCTGGGTCTGGCCGCCGGCCAGTGTCGAGCCGAACAGATCGGTGCCGACCTGGAAACCGTAGAGCGAGCCATCGACACGGGGCGTGACGGTGCCGGCCCAGGTCTGGTCGAAGTTTTTGCCGTAGACCCGGCCCCAGCCCGCGCTCAGGGCGCCGGTTTGCGTGAGCAGACCTTGATCGCCCTGGCGATCGTGGAAGGTGGAGAGGGCGTTCAGGGCCAATTGTGCGGCGGCCGGTGGCATCACCGACCACACCGGGACTTCCGGCCTGAAGATGGGGATCGGCGCGGCGCCGGGTTGAGCCGCAGGCAATACGGGCACGACCCCGGCAACAGCGGCCACCACCGGTATCGGCACCAGCGGCTCGAGGGTGGGTGGCAGCGTCGGGTCGGCGTTGGCCACTTCCACCAACGGCGGGGCGACCACCGAGGAGCGAAGGTACCAGCTGTTTTCGCTGCCGGCGGTGACGCCGCCCTTGAACAGGTTGTAGTCGTAGGCACCGGCTGACACCGGGGCGGCCAGCGCGAATGCGCCGCTCTCACTGACCGCCGTGCCTTGCGCCTGCACCAACTGGATGCCGTCCTGCAGGGTCAGGGCACCGGCGCCGCCCACGTTGCTGACGGCAATCAGCGTGGTGCCGGTCAATGTGCCGTTGTTGACCACCAGTTTGTCGCTGGGAGAAGCGTCGTCAGCCACCGCACTTTGGAGCAATAACTGGCCGCCATTGCCGGCGTAGTTGCCCTGGACCGTCAGGGTGTCGTTGGTGCGCGTGTTGCCTTGGGTGAGGTCGATCACGCCGCTGTTGTTCAGTGTGGCCAGCAGGCCGGGGGTGAGGGGAGCAATGCTGCCCTGGACGGACGTCAGCAGGCTGCTGCCGTCAACGTTGAACACGCCGGTGCCAATGTTGCTGTCGCCCAGGCGAAAGGTGTCACTGAGCAGGTCGAAGCGCGAAGCGTTGCTCAGGCTGACCGTTTCCCAGTTGTTGTAACGGGTGGCGCCCGAGGCGGTGGTCTGGTCGAAGGTCAATCGGTCGTTGCCGGCACCGCCATCCAAGTTCGGGTTGAGGGCCAGGGTGCTGTCGGTCAGATTGCGCAGGGTCACGCGATCGTTGCCCAGGTCCATCAGCACCGCCGAGCGGATGATCCCGCCACCGTCCCACAGCAGCGTGTCGTCGCCGATACTGGCGCGCACTTCGCCGACGATCTCGCCACCTGTGACGGTGATGTTGTCGTTGCCACCGCTGACGCTGACGTTGCCGCCAATCAGCCCGCCGGAAACGATGATGGTGTCCTGGCCGAACCCGGTCACCAGGTTGCCGAGAATGGTGCCGCCCGACAGGTCGAAAATGTTGTTGTCGAGTTTCATGTCGACCCGGCCGATGGAGCCTCCGGTCATTTTGGCCACGTCGCCGTCCTCGAAGGCGCCGGTGATGGTGCCACCGGTCATCAGGAAGGTATCTCGGCTGTCGCCCTGGGCCAGCGAGCCGATGGTCCCGGCGCTCATGGTGAAGCTGTCGATGCCACTGCCCTGATTGACCGCCGTGGTGATTGTCCCACCGGCGATGTTGACGGTGTTGGTGCCGTCGGCGACATTCAACGATCCGTTGATGACGCCGGAATTCATGATCACGGTGTCCGCACCCGCACCGAAGGTCACGTTACCGTTGATCGAGCCGGTGCCGTTGGCGGGGAAGGTCAGGCTGTTGTTGCCCAGGTTGTCGGTCAGCGGACCACTGGTGCCGCTGTCGCACGTGAAGTTGTCGTTGCCGGCAGTGGGCGTCAATGCACAGGCTGCCCAGGTGGCTTGCGAGCCGCTTGCGCCGAGCAGCAAGGAGAAGGCGCAGGCGCCATATCGGCCCATTGGCCGCAGGGTCAAAAAGGTCATGTTCGTCTCTCCGCATTGATTTGCGCCCGAGCTCTGCACGCCGTTGGAGTGGCAGTGGCTCAAGCGCCCATGGCAGCGCGAATTGACGACAAATACAGCTCCCTGCTGAAAACCCTGGCAAAACTTGCGCTACGTTCCCGTCCGTATCATCGATGGACACAGACAACTGCACCCTAACAACAGACTTGCTGGCCGGCTACTGTCATAAGTAACAGGTCGGGGCATTTATTCGCGACGAGCCAAGCTTTGCAGCCGTGTCACAAATGCACTTCCACCGCCAGCGGCAGGTGATCGGAAAGGTGCGTCCAAGGCTTGTTGCCGAGGATTTGCGGGTCGTGACTGCTGGCATTGCGCAGATAGATCCGGTCCAGGCGCAACAAGGGAAAACGCGCCGGATAGGTCTTGGCCGGGCGGCCATGGTGACGCTCGAAGGCCTCGTGCAGGTAGTCGCGACGCGCCAGCGCGGCGTTGCCCTGCAACTGCCAGTCGTTGAAGTCGCCGGCGATGATCACCGGGGCCTTATCGGGCAGGGATTCGAGCAACTGGCAGAGCAGTTGCAGTTGCAACTGGCGATGGCTTTCCAGCAGGCTGAGGTGTACGCAAATGGCGTGAACCTCGCGATGGCCCGGCACATCCAGGATGCAATGCAGCAACCCGCGCCGTTCGGGACCGGTGATCGACACATCGAGGTTGCGGTATTCGCGGATCGGATATTTGGACAGCAGGGCATTGCCATGGTGGCCGGCGGGGTAGACCGCATTGCGCCCGTAGGCGAAATCGCTCCACATGCTGTCCGCCAGAAATTCGTATTGTGACATCTGCGGCCAGTTGTTGAGGCGTGAAGAATGCCGCTCGTGCTCACCGACGACCTCCTGCAGGAACACCAGATCCGCTGAGGTGCTGCGTACCGCCTCACGCAGTTCCGGGAGGATGAAACGCCGGTTGAACGCGGTGAAACCCTTGTGGGTGTTGACCGTCAGGACTCTGAGCCGGTGAACCACCGGGGGTGTGCTCACAGGCACCGATTCAATGGCCTGCCGCTTGGAATCACTGGTCACATTCACTCCTCTGAATCCGGGTTGCCTATGTATGCGACTGATGCAGCAGCGGGCAGTTCAGTCCGACGTGGGCACTCAGACGAAGACGATCTCATAGGGCAGGCGCATGCGCTCCAGCAGCACCGGCGGCAGTAACGGCGGCAGGCCGACGGCGGGCTCGCCGTCGAGCTGGCTGGCGTAGGCGTGGGTGGCGTGGCTTTTGCGCGCCACGGTCCAGGTGTCGAGGCGCAACTTGCGTGCGCGGTGCCAGGGGAAAAGGCTGCTGTCGCGCGTTGGCCAGTGCCAGGCCCATACCGGCACTTCGTTGAAGGCGGCGCCTGTCAGGGCTGCGGCGTTGGCACTGGCCCGGCCGACCGCGTCATGGTCGAAGTTGCCGTCCTCGCGCCAGGTGCTGAACACCACGTCGCCGGGGCGCAGGTAGCGGGCGATGAACTCGCTCAACTGAGGTTCGCGTTCGGCCAGTGCGTTATCCGTGAACCCGCCACGAATCCATTTCAGGCTATGCATGGGCAGTCCGAGGCGGCGCAAGGCCTCCACGCTTTCCTGGGGGCGAAACACACTCAGACGTTTTTCCGACCATTGCTGCGAGCCCGGATGACTGGCACTGCCATCGGTGATCGAGATCAGTTGTAGCGGATGGCCCAGGCCGCTAAGCAGTTGCAGCAGGCCGCCGCAGGTCACCACTTCGTCGCCGGGATGCGGGGCGATCACCACGGCGCGGGCGCCGGGCGGGACCAGTGTCTGGGTGTTGATGACCGGAACATTGTCCAGTTGAGGTGCAGAGTTCCAGATTTGCGCTGACAGGCTACTGTCGATGAGGGATACAGGTTTCATCAGGCTACGTCCTTGTTCTGGTTGATAGCAATGTGCCGCGCTCCATACCCTGGATTGCAGCGTGCAAGAGTATTGCTCAAGTCACGCTATTCGTCGCGTGCTTGTTCGTTCCAGTCAGTGTTTTATCCGCGCTGCGCCAGGCTGCAGAGGTAGTCGCCAAAGCCACCCCGGGCCCGGCTGTCCAGGCGTGCGCTGGTGAGTACCTGGGGCCGCTGGCTCCAGGCGATGGTCGCGCCGCAACGCTCCAACTGACGCACCAGTTGCACGTCTTCATCGCACGCCAGGGGCTCGAAGCCGCCGGCGCGCCGGTAGGCCTCGGCGCTGATGCCCAGGTTGGCCCCGTGTATATGCCGGTGGCCGTCGCGCTGCTGATAATGCTGGTGGTAGCGAATCTGCGCCGGTTCGCCAAACGACTCGTCCCACGCTTCGACGGTCACCGTGCCGCATACCGCGTCTACCTCGAGCGCCAGTTGCGCCACCAGCCAGTCATGGGCCACCCGACTGTCGGCGTCAGAGCAGGAAATCCAGCGAACCCCGCGTTCCAGCAGCATACGCGCCCCTGCTGCGCGGGCCTGGCCGACATTGCGCGCCTCGATTTCCAGGCGATGCACCGGATACCGGGCGGCAATGGCCGAAGAGCGATCGGTGCAACTGTCGAGCACCACCAGCACTTCGACTGCCTCACCGCCCAGCGACTCGTGTTGCGCGGCGCGCAGGGCGGCTTGCAGGCAGTCGTCAAGCAAGGCTTCCTCGTTGTGCGCGGGGATCAGGATGCCAATCATCGCAAACCCTCCAGCGCCGCCACGGAGCGGGGTTCGCGACTCCAGAGTTCGAGGATGAAATCGGCTTCCTGATGCAGAGCCAGACGCGCCAGGCCCAGGTGCTCGTGCAGCAGGTCGTGCACTTGCCGGGCGTTCAGCGGACAACCCTCGATCGGCGGGCGCCAGTGGCACGCCAGTAACTGTCCATCGGCGGTCAGCGATTGGCTGGCGAGCTGGATCAAGCGCTCGAGGTCTTCGGCATCCAGGTAGTAACCGATTTCGCTGAGCACGATCAGGTCGAACTGTTCGTTTGGCCAATCGCCGGGCAAGCGACTGTGGCGCACTTCAGCATGCTCGAACAGGCTCAGGCGCGTACGGGCCAAGGTCACGGCGGCGGTAGCCGTGTCGCAACAGAGCAGGCGATCGCAGCGGCTGGCCAGTTCGGCACTCAATTCACCGTTGGCGCAGCCCGGCTCGAACACCGAGCGGTAGTGCGCACGAGGCAGGGCGGCGAGGGTGATCGCGCGCTTGCGCTGTTCGTACCAGCGCTGGCGAAACGCCCAGGGGTCGTCGCTGCCAGCGAACAACCCGTCGAAATAGCGATCCTCGACACTCATAGAAACACCACCTCGAACGGTTGCAGCAGGCGATCGATGACGTAGGGCGCCAACACCGGGGGCAAGCCGATCTGCGGATCGCCCTCCAACTGACTGGCAAAAGCGTGAATCGCATGACGTTTGCGTGCCACCAGCGCCGGCGCCAGAAGGATCTTGCGCGCTCGCTGCCAGGGCACCAGGCGGTCTTCGGGCGTTGCCCAGTGCCAGGTCCACACTGGCAGCTCGTGCACGGTGGCGCCAACCCGTCGCGCGGCGGCGAACGTGGCGCGCCCGACCGCTTCGTGATCGCAGTGCCCGTCCTCACGCCAGGTGGTGAAGACCACGTCCCCAGGGCGCAGGTGGCGTTCGATGAAGTCAACCAGCTCGGGTTCTCGCGCGGCCACCTGACTGTCGGTGAAACCGCCACGCAGCCATTTCAGCTGATGCACAGGCAAGCCGAGGCGGCGCAGCGCTTCGGCCGACTCCTGTGGGCGGACCACGCCCAGGCGCGTCACCGGCCAGCGCCGCGAGCCGGGGTGACTGGCGCTGCCATCGGTGACCGAAATCAGTTGCAGCGCCCGGTCGGCGGCGGCGAGCAGTTGCAGCAAGCCACCGCAGCCGAGCACTTCGTCGTCCGGGTGCGGCGCCACGATCACCGCGCGGGAGCTCGCCGGCACCAGATCGAGGATGTCGATCACCGGCACCTGCGCCAGATGGCGAGAGGTCTGCCACAGGTGCAAGGGGGTGCCCTGGCCGACGATGGGATTGGTTTTCATAGCGCCCAGGTGTCCGGAAGAATATGCAGGCCCAGGGCCGCGAGGTCGCGTTCGGCGTGGCTCTGGCGGAGGAATACCGGCAGGTCGGCGCTCAGGCGAGCGAATTGCGGGTCCTTGCAATAGGGACCGGCGCCAAGGGCGTGGCCCACATGGCGCAGGGCCTGCTCCGCAGCGTCCTCGACCACGGCGCGAACCCGCCGCGCCAGGCGTTCGGCATCGTTCAGCGGAGCGGCGTCGATGGCAATGGCACTGCAACGCAACACCGTCGCAGCCCCGTGCAGGGCACTGTCGACCGCACCCAGGTGGGCGAGGGCATGCGGCTCTTCACGTTGCGAGCAGTGCCGGCGCAAGCGTTCGGCGAGGCTCTGCGCCGCGCCGTACCAGCACGCGGCGATACCGACGCCGCCTTGCCAGAATCCGGGACGTTGCAGGTAGTCGCCGGGGTTGCCGACGGCCAAGCCTTCGGCGCCGTCAAACAGCACGTCGATGCTGCCGGTGGCCGCCATGCCCACCGCCTGCCAGCCTTGATCGCTGAGCGTGACCCCCGGTTGATCGAGTGCGACGGCAACCAGTTGCTGGCGATCCTGTTCGTCCCACGCAGTCAGCAGTGCATGGCTCAGGACCGCCGCGGCGGAGCACCAGGTCTTGCGCCCGTGCAAGGTCACCCGATCGCCCTGGCCGGCGATCCGCAGCCTGGCGTCCGGGGGCTCCGCTGCCCACATGCCCCAGGTGCTGGCGGCTGCGGGCGTTGCGCCCAGTTGCGCCATGATCGCCAGTGCGTCGGTATGGCCTTCGTACAGCTTGCACAATCCCAGATCATGCCCGCCGACGGCCGCCAGGCTCTGGAAGCGATCCAATGTGCGTCCGCTGCCTGGCAGCGGCAACTGGTCGAGACCTGCCTCGACCAACTGCCGCAAGCCCCGGCCTAATGCCGCCGTGTCCGGATAGTCCGGCACCTGCTGCTGAAGAAACCGCTGCAGCTCCATTTTACTCCTCTTCCTCATGCTGCAATTCGAACAGCAGCAGTGAGCGTCCGGTCACCGAATACTCGTGGCCGAACTCGAAGCGTTCCTGGCCACGGATCGAGGGTTGATTGGTGTCGACCATGCAGGTCCAGAAACCACCGTCCGGTACCTGCGGCAAGACGAAGTTGACGACGTCGTGGTGGGCGTTGACCACCAGCAGCAGCGTCGCATCAGCGCCCTTGCGGCGGATTCCGGTTTCCTGGGCGCGCCCGTCAAGCAGCATGCCGAGGCATTTGCCATGGGCGTCCTGCCATTGCTCGATGCTCATCTCCTCGCCATTGGGCGCCAGCCAGGTGACATCCTTGACGCCGATGTCCTCGTTGTAGCTGCCGACCAGGAAGCGCCCACGACGCAGGATCGGATAGGCCAGGCGCAACTTGATCAGGCGTTTGACAAACTTGAGCAGACCCTTGCCGTCTTCGCTCAGGTCCCAGTTGACCCAGCCGATCTCACTGTCCTGGCAATAGGCGTTGTTGTTGCCGTCCTGAGTGCGGGCAAACTCGTCGCCCGCCACCAGCATCGGCGTGCCCTGGGACAGCAGCAAGGTGGCGAAGAAGTTGCGCATCTGACGGAAGCGCAGTTCGTTGATCTCGGGGTCGTCGGTCGGCCCTTCGACGCCGTGGTTCCACGACAGGTTGTTGTTGCTGCCGTCCTGGTTGTTCTCGTCGTTGGCTTCGTTGTGCTTGTCGTTGTACGACACCAGGTCGTTGAGGGTAAAGCCGTCGTGAGCGGTGATGAAGTTCACCGACGAGTACGGACGGCGGCCGCGCTGGTTGAACATTTCGCCAGAGGCGGTCATGCGGCTGGCAAAATCGGCCAACTGGCCCTCATCGCCTTTCCAGAAGGCGCGAACGGTGTCGCGGAACTTGTCGTTCCACTCGACCCAGCCGGGAGGGAAACCACCGACCTGATAGCCGCCGGGGCCGCAATCCCAAGGTTCGGCGATCATTTTCACCTGGCGCAGCACGGGGTCCTGACGGCAGGCGACCAGGAAGCTGTGGCGCTCGTCGAAGCCGTCATGGTAACGCCCGAGGATGGTCGCTAGGTCGAAGCGGAAACCATCGACGTGCATTTCCGTGGCCCAGTAACGCAGAGAGTCGGTGACCATTTGCAGCACGCAGGGGTGGCTCAGGTCGAGGGTGTTGCCGGTCCCGGAATCGTTGATGTAGAAGCGCTTGTCGTCGGGCATCAGGCGGTAGTACGAGGCATTGTCGATGCCGCGCATGGACAGGGTCGGCCCTTGCTCGTTGCCTTCGGCTGTGTGGTTGTAGACCACGTCGAGGATCACTTCGAGGTTGGCTTCGTGCAGGTGCGCGACCATTTCCTTGAACTCGGCGATCTTGCCGCTGGCCAGGTAACGCGGGTCAGGGGCGAAGAACGCGATGCTGTTGTAGCCCCAGTAGTTGGTCATGCCCTTGTGCAGCAGGTGCTGGTCGTTGACGAAGGCGTGGATCGGCAGCAACTCGACGGACGACACGCCCAGCTTGCGGATGTGTTCCAGCACGTCATCGACCATCAACCCGGCGAAGGTGCCGCGCAGATTTTCCGGCACCGCCGGGTGACGCATGCTGATGCCGCGCACGTGGGTTTCGTAAATGATCGTCTTGTCCCACGGCACACTGACGCGGTGATCGTGGCCCCAGGTGTGCGCCGGGTCGATGACCTTGCATTTGGGCACGAACGGCGCGCTGTCGCGTTCGTCGAAGCTGAGGTCGGCGTCCGGATGGCCGATGGTGTAGCCGAACAGCGCTTCGGACCATTTCAGCTCACCGACCAGTTGTTTGGCGTAGGGGTCGATCAACAGTTTGTTGTGGTTGAAACGATGGCCGTTGGCCGGGTCGTAGGGGCCATACACTCGGTAGCCGTAAATCAGCCCCGGATGGGCGTCGGGCAGGTAGCCGTGGTAGATCTCGTCGGTGTATTCCGGCAACTCGATGCGCTCAAGCTCGACTTTGCCCGTGTCATCGAAAATGCACAGTTCAACCTTGGTGGCGTTGGCGGAGAACAACGCGAAGTTGACCCCCAGGCCATCCCAAGTGGCGCCCAGCGGGAAGGGCAGGCCTTCGCGGATTCTCGAAGGCTCGGCGAGCGGTTCTGGCGCGGATTTTTTTGCACTGCTCATAGAGGCTCCTGCAAGGGCATATCAATCAAGTACCCGACCCTTCTTCTGTAGGAGCGAGCATGCTCGCGATGGTCTTGAAAACGCTGCGGGTCATCAGGCTTCCCGCGTTATCGTTGACGTCCATCGCGAGCATGCTCGCTCCTACAACAGCCGGCCAGGTTTGGAAAATCGGTTTTATCAGGACGAGCGTGCCCACGGTGGCGAGCAGGCTCGCCACGTTTGCTTCGGGACGATGTCGGTAAACGTCAGATCGCGGGCGGTTTACGCGCAGCGCGAGGTTTCTTGTCGGCCGGTTTTTCGCCAGGTGGGACCACCTTGGCCGCAGCACCCGGTTTGGCCTTGGCCGCCGCTGTGGCCTTGGCTTTGGGCTCACCCGACTTGCCGTTGGCTGCTTTGCTGGCGGCAGGCTTGGCGGCGGGCGTCTTGCTGCCGGCAGCCTTGGGCGATTTTTTCGGAGCCAGGGCTTCAGCTTCGGCCAGTTTGCGTGCCATTTCCCAGTGCCGGGCTTCATGGCCTTCGGGTTTCCCTTCCGACTCCCAGATCTGGTAGGCAAACTCGCGAATGCGTTTATCGTCAGTACTCATCGCTCTACTCCTGAACTGCACTCAAAGATTGGATAAAGAGATTGACCGGGAAATCTCCCAGCGCAGCGCCAATCATCAGCTCCTTGTGGTGTGTGACTGCGACGCTTGCAAAAAGTCCCTTCAGATTTTCCTCGCGGGTGGCAAACGGTAACCTGACCCGCGTATCGCCCCACTGCAGCGCGCCAACCCGGGGGGCGGCACCGTTTTCCAGCAACTGCGCACAGCGGATCGGCACGATCACGATGATCCGCTGATGCCCGAGTGTCCGCGCAAAAGCCAGCACCCGATGCGCCTCGCTGCCGACCACTTCCAGCGCTTCATACGTGCCGCGGCGAAACAGCTCGGCATGCTCGGCGCGCAGGTTCAAGGTGCGCGCAATCAGGGTTTGCTTGATACGCCCGTCGCGCCAGTTCGTCAGCAGGTCGGCCAGCGACGCATGGCTGGCCAGGGACTGCTGACGGCTGGCGTAATCCACCGGGCGGCGGTTGTCTGGATCGACCAGCGAGAAGTCCCAGTACTCGTTGCCCTGATAGAGGTCCGCAATGCCCGGCACGGTCATGCGCAGCAAGGTTTGCGCCAGGCTGTTGAGGGCGCCGGGAACGGCGATGGCCATCGCAGCCTTGGCGAGGGCGGCGCGCAACAATTCCCCTTCAGGGCTGAGCAACAGGCGTTCGAGAAATTGCCGGCTCGCCTGTTCGTAGGCGTCGTTGGGCGCGCTCCAGCTGCTCTGCAGTTTGGCTTCACGCAAGGCTTTCTGCTGCCACTGCCAGACCCTTTGAGCGTAGCCCTCCAGGCCTGCGCTATCGTCACTGTGCAGGTCCAGTGGCCAACTGCCGAGCAACGCTTGATAGAGAATCAGTTCATCGCCGGACGTTGGCATCAGGTCGTCGTCGCGCAACGGCCGGGCCAGGGCTTGCCATAGCGGCACCTGTTCGGCGAACCAGGCGCTGCGCTCGCTCAACACCGCCAGCCTGGCGCGGGTGTCTTCGCCACGCTTGTGGTCGTGGGTCGCGGTGGCCAGCAGGTTGTCGGGGAACGCGTGCAGTCGATTGAGGCAATCGGCATGGAAGTCGGCCACCGGGGCGCTGAACTGTTCAGTGCTGATACCCACGTCATTGCGCGACAGCAGCACCGCTGAACGATAGAACGCAGTGTCTTCCACGGCTTTCGCCGCCGCTGGCGAAGTCAGCTGCTGGAAGCGCACGCAGGCATGCCTGAGAATTTTGCGCGAGCGCCCCCGTGGCCGTTGGCGCCAACGCTCGCCGCCCAGCCATCGGGCCAGGCAATCGAGCACTGGCCAGTCCGCTTCGCCAAGCGTCTGACGGGCGCCGTCCATGGCCTGCTGGAAAAACCTTTCGTCCTGCTCGGATCGACCACAGGGGCTGATGTAGGTGCGGTAAACCGGGAAGTGCACGATCAGTGCCTGCAACGCCCGGCGAATCGCCCCGAGGGTCAGGTCACGGGTCATCAGGTCGTCCCGGGCCACTTGCAACAGGGCCTGGGCGACGCTTTCGAAATCACCGGCCAGCGAGCCGTTGAGAATTTGCTGGCGCGCCAATTGCGCTTCCTGGCGGAAGTCGGCCGGCCGTTCGCTGTAGCGCTGCCACAGTTCGCCCAGCGTGTGAGCCCCGGCGGGATCGTGCTGCAGCAATGACAACTGGTTCATGAATTCGTAGCCGGTGGTGCCATCCACCGACCAGTCACGGTGCAGGGTTTCGCCTTCGCCGAGGATTTTCTCGACATAGATCGGCAAGTGCCGATCGGGAGAAAGGCTGTCGACCCGGCGTCGCAGCTTGCGGCAATAACGGCGTGGATCGGCCAGTCCGTCGATGTGGTCGATGCGCAGGCCGTCGATCAGGCCCTGGGCGATCAGCTCGAAGATTTTCGCGTGGGTCGCTTCGAACACCGCCGGACGCTCGACGCGCAGGCCACCGAGTTCGTTGACATCGAAAAAGCGCCGCCAGTTGATGTCGTCCGCTGCCGTGCGCCAACTGGCGAGCCGGTAGCTTTGCTGCTCAAGCAGCCGATGCAGGCGCTCGAAGCCTTCTCGCGTCAGTGAATCGTAGCCCTTGAGGTTCTGCTCGATGACCTGCAGCACCGCCGGATCGCCGGCCAGTTCCCGCAACTCGTTTTGCAAGGGCTTCGCCAGGCCATGGGCGTCGGTCTGGTAGCTCAGGGTGCTGAAACGCTCGGCCAGCGCCTTGAGCTCCTCGTGATCGGCTCTGAGCAGTTCGCCATAGCTCATCGGGCAGATCGGAAAGTGGTGCTCGTAATGCTCGACGTAAAACGCTCCCCGTTGCGCGTCGAAGCGCAAGGGCAGGGTGCCTTCCTGCAAGGCGACGCCGTAGTCGCTGCCCAGAAACGGCAGCAGCAACTGGCCTTCCATCAGCGGATCGGGCGAATGCCACTGGATGTCGAAGAACTCGCCGTAGGGGCTCAAGCGGCCCCATTCCAGCAGGTCCAGCCACCATGGGTTGTCGCCGCCCCCGACGGCCATGTGATTGGACACGATATCGAGGATCAGCCCCATGTTGTGCGCGCGCAACGCCTCCACCAGACGCCGAAGCGCCGCTTCGCCACCCAGTTCCGGGTTGACGCTGGTCGGGTCCACCACGTCGTAGCCGTGCATCGACCCGGCCCGGGCACTCAGCAAGGGCGAGGCGTAGACGTGGCTGATGCCGAGGCTGGCGAAATACGGCACCAGTGGCACGGCCTGGTCGAGGGTGAAGCCTTTATGGAATTGCAGGCGCAGGGTCGCGCGCAAGGGTTGGATGCCAGGCGTGCTCATCGGTCACGCTCGGCGGCTTGCAGGCGCGCACAGGCGAGCAGTTCCAGGCGCCGGGCGGCGTCCTCGCCATCGAGCAGCGTTTCGCTGTCGCCCGGCAGGCGACGCGACCAGTTCGGATGGGTGTTGATGGTGCCAGGCAGGTTCGCCTGCTGTTCGATGCCCAAGGCGTCCTCCAGCGGCAGCAGGACCAGGGGAGCACGGGTGTGGCCGAGAAAACGGATGGCCGCATCGAGCACCTGGTCGGTTTCATGATGTTCTTCGCGAAAGTTTTGCGGGTCTTCGCTCAGCACCCGGCGCAGCCCTTCGCGTTCACGTTCGCGGTACTGGCGCCAGTCGATCTCGCCTTGGGCATCGACCAGCCCCAACCGGGCGTTCCAGTCGATGTCGCGGCCATGCCACCAGCCATTGAGTGTCGGCAGGTCGTGAGTGCTGGTGGTGGCCAGCGCGCTGTCTGGCCAGTCGAGGATCGGCTTGAAGTGCGCGTTGTCCTGTTCGAACAGCATCACGCGCATGCCCAGGATCGAGCGGGCGGTGAGTTTGTCGCGCAGGCCATCCGGCACGGTGCCCAGGTCCTCGCCAAGGACGATGGCCTGATGACGGTGGGATTCCAGCGCCAGCAAACGCAGCAGGTCGTCGAATGGATAGTAGAGGTAGGCGCCGTCGGCGGGCGGCGAACCATTGGGGATCACCCATAGCCGTTGCAGGCCCATGACGTGGTCGATGCGCAGGCCGCCCGCGTGGGCGAAGTTGGCCCTGAGCATTTCGATGAAGGCGCGGAAACCGTTGCGCACCAGGCCTTCGGGCGAAAATGCGGAAATTCCCCAGCCTTGGCCCGTGCGATTGAGGATGTCCGGCGGAGCCCCCACGGTCAGGGACGCCAGCAGCTCATCCTGACGGCTCCAGGCCTGACTGCCACCGCCATCGGCGCCCACGGCCAGGTCGGCGATCAGGCCGATGCGCATGCCGCTGCTGCGGGCGGCCGCCTGCGCTCGCTCCAGGCAACGGGTGATCAGCCATTGGCAGAAGGCGAAGAAACCGATGCGCGCGGCGCTTTCTTCGGCAAACGCTTTCAGGGCCTCACTGCGTGGGTCGCGCCATTGTTCGGGCCACTCTCGCCAGTCGAGGCGCTCGCCTTTGGCCGCAAGGGTTTCCTGGATCGCTTCAAAGCGACAATGGTTTTCCAGGGCTTCGCCAGCGGCATGCCGATAGCTGCTGAAGTCGGCATGCAACGGGTGCTCACCCTGGACGAAACCTTCGTACAGGGCCTGCAACAAACGGTATTTGGCTTCGGCTGCAACGGGCCAGTCGATCAGTGGCAGCTCTTCAAGGTGCTTGAGGTCTGCGGCCAGCCCGGTGCTGTCGATCGCCGCGCGCAGGGCCCGTTCACCGAGTATGGCGCCAGGGGCGGCATACAGGCTGTTGAGGAACAGGCGACTGGAGGGAGAGTAGGGGCTGTAACGCTGGGTGTCGCTGCTGAACATCGCATGCAGCGGACTGATCGCCACCGCTTCGGCCCCCCGTTCGCCCGCCACCCGGACCAGGTCTTCCAGTGCCTGGGTGTCGCCGAAACCGCCATCGCCGGGGCGGCGCAGTGAATACAGCTGCACGCTCAGGCCCCAGGCGCGCGGAATCGGGTTGTCGACCGCATCGCCGACGCTGTAGCAGCGGTTCGGTGCAACGGCCAGCGTGAAGGACTGACCGTCGATGTCGACGTGCTGATAACCGACAGGTATCAGGCCGGGCAGCACGGCGTCGGCGTTGAGTTTCAGATTGAGTCGGGCGCCGTCTTCGAGGTGGATTTCGCAAGGCGTTTCAGGCTGGAAGTAACGCGACAGATCCAGGCCAGTGCCGAAGTCGACGGTCAGCAGGGGCGGCAGGTGTCGGGTCTGTTGAACCTGTTGCAGTTCGAGCAGGCTGGCGTCGATTTCCTGGGCGGTCCCGGCAGGGTGGCCCAGTCCGGTCAGGACGTTGCGCAGTACCGCCGGCGCGACTTTTTGCGGACGGCCGTTGGCGTCGATCCAGTCCACCGCCAGGCCCGCGTGGGTGGCCAGTATTTCAAGTTGCGCATCACTCATTGACGCTCTCCGTCCGGGGGTAGCAAAGGGGCTGCGGCCGTGAGACTGACTAGCGCGCAATACGGGGCAAGCGTGCCCTGGTTCAGCAGGTCAACGGACTGTGGCGGATGTTCGAACAGCACCACGGCGTCGGCCTGTGGGGAGTGGACCACCGGCTTGTCGCCGAGGTTCAGGTCTATTCGCAGCTGGCTGCCGTTGCCCAGTCGCCAGCGCGCCGACACGGCCCCAGGCCCCAGAACATCGGTGCCCAGGGCCTGTGTGCCGGGCAGGTGCGGGACGATCTGTTGCTGGCGGATGCGCAACAGTTGACGGTACAGCTGCTCGGTTTGCGAGGCCTGCGCGGTGGGCCGTTGTGGCCGGGAGGCTTCGAAGGTGTCCGGTGCATTGGGGTCGGGAATCCGTTCGCGCTGGTGGGGGTCGGCAAACGCGCTGAACGCGGCAAATTCGTTGCGGCGTCCCTCACGCACCAGCTTCGCCAGTTCGCCGTGGTGACTGGTGAAAAACAGGAAGGGTTGCTCGGCGGCGAATTCATCACCCATGAACAGCAACGGGATCATCGGCGACAGCAGCAACAGCGCCGTCGCCGCTTTGAGGGCGTCGGGGTGGGCCAACTGATGCAAGCGTTCGCCAAACGCGCGATTGCCGATCTGGTCATGGTTCTGCAGGAACAGCACGAACGCGGTCGGGGGCAAATGAGCGCTGTATTCACCACGGGCCTGGCCATGGCGATTGATGTGCCCCTGGAACACGAAACCCTGGCTCAGACAGCGGGCCAGTTGCTGCGTGGGCTGGTCGGCATAGTCGGCGTAATAGGCATCGGTTTCCCCGGTCAGCAGCACGTGCAAGGCGTTGTGGCCGTCGTCGTTCCACTGCGCGTCGTAACCTTGTTCGAGCAGACTGGCCTGGTTGTGTTCGTTCTCCACGGTGAGCCACACGTGTCGCGCCGGGTCGACCTGCTCGCGCACCTGCTGCGCCAGTTTCTGGAGGAAGTCCGGGCTCTCGATGGCATGCACCGCATCGAAACGCAGGCCGTCGAAATGGTATTCCAGCAACCACATCAGCGAGTTCTCGATGAAGAAGTCACGCACCTCGCGCCGCTGGAAATCGATGGCGGCGCCCCAGGGTGTGTGCCGGTCTTCATTGAAGAAGCCCTTGGCGTAACGGTGCAGGTAATTGCCGTCAGGGCCGAAGTGGTTGTAGACCACGTCGAGGATCACCGCCAGGCCATGGCCGTGCGCGGTGTCGATCAGGTGCTTGAGTTGTTCGGGTGTGCCATAGGAGGCCTGGGGCGCAAAGGGCAGGACCCCGTCGTAGCCCCAGTTGCGCTCGCCGGGAAATTGCGCAATGGGCATCAACTCGATGGCGGTGATACCCAGTTCCACCAGACGCGCCAGGTGCTTTTCAACCTCAGCGAAGCCGCCCAGCGCACCCACGTGCAATTCGTAGATCACCGCCTCGTTCCACGGCCTGCCCAGCCAATGGCTGTTTTGCCAGGCGTAGGCGAGCGGGTCGACCACGATGCTCTGCCCCGTGATGTCACCCTCCTGTGCCCGCGAGGCGGGATCAGGCACTTCGATCTCGCCGTCGATGTTGTAGCGATAACGCGTGCCCGCCTTGCAGCGGGCCTTGATCACAAACCAACCATCAGCCTGAGGCAGCAGCGGCAAGGATTGTCCATTTTCCAGTTCGACACTGACAAAAAACGCATCAGGCGCCCACAAGGCAAAACGCGTATGTTCTGCGTCCAGCATGATTGCGCCGTGGGGCCAGGTCTCAGGGGTCCTTAACGGCATTGATGAAAACCTCTTACTGTTTGTGCGACTTCCCCAGGGCCTTGGCGACCAGTTGCTCGTAGAGCTCGGCGTAGGGTTCCACCGCCTTGCACCAGTTGAACGGCGCGGCCATGGCGCGGCAGCGCATGGCGTTGAGCAGTTCCGGGAAGGCGAAGACCTTGAATGCCCGGCTCAGGGCTTCCTGGTAACTCTCCACGGTGGATTCGTCGAACAGGAAACCGGTCACGCCGTTCTCGATGGTGTCGGCCAGGCCGCCGGTATTGCGTGCCACCGGCAACGAGCCGAAGCGCTGGGCGTACATCTGGCTCAGGCCGCAAGGCTCGTAACGCGAAGGCATCAGCAGGAAATCGCTGCCGGCGAACATGCGCCGGGCATCCGTTTCGTTGAAACCGATGCGCACACCGATCTGCCCGGGAAAGCGCAGGGCGAGTTCGCGCATGGCTTGTTCTTCTTCCGGTTCGCCACGACCGATGATCGCGATCTGCCCGCCGGATTTGACGATGTATTCGGACACGGCTTCGGTCAGGTCCAGGCCTTTCTGGTAGACCAGGCGCGAGACCACGGCAAACAGCGGGCCTTCGGAGTCGTCCAGGCCGAACAGCTCACGCACGTGCGCAGCGTTCACGGCCTTGCCTTCCCAGTCACCGATGGCGAAGGGGCGGAACAGGTGCGAATCGGTCGCCGAGTCCCAGCTTTCATCGATGCCGTTGGGGATGCCGCTGAGCTGGCCTTGCTGGGTCTTGGCCGCGAGGAAACCGTCCAGGCCGCAGCCGAATGCCGGGGTGGTGATTTCCTGGGCGTAGGTGGCGCTGACCGTGGTGATGTGGCTCGAATAGGCCATGCCGGCCTTGAGGAACGACATCTTGCCGTAGAACTCCATGCCTTCCTGTTGCAGGGCATGGGCGGGAATGCCGAGCTCAGGGCAGGAACCCAGGCTGGTCACGCCCTGATAGGCAAGGTTGTGAATGGTGAACAGCGTCGGCGTGCGCTGACCGCGCCAGTGCATGTACGCGGGCGCCAGGCCGGCCGGCCAGTCGTGGGCGTGCACCAGGTCCGGGCACCAGTGAATCTGCGCCAGGTTGGCTGCGATATCGGCAGCCGCGAGGCCCAGGCGGGCAAATCGAATATGGTTGTCCGGCCAGTCGCGGCCGTTGTTGGCGCCGTAGGGCGAACCTTCGCGCTCGTACAATTCCGGGCAGATCAACACATAGATCACCAGGCCGTCGGGCATGTCCATGCGTCCGATCTTGCAAGGGGGCAGCGCCGCGTGACCGCCGAGTTCGCCGATGATGTGGATCGGGTTTTCACTGTGCAGCACTTGCGGGTAGCCTGGGATCAGCACCCGCACGTCGTGCAGGTGCGCCATCGCCCGGGGCAGCGCGGCGGAAACGTCGCCCAGGCCGCCGGTCTTGACCAGGTCGGCGATTTCCGAGGTGACGAACAACACGCGCTTTCGGTTTGGATTCTGACTGGTCACCGGTGTCAGTGCACGGGTCCCCGTGACGCTGATCGATTGAGCACTCGGGGCGCTCACATTGTTCGATTCCCCGACCGGCTGATGAGCACGCTCTCCCTGAATATCTAATGCCGCACTTATCATCTGAATCTCCCGCGTTGTTGATCTGTTCCAAAATCTGGCAAAGGGTATTCATGGCCAATCCTGTGGCCACGCGCAGGCAGGCGCCGCATCGGCAAGCTGGGCTCACCACGCGCTCAAGCAGATTGGCTGGAGTGGACGTTGCAAGGAATGCACCAGTCGCAACGCGCCTACCTTTTAGAGGACCGGACAGCAACGGCAAAAGTTTCTATTATTTTTATTCTTTGTGACCGACCGGTTTTGCTCCGCGAAAATGAGTCTAGGCCAGAACTTAGAGCGGTAAAGGACAGATAGCAAAATTGTTCGACAATCGGTCCGAAGCGGTACGAGCGTGCCTGATCGTGGCCCGATTGTTCCGACGAAGTGCATGTTTTTCTGCCGGCCGGCCCTAAAAAGTCACCTCTGCGTCATATGGATGTGCAGGGTGGAAAATGCCGTCGCACCTTGGTGGTGCACTCGCAGGTCCCGTTTTTGGCCGAAGCGCTGCCTGACGGTGAGAGGGGCTGCCTTGTTATAGTTCGTGGCTCATTTCTGCCCGGTAGAAAAGGATCACAGCCATGTCCCAATACAGCGCGTTCACCGTCGAACTGGCCGATAACATTGCCCATGTGCAAATAAACCGTCCGGAGAAAATCAATTCGATGAACGCCGCGTTCTGGAGCGAAATCATCGAGATCTTCCAGTGGATCGATGACACCGATGAAGTGCGCGTGGTGGTGCTCAGCGGCGCCGGCAAGCATTTTTCCTCGGGTATCGACCTGATGATGCTCGCTGGCGTGGCCAATGAACTGGGCAAGGACGTGGGCCGCAATGCGCGCCTGCTGCGACGCAAGATCCTCACCCTGCAAGCGTCGTTCAACGCAGTCGACCAATGCCGCAAACCGGTGCTCGCCGCGATCCAGGGTTACTGCCTGGGCGGTGCCATCGACCTGATCGCCGCTTGCGACATGCGGTACGCCGCCGAGGACGCGCAATTCTCGATCAAGGAAATCGACATCGGGATGGCCGCCGATGTCGGCACGCTGCAACGCTTGCCGCGGATCATCGGTGACGGCATGCTGCGTGAACTGGCTTACACTGGTCGCTCGTTCGGTGCCGAGGAAGCGCGCAGCATCGGCCTGATCAATCGTGTCTACAGCGATCACGCCAGCCTGCTGGACGGTGTGATGGGCATTGCCCGCGAGATCGCCAGCAAGTCGCCCATCGCTGTCAGCGGTACCAAGGAGATGATCAGCTACATGCGCGATCACCGCATCGACGACGGCCTCGAATACGTCGCCACGTGGAATGCCGCCATGCTGCAATCCACCGATCTGCGCGTGGCCATGGCCGCCCACATGAGCAAACAGAAACCCGATTTCGCGGATTGACTGAACCATGATTTCACGCTGGACCACCGCAGTACTGGACACCGATCAACCCGGCGGCCTGGCCGTTGCGCGCAGCCCCGACGGCTTTCTGTTCGATGACAATGGCGCGCTGTTCCCCCGTGAATGGCTCAAGCGCCAGGACTTGTCGGTCATTGCCGAGCATGGCATTGGTCATCTGGATGGCGAGCCCGTGTTCCTGCTGGAACTGCGCCACGCCAGTGAAGTGCCCGGTTGCAACTGGAAAGGTCTGCGGGCGTTCATGCTCGAAGGCGATCAGGTGGTCTACAAGGTGCTCGGTTATGCCGCGCAGATCGGCACCTGGGCCCGCGAACACCGCTTTTGCGGTAATTGCGGGCAGGCGACCCGGCAGGTCACCCTGGAACGGGCGATGTACTGCGAACCCTGCGATTTGCGCTATTACCCGCGCATTTCGCCGAGCATGATCGTACTGATCACCCGGGGCGACGAGATCCTGCTGGCGCGTTCACCGCGGTTCGTTTCCGGGGTCTACAGCACTTTGGCAGGCTTTGCCGAACCCGGCGAATCGGCCGAAGACTGCCTGATTCGCGAGGTGCGCGAGGAAGTGCGGATCGAGGTGAAGAACATTCAGTACATGGGCAGCCAATGCTGGCCGTTCCCGCACTCGATGATGCTGGGCTTCCACGCCGAGTACGCCGGTGGCGAGATCGTCTGCCAGGAAGACGAGATCGAGGACGCCCAGTGGTTCAACGTGCATGCGCTGCCGCCGTTGCCGGCGTCGCGCTCGATTGCCCGTTACCTGATCGACGTCTACGTGGCGCGCCGCTTAGGACACGCTGAACCAGTGCTGCCAGGCTAGGCGCACCGTCAGGCCCAGCACCACAGTGATGAACACCGGGCGAATGAACTTGGCGCCGCCGCTGATGGCGGAGCGGGCGCCAAAGAAGGCGCCGACCATCACCGACAGGCCCATGCTCAGGCCGATGATCCAGTCGACCTGCCCGGAATACACGAATACCGACAGCGCCGCGATGTTGCTGACGAAGTTCATGCTGCGCGCCACGCCACTGGCCTTGACCAGATCGATGGGGTACATCAGCAGGCTGCTGACCGTCCAGAACGCGCCGGTGCCGGGGCCCGCCACGCCGTCGTAGAAGCCAAGGCTGAAGCCCTGGGTCGACTGCCATTTCTTCTTGATCGGCGCGTCGGCATCCAGCGGTGCTTTCGGCGTGCCACCGAACAATAGATAGATGCCGCAGGCGAACACGATCACCGGCAGCATCTTGTTCAGCCATTCGGCCGGCAGGTAATGCGCAACCACGGCGCCGGTCAGCGCACCCACCAACGTGCCGACGATGGCATGCATCCACTGCCGGGGATGAAACAGCTTGCGCCGATAGAAGGTGAAACTGGCGGTGGCCGAACCGAAGGTCGAGCTGAGTTTGTTGGTGCCCAGCACCAGGTGGGGCGGCAGGCCGGCGGTCAACAGCGCCGGTGTGGTCAACAGGCCGCCGCCACCGGCAATGGCGTCGATGAAACCGGCAATGAAAGCGACAAGGGCCAGAATGGCCAGGGTGGTGAGGTCAACACTGAGTTCGAAAGGCATGGAATCGGCTTAAGTCGGCAGGGTGCAGGACATCGCTGCGGGAAGGCCGATATGTTACCTGTATCCAGACGTTGCGGCGACTGCTCCGGCCTCGGCTCGCTCCCCCTTGAAATGCCTCCACCCTGTGGGAGCGAGCCTGCTCGCGATTGCTAATGGCCGGGCACTACATCATTTCGAGGCCGGCCCATTGCCGATCTGCCAGACAAACGGCGGCTCAGTGCCATTGATCGCCCAATCCCCGACAATCCGCGCCTTGTAGATCACCGGATTATGTGAGGACACGGTTCGGGCATTGCGCCAGTGCCGGTCCAAGGATTTGCCTTCACGGATGTCCGACGCCCCGAGCGCGTTGAACAGCTCGCTGGTGGCCCGTTGGATCAGCTCCGACACCACTACTTGCGCCGTCGCCGACTGGATTTCGGCGTCGGCATTGGCTTCGCGTTCCAGCGCTTCATCGCCGGAGAACCGCGCCAGGTACGCCCGCTGCGCAGGTTGCGCGGCCTTCAGTGCGCTGGCCTCGGCGGCGTACACCAGCGCCGCCACTTCGCCCACCACTTGCTGGATTTGTGGATCTTCACTGACGCGCGGGGCGTTGCCGTGGCTGTAGATGCGTTTACGTTCGCGCACCTGATGCGCCACATCGCGCAACGCGGCGCGACCGATCCCGGCGAGGGTGGCGAGGAGCACCAATTGATAGAACGCTGTCTGGTATTTGAAGCGCGTGGCGAAGTCGATGATGTTTTCGGCGTCGACGTCGGCCTCGATGAACCGTGAGGTGCCGCTGCCCGTTGTGCGTTGGCCGAAACCGTCCCAGTCGTCGCTCTGCACGATCCCCGGTTGCTGGGTGCGCACTGCGGCGATCACATCGCCCCCGGTGTCGCTGCGCTGGGCGTAGACATCGATCCAGTCGGAAAACAGGCTGCCGGTGCTGTAGAACTTCTCGCCGTTGAGCCGCCAGCCGTTGGCATGGGGCGAGACCTTGGTGATCACTTCGCCAATGGTCACATTGCCGATTTCGGTCCAGGCGCAACCGACGATGTCACCTTCGACGAAACGCTTGAACCACAGGTCCCGCGCCGGGCCCGGCGTGGCATTCAAACGGTCCTCGGCGAACGCGAAATGCCCGCGCAGGGCTTGCGGCACATTGGAGTCGGCTTCGGCCAGTTCGATCAGCAACTCGAACAACTGCGGCAGGGAGGCACCGCCACCGCCGTATTCCACGGGCACCCGCACGGCGCCGAACCCGGCGTGCTTGAGCCATTGGATTGGCTCATGGGGCAGGCTGCGCGACTGTTCGCGCTCCACCGCCCCGGCGGCAATGCGCTGGAAGATCGGGCGAAAGCGCGCGGCCAGCGTCTCATAGTCGACGCCAACGGACAGCGGGTTGATTACCTGGTGTTCGGTCATGGGGACAGCTCCTTGGATCGGCAGTGGATGCCAGGGAGGATTGCAGGGTCCATGCCGGGTAGGGGCACCCCGGGTTTGTTCATCCATTTGGCTCTCCAGCTCCTGCGAACTGTTGCTGCACCAACAGCAAAGTCACAAATTGCCCTGGCAGACAGGGTCCAGTTGTGGGCGCGAGCCTGCTCGCGATAGCGACGGATCAGTCTCTGGTTCGTGGACTGACACTCCGTTATCGCGGGCAGGCTCGCTCCCCCAGGGTTTCGCTGGATTCAAGTTGAGCACTGGCACGCTTGCTGCTCTCTCCCCAGGACATCCCTAACGTCCCGAGGACACGCCAATGAGTCTGCAAGCCGTCAAATTTGCCTACTGGGTGCCGAACGTCAGCGGTGGGCTGGTGGTCAGCAAGATCGAGCAACGCACCCACTGGGGCATCGATTACAACCGCAAGCTGGCGCAACTGGCCGAGGCGGCCGGTTTTGAATACGCCTTGACCCAGATTCGCTTCACCGCCGGCTACGGTGCCGAGTATCAGCATGAGTCGGTGGCGTTCAGCCACGCGCTGCTGGGCGCCACCAGCCGATTGAAAGTGATCGCGGCGATCCTGCCCGGCCCCTGGCAACCTGCGTTGGCGGCCAAACAGCTGGCGACCATCGATCAACTGACCAATGGCCGCATTGCGGTGAACATCGTCAGCGGCTGGTTCAAGGGGGAGTTCCAGGCCATCGGCGAGCATTGGCTGGAGCACGACGAACGTTATCGCCGCTCCGAAGAGTTCATCCGCTCGCTCAAGGGCGTCTGGAGCCAGGACAACTTCACCTTTCGGGGGGATTTCTACCGCTTCGACAATTACACCCTCAAGCCCAAGCCACTGGGCCAGCCGGAGATTTTCCAGGGCGGCAGTTCCCGCGCTGCCCGTGATATGGCGGCAAGGGTCTCGGACTGGTATTTCACCAACGGCAACACCCCCGAAGGCATCAAGGCGCAGGTTGATGATATCCGCAGCAAGGCGGCGGCGAACCATCATTCGGTGAAGATCGGCGTCAACGCCTTCGTCATCGCCCGTGATACCGAGGAAGAAGCGCGCGCCGTGCTCGCGCAGATCATCGACCAGGCCGACCCGGAAGCGGTGAACGCCTTCGGCGATGCCGCGAAGCAGGCGGGCAGGGCGTCGCCGGAGGGCGAGGGCAACTGGGCCAAGTCGACCTTCGAGGACCTGGTGCAGTACAACGACGGCTTCAAGACCAACCTGATCGGCACGCCCCGGCAGATTGCCGAACGGATCGTGGCGTTGAAGGCCGTGGGCGTGGATCTGGTACTGGCTGGGTTCCTGCACTTCCAGGAGGAAGTGGAGTACTTCGGCAAGCGAGTGCTGCCGTTGGTACGGGAGCTTGAAGCAGAGGCTGCGGTGAAATCGGCGGCCGTTGCCTGACGTACCGCACGGCCATCATTGTGGGAGCAGGCTCGCTCCCACATTCCTGCTCAGTTGCGCAGGAGCGGAACCAGTGACCCAAGTCGTCGTGCCATTCCTGGGCTTAACGCACGGCGATACGGTTGTCGGTGGCTGTCGGGCTTGGTCAACCTGTTACAGGTCCAATAATTTTCGCGCCACGCATTGCGCATTGTCGGCCGCACTGTGATCACCCATGACCAGCGCCACGGTAATGGCACCCTCGATCAGGATCAGCAGCTGTCGGGCCAGCGTCGGCGGATCGGTTGCACCCTGTTCGGTGCAGAGCTCGCACACGTAGTCGAGCAGCTTCTGTTTGTGTTCCTTGGCGAGCAGACGCACCGGATCTTGCGGGTCGCCGGTTTCACCGCTGGTGTTGATGAATGCACAGCCACGGAAGCCTTCGGAGGCGAACCAGGTGCCGAGCACGGTAAACAGGTTCAGCAGGCGATCGGCCGGCGTCGGGGCCTGGTCGACGGAGGTCCGGTACCAGTGCATCCAGCGTTCATCGCGGCGTTGCAGGGCGGCCACCACCAGTTCGTCCTTGTTGGCGAAGTAGCGGTAGATGCTTTTTCTGGAGACGCCGGCGGTTTTCACCAGAAGATCCATGCCCGTGGCGGCGATGCCACTTTTGTAGATCAGCTTTTCGGTGACATCCAGAATGATGTCGCGGGTTTCAGTATTTGTGATTACGTTCATGGGGCTTACAGTAGAACGGTCGTTCTCCGCGGTCAAATGCTTTTTGTTGTTTGTTGAAACGCTATCGCGAGCCTGCTCGCGATAGCGTTAATGCTGACACCACCAAGACCCGGGCCCCTCCATGGTGTAAGCTCTCAACCTCAGTGAATTCGACCCATTGCGAGCCCTATGCCGTCGCTTTTCAAACGCTCCCTTCTGCCTAAACTGCGCAGCTTTGCGCTGTCTGCCGAGTCCGTGACCTTCCTCAGTGGCGCGGCCGAGTTCCGCCGATGCCTGCTGGAAAAAATCGCCACCGCGACCCAGCGCATCTATATCGTCGCGCTGTACCTGCAACAGGACGAAGCCGGCCAGGAAATCCTCGATGCCCTGCACGCCGCCAAATTGGCCTGTCCTGCACTGGACGTGGTGGTCGTCGTCGACTGGTTGCGCGCCCAGCGTGGCCTGATTGGCGCCGGCAAGCAGCCGGGCAACGCGGCGTGGTATCAGGAGATGACACGAACCCATGAAAGCGTGGTCCCGGTGTATGGCGTCCCGGTGCAGACCCGCGAGCTGTTCGGGGTGTTGCACCTCAAGGGTTTTGTGATCGATGACTGCGTGGTCTACAGCGGCGCGAGCCTGAATAACGTCTACCTGCACAAGTTCGACAAGTATCGTTACGACCGTTATCACCTGCTGCACAACCGCGAACTGGCCGACTCGATGCAGCACCTGGTGCAGCACGGTCTGGTCGCCTCCAAGGCTGTGCATCGCCTGGATTTGCCGAACCTGCCCACCACCCGCAGCCTGCGCAACGACATTGGCGACCTGCGCAGTCGTCTCAAGCACGCGGCGTATGACACCACGTCGGGCAGTACCGACAGGAGCGGGTTGTCGGTCAGCCCGTTGCTTGGCGTCGGCAAGAACAACCCGTTGAACCGGGTCATCTGCGAGTTGATCGCCAGCGCCCAGCAGCAACTGACGATCTGCACGCCGTACTTCAACCTGCCACTGGCCGTGATCCGGGAAATCAACCGGGCGCTGGCCAGAGGGGTGAAGATCGACATCGTGGTCGGCGACAAGACCGCCAACGACTTCTACATTCCACCCAGCGAACCCTTCAAGGTGATCGCGGCGCTGCCGTACCTTTACGAGATCAGCCTGCGGCGTTTCGCCAAGCGTCACCATCGCAGCATCGAGAGCGGTCAGTTGAACCTGCATCTGTGGAAAGATGGCGATAACACCTATCACCTGAAGGGCATGTGGGTCGATCAGCGTTACACCCTGCTGACCGGCAACAATCTCAACCCGCGTGCCTTCCGCCTCGACCTGGAGAACGCCCTGCTGATCGACGACCCGAAAGGGGAGTTGCTGGCGCCGCGCCGTCAGGAGCTGGCGGAGATTTTCCAGCACACCACCCGAATCGAGCGTTATCAGTCGCTGGAGACCTTGCCGGAATACCCGGCCGGCGTGGCGAAGTTTCTCAAGCGGGTCAGTCGGGTGCGGATCGAGCGGTTGCTGTACCGCATTTTGTGATGTCGTGAAACTGTTGGGGGCTGCTGGCCCCATCGCGAGCAGGCTCGCGCCTACAGGGAAATACGGTCATCTGTAGGAGCGGACTTGTCCGCGATGGTCGTCAACGATAACGCTGGCTGCCTGACACTCAGCGGTGTCTGAGCCTCCATCGCGAGCAGGCTCGCTCCCACAGGGAACGGGGGGCGGAGGCGAAACTCAGTTCAGACCCAGCTTGCCCCGCAGCGTCGACAGGTCTTCGGCCAAGGTATTCACCGGCCCGACCAGCGCCTTGCGATCGTTTTCCTTCACCTTGTCGTAGGTTTCGAAACCACCGTCGCGGGTCCGGTACTTGGCCAGGGTCTTGTTCACCGTGGCGAAATTCTTGTCGACCTTGGCGATGAACGCCGCGTCCTGCTTCTCGATCTGGGGACGGAACAGGTCGACGATCTTCTTCGCCCCATCGATGTTGCCCTGGAAGTCATAGAGATCGGTGTGGCTGTAGCGATCTTCCTCGCCGGATATCTTGGTCGCCGCCACTTCTTCCAGCAGCGCCGCCGCGCCACCCACCACTTTTTCCGGCGGGAAGGTCAGGCCGGCGACACGGGTTTGCAGGTCCTGGACATCCTTGTTCAAACCGTCGGCCAATTCGCCCAGGCCCTGGGTGCTCTTTTCGGAGAACAGCGAGTATTCGATGCGGTGGAAACCGGTGAAATCCTCAGCCTTCACACCTTTCTCGTGGTCATCGACACGGGAGTCGATGGAGGCGTCGAGGTCACTGAAGAGTTCGGCAATCGGCTCGATCGACTCGTAGTACACCCGGGTCGGCGCGTAGAGCTTCTGCGCGGTGGCCAGATCACCTTTTTTCACCGCGTCGGTGAACTGTTGGGTGTGGCTGGCCAGTTCGTCCAATTGCTCGGTGACGTAGATCTTGTAGTCCGAGATCGGTCCCACCAGTTCCAGCGGCGCCGTCGCCGCGAAAGCCGAAAACGGGGTGTTGAGCAAGCCAAGGGTCAGCAATACAGCGAGTGGCGATTTTTTCATGGGGCGGCTCCGTAGGAGTTTGTGTGCAGTGCGGTTCACGCGGTTTTTGTCGGTTGTGTGGCTTGCAGCAGCGAGCGGCCAATGAAGTCCTGGTCGCCCGTGACACCCGGCAGGGTGAAGAAATACCCACCGCCGACCGGCTTGAGGTATTCCTCCAGCGGCTCGCCGTTGAGTCGGGTTTGCACGGTGATGAAGCCTTTTTCCAGGTCGGCCTGGTAGCAGATGAACAGCAGGCCCATGTCCAGCTGCCCATTCCTGTTCACGCCATTGGAGTAGTTGAAGGGCCGGCGCAGGATCAGGTTGGCCTGGCTGGCGGCCGTGCGCGGGTTGGCCAGGCGGATGTGTGCATCGAGCTTGGTCAGCTTGCCTTCGGGGTCTTTGGCGTAGTCCGGCACCTGGGTTTCATGGGTGCCACCCATGGGCGCGCCCGTGGTTTTGACACGCCCCAGAATGCTTTCCTGCTCCTGCAATGGGGTGCGGTCCCAGCGTTCGACGAAGTTGCGGATGATCCGCACGGCCTGATAGCTGCCGTGCGCGGCCCAGGCCGGTTCGTCGGTGCCCGGCTGCACCCAGACGATGCGGTCCATGGTCTTGCCGTCGTTGGAGTCCGGGTTGGCCGAGCCGTCGCGAAAACCGAGGAAGTTGCGCGCACTCTGGGCTGGTACCCCGGGTTTGACGGGGGCTTGCGGCGGCACGCTGCCTTCCTGTTTCCAGCGCACCAGCAACAGGTCCGGCAGGTTTTTCACAATGTCGCGCAGGGCATGGATGTTGGTGTCGGCGGTGTTGGCGCAAAATTGCAGGCTCAGGTCGCCGTGGCAGCAGTCGGGTTCCAGCGCGTCGTTGGGAAAACCGACCATGCGCATCAGGCGTTTAGGCTTGGCGGCGGCCAGGCCGAAACGCTCATCGAACAGCGAGTCGCCCACGGACACGGTGATGGTCAGGTTGTCCGGTGTGACCACCGGGCCGAGAATGCCCGAATCCACCGGCGGCAGCTTCGGATCGACCTGGGCCACCGGGCCGCCCTTCATCAGGAACGCGATGCGTTCGTTTAGCGTGCGAAACAGTCGCTCCAGGTCGTCGCGGTCGCTGGCCAGCACGTCGAAAGACACCAGCATGCCGGACGCCGGGCGCGGTGTGACGATGCCGCTCTGATGCAGGCCCTGGAAATCGTGGTGGTCTTCGGTGCGGTCGCTGCTGGGCGCTTCCGTGACTTGCGCAGGGCTGGCGGCCATGGCCGGGCAACTCAACGCCGAGCCGGCAAGGGCAACACCGGCGGCGCCCATGCCCATCAATACCCGGCGACGTTGCAGGTCGAATGTCTCTGAATCGTTCATCTGAAAAAGTCTTCTCTTACAGGCCGGAGAGGCCAAGGGCGGGATCGATGGCATCGAGTGCGTGGGCCAATGCCTTGGCCTTGTCGGCGATCTGTTGACGTTGCTCGGCGCTGACACTGTCGTAGCTGGCGTAACCGCCCTTGGCCTTGAACCGATCGAGTTCGGCGTCGAGGCCGGCCAGCGCGTTGTCGAGGGGCGGCAGCAGGTCGGCGGCGGACTTGGCCAGCAACGGGCGCAACAGGTCGAGCACTTTGCGGGCGGCGTCGAGATTGCCGGCGAAA
Source organism: Pseudomonas fluorescens (assembly GCF_041354075.1). Classification (GTDB taxonomy): domain Bacteria; phylum Pseudomonadota; class Gammaproteobacteria; order Pseudomonadales; family Pseudomonadaceae; genus Aquipseudomonas; species Aquipseudomonas fluorescens_CE. Next base: position 62,515 of record NZ_JARZGC010000017.1, on the reverse strand, counting down.
CCGTTGAGGTCGCTGTGGCTGTAGCGTTCCTCTTCGCCGCTGGTGGCGCGTACGTCGCCCAGGTTGTCGAGATTGCGCAGCACGATGCTGACCAGTTGTTCCGGGGGCAGCGATTGGGCCAGCAGTTGCTGCTTGAGCGCGGTGACGTCGGCGAGCAATTGCTGGGCTGCCGGGGCCAGGCCGTCAAGGCTGCGTTGATGGAACAGCGCGAATTCCAGGCGATGGAAGCCACTGAAGCCCGGATCCTGCTCGCGTTTCTCGAAGTAATCGGCGCGCGCATTGATCCGGTTGTCGAGTTCGGCCAGCCGTTGCGCCGCTGGGGCAAGGCGCTGATACGCCACGCGGGCCGGGACATACAAGGCCTGGGCCTGGGCCAGGTCACCGGCCTGGATGGCTTGTTCCAGCGCAGTGACCGCTTTGATCAGCGCCGTACCCTGACTGCTCAGGTACACACGGAACTCCGACAACGGCCCGACGAAGGCGACCATCGACGGCTTGGCTTTGGCGGCGGCATCGGAGGCGGCAGTGGGCGTGACATGCAAGGTGCCACGCGGATTGCTCAGCAAACCGCAGGTGATCGCGTAATCGCCGGGCAACAGGTTGGCGTTGATCACCTGGCTCAGGCCCGGGGCGATGTTTTCCCGCTCCTCGACCACCAGCACGCCGTCGAGGATCTCCCATTCAACGGCCCGGTCCGAACGGTTGACGATGCGGAAACTGGCGCGGCCGGCCGGCACCGTCAGGGCGTTCGGCTCGCAACTGTGCGGGTGAATGGTCACCAGCACTTCGTCATGGTGGGGCTGACGCTTGGCCGCCGCCATCTTCGAGGCGTAGTAGAACAGGCCGCCGGCGGCGATCATCACGATCACCGAACCGGCCACCGCCCAGCGCAGCGCACGGGGAGGGGAGGCTTGAGGTGGAGTTTGACTTGGCATGGAGGCCCTTACTGACTGACATGAAAATCCGAATACAACATCGCCCGAACGGTAGGAGCGAGCATGCTCGCGATGGAGGCTCAGGCACCGCTGGGTGCCAGACAGCCAGCGTCAGCGTTGACGACCATCGCGAGCAAGCGCGCTCCTACAGGGGGGCGGGGCGGGAAGAAAAAACATCACCAACGCCACCACCAGATAAATCACATAGGCGCCCAGGGTGCTTACGGTCGGTGCTTCCTGATAACCGAACATGCCGGCCAGCACCGAGCCCAGGGGGCTGTCCATGGGCAGGGCGGTGCTGAAGTCGAAGAGGACGGTTTGCAGGTGATTCCAGATCCCGGCTTCATGCAGGGCCTGCACCGAGTTGGCGAGAATGCCGGCGGCGACGACCAGGATGAACAGCCCGGTCCAGCGGAAGAACGCCGAGAGGTTCAGGCGCATGCTGCCGCTGTAGATCAGGAAACCGACGATGATGGCCAGGATCAGGCCGAGCAGAGCACCGATGGGCGCGCCCGGGCCTTCGCTCTGTTGAAACACCGCCAGCAGGAAAAACACGGTTTCCAGGCCTTCGCGAGCCACGGCGAAGAACACCATCGCAATCAACGCGGTGACCTGGTGCCGGGAGCCGGCCAGTGCATGATCGAGGGAGACGTGCAGCGAATGCTTGATGGAGCGCGCCACCTTGCGCATCCAGAACACCATGGAACTGAGGATGCCGACGGCCACCAGGCCGACCAGGCCTTCGAACAGCTCCTGTTGTTTCTGCGGGAATTCAGCGCTGACCAGTTCCAGGCCGCCACCCACCAGCAGCGCCAGCGCGGCGGCGAGAAATACGCCGATCCACACCGCAGGCATCCACTGGCCGCGACCGGTTTGCTTGAGATAACTGGCAATGATGCCGACAATCAACGCGGCTTCAATGCCCTCGCGCAACATGATCAAAAAGGGAACGAGCATTCAGCACCGCGTCTGCAATAGATAGGGTGCTAAGTTGTAACATAATGACACTCATTCCCATATGGCAATCATTGACATTTACCTGAACCTAAGCTGAACAACCCTGAATATCCAGCTGCCCAGTGATCGCTGAGGCCATGAGCTGCGGCAGTATCTCTCCGGGAGCGGGTTCGGCAAAGATTCAGTCTTCCTTGCGGACGTTCGCTACCTCATCCGCCTTGACCCTGACCTTGGCACCGGAAATGTCCTCGAACTCGTAAAAACCGTCTGCGGTGTCGGTGTCAGGCATGTCCTTGGTCAAATACTGGGTGCCGTTCTGCAGGGTCACCACGGTCGGTGTCGAGCAACCGGCCAGGGCCAGGAAAGCGGCGACGATCAGGGCCAGACCCGGATTCTTGATGTTCATGAGCACCTCTCGATATTCATCTGCGATGAGGTGGTGACGAGATGAGCACGGTCACCACCGTTAAGCTTCTAACGCGGTTGGTTCGGTGGATCGGCAGAAAGTTCGACCGACCGGGAAAAAAACCGCCCGACCCTCGCCGCTGATCCTTTTCCATTTGCACCGCATGGGTGGTTGCTGGTATCTGTACGCATAACCAGTATTGCCCGCCATGGCCGTGTTTTCCCGTGACCCAAAATCCTTTAGACGATTCGTTCTACTACCTGAACAATTTCACGCAAGTGCTTGATTGGCTGGATCAACGTTATGCCGATGTGCTGAGTGTCGACGAGCAGGCGTTCATTCGCGATTTCAGTCGGCTGCCCCGTGAGTCACGCGCATTGCTGGTGCGGTTGGTGATGCGCAAGGGCATTCATTTTCGCGCGAGCAAGCTGCGTTACCTCGAGATCGGCGACATCGCCGCCGCCGCAGGCCCGTTGCTGGCGCTGGGCTGGATCGACGAGCAGGCGCCGCTGACCCTGGAAACCCTGTTCGAGGTGCTGCTCAAGGCGGAAATCGTGCAATGCTTCGGCGCCGCCATCGAGCAACCCAAAGGCAGGAAGACCGACTGGTTGCCGGCACTGGGCGAGCAGTACCCCCAGGCGCTGGCGTTCAGCCAATGGTGCGGGGCACTGCAGGACCGCTTGTTCAGCCTGACCATCATGGGCCTGTGCGAGCGCTTGCGCTTGATGTTTTTCGGCAATCTGTATCAGGACTGGTCGGAGTTCGTGTTGGCCGACCTCGGGATCTTCAACTATGAAAAGGTCGAGTTCTGCGCCGAATCCCGTGGTTTGCGCAGCCGCGACGACGTGGATGCCTGCCTGTTGCTGCATCAGTACCAGCAGGATCTGGAAGCCGGTGCTGCGCTGGAAACGGTCGTTGCGCAGATCAACGGACTGACATTGAGCAATCCCTGGCTGCACAAGCGCCGCGCGAAGTTACTGTTCCAGATCGGTCAGCACTGTGAACGCGTGGCCGATTTCGCCAATGCGCTGGGCATTTACCGCGACTGCGACTGGCCCGGTGCGCGCGGGCGGATGATTCGGGTGCTGGAACGGTGCGGTGAGTATCAACTGGCGATGGACCTGGCCACGGTTGCCGAGCAAGCGCCCCAGAGTGCTGCCGAGCAACAGCAGTTGCTGCGGGTCATGCCAAGGTTGCGCCGCAAGCTGGGTGGCCCGCCGAATAAACGGCCGCCGCCCAGGGCCATGCAGCGACTGGACCTGCAACTGCCCAGGATCGATCCCGAACTGTCTGTGGAATTTTACGTTCAGGCGCATCTGGCGCAGGAATCGGCGCCGGTGCATTACGTTGAAAACAGCCTGATCAACTCGCTGTTTGGCCTGCTGTGCTGGCCGGCCATCTTCGCGCCGTTGCCGGGCGCCTTTTTTCACCCGTTCCAGCGTGGGCCTGTGGATCTGCACTACGAGGATTTCCATGCGCGGCGGGCGGAGCTGTTCCAGGCCTGTTTTGCCGAGCTCGATGACGGGCGCTACCGGCAAACGATCCGCGAACGTTACGCCAGCAAATGGAACGTGCAATCGCCCTTTGTCTTTTGGGGCGCGCTGAGTGGCGAACTGCTCGAACAGGCCCTCGATTGCCTGCCGGCCGAGCACCTCAAGCACTGGTTCACCCGATTGTTGCTGGACATCAAGGCCAACCGTGCGGGCATGCCGGACCTGATCCAGTTCTGGCCGCAGGACAAGACCTATCGCATGATCGAAGTCAAAGGCCCCGGCGATCGCCTGCAGGACAACCAGTTGCGCTGGCTCGACTTCTGCCATGAACACCAGATGCCCATTGCCGTGTGTTATGTGCAATGGGCGGAGCAGAGCGCTTGAGCTACAGCATTGCCGTGCGCGCATTGTGCGAGTTCACCGCCAAGGCCGGTGACCTCGACCTGCGTTTCACGCCATCGCCGACCGCGCTGGAAGGCATCGCAGGCCACCGCACGGTCGCGTCCCGGCGCAGTGACGGCTATCAGAGCGAAGTCGCGCTGGAGGGCCTGTACCGGACGTTGAAGGTCAGGGGCAGGGCGGACGGCTACGACCCGACGCAAAACTGCCTCGAAGAAGTCAAAACCTACCGCGGCGAACTGAGCCGGCAGCCGGCCAACCATCGGCAACTGCACTGGGCACAGGCCAAGGTCTACGGCTGGCTGATGTGCCGGAAACTCGACCTGGCGCAGATCAATGTGGCGCTGGTGTACTTCGACATCACCAGCGAAAGGGAAACCTGCCTGGTGGAGGCCTTCAGCGCCGAAACACTGAAAGGGTTCTTCGAGCACCATTGCGACTTGTTCCTGGACTGGGCCGAACAGGAAATGACCCATCGCCAGGCACGCAACGAGGCGGCGCAAGGCCTGGCGTTTCCCCATGTCGGGTTTCGCCCGGGGCAGCGGCATCTGGCGGAGTCGGTGTTCAAGGCCGTCAGCACGGGCCGGTGCCTCATGGCCCAGGCGCCGACCGGCATTGGCAAGACCGTCGGCACGCTGTTCCCGATGCTCAAGGCCCTGGCACCGCAGCAACTGGACAAGGTGTTGTTCCTGACAGCGAAGACCCCGGGCCGCAAGCTGGCGCTCGATGCCGCGCAGGTGATTCTCGACAGCGCCAGTTCTCCACCGCTGCGGGTGCTGGAAATGATCGCCCGGGACAAGGCCTGCGAGCATCCGGACAAGGCTTGCCACGGCGAATCCTGTCCGTTGGCCCAGGGGTTCTACGACCGCTTGCCCGCCGCACGCCAGGCGGCCAGCCAGCGGCGGCTGCTCGACCAGGCTGGCCTGCGTGAGGTGGCCCTGGAGCACGAGATCTGCCCCTATTACCTGAGCCAGGAAATGGCGCGCTGGGCCGACGTGGTGGTCGCCGACTACAACTACTATTTCGATTTCAGTGCGCTGCTGTTCGGGCTGGCCCAGGCCAACCAGTGGAACGTCTCCGTGCTGGTCGACGAAGCGCACAACCTGGTGGAACGCGGGCGGCAGATGTACAGCGCCAGCCTCGACCAGGCGACCCTCAATGGCGTGCGCAAAACTGCGCCGGAGCCGTTGAAGAAACCCTTGCAGCGGGTCAATCGGGAATGGAATACCCTGCATAACCTGCAATTGGCGCCCTATCAGGCCTATGACAAACCTCCGGAAAAACTGCTCCAGGCCCTGTTTTCCTGTGGCGCCAGCATCGGCGATTACCTCAACGATCACCCGCAGGGCCTGGACAGCGCCCTGCAGAACTTCTATTTCGACCTGCTGCAGTTCTGCCGGGTGGCCGAACTCTTCGACGAGCAGTACCTGTTCGACATCAGCAAGCGCGACCTCGATCGCAAGCGGCCGTTGTCACAGCTGTGCCTGCGCAACGTGGTGCCCGCCGGTTTCATTGGCCCGCGCCTGACGGCGGCGCGCAGCACCGTGCTGTTCTCGGCCACCTTGAGCCCCCGGCATTACTACGCTGATCTGCTCGGCACGCCGGCCAATACGGTATGGATCGATGTCGAGTCGCCGTTCCATGCCGGTCAGTTGCAAGTGAGCATCGTCAGCCAGATCTCCACCCGTTTCGTCCATCGACAGTCGTCCCTGGCGCCGATCGTGGCGCTGATCGCCCGACAATTCAGCGAGCGACCGGGCAACTACCTGGCGTTTTTCAGCAGTTTCGACTACTTGCAGCAGGTGGCTCAATTGCTGGCCGAAACCCATCCCCACATCCCGCTCTGGTCTCAATCGCGGGGCATGGCCGAAGGACAACGCCAGGCGTTTCTCGATCAGTTCAGCGCTGACGGCCAGGGCATCGGCTTCGCCGTGCTGGGCGGGGCCTTTGGCGAAGGCATCGATCTGCCGGGGGCGCGGCTGATCGGCGCGTTCATCGCGACCCTGGGTCTGGCCCAGCTCAACCCGGTCAATGAACAACTCAAACACCGGATGGCGGCCATTTTCGGTGCCGGTTATGACTACACCTACCTGTATCCCGGCGTGCAAAAGGTGGTGCAGGCGGCGGGACGGGTGATACGCACCCAGCAAGACAGTGGCGTGGTGATGTTGATCGATGACCGGTTTGGCGAAAACAAGGTCAGGCAATTGCTGCCCCGCTGGTGGTCGGTGGATGACACCTCGGGAGCTGCGCCGTTGGCTTCAGGCTGAACCGGGCGGTTGCGGATACGATTTCCAGCTGTCCAATTTTTCCGTTTGTCCCATACTTCAGCAAAACCACCTGGCGTGAGCGCGCAATGAAAGAACATCGACCCCAGACCCGCGCCATCGAAGACGGGCGTTTTCGCCTGTTGATCGATGCGGTGATTGATTATGCGATCTACATGATTGATCCCGACGGCGTCATCATCAGTTGGAACGCCGGCGCCAGGCGCTTCAAGGGCTATGAAGAAGCGGAAATTCTCGGTCGACACTTTTCGCAGTTCTACACCGAGGAGGACCGCTTCAAAGGGCTCCCCCAGCGAGCGCTGGACACGGCCACCTGTGAAGGACGTTTTGAGGGCGAAGGTTGGCGGGTGCGCAAGGACGGCTCGCGGTTCTGGTGTCACGTGGTGATTGACCCGATCTACGAACCAAGTGGTCAACTGCTGGGGTTCGCCAAGATCACCCGGGACCTGACCGAACGCAAGATGGCCGAGGAAGTCCTCAAGCAAAGTGAACAGCAGTTTCGCCTGCTGGTGCAAAGCGTCACGGATTACGCGATCTACATGCTGGATCCGAATGGGCGGGTGACCAACTGGAATGCCGGCGCCCAGCGCATCAAGGGCTACTCACCCCTCGAGGTAATCGGCGAGCATTTCTCGATGTTCTACACGCCGGAAGATCGCGATGCCGGCGAACCGCAGCGCACGCTGAGCATTGCCATCCATGAAGGGCGCTTCGAGAACAAGGGATGGCGGTTGCGCAAGGACGGCACGCGTTTCATGGCGCACGTGGTGGTCGACCCGATCTGGGGTGACACCGGCACGTTACTCGGCTTCGCCAAGATCACTCGGGACATCACCGAAGCGACAGTCGCCCAGCAAACCCTGGAGAAAACCCGCGAAGCCCTGTTCCAGGCGCAGAAAATGCAGGCCATTGGTCAACTCAGCGGCGGCATTGCCCATGACTTCAACAACCTGTTGACGGTGATCCTGGGCAATCTGGAAATTGTCCGCAAACGGGTGGACGGCGATTCGAAACTCACTCGCTTGCTGGATAACGCCACGCAGGGCGCCTTGCGCGGGGTTTCGCTGACCCAGCGCATGCTGGCGTTCGCCAGGCGCCAGGAACTCAAGACCGAGCCCGTCGACATTCCCGGCCTGGTGGAAGGCATCAGCAGCCTGTTGCGCAGCTCCCTCGGGCCGTCGGTGGTGCTGGAAACCCGTTTCCCCCCGGAAGTCGAGGCGGTGCTGGCCGACATCAACCAGTTGGAGCTGGCCATCCTCAATCTGGTGACCAACGCCCGCGATGCCATGCCCCATGGCGGCAGGATCGAGGTCAGCGCCAGAGCGGAAAATGCCAAGGATCACCCACCGCTGGCTCCGCTGACCGGGCATTTCGTCTGCCTCAGTATCAGTGACACCGGGGAGGGCATGGATGACATGACCCTGGCCCAGGCGATGGACCCGTTCTTCACCACCAAGGGCGTTGGTAAAGGTACGGGGCTGGGGTTGTCGATGGTTCACGGTTACATCGAGCAACTGGGTGGCCGCTTTATCCTGAAAAGCCGCAAGGACCACGGCACCACGGCCGAATTGTGGATACCGGTGGCCACACAGGGGGCGGTGGCGCCGTCCGTTCAGGAAGAATCCGTACCGGGCGTGTCCCGTCTGTGCGTGCTGGTGGTGGACGACGACAGCCTGGTGCTGACCAGTACCTGCCTGTTGCTTGAAGACCTGGGGCATCGGGTGCTCAGTGCCGTGTCCGGGGCGCAGGCGCTGGAGGTGTTCGACCACGAGAAGGCCATTGACCTGGTGATTACCGACATGGCCATGCCGCACATGAACGGTGCCCAGCTGGCGCAGACCATCCGTTCGATCCGACCGAACCTGCCGATCATACTCGCCACCGGCTACGCCGAACGGCTGGAGGGTTTCGCACTCCAGTTGCCGCGCCTGTCCAAGCCATTCACTCAACTGAACCTGATCGAGATCATCGCCTCCACCCTGAAATGAACACGGGGCAATGGCGACCCCCGATTAACCTGTAGGAGCGAGCATGCTCGCGATGGACACGGTATGTCTGATACCACGCGGTGTCTGCGCCACCATCGCGACGGTTCGACGCCTCGACATGCTCGCTCCTACAGGTTAACCGGGTGTTCAGGCGATCGATGGATGCCTGATCGATTCGCTGGGCACGCTGGCCACCCTGTGTATCGGAGGAAAGTTCTCGTTGAGCACGCGCAAGTGTTCGATGGCCTCGGCGAATTTCAAGTCGGCTTTTCTGCGCAGGGCCTGATACCGATCAAACAGCTCGCCGTCCAGATCGCCAGCCTCAAGCAGTTCGAAGGCGCTGCGGCTCAGCGCCTGGGCTTCTTCGAACATCTGGTGGTTGCGCTCCAGGGCGAAGGCCCGGCAGGCCTTGATTTCATCGCGGGTGGAATACTGGATCATGACCGGCACCTGAATCTGGGGGAATTAAACCTGTGACCCGTCCCGGGTCTCCAGGATTTCAAATTTATGAACAGGAAAAGTTGATGACTCATGACGGAAAGTTGCAGAGATCCAATCAAGGAATTTGCTCTTTACGCCGTTCGTACCACGCCAGGAGCGGTTGCGTGCTGAAACCATGGATGAGGATACTCAGCGCGACCACCGACAAGGTCAGGTCGGTGCAAAGCGCGGCAATCGAAGGCGCCAAGCCATGGTTCAAGGCATAAAACAGGTAGTACAGGCTGCCGATGCCGCGAATGCCGAACCAGCCGATCAGCAGGCGCTGACGACCGTTCAGCAGGCGGCGCCAGGGCAGGGCGGCGACGCTCAGCGGCCTTATCAGGCAAAACAGTGCGGCGCCGATCCACAGTGCGCGCCAATCCCAGTGCGCAATCAGCACGACACCGAGCAAGGTGACCAGGAACACCTCCATGGCCCGCTCCACCAGACCGCCGAAAGCGAGCATGTCACCCATCATGATGCCGGCGGCCACCTGACTGTCTTCCATGCGCCGGGTATCACCGTGCACGGCATGTTGCGGTTCCACGTTCTGGTGGCCGACCACCGGCTGGACCAGATGCTCGGCGGGCAGCTCATCGTCGCCAGTGGAGTTGACCTCCTCATGGCGCAGGCCAAGGCCGGCGGCAAACACCGACAGAAAGCCGTAGCCATGCAGCGCCTCGGCGCCGACGTACGCCAGTGCGATCAAGGCGAGGGCCAGGTAGTCGTTGGGTGAGAGGGTGCTGTCCTCGTTCCGGATCCGTAGCGCCAGGGTCAGGCGTCCGATACCGCGCCCCATGCCGTAACCGATCAGCAGACCGGCGGGAACGGCCCACAGTACGCTTTGCAGCGCCCAGTCGCCAAGAAAGCCGGGGTTGTCGTCCTGGCGCATCAGCAATAGACCGAGGATCACGAACGGGAAAGCGATGCCGTCATTGAGACCGGCTTCTCCGGAGAGCCCGAAGCGCACGCTGTCGTCATCCCGCGCGTCGTTGACCTGCACCAGCGCGGCGAGCACCGGGTCGGTGGGTGCCAGGATCGAACCAATCAGCACCGCGACGCCCCAGGGCAGTTCAAAGCCGTAATGCAGCAGCAACCCTGTGCCGGCGATGGTCAACAGCATCACTGGGCCGGCCAGACTCACAGCAATGCGCCAGTTCTTGTTCCTGAAGGGGGAACGCAGCTTCAAACCGCAGACGAATAAAGAAAAGAGCACCGCGACTTCCGTCAGGTGCTCCATCCAGGTGCTGGCGTCGTCCAGGTTCAATTGCAAAAACCCGAGCGCCGCAGGTCCGATGGCGACGCCCAGCACCAGGCACACTGCCGATGTGGTAACCGGCATCCAGCGCAAGTACGACGAGGTCAACGCCAGCGTCAACAGCACCGCCCCGAGCACCGCCACCCAATGAATGAAGCTCATGCGCTGTACTCGCCCGAGGCCGGGATCGGAGGCTTAACCCACTGTTGCGCGCAGATACTCCGGCGACAGGACGTTGAACCACACCAGGATCATTTCGACCAGGATCGTCACCAGCACCAGCAGGCCGACACCCCAGACACAGGCAGCGTTCAACAGCCCCTGTTCCTTGCGCTCATGCATGAAGGTCGGTAGCCCGACGAACAACAGAAAGGTCGAGTACACCGAGGCGGCGCCCAGCACGATGATCGCCAGCCAGCGGCTCGGGTAAAGGCCGGCAAAACCTGCGATGAAGAACGGGGTCACGGTGTAGGCGGCAAATCCGATGCACTGGTTGAGCGTGGGACGTGCCTCGAACGTACGCGACATCCAGCGGATGAACAGCCCCATCAGCGCCACGCCGGCGACGATGGTCACGTACAGCAGCACGCATAGTTGCAGAGCGCTGGCGCTGCTGAGTTTCACCGTTTCATTCTCGGCCAGGCTCCAGCCGACGTAGGTTGTGCCAATGAACAGGCACACGGCGGGGATCAGGGCGAGCAACAGCAAATGAGCGAGGTAGTGGCGCGGATGCGCTTCCTCCTCCTTGCGGATATCCGTCCAGGCGAAATTCGGCTGGGTAAACAGTTTGACGAGAGGGGCGGACATGACAACCTCCTGAAGGGGAGCGGCCCGCGTTGGGGCCCTTAAAGCTATTGAGGGGCAGGGTTTGTCAGGGGTTCAGTTTTTCTCGACGAGGGTGCCGCTGCCGGAAACCCGCAGCGACACGGTGAGTTACAGCATCGGCTTGCCGCCGGTGATGCCGTAGCGTTGACCGGTGATGTAGCTGGCCTCGTCCGAGGCCAGCAGCACGTAGATCGGCGCCACCTCGACCGGTTGACCCGGTCGCCCCAACGGGGTTTGCCCGCCAAAGTTCTGCACTTCCTCATCCGTCATGGTCGAGACGATCAGCGGCGTCCAGATCGGCCCCGGCGCCACGCAGTTCACCCGGATGTTTTTCTCGCCGAGCATCTGCCCCAGCCCGGCGGTGAAGTTGGCTATCGCCCCCTTGGTGGTGGCGTAGGGCAGCAGGGTCGGCTTGGGCATGTCCGAATTCACCGAGCTGGTGTTGATGATCGAGCTGCCGGGCTTCATGTGTTTCAACGCGGCCTGGCAGATGCGGAAAATGGCGGTGATATTGACGTCGAAGGTCATCACCCATTCCTCATCGGGAATGTCCTCGAAGTTTTCATGGGTCATCTGGTACGCGGCGTTGTTGACGAGGACGTCGATGCGGCCAAAACGCTCGACGGTCTTGTCGACGAGGGCCTGGCACTGGGCCTTTTGCGCGATGTCCCCGGGCAGCAGCAGGCTCTGGCGCCCGGCCTGTTCGACCCAGCGTGCGGTTTCCTGCGCGTCTTCGTGTTCATTGAGGTAGGCAATCGCGACGTCGGCGCCTTCACGGGCGAAGGCGATGGCGACGGCGCGACCGATACCACTGTCGGCACCGGTGATCAGTGCAATCTTGCCCTGCAGGCGCCCCGAGCCTTTATAGCTTTGTTCGCCGCAGTCAGGGTACGGGTCCATCTTCTTCTGGCTGCCGGGGACCGGCTGAGCCTGTTTCTTGAAGGGCGGTTTGGGATAGTCGGTCATAAGAAATCTCCGTTCTCATCGTGAAAGAGTCACAGGGGTGGACCCGGCGCTTTTGCGTTGAGTTCGGTTGGATTGATGACGGGTTGTAATCCACCTCGAAGGATCAATCAAGAACCTGTGGCAGCTGGCTTGCCAGCGATAGCGGATTCACATTCAACTGCAATGTTGACTGATGCACCGCCATCGCTGGCAAGCCAGCTCCTACAAATGGATTTCAGTGTCCTGTCAGCGCTGACGTTCGATCAAACTGCGTTCCATCCGCGCAATGCCTTCTTCCAGCAAGGCGCGTGGGCAACCGAAGTTCAGGCGCACGAACTGCTGATGGTCATCGCCGAAGTCCAGGCCAGGGCTAAGGCCAACCTTGGCCTGTTCGAGGAAGAACCGCTGCGGGTTCTCCAGCCCCAGTGCCGAGCAATCGAGCCAGGCCAGGTAAGTGCTTTGCGGTACGTTCATGCTGATGCCCGGCAGGCGGGTGCGAACGGCTTCGACCAGATAATCACGGTTGGCTTGCAGGTAGCCCCGCAACCCGGCCAGCCACGGTGCGCCCTCGGCGTAAGCCACACGGGTAGCCTCCATGCCCAGCGGGTTGACGCTGTCGACCATGCCACACCGGGCATGGTTGACCCGCTCACGCAGGGCACGGTCCTGGATGATCATGAACGAGGTTTTCAGGCCGGCGATGTTGTAGGCCTTGCTCGCCGACATCAGGGTAATGGTGCGTCGGGCGACATCCGGCCCCAGCGATGCGGTTGGAATGTGCCGACGCCCGTCGAAGCACAATTCGGCGTGAATCTCGTCGGATATGATCCAGGCGTCCTGCGCCAGGCAGATATCGGCCACCGCTTGCAGTTCTTCCCGGGGGAAGGCTTTGCCCAGCGGGTTGTGCGGGTTGCTCAGCAGCAAGGCACCACCACCGGCCAGTGACTGACGCAGGGTGTCCAGCGGTGTGCGGTAAGTGCCATCGGCCTGGGCGTCGAAGTTCAGCTCGACCTTGTTCAGCCCCCAGTGGCTCGGCGCGTGGCGCAGCGGCGGATAGTTGGGGACCTGCACGACCACGTTCTGGGGCGCGTGCACCAGCGCCTTCAGCGCCATGTTGAAACCGGACTCCACGCCCGGCAGGAAAATCAGTTCCTGTGGCTCGACGCGCCAGGCGTACTTGTTCCACAGGTCGGCGACGATGGCGTCGCGCAAGTCATCCTGGGCCACGCTGTAACCGAGCAAGGGGTGTTGCAGGCGTTTTTGCAGGGCCTGGATGACCACCGGCGGCGCGGCGAAATCCATGTCGGCGACCCACATCGGCAACACATCGGCCGGGTAGCGGCTCCACTTGGTGCTGCCGGTGTGGTGGCGATCGAACACCTGATCAAAATCGAAAGTCATGCTTATCTCATAAAGGGCCGGGAGGGATTCGGCAGACATGATAAGCGCCAATGTTTGCGGGGGCGAGGGCGGTGTTTAAGGGGCTGCGCGCAGGCAAGAAGCTGTTCACGCCTCACTGACCCGGCGCGGTCGCCTTCTGCAGGTGGAGGGTGGCCAGTTTCATGGCGTTGGCGCTCGAGGCTTTTTTGCCGATGCGCCAGGTGTTGCGAGCAAGCAGGTCGAGCAGCGTTTGTACACGATCGATGGCAGTGTCGGGTCCGGCGACCAAAATGTTGAGCTGGCCGGCCATTGCCGCGTCGGGACCACCCAATACCGGTGCGGCGATGTAATCGATGCCTTGCGCCGCATGCAAGGCCGCCAGCTCGTCGGCGAAGGTGATGGAGACGGTGGACAGATTGATGTGGATGAGCGGGCCGGTCAGCCGTGCCAGCAATCCGCAGTCAAGCAGCACCGCGCGCAGGGCCGTCTCGTCCGCGAGTATGCTGAACACCACATCGGCGTCGAAGGCCTGTTGCGCCGTGTCGACGGCCTTCGCGCCAAGCCCCAGCATGGGGTGCGTCGCGTGCGGGGAGCGATTCCACACCCAAAGGTCGTGGCCGCTTTTCAACAGCCGGGTGGCAATCGCCTGTCCCATTCTGCCCAAACCGAGAAAACCGATTTTCATGAGCTGTGTTCCCTTTTCTGCGCGCTGTAGCGCCAAAACAAAGCCCGGAATTCCGGGCTTGAGGTGTCGCGGGTCAGGCGGCTATCAGTAGCGCTGATATTTCGAACCGAATTCGGCACGGTTCTCCGCGACGAGCACGCCTTTTTGCAGGGTGTTGCCCGAGTTGGCCTGTGCGAACCGTTCACGCAATTCCTGCAGGCGGTCCGCACCACCTTCGGCCACACGGCGCTCGATCAGGCGATCGGAGCCGCCTTCGGCAACACGTTCACGCAATTCCTGCAGTCGATCCGCACCACCTTCGGCCACCCGGCGTTCGATCAGGCGATCGGAACCGCCCTCGGCTACACGCTCACGCAATTCCTGCAGACGGTCCGCACCACCTTCCACCAGAAGCGGCTGGGCCTGGCTGGGCGCGGCGAAGCTTGTGCTGTTGGCCGAGGCCAGGTTTGACAGGCCCAGGCCGCCGATCAGTGCCAGACCGAGAACGAGAGAGGAAACTTTCGGGAAGTTGATCATGGTGATGCTCCGTGCGTTTGAGTTCAGTGAGTCGGTAGCTGCTGCTATCCGGTGAACACAGTTAAACGCTCGGGTGTATCGTCGATGTGTGCTTGAACACTTTGAAATCGAGGTCTGCGTATCTGTTCAGGGTTCATATACAAACAGATACAAAAACTCGGGAAACCGCCGTCGCCGGGACGGCGGTTTCGGGCCGAAAAGACGCGTGGAGCGCGTCCGTTTACTGGGCGTCGTTAAACTGGTCGGTGTAGCTGCCTTCGTCCATGAGCGCGGAGGCGACCCGATCCGAACCTATGCCGTTGCGGGAGTACGCGAGACGAGCCGCGCCGACATGATCGGCGCCGTCAGCGGCGAGTCTGTTGGCCCCGACCTTGTCTGCGCCGTCAGCGGCGAGTCTGTTGGCCCCGACCTTGTCTGCGCCGTCAGCGGCGAGTCTGTTGGCCCCGACCTTGTCTGCGCCGTCAGCGGCGAGTCTGTTGGC
>NZ_JARZGC010000017.1:0-47379 GCF_041354075.1 Pseudomonas fluorescens | reverse complement strand
ACTTTGTCTGCGCCGTCAGCGGCGAGTCTGTTGGCACCCACTTTGTCTGCGCCGTCAGCGGCGAGTCTGTTGGCCCCCACCTTGTCTGCACCATCCGCCGCGAGCCTGTTGGCGCCGACTTTGTCTGCACCATCCGCCGCGAGCCTGTTGGCGCCGACTTTGTCTGCACCATCCGCCGCGAGCCTGTTGGCGCCGACTTTGTCTGCACCATCCGCCGCGAGTCTGTTGGCACCCACTTTGTCTGCACCGTCAGCGGCGAGTCTGTTGGCCCCGACCTTGTCTGCGCCGTCAGCGGCGAGTCTGTTGGCGCCGACTTTGTCTGCACCGTCAGCCGCAAGTTTGTTGGCACCCACCTTGTCCGCGCCATCAGCGGCGAGCTTGTTGGCACCCACCTTGTCCGCACCATCCGCCGCAAGCTTGTTGGCGCCGACATTATCCGAGCCATCCGCCGCTACCGCCCCAGCGCCCACATGATCCGCGCCGTCTGATGCCAGTTCCGCAGCCCAACCCGGTATTGCCACCGTTGCCGAGACGACCAAAACAACGCCTGAAAGAAATTTGTATTTCATGGTGTTCTCCACGACCCATCAGCCACAAAGCGATTGAGCATGTCCGAAAAAGACGCAGACTCTTGGCTGTTAACGTTGGCGATTGGCACAGGTGCCGAAGGGCACGCGTGTCGATATGTTTCATGAAACCGGAAAGACAACCCATAGAGTGTAGGTCATCACGGAAAAGGCGCAGGTTTATTGCGAACTGTTTCCAGTTCAGACGACGTTCAGGGGGGCGGTGCGGCTTGATCGAGGCGAGAAGAACGGGCGGAAGCGGGAGCGGTGGCTGGGCACCACTCCCTTCTATCAACGGATCAATGCATCTTGCTGTGGTCCATCATGTTCAGCGCGCGCACCGGCGCCTCGATGTTGATCACTTCTTTTTTGCCGTCATCGTGCTCGACGGTCAGCACCATCGGTACCTTGTCGCCTTCCTTTACCTGGGCGACCAGGTCGATCAGCATCACGTGATAGCTGTCGGAGTTGAACGCGACCGCTTTGCCGGCGGGCAAGGGGACAAATTCCACGGCTTGCATGCTCATCACGTCGTTTTTCATGGTCGACTGATGGATCTGCACGGTTTTTGCGGCCGGTGACTGCGCGCTGATCAGCTTGCTGTCGCTGCTCGCGGTGACCGTCATGAAGGCGCCGGTGGATTGCTGTCCTGCTACCGAGGCGCGTACCCAGGCGTCTTCGACCTGGGTCTGGGCGCAAGCGAAGCCCGCCAGGCCCAGCATCGACAGGCCCAGCACCAGTTGCCCCACCCGTGTGGTGAAGCGGGATTGCAAGGCGTTCGAGTTCATCAGCAGACCTCCATGACGGTCAGTAAGTCTTCCGTGCACTCTTGTGCCGAAAGCGAGTGAGACAACCCAAGGCGCAGGGTGCCCCGGGTGTCATAAACGTAGCTGGTCGCGGTGTGGGAAATGGTATAGGTGGAGCCGCTCGGGACTTTTTCGTAGAACACGCCGAACTCCTTGGCCGTCGCCGCTGTTTCTTCCAGCGTGCCGTGCAGTGCGACAAAGGTGGGGTCAAAGGTCTTGACGTAGGCGTCGAGCATTTCCGGGGTGTCCCGCTCGGGGTCCAGGGTGATGAAGACGACTTGCAGCAGGTCGCCGTCCTTGCCCATCAATTTCTTGATCTGTGCGGCGCGGGCGAGGGTGGTCGGGCACACCGCCGGGCATTGGGTGAAGCCGAAGAACACCATCGGCATCATGCCCCGGAAGCTCGAAAGCGTGGTGAGGTTGCCTTCGGAGTCTTTCAACTTGAATGTGCGCCCGAGGATCTTGTCGCTCAGGTCCTTGCCGTACTTGTACGACAGACGGACGCTGTTGTCGCAGCCTGTGAGCAAGCCCAGGCCGAGTAAACCGATACCTGCAACCACCTTGCGGCGGGTCAACAAAACAGTCATTTGCACAGCCTTTCTGAACAGCCCGGTCCCGGGGCTCATAGCGAATGATTGACGCCGGCAGGGGCGCAACCCTGCGTGCGGGTCATAGTGGGTCAATTCTACCGTTTTCCGGGACCTTCCAACGCTTGCGACAGGCCGCCACTGGCAGGCCAATCACCCTGAGGGCGGGTGTTTCGGGGTGATTGTGCGGCGTACTGTCGCAGGTCTTTTTACCATGATGGACTTTCGTGCCAAAAACCTGTGTAGAAGACCTCGCAGGCCCTTGCCTGAATCGAATCAGCTGAACTAGAGTCGGCAGATTAATTTCACAGTGCCATCATTGGAGGGTGGACACGTTACAAATACACAGCTCTCGCCTGAACAGACCAATGCACATTGGCTGAATAACTAGAAATCATTGAGCCTGCCGAGCACTCCGTTGCGCCGGTACGACTCATGCAAAGCTTCGACTTGATAAGGCTGCCGCCGACCAACACCTCTTTGAAGCACAAAGAAAATGATCGAACCAGAACGAATTGTCACGTTGTCGCGGGAAGTCGAAGCGTTGGCAAACCGTGGCATCAGCGACATCCAGATGATCACTCGCCAGACCCGCCTGCTTGCAATCAATGCCTTGATCGAGGCCGCCCACGCAGGCAAGGCCGGCCAGGGGTTTGCCGTGGTGGCTGAAGAGGTCAAGGTGATCTCCGAGCGGATCTCGAGGATCGCCGGCACCATGACCGAAGACCTCCAGGCATCCGTCAATGAGTTGACCGCACTGGGGGAGGGCATGTGCTTTGACGTGCGCGGACAGCGCTTGGCCGACCTGTCGCTGAACATGATCGAAATCATGGATCGCAATCTCTACGAGCGGACCTGTGATGTCCGCTGGTGGGCGACCGATGCCTCTTTGGTCGATGCGCTGAAATCGGCCGACGAACAGAACTGCGCCTATGCCTGTGAACGCCTGGGCATCATTCTCGACAGCTACACGGTGTATCTGGATATCTGGCTGGCAGACACCCGTGGCCGTGTGATTGCCAGCGGCCGCTCCAGCGTTTATGGCAAGACCGTCGGCGCCAACGTCAGCGACGCCTCCTGGTTCAGGATGGCGCTGCAACACAGCCGCAGCGATCAATACCATGCCGGGAACGTCTCCATCGAACCCTTGCTCGAGGGCGCGCAAACCTGTGCCTTCAGCGCGGCGGTACGCAGCAATGCCCAAAGTCCGGTGATCGGGGTGATCGGGATCTTTTTCGATTGGGAGAACCAGGCCAGGTCCATCATCGATGGCGTGCGGCTGACCGAGGAAGAGCGCTCACGAAGTTGCGTGATGATGGTCGATGCCAGCCATAACATCCTGGCCAGCTCCAATCCCCAGGCTTCGCTCGGGCAGCGAATTGCCCTGACCACCAAAGCGGGTCAGGCCTGTGGCTACAGCGTACAGCCCACTAACGCCCTGCAGGGCTATGCACTCACGCCCGGGTTTGAAACCTATCCCGGCATGGGCTGGTACGGGGTGATCGAGCAGCAACTGCCCGAATGACCTGACCAGCCCTGAGCAGCCCTTGTGGGAGCGAGCCTGCTCGCGATGGCTTTTCCAGGCGCCGCGGGCGTTCACGCCCGCCGCCGCCCATCTCCAGCAAGTTCGCTCCGACGGGGCATCAGCGAACGGTGTAACCGCTGTCGACCACCCAATCCTGGCCGTAGACGCTTCTGGCGCCATTGCTCAGCTGGAACAGGACCACGTCGGCCACCGCGCCGGCTTCGAGGAACTCGCCACCGATCAGGCGTTTGTTCACCTGAGTGGCGACGTTCGCCAGGTCGTGGTGATTGAGGCCCAGGGTCGACCAGATCGGCGTGGCCGTCGGTCCCGGGGATACCATGTTGATGCGGATGCCCTGGGGCGCCAGTTCGACCGCCAATGTCCGGGCATGGGCTTGCAGGGCGGCCTTGGACGCGATGTAGGCGGCCAGGCCCGGGAAGGTCACACCGGTCAGGAAGGTCGTGATGAACACCACCGACGCCGGATTGGCCAGGTTCCCGCGCAAGTGCGCCAGTGTATTCAGCGCGCCGGCGCCGTTGACGGCCCACTGCCGATCGAAGGCTTGCAGGTCGAGGCAGTCCGCCAGCTCGGCGATGCCGGCATTGGGCACCAGATAATGCACCGGGCCCAGACGCGACGCGTGTTGCGCCAGTTGGTCCAGGTCCTGGGCCCGGGTGACATCGCCAGAGACCCAGGTCAGTTGCCCGGCAAAGTGCCGAGCCAGTTCTTCCAGCCCGCCCATGTTCCGCGACATGGCCAGTACCCGTGCACCCTGCGCAAGAAGGCGGGCGGTTACCGCCAGACCAATACCGGAACTGGCACCGGTGACCACTGCCAGGCGTCCTTCGAAATCGTTACTCATCGCTATTTATCCTGAATGAACATGAGTGGGTTGAATCCCAACCTGACAATTCAAGATGTGGGCCAAATGCCGGAGCCCCGTGGATCAAGGGCCGCAGCCCGCATGCAGTCGTAATGACTGCAATGTTTTGCGGTCGTTAAGACCCTTTGCAGTCATTAAGACGCGCGTGGTCGAGTCGTGTGCCTGATCGTAAAAATTTGAATTGCGCCGCGATGCCCGACAGAATTGCCGGCCTGTCTGGCCGAGCAAGCGGTCGTTCGTCTTGAAGAGGGTTGTCGTTGAACCAACAGACATTGTCCAGGCGACTGGAGCGTGTGGCGGCGCATGTGCCGGCCGGTGCACGCCTGGCCGATATCGGCTCGGATCACGCTTACCTGCCGGTGGCGCTGATGCACCGTGGCGCCATCACGGCGGCGGTGGCCGGCGAAGTGGCCGCGACGCCGTTTCGCGCCGCCGAGCGCACTGTGTGCGAGAACGATCTGCAAGCCTGGATCAGCGTGCGCCTGGCCAATGGCCTGGCAGCCATCGAGCCGGCAGACGCCATCACCGCGATTACCCTGTGCGGCATGGGCGGTGAAACCATCCGTGACATCCTCGACAGCGGCAAGGCCCGCCTCAGCGGCCACGAACGCCTGATCCTGCAGCCCAATGGCGGTGAGCAGCCGCTGCGCCAATGGCTGATGACCCATGGCTACCGCATCCTGTTCGAGGAAGTGCTGCGGGAAAACCGCTTCGACTATGAAGTCATAGTGGCCGAACGCGGCGAGCCGGTGCACTACACGGCCGAACAACTGTACTTCGGCCCGGTGCAGATGCAGGCCCGCAGTCCGGCGTTCCTCGATAAATGGCAGCGCCTGCTGCGCGAGAAACAGCGCACCTTGACGCAATTTCAGCGCGCGCGGCAGGGCGTACCCGAAGAAAAAGTGCAGCAAATCCACCAGCAGACCCGGTGGATTGCCAACCTGCTGGCCTGATCCGCCGTCGCTAGGCGCCTTCACCATTTCATTTGCTGAAATAGTGGATTGCAATTCATGCCCATTCCGCCGCCGGCACTTCAAGGGGAAGATGAGCCCTCACCCAGCCCCCTGAACACAGCAGGGGGCATTCATCACCCTGGCCGCTGACGTGATGGTTGACGCTGCGGGCGCGAGGAGAGCGGCAATGGACCAAGTCTCGAATGCACCATCCTCCCCCTGGCACGAGGGTGAGCTGACCTTGCAACGTACGGTGGGCGCCGTCGACATGATGGTGGGCGTCGGCCAGCGGCAACTGGCGCGGACCTGGATGCCGGACCAGCATCGCGAGTTCTACCACCAGCTGCCTTTCGTGGTGCTGGGCGCCGTGGATCCCCAGGGCGATGTCTGGGCCACTCTGCGCACCGGCGAGCCCGGTTTCATGCGTTCCCCGACACCACAAACCCTGCACATCGATCTTCAGCCACAACCCAATGACCCGGCCGAGACGGGGATGAAGGCCGGCGATGCCATCGGCATGCTCGGCATCGAGTTGCATACCCGCCGGCGCAACCGCATGAATGGCAATGTGCTGCGTGATTACGGTGAGGGTATAGAAATCGGCGTCACCCAGGCCTACGGCAATTGCCCGCGCTACATCAACCTGCGTCAGTATGGTTTCGTCGACGACGTCGCCGACACCTTGCTTGAACTGACCCTGGCGGATTCGCAGGTGCAGCGCATGATCAGCGGCGCAGACTCGTTTTATGTCGCGACTTACGTCGAGCGCGATGGCCAGAATCAGGTCGATGCGTCCCATCGGGGCGGCAAGCCCGGTTTTGTGCGGATGGACGAGGACGGCACGCTGACCATCCCGGACTTCTCCGGCAACCTGTTTTTCAACACCTTGGGCAACATCCTGCTCAACCCTCGCGCCGGGCTGCTGTTCATCGATTTCCAGAGCGGCGACCTGCTGCAAATGAGCGGTACTGCCGAAGTGCTTCTGGACGATCCTGAAATCGCCGCGTTCCAGGGGGCCGAACGCCTGTGGCGTTTCAAGCCGCAACGCATTGTTTACCGTCAGGCGGCGATCCCGCTGCGTTGGGTGGACGAGGACGAAGGCGAGTCACCCAATTCGTTGATGACCGGCAGTTGGGAACAGGCGGCCGAGCGCTTGCGGGCGGAATCGCTGCGCAACCACTGGCGCCCCCTGCGGGTGGCCCGCGTCGTCGATGAAAGCCGCAGCATTCGCTCGTTTTACCTGGAACCCGATGACGGGCTCGGGATACCGGGTTTCGAGCCGGGCCAGCACTTGCCGATCCGGCTGTCGCTGGACGGGCAGCCGGCGCCGTCGATTCGGACCTACAGCGTTTCCAGTGCCTCGTCGGATGAATTCCTGCGCATCAGTGTCAAGCGCGACGGCCTGATCTCATCGCACCTGCACGACCGCATCCAGGTCGGCGACTGGATCGAGGCGAGGGCGCCCCAGGGGCATTTCACCGTCCAGGCGTCCGAACGTCGGCCACTGGTGTTGCTGGCGGCGGGCGTGGGCATCACGCCGCTGTTGTCGATGCTGCGCGAAGTGGTTTACCAGGGCAAACGCATCAGCCGCATGCGCCCGACATGGCTGGTGCAAAGCAGCCGCTCGGTGGCCGACCTGGCGTTCCGTGCTGAAATCGATGAGCTGGTGGCGCGGGCGGGGGGCCAGGTCCAGGTCCTGCGCGTGGTCAGCCAACCGCCCACTTCCGGTGCCGAGGACAGTTATGACGTGGCGGGCCGGATCGATATCGAACTGCTCAAGGCGCTGTTGCCGCTCGATGACTACGACTTCTACCTGTGCGGGCCGGGCAGTTTCACCCAGGCGCTGTACGACGGCCTGCGCAAGTTGCGCATTCCCGACGATCGCCTGCATGCCGAAACCTTTGGCCCGTCCACGCTGGTGCGTGACGCCGAAGTCAGTGTCCCGGCAGCGCCGCAGGTGCCCGCGGCGACCGGAGCGGTGAAAGTGCTGTTCGCCACTTCGGGCAAGGAAGCGCGCTGGGAACCTGGCAACGGAACCCTGCTGGAACTGGCCGAAGCGCGTGGCCTGAGCCCCGAGTTCAGTTGTCGCGGCGGTTCTTGCGGCACCTGTAAAACGAAATTGAGCAGCGGCCAGGTGCATTACCTGAACACGCCTGAGCAAGGGTTGGCGGCGGATGAAGTGTTGATCTGCTGCTCGGTGCCGGCAGAGGGTAGCGAGACGTTGATTCTGGATATTTGAGGCCAGTCTTGTAACAAATCCTGTGGGAGCGGAGGTGTCTTTCAAAAAATGCATTCGTCCAGTTTCACCATTCCAGAAAATGAAATGCTGGATTGTAAATGCTGGTGATTCCGCTGTTTGTTACGGGAGCGGAGGATAGCCCCATCGTCACGCCTGTGCCGAGCCATCAGAAGCCAACAAGGAGTTCGTCATGTCCCAGAAAGCGATCCTGCTGTACCGTCATCCATTGTCCGGCCACTCTCACCGTGTCGAATTGATGCTGTCCCTGCTGGGGTTGCCCACCGAACTGGTCGACGTGGACCTGATGAAGGGTGCGCACAAGACCCCTGAATTCCTCGCGCTGAACCGCTTTGGTCAGGTCCCGGTGATCGATGACGACGGCGTCGTGCTGGCGGATTCGAACGCGATCCTGATCTACCTCGCCGAAAAATATGACAACGACCAGTGGTTGCCCAGCGATCCGCTCGCCAGGGCCAAGGTCCAGCGCTGGCTTTCCGTGGCCGCCGGCCAGATCAACTCGGGGCCAGCCGCCGCGCGCTTGATCACCGTGTTTGGTGCCGGTTACAACGCCGAAGACGTCATTGGCCGCTCTCACGGCTTGCTCAAAGTGATGGAAGAGGAGCTGGGCCAAAGCCAATTCCTGGCCGGTGACCAACCGACCATTGCCGATGTGGCCGCTTACACCTACGTGGCCCACGCGCCGGAGGGCAATGTCTCGTTGAGCGATTACCCGAATGTCCGTGCCTGGCTGGCACGTGTCGAAGCGTTGCCACGTTTTGTCGGCATGCAGCGCACGGCGGTGGGCTTGCAACACGCCTGAGTCTGGTCGCGGGGCTGGTCGCAAGGTTTTTCCGGCCAGCCCCATCCCCGTTCAAGTCGCTACCCCAGCGCACTTCTTTCATCCCCAAGCGTGCGAAAGTCGCCATCGACGACAATACTGGCGGATTGCTCAGTACGCGCCGCAGAACCTCAATCACAATCGGGTTGCCCATGGATCGCTTCCAGGAAATGCAGATTTTTATGGCCGTTGCAGAGGAAGAGGGGTTTGCTGCCGCTGCACGTTCGCTGAGGATTTCGCCACCGAGCGTGACCCGCGCCATTGCCGCGATGGAAGAACGGATCGGCACTCAGTTGCTGTCTCGAACCACTCGCAGCCTGCACCTGACCGAAGCGGGGCAACGTTACCTGGAAGACTGCCGGCGCATCCTGGGCGAACTCGACGAAGCCGAAGAGGCAGCCGCCGGCAGCTACTCGGTGCCTTGCGGGCTGCTGACCGTGACGGCATCGGTATTGTTCGGCGAGTTGTACATTGCCCCGCTGATGGCCGATTACCTGGACCAATACCCCTCGGTGCACCTTAACGCGATGTTCGTCGATCGCGTGGTCAGCATGGCCGATGAAGGCATCGACGTGGCGATCCGCATCGGTCATTTGCGAGAGAACAACCTGAATGCGATCAAGGTCGGTGAGGTGCGCCAGGTGATCTGCGCCGCTCCCGCCTATTTCGAGCGCTATGGCCGCCCGAAACACCCTGAAGACTTGAGTTCGGCCAACATCGTGATGTCTTCTGCCAGCCATTTGCTCAGCGACTGGGTGTTCATGAAGGATTCCACCCCCCTGAGTTTTCGTTTCAACCCGCGCCTGGTCGTCACCGCCAATCAGGCCGCGATCAATATTGCCAGCCGCGGCTGGGGCCTGACACGGGTGCTGTCCTACCAGGTGGCCAGCCGTGTCGGCGCCGGTGAACTGGAACTGGTCCTCGAGGACTTCGAACCGCCGGCGTTGCCGATTCATGTGGTGTATCAGAAGAGCAACCGGGTGGCCGCGAAAGTTCGGACCTTCGTCGACTTCCTCGTTGAACGGCTGGAGCGTGATGAAGCCCTGATCCCCAGTGCACAAGGCCCAACGTGATGGATCGCTACCATGAGATGCTGATGTTCACTGCGCTGTCCGAACGCCCCAGCCTCGCGTCGGCGGCACGGCGTCTCAACGTGTCCGGGCCGACGGTCATGCGCGCGGTCGCCCGGCTGGAGGCGCGACTGGGCGTCACGTTACTGCTGCGAAGCACCCGGGGCATCACCCTGACCGAAGCCGGCGCGGCGTTCATGGCCGATGCTTCACGCATCCTCAAGGCGGTCGACGAGGCCGAGGCGTCTGCCAAAGGTCTGCATGTCCAGGCCCAAGGCAACCTGACGGTGTGGTTGCCCTTGCTGTTCAGCCGTTACGTGATGACGCCGGTGCTGACCGGCTACATGGATCTGTACCCCGAGGTCGGTATTTTCGCGCGCTACCACGACCGCACCGCCAATCTGTACGAGGAAGGGGTGGACGTGGCGGTGCTGGTGGGGAACCTGCCCAATTCATCGTTGATTGCCCGGCCCGTTGGGCATGTCCAGTCGATTGTCTGTGCCAGCCCCGATTACTTTGCGCTGCATGGTGAGCCTGACATTCCCGAAGACCTTTGCAACCATCGGTTGATCGCCACGCAGCCCAACCAGAACAGCGTGCAATGGCCGTTTCAGAATCAGGGCGAGCCTTTCATCGTCAAGGCACGCACGCGCCTGAGTTGCGCCACGTTACAAACAGCCATCGATGCGGCGGCCAATGGCGCCGGGGTCACCCGTTGCCTGAGCTATCCGTTGTACGACTATTTGAAGGCAGGCCGATTACGCAGGGTGCTGCACGCCTATGACCCGCCGTCGATGCCGGTGCACGTGGTCTACCGGGAAAGACGCAACGCCTCGATGCGCGTGCGCAGTTTCGTCAACTATGTCGTCGATCGGTTACGCGAGCATCCGGCGATGCGGCTCGACGGCTAGTCCAGCACACGGCGCCGCCCGCGCAACCCTCGACGTTGAAATGGACGACGCCGGCGCAGCTCAATCCGACAGCTTGATCTCCAGCCGCTTGAACCTCGATGCCAGGGTCGTGGGTTTTAGCCCCAGCAGCTCAGCCGCGCCACCCTTGCCGAACAGCTTGCCATCCGCTGCTTTCAACGCAGCCTGCATGTTGTTGCGTTCGAGGTCGCGAATCTGCGCATCCGTCATGATCGTGGGCGAGGGTGGCTGCGCAACGGGCGAGCCGGTTTTCGGTTCATCGGGCAGGTCCAGGTTCAGGTCCGCGCCGATCGAGGTGATCAGCGCGCGCTCGATGACATTTTGCAGTTCGCGGATATTGCCCGGCCACGAGTAGCGTTGCAGGCGTTCGATATCGCTGTTGCGCAAGCGTCTTCCCGGCATGTTCAAGCGTTTTCCGGTCTGCTTGAGGAAGTGCGCCGCCAGGGCGCCGATGTCCATCAGGCGCTCACGCAGCGCCGGCGACTGGATGGGAAAAACGTTCAGGCGAAAATACAGGTCTTCACGAAAATGCCGGGCGGCGACCTCTTCGCGCAGATCGCGATTGGTCGCGGCAATGATCCTCACGTCGACCTTGCGCGTGCGCTCTTCGCCAACGCGCTCGAACTGTCCTTCCTGCAACACCCTCAGCAGCTTGCTCTGCAGTTCCAGGGGGATCTCGCCGATCTCATCGAGAAACAGCGTGCCGCCGTCTGCCAGTTCGAAGCGCCCGACCCGGTCGCGTACCGCGCCGGTAAAGGCGCCCCGGATGTGGCCGAAGAACTCGCTTTCGAACAGCTCGGCCGGGATCGCCGCGCAGTTGACCCGGATCAGCGGGTGGGCGTTGCGTCGACTGGCCTGATGAATCGCCCGGGCGATCAATTCCTTGCCGGTGCCGGACTCGCCGTTGATCAGCACACTGGCGTCCGTAGGGGCGACCACATCGATCTGGCGGATGATCTTCTTGATCGGTTCGCTGTGGCCAACGATTTCGCGGAAGTTGTGCTCGATGTGGATCTCTTCCTGCAGATAGGCGTTCTGTTCTTCAAGGCGCTGCTTGAGCACCTGGAGTTCTTCCAGGGCGCTTTGCAGCTGGTTCTCCGTACTGCGCCGCTCGGTGATGTCGCGGAAGACCACCACGGCACCGACGATGCGACCATCGGAAATCACCGGCGTACTGGTGAACTCCACCGGGAACGATGTGCCGTCACGGCGCCAGAAGATTTCCTGACGCCCCTCGTGGATGACGCCGTCGCGCACGGCTTTGTAGATCGGACACTCTTCAACCGGGTAAGGGCTGCCATCGGTGTGGGTGTGGTGATGAATGCGGTGGATGTTCTTGCCGATCATGTCCTGTGGTTCCCAGCCGAGCATGCGCGCGCAGGCGGGGTTGACGAAGGTGGCCAGGCCTTCGCTGTTGATGCTGTAGATGCCATCGCCCACGGAACTGAGCAACAGCTGATTGTCGCGCTCGTTTTCCTGGAACAGGTTGAGGATGTTGCGCCACTCGATCAGTCCGCCGCGCATGGTGCGTTCGGTCTCGGCCTGGTCACGTTGGTACTTTTCGCGACTGAGCTCGCGCATTACCAGAATCAGCTGTTGCTCGCCCCTGATCTGCAGGGTGGTGGCCGATATCTCCAGCTCGATACGTTCGCCGCTCTTGCAGTTGCAACTCAACTCGTCGCTCCAGCCGCGCCCCTTGTCCATCACCGCCTGGGTGAAAACGATCAGGTCGGCCAGTTGATGACCGAACAGCTTGCTGACCGGCAGTTCGAGCAATTCCTGTCGGGGATAGCCGAGCAGTTTGCAGGCGGCAATGTTGAGATCGCCCAGGCGGTCGGTGAAGGGATTGAGCAGCGCGATGGCTTCGGCGCAATGCTCGAACACCATGTGCCGCGACGAGTAGGCCAGGTCGGCCCAACCGCTAAGGGAGTCTGCTTCGTTCATGGCTACGAAATCTCGTGCTGTGGCACTACGAATATTCGTATTTCTACGGGAATGCGTGAGCTCGCGAAAGCATCAGTTGCCTGTCAAAAAACCGGATCAGAAGGGTATTTCTTTAAATTTCAACAAGTTGCCTGCAAGTAAAAAACTGTTTTATTTCCTGGCACGGCGTTCGCTCTATCTCCTGTAACACGGCGGCCAGACAGGCTGGCGTTCCACTACCCAGAAACCGGAGAGCGACACTATGCCAAGCGTGGATATCCCCCATTACAAAGACGGCGACTTCCTGGTCAATTACGAAGAGAAAGTCTTCGAGGACGTCAAAGCCGAACCGGGCGAGAAAGTCCTGATCACCTTCCACACCATTGCGTTCGAAGGCTCCATCGGCCTGGTCAACATGCTTCAGGCCAAGCGCCTGCTGCGCAAGGGCTTTGAAACCAAAGTGCTGCTCTACGGGCCAGGCGTGCAGCTGGGCGTGCAGCGCGGCTTTCCGACCCTGGGCGCGGAAGCCTTCCCCGGACACCTGGCGGTCAACAAGCAGTTGGTGCAGTTCATGGAGGAGGGCGGTGAGGTCTACGCCTGCCGTTTCGCTCTGCAAGCGCTGTACGGCCAGACCGAAAAAGCCCTGATCGAAGGCATCCGCCCGATCAACCCGCTGGACGTGATGGACCTGCGCCTGCTGATGCGCCGTGAAGGCGCAATGATCATCGACACCTGGACGGCCTGACGGCACAGCTTCTGTGGGAGGGGACACATCCGCTCCCACAGGACCGCGTCAATCTTTCGAACACTTCTGACTTCAGGACCCATCATGGCCATCATTCGCGCAGCCGCCGTACAGATCAGCCCGGTGCTTTACAGCCGCGAAGGCACCGTGGACAAGGTCTGCCAGCAGATCATCGCCCTGGGCCGGCAAGGCGTGCAGTTTGCCGTGTTCCCGGAAACGGTGGTGCCTTACTACCCCTACTTTTCCTTCGTGCAGCCAGCGTTTGCCATGGGCGCACAGCATCTCAAGCTGCTCGATCAATCCGTCACCGTGCCATCGGCCGCGACCCTGGCCATCGGCGAGGCCTGCAAACAGGCGGGGATGGTCGTGTCGATCGGCGTCAATGAGCGCGACGGCGGCACGATCTACAACGCCCAATTGCTCTTCGATGCCGACGGCAGCCTGATCCAGCATCGACGCAAGATCACCCCGACGTACCACGAACGCATGGTCTGGGGGCAAGGCGACGGCTCCGGCCTGCGGGCCATCGACAGCAGCGTCGGCCGGATCGGCTCGCTGGCGTGCTGGGAACACTACAACCCGTTGGCCCGCTACGCCCTGATGGCTGACGGTGAACAAATCCATGCAGCCATGTTCCCCGGGTCGCTGGTGGGAGACATTTTTGCCGAGCAGATCGAAGTCACCATCCGACATCACGCGCTGGAGTCGGGTTGTTTCGTGGTCAACGCCACGGCCTGGCTGGATGCCGACCAGCAAGGGCTGATCATGCAGGACACCGGTTGCGGTCCCGGTCCGATCTCGGGCGGCTGCTTCACGGCCATTGTGTCGCCGGAGGGCAAGCTGCTCGCCGAGCCATTGCGGTGCGGTGAAGGCGTGGTGATAGCCGACCTGGATCTGGCACTGATCGACAAACGCAAGCGGATGATGGATTCGGTTGGCCATTACAGCCGCCCCGAGCTGCTCAGCCTGTTGATCGACCGCACGCCCACCGCGCATGTCCATGAGCGCACCCCGCACCCGGCGGTGGCTGTCACCGAGGAGTTCGATCATGCAGGCCAATGAACTGCTGGCGGAGCTGCAATGCCATGGCGTGCGCTGGCCCGCCGGGCAAAACGGTCTGTCGCGCCAGGGCGGCGCGGGACCATCGGACCACAAGGCGCTGAGTCTGGGCGCGCGGACAATGATGGTGCCGATCCTCAACCAAGCGTCCCAGGACTCACCTTATCAAGCACAGCCGACTGACGATGGCCGCCAGGCGCTGATTTTTCGCGAAGGTTTGCAGGTCGGGCAGGTGCAGATGCCTGGTGTGCCGAAGTTTTACGGCTTGAGTACGGCGGACGGTATTCCCTATTGGAAAATCGCCACCCTGCACAGCAGCGACGTATTGGCCACCACCGTATTGCAGCATTGCATCCGCTTCAACGATCGCGGCAGCTCCTGTCAGTTCTGTGCGATTGGCCAGTCGTTGGCGGCGGGCAAGACCATCGCCCGCAAACGTCCGCAGCAACTGGCGCAAGTGGCAAAAGCCGCGGTGGAACTCGACGGGGTCAAGCACATGGTGATGACCACCGGCACGCCCCAAACCTCCGACCGTGGCGCGGCGATCCTGTGTGAGTCGGCGGCAGCCGTGACGGCAGCGGTCGATCTGCCGATTCAGGCGCAATGCGAGCCACCGGACGACGACCGCTGGTTCCGGCGCCTGGCCGACAGCGGCGTGGTGTCGCTGGGCATGCACCTCGAAGCGGTCACCGACGACGTTCGCCAACGCATCATGCCAGGCAAGGCCCAGGTGCCGCTCAGTCGCTATTTCGAAGCCTTCAGCGCTGCGGTCGAGGTGTTCGGTCGTGGTCAGGTCAGCACCTACATCCTCGCCGGGTTGGGCGACAGCGAAGTGGCCATCAGTGAGATGAGCGAGCGTCTGTGTGCGTTGGGGGTGTACCCGTTCGTGGTGCCATTCGTGCCCATCGACGGCACGCCGCTGGCCCATCACCCCAAACCCGACAGCGCGATGATGGCCCGCCTGTATCCGCAGATCGGCGCGAGCCTGCGCCGCCACGGCCTGCACTCTGATCGGATCAACGCCGGTTGCGCCAAGTGCGGCGCGTGCTCGGCCCTGAAAAGCTACGAATAAGCCGGAGAACGTCCATGCCAAATCTCGCCTATGCGTTGGTCGACAGTACGTTTGAACCATTCCGCGCCGGTGAATTGCTGGTCAAGCCGGCCAGCGAACACTGGGAGAAACAGGCCTACTACGCGCTGCGTCGCTCGGTGTTTTCCGATGAGCAACAGCTCCTGGCGCAGGACAAGGACCGCCACGATTTCCAGGCAATTGCCATCGTCGCCCTCGCTGGCAGCTGCGGCATGGCCGATCAGGTGGTGGGCGCGGTGCGCATCTATCAACCGCAACCGGGGCTCTGGTTTGGTGGCCGGCTCTGTGTGGCCCCGGCGTATCGACGCCACAGCCTGATTGGCACCGCGTTGGTCAATGAGGCCGTGTCGCGCGCCCAGGACCTGGGGTGCGAAGTGTTCCGGGCCACGGTGCAGGTGCAAAACGAAGGGTATTTCCATGGCCTGGGCTGGCAAACCCTTGAAACCCTGGAACTGCTCGGCCAGCCCCATTGCCTGATGCAGGCGGATCTGCCGCGCTACCCGTTGATGCCGCGCCAGGTGTCGCTGCGGGCATTGAAGGTGGCCCGACATGACTGAGTTCGTGGATCTGTCGACGCTGCTCGAGACGTTGCGCAATACCCCGGCGATGCGCGCCAAGCAGGCGATCCAGCAGCCCGCCGCCGCCATCGGGGCTGCCGGGCACTCGCTGAGCCGAGAGCAGCTCTACGCGCTGCCGGGCGATGACACGGCCGCCATCGCCTGTGGCGAGCATTTTCAGCTACTGGCCATTGAAGGCATGTTGCCGGCGTTCGTCGAGGCGGCGCCGTGGTTCGCCGGCTGGTCGGCGGTCATGGCCAATGTCAGCGATATCACCGCCATGGGCGGGCGGGCGACGGCGGTGGTCAATGCCTATTGGCATCACGACGACGCAGCGGCGCAGCAGATGCTGGCAGGTATTCGCGCCGCCTGCGCCGCCTATGGTCTGTTGCTGGCCGGTGGGCACACCAGCCTCGCCTCCGGCCATCCGAGCGCGCTGGCCGTGGCCATTACTGGCATTGCGCACACCTTGCTGTCGACCCTGCATGTCGCCCCCGGCCAGATCATCGCCATGGCGGTGGACCTCGACGGCGTCTGGCATGCCGACAGCCCCTATTGGAAAGCCTTCGAAGGCGTACCCGCCGAACGCCTGCGCAGCAAGCTCGACGTCCTGCCACGCCTGGCCGAGGCCCGACTGCTGCACGCCGCCAAAGACATCAGCAATGCCGGGGTGCTCGGCAGCCTGTTGATGCTGCTGGAAGCCACCGGTTGCGGTGCGACCATCGACCTGTGCGCGCTGCCGCGTCCGCCGGGGGCCGAATGGCTTCGCTGGCTGCAGGTGTTTCCCAGCTACGGGTTCCTGATGACCCTCGATGAGCGGGACTGGCCTCAGGTGCAGAGCGCATTCGCTTTCGAAGGCGTGTGTTGCGCACGCATTGGCCAGGTCACCGCCGACGGCGCATTGCGTACTCGCCTCGGCCTGCAGCAGGCGCCGTTCTGGAACTTGCGTGAGCAGGCCTTCACCGGCTTCAGCTACTCCCATCTCGACCTCAGCCCTTTAAACCTTGCACAACAGGAGCACTGACATGCCCGCCGTCAATTTCAAGATTCGCTGGCCCAATGGCCGGGAAGCCACCGGCTACTCGCCCTCGACCGTGATTTTCCAGTACCTGGAAGAGGGTGCCAGCTACCCGCTCACGGACTTCCTGCAACGCCTGGACAGTGCGTTGAACAACGCCTCGGAGCGGGTCAGGGAGGTCAAGGGGTTCTATTGCAGTTCGGCCATGGACACCTTGAACTCGCTCAAGGGCCAGGCCAGCTACCTGCCAGATCCTGGCGAAGGGCAGGTGGAGATTCTCAGCATGCGTACCGAAGGCGCCGGCCAGGTGATCGGTGCGGGCTGGGGCTCATTCTGACTGATCGATCTTTCTCTCACCCTTTCATCACCGATGACCGGAGCCGCACATGACCCGCCCACTTACCTCAATCAAACCCCTGCATTACAGCGTGATCGTCGTCGGCGGCGGTCAGGCCGGGTTGTCCGCCAGCTATTACCTGCAACGCGAGAACATCGATCACCTGGTCCTGGAAAAGCACAGCGTGACCCATACCTGGCGTAACCAGCGCTGGGACGCCTTCAGCCTGGTGACCCCGAACTGGCAATGCGCCTTGCCGGGCTACAGCTACAACGACGACTTCAAAGGCACCGACCCGCACGGGTTCATGAGAAAGGACGAAATCAACCAATACCTGGCCGGATTCGTCAAAAAGGTCAATGCGCCAGTACGTGAAGGGGTTGCCGTGCAGCGGGTGATTCCTCGCGCCGAGGGCGGCTTCCAGGTACACACCTCACAGGGCGAGTTCAGCGCCGACCAGGTGATCGTGGCGTCCGGCGGTTACCACACGCCGATCATTCCACGCCTGGCAGAGCGTTTGCCGGTGGCCGTCAACCAGATCCATTCCGAGCAGTACCGCAATCCCCAGGCGTTGCCCGCAGGCAACGTGCTGGTGGTCGGTTCCGGGCAATCGGGCGCGCAAATTGCCGAGGACTTGCACCTGGCCGGGCGCAAGGTCTACCTGGCGGTGGGCGATGCTCCGCGTTGCGCGCGTTTCTATCGGGGCCGGGACGTGGTCGACTGGTTGGCGCAGATGGGCTACTACGATATCGGCGTCGACACACACCCCCTGCGGGAAGGCGTGCGCGACAACACCAATCACTACGTTACGGGCCGCGATGGCGGGCGCGATATTGATCTGCGCCACTTCGCCCGCGAAGGCATGCGGCTGTTCGGTCGCCTGGACGGGTTGCAGGGTACGCGCCTGCAATTCGCCAACAACCTGGTGCAGAGCCTGGACAGCGCCGATGCCGTGTACAACCGCATCAACGCCTCGATAGACAAGTACATCGAAGAGCACGCGATCGAGGCGCCACTCGGTGAGCGTTACCAGCCGGTCTGGACTCCGGAACAGCCGTGCAACGAACTGGACCTCGAGCAGGAAGGCATTACCAGCATCATCTGGTGCATCGGCTTCAGTCCGGATTTCAGCTGGCTCGAGGCGCCGGTCTTCAACGGTCGCGGCCATCCCGCCCACCAGCGCGGTGTCACGGCCCAGCCCGGCCTGTACTTTCTGGGGTTGCCGTGGCTGTACACCTGGGGTTCCGGGCGTTTTTCCGGGGTGGCCAAGGATGCGCAGTTCCTGGTGGATCGCATCCGTGTGTCGCGTGAAGCACCTGCCGAGGTGAGGCAAGCGGTCGCGAAGTGATTTTCTGCGCAAGCCCCGGTCTCTGGACAATATGCGGGAGGTTCGGGGCGCGGTCGAGCCTTGCCGAGGCGTTGGTGGCTTGCGCTGGGTTCATGGCTGCGCGGGAGAGGGCTGCGACGCCGTCAGCCGGTCCGCCTCGTTCACCCAGCCGCCGCCGGTGGCCTTGTACAGATCGATCATCGAGGTGAACACGGCGCCTCGGGTGCGGGTGTAATCGAGTTCGGCATCGAACAGGCTGCGCTCGGCGTCGAGCACTTCGATGTAGCTGGTGTAGCCGTTGTCATAGCGCAGGCGTGCGTAGTGGGCGTAGGTGCGCAGCGCCTCGACCTGGCTGGCCTGGCGGGCCATTTGCTCGCGGGATTTGCTGGAGGCGACCAGCGCGTTCTCCACGTCACCGAAGGCCGCTTGAATGGCTTTCTGATAGCTGAGCAGCGCTTCCTGTTGGAACGCCTCGGCCTGTTGCACCTGCCCGGCGATGCCGCCGCCGGTGAAGATCGGCATGTTCGCCGCCACCCCGTAGGACCAGGTTGCCGCAGGGCCGGTGAACAGGTTCGACAATTGGTCGCTGACCGACCCCAGCACGCCGGTCAGGGAAATGGTGGGGAAATACTGCGCCTTGGCCGCGCCGATCTGCGCGTTCGCCGAGATCAGGTTGAGCTCGGCCTGGCGCAGGTCGGGCCGGCGCTCCAGCAAGTCCGAGGGCAGGCCGGCCGGCACCGTCGGCAGCGTCAGTTGGCCCAGATCGCGGCCACGAAGGATCGGACCCGGATTGCGCCCCAGCAGCACGGCCAGCAGGTTTTCCTGCTGCGCCACCTGCGGCTCCAGTTGCGCCACCGATGCCAGGGTGCGCTGGTACTCGGACTGGTTCTGCGCCAGTTCCATTTCCGAGATGGTCCCGGCGCCAAAGCGCAGCCTGAAGATTTCAAAGGAATCACCCCGCGCCTTGGCGGTGGTGCGGGCGATCTCCAGTTCCCGGTCGAGGTCACGCAGGGTCACGTAGCTGCTGGCCACCGAAGCCACCAGACTGAGAATCACGCTACGCCGGCCTTCCTCGGAGGCCAGCAGGTCGGCGCGGGCAGACTCGTTGAGACGGCGCAGTCGGCCCCAGACATCCAGTTCCCAATCGACGCTGAGCAGCGCCTGGTAATTGTTGTAGATGGGATCGATGGACGAACTCAGGGGAGCCGGGCCATTGTCCCGTGGCGCCCGGTTGCGCTGCCCCTGTGCACCCAGCCCGACCTGGGGAAAATACAGCGAACGGGTTTGCCCGTAGCGTCCCTGGAATTGCTCCACGCGGGCGGCGGCAATCTTGATGTCCTTGTTTTCCAGCAGGGCACTGCGAATCAACTCATTGAGCACCGGATCCTGGAACTGCTCCCACCACAAGGTGTTGGACAGGTTCCTCGCTTCCTTGTCCGCATAGCGGTAGGCCGCAGGGGTTTCGATCTCGGGCGCGTGATAATCCGGGCCGACCATGCAACCGGTCAGGCTCAAGCCCAGCAGCAAAACGAGCGAAGAAGGGCGCATGTCAGTCCTCCTCAAGCCGACGCTGTGCCGCGCCGTGGGGAACCGGGCCCGACTCCTGCTGTTCGGCATCCTTGCTGCCGAACATTCGCTCCACCAGGTAATAGAACAGCGGGATGAAGAACACCGCGATCACCGTCGCCGCCAGCATGCCGCCGATCACCCCGGTGCCGATGGAGTGACGGCTGTTTTCCGACGCGCCCACGGCAATCGCCAACGGCACGCAGCCGAGGATGAACGCCAGCGAGGTCATGACAATGGGCCGCAGACGTTCCCTGGCAGCGGTCATCGCCGCGTCATAGGCCGACATGCCGGCTTCGCGGTTGAGCACCGCGAACTCGAAAATCAGGATGGCGTTTTTCGCGGCCAGCGCCACCAGCATGGTCAGGCCGATCTGGAAGTACACGTCGTTGCTCAGCCCGCGAATCAGCACGGCGAGCAGGGCACCGAACAGCGCGAAGGGCACCGCCAGCAGTACACCCACCGGCAACGACCATTTCTCGTATTGCGCCGCCAGGATCAGGAACACCATCACCAGGCCGAAGATGAACACCTGTGAGGAAGCGCCACCGCTCTTTTTCTCTTCGAAGGCTTCGCCGCTCAGTGCCAGCGCATAGTCGCTGGACATGATCTCGGCGCTGATCTCTTCCAGCGCATTCAGCGCCTGCCCGGAGCTGTAGCCGGGCGCTGCGTTGGCGGTGAGTTTGACCGCCGGGAAGTTGTTGAAACGCGTCAGCAGGTCGGGACCTGTAACGTAGCGGGAGGTCAGCACGGCCTTGAGTGGCACCATGTCGAGGTTTCGGTTGCGCACGTAAATTTGCTGCAAGTCTTCGGCCTTGAGGCGATAGGACGGTTCGGCCTGCAGGATCACTTGCCACAGCCGGCTGAACTTGTTGAATTGCGACACGTACAACGAGCCGAACATGGTTTGCATGGCGCTGTAGACATCTTCGACCGGTACCCCCAGCGACTCGGCCTTTTCCCGGTCGACATCGACCATCAGTTGCCGGGAATGGACGTTGAAGGTCGAGGTGATAGCCCCCAGTTCCGGGCGGTCCTTGGCCTTGGCAATCAGGGTGCCGACCATTTCCGCCAACTGATCGACCCCCGCATCGCCCTTGCTTTGCACCCACACCTCCATGCCGCCGGTGGTGCCCAGGCCAGGAATGGACGGCGGATTGACCGGCAGGATGATGCCTTCCTGGACAGTGGAAAAGGCATGCGCGGCTTTCTGGATCACCGCCGGGGCGCTTTGCTGGCGGATGGTGTCCGAGTCCTTGTAGCGCTCCTCGAAATCCTTGAAACCGACGAAGAACGCAGCGGCGTTGTTCTTGTTCTGGCCGTCCAGCAGGCTGTAGCCGTTGACGATGGCCACGCCTTCGACGGAAGCATCGTTCATGAAGAAATCACTGGCCACCTGACCCATCGCGCCGGTGCGATCCAGGCTGGCGGCGTCGGGCATGATCACCGCGCCGAGCAGATAACCCTGGTCTTCGGGCGGCAGGAAGGCACTGGGTATGCGCTGGGCCATCAGCAAAATCAGCACGATCATGCCGGCGAACAGCAGCAACGCGACCACGAAGCGCTTGATCATGAACGCCACCGCGCGCGAATAGCCCTCGGTCATGCGTTCGAAACTGCGTTCGAACCAACGGAAAAATGCATTTTTTTCGCCCTGCTGCGGCTTGAGCAGCAACGCCGCGAGGGCCGGTGACAAGGTCAGGGCCACCAGACCGGAAATCACCACGGAAATGGCGATGGTGATCGCGAACTGTTTATACAGCTGGCCGGTGATGCCGCCCATGAACGCCACCGGAATGAACACCGCGCACAGCACCAGCACGATCGCGACCACCGGGCCCGCCACTTCGTCCATCGCCCGCTTGGCGGCATCCTTGGGCGTCATCTTGTGCACGTGCATGTTGCGTTCGACGTTCTCGATCACCACGATCGCGTCATCGACCACGATGCCGATGGCCAGCACCATGCCGAACAGCGTCAGCATGTTCACCGAGAAGCCCAGCGCGAGCATGCCGATGAAGGTGCCGACAATCGATACCGGCACCGCGATCACCGGAATCAGCGTGGCGCGCAGGCTCTGCAGGAACAGGAACACCACGATCACCACCAGGACGAGCGCTTCGAAAAAGGTGTGGATCACCTCGTTGATCGACGCGCGGGTGAAGGCGGTGGTGTCCATCACGATCTTGTATTCGATGCCCTCGGGAAAGGTCGCCTTCATGTCGGCCAGGGTCTTGGTCACCGCCGCCGATACGTCCAGGGCGTTGGCGCCGGGTTGCTGGTACACGGCGATCAGCGTCGCCGGTTTGCCCTGATAGGTGCTGCGCAGCGAGTAGTCCTTTTGCCCCAGCTCGGCGCGGCCGACGTCCTTGAGACGCACGATGGCCGCGCCCTGGTTGCTGGCGCGCAGGATGATGTTCTCGAACTCGGCAGGTTCCGTCATGCGGCCCTGGGTCGTGACCGCAAACGACTGCTCCACCGGCGCGCCGGTCGGCGATTGGCCGACACGGCCGACGGCGAACTGCTGGTTCTGGTTGGCCACGGCCTTTTGCACGTCGGCAGCGGTGATGCCCAGCTGCGCCATGCGATCGGGTTTGAGCCAGATGCGCATCGCATAATCCGGCGTGCCGAAGATGCTGGCCTGGTTGGCACCGGGAATGCGCTTGAGTGCGTCGAGCACATAGAGGTTGGCGTAGTTGGCGACGTAGGTGCTGTCGTAGCGGTCGCCGGCGGAGTACACCGCCAGCACCATCATGAAGGCCGAGGATTTCTTCTGCACCTGAATGCCCTGGCTCTGCACGGCGGACGGCAGTTGCGGCAACGCCAGGTTGACCCGGTTCTGCACGTCGACCTGGGCCAGTGCCGGGTCGGTGCCGATCTCGAAGAACACGTTGAGGGTCATGTTGCCCGTCGCCGAGCTCGACGAGTTCATGTAGATCATGTTGTCGGCGCCGTTGACCTGTTGCTCGATGGGTGCGGCGACGTTGTTGGCCACCACCTGCGCATCTGCGCCGGGGTAGGTCGCCGCGACAGTGATTTGCGGCGGCGTGATGTCCGGGTATTGGGCGACGGGCAGCGCGAGCATGGCCACCGCACCGGCCAGGGTGATGACGATGGAAATGACCGAGGCGAAGATCGGCCGGTCGATGCAATAGTGGGAGATGCTCATGGGCTTTTACCGCCCGCTGGCGTCCCGGCCTTTATCGTCTGGCCGGATCCAGTGGGCACGGGCGCGGGAGTCGAAGCTTCGGCGATTTTCAACGCGGCGCCCGGCGAAACCCTGAGGGTACCGTCGACCACGATACGTTCGCCAGCGCGCAGCCCTTTGTTGATGAACCAGTTGTCGCCTTGCCATTCGCCGACCTCGACCACCCGTTGTTCGGCTTTGCCTTCGCCATTGACGACCCAGACAAACTGGCTTTTGGCACCTTCGAGCACGGCCTTTTGCGGCACCAGGATCGCATCCGGTCGCGACGCGCCCTTGGCCAGCGCGCGCACGAACTGGCCAGGGCGCAGCAGGCCGTTGGGGTTGGCCAGCACGGCGCGAACCAGGAAGGTCCCGGTTTCCTGGCTGTAGGACGGCGCCAGGAAGTTCACCTTGCCTTTCTCGGGCACCACAGTGCCGTCAGCCAGTATCACCTCCACGACAAAGTCGCTTGTCGGCGGAAATTTCAGGTGCCCGGCGGCGATTTCATCGCGGTACTTGAGGTTTTCGTTCTCCGACAGGCTGAAGTTGACGTACATCGGGTCCATCTGCGAAACCGAAGTCAGCAGCCCCGATTCACCGGGCGTGACGTAGCTGCCTTCCTGTTTTTTCGCGTCACTGGACAGACCATTGAGCGGCGAGGTGATGGTGGTGTAGCTCAGGTTCAACTGCGCGGTGCGCACCGCGCCTTCCGCCGCGAGCACGGCGGCCTTGGTCTCGCGCTCCGCGCCGACGGCGTTGTCCAGGTCCATCTTGCTCACGGCATTCTGCGCCGCCAGCGGACGGACGCGGGCGAGGGTGGCCTTGGCCACTTCCCAGCGCGCCTGTTGCTGGGCCATCTGGCCCTGGGCCGACGCGAGCGCCGCCTCGAACGGCTTGCGATCCATCTGGAACAGGACCTGGCCGGTTTTCACCAGGTCGCCTTCGGTGTATTGGCGTTTGTCGAGGAAGCCGGCGACCCGCGCACGGATCTCCACTTCACGGGAGCTCTGGGTCTGGGCGACGAATTCGAAGGTCACCGGGGTGTCGGAGGCCTTGATGGTCATGACGGTGACGTCGGGAGGCTGGCGAACCGGGGCGGCGGGTTCTTTCCCGCACCCGGCGAGCAGGCTCGAAAGACCTGTCAGAACGACAATCGGCACGCTCAAGCGCTGCCTGACAACGAATGAATTCACACTCATCTGCCCGCTCCTTGAAGGTCCCCGAAAGCAAGCGTAGTCACAAAATTTGCGCGGCGCTAACAACCGTGAAACCCGGCGCAGTCCCTACAATCTGCGCCGTTGCGCTAACCATGGCCGCACGCATCGTCAGGTACCGCATCGCGAGCAGGCGCGCTGCCACAGGAAAAGCGTCGATCAGCGTGAGGTCTTGACGTTCAGGACTTCAGTGAAGATGGCATCCACGGTCTGACCGACCTTGAGGTTGCTCATCCGGGTCTGAAGCTCGGGGTCTTCGACTTTGACGACCCGAACGGGGCCGTCGGGAGGCAGCAAGGTCACTTCATGCTTCTTCAGGTCGATGGCCGTGATCTTGGACGTGACCTTGACCTGGCGAACGGCCTCGCCGCCGGGGTTGGGGTTGTCCTTGGTGGCGCGGGCAACCATGGCTTCATGGGTCACGCCCGGTTGTTCGCCGACATTGGTGTCGAGCACGTAGGCGACCGAACGCAGCACCTGGATATCGACCTGGTCGCCGACTTTCAGGTTGTGCAGGTTTTTCGCCTGATCAGTGAGCTGAAGGGTCAGCGGTTTGGCCTGGGCGTCTTCGATGGTCACCTGGTAGTTGGCCGGATCAACGGCCAGCACCCGGGTACTGATCTGGCCCTCCAGCGTTTTGCTTTCCAGCGGGATTTCGGCGGCGTGGGCCAGGTTGACAATTGAGGCGAGAGCCGCTGCATAGGTGAGAAAACGGATAGGTTTCATGGGCCTGCGTTTCCATGTGAGGGAAGAAGGACTGCGCAATGGAATGCAGGACACAGGGCGCAGTCGTCAAAGCATAGCCATGGATCTCCGATGTGGTTAATCATGTGCCACCGCAGGCCATCTACAGGAAGTGCACGTTTTGATTCCGACCCACATCATTCAGCAACTGGACGATTCCTACCGCCGATGGACAGGGCAGGGTTTGCCCTGTTCCGAGTCCTTCGAGGGTTCGCGCGAGCAATGGATACATGACCAAGCGCCCTACAGCCTGGTAGCGCACAATAATGATGCCGACCCGCATTTCATCTACACCAATGCATGCGCCTTGAGCTGTTTCAAATATGAACCAGAGGTGTTTTGCGCCATGCCTTCGCGGTTCAGCGCCTCGAGCCTTGACCGGGCGGCGCGCCAGACCCTGCTGGAGGTGGTGACGGCCAAGGGCATTGCCTCGGGCTACACCGGCTACCGGGTAGACCGCCATGGCCAACCGTTCATGATCCATGACGGCATTGTCTGGGAAGTGCTGGACGCAGAGGGTGTGCGGCAGGGGCAGGCGGCTTTGTTCTGGCCACACCCTGCGCCGGTGGGCCGGTTACAGGACTGCTGAAGCGCGTTCAACCGATCATTCGCGGCGGTGTGGCGGACACCTGAACCGCCAACCCGCCAAATGACGCGGTAGAGTCTACATAACGCAGCGCCGATTTCACATCCTTCCAACCCACATAGCTCATCAGGCCCTTGATGTCCCAACCGTTCGCCGAGGCCCAGGTCGCAAAGCCGCGACGCATCGAGTGGCTGCTGTAGAGGTCGGCCGGAACGCCCGCCTGCCTGAAAATGCGCCGAAGCAGGGGGATCAGGCTGTTGGCGTTGATACCGTCCTCGGCAAGATTGCCCCAGCGATCGATCTTCCTGAACACCGGTCCACGAGCAAGGCCGGCAGCGGTGATCCAGTTGATGTAGGCCTCAACGGGGCATAGCGTTTTCAAGGCCGGCGTCTGGTAAGTCGCCCCCAGGTGTTGTCGATCGCCTTTGGTTTGCGGCAGGTAAAAGGTGATACCGGCGCCGGCCTGGGCCTGGGTGTGTTCGACCTGCAGGCGTGCCAGTTCATCCCCGCGAAATCCGCGCCAGAATCCAATCAGCACCAGCGCGATGTCCCGACGATGGCGCAACACGCCGGGCCAGTGTCCGCGTTCGGCCGCCAATGCTGCCTCTCGCTCCAGCCAGGCCACGGCTTGTTCCAGATGAACCAGCAGCAGCGGGGCGGCCTGTTTTTCCTGGGCGGGGTGCA
Source organism: Pseudomonas fluorescens (assembly GCF_041354075.1). Taxonomy (GTDB): domain Bacteria; phylum Pseudomonadota; class Gammaproteobacteria; order Pseudomonadales; family Pseudomonadaceae; genus Aquipseudomonas; species Aquipseudomonas fluorescens_CE. The sequence goes on along the minus strand of NZ_JARZGC010000017.1, from coordinate 20,946 downwards.
ACGCCCGGATGCCCTTGATCATCTGTTTGACGGTGGGCGTCTTCGTCGGATCCGGAAAGCCCTGGGTGATGTGCCACTGGGCCAGCGCCGCCAGCCGCTGCTTCAACGTGCTGATAGCCAGCTTGTCCGCGTACTCGGCGAGGTAGCGCACGATGCCATCGCCGGTGGCCGGCAGGAACCCGCCCCAGGTCACTTCGAAGTGCTCCACCGCTGCACGGTAGCTGCGTCGGGTGTTTTCCCGAGTGCCGGCCTGGAGATAGCGATCAACCTTGTTCATTTCGATATGCCTGCAAGCTTGCCGTCGGCGGATGTTGAAAGACGAAAAACGCTCATCTGATGCGATAACGCTCAATTATCTTACCAAAGACGAAGCATTCATTTGTGCTAAGTTCATACGCAACGTAGTATGTGTTTACGTGTTACGTAGTACAGTATGAAATCGTAGGAGTGAACATGGCACGCGGTGGTGTAAACAAGGTGGTTGTGCTGAAGGCGCGGGAGTCGTTGCTGGCACGCGGGGAAAACCCGAGCATCGATGCAGTGCGCATCGAACTGGGAAACACCGGCTCGAAGACCACCATTCACCGCTATTTGCGGGAGATCGATGAGGGTGATCCTCGGCCCCAGTCGACTGAGCAGCGTTTGAGTGAAGAACTGACGGCGCTGGTCGCCCGCCTGCTCGAACGTCTGACGGAGGAGGGCAAGGTCGAGATCGCCCAGGCCAGGGCGGATTTCGATGAGCAACGCGAAGCGCTGGAGCAACAGCTTGCAGCGGCGGCGGCGCAGGTCACCGCCCTGCAACGTGAATCCGATATCCAGAAAAGTGCGCTGGCGGCTCAGGCCGAGGAACTGCAGCTGTGCCAGACCAGCCTGCAGACTGAAATCACCCGCAATGCCCGCCTGAGTCAGCACGGCATCGACCTGGAGCTGCGAGTGCAGGAGAAGGACGAGCAGATCCGCTCCCTGGAAGAAAAACACCTGCACGCCCGCGAGGCGCTGGAGCACTACCGCAACGCGGTCAAGGAACAGCGCGATCAGGAGCAGCGTCGGCACGAAGGTCAGTTGCAGCAGGTTCAGGTCGAATTGCGCCAGTTGCAGCAGACCTTGATGGTCAAGCAGGACGAGCTGACCCGACTGAACCGGGACAACGAGCGCTTGCTCAGCGAAGCCCGACAACAGGCGAAGGCCATGGCCAGCCAAACCGATTCAATGCAGCGCCTGGCGGACGAACACGCCGACCTCAAGACGGCACTCGCCCGGGCCGAAGGGGCCAGGGACCTGCTGCAAGGGCAGGTCGCTGCGTCACGCGAGGACATCAAACAGCTCGAAAGCGCTGTCGCCCAGGCGCATCGACAGGCACATCAACAAGCGATCGAGGCCGAGCGCGCGCTGGAGCAATCCCGCGCCGAGGTCGCGACGTTGCAGCAACTCATGAATCAATCCCAACCAGGTGAAACCAATGACGAATAAAAGTGTGCAGGGTAGTGAGGTGTCGGAGCAGCGATCGAGTCTGAAATCCGCTCATGAGCGCATCGTTGAAATGCTCTCGAGCGGCGCCCTGATCAACCCTCTCTCGTCATCGCGGCCAGCGCTACCGAAGTTGCAGCCGTCCGTGTCTCCACACCCAGCTTGATGTAGATATGCTCAAGGTGTTTGTTCACGTGACGTGGGCCACCCGTCAGGACTAAGAGCAAAGTGTCGGGCAGGCCCTGTTTGAACAGGCATTGAGGCTGTTGCTGTTTCAGCAGGTCGTAACCTCAACCTCTCGGCAGCATCCGGCGCAAGGTGTTGTCGCGAACATAATAATGGTGAAACAACGCAGCCGCCGCGTGCAGACCGATCAGCCAGTAACCGGTACTGCCGAGCAGTTCGTGCCAATACTTGAGCTGCTTGGCCAAATCCGGGTCAAGCGCTATCGGTGCCGGCAGGCTGAAGCCGAAGTAGGGCACCGGTTTGCCCCCGGCGGCCAGCATCAACCAGGCCAGCACCGGTGTGCCGATCATCAGACCATAGAGCGCCAGGTGCATCAGGTGCGAAACACCGGTCTGCCAGGCGGGTGGCTTCGGCGTGATGGGGGGACGCGGCGTCAGGCGCCCGAGCAAACGCAGCCACACCAGGGCAAAAATGCCCAGGCCGAACACACCGTGCAGCCCAAGGAAAAGGCTCCTCGTGCTATCGCCTCGCGGCAGCAGTCCTTTTATTTCAATACAGCCATACACACCGACAAACAGTGCCAGCATCAGCCAGTGCAGGGTTATCGAGAGCTTCCCGTAGTGCTGCGGGGTGTTGTCGCGGGTCATTGGGGGCCTCTTGCGGTCGTTGGCTGCCGACTCATTCGGACAGCCGGGTCCGGTTGTCTCTGAACCGGCGCCGGCCACATTGCCCGCCGAGCCTTAAGCGAATCTGAAGATCAGCGATGCCCCTGTTTTTCCCCACCTTCAGACTTCGTTAAGAAATCCCTTTGATACTTCTCCCCAATTGATCCGGGGAGGTGTTTTCCAATGTCCGACTACAACTGGAACGTGCAGCTGCCGCTGCAGTTTGGCCAGGCCGAAGCACCGCAGCTGCAGCTTGTCAGAGCATTGCCGGGCGACGCCGAGCGCGGCGTCTTCGAATCCTTTATCCAGCAACGGTTTCGGACGGCTCACGGTGCGGACATTCGCCATTTCATGCCGCAGCTGTTCGGCATGAGCGATGCGTCCGGGGCGCTGAGCGCCGTGGTGGGCGTACGCCTGGCCAGTTCCGGGCCCTTGTTTCTGGAAGGTTACCTGGACGAGGCGATCGATCCGCTGATCAGTGCTGCCGCCGGCCAGTGCGTGGCGCGGTCTGCCGTCGTGGAGGTCGGCAATCTGGCGGCCAGCGATACCGGGAGTGCACGGATGAGCATCATTGCCATGACGTACCTGCTGGCCATGGGCGGGCTGGAGTGGGTGGCCTTTACCGGGAACCTGGGATTGGTGAACAGCTTTCATCGCCTGGGGTTGAAGCCGGTTTCCCTGTGCGCCGCCGACCCCGCGCGCCTGGGCGAGGATCGCCATGCCTGGGGCAGCTATTACGAAAGCAAGCCTTGGGTGCACGTGGGCAATATCCGCGCTGGATTCCTCCATCTGGGCAACATCGGCCTGTTCGGCCGCCTGGGCCTGGCGACGTCCATCGAGGGGACCTGCCATGTCGCCTGAACTGGAAGGATTCAAGCAGGCACTGCGCAACCACGCTGAGCGCAAAACCAATGCCGTGGCGTTGTGGGGCGATCGACTCAAGGTGGATTACGCAGCGCTGCATGCCGAAGTGAGCTATCGCCAGCAACGCCTGCGCGATGAGCAGGTCAGGGTGGTTGCGCTGGCGTTGGACAATGGTGTCGAAGCCATGCTCTGGGACCTGGCCGCCTTGTTCGAAGGCCTGACCTGTGTGACCTTGCCGCCGTTTTTCAGTCCGGCGCAACGTCAGCACTGCCTGGAACAGAGTCAGGCCGAGCGGGTGATCGCCGAGCCAGCGTTGCACGATGAGTTGCAAACGGCGGGTTATGAGTGGGACGGCGGGTTCTGGTGCCGCACCTTCAGTGGCACGAGCCGGATGCCGGAGGGCACCGCCAAATTGACCTTCACCTCGGGCACCACGGGGACGCCCAAGGGGGTCTGCCTGAGTGCCGACAGCCTCTTGCGTGTCACCCGCGAGTTGTTTCTGGCCAGTGAGCCCACCCAGCCGCACCACCATCTGGCGCTGCTGCCCCTGGCAATCCTGCTGGAGAACATTGGGTGTTATGCCGCGTTGTATGCCGGCGCTACCCTGAGCCTGCCCAGCCAGAACACCTTGGGGATTCAAGGAGCCAGCAGCGTGAATGTGCCGCAATTGCTGGGCTGTCTGGCCAGTCGGGCGCCCCAGAGCCTGATCCTGGTGCCGCAGTTGTTGCTGATGCTGGTCAGCGCGGCCGAACACCAGGCCTTCGATCCACGGAGCCTGCGGTTTGCCGCTGTGGGCGGTGCCCGGGTGTCCGAAGACTTGCTGCATCGCGCAGAACGGGTAGGGCTGCCGGTTTTCGAGGGCTACGGCCTGTCGGAATGCGCCTCGGTGGTGTGCCTCAATCGTCCGCAGGCGCAGCGCCCCGGCAGTGTCGGACGGCCGTTGCCCCATCTTGAGGTGCGCCTGGCGCCGGACGGTGAAGTGCTGATCAAGGGCTCGATCCTGCTGGGCTACCTGGGTGAGCCGCCAACCGCCGATCCATGGTGGCCCAGCGGTGACATCGGTGAGTTCGATGCCGAGGGTTTTCTCTACCTCAAGGGGCGCAAGAAACATCAGTTCGTGACCAGCTTCGGGCGCAACGTGAACCCGGAGTGGGTGGAGGCCGAACTGACCCAGCGCGACCACATCGCTCAGGCTTTCGTTTACGGCGAGGCGATGCCACACAACCATGCGCTGCTCTGGCCGCACCGCGCGGACTGCACGGACCAACAACTGGCCGACGCCATCCGCCAGGCCAACGAGGCGTTGCCAGACTATGCCCAGGTCCATCACTGGACCCGGCTCGATCAACCCTTCACCTCCGCCAACGGTTTGCTGACCGCCAATGGGCGACCGCGCCGTGACGCCATTATCGAGCGCTATCGGGCGCAACTGACCGACTCCCCACTTCCCGAGGAAACCGCACCATGAGTTTTTTTGACAGGCTGCAAGCGGCTACGCAACAGGAACGCATCGAGTTGTTCAACTTGCCGGTCATCCGCGATGCGCTGGCGGGCGTTGTCAGCCTGGAAAGCTATCGCGCATTCCTGGCGCAGGCCTATTACCACGTCCGTCATACCGTGCCGTTGATGATGGCCTGCGGTGCTCGCCTGCCATCGCGACTGGAATGGTTGCGCAAGGCGGTGTGCGAATACATCGAAGACGAATATGGCCACGAACAATGGATCCTCAACGACATCGAGGCCTGCGGCGGTGAGCGGGCGAGTGTGCGCGACGGTCAGCCGTGCCTGCCCATCGAGTTGATGGTCAGCTACCTCTATGACCTGATTGCCAGGAGCAACCCGGTGGGCCTGTTCGGCATGGTCAACGTGCTGGAGGGCACCAGCATTGCCCTGGCGACCCACGCCGCTGGCAGCATTCGCGAGCGTCTGGCACTGCCGGAAACCGCCTTCAGTTATCTCAGCTCCCATGGTTCGCTGGATATCGAGCACATGCAGACCTACCGCGCCCTGATGGACAAGCTCGACAACCCGGACGATCAAGCTGCGGTCATCCATGCGTCCAAGGTGGTGTACCGACTTTACAGCGACATGTTCCGCGAGCTGCCGCGCAACGGGGAGATCGCGCATGCGCCTGTCTGACGCGCGCGTGGTGTTGACCGGCGCCAGCGGGGGCATCGGTCTGGCCATCGCCACCGCCCTGTGCGCCAGTGGTGCCCGGGTGCTGGCCGTGGCCCGGCATCGACAGCCGTTGGCGCCGCTGCTCGAGCGCTATCCGCAGCACCTGAGCTGGATTGGCGCCGACTTGACGGTGGCCGCCGAGCGTCGCGCAGTGTACGCACAAGCCAACACCCTTGGCGGCATCAACCTGCTGATCAATGCCGCCGGGGTCAATCATTTCGCCATGCTCGAACAGCTGGACGACAGTGAGATCAACGCTTTGCTGGCCGTGAACATCAGTGCGCCGATCTGCCTGACCCGGTTGCTGCTGCCCCTGCTCAAACAGGCGGACAGTGCCATGGTGGTCAATGTCGGCTCGACGTATGGCTCGATTGGCTACCCCGGCTATGCCAGTTATTGCGCCAGCAAATTCGCCCTGCGCGGGTTTTCCGAAGCCCTGCGCCGCGAGTTGGCGGACACCCGGGTCAGTGTGCTCTATGTCGCCCCGCGTGCCACCCGCACCACCATGAACAGCGCGGCGGCCCAGGCCCTGAACGACGCATTGAAGGCGAATGTCGACGATCCGCACACCGTGGCCAGCGCCGTGATTCACGCGATTGCCGTCGATCGACGCGATGTGTACCTGGGCTGGCCGGAGCGCTTTTTCGTACGCCTCAACAGCCTGCTGCCCCATCTGGTGGACCGTGGCTTGCGCAAACAACTGCCACTGATCCGCCGCCTGAGCCAGAAAACCGACCCGGAGAAACCCAAGCCATGAAGAAGATCGCCGCTTTCCTGTTGTTGGGGGCCCTGGGGCAGGGCGCCTGGGCACTGGAGGCCGCTGACCAGCAACGCCTCAGTGCCATCCAGCAGAGCTGGGCACACATCCAGTACGAATTGCCTGAGGGGCAACGCACCGCAGCCTTCGAAAAACTGGCCGCCCAAGCCTCCAGTTTCACCCAGGAACGCCAGAACGTGGCGGAGGCCTGGATCTGGTCCGGTATCGTCAACAGCAGCTGGGCCGGTGCACAGGGCGGCCTCGGTGCGCTGGGCAAGGTCAAGGCGGCCAGGGCGGACCTGGAAAAAGCCCTGGCCCTGGACCCCAGGGCCCTGCAAGGTTCTGCCTACACCAGTCTCGCCGCGTTGTATGATCGCGTGCCCGGCTGGCCTATCGGCTTCGGTGACTCGGACAAGGCCGAGCAGTTGCTCAAGGAGGCCTTGCAAATAAACCCCGACGGCATCGACAGCCTGTACTTCTGGGGCGACCACCTCTACCGCCAGAAGCGCTACGCTGAAGCCAGGACGGCGCTGCAAAAAGCCCTGACGGCAGCCCCTCGTCCCGGTCGCGAAACGGCCGATGCCGGTCGCCGCAAGGAGATCGAGGCGTTGCTGGTGGATGTGAACAAAAAACTCGGCTGACAGGAGTCCGTGTGCGCTTACTACTGATAGAGGATGACACGGCACTGGGCGAGGGCATTCATCAGGCCCTCAGCCGTGAAGGCTATACCGTCGACTGGTTGCTGGACGGCAGCAGCGCCCTGCATTCGTTGCTCAGTGAAATATTTGATCTGGCGGTCCTCGATCTGGGCCTGCCGCGCATGGACGGCCTTGACGTGCTGAGGCGCCTGCGCAGCAGCGGCTCCACTCTGCCGGTGCTGATCCTGACCGCGCGCGATGCCACCGAAGACCGCATTGCCGGCCTGGACGCCGGGGCCGATGACTACCTGATCAAACCGTTCGACCTGGCCGAGCTGAAGGCCCGCATCCGCGCGCTCCTGCGGCGCAGCGCCGGGCGCGCCCAGGCGCTGATCGAACACGCCGGGATCCGCCTCAACCCTGGCACACAGCAGGTCAGCTACAACGGCGAACCGGTGGCGCTGACGCCCAAGGAGTACCAGTTGCTGCACGAGCTGCTGTCGCCACCGGGCAGGATCATGACCCGCGATCATCTGATGCAATTGCTGTACGGCTGGAGCGAGGAGGCCGAGAGCAACACCCTGGAGGTGCACATCCACCACCTGCGCAAGAAATTTTCCGCTGACCTCATCCGTACCGTTCGCGGGGTCGGATACCTGGTGGAGGAGCGCCATTGACCTCGATCAGACGCCGCACGCTGACCCTGATCATCGGCCTGATGCTGGTCGGACTGACCCTCATCAGTGTCCTTAACCTGCACGACAGCAACCACGAAATCGCCGAAGTCTATGACGCACAACTGGCGCAGAACGCGCGCCTGTTGCAAGGCATCATGCGCATGCCCCTGACCGGCAAGGAGCACGCCGACCTGTATCAGGCCTTCAACCAGGCCCTGAGCGAAGCGGAGCCCAAGGTTGACGGGCATCCCTATGAAACGAAGATCGCGTTCCAGGTCTGGGATCCCAAGGATGAAGTGCTGGTGCACACCGCGAGTGCGCCTTCGTTCAAGACCCCGCCGCGAACGGCAGGTTTCAGCGACCTCGTCGACCTGAACAATCGTCATTGGCGGGCCTTCCTCCTCGAAGACCGGCACAACGGCCTGCGCATCTGGGTGGGGGAGCGCGACGATGTGCGCGCCGACCTGGTGGACCGGATCGTGCGTCACACCCTGTGGCCCAACATTCTGGGCAGCTTGCTGCTGGCGGCAATGATCTGGCTGGCCATCGGCCTGGGGTTGAAACCCTTGGTCAATATGGCCGCTACGTTGCGGGCCAGGCCTCCCGGCTCCCTCGAACCCCTGCAGTTGACGCCACTGCCTACCGAGCTTGAACCCATGCAGGCAGCGCTCAACCGGATGCTGGCGCAAATCCAGGAGGTGATGGGTCGTGAGCGGCGCTTCATCGCCGATGCCGCCCATGAAATGCGAACGCCCCTGGCCGTGCTCCGGGTGCATGCCCAGAACCTGTTGGAGCAGGGCAGTGAACAGGACCGTCGGGCATCGCTTGAACACTTGATTGCCGGCGTGGACCGGACTACCCGGCTGGTCAACCAGTTGCTCACCATGGCGCGCATCGAACCCCGGGCGGACAGCAAGCCGCCTGAGCCCATTGACCTGGCCGCGACGGTTCGCGGCAGCCTGATTCAGCTGACGCCCTGGTTGTTGAGCAAGGACATCGAGCCGGTGCTCGATGTCGCTGACGACATCGGCCTTGTCAGGGTCGACCCGGCAGCCATCGACATTGCGTTGAACAACCTTGTCACCAACGCGGCCAACTTCTCTCCCGCCCACGGGGTCATCACCATCAGGCTGGCCCGCACAGAAAGAGGCTACGAGCTGATCGTCGAGGACGAGGGGCCGGGCATCGATGAGCAGGACCGGGACCGGCTGTTCGAGCGCTTCTACAGCCGAGGCAATGACCACGGCGCTGGACTGGGCCTGACCATCGTGCAGACCATTGCCGAGCGCTTCGGTGGGCAGGTCAGGCTGGAAAACCGTTCGCCTCGCGGGTTGCGTGCGTCGTTGGAAATCGGTCGCTCTTGATGCCGTGAGCGACCGCCGTGACGGCTCAGGACGGCTCCGGGGAGACCACCCACACGCTGCAGGGCAGCTTGTACAACAAATGTTCCACCGTGCTGCCCACCAGCCGTTCCACGCCACGGTGGCCAACGCGGCCCATGACAATCACATCGGTGTCATGGGCCGCGGCGTAGCTGGACAGCACCCTCGCCGGGCTGCCCATGATCATGTGCCGGCGTTCCGAAGGGATGCCATTGCGTTCGGCGAGTTCGTGAAAGGCCTCGGCCTGCGCGTCGTACAGGGTGCTGGCGGCCGTCGAGGTGAAAAATGCCGAGCCATTGCCGAAGCCGATTTCATCCGCACTGATGCTGGAAAGATCGTGGGCGTAGATCACATCCAGTTCTGCATCACAGGTGCTCGCCAGTTTGCAGGCTTCGCGCAGGATCCTGTCGTTGAGGTCCTCGTATTGGCCATAGGCATGGAACGGATCGACTGCGGCAACGACCTTGCGTGGCAGGGCGTTGTGCAGGTGGCTGACAAAATGCACGGGCACCGGGCATTCGCGCAGCAGGTGGATATCCAGGGGCGTGAAAAACAGGCGGGAGAGCCTTGATTCGTGCTCCAGCGCCTTGATCAGGGCCGCCATCGGCTGTTCCTGGAGGTGGATGAGTATTTCCTCTAACGGCGCCTCTACCCACACCACTTCCGTCGTCACCGCAACACCAATCTTGCGCAACGGCCTGGCCTGGTCTTCGAGCCATCGGCGATGACGCTCGACGTATCCCAGCCGCATCTGTTCCAGCGCCTGCTCGTTGACCAGTGCGGCCGTTGCCAGGCCTTCCAGATAATCAAACGCCACGATGTGCAGGGCAGCACCCGCCGCCTTGGCCAGGGCGGCCGCCCGGTCGAAGGCGGGGCTGTTTTCCATCAGGGGCGGGACGACCAGCATGAAACGTGGTTGATCAGACATGATTCAATCTCCGCTAGGTGACCGTGCAATCACAGGCTCCAATGGTCCCGGCATTCCCGGGTCTTGAAGCCTCGTCTTCAGCCTGTCCCTGTGGCGGTCGCCGGGCTTGATCCGTGTCAAGCCGGTGAGGGAATCACCTGGCTGTCCGACGTGCGGTCGTTCGCAGGCCAGCCAGTGACGCATTTGTTGACCATTATCAATCCTTCGTCCGGGTCCACGGCGCAGTCTGCGGATTCGTGCCGAACGCTGGTTTACGCACGCTAAAAGGAGTGAGCACCATGGCAACCATGAGAGCGGCTGTTTTCGTCGAAAAGAACCGGATCGTGCTGGAAGACAAACCCATTCCTGAAGTCGGACCGCTGGATGCACTGGTCCGGATCACCACCACGACCATTTGCGGCACCGATGTGCATATCCTGCGTGGCGAGTACCCGGTGGCCAAGGGGCTGACCGTGGGCCACGAGCCGGTGGGTGTAATAGAACGACTGGGCTCGCAGGTGCGGGGTTTTGTTGAAGGACAGCGGGTGATTGCCGGGGCCATCACGCCCAGCGGGCAAAGCTATGCCTGCCTGTGTGGCTGTGGTTCCCAGGATGGACCCGACACGCGCCATGGCTTTCGTGCCACCGGTGGCTGGAAATTCGGCAACATCATTGACGGCTGCCAGGCCGAGTACGTGCTGGTGCCGGACGCCCTGGCCAATTTGTGCCCGATTCCCGACGGGCTCAGTGACGAGCAGGTGCTGATGTGTCCGGACATCATGTCCACCGGGTTCTCCGGGGCCGAGCGCGGCGAGGTGAACATCGGCGATACCGTGGTCGTGTTCGCCCTGGGCCCCATCGGCCTGTGCGCGGTTGCAGGAGCGCGACTCAAGGGCGCGACCATGATCATCGGCGTGGATGCCGTGGCCGAGCGCATGAGCGTGGCTCGCCGGCTGGGTGCGACCCATGTCGTCAATTTCAAGGACGGCGACGTGGTGGAGCAGATCATGGCGCTCACCGATGGCCGTGGCGTCGATGTGTCCATCGAGGCACTGGGCACCCAGAGTACGTTCGAATCTGCGCTGCGGGTGCTGCGCCCGGGCGGTCGTCTGTCCAGTCTTGGCGTCTACTCCAGCGACCTGCGCATTCCCCTGGATGCCTTCGCCGCCGGCCTGGGCGACTACAGCATCGTTTCCACCCTGTGCCCGGGTGGCAAGGAGCGCATGCGGCGCCTGATGGCGGTGGTCCAGAGTGGCGGCGTGGACCTGTCGCCACTGGTGACCCACCGTTTCAAACTCGACGATATTGAAGCGGCCTACGAGTTGTTCGCGCATCAACGCGATGGCGTGATGAAGATCGCGATTACACCGTGAGGCGATAAGCCAGGGCCTACAGCGTCAACTTCCGGCTGAATTTGGTTTCCATCACGATGTGCGAGGCGGTGTGCGCCACGCCCTTGATCATGTTGATCCGGGTCAGCTCGGCGTTGAGTTCGCTCAGGGTCGCCGTGACCAGGTGGATGATGAAATCCGACTCGCCCGAGACCGCGTACACGGCCTGCACCGCCTCCATCTTGCGCAGCGAGGTCATGACATCGGTGTAGCTCTTGTTGGTGCAGGACGTCATGGTGAAGCAGTTGATGGTCTGCTGCAGCCGGTCCTGATCGATGCGTACGCTGTAGCCGGTGATGACGCCTGCTTTTTCCAGGCGGGTGATTCGCTCCTGCACCGCCGAGCGCGACACCCCGAGCTTGCGCGCCAGCGAAGCGGTGGGCTCCCGGGCGTTGGCGTGCAAGAGGCCGAGCAATTGCCTGTCCTTGTCGGTCAGGTTGAACAGGGGACCGGAACGCTGCACATCCATGGACACTGGCTTGACCTCGCGAGGCTTCAGTTTTTAACGGCCGCTCGGCGTTGCGAACGGGTTTCCTGGAACATATCCATCATCTTCAGGCCGGCGTAAACCGTTTGTGCGGCTGCCGGGCCGAGCGGGCCACCGTTCCATTGCAGGCCATAGGCATCGAACAGGCGGTAGCGATCGGTCTCGCCGCAGATGGCTTCGGCAATGACGCGTGCGCCAATCGGCGCGGTGTTCATACCATGGCCGCCAAACGATGTACATGTCCACAAGCCCTGACCCATGGGGCCGATGTGCGGCATTTTGTGCCGCGCATAGCCCATCAGCCCGGACCAGGCCTTATCGATCCGGATGCCGCGCAACTGCGGATAGACATCGAGAATGTCGTCGGTCAGCAACTGGCCCAGGCGCTTTTCATCCTGCAGGTTGCGGGTGGTGATCCGGCCGCCCCAGAGCAGGCGGTCACCGTCGACAATCCGGTAATAGTCCGAGGCCCGGCGATTGTCACCCACCGCGTCGGTGGTCGCGACTGTGTCCGCCAGGCGCTCGCCCAGGCGTTCGGTGAGAACGGCGTAGGTCGCAATCGGCAGGAAGGCGCGGCGCAGCTTGCCGAACTCGGGGCCACCGTAGCCACCGCAGCAATACACGACATGGGCGCAATCGACGCTGCCTTGATCGGTGATCACCCGGTGCCGTCCGCGCTCGCTCTGCACCCGGACCATGGCTGAATGCTCATGGATCCTGCCGCCGTTGCGCGCAATGAGCTGGGCCAGCCCCAGGCAATAATTCAACGGGTGGAAATGAAAGCCGTGGACATCGCGCAGCGCCTGGAAATAGCGGTCGGTCTTCAAGCGCTCGCGCACGGCCTGGCGATCCAGGTACTCGAGGTGAAAATCGAAGTCGGTGGCCATTTTGTCGCGCAGTCGCTGCAGGTTGTCGCCATCCTCATAGCGCACGACGCTGAGTTTTCCAGGCGTTGGCGCGCAGCCCGGGAATTGATGCCGGGCGATCATGTCGCGAACTGTGTCGACCCCTTCGAGGGACAGTTTGAACAGCGCTGCGGCGTTCGCCTTGCCGCACCGACGCTCGATGGACGACAGGCCCTCGGACCAACCCTGCAGGACGAAACCGCCGTTGCGCCCGGAAGCTCCCCAGGCCACGCGACCGGCGTCGAGCAGCACCACGGACTTGCCACGCGAGAGCAGTTCCCAGGCGGTGCTGAGACCGGCGAGTCCGGCGCCGACGATGCACACGTCGGCTTTCGCAGCACCTGTCAGCGCCGCGTGCTCGGTCGCGTATTGCATGGTGGCGGTGTAATAGTTGTTGATGTACATGAAGTGCGTTGTCCTTATTTTCACGGCACAGGCAAGCCGCGCGCCGCGTTCAAGACGGGCGCCCGGCAACGCATGGAGGGGTTATTGCACCTGGGTGAGGTCGGCGCCGTACCATTTTTCCGACAGTTGCTTGAGGGTGCCGTCGGTTTTCATGTCCGCGACGATCTTGGTCAGCGCACTGTTGAAGGCGTCGTCACCCTTGTCGACGGCGATGGCCAGCGGTTCGTAGTAGGCAGGCTTGCCTTCGACCTGCACGATCGGATAGCCATTCTTGACGGCGGCAACGATGGTCGGCAGCGCGGACAAGGTGGCATTCAGGCGCACCCCGTTACCCATGCGCAGGTCATCCAGCGGGCCCATGCTGTCGCCGTAGGTCTGGATTTCACCGGGCGTGACGTCGTAGGTAAAGGCCGGCACATCGGCCGCGTCGATTTTCAGGCGACGGTTGATGTAATCCTCCGACGTCGTCCCGGCTTCGACGCCGATCACCTTGCCGTTCAGGTCCGCCGGTTTGGCCCCGGCGGCATCCTTGTGCACCGCGAAGACATAAGGGGTGTAGTAATAGATCGCCGGGAAATCGAGGACCCGACTGCGCTCGGTCGTGGGGGTCATGGAGCCGACCGACAGGTCCCAGCGATTCGACCAGCGTCCGGCGGTGATGATGCCGTATTCGGGCGTGACGAAGGTGACCTTGCTTCCCAGGCGCTTGCCGATTTCGGTGGCGACGTCTATATCGAAGCCCTGCAGCTTGTTGTCCGGACCGAGGAACGACTGCGGTGGCCAGTTCGCCGCAGTGGCGACTTTTATCACTTTGGTGTCATGCACGCGGTCGAGGGTCGCGCCGGCCCAGGCAGCACCTGCGGTGGTCGTGACGGCGGTGGCGACAGCGGCGACTGCGAAGAAACGGGTAAGCGAGATCATGGGTAAGCCTCCAGGGGCGCGGGTTTTGTTGTTGTTTTTGTCGATGACTTGGGGCGGTACGGCTGATGCTTCTCAGTGGCTGAGAATCTGCGATAGAAACTCCCGGGCGCGTTCGTGCTGCGGGTTGTCGAAAAACTCCTTGGGTTTGGCCTGTTCGATGATGCAGCCCTGGTCCATGAAGATGATCCGGTCGGCGACGCGCCGGGCGAATCCCATCTCGTGGGTGACGCACACCATCGTGATGCCGTCCTGGGCGAGCTCGCCCATCACATCCAGCACTTCCTTGACCATTTCCGGGTCCAGCGCCGAGGTCGGTTCGTCGAACAGCATGATGCGCGGGCGCATGCACAGGGCGCGGGCGATGGCCACACGTTGCTGCTGGCCCCCGGAGAGTTGGCCGGGATACTTGTCTGCCTGGTTGCCGATGCGTACCCGGGCGAGGTATTCGCAGGCCAGTTCACGGGCCTGGGCCTCACTGAGCTTGCTCACCAGGCGCGGCCCCAGCATGAGGTTTTCCAGCACGGTCATGTGCGGAAACAGGTTGAACTGCTGGAACACCATGCCGACCTGACGCCTGACGTCGGCCACGCGGGTGGCTTCCCGGGTCAACTCGACGCCCTCGATGAACACGCTGCCTTTCTGGAAGTCTTCCAGCAGGTTCAGGCAGCGGATCAAGGTGGACTTGCCGGAGCCGGACGGCCCGCAGACCACCACGATTTCGCCGCTGGCAATGTGCAGGTCAATGCCCTTGAGCACATGAAATTCCCCATACCACTTGTGCATGTCGTTGATCGAAACGGCAGGGCAGAGCGCGGTTGCAAGCTGATTCATCCTAAGGCTCCTGACTCAACGGTGGGCACGGTTGAAGTGCTTTTCCAGGCGCGCCTGGACGGTTTCCAGCACGATCGACAGCAGCCAATAGAGCACGGCGGCGGTGATGAGCATTTCCAGGTGACGAAACTCGGCGCGGCCTTGTGTCCGTGCCAGGAACATCAGCTCCCAGACCCCGATCACCGACACCAGCGAACTGTCCTTGAGCATCGAGATGAACTGGTTGCCCGTCGGCGGAATGATCAGGCGCATGGACTGCGGGAGAATCACCCGGGTCATGGCCTGGAACGGATTGAGTCCGATCGCCCGTGAGGCTTCCCACTGGCCGCGCGGAATACTGCTGATGCCGGCACGGAAAATCTCCGTCATGTAGGCGCCATAGCACAGCGAGAGCGCGAGGATCCCGGCAGGTACGGCCCCGACCACATAGCCGAGCTGAGGAATGCCCAGGTAGATCAGGTAGATCTGGATCAGCAATGGAACACCACGGAAGAACGAGGTGTAGAAGCTGGCGATGGCAATGGCGAAACCATTGGAAGACAACCGCGCCGTCGCCCCCAGCAACGCCAGGACAAACGCGATGGCAATCGAGATCGCGGACACGTAGACCGTGGTGAATACCCCTTGGGTAATCATGAAGCCGACTTTGGTGGCGATGAAGCTGTAGGAGAGGTTGAAGGTGTCGAAGAACAACAGGAACAGTGCCAGCAATTCGCACCAGACCGTGATGATCTGCGTGCGCAACGGCAGCCGGCCGAGAATGAACAGGTTCAACACCACCGTGAGGGTGAAGGTGAAGCCAACGGCGATGTCACGCGCCAGCGGGGCCTGCAGATCCAGGACGATGGGGCCCATCAACTGGGACAGGCGACCCTCGCCCAAACCGCAGGCCAGCGTGATGACGAAAATCACGACAGCGACCGATCCCATGAAGACGGCGCTATCGGTCCTGCGTGGTTTGACGACAAGGTCTTTGTACATGGCTTACACGCCTTAGGGGGATCCCCTTTATTGTTGTAAGTCCATTATGTGCGCGCAGAATGCCGGGCGGGACCCGGCGAAATGGTGGAGTAGCGGGTTAGTTGACGCAGATGTAGGGGTCAAGCCTCTACAACTGGGGGAAAGGGTCGACAGCCTGAACCTTTCGTGTTGCTCGCCATGCGTTGCCGCGTGACGTCCAACGCGGGCAGGTATTGCCCCAGTGGGGCGCGAGCCTGCCCGCGATGGAAGTTCAGGCTCCCTACGAAGCGTTGATCCAGATGGTTTTCAACTCCGTGTACTGATCGTGGGCCCAGATCGATTTGTCACGTCCACCAAAGCCCGATTCCTTGTAGCCTCCGAACGGTGTCGAGGCATCGCCTTCGCCGAAGCAGTTGACCGTGACCACGCCGGCGCGGATCTCCCGCGACAGACGCAGGGCATTGCGCAGGCTGCCGGTGTAGGCGGAGGCGGCCAGGCCATAGACCGTGTCGTTGGCGAGTTCGATCGCTTCATCGAGGGTCGAGAACGAGGTCACGCTCAGCACGGGGCCGAAGATTTCCTCGACGAACAGTCGATCATCGCGGCCCACGCCATCGATGATGGTCGGTTGCACGAATACCCCGGATTCGGTCGAACCACCCTCGACCACCTTGAGCTTGTGCTCAGCCGCATGCTCAAGATACGAGCTGACCTTGTCGAAATGCGCCTTGCTGACCATGGCCCCCAGGCGATTGTCCGGGTCCAGCGGATCGCCCAGTTTCCAGTCCTTGAGGTGCTTGGCGATCAGCCCGAGCAGGTCGTCCTTCACGTCCTTGTGAACGATCAGGCGCGAGGAGGCCGAGCAGTTTTCGCCCATGTTCCAGAAGGCGCCGGCGGTGACGAACTGGGCCACTTCGTCCAGGTCCTCACAGTCGTTCATGACCACGGCCGGGTTCTTGCCACCCAGCTCCAGCACCACGCGCTTGAGGTTGGAGTCGGCGGCGTACCGGAGGAACAGACGCCCGGTCTCGGTAGACCCGGTGAAGCTGACCATGGACACGTCCATGTGCCGGCCGATGGCTTCGCCGGCCTCGCGACCACCACCGGGCACGATGTTGAACACCCCTGGCGGAACCCCGGCCTGGTGCGCCAGCTCGACCACGCGCAGGGCGCTGAGGGTGGTTTCCCTGGCCGGTTTGACCACGATGGAGCAACCGGCGGCCAGCGACGGCGCAATCTTCCACGCCAGCATCAACAGGGGGAAGTTCCACGGCAGCACCAGGCCCACCACGCCAATGGCTTCGCGCACCACCAGGGTCACCGCCGCTGAACCCGTAGGCGCGGTGCTGTCGTAGATCTTGTCGATCAGCTCGGCATGCCAGCGCAGGGTGTGGATGGTTTCCGGTACATCGACGTTCTGGCATTCACTGACCGGTTTGCCGCTGTCCAGGCTTTCCAGCACGGCCAGTTCATGGGCGTTCTCTTCCAGCAGGCGGGCGAAGTCCAGCAGGATATGTTTGCGCTCGCCCGGCGACAGTTTTGCCCAGCGGCCATCTTCGAAAGCCTGTTTGGCGGCCGCCACGGCGACATCGACATCCTGCACGTCGCAGGCGGCGACGTCGGCCAGCTTCTGGCCGGTGGCCGGGTTGGTGGTGACGAAGGTGTTGCCCGAGATCGCATCGCGAAACTCACCGTCAATGAAGGCCTGGGTACGGAATTTCAGTTGGCAGGCCAACGCCGCGTATTGCTCCTTGCTCAACAATTCAGCCATTTCATGCACCTCCGGTGATCTGGGCGATATTGCGCTTGAGGGTGGTGATCACGTCCTTGAGTTCGGCTTTTTCACGGTCGTTCAGGCCCTGCAGCGGGGCGCGTACGCCACCGCTGCGCAGGCCCTGAAGCTCACTGCCGTACTTGATCGACTGCACGAACTTGCCGCCTTCGAGGTAGTCCATCAGCGGCATCAGCTCGGCCATGATCCGACGGCCCTTGGCAAAGTCCTGCTCGATCACGCAGGCCTCGTACAGGGCGATGTGTTCCCGTGGAATGAAGTTGGAGCCGGCACAGGTCCAGCTCGTGGCACCCCAGGCGAAGAATTCCAGGGCCTGGTCGTCCCAGCCGCAGGACAGCGCGATGTTCGGGCGCTGGATGGCCAGGCGGTGCAACTGGGCCATGTCACCGGAGCTTTCCTTGATGGCCGCAATGTTCTTCACATCGGCGACCGCATCGAAGAACGCTTCGCCCATGCTCACGCTCATGCGGCCCGGGTAGTTGTAGAGCATGATCGGCAGGCCGCCGGCGCGATCCACGGCTTTGACGTGGAGGGCGATTTCCTCCTGGGTCGGCAGCGCGTACGGCGGGGTGCCGACCAGCAGGGCATCGGCCTTGATCTCCCGGGCGGCAGCGGCATAGGCCACGGAGTCCTCGGTGCGGATGGCACCGGTGCCGACGATCAGCGGCAGGCGGCCGTTGAGCACGTCCTTGGCCTGGGCGGCCAGCTCGAAGCGCTCCTGGGCGGAGTGCGCGTAGTATTCGCCGGTGGAACCGCCGATGATCACGCCGTGGACCCTGGACTCGACCAGGTATTCCAGAACGTTGGCGAACGCGGCCTTGTCGATGCTGCCATCGGCCGCCAAGGGGGTGATGGCCGGGGTGTAGATACCTTCGAATTTCATGAGTGAGCCTCAGTGCGGTGATGGTGAGTTAACGACTTGAATCAACCTTCCTTGCCGGCGCGCAGTTGCCCCCAGGCCAGGTTCAGGTTGACGCCGATCGAAAGAAAGGGTTGTGGCGGGTTGGCATTCGGGCCCGGCGAGTTCAGCAGGAACTCGATCAGCTCATTGCGCTCGCCAGCCAGCCAGTCGGCGAGCAACTGGCCGGTGGCGGTGCCGCGAGTCACCCCCAGGCCGTTGCAGCACAGCGCGCCGTAGACGTCAGGCCCGAGCTGGCCGAAATAACCTTCGTGGTTGCGCGACAGCGCCAGGGCGCCGCCCCAGGTGTATTCGAACGCCAGCTCAGGGAGCATCGGGAAACGCCGGTCGAACGAGGCGCGATGGCGAGCGGCGAAGCGTTCCAGGTATTTGTGCTGGCTGCGTCCGTCGGGGTTGAAGCTGAAGCTGTTGCGGATCAGCAGCCGATGGTCCGGGGTGCGCCGCACCGTGGTGCCGAACGGGTCGGCCGGAATCACGCCCCAGTACGGCTTGCCGCCCAGACGCGCCTGTTCCTGCTCGGTCATCGGCCGGGTCAGGCTGGCATAGGTGAAGACCGGCAGCATGCGCCCCTTGAGAAAACCGAAGTGCTGCCCGAAGGCGTTGTTGGTGAGCAGCAGCTTGTCGGCAGTGATCGAGCCACCGGCGTGGCGCAGCACGGTGCGGCTTCCGTATTCCACATCGGTGATCACAGTGTTTTCATGCAGCGTGACGTTGGCCGGCAGGCTGTCGGCCAGGCCCTTGACCAGCGCGGCCGGCTGGATCAGCGAGGTGCCCGGCGTGAACAGCGCCTTGCGATAGAAGGTGGTGCCGATGTGATCGGGCAGGTCGCTGCCTTCGATCATTTCATAGGGCTGATCGAGCTTGTCCAGGCCACTGCGATAGGCGTCCAGCACCGCGATGCCACGGGGCTCGACGGCGGCCTGGTATTTGCCGCAGTGCTTCATCTGGCAATCGATGTCGAAGCGTTCGACCAGCGCCTTCAGGGCATTCTTGCCGCTCAGGTTGAGCTGCATGTTCTTGCGGGCGAGGGTGATGTCGCCAATGTAGTCCTCGGCACCGATGTCATGGGGCAGGTCGATGGCGAACCCGGCGTTGCGTCCCGAGGTGCCGAAGCCCACCTGTTGTGCGTCGAGCAGGATGATCTGCTCGTCAGGAAAATGGCTGGCCAACTGGCGCGCCGCTGCCAGGCCGGTGAAGCCGGCACCGACGATGACCCAACGTGCGACCGTATTGCCCTGGTGAGCGGCAGTCGGCGTGCGCTGGCGGCTGGTCAGGAACCAGCCACAGCTGTCGTCATCGGCCGGCAACGAAGTTATTTTTGTCATGATCCAACCTTCTCCGTCGCAGCCGGCATCACCGGCTGCAACAGACTTTCAGGAAAGGGCGCGGGGAGGTGGTTATTGGCTGGCTTGCATCGCAGCAGCCCGTGAAGCCTTCAGCCACTCGTCAAACTGGGCGCGGTGAGCCTGTACCCATTCCTTGGCGTGGCGGGTAATGTCCTTGGGCTTTTTCTCGCCTTCCTGCATCTTCAGGTTCTGCTGACTCTCGTCGTCCGAGGTGATCTGCACCAGCGAGAGGAACTTCAGGGCCGCCGGGTTCTTCTGCGCGAAGTCCTTGTTCAGCACCGCCTCGACCTTGTCCACGGCGAAGCCCAGGTTCTTGCCCTTGTACATGGTGTTGACGTCGTTCTTGCCGCCCGGCAGGTCGGTCTTGGGCACTTCCAGCCAGACCACGTCCTTGTCCTCGACCAGCACGCTGGCGATCCATTGCGGCACCCAGGTGAAGTAGAAGATCGGCTTGCCTTCCTTGTAGCGGGTGATGGTGTCGGCCATCAGTGCGAAGTAGGAACCCTGGTTGACGTTGATCGATCCACCCAGGTCGTAGGCCTTCATGTGGTGAGCGATCACCAGTTCGCAGCCCCAGCCCGGGTTGCAACCGGTCATGTCCGCCTTGCCGTCACCGTCGGTGTCGAACAGCTTGGCGATTTCCGGCTTCTTCATGTCGGTGATGTATTTGATGTTGTACTGATCGGCGGTTTTCTTGTCGATCAGGTAACCCTGCAACACGCCGGGCAGGATGTCGCCGGCCTTGACCATGGTCTTGTCGCCACCGGCCTTCTGGTAGAACTCGTCATGCAACTGGTCCCACAAGTGCACGGTGAAGTCCGCGTCGCCACCGGACAGCGCCATCATCATCACGCCGTACTCGGTCTCCTTGGGTTCCTGCACGTTGTAGCCCAGCTCGCGCAGGCCTTCCATCGCCACCTCGCCACGGAAACGTTCCTCGGCAATCGACGGGAAGATCGGCGTGACCTTGACGCCTTGACCAGGCTTGTCGGCCGAAGCGAAAGCGGTGAGCGAAGCCAGGGTGAGGGTCACTGCGCCAGCGCACTGGAGCAGGTTGCGGGTGAAATTGCTGTTCAACATCATCACGTACCTTTTAGTGGTTGTTATGGGTGTACGGCAGATTCAAAAAGGAAAACATTCACGCAGTCTTGCCCGGCGCGCTGGCCGGCTTGCTGCCGACCAGGCGCAGCGCCACGCCCACGGGGCCGGTGTGGTACCAGCGCCGGCTCGGGTCGGCGTTGGTTCGTGCGCCCATCGCCTGGGTCAGG
>NZ_JARZGC010000016.1:0-136523 GCF_041354075.1 Pseudomonas fluorescens | reverse complement strand
GAACTCAGCAGTGAAACGATGCATCGCCGATGGTAGTGTGGGGTTTCCCCATGTGAGAGTAGGTCATCGTCAAGATTGAATTCCCAAACCCCTGTTTGCTAACGCAAACAGGGGTTTTGTCATTTACGGTTCTGTAAAAATGGCGCGATGAATCGCCGCCCAGCCTGCTGGCTACGCAAAACGCTTCAACACGTTGTTCATTGCATCATCGGCAAACCCCTGTACGAAGGCCTGGAATCCCGGTAGCGCTTCGGCGTCGTCCTGCGCGGGCTCGGCGATGATGGTCCAGGTCGCCCGGGACCGGACTTCATCCAGCGTCTCAACCGTCATTGCCGCCCACAGGCTGGCCACGCCCAGGGTGTTGTAGATCGTGGTCCAGGTCATGTAACGCTCCTGGTCATCCCGCGAGTTGAGCTGTTCGACGACCAGGTTGCCATCCTTGAAGAATTTCTTGCGCAGGCAGGAAATCCCTTCGCCAGTCATCTCGATGTGAGACAGCGCCGGGATGAACTGATCGAAACCGGCAAAGTTGCCGACCAGCGCCCAGACAGATCCGGCGTTCGCCGGGACCTCCACTGTCGACACGACGTGGCAGCCTTGAGGATTGCGGATCAGGGTATCGGGTTGCAGGGTTTTCATGGTTTCGCTCCGTTTGGATGAATCAGATGAAATTGATTTCCTTGAGGTAATCGCAGCCGCGGCGCAGTAGCGCCGGGGATTTTTCCGGGTAGTGAGCGCCCATCTGCCGTACGCCGGCCTGGGCGTTGTCGTGGCCGATCATGGAGATGTCGCCGATGTCTTCTTCGAAGCCGTTCAGATAGAAGCCGAGCACACCGAACAGCGCGTTGTCGCTGTCGACCCGGCCCAATTGCTGTTGCCAGTCGGCGACGCTGACCATGGAAAACTCCCGACCGGCTTCTCGAAAGGACGCGACGTAATCGTCCCAACTCAACGGTTCGGGGTTGTGCAGGTTGAACACCGCTTTGTCCGCGCTGTAGCGGCTGGCATGGAAGGCGATGAAACGGGCGAGAAAGTCCACGGGCATCAGGTCGAAGTTCAACGTGAACTCTGGCACCTGGCCCAGCTGGATCGAACCCTTGAGCATCAGCATCAGCCGATTTTTATGTGGTTGGCACACACCGGTGAGGCTGTTGAAGCTGATATTGCCCGGGCGATAGACATTGACCAGAACCCCGCGCTCGCGGGCGCGCTCCAGGATGCGTTCGCCGACCCATTTCGACAGGTTGTAGCCGTTCTTGATGTAGATCGGCGGCGTATTCGCGGCCGGCATTTCGAGCACCCGGCCATCGCTGGACAGGGTGCTGGAGGCCGACAGGGTCGAGACAAAGTTGAAGATTTTTTTGCTGCGCCCTTCGCACAGGCGCAGGCACTCGAAAATCGGCTCGACGTTATCCCGGACCAGTGAGCTGTAATCCAGCACGTGATTGACGTTCGCCGCGTTGTGCACAAGGGCGCCGAACTCACGGTCCAGCCGCTCGTAAACCTGGGGCTCAAGTCCCAGGGAGGGCTGTGTGATGTCTGCCGGGTAGACCCGCACCCGACTCAGGTCCAGATGCTCCAGGCGGTTTTCCCGCAAGGCCAGCGTGAAGCGCTCCCATGCCGTTTGCCCGGTGCCCTCGCGCACCAGGCAAGCGACCTCCCTGGCGCCCCAGGCCAGCAAAGCTTCGACGATGTGCACGCCGACAAAGCTGTTGGCACCGGTCACGATCACCTTGTGCACGTCGCCCATGCGGCTGACCGGCAGCGGCTGCACCTGCAGTTCGCGGAACGCATCATCAAGCGCCTGTTCGCTCAATACCTCTTCGGTGCCGGAGCCGCGTACCAGCGTCGCCAGTTTCGCGATGGTCGGCAGTTCGATGAAGCGATTGATCGAGATACTACGGCCGAATGCTTCCCGCAGCCTTAACAGCATGCGTGACAGAAGGATCGAGTGGCCGCCCAGGTTGAAAAAGCTTTCGTCGGTCGAAATCTCACTGGCGGGAAGCTCCAGCAAATCGGCCCAGATATCCCGCAACACGGCTTCATCCGCGCTCGCCGGCAAACGCAGCGACGGGTTGTCGGTGAGGCTGAAGGGTGTTTCCAGCAACGCCTTGCGGTCAACCTTGCCGTTGCTGGCGAACGGCATGCTCTCCAGCACCGTCCAGGCGCAGGGCTGCATGTAGTCCGGCAGCAGCCGGCTGGCATGGTTTTTCAACGCATCGCAGGCAGCCCCGGGACGCGTTTCCCGAGGCTGGGCCAGGAAAGCCAGGATCCGTCGCTGACTGTCGATGACCACCGCAACCTGCCGGTACAACTGACTGTCACGCAGGCAGCGTTCGATCTCTTCAGGCTCGACCCGAAAGCCGCGAATCTTCACCTGGTTGTCCCTTCGCCCGCACAGCTCGATGCCGACGTCGGTCCACTTTGCCATGTCACCCGTGCGATAGGCGCGCAGAGTCTGCCCGTCCGCCAGGTCCAGTTGCAGATAACGTTCGGCGGTCTGCTGTGGATTGTTGAGATAGCCCAGGCATACGCCCGGCCCGACGATATACAGCTCGCCAACGGTCTGTTCGGCCACCGGTTGAAAATCCTCGTCGAGAATCAGCACCTGGCTATTGGCGATCGGTGCCCCCAGCGTGCGATTGCTGTCGCCAGGGCTCAGTCGTCGCGCGGTGATCAGCACCGTGGCTTCGGTCGGACCGTAGAGGTTGTAGAGGTTACCCTGCCGGGTGAGCTGCTCGATGACCCAGGGTTCGCACACGTCGCCACCCGTCATGACATGCACCAGGCATTGCAGTTGCTCCAACGGCAGAATGCTCAACAGGGCCGGTGGCAAGAACGCATGGCTCAGCTGTTGCTGACGGATCAGCTCCACCAGTTGCAGAGGGTCACGCCGCTGGTCGTCGCTGGGCACTACCAGCCTGGCGCCTTGCAACAGGGTGGGAAAGATGTCGATCAGCGACGAGTCGAAGCTCAGCGACGAGAACTGCAGCGCGCAGCTGTCCTCGGTCAGTTGCACATAGTCGGCGTACCACGCCGTGAAGTGCGCCAGATTCGCCTGGCTGAGCGATACGCCCTTGGGGTGGCCGGTGGTGCCGGATGTGTAGAGCGCCATGCACGGCGCTTCGAGCGCTGGGCGGCAGCGCATCAGCGGCCGGCCGAGATCCACCCCATCGAGATTGATCGCGCAGATATCCAGGCTGGGCATCTGGTCCGCGAGCGGGTGCTGACCGTCATGCAACAGCAGCACAGCGCCGGCGTCCGACAGAATGTACTGCTGACGCTGCAAGGGATGGCTGGGCTCCAGCGGCAGGTATACCGCGCCGCTGCCGAGAATCGCCAGGATCCCTGCGTACAACGCGCTGCATTTGGGCAGGCAGATGCCCACCACCCAGGGCCCGGCGTGTGCCTCGAGCATCGGCTGCAAGCGCTGTGCAATGGCACGGCTGAGTGTGTGCAGCTCGCCATAGCTCAGGGATGCGCCGGCGATGCAGAGTGCCGGATGGTCGGCGGACTGGATCAACCGCTGCTCCAGGCGCTCGATCATCGGGATCTGCGCGAGTCGCTGCAAGCCGACATCAGCGGTCGCGTTGAGCCGATGAACGAAGGCGAGTCGCTCCAGAAACAGCAGGCTGTGCACCTGCTCGAAAGTCACCGGGTCCGTAGGTTCGGCCCGCAGAAAATAGTCCGCATCCCGGGAGAAACGACTGACCAGTAACGCGACATGATCGACGATTTGCGCCACCGCTCGCTGGCGCAGTGCCTGGCCGTTGCCGGAGGGCTCGGCAGCCACCGGCATGCGCGTCAGTTGCGTCGAACCCAGCAGGCAAAGCAGATCCAGCGGCGGTAGGCCGGAGGTCCCCACGACGCCGAGACCCAGGCGCAGGGTCAGTCGCGGCGCCTGGCCAGGCAGTTCGAACTCCAGGCTGGCGTCATCGATCAACAGGTCGAAATCGCCTGACGCTGGCGGGTCGAGGTCCTCCAGGCGTGTCAGTGAATGGCCGTGTTGTTCCAGCTCCAGTGCCAACTCGGCCAAGGCCAGGCTGCGGCCTATGAGCAAAATGTCGAGACGTCTCATGGTGTGCTCCTCGTTAAACCAGGTAGTCGCTCAAGGCGGCTTGAACGCACGGCGCATCGAGCAGCGAACTGCTGTGGAAAAACCGCACGATATTGGCGACCAGCGGGTGATGGCGGTTGATCGGGAACGCCAGGCCAGACACCTCGCGCTGGAGTGCCTGACGCGCGGCATCGCTGATCCG
This sequence comes from Pseudomonas fluorescens, assembly GCF_041354075.1. Classification (GTDB taxonomy): domain Bacteria; phylum Pseudomonadota; class Gammaproteobacteria; order Pseudomonadales; family Pseudomonadaceae; genus Aquipseudomonas; species Aquipseudomonas fluorescens_CE. Next base: position 132,264 of record NZ_JARZGC010000016.1, on the reverse strand, counting down.
CAAGGCATCGATCAGGTGAAAGTCGAAGGATTTCTGGATGTCATTGGTCAGGTAATGGCCGATGAACACCGGCAGGATTTGTGCGATGCACTGCCGGTCTGCCTCATTCGCGGTGTGCCAGTAAATGCGCACCAATCGGGCCCAGAACCCGGAGTGTCGGCCCTCATCGAGCAAGTGATCAGCCATCAGTCCCTTGATCGATTGCTTGACGCTGTCGTCCTTGGCGAACGCTGCGACATCACCTGTCACCGTGTTCTCGGCAATGGCCACGCAGATCAGTTCCACAGCCGCACGCAGAGGCTCCGGTGCCAACGCGACAGCCGCCGGAATTGCACGGCTCAGCTCGATTTCCTTTGGCAGTTCGATCGGTGAGATGCCCGTCAGGGCAATGGTCTGCTGCATGAAGTCCATCGCCACCAAGGCGTGATAGTCCTCGTCGATCACCACCGTCATGGCGTCGTAGCGACAGGCAAACGGGAAGGGCACGGCGAAGCGATTCTTGGCGATGCTGCGGGCGGTTTTGTCGACGATCTCCGTCTCGAAAATCACCACATCGTTGATGAACTTGTAGAGCGTCTGCACCAGTGCGAAATCCCGTTGCTCCGGACATTCGCGCAAGAAGGTTTCGCTGAGGACCAGAGGCTGACGGCTGAGCGGGTAGATCAGCTTGTCGTCGTTTTCGAGGGTGCGGCGCGGGCGGGTACGGATGGTGGCGCGGCTTTCCCAGGCCTCGGCAAAGGATTGGTAGTCGGCGGCGTTCATGCGTTCACCTCCGCCAGCGGCTCGCCCATGCTCAGGCGCAGGCCGTCCCACAAGGCGATGCGGCTTTCCACGGCGGCGAGGGCGCTGGCATACACGTCCTCTTCCCGTTGCGGGTCGCCATCGATCAGCCGTGTCAGCAGTTTTTCCGCTGCCGGGCCATGGTCTTCGGAATCGACCTCGATATGCCGCTCCAGGTAATAGCGAAAGGTCGGCGCCTGCTCGATGCCGATACCCCAATCGTCGAGAATGCGTTGGAACATCTGTGGGATGACGCTTTCTCGTCCATGCAGAAATGCCGCCGCCACGCTATGGCCAGGCGCATGCAGGGCTGTGTGCAAGGTGTGGCGCACGAACTGTGCAGTAGCGGCGTCGACATCCACGCTTCGCAACGCCACGTCGTAACTCACACCTTCCTGTTGCAGCGTCACAAAACGCTCCACGGCGACGGTGCTGGCGCCGACTTCACGCATGGCATCGAGGTACAGCTCGAAATGACTGTAATGACCCTGGCCGGGCCGATCATCGGACTCTTCGCCAAGCACTATCTCGTTGATCAGCCTCGCGGCGTGTGGGTCCCTGGGTGGCAGCCAGGGCAACTGGACGCACGTCAGTTCCTGTTGCAGGCGTTTGGTCAGAGACATGAAGTCCCATACGGCAAATACATGGGACTCCATGAAACGTTGAAGTACCGAAAGAGAATGTATTTCAGAAAAGATAGGGTGCGAACTCAATTCTGCCTTTCTCTGAGCAAGACGTTCTTGAATCGATTTCATGGCGAGCCTATTAGTCAATGTATTGAATGGAGTGGAATCACTAAGTAACAGTTGCTTGAAGTTTTTGATGGGCGAGCGAGTACGGCAAACGCCTAATGCTGTCGGTGGCGTGCAGGTCACTGACTTGGCGCATTGCAACCAATACTGATGGGTGGCGGAGAAAAAGCTAATACACGAACTAATAGGGGGCAAGTAGTTTCTTGTTATTTTTAAGTTTAACTTTTCAGCGCATGATAAGTTCCACTAAAACTTGTGTCGCAAGTTTTATTTGGGCGTAGTTGCTCCTTCCGTCTTATATAAGTCGAAATGGGAATAAAGAGTGAATGCCTCACTCGAGCAACTTTCTAAGGGACGATATTCAGTTTGATTTTTCGAGGGGGAAGATGGCAGGGCGCCAAGACTTCCTTTTCCCGTGGCAAGACTCCTTCCGTAGGTTCTTGATGGGGGGGCAGTGCCGCTCGCGCGTCACCTCGCCCGTGTTTTATTGGCTGGCAGTCCCAAGAGTGAGCGTAAATCAAGGCAGCCGCTATCGCCGACCTGTCCTGTCGTCAGCGCAGGGATTGAACTCAAGGGAAAGAAGGACGAACGCCTTCGCAACAGGCGCCTGAGAGCAGGCGATACCTGCTCGGTCTGACTGTCGTAACGATTGTTTCTAGGCTTTTCTGCTTTGTGCCTGGGAGCTTTCGAGGTACCGGGTGATGACTTCGACGCCCCGATTGAGGTGTTGTTCTAGCAACTTCACCGTGCGCTCGATATCCCGCGCATGCGCCGCGTGCAACAACGCCCGGTGATCGTCCTGGGACAGTTTGCCCAGGCCCATGGCTTCCAGGTTGAAACGCAGGAAGCGTTCTTCCTCGTTCAAGCCTTCTTCGATCAGTTTCAATAACCGATGATTGGGGGCCTTGCCGTAGAGCGTCATGTGGAACAGGCGGTTGAGCCGACCGATCTCGGTGTAGTCATGCTCTGTTTCCAGCTGATCGATGTACCGGGCCGCCTGTTCGAAGTCCTCGGTGGTCAGAAGCGGGATCGACAGGCGCAGGGCTTCGGATTCCAGCAGGATGCGCAGTGCGTAGGTTTCGGCGGCATCGCCCTGGACCAGTGGCGCAACCACCGCGCCTTTGTGGGCGACTACATTGAGCAGGCCCTGTGCTTCCAGTTGGCGCAATGCTTCGCGCACCGGCATGCGGCTGACGCCGAACAGGTCAGCCAGGTCCTGCTGGCGCAGTGCGGTGCCACAGGGGATACGGCCGTCGAGAATGGCGGCGCGCAAGGTTTTCTCGATGACCGAGCGGGCCACGTAGGCGGGAATCGGCCCGTTGACCTTGATGCTGTTGAGCGGGTTGGGTTTTTGTGTCACTACAACGCACCCTGATGGCTGATAGATTGGATCCAAACTGACACTAGTGACTGCCCCAAAACTTGTCAAACGTGCATGTTAAACAACTTGTACAAGAAGCTTAGCGCGCTCTCGGCGATCTCATCGTGCCATTGTCTTTTAACCGGCTAACCTTCACCATCAATCGATTCCACCTGCCTACATGGATGCCTCGCATTGGCGGCAAGTTTCGCAATCCCCCGGACTTTACGCTGGCTAGGCGGCGCGTTGCTGCTGGCCGGCATGCTGTCGGGCGGTTTGCATGCCGACTGGGATTTTTCCCTGATCAGCCGCAAGGCGCAGGCATTGTACGGACCTTTGGGCGCAGGTCAGCAACGAATTGATGCCTGGCAGCACCTGTTGGCCACCCAGAAGCAGGTCAGCGAACTTGAGAAGCTCAAGGTCGTCAATCTGTTCTTCAACCGGCAGGTACGCTATCAGGAAGACATCGACCTGTGGCACACGGTCGATTACTGGGAAACGCCGATCGAAGCCCTGTGGAAGGGGGCCGGCGATTGCGAAGACTACGCCATCGCCAAATATTTCAGCCTGCGCCACCTCGGCGTTTCCAGCGACAGGCTGCGCATCACCTACGTCAAGGCCCTGACCCTGAATCGCGCGCACATGGTGCTGACGTACTACGCCAGCCCGGATGCCGTGCCGCTGGTGCTCGACAGCCTGATTGACGCGATCAAACCCGCCAGCCAACGAACCGACCTGCTGCCCGTCTACGCTTTTAATGCCGAGGGGGTGTGGTTGCCGGGTGCCAAGGGCAATACGAAAGTCAGCGATACCAAGCGTTTGTCCCGCTGGCAGGATGTTCTGAAGAAAATGCAGGCCGAAGGTTTTCCGGTCGAGACGACTAATTAGGAGCACGCGCTCAGATGTCTTTGTTCAAACAGCTGTTGATCGCAATCTGTCTGTTCCTGGTGGTCGCCTTCACCGGCAGCTTCATGGTCAGCCTGGAAAGTTCGCGCACTCAATACGTCAACCAGTTGCGCTCCCACGCGCAGGACGCGGCGACGGCTTTGGCGCTGTCGTTGACACCGAACATCGACGATCCGGCGATGGTCGAGCTGCTCGTCAGCTCGATTTTCGACAGTGGTTATTACGCGAGCATCCGCGTTGTCGACCTGTCGAATGACCAGACGCTGGTGGAGCGCAGCGGCAGTCCGGCGGTGAGCAATGTGCCGGACTGGTTCGTCAAGCTGATCGGTCTGGAACCGGCAGGCGGCGATGCGATTGTCAGTCGTGGCTGGGAGCAGGCGGCGCGGGTCGAGGTGGTCAGCCATCCGATGTTCGCCATTGCCAAGCTGTGGCAGAGCGCGCTGGGCAGCCTCGGCTGGCTGCTGCTCTGCGGTGCGGTCAGCGCGGGGCTGGGCGCCTTGCTGCTGCGCCGGCAACTGAAACCGCTGGACTACATGGTCCAGCAATCCCACGCCATTGCCCGTCGGGAATTCCTCAGCCTGCCCGACCTGCCGCGCACCCCGGAATTGCGCCGTGTGGTCCAGGCCATGAACCAGATGGTCGAGAAGCTCAAGGCACTGTTCCAGGAGCAAGCCGAGCGCAGCGAAAAATTGCGTGACGAGTCCTATCAGGATGCGTTGACCGGTTTGGCCAACCGACGCTATTTCGAGATGCAACTCAATGCCCGGGTGAGCAACCCCGAGTTGGCGAGTTCGGGTTATCTGTTGTTGTTGCGGGTCAAGGACCTTGCCGGGCTGAACCAGCGCCTGGGTGGCCAGCACACTGACGAGTTGCTCAAGGCCGTCGGCCAGCAACTGCTGCGCGAATGCGCCAGGTATCCAGAGACCCTCAATATGGTGACGAGGGTCCGTGGCGGGGAGTTTGCCGTGCTGGCGCCAGGGTTGATGCATGCCGAAGCGCTGCAACTGGCGCAACACCTGGACCTGGCCCTGACCAGCCTGCACGCGACGGGTGCCACCGACGTGGCGGCGGTGGCCTACATCGGTCTGGCGCCGTTCAAGTTTGGCGACTCACCGCAGGCAGTGCTTGGCCTGGCCGATCAGGCACTCGCCCAGGCGGAAGGTCAGGGCGATTCGCGGTGGGTCTGCCTGGATCACAGCGCGCCCTTCACCCTTGGCGATGACCATCATGCCTGGCACCGCTTGCTCGATCAGGCGCTGAATCAACGGCGGTTCGAGTTGTATTTCCAACCGGTGGTCGCCAGCCAGGACACCGCGCTGGTGCTGCATTACAAGGTACTGTCGCGGCTGATCGACGAACAGGGCCAGGCCATCCCCGCTGGCCGCTTCCTGCCGTGGCTGGAGCGCTTCGGCTGGGCCGCACGCCTGGATCGCCTGATGCTGGAGCAGGTGATCGAGCAGATGCCGGCCCATCAGGCATCACTGGCGCTGAACCTGTCTTCGGCGACGCTGACCCATCCCCAGGCGTTGGGCAAGGTCCTGGATATTCTGCGTGCGCACTCCAACCTTGGCCCACGGCTGGTCCTGGAAATCGGCGAGGAACAACTGCCGGAGCAGGCGAAGCTGGAAGACCTCATGCGCCGCCTGCGCGGGATCGGTTTCTCGCTGGGGCTGCAACACTTTGGCGGCCGTTTCAGCATGATCGGCAACCTGGCGCGGCTGGGGCTGGCGTACCTGAAGATCGATGGCGTGTATATCCGTGCGATCGATCACGAGGGTGACAAGCGCCTGTTCATCGAGGCGATACAGCGGGCGGCGCACAGCATCGACCTGCCGCTGATTGCCGAGCGGGTCGAGACCGAAGGGGAACTGGCGGTGATTCGCGAGATGGATATCTTTGGCGTGCAGGGGCAGTTGGTGGGTGAGCCCAGGCCCTGGCAATAACGCGTTAAATCAAGCCGACCTCATCGTCGTCTTCCACCAGGTGACTCAAGCCACCCAGGGCTTCCCGCGCCTGGGAGCGGTCCATGAGCTTGGCCTGGGCGGCGGCCGGCAGGTCGGTGACGCGGATCACGCCTTTATCGGTCAGGACCTGAATCAGGTCGTCGAGTACCCGGATCATGTCCAGGTCACTCTGTTTCAACTGCTTGAGCTGTTTGATCTGCTGCAATTGTTTGTGGCTGGTGGCCACGACCTCGCTGGCGAACCATTCCTGCAGGTCAGGGTGATCCGCCGGCAGGGTTTCAGTGGACCCGGCATACGCCTCGGCCTCCACGCGCGTCAATTGGCCGTCCGTATTGCGTTGCACGTAGAACATCGAGCGTCCCTCAAATGTTGAGCAGCGTCATCCTGTCAGCAGCATAGGCGAAATAAGCCATATGGTTATTCGCTAACGGTATTTAAACTCACGTTCTTATACCTATAAAGTCAACCTCCTGCGTACCTGCCGACCAATCGGCGCGCCGCACGACACGAACCAACACGGGACATCCGTGAGTTTCTGATCGACGTGCGCGCCCTGAGCGTGCCGTGCGTGGGAGTGATTTTATGTCTGTCGTCTCTGCAACCCGCAACATTGCACCGCAAACCTTCGAGATTCGCCCGTTCGAGGGCGTCGTCGGTGCCGAAATCATTGGCCTCGACCTGTCCCGGCCACTCAATGACCAGGATTTTGCCCGCATTCATCGCGCTCATCTGGATCACCATGTCGTGGTGTTCCGCGACCAGCGCATCACTCCCGAACAACAGATCGACTTCAGCCGCCGTTTTGGCGTGTTGCAGATCCATGTGCTCAAACAGTTCCTGCTGACCGGGCACCCGGAAATCCTGATCGTCTCCAACATTATCGAAAACGGCCAATCCATCGGACTTGGTGACGCCGGGAAATTCTGGCACTCCGACCTTTCCTACAAGGAGCTGCCCAGCCTGGGCTCGATGCTGCATGCCCAGGAGTTGCCGCCCGAAGGCGGCGATACCCTGTTCGCCGACATGCACAAAGCCTGGGACAACCTGCCTGACGCGCTGCGCAAGGTCGTCGAAGGGCGTTCGGCGGCGCACTCGTACACGGCACGCTACAGCGAGACCAAGTTCGAAGGCAATTGGCGCCCGACCCTGACGCCGGAGCAACTGGCCCAGGTCGCTGAAGTCATTCATCCGGTTGTCCGCACACACCCGGAAAACGGCCGCAAGGCGCTGTTCGTCAGCGAGGGGTTCACCACGCGGATCGTCGGTCTGCCGGAGGACGAGAGCAAGCAATTGCTCGATGAACTCTACGCCCACAGCGTGTTGCCGCAGAACATCTACCGCCATCAATGGCAGCCCCACGACCTGGTGTTCTGGGACAACCGCTCGTTGATCCACCTGGCGGCCGGATGCCCGAGCCACCTGCGCCGCAAGTTGTATCGCACCACCATCCAGGGCGACGCGCCTTTCTGATTTCTTGGAGTACGACCATGTCCAAACGTCTTCCATTCGCGCCGCTGGCGGCGGCCATCGGGCTCGGGTTCAGCCTGATCGCTGGCAGCCTGGTGGCGCCGAGCGTGGCCCACGCCGAAGGTGAAATCCGCATCGCCGAACAGTTCGGCATCGTTTATCTGCTGCTCAATGTGGTGCGCGATCAGAACCTGATCGAGAAGTACGGCAAGCAGGAAGGCATCGACATCAAGGTCGACTGGACACAGCTCTCGGGCGGGGCGGCGGTCAACGATGCGTTGCTCTCGGGCTCGATCGATATTGCCGGCGCCGGTGTCGGGCCGCTCCTCACCATCTGGGACCGTACCCACGGCAAGCAGAACGTCAAGGCGGTCGCTTCGCTGGGCAACTTCCCTTACTACCTGGTGAGCAACAACCCCAAGGTCAAGACCATTGCCGACTTCTCCGAGAAGGACCGCATCGCCGTGCCGGCGGTGGGCGTGTCGGTGCAGTCGCGCTTCCTGCAATACGCGGCGGCCAAGCAGTGGGGCGACAAGGAATTCAATCGCCTGGACAAATACACTATCGCCGTTCCGCATCCCGATGCCACCGCCGCGCTGATTGCCGGCGGCACCGAGTTGACCGGGCATTTCTCCAATCCGCCGTTCCAGGACCAGGCACTGGCCAACCCGGACGTGCATGTGGTGTTGAACACCTATGACCTGCTCGGCCCGAACTCGCCGACGGTGCTGTTCGCCACGGAAAAATTCCGCAACGAGAACCCGAAAACCTACAAGGCGTTCGTCGAGGCGCTGACCGAAGCTGCGCAATTTGCCCAGAACGACAAAGGCGCTGCCGCCGACACCTACATCCGCGTGACCAAGGCGAAAATCGACCGTGCCGCGCTGCTGAAAATCATCGACAACCCGCAGTTCGAATTCAGTGTCACGCCGAAAAACACCTACCCGCTCGCCGAATTCCTCTACCGCGTCGGCGCAATCAAGAACAAACCGGATTCGTGGAAGGATTACTTCTTCCAGGACGCCAAACCGCTACAAGGGAGCTGATCGACATGAACGCCCCATTGCCAGGCCACACGGTCAGCAAACCGAACGCCACCGCCCAGGCGCTGTTGTCGGTGGATAACGTAAGCCTCGAATACCGCACGCCCCAGCGTGTGGTTCGGGCGACTCATCAAGTGAGCTTCGAGATCGATCCGGCGGACCGTTTTGTCCTGCTGGGTCCCTCCGGTTGCGGCAAATCGACCTTGCTCAAGGCCGCCGCCGGTTTCATCCAGCCGGTCGAAGGCGAGATCCGCCTGCAAGGTCAGCGGATCGACGCGCCGGGCCCGGACCGCATCGTGGTGTTCCAGGAGTTCGATCAACTGCCGCCCTGGAAGACCGTCAAGCAGAACGTCATGTTTCCCTTGCTGGCGTCGAAAACCCTCAAGCGCAAGGAAGCCGAAGAGCGCGCCTTGCACTACCTGGAAAAGGTCGGGCTGGCGGCGTTTGCCGATGCCTACCCGCACACCCTGTCGGGCGGCATGAAGGCGCGAGTGGCGATCGCCCGGGCCTTGGCGATGCAACCGAAAATCCTGCTGATGGACGAACCCTTCGCCGCCCTCGATGCACTGACCCGGCGCAAGATGCAGGAAGAATTGCTGCTGCTCTGGGAGGAGGTGCGCTTCACGCTGCTGTTCGTCACACACTCCATCGAAGAGGCGCTGGTGGTCGGCAACCGCATCCTGTTGCTGTCGCCGCATCCAGGGCGGGTGCGGGCGGAAGTCCACAGCCATCAATACGATTTGCACAGCCTGGGCGGCGTGGCGTTTCAGGAATCGGCGCGACGGATTCATCGTTTGCTGTTCGAAGAGGGGCAGTCGCCGGAAACCGAGCGTGAGCTGGATTTCGCCGATATCCGCATCGCTTATTGAGCCAGTTGAGAGGAGGGCCCGATGAGCCATTTATCATCCCCGCGTGAAGAATTCGAAACCGTGCTGCCGGCGCTGACCGATGTGTCGCTGGAGCGTGAACTGCCGCTTGGCCAGCGCCTGTGGCAACAGGGCTGGATCCGCAAGGGTCTGATCCTGATTGTGCTCGCGCTGGTCTGGGAGGCCGTCGCCCGCTATCAGAACAACGACCTGTTGCTGCCCAGTTTCGTGCAGACCGCTCAGGCGCTGTATGGCGGGTTGGTCAGTGGCGAGTTGCTGGGCAAGGTGTGGATCTCCCTGGTGGTGCTGGTCAAGGGCTACCTGATCGGCATCGTCCTGGCGTTCGCCCTGACCACGCTGGCGGTGTCGACCCAGTTGGGGCGCGACCTGCTGAGCACGCTCACGTCCATGTTCAACCCGTTGCCGGCCATCGCCCTGCTGCCACTGGCGCTGCTGTGGTTCGGGCTGGGGCAGAACAGCCTGATCTTCGTGCTGGTGCATTCGGTGCTGTGGGCCTTGGCGCTCAATACCTACGCCGGCTTTCTCGGCGTCTCGGAAACCCTGCGCATGGCCGGGCGCAATTACGGTTTGAAAGGCATGCGCTTCGTGCTGTTCATCCTGATTCCGGCGGCGTTGCCGTCGATTCTTGCCGGGCTGAAGATCGGCTGGGCCTTCGCCTGGCGCACCTTGATTGCGGCGGAACTGGTTTTCGGCGCCACCAGCGGCAAGGGCGGTTTGGGCTGGTACATCTTCCAGAACCGCAACGAGCTGTATACCGACAAGGTGTTCGCCGGGTTGGCGGTGGTGATTCTGATCGGCCTGCTGGTGGAGAACCTGGTGTTTGACACTCTTGAGCGGGTGACGGTGAAGCGGTGGGGGATGCAGCGGTAGTTCTTTTCTGTCCGGGACGGCCCCATCGTCGGAATGCCGCCCAGAGCAAGCCCGCTCCCACAGGTTTCATGTCGGATACAAGAATCACGTCTGCTGAAATCCACTGTGGGAGCGGTCTTGCCCGCGAAGGCGTCAGACCACACAACACATATCACCAATGTTGTTTGCTAGCATTGCGCCTGAAGCAATCTCCCTCCATCACGAGTGCTCAGTATGCAACTGCCCGACATGAACCTTCTGGTCGCCCTCGACGCCCTGCTCGACGAGGGCAGCGTGGTGGGCGCGGCGCGGCGGATGCACCTGAGCCCGGCGGCGATGAGCCGGACGCTGACGCGCATTCGCGAGGCCATCGGCGATCCGATTCTGGTACGGGCCGGGCGTGGCCTGGTGCCGACACCCAAGGCGCTGGAGTTGCGCGACCAGGTACGTGAGCTGGTGGAGCAAGCCGCACAGCTGTTTCACTCGGCGCGGGTGTTGGAGCTGGCGAGTCTGCGCCGACGCTTCAGCATTCGCGCCAACGACTTCTTCGTCGGCGTCTACGGCGGCAAGCTGTTCGACACCCTGGAGCGGCAGGCACCCCATTGCGAACTGCGCTTTGTGCCCGAAGGCGATAGCGATGATGAGGCCTTGCGCGAGGGGCGCATCGACCTTAGCGTCAGCAACAACCGCCCGTTGATGCCGGAAGTGAAGGTGCAGACGCTGTTCACCACGCAATTCGTCGGCCTGGTGCGCGAAGACCACCCGTTGCTGGAAGAAGAGATCACGGCCGAGCGCTTTTCCGGTTTTTCCCACGTCAGTGTGTCCCGGCGCGGCATCGCTCGTGGGCCGATCGATACCGCGCTCAACGCCCTGGGGCTGGAGCGCCGGGTGGCGGTGATTGCGCCGAGTTTTCATGCGGCCATGTTCGCCCTGCCGGATTCCGACCTGATCCTCCCGGTGCCCCGGGAAACGCTGTCGAGCGTACGCCGCCTCGGCTTGAAACTGCGTTCTTTCACCTTGCCGCTGCCGTTGCCGACTTTGGTGCTGACGCAGGCCTGGCATCCGCGGTTTGACAACGACCCGGTGCACCACTGGTTGCGCGAAACGGTCAAGACTTGCTGCGACGAAACCTGGCAGGCCTCGCAGATCTGACGACGGTATTAGCGGTTCATACCTATAGATGGTGTTCCCTCTGTCGCGTGGGTGTTAGTTTTTTTCCTCATGGATGAGTGTCTGCGGGCTGTGCACTAACGTGCGCTGACCTCACTCGATAGATGCGTCTGGTGCATTTATACATTGCCGATAAGTCAGTTTTCGTCAGTGATCACCGTCCGTAAACTGCCTGCCTATTTTTCCGGAGTTTGAACCGATGACCTCCCTGACGGCCTCGGCGCCGTTGGCTGCGCCTGCGCCAGCCGCCGCAGCCCAGCCATTTGGCTTTCGGATCATCATTGGCCTGGTGGGCGTGCTGGTGGCTGTGCTGGCCTCGGGCCTGAACGAGATGGTGACCAAGGTCGCACTCGCCGACATCCGTGGCGCCCTGGCCATCGGTTATGACGAGGGCACGTGGCTGGTGGCCAGCTATGCGGCGACCTCCGTAGCCGCCGCCGCTTTCGCGCCCTGGTGCGCGGTGACGCTGTCCCTGCGGCGCTTCACCCTCTGGGCCATCGGCATTTTCGCTGTGCTCGGTGTGCTGAGCCCCTTCGCCCCGAACTATGAAACCCTGCTGCTGATGCGCATCCTGCAAGGCCTTGCCGGAGGCGCATTACCGCCGATGCTGATGACCGTGGCCCTGCGTTTTCTGCCGGCCAATGTAAAGCTGTACGGCCTGGCGGGTTATGCCCTGACGGCGACGTTCGGCCCCGGGTTGGGCACCCCGTTGGCGGGGTTGTGGACCGAGCACGTGGGCTGGCAGTGGACGTTCTGGCAAATCATCGTGCCGAGCCTGCTCGCCATGGTCGCGGTGGCCTACGGCCTGCCCCAGGATCCGCTGCGCCTGGAACGCTTCAAACAATTCAACTGGCGGGGATTGCTGCTGGGTTTCCCGGCGATCTGCATGCTGGTGATCGGCATTCTCCAGGGCAATCGACTGGACTGGTTCGAGTCGAGCCTCATCAGCGGATTGCTCGTCGGTGGACTGCTGCTGCTCGTTCTGTTCCTGATCAATGAATGGTCGCACCCCGTACCCTTTTTCAATCTGCAGATGCTCGGCATCCGCAACCTGTCATTCGCCTTGCTGACGCTGGCCGGGGTGCTGGTGATCCTGACGTCGGTGGTCATCCTGCCGTCCAGCTACCTGGCGCAGGTCCAGGGTTATCGCCCGGTCCAGACCGCGCCGATCATGTTGATCGCCGCATTGCCGCAGTTGCTGGCGCTGCCGCTGGTGGCGGCGCTGTGCAACCTGCGTTGGGTGGATTGTCGCTGGGTGCTGGGCATCGGCCTGGGCATGCTGGCGCTGTCGTGCATCGGTGGTTCACAGCTGACTTCGGTATGGATTCGTGACGATTTCTATGGGCTGCAACTGCTGCAGATTTTCGGCCAGCCGATGGCAGTGTTGCCGCTGCTGATGCTCGCCACCGGCAGTATCTCGCCCCTGCAAGGCCCGTTTGCCTCGGCCTGGTTCAACACCGTCAAGGGCCTGGCAGCGGTGATCGCCACCGGGGTGATCGAGGTGCTGACCACCTCGCGATTGCACTTTCATTCGACCATGTTGGTGGACCGCCTCGGCAATTCACCACTGGCCGACGGCGACAGCGCGGGCCTTGCCCATCGGCTGCATGAGCAGGCCGTGGTGCTGACTGCCTCGGATATCTACCTGTGCATGGCCGGTGTCGCCCTGGTGCTGATCCTGCTGATTTTCTGGCTGCCGACGCGGATGTACCCGCCGCGCGCGCCGACTTGAACGCTCCCTTGAAACTGAAGGTTTTTATGACGACTCAATCAAAGCAAAAAGTGGCCATCGCGGTTGCCGTCGTGGTGGCGGTGGGCGTGCTGGTCTGCTGGCTGGCGCCGGGGCTGTTTGGCAAGCGCACCCAGCAGACCACCAACGATGCCTATGTCTCCGCCGATTACACCCTGGTGGTGCCGCGCGTCGCCGGGTTCATCAAGGAGGTCTATGTCGAGGACAACCAGCAGGTCAAGGCCGGGCAATTGCTGGCACTGATCGATGACCGCGACCTGCGTGCCGCCGCCCAGGCGGCCGACGCCGAAACCCTGGTGGCGCGAGCTCAGTTGCAGAACACCCGGGCGACCCTGGAACGGCAGGTGTCGGTGATCGCCCAGGCTCAAGCCTCGGTGGTCGCGGCCAAGGCGGAAATGGCGTTCGCCGAGCATGAATTGAAGCGCTACAACCACCTGGCCGGCGTGGGCGCTGGCACGGTCCAGAATGCTCAGCAAGCCCGCACCCGAATCGAACAGGCCACGGCCAGGCTGGCGAATGCGAGCGCCGTGCTGGCGGCGGAACGCAAGCAAGTGGACATTCTCACGGCGCAACGCGATGCGGCGGACGGTGGCCTGAAACGCGCGCAAGCAGCGCTGGAAATCGCCAGTTTCGAGTTGTCCTACACCCGTATCGTCGCGCCGCAGGACGGCATGGTCGGCGAGCGGGCGGTGCGTGTCGGCGCGTACGTTACGCCGGGCAGCAAGTTGCTGGCGGTGGTGCCGCTGACCCAGGCGTACGTGGTCGCCAACTTCCAGGAAACCCAACTGACCAACGTGCAGCCGGGGCAAGACGTGCAGGTGAGCGTCGATAGCCTGGGCGGGGAAATCCTGCTGGGTCGGGTGGAGAGCATCGCGCCGGCCACCGGGGTGACTTTCGCTTCGATCAAACCGGACAACGCCACCGGCAACTTCACCAAGGTGGTGCAGCGCATTCCGGTGAAGATCGTGCTCGAGCCGGGTCAACCCCTGGCGGATCGGCTGCGGGTGGGGATGTCGGTGGAGGCCCGTATCGATACGGCCGACAGCGGCAAGCGTGAGGTGGCGCAGCAATGAAGATTTGTGTTGCCGGCGCTGACGCCATCGCGAGCAGGCTCGCTCCCACAAAGAGCGGGGCTCAGCGATGGCGTCAGCCCCCACTCGCCTTGAGTGCCCTGCTCGTCATGAGCCTGTCTGCCTGCACCGTCGGCCCCGACTTCCAGAAACCGCACGCCCAGCAGATCGCCGAATGGTCAACGCCGCAGAAAAACGCCCCCAGCCAGGCCGTTGCCCAGACACTGAGCGAACGCTGGTGGGAGGTGTTCCAGGACGCCAAACTGTCAGCCCTGATGCAGCGCGCATTGACCGACAACCTCGACCTGAAACTCGCCAGCAGCCGCTTGCAGCAAAGCCGTGCGGTGCGCCAGGTGATCACGGCCGATCGCTACCCCAACACCGCCGCGACCGCCAGCTACGGGCACAGACGCAACAGCGGCGAAGGCCTGAGTGACCCGTCGGGCAAGCAGGGCGATGCGGCGTTCAACCTGTGGGACGCCGGCTTCTCGGCCTCCTGGGAGCTGGATTTCTGGGGCCGCGTCAGGCGTGAAACCGAAGCTGCCGATGCGACCCTGGAAATCGCAGAAAACGACCAGCGCGGCGTGCTGCTGTCGGTGCAAGCCGAAACGGCTCAGGACTACATCCAGCTGCGCGGCGTGCAAAACACCCGGGCCGTCACCGAGCAGAACCTCGAGGTTGCGCGCCATAGCCTGGAATTGTCCCGGCTGCGTCTGGCGGATGGCGTGGCCACCGACCTGGACGTCGCCGAAGCCGCCGCGCAAGTGGCCGCCATCGAGTCGCGATTGCCGGCGCTGGAACAACGCCAGTCGCAACTGATCAACGCCCTGAGCCTGTTGATGGGCGAGCCGCCGCAGGCGCTGCAGGCCGAGTTGGCCGCCGACGCGCCGGTGCCGCAAACGCCGCGTCAGGTTGCGATCGGCCTGCCGTCGGAACTGGCCGAGCGCCGTCCGGACATTCGTCAGGCCGAAGCTCGTCTGCATGCGGCCACGGCGAACATAGGCGTGGCCAAGGGCGACTTCTATCCGCGCATCACCCTGTCGGGCAACCTCGGTTCACAAGCGATGCAACTGAGCGATTTCGGTTCATGGGGTTCGCGGGCCTTCAGCATCGGCCCGCAAATGAGCCTTCCATTGTTCGACGGCGGCCGCCTGCGCGGCGTGCTCAAGCTGCGCGAGGCCCAGCAGCAGGAAGCCGCGATTGGCTACCAGCGGACCGTGCTGCGTGCCTGGCATGAAATCGACGATCAACTGACGGCGTATAACGCCAGCCAGCTGCGCCGCGACAGCCTCGCCGAAGCGGTGCACCAGAACCAGATCGCCCTGCAAACTGCGAAACAGCAGTACGTGGAAGGGGTGGTGGATTTCGTCAACGTCCTCACCGTGCAGGCCGATTTGCTCGCGACCCAGCAGCAATGGGTCGAGAGCTCGACCGGGGTGTCGCTGGCGATGATCGGGTTGTACAAGGCGCTGGGCGGCGGATGGCAGTCGGTCTATCCATTGGCGGCGCAACGCTGAGGGCGATTGATGGCCAGCTGATGCCGTCGCTGTGAATGGTTTTGCCAGCCGCTGCGTTAAGTGTAATGATAATTGCTATCAATCACGCGCGCAGATTCTCCCATGGACGCAGCAACTGGCGGCAACGACTCCCTTCATCGTCTCTACCGCGAGAACCATGGCTGGCTGCAAGGCTGGTTGCGCAAGCGCCTGGGTGACCGGGAGCACGCGGCGGATGTGGCGCAGGATACGTTCTTGCGCCTGCTGGTGTCGGGGCGCATGCCCGGCCCGCTGGAAAGTCGCAGCTACCTGACGCAGATCGCCCGCAACCTGGTGATCGACCAGTGGCGACGTCTGCGCATCGAGCGCGCCTACCTGGAAAGCATCGCGCACCTGCCGGAGCCGGAGTCGCCCTCCCTCGAAACCCGGGCGTTGATCCTTGAAACCCTGACGCAAATCGATGCAATGCTCGATCGCATGCCGAACAACGTGCGCCAGGCCTTTCTGCTTTCACAATTCGAAGGCTTGAGCTACGCGCAAATCGCCGAACGGCTCGAGGTGACGGTCAGCTCGGTGCAGAAATACATGACCCGGGCGATTCTGGCCTGTTATCAACTGGTCTATGAATCGTGAGCCGTGCCCACGACGCACCCATCGATCCGGCGATCGTCGAGCAGGCCAGTGAATGGCTGATGCTGCACTGGGGTGGTGAGCTGGATGCTGAAAAGCGTCTGGCCTTCGCCCGGTGGCAGCAGGCTCACCCGGAACATCAGCGCGCCTGGCAGCGATTGCAGCAACTGCAGCAGACCTTCGGCTCGGTGCCGGCGGGTTGCGCGCGGGCGGTATTGCGTGACAGCCCCGATCCCCAGCGTCGTGCCGCGCTGAAGATGCTCGGCCTGTTGCTGGTCGCGGGCGGCAGCGGCTATCTGCTGCAAGGCCAGGTGTCCTGGCGCGCCACCTTTGCCGAACACCGCACCTCCACCGGCGAGATCCGCCACATGACCTTGAGCGATGGCACGCGGCTGGACCTCAACAGCGACAGTGCCGTCGATCTTCGTTTCACCGACCAGGAGCGCCGGATCAAGCTGATCAGGGGCGAGGTGCTGCTCACCAGCGGGCACGACCCGGCCCGGCCGTTGATCGTGGAAACCGCCAGCGGTGACGTCCAGGCACTGGGCACGCGGTTTTCCGTGCGCGAGATGGATGACGGTGCCCGTGTCGAACTCTATGAAGGACAGTTGCGGATCAGCCCTCGACAGGGCGCTTCAGTGCTCATGGAGGCGGGCCACAGCCTGTGGTTCAACGCAGGCGGTGCAGGCATGATGCAGCCGGCGAACGTCAATGCCAGCAGTTGGAGCCAAGGTCGCCTGGTGGCCGAGCGTCAGCCATTGGGGCGTTTCCTGGCGGAGCTGGCGCGTTATCGACCGGGCTGGATTCGTTGCGATGAGGCGGCCTCGTCGCTGTTGCTGACCGGCGTATTTCCCCTCGACGACACGGATGCGGTCCTCGCCGCCCTCGAACGCACATTGCCGGTACAGGTCGAGTCCGTGACCCGTTACTGGGTGACGGTGAAACGCCGCGCTTGACCTGCAAAAAAAATTTCGCCAGCGCTTGTCGGTTTTCATGCCCCGCTCGGGATACCTCTTGAAAGCAAATCAAGAAGCATTCTCACGGGGAGTTCCAGAATGCCACATCGCCCAAAACAGAAGATTTTCCCGCTCAATCGCGTCTTGCGCCGTGGCGTATTGGCCACCTTTCTGGCCACCACGCCGCTGTTGCCGAATCTGGCGCTGGCCGAAGAGGCCAGCGTGAGCCAGGCGCGTCAGTACAGCATCGCCGCCGGCAACCTCGATCAGGTTCTCAATCGTTTTGCCAGCGAGGCGGGCATTCTGCTGTCGGTGGATGCGCAGCTCACCGAAGGCAAGCGCAGCGCCGGGCTCCAGGGTCGTTTCGACGTGAACCAGGGGCTTGAACGGGTGTTGGCGGGCAGTGGATTGCAGGCCGTCTATGCCCAGGGCGGATGGTCGTTGCAGCCGATCGCGCAAAGCGGTCCGCTGCAGTTGGGGGCGACGCGCGTCAGTGCGCCCGAAACCCGGGAAAACGCCTGGGGCCCGGTCGACGGCATCGTCGCCAAACGCAGTGCGACCGGGACCAAGACCGACGCGGCGCTGGTGGAAATCCCGCAGACCATCAACGTCGTCACCGCCGCCGAAATCAGCTCGCGCAATGCACAGAGCGTCACCGAAGCCCTGCGCTACACGCCGGGCATCACCGGGGGCGGATTCTCCGACCGGGTGAAGATTTTCGACGAGCCGACCTCGCGCGGGTTCTCGCCCACGCCGCTGTACCTCGATGGCTTGCACCTGCCCTATGGCGGCGGCAGCACCGGCGGCGCGCTGCAGATCGAGCCGTACTCGCTGGAGCGCATCGAAGTGCTCAAGGGCCCGGCGTCGGTGCTGTACGGGCAGAACCAGCCGGGCGGGATCGTCAACCTGGTCAGCAAGCGTCCGACCGAAGAAGGCTTGCATCAGGTCAAGTTCGAGGCCGGCAGCTACGATCATAAAAGCGCCGCCATTGACCTCGGTGGCCCGCTGGATGATGAAGGCAAGTTTCTGTATCGCCTGACTGCACTGGCCAACGACAGCCAGGATGAGATCGACTACGTCAAGGACAAGCGTCAGTTCATTGCCCCGAGCTTTACCTGGCGCCCGGGTGAGGACACCAGCCTGACCCTGTTCGCCCAGTACCAGAAGGACGAAGGGGTTCCCGAGGCGCAAGGCCTTCCGGCTGTCGGTACGCTGTTCGATAACCCCAATGGCAAGATCGACCGCGACCTGTTCCTCGGTGAACCGGGTGTCAATGACTACCACCGCGAGCAGTACGCCTTCGGCTACGAATTTTCCCATCGCCTGAACGACGTCTGGACCCTGAAGCAGAACGCACGGTATGCCCGGGTCAACGACCACTACACCGCCCCCCTGCATGGTTACCGCTTCGTTGCCAACCCGATTACCGGAGCCAACGATCAGCGCTATCAGACCCGCTACGGCGTCAACTGGCAGCAGGACAACAAGGTCTTCGGTGTGGATAACATCGCCCAGGCCGAATTCGACACCGGGCCGCTCAGCCATACGGCCATCGTCGGCGTCGATTACTACCACTTCAACTCGAAATTCGACGGCTTGTACGACTACAACCCGCCGATCATCGACCTGTTCACCCCCGTCTACGGCCAATCGCTGAATTTCGGCAATAACTATCGCTGGGATAACACCGTTACCCAGACCGGTCTGTATGCGCAGGACCAGATCAAGCTCGACCAGTGGGTCTTCGTGCTGGGCGGCCGCTACGACTGGGCGAAAACCGATAACAAGCAGCCACTCACCGACGTTCATACCAGCAGCAAGGACGAGAAATTCACGGGCCGTGCCGGGATCGTCTATCTATTCGATAACGGGGTGGCGCCTTTTGTCAGCTATTCGGAATCGTTCCTGCCCCTGACCGGCACCAGTGCGCAGGGAAGTCCGTTCGACCCTTCCACCGGCAAGCAGTACGAGGCCGGCGTGAAGTATCAGCCGCCGGGGCAGAACAGTTTCGTGCAGATTTCCGCGTATGAGCTGGAGCAGGAAAACATCCTGACCACTGACCTGGGCAATCCCGGTTTCAGCAACCAGAGCGGTGCCATTCGCTCCAAGGGCATCGAGTTCGAGGCCAAGGCCGAGTTGAGCGAATCCTGGGACGTGATCGCTTCGGCGTCGCGCAACGACATCAAATACACCAAGGACAACGACGGTCGTAAAGGCCGCCATCCGGCAGGCAATCCACCGCTGACCGCCGCCTTGTGGGTCAATTACTTCGTGCGGGGCGACACGCCGCTGGCCGGGATCGGCGCCGGGGTGGGCGCACGTTACGCGCGCAGCAACTATGGTGATGACTACGAAGGTGCGTTTCAGGTTCCGTCCTACACCGTGTACGACGCGAGCCTGACGTACGACCTGGGCCTGTCGGCCTTCCGCCTCAAGGGCGTGAAGCTCGCGCTGAACGTGAAAAACCTCGCTGACAAGGAATACGTCGCCAGTTGCAGAAGCCAGTGGGATTGCTACTACGGCGATGGCCGGACAGTCGTCTCCAGCCTGTCTTACGACTGGTAAGCCGCAGAGGTCCAGGCTGAGATGTGCGCCGCCCCCGTTGCAAGGGGCGGCGTTTGCGCCTGATTGACCCCTTACCATGAACCAGGAGTACGACATGCAATCCCCGATGCACAGCCTTCCATCCCTGTTCAAGCAACTCGGCTTGCCGAACGACCCCGTCAGCATCGATCAATTCATCGCCACCCATTCGCCGCTCAAGCCCGAGCTGCACCTGGCAGACGCGTTTTTCTGGAGCAAAAGCCAGGCGGCGTTCTTGCGTGACGAGATTCTGGAGGATGCCGATTGGGCGGAGGTGGTGGATCAGCTGGATGTGTTGTTGAGGAAAGGGCGGGGGGTGTGAAAACTCCTGCAACGTATTTCCTTAGCTTTCCGACGTTGCTCGAAATCTAAAAATAGACCAAAATTCAGGACTTATTAGAGGTCCTATTTATGCAAAGTGTACTCGCCGATATGGCCGTCAGCGTGTCTGAACTGAAGAAAAATCCCTCTGCTGTCTTGAGCGGTGGACACGGCGGCCCCGTAGCAGTGCTCAATCACAATCGGGTCATGGGATACATGGTCCCGGCAGATGTGTTCGAAGCCATGATGGAGCGTCTTGACGACATCGAGCTCGCTGAGATCGTGCGTTCCCGCCGGCATGAAACACCCGTCCCGGTAAGCCTGGATGACCTATAAGCTCGAATTTTTGCCATCCGCTCGCAAGGAGTGGGACAAGCTCGGACATACGGTACGCGAGCAGTTCAAGAAGAAACTGGTAGAGCGACTCGAGTTGCCTCGCGTTCCGGTCGACGCCCTCCATGGGATGCCTGATTGCTACAAGATCAAGTTGAGATCGTCGGGATACCGACTGGTGTACGAGATCATTGATGAGCGAGTGGTAATTTCTGTCGTCGCAGTCGGTAAGCGTGAGCGTAGCGCTGTGTACAAGCTGGCCCGTAAACGCTGAGAAGCAAGGCTTTCAACACGCTCCAGCCTGGGGCAGTAATTTGTATCAAAACTTGACCGACCTCCCTCTCCAATGACATATTGATAGTTAGCAAACTAACAGTGTGTCTTTCCCGTGCCCAAGAACCTCGACGCTCTCCAGATGAACATCAGCAGCTGCATGGTGGTGGCTGCCCGGCATTGGCGCAAAATCTGCCAGACCACGCTGGTCAACTATGGCATCTCGGAAGCCTGCGCCGTCCCGTTGTTGATGATCGGCCGGCTGGGCGAGGGCGTGCGGCAGGTGACGGTGGCGCAGGCCGCCGGAATGGAAAGCCCGTCGCTGGTGCGTCTGCTCGACCAGTTGTGTCACGCTGGCTACGTGTGTCGCACCGCCGATGCCCAGGATCGTCGCGCCAAATGCCTGAGCCTCACCGACACCGGTCGCGAACTGGTGCAGGCGGTTGAAATCGAGCTCGTGCGCTTGCGTCACGAAGTGCTCGAAGGCATCGCCACCAGCGATCTGGAAGCGGCATTGCGGGTCCTGCAAGCCTTCGAAGCGGCCAACGCGCCCGCCGTGGTGAACCCTTGAGCGGATTCTTTGACGGCGTTCCGCCAGCGCGAGACTGGTTCTACGGCGTGCGCACATTTGCCGCGTCGATGATCGCGCTGTACATCGCCTTGCTCATGCAGATGCCGCGTCCGTACTGGGCGATGGCCACGGTCTACATCGTATCCAGCCCTTTTGTCGGTCCGACCAGTTCCAAGGCGCTGTACCGCGCCGTCGGAACGTTGCTCGGCGCCGCAGCGGCGGTGCTGTTCGTGCCGATGTTCGTGCAAAGCCCTTACGTGCTGGTGCTGGTGATCGCGCTCTGGACCGGCATCCTGCTGTTCCTGTCCATGCACCTGCGCACCGCCAACAACTACGCGCTGATGCTGGCCGGTTACACCTTGCCGTTGATCGCCCTGCCCGTGGTGGATAACCCGTTGGCGGTGTGGGACGTGGCCGAGGCGCGCACGGAAGAGATTTTCCTTGGCATCGCCGTGGCGGCGGTGGTCGGCGCGATGTTCTGGCCCCGTCGGTTGGCGCCGGTGTTCAACGACTCGGTGAGCAAGTGGTTCGCCGATGCCTCGACCTACAGCCTGCGCTTCCTCAGCCGCAACGTGCAGCCCGAAGAAGTCAGTGCGTTGCGCTCATCGATGGTGGCCACGTTCAACACCCTGGAGTTGATGATCGGCCAGTTGCCCCACGAGGGCGCTCGCCCCCAGACCGTGCGCAACACCAAGGAATTGCGCGGACGGATGATTCACCTGCTGCCGGTGATCGATGCCCTCGACGACGCGCTCTACGCCCTTGAGCGGCGCACGCCGGAGCTGGTGGAGCGATTTGCGCCGCTGCTGGCCGCCACTGCTCAATGGCTGGAACACAAGGACGCCGACCTCGGGCGCTGGCAAGCGCTGAAAGATCAGCTCGAGGCGCTGCAACCGTCCGCTGAAGCGCTGGATGATCGCAAGCAACTGCTGTTCTCCAATGCCCTGTACCGACTCGGCGAATGGATCGACCTGTGGCAGGACTGCCGCAGCCTGCAATACGCCATCCAGTGCGAGAGCCAGGACAGTTGGCACGCGGTGTATCGGCACTGGCGCCTCGGCCGGCTGTCACCGTTTCTGGATCGTGGGCTGATGCTCTACTCGGCGGCGTCCACCGTCACCGCGATCATCGTCGCCTCGGTCCTGTGGATTCTGCTGGGCTGGACCGACGGCGGGGCGGCAGTGATTCTGGCGGCGGTGGCCTGCAGCTTCTTCGCCTCGATGGACGACCCGGCGCCGCAGATCTACCGGTTCTTTTTCTGGACCGCGATGTCGGTGCTGTTCGCCAGCCTTTACCTGTTTCTGGTGCTGCCCAACCTGCATGATTTCCCGATGCTGGTACTGGCGTTTGCCGTGCCGTTCATCTGCATCGGCACCCTGACGGTCAAGCCGCAGTTCTACCTGGGCATGCTGCTGACACTGGTCAACACCTCGTCCTTCATCAGCATTCAGGGCGCTTACGACGCGGACTTCCTCAGCTTCGTCAACTCCAACCTGGCAGGTCCCGTGGGGTTGCTGTTCGCCTTTGTCTGGACCCTGATCGCCCGGCCTTTTGGCGCGGAGCTGGCGGCCAAGCGCCTGACCCGCTTCAGCTGGCGCGACATCGTCAGCCTGACCGAGCCGGCGACACTGGCCGAGCACCGGCAGTTGGGCGTGCAGGTACTCGATCGCCTGATGCAGCACCTGCCGCGCCTGGCCATCACCGGGCAAGACACCGGCATCGCCCTGCGTGAAGTGCGCGTGGCGCTGAACCTGCTCGACCTGCTGGCCTACACCCCGCGGGTGCTTGGCTACCCGCAGGTGCTGCTGCATCAGGTGGTGGCGGAGGTCGGCGAGTACTTCAAGGCCTGCCTCAAGGCCGGCGAGCGTCTGCCGGCGCCCAGTGCGTTGTTGATGTCGATGGACCGCACCCGTCGCGCCCTCAACCAGGACTGCGACGACGGCGCCCGTTTTCAACTGTTGCACGCCCTGAGCGGCTTGCGTCTGGCGTTGTTGCCGGGTGTCGAATTCGTTGGCAGCGGCGAAGTCGAAGAACCATTACCCCATGGCATCGATGGAGCGCCTTTATGATCGGTGATCTGGATATCAGCGGGGTGTTCCTGCCGACGCTGCTGGTGCTGATGGGCATTACCTACGTGATTTACCTGCTGGTGCACGGCCTGCTGACGCGCCTGCACTTTTACCGCCTGGTCTGGCACCGGGCATTGTTCAACGTGGCGCTATACGCCTTGCTGCTGGGCGCCGTGGATTCACTCAGCCGATACCTGATGACATGAAAAAACCTTTTTTGACCCTCGGCCGTGTGGTCCTGACACTGTTGATCGTGAGCTTCGCGGTCGTCGTAGTCTGGCGCATGGTCATGTATTACATGTTTGCGCCCTGGACCCGTGACGGCCACATCCGCGCCGACATCGTGCAGATCGCGCCGGACGTCTCCGGGCTGATCCAGCAGGTGGACGTGCGCGACAACCAGTTGATCAAGCGTGGCCAGGTGCTGTTCAGCATCGACCAGGACCGTTTCAAACTGGCCCTGCGCCAGGCCAAGGCGGCGGTCGCCGACCGTCAGGAAACCCTGGCGCAGGCCCAGCGTGAAGCCAAGCGCAACCGTGGCCTGGGCAACCTGGTGCCGGGCGAGCAACTGGAAGAAAGCCAATCGCGGGTGGCCCGTGCCGAAGTGGCGCTGATGGAAGCTCAGGTGGCGGTCGACAGCGCCCAGCTCAACCTCGACCGCTCGACCGTGCGCAGCCCGGTGGACGGCTACGTCAACGACCGCGCCCCGCGTGTTCAGGAGTTCGTCACGGCCGGGCGTCCGGTGCTGTCGGTGGTGGACAGCAACTCCTTCCACATCGACGGCTATTTCGAGGAAACCAAGCTGGACGGCATTCATGTGGGGATGTCGGTGGACATCCGCGTGATCGGCGACAACGCTCGTCTGCGCGGCCATGTGGAAAGCATCGTCGCCGGCATCGAAGACCGTGACCGCAGCAGTGGCAACAACCTGCTGCCCAACGTCAATCCGGCGTTCAGCTGGGTGCGGCTGGCCCAGCGGATTCCGGTGCGGATTGCCTTCGACGAGGTGCCGGCTGACTTCCGCATGATCGCCGGGCGCACGGCCACGGTATCGATCATCGACGACCGTCAGCAGGAGCCGGGCAAATGAGCAGGGCCGCGGGGTTCGCCGTCGTCGGCCTGGGCTTGCTGCTGTCGGCCTGCCAGACGGTCGGGCCGGATTACCAGTTGCCCAAGGAGGCCGCCGTCCAACGCGCCGATTTGCAGGGCGAACTGGCCGTGAACGGCAAGCCGGTGGTGTCGGCGCAGGTGCCAGCCGATTGGTGGCGCCTGTATCAGGACACTCGCCTCAATCAGTTGGTCCAGCAGGCGTTGGCGTCCAACACCGACCTGCGGGTGGCGGCTGCCAGTTTGCTGCGGGCACGGGCGCAGGTCGACGAAGCCGAGGCGGCGGGCGGCTGGAGCGGTGGTATCAAAATGGGTGCCCAGCGCTTGCAGGAGTCCGGTGAAGCCTTCCTGTTGACTGAAAAAGTGCCGGTGGCCAACATCGGCGATATCGGCATCAGCGCCTCCTACCAGTTCGACTTGTTCGGCACGCTCAAGCGCGGCATCGAGGCCGCGAAGGCCAATGCCGACGCGACCCAGGCCGCCGCCGATACCGCGCGTATCACCCTGGTGGCCGACGTCGTGCGGGCCTACACCCAGGTGTGTGCGGCCAACGAAGAGCGGGAAATCGCCCAGCATTCCCTCGACCTGCAATCGCAGAGCACCACGCTGATCCAGCGCTTGCGCGATGCCGGCCGGGGTGATGAAACCCAGGTCACCCGTTCGCAAACCCAATTCAAGTCTTTGCGCGCCGAGATGCCACGCTACGAGGCAGCGCGTCAGGCCGGATTGTTCCGCCTGTCGATGCTGCTGGCCAAACCGGTGGACCAATTGCCGTCCGGCACCGCCAGTTGCGCGCAACTGCCGCACATCGCCCAGTTGATGCCCGTGGGCGATGGCGCCTCGCTGCTCAAGCGTCGTCCCGACATTCGCCAGGCCGAACGTCGATTGGCCGCCGCGACCGCCGGTATCGGCATCGCCACGGGCGAGCTGTACCCCGACATTCGCATCGGCGCGACCATCGGCACCGTCGGTCTGCTGGAGAACCTCGGCGAGCCTTCGGCCAATCGTTGGGGCTTCGGCCCGTCGCTGACCTGGAGTGTGCCGACCAACGGCGCCCGGGCGCGGATCCGCGAGGCAGAGGCCGTGACCCAGGCCAACCTGGCCCACTTCGATGGCGTGGTGCTCAACGCCATCCGCGAGACCCAGACCAGCCTGGCGCAGTATTCGGCGTTGCTGCAACGTCGCGAGGCCCTGGCGGACGCCGAGCAGTCGGCGAAGCTGGCGGCCGACCAGACTCACCGGTTCTTCCAGGCCGGCCGCGAGTCGTTCCTCGCCGACCTGCAGGCCACCCGCACCTACACCGATGTCACCGCGCAACTGGCCGCCGCCAACACCCAGGTTGCGTTGAGCCAGATCGATCTGTTCCTGGCGTTGGGCGGTGGTTGGGAAAGCGGACGAACGCAAGGCTCGAACGCCAGCAAACCCTGAGGCCATTGCTATGCTTTGACTTGACGAGGTCGCGCGTCGATCTCGTCAGTCAAGGCTAGTGTTGGTCATGGGGACTCTAATAATGAAAAACCCTTATGCTCCCGGCTTCTGGTGTGCCATTGCGGCCTTGCTGCTGCTGTCGGCGACCTATTTCTACGGCGTCATGCTGGCGCATCAACTCGACAAGGCCATGGTGTTCCTCGACAGCGCAGCCGCGCTGATCGCCGTCATGGCCATCGTGGTCGTGGCCTGGTCTTCGCTCCAGAGCCAGCGCATCAAGAAACGACAACTCGAACAAGGCAAGACCCTGGTGCTGATCTGGGACACCAAGGTCGCCCTGCGTCGGGTTGAAACGGTGTTCGACCGGTATTTCTGGGGCAGCTACTGGCAACCGGGGCGCACGTTTCAGGAAGTCATGGGCGAACTCACCGGCACCCCTCTGGAAAAAAGCCTCGAAACCCTGAAGAAACAATGCCTCGCACTCGACCAGCAAGTGGGCGAGGACGGCCGGCACTGGCTGAACAATGCCCGCGAGCTCTCCGACGTCGCCTCGGCCATGGCCCGCGAACGTTACCAACTGGACTTCTGCGACCCGCGCGCGGATGTCATGGGCGGGGCGGTGATCAACCGGGATTTTGAAGTGCTGGTGTATACGTGGACGGCACGGCTGAAGAGTTTCGATCACCAGCTCGATGATATGGAAGTCCAGTATTCCTGATTTACGGTTGCCTGGGCCGGCCCCTTCGCGAGCAAGCCCGCTCCCACAGGGTTCTGTGGTGTTCATGGATTTCCAGACACCAGGGAACTCTGTGGGAGCGGGCTTGCCCGCGATAGCGATCTCGAGATCGCCGAAAATCCCGGGCCAAACCCAATCCCAAAAGACACTCTTTAACCTTTAATCATTGGGCCACCCGGCGCGCCTGATGCTAACCTGCATGGCACTTTCTCCGGTGTCGAGCCATAACCCGTCATGGGTTCAGGGAAGACGACCACACCTCAAGCAACGGATATCGACGGGTCATTCATGAATAAATCTGCAGGCGTGTTTCTTGGAATTGTTGTGGCCATTGGCGTCATCAGCGCGGGCGGTGCCTGGTACACGGGCACCCGAATCGAGGGCGTCCTGAACACCTCGATCGCCGATGCCAACAAGGAACTCAAAGCCGCACTGGTCGGCTCCAACGGCACGGCGACCCTGGAGCTGGTGTCGCTGGAGCGTCACCTGTTCAGCAGCACCGCGCACTACCGCCTCAAAGGCGAGGGTGAGGTGTTCGGCGAAGCGCCGGTCGAGTTGCTGTTCGTCGACAATATCGAGCACGGTCCGTTGCCCTTTTCCCGGCTGGTCTCGCTGAAATGGCTGCCGGTCATGGCCACCAGTCACTATGCGCTGGAAAAGACCCCAACCACCGAAAAGTGGTTCGCCGCCGCCAAGGACAAGTCGCCACTCACCGGCGTGGTCAACATCGGTTATGACAACGCCACCAATGGCAACTTCGAGCTGCTGCCGCTGGACGTTGCACTGGACGACAAATCCAACCTGAAATTTTCCGGCCTGAACCTCGAGGTCTCGGCCAGCGCCCAGGCGCAGAAAGTCAAAGCCAATGGCTACATGGACAACTTCACGCTGACTACCGTCGACGAAACCCAGGCCCCGGTCAAGATTGTGCTGAGCGGCCTGACTGTGGCCAGCAACCTGGTGAAAAGCACTTACGGTTTTTACGTCGGCGAGAACACGCTGGAGCTGACCGACAGCCAGACTACCTTCGGCGCGCAGCAGTCGGTGTTGGGCCTGAAGAAATTTGAAATGAAGAACCAGACCGAAGAGTCGGGCACCAACGCTTCCGGGCGTGCCGACTACAAGGTCGGCGAAGTGTCGCTGAACGGCAAGAAAGTGGGCGCCGCGCAATTGGCCATGAGCCTGAAGAACCTCGACATCCCGGCCACCATGTCGTTGATGCAGGTGTATCAGACCAAGCTGCAACCCTACGAAAAAGCCGCTGCCGAGGCGGCTGCCGCCGGTGAGCCCGCGCCCGAACTGGTGCTGACGCCCGCCGAAGAAACCCAGGTCAAGGCCGACCTGGAAAAACTGCTGGCGGCCGGCCCGCAGGTGGCGCTGGAGAAATTCGCTTTCACCACCGCCAACGGCGAAAGCCGCGCCAACCTGGTGCTCGACCTGACCAAACCGAAGTCCATGGACCTGCCGCCGGACCAGTTGATCAAGCAGTTGATCGCCTTGCTGGACCTCAATATCCAGGTGTCCAAACCGATGCTGGTCGATGTGTTCAGCGTCCAGGGACAGCTCGATGGGCAGACCGACGCCAAGCTCATCGTCGACCAGGCCAAGGCCACCGCCGACATGTTCGGCGCCATGGCGGTGGGCACGCAGTTCGCCACCCTGGACGGCACCAACATCGTCAGCAAGCTGCACTACGCCAACAATGAAGTTGAATTCAACGGCCAGAAGATGACGGTCGAGCAGTTTGTCGGCTTCGTCATGAGCAAGCTGGGTGGCGTTCAGGTTACCGAGTAACGGCTAGACGTCACGGATCAGTCGCCAGGCCTCTTCGATCGACAGCGGCTGTTTCATCCGTTCGGCCAGCATCGCCATCGCCCGCTCTTCTTCGCAGGCGATGGCGGCGACCACCATGCCGTTCATGCCGAACAGGCCAATGAACGGCGGATGGTAAGGATCGCCTTTGAAGTCGACCTCGTCCCAGGCGTCGGCGTGTCCGAGGTAGTCGTAGTTCTTGCCGAAATGGAAGGTCCAGAAGTACGGCACGTCCAGATAATGCTCGTCGCCCCCCAGCATGTTGGCTGCGGCAATCCGTGCCTGTTGTTGCGCCAGGCGCCAGTGCTCGATTCGTTGCAGCTGGCCGTTGAGGGGAAAGGTGGCGATGTCGCCCACCGCCCACAGCCCTTCGCTCACTTGCA
Organism: Pseudomonas fluorescens; assembly: GCF_041354075.1. Lineage (GTDB taxonomy): Bacteria > Pseudomonadota > Gammaproteobacteria > Pseudomonadales > Pseudomonadaceae > Aquipseudomonas > Aquipseudomonas fluorescens_CE. The sequence continues at coordinate 103,568 of NZ_JARZGC010000016.1, read as the reverse complement.
TGCCGCTGTCGACTCGCAGTGACAGGTCCTGTTCCATGGGCAGTCCGGCAAACGGCTCGGTTGCGGGGCTGACGCCGATACCGACCAATACCAGGTCCGCTGGCAGACGCTGGCCGTTTTTCAGCGTTATCGCCTCAACCCTGTCGTTGCCCTCGATCTGCGCGGCTTCACTGTCGGTATGGAACACCACACCGTGGGCGACATGGCGCGCAAGGATCGCCTTGCCAACGGTTTCGCCGAACTGTTTGGCGAAGGGCACTGCATGGCGGGCCAGTACGGTCACGTCGAGCCCGTGTTCGCGCAGGGCCGCAGCGGATTCCAGGGCAATGAAACTGTCGCCGATGATCACCGCCCGCTGGCCGGGTCGGGTGGCGTCCAGAATCGCCCGTGCTTGGTCTTTGGAACGCAACACAAACACCTGCGGCAGTTCGGCGCCGGGCAGGTCGAGTGGTTTGGGGGTGCCGCCCGTGGCGATTAACGCGGCGTCGTAGGTCAGGGTCTGGCCATCCGTCAGGCGCACGCTGCGGTGCTGCGCATCCAGGCTCGCGACGTGCCCATTCAAGCGCTCGATACGTTGCTCGCGATAAAAACTGTCTTCGCGCAGAGCGGGTATTTCCTCGGGGGGCATTTGGCCGGCGATCACGAATTTGCTCAGGACGGTGCGGTCGTAGCCGGCCTGCGCTTCGCGGTCGATCAACACCACGCGGCCGCCGAAGCCTTTTTCCCGCAACGCCGCTGCCGCCGCCGTGCCCGCCGCACCGGCACCGATAATCAAGAAAGTGCGGTGATCGTCGGCCGGCGGGGTGTGCGGATCGGGCAACGGCGTGTCATCGACCCAGACCTCGTCTCCGCGCATTTCCAGAGGGTAGCGCTTGAGACTGTCCAGCGACGGCGGTTCGCACAAGGCACCGTCCTCGATCCGATACGCGGCCTTGTGCCAGGGGCAAATCAACCGACCGTGACACAATGCGCCCTCGGCCAGCGGCGCGCCGGCATGGGGGCATTCGCCCTGGTAGGCGCGCAGTTGGTCACCCACCCGCAGCAGGACGACCTTGGTATCACCAGCGTTCACTTCCAGGCCCCGGTGCTCGGGTATGTCAGCGAAACGGGCAACGCGATGCAGTGCCATGATGGTTCTCCCGGCAGGCGTTTCACTTGAGAGTCCGGGCTTTATTGCGAGGTTCAGCCAAATCCGGCTGCCACCGCACGAGCGGTCCGGCTATAGTTTGCACGCCGACCACGGCCCCACCCGCACAAGGTGCTCCGGTATGACTCGATTGACCTCTCTGAACCCTTGGCTGGCAGCGTTAGCCGTTACCCTTTGCGTGCAGTTTCCGGCTCAGGCCGCCGAACGCTTCACCGTCAGCATGCCCGGCGTGACCGACAACCGGTTGTTCACTTCGGTGGCCGCCAGCGATGCCAGCGGCTGCGGTGGCAAGAACCAGTCGCCGGCCCTGAGCTGGAACGCCGGCCCCTCGGGCACCCTGAGCTACGCCATCGTCATGCACGACCCGGACGGCCAGAAAGGCCAGGGTGTCGATCACTGGGTTCACTACGGCATCAAGGCCAGCACCCGGCAGATCCCGCCCGGCGCGGGCACCAAATCCACCTTTGAAGGTGCGGCGGGCACCAACAGCAAAGGCACCGTCGGCTACATCGGGCCCTGCCCGCCCGTGGGCGACAGCTCTCATCACTACATCGTCCAGCTCTACGCCCTGGACATCGCCCCCGACGCGCTGCCGGCGGGCCTGACCCGTGCGCAACTGCTGGAGAAGATCAAAGGCCATGTGCTGAGAAACAGCAGCGTGGTGCGACGCTATCACCGCTGACGTTTTTTCAGCGGGTTCAACCCGGGCGGTGCTGCGCCCGGGGTTGGAGAAAAGCACGCCGTAAAGGGCTCGCCATTTGGCATCGTCCCGCGAAAACGCGCACTATCGCTTCATAGCCGATGCGTTGGAGGATGCCGTGGCAAAAAAAATCGATCGCATCGCGCAAATGCTCAACTGCCCGGAAAAGGGCGAGGAACTGCGGCGAGCCATTACCGAAAGTCGTAAGGAATTTCTTCTGGCAAAGCAGGCCGGAGAGCCGGCGCAGGAGGACGTCCTCGATGAGGCTTCGTTCGAGGACGACGAGGATGATGAGTACGACGAGTTCGACTGGACGACTGAATGAGCGCGCAGCGCTATCCCTGCTAGCGCCGGATCCTGCGTTCGTAGGCCGCCAGCACGGTGCGCTCCGATTGCACCAGGTAGGCGTCGAGCAAGCGGGTCGCTTCTTCCGGCTGACTGTCCTCGACGCAGCGAAGAATCGAAGCGTTCATGTCCACATACGATGAATGCAAGAATTTCGGATCGTTGAGCAGGCCGAAGGCCAACCGCAGCTCGGCCGAGATCTGTGCATAGAACGCCAGCAGGCGCGGGCTGTCCGCCAGTTCGACGATGGCCTGGTGGAACATCATGTTCGCCGTGCCGACCGCTACCCAATCCTGCGCCTCGCGCGCGCTGACCGCTGATTCCACCGCCTCGCGCATATGCAGGGTGCCCGGGTGCTGCGGGTAACCCTGGGCGATGGCCTTGCACTCGACGAAGCGGCGCACCCGGTAGATGTCGATGATCGACGACATGTCGGGTTCTGCGACCGTGACCCCACGGTTCGGTTCGTGCTTGAGCAACCCTTCACGGGTCAGGACCCTGAACGCTTCACGCAGGGTGTTGCGTGAAATATCCAGGCTTTCGGCCAGCGCTGCTTCAGACAGACGCTGACCGGGCACGAGTTCGCCCTCGACCAGCATTCGGCGAATTTCCTGGGTGATGGTTTCTCCCAGTGTGCGGGGAAGGGCGGGAGAGGCATTGTTCATAAGGTGTCCAGGAAAGGAAACAGCGCCGATATTCCATCAGAGCCCAGGGCACGACACAAGCTCGATGCGTTGCGCCTGCTTCATAAAGTAGCACCCTTGAGTTTTGAGGTAACAATACGGTGCATATCCATCAAACATTTCATATGGATTGTTCAACAATAAATCAGCTATAAACCTACACTTTCAGCGAGATCGTTGACTCTTGGCACGCGCATTGCTCAGTGAGGATATCTCCCACCTGTAGGAATGATGTCGTGACACAGGCCACTCTAGAGTTTACAAAAGCACGACGCGCCTCTCTGGTTGCCGCCGTCTTCATGATGGCGACCTCGGCCATCGGGCCGGGCTTCCTGACCCAGACGGCGACGTTCACCGCGACCCTGGGCGCCGCCTTTGCCTTCGGCATCCTGGCGTCGATCCTGATCGACTTCGTCGTTCAACTGAACGTCTGGCGCATCGTCTCGCTGACCAGAATGCGCGCAGCGGACCTGGCCAACGTGGCGATCCCGGGCAGTGGTTATGTGCTGACCCTGCTGGTCCTCGTCGGTGGCCTGGTGTTCATGCTGGGCAACATTGCCGGTGCCGGCCTGGGCCTCAATGCGCTGACCGGCCTCGATCCGAAATGGGGTGGAGCGCTAAGCGCGCTGCTCGCCATCGCGATCTTCTCGTCCCATCGGGCGGGTATTGCCATGGACCGCATCATGATGGTGCTGGGCATTCTCAAGGTGTGCCTGATCCTGTTCGCAGCATTCGCGACCCATCCGCCGCTGGGCGAGGCCCTGCGTCAATCGGTGTGGCCTGACTTCGTCGACTTTGCCGCGATCACCACCATCGTTGGCGGTACGGTCGGGGGCTACATCACCTACGCCGGTGCCCACCGTCTGCTCGATCGCGGCACCGTGGGTGTGGAGAACATCGAGGCGGTGTCCAGGGCGGCGTTGAGTGGCATCCTGGTCACGGGTATCGCGCGTTTCATTCTGTTCCTGGCCATTCTCGGGGTGGTCGCCAGTGGCGTCGTCATCGATGTGTCCGGCAAGGGCGCCAACCCGGCCGCCCAGGCGTTTGGTGCCGCCGCTGGCGACATCGGCCTGATGATGTTCGGCCTGGTGCTGTGGGCTGCCGGTATCAGCAGCGTGATCGGTGCTTCCTACACGTCGATGTCCTTCATCACCGTCTTCTCCAAGCGGATTACCGAGCGCACGCGTCACCTCGCCACCGTGGTCTTCATTTTCATCTCGGTGGTCGTTTACCTGCTGCTGGGCAAGCCACCCGCCGCGCTGCTGGTCTTCGCGGGCGGCTTCAACGGGCTTATCCTGCCGCTGGGCCTGACCATTTTCATGTACGTGGGCTGGCGCCGTTCCGATCTCATGGACGGCTACCATTACCCGCGCTGGTTGCTGGTGCTGGGCATCATGACCTGCCTGCTGTCGTGGTACATGGCCTACAAATCGGCCGGCGCCATCTTCGCCTTCATCGGCGCAGCCTGATCTAACCGGAGATAGTCGAAATGCGTTCAATTGACCTCAACAGCGACCTGGGTGAAAGCTTCGGCGCCTGGAGCATGGGCGACGATGTGGCGATGCTGGATGTCGTGACCAGCGCGAACGTCGCCTGTGGTTTCCACGCCGGCGATCCGGCCGGCATCCTGCGCACGCTCAAAGCCGCCGTGGCGAAGAACGTCACCATCGGCGCCCATGTCGCTTACCCGGACAAAGTCGGTTTTGGCCGCCGCAACATGGACGTGACCAGTGACGAGCTGACCGCCGACGTGATCTACCAGATTGGTGCACTGCAGGGCCTGGCCAAGGCGGCCGGCACATCGGTGCGTTATGTGAAGCCCCATGGCGCCTTGTACAACACCATCGCCCACGACCGCCGGCAGGGACTGGCGGTGATCGAGGCGATCCGCGCCATCGATCCCAAGCTGACGCTCGTGGCCCTGGCCGGCTCGCCGTTGATCGAACTGGCCCGCAACGAGGGCCTGCCGTGCATCGCTGAAGCCTTCGCCGACCGTGCCTACACGCCCCAAGGCAACCTGGTGTCGCGGCGCGAACCGGGTGCCGTGCTCCACGACCCGACGCTGGTGGCCCAACGCATGCTGCGCCTGGTCCAGGACGGTACCGTCGAAGCCATCGACGGCACCCTGACCCGAATCGAAGCCGACTCTATCTGCGTCCATGGCGACAGCCCGGCCGCTGTGGAAATGGCCCGCGAACTGCGCCGGGTGCTGGAGCAAGCCAACCTGTCCTTGCTGCCTTTTGCCGGAGATCGTCCATGAATGCCCTCGACCGCGCCCGCCAGGCGGCCATCGCTGCCGCGCGTGAAGCACGCGAAACCTACCGTGGCGGTCTGGTTGCGCCCACGGCGGGCATCGCCCCGGGCATGACCCAGGCCAACCTGATCGCCCTGCCGCGCGATTGGGCCTACGACTTTCTGTTGTACGCCCAGCGCAATCCAAAAGCCTGCCCGATCCTCGACGTCAGCGATGCGGGCAGTGCGCGAACGGTCCTGGCCGAAGGCGCCGACTTGCGCACCGACTTCCCGCTGTACCGCATCTGGCGCGACGGCAAGTTGGTGGAGGAAGTCAGCGACGCCCGCCAGGCCTGGGCCGAGCACGACGATATGGTGGCGTTCCTGATCGGTTGCAGCTTCACCTTCGAAACGGCCTTGCAGGAAGCGGGCATCGAAGTGCGGCACATCGCCGATAACACCAACGTGCCGATGTACCGCACCAACCGGGCCTGCCGTCCGGCGGGGCGTTTGCAGGGTGAAATGGTGGTGTCCATGCGTCCGATCCCGGCCAGTCGCGTGGCCGAGGCCAGTGGCATCACCGGTCGTTATCCCTCCGTGCACGGAGCCCCGGTGCACATCGGCGAGCCTGCGCTGCTGGGCATTTCGGACCTGAGCCGTCCTGACTTCGGTGACGCAGTGCGCATCGAACCGGGCGAAGTGCCGGTGTTCTGGGCCTGCGGTGTCACGCCCCAGGCGGCTGTCGCCGCGTCGGGCGTACCCTTCGCGATCACCCACGCCCCTGGTCATATGTTCATCACCGATGTGCCTGACAGCACCTACCACGTCTAGGAGTTTCCCGTGCGCTTTCTTCCGGTCAACCTGGACGCTCTGCTCGTCGAACTGAACGACCTCGACGAGACCCTGGCCCTGTTCGACGCCCTCACGGCGGATCCGATTGCCGGCGTGGAGGAAATCATTCCCGCCGCGCGAACGCTGCTGATCCAGTTCCGCCCCAGCACGATCGACCGTCAGGCGCTGGTCAACCGTATCGCCGGCCAGGACCTCAGCCGACGCCGCGAGGGCGAGCAGCGCCGGGTGGAAATCCCGGTGCATTACAACGGTGAAGACCTCGACGAAGTGGCCACCCTGCTGGGCATCAGTCGCGACGAAGTGATCGGCCGCCACACCGCCCATGACTACAGCGTGGCCTTTTGCGGTTTTGCCCCGGGCTTTGCCTACCTCACGGGCGGCGCCGGTTTCCAGGTGCCGCGCCGCAAAACCCCGCGCACCCGCATACCGGCGGGCGCGGTGGCATTGGCGGGGGATTTCAGCGGCGTGTATCCGCAAGCGAGCCCGGGTGGATGGCAGATCATCGGGGTCACGCCGTTGCAGATGTGGGACCTGAATCGCGCCGAGCCGGCCCTGTTACGGCCCGGCTACAAGGTACGATTTACCGACGCCGGTCCGCTGCCGGCCAGCGGCTTGCCCGTTCCCGTCGCTCCCGCCCGTGCCGCCGAACCCGACGGTGCCTATCTTGAAATCACCAGCCCCGGCTTGCACAGCGTCCTGCAGGACCTGGGGCGTCCCGGCCAGACCGGCCAGGGCGTCTCCCGTTCCGGCGCGCTGGACCTGGGCGCTCTGCGCGCCGCCAACCGCGCCGTCGGCAACCCCTCGGACATGGCCTGCGTGGAGTCCGTGCTCGGGGGCCTGAGTTTCGTCTGCCATGGCCGTGCCGTGATCGCGATTACGGGTGCGCACACGCCGGTCACCGTCACCAGTGTCAGCGGCCTGCAATGGCAGCCGGGCAACTATCAGCCCATCGAGCTGGAAGAAGGTGATCGCGTGAATCTCGGCTCCCCTGTCGCGGGGCTGCGCAGCTACCTGGCGATTCGTGGCGGTTTCGACGTGGCCCCGGTGCTCGGCAGTTTGTCCACCGACACCCTGGCCCAGGTCGGCCCGCCCGCGCTCGCCGTCGGCGACCACCTGGGTTTCACCCCCCGCTCAAGCGGCGCCAGCGTCTCCCTGGGCGAGGCTCCGGCGTTCGAACTGCCGACGGCCGACACCGTCATCACCCTGGACGTGGTCATGGGGCCGCGCAGCGACTGGTTTACCCAAGACGCCATCGAGCGCCTGAGCAGCCAGTTGTGGCGCGTCACCTCGCAGTCCAATCGGGTCGGCATTCGCCTGGCCGGTGAGACACCCTTGAGCCGCAGCAATCACCAGGAGTTGCCCAGCGAAGGCACCTCCGTCGGCGCCATCCAGGTGCCCGCGAGCGGCCAGCCTGTGCTGTTCCTCGCGGACCACCCGTTGACCGGCGGTTACCCGGTGATCGCCGCCGTGGCCACTCACCACCTGGACCTGGCCGGACAGATACCGATCAATGCCCAGATTCGCTTCAACCCCCTGGATGGCTTTGCGGACATCGAACCCAGCCCCCAAGCCTCTTTTTCAACTGCCGATGCGAAGAACACCCCATGAAAAAACTACTGATCGCCAACCGTGGTGAAATTGCCATCCGCATCGCCCGCGCCTGCCGCGATTACGGTGTGCAGTCCGTGGCGGTGTACGCCGACGCCGACATCGACGCCTTGCATGTACGTCAGGCCGACGAAGCCTTCTCGCTCAATGGCCAACGCCCGGCAGAGACCTACCTGGACATCGCAAAGCTGATCGCCATCGCCCAGCGCAGCGGCGCCGACGCCGTGCACCCCGGTTACGGCTTCCTGTCCGAGCGCGCCGATTTCGCCCGTGCGGTGATCGATGCCGGGCTGACTTGGGTGGGGCCCAACCCGGAAACCATCGACGTGCTGGGCGACAAGGTCGAAGCGCGCAAACTGGCCCAGCAAGTGGGGGCGCCGCTGGTGGCCGGCACACCTGGCCCGGTGGAAAGTGCCGCCGAGGTGCTGGCCTTTGCCGAGCAGCATGGCCTGCCGATTGCCATCAAGGCCGCGTTTGGTGGGGGTGGGCGCGGCATGAAAGTCGCCTGGCGCCTGGACGAGGTCAGCGAACTCTACGCCTCGGCGGTACGCGAGGCTGAAGCGGCGTTTGGTCGTGGCGAGTGTTTCGTCGAGCAGTTCCTGGACCGTCCTCGGCATATCGAGGCGCAGATCGTCGCCGACAGACACGGCAAGGTGGTGGTGGTCGGCACGCGCGACTGCTCGCTGCAACGTCGTAACCAGAAACTGGTGGAGGAGGCGCCCGCGCCGTTCATCAATGAGGCCCAGCGCCAGCGCATCCACCAGGCCGCCCACGACATTTGCGCCAAGGCCGGTTACGTCGGCGCCGGCACGGTGGAATTCCTGCTCAGCCAGGATGGCACCCTGTCGTTCCTTGAGGTCAACACCCGCCTGCAGGTCGAGCACCCGGTGACCGAAGAAACCACCGGCATCGATCTGGTGATCGAACAACTGCGCATCGCCGACGGTTTGCCGTTGTCTTTCAGCGAAACGCCGACGCCCCGTGGCCACAGTTTCGAGTTCCGCATCAATGCCGAAGACGCCGGCAAGGGCTTCCTGCCGACCCCCGGGCTGATCACCGAATTCGCCCCACCCTCGGGCCCCGGCGTGCGCCTGGACAGTGGTGTGGTCAGCGGTTCGCAGATCCCGAGCAGCTTCGACTCGATGATGGCGAAACTGATCGTCAGCGGCGCCACACGTGAACAAGCAATCGCCCGTGCCCGCCGCGCCTTGGCCGAGTTCAGGATCGAGGGCATCGCCTCGGTGCTGCCGTTCCACCGTGCGGTCATGGACCACAACGATTTCACCGCTGCCGACCGCTTCGGCGTGCACACCCGCTGGATCGAAACCGATTTCGCCGAGCAGATCACTATCGCTCCGCGCAGCGCCACGTCGGCCGACCCTGAGGTGCTGCGCACCTTCGTCGAGATCGACGGCAAGCGTCATGCACTGGGCCTGCCGGCAGCGCTGTTGCGCGGCGTCAGCCTCAATGGTGCCGGACCCACTGTGGCCAGCACCGCGCCCGCCGAGGTCACGGAGCCGAACGCGGTGCTCACGCCCGTGGCGGGCAACCTGCACGCCTGGGTAGTCGCTGACGGCGAGTCGGTCAGCGCCGGGCAGGTGATCGCGGTCGTCGAAGCGATGAAGATGGAAACCTCGATCCTCGCGCCGTGCGAGGGTCACGTGCAGATCACCAGCCAGGCCGGCAGCTACTTCGAAGCCGGTGCCCTGATCGGCCGCATCAAGACCGCTGATTGATTCAAACGCTTTTCTATTCGAAGCAGTACGCGCACCGGTTTAAACACCCGGTTGCCGCGTGCTGTCCGCAGAAAAGGGTAGATGCCACTTTGAAATAAAAACAACGATAAAACTCAATCCATCACTCTGCCGTTATCTGGAGCAACTAACAGCATGTCAATCAACAAGGCTTATGCATTGGCGGGTACTTGCGCCCTGATTTTCCCTTTAACGGCATCTGCAGAGTTTCTTGCCGACAGCAAAACCAGCGTTGAACTGCGCAACTTCTACTTCAACCGAGACTTCCGCAATGGCCCGCCTACTGCCCAGCGCGACCACGCCGCCGAGTGGGCGCAGGGCGTCATGTTGCGATACGAATCGGGGTTCACCGAAGGCACGCTGGGGCTGGGGGTTGATGCGGTCGGCATGCTCGGCCTCAAACTCGACGGCGGTGACGGGTCCGGCGGTACGGGCCTGCTGCCGGCTGATCTGAGTTCGAAAAACGGTCGCGGGTCGCAGAGCGAATATTCCAAGCTCGAAGTCACCGCCAAGGCCAGGATCTCCGAAACGCTGCTCAAGGTGGGTTCATTGACCTTGCGCACACCGGTGGTGTCGAGCAACGACACGCGCCTGTTGCCCGCCACGTTCGAAGGCGCCCTGGTGACGTCCAAAGAGATCGACCAGTTAGTGCTGCAAGGGGGCAAACTGGAACAGATCAAGTTCAACAGTTCTTCGGATTATCAGGACTTCACCGGTAACCGCATTGGCGGTGTCAGTGACGACTTCCGTTTTGCCGGCGGTACTTACAGTTTCACCAAGGCCCTGAGTACCAGCCTGTATTACGGCAACCTGGAAAACGTTTACAGCCAGGTCTTCGGCGGTGTGGTCTACGAAGTACCGCTGGCGGCGCAACAGGCGCTGAAGTTCGACCTGCGCTATTCCAGCAGCCGCGAAGACGGCAACTTCCGCCGCCTGGATAACCGCGCGGCCAACGGGCAAGTCGCTTACACACTGGGCGCCAATGTGTTCACCGCCGCCTACCAGCACATGAGCGGTGACGACCCGTTTCCCTACATCGCCAACTCCGACCCGTATCTGGTCAACTTCGTCCAGATCAACGACTTCGCCAACACCCAGGAAAAGTCCTGGCAACTGCGCTACGACTACAACTTCGCCGCGCTGGGCGTCCCGGGGCTGACCTTCATGAGCCGCTATGTCAGCGGCGACAACGTCCTGGTCGCCGGCAACAACACCGGCAAGGAGTGGGAGCGCAACACCGACATCGGCTATGTCATCCAAAGCGGCTCCCTGAAAAACCTCGGCTTCAAAGTCAGGAACGCCACCGTCAGATCGAACTTCGGCAACGACCTGGACGAAACCCGCCTGATCGTCAGCTACACCTTTTCTCTGTAGGAGCGAGCTTGCTCGCGATGGACGTCAACGATAACGCGGGCAACCTGAACACCCGCGTCATCTGATGCCTGCCCGTCGAAACGCCGCCCGGAGCAAGCTCGCTCCTGCAGAAAAATTGCGATGTTTAACGCAGGCTCCGCGTTACTTCCCGCAAGCTACAAATTCTTGCGCCGTTGCCTACGGCTACGCCAGAATCCGCCGGCTTGTGCGCTTTGGGACGGGTCGGTAATTTGATTCGCGTCACTGGTTGTCAGTGATCGGGTTTAGTAGCCCGTCTTTGCTAAGTCGTACAAGGCGCCCATCAGTCTGGACTCCGTCCTGCATTCGATGGCGGCTGTGCGTAGGGCGCCCTCGGGCGCGCCGATTTCTTAGCTCATCGGTCTACTAACCTGCGCGCAGCTGCCTCCATTTCGTTTAGTAGCGAAGTAGTCGCGGCCTCATTCAAGAGAGCTGAGAAATGTCCAAATCAATCCCCGATCCACCCGTCACCGAACCAGAGCAACCTGCAAGCCAAGGCTCGCTCTTCACCGTCAGCCCCAACATCAACACCGAAACCCTGCTCGCCAACGCCTCGGAAGACCTGCTGTCCATCCGCGCGCTCGCCGCCGACCTCGCCGACGAAGTGGACGGCTCAAGCCGCTCGGTAGCCCTGGCAATCAACCGCATGGCCGACGGCGTCCACCTGCTGGTAGAACGCGCCCTGGATCACCTCGACGACCCCGCCATGGCTGCCATCTTCGCCCGCCAACAAACCCAAACCTGACCCCCTACTGTAGGAGCGAGCATGCTCGCGTGAGGCTATTAAACCCCCAGCTCGCGCCTTAATGGTCGCGAATCATCTACTAGAACTGTCAAGTTTGCCTTGACGGTTGCCTCGTCCCACAACTCATCTGATGCCTGCAAATTTTAGACACAGGCTGTTTCGAGGAGGGCGACGACGGATCTCGAATGTCGCCCACAAAAAAGCCCCAGACCGTGAGGCCTGAGGCTTTCTCGTTTTGACTATGGCGCACCAGGCGGGATTCGAACCCACGACCCCTGCCTTCGGAGGGCAGTACTCTATCCAGCTGAGCTACTGGTGCAATGCGGGCGCCATGATACTCATATGCACTGCGGGCGTCCATGCTGCTGATTCGAGGGCGCTTTTTCAAAGCGTAACCCGGGTTTGCTACGCTGATCTGAAAAAAGCGGCAAAGCCGGGGTTTTCGTTCTTTTTTTCGAACAGGCTATTGTCCTTTACCCCCGTTGATCCTAGGATTCGTTTGAGATTTCAAACGCTCTTGTCTGGGTGCTGAACCGTACGAGTCCATTGCGTGCGCTATTTATGTGCTTCAGCCCGGTGAATGATTTCCCTGACGGCCGCCTTTGAGGCGCCTTTCTACAATCATAATTTGCTCCGCGCGTGCGCGGCGCTGTTAAGGAAAGCCGACATGCAGCTTAAAGACACCCAGTTGTTCCGCCAGCAAGCCTTCATTGATGGCGCTTGGGTCGATGCGGACAACGGTCAGACGATCAAGGTCAACAACCCGGCGACGGGCGAAATCCTGGGCACCGTGCCGAAAATGGGCGCTGCCGAAACCCGCCGTGCGATCGAAGCCGCCGACAAGGCGCTGCCGGCCTGGCGTGCACTGACCGCCAAGGACCGCGCCAACAAGCTGCGTCGCTGGTTCGAACTGATCATCGAGAACCAGGATGACCTGGCGCGCCTGATGACCCTCGAGCAGGGCAAGCCATTGGCCGAAGCCAAGGGCGAAATCGTTTATGCCGCGTCCTTCATCGAGTGGTTCGCCGAAGAATCCAAGCGCATCTACGGTGACGTGATTCCCGGCCACCAGCCCGACAAGCGCCTGATCGTGATCAAGCAGCCGATCGGCGTGACCGCCGCGATCACCCCGTGGAACTTCCCGGCCGCGATGATCACCCGTAAAGCCGGCCCGGCTCTGGCCGCCGGTTGCACCATGGTGCTCAAGCCTGCTTCGCAAACCCCGTTCTCCGCTTTCGCCCTGGCCGAACTGGCCCAGCGCGCCGGCATCCCGGCCGGTGTGTTCAGCGTGGTGACCGGCAGCGCCGGCGACATCGGCAGCGAGCTGACCGGTAACCCGACCGTACGCAAGTTGTCGTTCACCGGTTCCACCGAGATCGGTCGTCAACTGATGTCCGAATGCGCCAAGGACATCAAGAAAGTGTCCCTGGAACTGGGCGGCAACGCGCCGTTCATCGTGTTCGACGACGCCGACCTGGACAAGGCCGTCGAAGGCGCGATCATTTCCAAATACCGCAACAACGGCCAGACCTGCGTCTGCGCCAACCGCCTGTACATCCAGGACTCGGTCTACGACGCGTTCGCCGAGAAGCTGAAAGCGGCGGTCGCCAAGCTGAAGATCGGTAACGGTCTGGAAGAAGGCACCACCACCGGTCCCCTGATCGACGAGAAAGCCGTGGCCAAGGTGCAGGAGCATATTGCCGACGCCGTGTCCAAAGGCGCGACCGTGCTGTCCGGCGGCAAGTCCATCGAAGGCAACTTCTTCGAGCCGACCATCCTGACCAACGTGCCGAAAAATGCGGCCGTGGCCAAGGAAGAAACCTTCGGTCCATTGGCGCCGCTGTTCCGCTTCAAAGATGAAGCGGAAGTGATCGCGATGTCCAACGACACCGAATTCGGCCTCGCTTCGTACTTTTACGCTCGCGACCTGGGCCGTGTCTTCCGCGTGGCTGAAGCCCTGGAATACGGTATGGTCGGCGTCAACACCGGGCTGATCTCCAACGAAGTCGCGCCGTTCGGCGGCATCAAGGCCTCGGGCCTGGGCCGCGAAGGCTCCAAGTACGGCATCGAAGATTACCTGGAAATCAAATACCTCTGCCTGGGCATCTAAACGTCCTGGCAAGGCATGGCTTCAAGCGCAAAGGGCACGAGAGCGCTGTCCCTTTGCGCCGCTTCAAACGGCAATTTCTTTGCGGCCGGGAACGCTGTGGCAGTCGATCATCGCATGCTGCCACCGTTGACTCCCCGCCGCGTCATCCTTGAACAACGCCGCCCGATGAGCGGTGAATGAGGACTGTAATGAGCAAGACTAACGCAGATTTGATGGCCCGCCGTGTCGCCGCTGTTCCACGTGGCGTTGGCCAGATTCACCCGATCTTCGCCGAGTCGGCGAAGAACGCCACCGTGACCGACGTCGAAGGTCGCGAGTTCATCGACTTCGCCGGCGGCATCGCCGTGCTGAACACCGGCCACGTGCACCCGAAAATCATCGCTGCCGTGACCGAGCAACTGAACAAGCTGACCCACACCTGCTTCCAGGTACTGGCCTACGAGCCGTACGTGGAACTGTGCGAAAAAATCAACGCCAAGGTGCCGGGTGATTTCGCCAAGAAAACCCTGCTGGTCACCACCGGTTCGGAAGCGGTGGAAAACGCCGTGAAAATCGCTCGTGCTGCCACCGGTCGTGCCGGCGTGATCGCCTTCACCGGCGCTTATCACGGCCGTACCATGATGACCCTGGGCCTGACCGGTAAAGTCGTGCCTTACTCGGCCGGCATGGGCTTGATGCCAGGCGGTATCTTCCGCGCCCTGTACCCGAACGAACTGCATGGTGTGAGCATCGATGATTCGATCGCCAGCATCGAGCGCATCTTCAAGAACGACGCCGAGCCGAAGGACATCGCTGCGATCATCATCGAGCCGGTTCAGGGCGAAGGTGGTTTCTACGTCGCGCCGAAAGAGTTCATGAAGCGCCTGCGTGCCCTGTGCGACCAACACGGCATCCTGCTGATCGCTGACGAAGTTCAAACCGGCGCTGGCCGTACCGGCACCTTCTTCGCCATGGAGCAGATGGGCGTGGCCGCCGACCTGACCACCTTCGCCAAATCCATCGCTGGCGGCTTCCCGTTGGCCGGTGTGTGCGGCAAGGCCGAGTACATGGACGCCATCGCGCCAGGCGGCCTGGGCGGCACCTACGCCGGTAGCCCGATCGCTTGCGCCGCAGCGCTGGCCGTGATCGAAGTGTTCGAAGAAGAGCACCTGCTGGACCGCTGCAAGGCGGTGGGCGAGCGTCTGGTGACTGGCCTGAAAGCCATCCAGGCCAAGTACCCGGTGATCGGCGAAGTCCGTGCCCTGGGCGCGATGATCGCTGTGGAGCTGTTCGAAAACGGCGACAGCCACAAGCCAAACGCTGCCGCCGTGGCCTCGGTTGTGGCCAAGGCCCGCGACAAGGGCCTGATCCTGCTGTCCTGCGGCACCTACGGCAACGTTCTGCGCGTGCTGGTACCGCTGACCTCGCCGGACGAGCAACTGGACAAAGGCCTGGCAATCATCGAAGAGTGCTTCTCCGAGCTGTGATTGCAGCGCGACGATGAATGTGTGACCTGTTCGACAAAAACCCGCTTCGGCGGGTTTTTTTTCGCCTTCGAAACACGCTGGTCTGTTTCGAATCGCCGGCATTGACTAAGGTGCACTTATAGAGAGGGAGCTTTGTGCATGACTGCTGTTGATCTACCTGCTGTACCCCGGGTGCTGATTGCCGAGGCCGATCCTTGGTCGCGGGATCTGCTCAAGCAAGTCTTGCTGAAGGTGCGTTGCGATGCGCGCCTGGACCTGTGCGCCGACGGCAAGGAGGCGCTGGCACGGTTGGCGGAGAACGCTTACGACCTGGTGATTGCCGATTGGGAGTTGCCGGGCGTGGACGGCTTGAACGTCCTGCGCGGTATTCGCCAGCGCAAACGCAATCCACCCTTGCCGTTCATCCTGATGAGCAACCGCAGCGACAGCGCCAGCGTGCGCGAAGCCTTGCCGCTGGCGCCCACCGCGTACCTGACCAAGCCGTTGAATATGGGCAGCCTGACCCAGCGTTTGCAGGGCTTGCTGCTCAACGCCGGGGAAGAGGTGTTCTGCGAAGTCCCGGCGCTGGCGCCGGGCATGACCCTGTCGGTGTTTCTGGAGCGTCGGCGCGAACTCACCGACGGCGCGCCGCTGATGACCGACGTGCAGTTGGCGGTCCAGCGCAGCCTGAACCCCAACGGCCTCGACCTGAAGCGGCTGGAGGAGGAGATCCGCAACGATCCACAGATCACCGCAGTGCTGATCGCCGCCGCCAACAGTGCGGCCCAGCACCGTGGCACTGCCGTGCAGACCCTGCCCCAGGCGCTGCAGCGTCTGGGCACCGGGCAGAGCATGAATCTGATACTTGGCCTGGCGTTGAAGCGCAGCGCGCAACTGAGTGATCCGGTCCTGGCGGATTACGCGGAGCGTTATTGGGACCTCTCGCTGCACACCGCCGAATACGCGCGCACCCTGGCACGCCTGCTGGATCTGGACCAGGAGCGCTGCTATTGCGCCGGCATGCTGCACCGCCTCGGCGATCTGGCGTTGCTGCGCTGTTTGCAGGAATGGCGACAGGCCGGCGGGGCGCTGGATGATCAGGAAGAAATCGGCGAGGCGCTGGTCGAGTTCGGCGCCGCCTACGGCTCGGCGCTGCGCACCCGCTGGCGCCTGCCACTGGAGCTGCGCGAGCTGATTGCGGCTGTGTATCAGCTCGGTGGCGGTGTCTATTCCCGCGAGGCGCTGGTGATGAACATGGCAGCGCAGCTGGCGCGCCTGAACGAGCATGAAGGGCTTGAGGAACTGGCGAAAAGCCGGACGGCGCGGTTGCTCAAGATCGGTTTGCCTGAGCTGGAGCGGTTGCGCAGGAAATAGCCGACATTTCCCTTGTGGGAGCGAGTCTGGTTCTATGGTCGCTCAAAAAATCGGTAGTGCCCAGTCGGGCTATCAGCCGGAAATAATCCGGTTCTTGCCCTGACGCTTCGCTTCGTACATCGCCGCATCTGCCCGGGCGAACAGGCTTTCGATGTTGGCATCCTCAGCGGTCAGGTTGGTCAGGCCCTGGCTGACGGTGATGCCGAACGTCTTTTGCTCATGGGTGAAGCTCAGACGCTGAATCTCTCGCTGCAGACGTTCAGCCACTTGCAGGGCCATGTCGGGAGCGCAGCCGGGGAACACGGCTGCAAATTCCTCACCGCCAATGCGCCCGAACACGTCGCCACGACGCAGTGCGCCGCGCCCGGTCTCGGCAATCTGTTGCAGCACCCTGTCGCCGACCGGGTGACCATAGGTGTCGTTGATCAGCTTGAAGTCATCGATGTCCAGCAACAGGAACGCCAGCGGCCCGCCTTGCTGGCGTGCCAGTTCGAACTCGCGGTGGGCGCAATCGAAAAAATGCCGGCGGTTGCTGCTCTGGGTCAGGACATCGATGGTGGCCAGGCGGTGCAGCTCGCTTTCCATGTTTTTCTTGTCGGTGATGTCTTCGGCAAAGCCGACGATGATCACCGGTTGTCCCGGTTCCGCCTGGCGGTTGATGAAGCACTTGTCACTGAGCCAGCGCACCTGGCCGTCGGCGGCGATGATGCGGTACTCACGATCTTCGACGGCGCCTTTGTCCAGCACCTCGGCGAGGCTGCGCTCTGCGTACTCCAGATCGTCAGGGTAAATGCTGTCGCGCCACTGGTTGTAGTCGGCCAGCAGCAGGCCGGCAGAGCGTCCGAAAATCCGTTCGTAGGCGGGGCTGACGTAGAGCACCTCGCAGGTTTCCCAATTGAACGCCCAGAGCACGGCGTTAACGGTCACCAGCAAGGCGCTGAACAACTGTTCGCGTTCGCTCAGGCGTGCGACTTCACCCTGGGCATGCATCAATGCCATCAGGGTTTGCGCGGCCTCGGGCCATTGGGGCAGGGGTGAGTCTTGCAGGTGCTTGTTGACCATCGACACATATCTCAAAGGGCAAGCTGCGTGTTCGGCAGCGACCACAGCCAGGCCCGCCGTAGTGGCGAAGTGTCTTTGAGATAGGGGATTCGCAGCGAAGTTCCGAAGGGTGCGCCCGCAAAACCGGGCGCACCGATCAACGGTGTCAGGCAGTGGCGCCTCGGCGCAGGGAGTAGGTTTTCAACTGGTCGGCAAAGTCGCGCAGGGACTGGATGCCACTGGCTTCGGCCTCGTGTACCCATTCCTTGATCGCGGCCAGCATGTCGTGACCATTTGCGCTGGTCTTGACCCAGATCTGCTGCAGGGCCAGCCGTTTCTCGTAAATTACCTTCAGCGCGTGGCTGTGTTCGAGCATGGTCTGGATGCGCAGGTGGTGTTTGTCGTCGAGCAGGCTGGTTTCCCGCGACAGCAGGCGTTTGGCCCGGTGGAACTGGTGGCGGACCGAATGATCGACCTTTTCCAGCTCCTGCTTGACCAGCGGTGCGATCACCAGCTTGCGGTACTGGGCCATGATCTGGAAGCGGTTGTTGAGGATGGCCATGGCGGTGTCCATGTCGAGGTTGCCCTTGCCTTCGACCCGGTGGGCAATGGGTGCCACCCGCTGGACCTTGGCCAACCTCAGGAAGCTGAACACCTGGATCCAGGCCCAGCCCAGATCGAATTCCCATTTTTTAACCGACAGTTTTGCCGAGTTGGGGTAGGTGTGATGGTTGTTATGCAGTTCTTCACCGCCAATCAGGATGCCCCAGGGCACCAGGTTGGTCGCGGCATCGCGGCACTCGAAGTTGCGGTAGCCGACGGCATGGCCCAGGCCATTGACCACGCCGGCAGCCCAGATCGGAATCCACATCATCTGGATGGCCCAGATCGTGATGCCGAGGGTGCCGAACAGCAGCAGGTCGATGACCGCCATGAGCGCCACGCCCAGGCGCGGAAAACGGCTGTACAGATTGCGCTCGATCCAGTCCTCGGGGCAGTTCTTGCCGTAGATGCGCAGGGTCTCGGGGTTCTCCGCCTCGGCGCGATAAAGCTCGGCGCCTGTACGCAGCACCGTGGACAAGCCCTTGATGACCGGGCTGTGCGGATCATCGACGGTTTCGCATTTGGCGTGATGCTTGCGGTGGATGGCGGTCCACTCGCGGGTGTTCTGCGCAGTGGTCAGCCACAGCCAGAAGCGAAAAAAGTGTTTCAGGCCGGCATTGAGCTCAAGGGAGCGATGGGCTGAATAACGGTGCAGATAGACCGTGACACCAATGATCGTAATGTGGGTCATCAGCAGGGTGACTGCCACCAGCGACCAGGGCGACAAGCCGAGAAAACCTTGGTACCACATAGGCTATAGGGCCCTCGTAAAAGAAAGAACAGCCGTTGCATTATCACTGAGCACACAGATAAAACCAGTCGCCCTTTCAGATAAGAGTCTCTGGATGTTACTTGACCTATAATTCGAACCTTTTGTAGAGACAGGGACAGCAGCAAATGTCTGCCACCTATCGCGTCGCATTGCGTGCGGCACTGCTTTACCTGTTGCTGTCAGTGATCTGGCTGCAGTTCAGTGGTTATTTATTGAACAGCTTCTTCGATCACTCTGACGAGCAGTTGCGCTGGCAACTGATCAACGGCTACGTCTGGGTGCTGTTCAGCGCCGGGTTGATTTTCCTGGCTCGCAGCCAATTGCTGCATTGCCTGGGCTTTGGCGCGACATTGCGCGAGCACCACGCGGACCGTGAGCGCTTGCGCCAGGCGGCTGCGGTGTTCGATTGCACCCGCGAAGGAGTGCTCGTCACCGACCGCAAGGGTGTGATCGTCCATGTGAACCGCGCGTTCATGCAAATCACCGGTTACCAGGGTGAGGAAGTCCTGGGGCAGGAACCCCGGATGTTCAAGTCCGGTCACCATCCGGCGGCGTTCTACCAGGCCATGTTCGAGTCGTTGCAACGCACGGGCGAATGGAGCGGCGAAATCTGGAACCGCCGCAAAAGCGGGGAAATCTACCCACAGTGGCAGACCATCCGCCTGATCCGCGATGACCACGGCGAACTCAGCCACTACGTCGCGGTGTTCTCCGACATCAGCAAGATCAAGGACTCCGAGCACGAGCTCAAGTACCTGGCTCATCATGATCCGCTGACCGACCTGCCCAATCGCCTGCTGTTCACCGACCGGGCCCAGCAGGCCCTGGCATCGGCGCAGATCAACAAACGCGGTTGCGCGTTGCTGCTGATCGATCTGGATCACTTCAAGATGATCAACGACAGCCTCGGCCATACCATCGGCGACAAACTGCTCAAGGCCGTGGCCAGGCGTCTGAAGGCGATGTTCGGCCCCGGCATCACCCTGGCGCGGCTTGGCGGTGACGAATTCGCCGTGCTGGCGGAAAACTGTCCACAACTGGTGCAGGCGGCTGCGTTGGCCCAGCGCATCCTCGATGGCCTGAAGGAGCAGTTCCCGATCGACGGGCACCAGTTGTTCATCAACGCCAGCATCGGCATCAGCCTGTTTCCCGGCGATGCGCTGAGCGCCGAGCAACTGCTGCGCAACGCCGACTCGGCCTTGTTCAAGAGCAAAAGCGCTGGCCGTGACGGCTACGCCCTCTACACCGAAGAGTTGACCGCCCATGCGCAGCAGCGCGTCGAGACGGCGTTCGAGTTGCGTCGGGCGCTGGAGCAGGATGAATTGCGGGTGTACTACCAGCCCGTGCACGACCTCAAGAGTTGTCGCCTGGTGGGCGTCGAGGCGCTGGTGCGCTGGGAGCATCCGCAACGGGGGCTGGTTTCGCCAGCGGAGTTCATCCCCATTGCCGAACGGACCGGGTTGATCGCCGAGATCGATGCCTGGGTCATGCGCCATGCGTGTGAGCAGATGTGCCAGTGGCTACGGGCGGGGTTGGCGTTGTCGTTTGTGGCGGTGAACGTCTCGTCACGCCTGTTCGCTCGCCACGAGCTGTATCAGCAGGTGGCGCAGGCGCTGCACGACACCGGCCTGGACCCGGCGTTTCTGGAGCTGGAAGTGACCGAAAGCGCGGTCATGGACGACCCTGAAGTGGCGCTGGAGCAGATGTACCGCCTGCGCGAACTCGGCGTGCGGCTGGCCATCGATGATTTTGGTACCGGTTATTCCTCGTTGTTGCGCCTCAAGCGCTTGCCGGTGCAAAAGCTCAAGATCGACCAGGGTTTTGTCGCCGGATTGCCCTGGGACGAGGACGATGGCGCCATCGTGCGGGTCATCATCGCCCTGGCGCAGAGCATGGGCATGCAGGTGCATGCCGAGGGGATCGAGCAGGCCGAGCAGGCGGCGTTCATCCTTGAACAGGGTGGCGACCTGGGCCAGGGCTACTGGTTCGGCCGCCCGGTACCGGCCGTGGAACTGGACTGGGCACGCGTGCCGACTATCCCCGTCGCTGGCTAAAAGCCACAAGCTCCGGGGCCACACGGAGCTTGCCACTCAAGGCTTGGGGCTCAAAGCTGCTCTTCAGTTATATAAACATTCTTAAATAGTCTTTTTAAGAATATCTGCACCTCTCTACTATTGGACTCACGCCGCAAGCAGTCCCGGAGACTGCCGGGCAACCCCACAGTCGAAGGAGCAGCACCATGAGCGCATCCCTGCGTAGCGTTGACGGTCAAGACGAAGCCACGATTTTGCGTGAGATCCAGAGCGCGCTGCGCGATCTGCGTTTCGGTGCGGTGGAAATCACTGTGCACAACGCCCAGGTCGTCCAGATCGAGCGCAAGGAAAAATTCCGTCTGCAGAACCCGAGCAACAAACCGAGCTGAGCTGCCGGCAACCCGATTCCCGCCCACATAAAAAAAGCCAACACACTTAGAATTCCAGGAGCTTTCACCATGTCGTCGATTCGTCATTTCGCTTTGGCCGCCCTGGCCAGTGCCCTTTTTGCGGGTTCCGCGGTTGCCAAGGATTACGAGTTGCTCAACGTGTCGTACGACCCGACCCGCGAGCTGTATCAGGACTACAACGCTGAGTTCACCAACTTCTGGAAGCAAAGCAACCCGGGCGATACGGTGAAAATCCAGCAGTCCCACGGTGGTTCGGGCAAGCAGGGCCGCGCGGTGATCGATGGCCTGCGTGCCGACGTGGTGACCCTGGCCCTGGCCGGTGACATCGACGAAATCGCCAAACTGGGCAAGACCCTGCCGGCCGACTGGCAGAAGCGCCTGCCGGATGCCAGCACCCCCTACACCTCGACCATCGTGTTCCTGGTGCGCAAAGGCAACCCGAAAGGCATCAAGGATTGGGCCGACCTGGTCAAGAACGATGTGTCGGTCATCACCCCCAACCCGAAAACCTCCGGCGGCGCTCGCTGGAACTTCCTCGCGGCCTGGGCCTACGGTTTGAAAGCCAACGGCGGCGACGAAGCCAAGGCCAAGCAATACGTGGAAACCCTGTTCAAGCACGTGCCTGTGCTGGACACCGGTGCTCGCGGTTCGACCATCACCTTCGTCAACAACGGTCAGGGTGACGTGCTGCTGGCGTGGGAAAACGAAGCCTTCCTGGCCCTGAAAGAAGACGGCGGCGCCGACAAGTTCGAAATCGTCGTGCCGTCGCTGTCGATCCTGGCCGAGCCGCCTGTGGCGGTCGTCGACAAGAACGCGCAGAAAAAAGGCAACGAGCAGATCGCCGAAGCCTACCTCAAGCACCTGTACAGCCCGGCTGGCCAGGAAATCGCCGCGAAGAACTTCTACCGCCCACGGGACAAGGACGTGGCGGCCAAGTACGTCCAGCAGTTCCCGAAACTGGAACTGGTGACCATCGACAAGGATTTCGGCGGCTGGAAAACAGCGCAGCCTAAATTCTTCAATGATGGTGGCGTGTTCGACCAGATCTATCAGGCGCAGTAATCTGACTCACACCGAGCCTGGTAGCAGGCTCGTAACCTGTGGGAGCGGGCTTGCTCGCGAATGCGGTGTGTCAGACGACATAAATGTTGGATGATAACGCCCATTCGCGAGCAAGCCCGCTCCCACATGGGGTGAACTTGCCAGAACGCTTTTCAACCAAGGACTTTTATGTCGCGTCGTATCTCCCCCGTCATACCCGGCTTCGGGCTGACGCTGGGCTACACCTTGGTGTACCTCAGTCTGATTGTGCTCATTCCGCTGGCGGCGATGTTCGTGCACGCCGCTCAACTCACCTGGGATCAGTTCTGGGCGATCGTTTCGGCGCCCCGGGTACTGGCGGCATTGAAACTGAGCTTTGGCACCGCGCTGTACGCCGCGATCATCAACGGCATCATCGGTACGCTGCTCGCCTGGGTCCTGGTGCGTTACACCTTCCCGGGCCGCAAGATCATCGATGCGATGATCGACCTGCCGTTCGCCTTGCCCACGGCCGTGGCCGGTATTGCGCTGACGGCGTTGTACGCGCCGGCCGGCCTGGTCGGCCAGTTCGCGGCGGACCTGGGCTTCAAGATCGCCTACTCCCCCCTGGGCATCACGCTGGCGCTGACCTTCGTCACGCTGCCGTTCGTGGTCCGCACGGTGCAGCCGGTACTGGCCGACATTCCCCGTGAAGTGGAAGAGGCCGCTGCCTGTCTGGGCGCCAAGCCGCTGCAGGTGTTCCGCCATATCCTGGTGCCCGCGCTGCTGCCGGCCTGGTTGACCGGTTTTGCCCTGGCGTTCGCGCGGGGCGTCGGCGAGTACGGTTCGGTGATCTTCATCGCCGGCAACATGCCGATGAAAACCGAGATCCTGCCGCTGCTGATCATGGTCAAGCTCGACCAGTACGATTACACCGGTGCAACCGCCATTGGCGTGCTGATGCTGGTGGTTTCCTTCGTCCTGTTGCTGCTGATCAACCTGCTGCAACGCCGTATCGAAACCCCATAAGGAGGCGCGAACCATGTCCCAATCGTCTATTGCGGCCGCCTCTTCGGCCAACGCCGCCCGCCGTGGCAGTGCCACGTCGCGGCGCATTCTGATCGGCCTCGGCTGGCTGGTGTTTTTCCTGTTCCTGGTGTTGCCGCTGTTCATCGTGGTGTCCCAGGGTTTGAAGAATGGCCTGGGTACCTTCTTCACCGCGATCTTTGAACCTGATGCCCTCTCGGCCTTGAAACTCACGGTGATCGCCGTGCTGATTTCGGTGCCGTTGAACCTGGTGTTCGGGGTTAGCGCGGCGTGGTGCGTGAGCAAGTACTCGTTCCGTGGCAAAAGCATCCTGGTGACGCTGATCGACCTGCCGTTCTCGGTATCGCCGGTGATCGCAGGTCTGGTCTATGTGCTGATGTTCGGTGCCCAGGGCCTATTCGGTCCGTGGCTTTCCGATCACGACATCCAGATCGTCTTCGCCCTGCCGGGCATCGTGCTGGCGACGATTTTCGTCACCGTGCCGTTCGTGGCGCGGGAGCTGATCCCGTTGATGCAGGAACAGGGCACTCAGGAAGAAGAAGCCGCGCGCCTGCTGGGCGCCAATGGTTGGCAGATGTTCTGGCACGTCACCGTACCCAATATCAAATGGGGCCTGATCTATGGCGTGGTGCTGTGTACCGCCCGTGCGATGGGTGAATTCGGTGCGGTGTCGGTGGTTTCCGGGCACATTCGCGGGGTGACCAACACCTTGCCGCTGCACGTCGAGATCCTCTACAACGAATACAACCACGTGGCCGCGTTCGCGGTAGCGAGCCTGTTGCTGATCATGGCGCTCTTCATCCTGCTGCTCAAGCAGTGGAGCGAAAACCGTATTAACCGCCTGCGCGCCAGCGCCGCGGAGGAATAATTCATGTCGATCGAAGTGCGTAAAGTCAGCAAGAATTTCAACGCGTTCAAGGCCCTGGACAACATCAGCCTGGACATTCAGAGCGGCGAGCTGGTGGCGCTGCTCGGCCCCTCGGGTTGCGGCAAGACCACGCTGCTGCGGATCATCGCCGGCCTGGAAACCCCGGATCAGGGAAATATCGTGTTTCACGGCGAGGACGTCTCCGGCCACGATGTGCGTGATCGCAACGTCGGTTTCGTGTTCCAGCACTACGCCCTGTTCCGTCACATGACGGTGTTCGACAACGTCGCGTTCGGCCTGCGCATGAAGCCGAAGAACCAGCGCCCGAACGAAAGCCAGATCGCGACCAAGGTCCATGAGCTGTTGAACATGGTGCAACTGGACTGGCTGTCGGACCGTTATCCGGAGCAACTGTCCGGCGGCCAGCGCCAGCGTATCGCGCTGGCCCGTGCCCTGGCGGTGGAACCGAAAGTGCTGCTGCTCGACGAACCTTTCGGCGCCCTCGACGCCAAGGTCCGCAAGGAGCTGCGGCGCTGGCTGGCGCGCCTGCACGAGGACATCAACCTGACCTCGGTGTTCGTGACCCACGACCAGGAAGAGGCGATGGAAGTGGCCGATCGCATCGTGGTGATGAACAAGGGTGTGATCGAGCAGATCGGCTCACCGGGTGACGTTTACGAAAACCCGGCCAGCGATTTCGTCTACCACTTCCTCGGTGACTCGAACCGCCTGCACCTGGGCGAGGACAATCACGTGCTGTTCCGGCCGCACGAAGTGTCGCTGTCGCGGCACGAACTGGACGATCACCACGCGGCCGAAGTGCGCGATATCCGTCCGCTGGGCGCGACCACTCGGGTGACCTTGAAGGTCGAAGGGCAGAGCGATCTGATCGAGGCCGAAGTGGTGAAGGACCACGACAGCCTGATCGGGCTGGCCAAGGGCGAAACCCTGTTCTTCAAGCCGAAGGTCTGGCAGAAAGTCGCTAACCTTTAAAAGCGAAAAGCATCGCGAGCAAGCCCGCTCCCACAATTGGGTCGGTCGGTCACAGAGTTTGTGTACGACACCGATCCAATGTGGGAGCGGGCTTGCTCGCGATGGCGTACTAAGCCGCAGCGCGATTCGGATTGACCCGCACCCCACCCACCCGCGCCTCGATCTGCTCTTTCAACTCACGCCGCATCCCCAGCAAAAACGCCAGCTCCGCCACCACGAACAACGGCCCGACAATCAACCCGGTCACGTCATCGACAAACGCCGGCTTGCGTCCCTCGTAGTAATGGCCGACAAACTGGATCGCCCAGCCCACCACGAACAGCCCGATGCCACTGGCCAGCCAGACCAGGGTGCTTTGTTGCGCCAATACATGACCGGCCCAGACGGACAGCGCCATCAACACGCTCATCACCAGCCCGAGGCGCAATTCCAGACGCAGGTAGAACCAGACCGACGCCAAGGCCACCAGCACCGCCGGTGAAAGCCAGCCGCCGCCCCACTGCGGGCGCGCGAGCAACACCGCCACCGCCACGACGATCAGCGGGATACCGATGAAGTGGCTGGCAATGTTGCGCGGGTCACGGTGATAGGCGGCGTATTGGCCGAGATGGTCAACGAGGCTTTTTTTCATTGTTATTCCTCCTGTAGGGTGGTCGATCATGCCCCGGGTTCGGCGTTCGCTCTGTCAGCCAGGCGACAATTTCCAGGAGTTTCGATGGACATGCAGGTTTGGCGTTCGCGCCTGATGACCGGCCAATGGTTCTGCCATCTGCCGGCGTCCTTACAGGATAGTCTGCTGGCCGCCGCCAGGCTGCGGCGTCTGTCGTCGGGGCAACGCCTGTTCAAGCGCGGCGACCCGCCCTGCGGCCTGTATGCGGTGCTCGAAGGCGCGGTGCGCATCGGCACGGTGAGCGAGCAGGGCAAGGAGGCGCTGTTGAGTCTGGTGGAGCCGCCACACTGGTTCGGTGAAATCTGCCTGTTCGACGGCCAGCCTCGCACCCACGATGCGTTTGCCCTGGGCCAATGCACCCTGTTGCACATCCCGCAATCGGTGCTGCTGGCCTTGCTCGACGAGTACCCGCTGTACTGGCGGCAACTGGCGCTGCTGATGAGCCAGAAACTGCGCCTGACCTTCATCAACCTTGAACAACTGAGCCTGATGCCGGCACCGGCCCGCCTGGCCCATCGCCTGCTGTTGATTGCCGAAGGCTACGGCGAACTCGACCCGCCCCGGCGGGTGCTGCAATTGCCGCAGGAACAACTGGCGTCGATGCTGTCGCTGTCGCGCCAGACCACCAACCAGATCCTCAAGGAACTGCAAGGGCAGGGGATCCTGAACCTGAAGTACGGCGTGATCGTCATCCTCGATGCCGAGCGGTTGCGGGCGTTGGCGGCGATCTGAAAGCCGAGGCAATTCAATGGGGGAGCGGGCTTGCTCGCGAAAGCGGTTTATCAGTTACCTCTGTGCAAGCTGACACACCGCTTTCGCGAGCAAGCCCGCTCCCACAAGGGCAGATGTGAGGCAATGTAGCGACATCAGCGCAACCCATCCCGAAATTGCCCCGGCGTCATCCCGGTCCAGCGCTTGAACGCCCGGCTGAAGCTGCTGGTGTCGGCAAATCCGAGCAGGTAACTGATCTCGCTCAGCGAGCATTGCGGATCGCGCAGGTGCAGCAGGGCGAGGTTTTCGCGGCTTTCGTTGAGCAAGGTGTCGAACCGGCAGCCTTCGTCCGCCAGGTGCCGTTGCAGGCTGCGCAGGCTCAGGTGCAGGGCCTGGGCGATGTGCTCTGCGCTGGGCTCGCCTTCGGGCAATTGCTCCTCGATGGCGTCACGGACCTTGCGTTCCCAGGTCAGGGGCTTTAGTTGCGCCAGGGTGCGCTTGAGCACGGTTTCGTTGTGCTCGGCCAGTTCCGGGTTGGCGTCGTCCAGGTGACTGTCGAAATCCACCAGGGAAAATTCCAGCCGGTCTTCGGCGGCCGAAAAATACACCGGGGCGCGAAAGACCTTGTGCCATTGATGCGCGTCCGCCGGTTCCGGGCGGCGCAGATACACCGCCAGCGGCGCATAGTCACGGCCCAGGCGATTGCGGCAGGTGCGCACATAAATCGCGGCGAAGGCGTCGATGGCTTCGAACGCCGGCGCCGGGTTGCCGGGCGGGATCTTCAGGCGAAAGCGATAGCGGTCCTCGGTGCGGCTCAACTCAAGCTCCAGGGCATCGCTGACCACCTGGTGATAACGCACGATGCGCTCGAACACTTCGCGCAGGCTGCCGCTGGCCACCAGGGCGTAGCCCAGCGCGTGGAAGGTGGTCGGGCTGACGAAGCGCGACACGCGCAGGCCGATCGCCGGATCGCCGCTGACCTGCACGGCGATTTCCCACAGGCGCGTGGTGCCGGACAACGGATAGCGGGCGTTGGGGTCGTCCATCCATTGCGGGTCGAGCCCGGCCTGCTGGCACAGGGCGGTGCTGTCCAGGCCCAGCGCATCGAGTTGCTTGCGCAGGGCGCGGGTCCAGCTGGCGAGGGAGGTCGGTTCAGTCATGCTGATTGGCGCTTCCGGTCAACAGGTTGGCGTCTACGGCTACCGCGTGCCGAGGGTTCGCAGGGCAGGATGCAGACATCAATAACCAGAGGATGGAAGCATGGAAGGTACTTCTGCAAGTCCCCAGCGACTGAATGCAGCCCAGCGCTCGGCGCACATTCGCGAAGTGGTGTTGGCCAGGGGCGTCGAGCTGCGCCAGCGCTACCCGATTCTCAACCACCAGGACGCACTGGGTGCGGGGATTCTGGCGTTCGCCCTGGCGGGGATGGTGGGCTCGGCGGCGCTGTATCTCGGCGGCTACATGGCGTGGTGGGCCTGTTTGCTGCTCAACGCGTTTTTCGCCTCGCTGACCCATGAGCTGGAGCACGACCTGATCCATAGCATGTACTTTCGCAAGCAGCGCCTGGCGCACAACCTGATGATGGGCCTGGTGTGGCTGGCGCGGCCGAGCACGATCAATCCCTGGATTCGCCGGCAACTGCACCTCAACCACCACAAGCTGTCCGGCACGGAAGCGGACATGGAAGAGCGGGCGATCACCAACGGCGAGCCCTGGGGCATTGCCCGGTTGCTGATGGTGGGCGACAACATGATGTCGGCGTTCATTCGCTTGCTGCGGGCCAAAACCTGGGCCCACAGGTTCGGCATCCTCAAGCGCGTGCTCAAGGTCTACGCGCCGCTCGCGTTGCTGCACTGGGGGGCGTGGTACCTGTTTCTCGGCTTCCATGGCGCCAATGGCGTGGCCTACCTGTTGGGGACAAGCGTCGACTGGTCGGCGACCACATTGTCGGTCATGGGCGTGATCGATATCGCCGTTGTGGTGATCATCGGTCCGAACGTGCTGCGCACGTTCTGCCTGCACTTCATCAGCTCGAACATGCACTACTACGGCGATGTCGAGCCGGGCAACGTGATGCAGCAGTGCCAGGTGCTGAACCCCTGGTGGCTGTGGCCGCTGCAGGCGTTCTGCTTCAATTTCGGCAGCAGCCACGGGATTCACCATTTTGTGGTGAAGGAGCCGTTCTACATCCGCCAGATGACCGTGCCGGTGGCGCACAAGGTCATGCGCGAGATGGGTGTGCGGTTCAATGATTTCGGCACGTTTGCGCGAGCCAACCGCTTCGTTCGCCAGAACAGTGTCGAACCGCAGGAGGTGCGCACGGCACAGGCGTGATCGATGCTCCCGGACACTCAGACGCTAGTCATCAATTTGACCCGGAAAAGCGCTACGTTGAGGCTTGGAACGTGAATGGTATATGCCATCCGGATCTGACAAGGTAATTAAATATTCCTTTATTGGATATCCGTTTCAGCCAATCATCGCGCTACAACGTGGAGTTTCCGGGGCCGTCTCCTTGGCAGGGTGCGGTCCCTTTTTTATTCTCTCAGGAAACACAATCCCCCTGTGGGGAGCGGGCTTGCTCGCGAAAGCGGAGGGTCAGTGGTTATCTATCTCGACTGACACTCCGCTTTCGCGAGCAAGCCCGCTCCCACAGAAAGCGCTTTGTTATTCAATATAGGTCTTAATAAATAGCTTCTTATTCCTTAACGAATATAACTCTCCTCCCTATACTCGGTCAGCAACAGACATGCCGCAGGAGAGTCCCCCATGCGCAACGAATCAATCCGCTACCTGATTGTGCCGGGCTGGCAAGGATCGCCAGAAGATCATTGGCAAAGCCATTGGCAGAACAGCCTGCCGAACAGCGCACGGGTGGAGCAGGCCGACTGGCTGACGCCGCGTCGTGAAGACTGGGTGGCCGCGCTGGCCGAAGCGATCGCCGCCGACAGCACCCCGGTGATCCTGATCGCCCACAGCCTGGGTTGCATCACGGTGGCGCATTGGGCCGCCACAGCGCCGGTGAACGTGCTGCGTCAGGTGCGCGGTGCCCTGCTGGTCGCCCCTGCGGATGTCGAGCGTCCGGCCTGCGCGCCGGCGCTGCGCAACTTTGCGCCGATCCCCACCGACCTCTTGCCGTTTCCCAGCCAGGTGGTCAGCTCCGACAACGACAGCGCCGTCAGTGCGCCGCGTGCGCTGGAGCTGGCGCGTCACTGGGGCGCCGAGGCGGGCATCCTGTCGGGTGCCGGGCACATCAATGTGAAGTCCGGGCATCAGCGTTGGGAGCAGGGGTTTGCTTATCTCTACCGCCTGCAGAACCGCATGGAGCACCACGCGCTGCGCCGCGCTTGAATTCGTCATTTTTTTAGAAACGCCTCCCCGTCTCCCGGCGGTTTGGGGCGGGAGCCTGCCATGAGTTTTGAAACCTTCGGCCAGCCTCTGCTGACCTTCCCCGATGCCGAAAAAAGTCCCCTGAGCATCCGCGCCAAGGCCCTGGTGTTCGTCGATCCGCGCTCGCGCCAGTTGCGTGAGGAGCTGGAGCAACTGGCGCCGCGTTCGATTTCGGTGTTGATCCGCGGCGAAACCGGCAGCGGCAAGGAACTGCTGGCCCGGCATATCCACCGCGCCAGTGATCGCGGCGGTTTGTTCGTGTCGGTCAACTGCGGCGCGATCAGCCCGACCTACGCCGACGCCGAGCTGTTCGGCTATGCGGCCGGCAGCCACAGCGGCTCGGCGAGCAGCCGCGCCGGGTGGTTCGGTTCGGCCAATGGCGGCACGCTCTACCTGGACGAGATCGGCGACTTGCCACTGCCGATCCAGATCAAGTTGCTCGCCGCCCTGGAAAATCATGAAGTCACTCGCGTGGGCGCCACGCACCCCAGCCCGGTGGACGTGCGCCTGGTCGCGGCGACCAGCATCGACCTGGCGCAGGCGGTGGCCGCCGGAAAATTCCATGAGCGGCTTTATCACTACCTCAGCGAGGGGCAGCTCGAACTGCCGGCGCTACGCGAGCGGGTCGGCGATATCCTGTCGCTGTCCGAATATTTTTTGGGGATCTACAGCCAGCGCCTCGACCTGCCAGTGCCGCTGATCAGCGAGGCCGCGCAACGGGTGCTCGAGCGCCACAACTGGCCGGGCAATACCCGCGAACTGGAAAACGTCATTCACTTCGCATTGTTGGTGAGTCACGGTGACGAGATCCTGCCGGAGCATCTGAACCTTCCGGATTCGCTGACGCAGGTCGAGCATCAGCTCAAGTTGATCCTGGCCAACGGCTCTGCGGCCGAAAGGGAAGCCATTCGAAATCTCCTGAGCGAGTTGGACCCCCTGTAGGAGCGAGCATGCTCCGGGCGGCGTTCCGACGATGGTGGTCAACGATAACGTGGGGCATCAGGTGCCCCGCGGTGTCTTGGAGTCCATCGCGAGCATGCTCGCTCCTACAGGATCGGCGATTTAGAGCTGTATGAGTAAAATGGAATATGAAAGTGAATAAAAGATATTGTTCGGGAATATAAAATCCCGGTATTGTCCGCTCCACGCCAGCGATAGCACTTCACTGGCACACGTACTAATAGCCGTCGTCGATGACGACCGTGATTTTCGATAAGGACACTGCATGAAAAAGGTTCTGTTGTTTACCGCATTGGCGGCTGCTCTGACCGCAGGCCTGGCCCAGGCTGGCGAGAAACTGGTGGTGGCGGCGACCCCGATTCCACACGCCGAGATTCTGGAGCTGATCAAGCCGACCCTCGCCAAAGAAGGCGTGGACCTGGAGATCAAGGTATTCACCGATTACGTTCAGCCGAACGTACAGGTTGCCGAAAAGCGCCTGGACGCCAACTACTTCCAGACCAAGCCGTACCTGGACAGCTTCAACAAAGGCAAGGGCACCAACCTGGAAACCGTGATCGGCGTTCACGTTGAACCTTTCGGCGGCTACTCCAGCAAATACAAATCCCTGTCCGAGCTGCCAAACGGCGCCGTCATCGCCCTGCCAAACGAAGGCAGCAACAGCGGCCGTGCCCTGATCCTGCTGCAGAAAGCTGGCCTGATCGAGCTGAAAGACCCGAGCAACGCCCTGTCGACGCCGAAAGACATCGCCAAGAACCCGCACAACTTCAAGTTCAAGGAATTGGAGTCGGCCTTGCTGCCGCGCGTTCTGAAAGAAGTCGACCTGGACCTGATCAACACCAACTACGCGCTGGAAGCAGGCCTGAACCCGGCTAAAGACGCGCTGGTGATCGAAGGTGCCGATTCGCCGTACGTGAACTTCCTGGTCGCTCGTCCGGACAACAAGGACAGCGCAGCCATCCAGAAACTGGCCAAGGCTTTGACCAGCCCTGAAGTGAAAGCCTTCATCGAGAAGAAGTACAGCGGCGCGGTACTGCCGGCGTTCTGATTCAAGCGGTAAACCCCTTCACGGTTTCGAACGCCGACGGCTAGCGATAGCGTCGGCGTTTTTTTGCCTGCTCGTTTCTCGAAGGGTAACCGTGTGCAGCCAGTGCCTGTAGCAACAGGCACCGCCTGTTCGCGAGCAGACTTGCTCCCGCGAAGGACAGGTGTTCAGGCCACCCCGGCCTTCAACGCCCTGCGCAACGCCACCAGCAGTTTCAGGATGTCCTGCGGGTCCAGTGGTTGCGGTGCTTTTACGTCAGCCATGATGTTCTTCCTTGTGTGGTCCGGCCAGGTCCGGCCAGAAGCTGTGCATCCTTGGAGGGTGGATTCGAGAAAAAGATCCCCCCTGCAGCGCAAAGGAAAGTAGTCGGCTTCCTGCGTGCCGGCCAATTCGGCGGATAGGTTTTTGCGTGATATCAATATGCTTTAACGGTATTTAAATTTAATTTCTTATACCTTTAAAGTCGGTGCTTGCCGGGTCGTTACCCACTGCCCATGGACCGCACCACCGTCGCTTACCGAGCGGCGTCCAGGATGTTCAATGAACTTCGATTACGCTTTTATCCTCAGCACCCTGCCGGCGTTCGTCACTGCGGTAGGCGTGACGTTGCAGGTCGGCTTGATCGCCATCGGCACGTCGCTGCTGGTGGCCTTGATCAACGCGACGATCCTGGTGTTCCGCACGCCTTACCTGCAGCGCCTGGTCGGGCTGTATGTGGAGTTGGCGCGCAACACGCCGCTGTTGATCCAGCTGTTCTTCGTCTACTTCGCGTTGCCGGCCCTGGGCATCAAGGTGTCCGGTTTTGCGGCCGCAATCATCACCATGACGTTCCTCGGCGGAGCCTATCTCACCGAGGTGCTGCGTGCCGGGGTGGAGGCCGTACCTGCGGCGCAACTGGAGTCCGGTCGTTCCATCGGGTTGTCCCACGGTCAATTGCTGCGCTACGTGATCCTGCCGCAAGCGGGCATCCTCAGCCTGCCTTCGCTGTTCGCCAATTTCATTTTCCTGCTGAAAGAAACCACCGTGGTTTCGGCGGTGGCGGTGCCGGAAATTCTCTACACCACCAAAAGCTACATCGCCCTCTACTACAAAACCTACGAAATGCTCGCCGTGCTGACGCTGATCTGCGTGCTGCTGTTTTTACCGCTGTCGCTGTTGCTCAGCCGTCTGGAAAGGAGGCTCCAGCATGGCCAGTTCGGGTCTTGAACTGCTCTGGGTGTCGTTGCCGCAACTGGGCAAGGGCGCTGCGCAAACCCTGTCGATTTCCTTTCTGAGCATCGCCATCAGCACGGTGGGCGGGGTGCTCTACGGCGTGTTGCGTACGCTGAATTCAAAAGCCTTGAACGCGATCCTGCGGGTGTATCTGGAGCTGTTCCGGGCGATTCCGGTGCTGGTCTGGCTGTACCTGCTGTTCTTTGGCCTGCCGATTTTCTTCGGCCTGAGCCTTCCGAGCTTCTGGTGCGCGGTGCTGGTTTTGTCGCTCTGGGGCGCCAGCGAAGTGGGCGAGGTGGTGCGCGGTGCGTTGCATTCGCTACCACGCGGGCAGCGTGAAGCCGGGTTGTCGATCGGCCTGAACGGGCCGCAACTCTACGGCTACGTGTTGCTGCCCCAGGCCCTGAAACGCATGACGCCGCCGACCATCAACGTCTACACGCGAATCATCAAGACCAGCTCCCTGGCGGTGTTGATCGGCGTGGTGGACGTGATCAAGGTCGGCCAGCAGATCATCGAGCGCACCTACGAATCGGTGCTGATCTACGGCGCCCTGTTCCTGTTTTTCTTCTTCATCTGCTACCCGCTGTCAGCCGCCTCGCGTGTGCTGGAGCGGCGCTGGACGCAAGCATGAGCGCATTGATCGAGTTCAAGGGTTTCAACAAGTTCTTTGGCGAGCAGCAGGTGCTCAAGGGCATCGACCTGAACGTCAACTCAGGCGAAGTGATCGTCATCCTCGGTCCCAGCGGCTGCGGCAAGAGCACGTTGTTACGGTGCCTCAACGGCCTGGAAGTCGCCCACGGCGGCAGCCTGGCATTTGCCGGTCGCGAGTTGCTGGACAAGGGCACCGACTGGCGCGAAGTGCGGCAACAGATCGGCATGGTGTTCCAGAGTTACCACCTGTTCCCGCACATGAGCGTGCTCGACAACCTGCTGCTCGGCCCGGTCAAGGTGCAAAAGCGCGAACGTCGTGAGGCACAGGTCCAGGCTGAAGCCCTGCTGGCGCGGGTGGGCCTGCTGGACAAGCGCGATGCCTTTCCCCGCCAGCTCTCCGGTGGTCAGCAGCAACGGATCGCCATCGTTCGTTCGCTGTGCATGAACCCCAGGGTCATGTTGTTTGATGAGGTCACCGCCGCCCTCGACCCGGAAATGGTCAAGGAAGTGCTGGAAGTCATTCAGGGCCTGGCCCGTGAAGGCATGACGCTGCTGATCGTCACCCACGAAATGGCCTTTGCCCGTGCCGTGGCCGACCGAATCGTGTTCATGGATGCCGGGCGAATCCTTGAACAGAACCCCCCCGAGATTTTCTTTACGAACCCGCAAACCGCACGAGCGCAGCAGTTCCTGGAGAAGTTCTCCTACGTCGCCGCCCTACCCGAAACGACTCAAACAAAGGAACTGGAACTGCCATGAAAACTGCCAAGGCTTCACGCTTGCTTCTCCCGCTGCTCGGCCTCGCGCTGCTGGCCGGCTGCAATAAAACCGAGGAACCGCCAAAGCCCAAAGTCGCCAGCGAAAGCAGCGCGCCGGCCGGCTACCTGGAAAAGATCAAGGCGCGGGACAAGTTGATCGTCGGCGTCTTCACCGACAAGCCGCCGTTCGGCTTCGTCGATGAGGCGGGGCGTTACGTCGGTTTCGATACCGACATCGGCCGTCGTTTCGCCAAGGATCTGCTGGGCGACGAAAACAAGATCGAATTCGTTGCAGTGGAGCCGGCCAGCCGAATTCCATTCCTGCAAAGTGACAAGGTCGACCTGATCCTGGCCAACATGACCGTGACCCCGGAGCGCAAGGAGGCGGTGGAATTCACCAACCCGAACCTGAAGGTCGCGGTGCAGGCATTGGTGCCACAGGCCAGCGAGGTGAAAACCCTCGATGACCTGGCGACTCGCACCACCATCGTCACCACCGGCACCACGGCAGACATCTGGCTGACCAAGAACCACCCGGACTGGAAACTGCTCAAGTTCGAGAAGAACTCCGAGTCGCTGCAAGCCCTGGCCAATGGTCGCGGCGATGCCTATGCCCAGGACAACCTGGTGCTGTTCAGCTGGGCCAAGCAGAACCCGGGTTATCGCGTGCTGGCGCAGACGCTGGGTGCCGAAGCGCCAATTGCGCCGGCGGTGAAGAAGGGCAACATCGAGCTGCGTGACTGGGTCAACGCCGAGTTGGCGAAGCTGGGTGAAGAGAAATACCTGCTCAAGCTGTACGACCAGTACGTGCGCAAGGAACTGAGCGACGATACAAAGCCTGAGAGCGTGATTGTCGAGGGTGGCAAGTGGCAGGGGTAACTCACTAGCGCCTCAGACGATCTGTGTGTCCCCATCGCGAGCGGGCTCGCTCCCACAGGTTTTTTGCAGTACCTGGGGGAGCGAGCCCGCTCGCGATTCGGTGCACAGGGCGCCGATCAGCCCGGCCAATTCCACGCCGGCTCATCCAGCACCCGCTGCCCGACCATCCCGGTCTGGCCCAGGGTTTTTTTCAGCACGATGCAATGGCATGCCGGGTCTTCCTGCAACGCCGAAATCAGCCGTCGTGCATGGGACACCACCCACACCTGAGCGTGTTCCGAGGCCCTGATGATCAGGCGCGCCAGCGCGGGCAACAGATCCGGGTGCAGGCTGGTCTCCGGTTCGTTGAGCACCATCAGCGATGGCGGACGGGGTGTCAGCAGCGCCGCGATCAGCAACAGATAACGCAGCGTCCCATCGGACAGCTCGGCCGCCGATAACGGGCGCAGCAAACCTTCCTGATAAAACTCGATCGCGAAGCGTCCACCCGGCAGCGGCTCGATATTCAATCGCGCACCAGGGAACGCATCGCTGATCGCGGCCTGCAAGGCGTCGGGATCACCGATCTCGCGGATGGTCTGCAAGGCTGCTGCCAGGTCCCGCCCATCGTGATGCAGCACCGGCGTACGCGTCCCCAGCTGTGGTTGGCGCGCCGGTGCGTCGGCGTCGCTGCGAAAGTGATCGTAAAAGCGCCAGTGCCGAATGAACTCGCGCATCTGCACGACTTCCGGAGAGCTTCGAAGGCTGCCGACCTGATCGAACAGGCTGTCGAAATGTGGCGTGTGCTGGGCCAGCACGTCCCAGCTGCGACCGGCACGGGCGCGAATCATCGAGCCATCGCGATCCACCAACAGGCTGGCGGGGCGATAGAGCGGCCCGGACCAGATGCATTCCTTCTTGATTTCCGGGTCGAGGGAAAATGCCGACAGACTCGGCACCGGCAGGCCCAGGGCGATCGAATAGCTGAAGTCCTCGCCGGCAAATCCCAGGCGCAGGCGTTTGACGCCGTGCCGCACGGTCGACTGGATAGGCACCTCACCGCTACGCATGCGCCGGGTGATGATTTCCGGCCCCGCCCAGAACGTCGAGTCCAGGCCGCCCTCGCGGGCCAAGGCGTTGACCACGCCGCCCTGAGCGGTTTCCGCCAACAGACGCAACGCGCGGTAGAGGTTGGATTTGCCGCTGCCGTTCGGCCCGGTGATCAGGTTCAAGCGCCCCAGGGGAATCACCAGGTTGTTGATCGAGCGGTAGTTGGCCACCGCGAGGGTTTTGAGCATGAAAAGCTTCCTTTACCGGGTTGCCCGGTTGTCTGCCTTCTTGGGGGCGCGCGCCTCACGGCACTCTCAAGACCATCGCGAGCGAGCTCGCTCCTAAGGGGAGGGCCGCCAGCTGTGCAGCTATTGAACCCTGTTCTAAGCTCACAGTCGTATTGCCATTGGCACGTCCGTACAGCGCAAAGGAGTTTGCATGGCTGGTCCCGGGTTGAAAAGAGTGGTTGGCCTGAGCCTCCTGCTGCTGTTGAGCGCCTGCGGCGAAAAACCCCAGGTCGAGAAAGATCGCCCACGGGTCTTCGTGCAGGTGGTCAAGCCGGCCGAATACGCCGCGTCGGTGACACTCACCGGTGATGTGCAGGCACGGGTCCAGACCGACCTGTCGTTTCGCGTCGGCGGCAAGATCATCCAGCGCTCGGTCGATGTCGGTGACCGGGTGTCGGCCAAGCAGGTGTTGGCCAAACTCGACCCGAAAGACCTGCAGACCAACGTCGACTCCGCCAAGGCCCAGGTGGTCGCCGAGCAGGCGCGTGTCACCCAGACCGCCGCTGCCTTCGTTCGCCAGCAAAAGCTCCTGCCCAAGGGTTACACCAGCCAGAGCGAATACGACTCGGCCCAGGCGGCATTGCGCAGCAGTCAAAGTGCCCTGACCGCCGCCCAGGCGCAGTTGGCCAACGCCCGCGATCAACTGAGTTATACCGCGCTGATTGCCGACGCACCGGGGATCATCACCGCGCGTCAGGCCGAGGTGGGCCAGGTGGTGCAGGCCACGGTGCCGATTTTCAGCCTGGCCCGGGACGGTGAGCGCGACGCGGTGTTCAACGTCTACGAATCGCTGCTGGCCCATGAGCCGGACGACAAGACCATCGTGGTCAGCCTGCTCGACAACCCCGCCATCAAGACCACCGGCACGGTGCGGGAGATCACCCCGGCGGTTTCCGCGCAGACCGGCACGGTGCAGGTCAAGGTCACGCTCGACGGCCTGCCGGATGGCATGCAGCTCGGCTCGGTGGTCAGTGCCACCGCGAAGGTACCGGGCAAGTCGGCCGTTGAGCTGCCGTGGTCGGCGCTCACCAAAAACCTCAGCGAGCCGGCCGTGTGGCTCGTGGACGAGCAAGGCGCCGCGCAGTTGCACACGGTCACGGTCGGTCGCTACCTGACCGGCAAGGTGATCATCAGCGACGGCCTGAAGGACGGTGACAAAGTGATCATCGCCGGCGGCCAGTTGTTGCACCCCGGCGTCAAGGTCGAGATCGCCGAGAACACTTACAAAGACTTGGCCGAGGGAGTCCAGCCATGATCCGTGTGTCGTTGGCTGTCGCGGCTTTGATGCTGGTGGGCTGCTCGGAGAAGGAGCCACCGCCGGAACCGGTGCGACCGGTACTGTCGGTGCAGGTGCAGGCATTGGGCGAAGAAACCCTGGGGCGCTTCGCCGGCAGCATTCAGGCCCGTTACGAATCCAATGTCGGCTTTCGTGTACCGGGGCGCATTGCCAGTCGTAACGTCGATGTGGGCGCCGAGGTGGAAAAGGGCGCCTTGCTTGCGACGCTCGATCCTACGGATCAGCAGAACCAGTTGCGCGCCGCACAGGGTGATCTGGCCCAGGTCCAGGCGCAACTGATCAATGCCAAGGCCGATGCCCGACGCCAGCAGGAACTGTTCGATCGCGGGGTTGGCGCACAGGCTCAGTTGGACATCGCACAGACCAACCTGAAAACCACGCAAGCGTCCGTCGACCAGGCGAAGGCAGCGGTCGATCAGGCAAAGGATGCGCTTGGCTATGTCGAGCTGCGCACCGACCACAAGGCGATTGTCACCGCCTGGAATGCCGAAGCCGGGCAAGTAGTGACGGCCGGCCAGCAAGTGGTGACCCTGGCGCAGCCGGACATCAAGGAGGCGGTAATTGATCTGCCGGACACGCTGGTCGAGCAATTGCCGGCGGACGTGGTGTTTCAGGTCGCCGTGGAACTGGACCCGAGCGTTACCACCACGGCCACCGTGCGGGAAATCGAACCCCAGGCCCAGAGCGCTACGCGCACCCGCCGCGCGCGCCTGACCCTGGCCGAGACCCCGCCCGGTTTTCGCCTGGGCACCGCCATCAACGTCACCCTCAGCTCGACGATCAAGCCGCGTATCGAACTGCCCCTGACGGCGTTGCAGGAGGTCGACGGCCAATCGCGCATTTGGGTCATCGATCCGCAAAGTGCGACGGTGTCGCCGCGTGATGTGACCCTGGTCAGCCGCACCGATTCGACGATGGTGCTGGCCAGCGGCGTGAAGTCCGGCGAACGGGTGGTGAGTGCCGGTGTGAACAGCCTGAAGCCCGGGCAGAAAGTCAAAATCGATGAGGACAGCCCGCGATGAAAGGGAGTTTCAACTTATCCGAGTGGGCCCTCAAACATCAGTCGTTTGTCTGGTACCTGATGCTGGTCGGACTGCTGATGGGCGTGTTCTCCTACCTGAACCTGGGTCGCGAGGAGGACCCTTCGTTCACCATCAAGACCATGGTCATCCAGAGCCGCTGGCCGGGCGCGACCCAGGAAGAAACCCTCAAGCAGGTCACGGACCGCATCGAGAAAAAACTCGAGGAACTCGATTCCCTCGACTACGTGAAAAGCTACACCCGGCCCGGCGAGTCGACGGTGTTCGTGTTCCTGCGCGACACCACCAGCGCCAAGGACATCCCGGAAATCTGGTACCAGGTGCGCAAGAAGATCAACGACATTCGCGGCCAGTTCCCCCAGGGGCTGCAAGGGCCGGCGTTCAACGACGAATTCGGCGATGTGTTCGGGTCGGTGTACGCCTTCACCGCCGACGGTCTGTCGATGCGTCAGTTGCGCGATTACGTCGAACAGGTCCGCGCCGAGATCCGCGACGTGCCGGGGCTGGGCAAGGTCGAGATGATCGGCGAACAGGATGAAGTGCTCTACCTGAACTTCTCCACCCGCAAACTGGCGGCGCTGGGCATTGATGAGCGTCAGGTGGTGTCGAGCCTGCAATCGCAGAACGCGGTGACGCCCGCCGGGGTGATCGAGGCCGGGCCGGAGCGGATTTCCGTGCGCACCAGCGGCCAGTTCGCCTCGGAAAAAGACCTGGCAAACGTCAACTTGCGGCTCAATGACCGCTTCTATCGCCTGGCGGACATTGCCGAGATCAGCCGGGGTTATGTCGACCCGGCGAACCCGGAGTTTCGTTTCAACGGGCAGCCGGCCATCGGCCTGGCCATCGCCATGAAGAAGGGCGGCAACATCCAGTCGTTCGGCAAGGCGCTGCACCAGCGCATGACCGAGCTGACCGCCGATCTGCCGGTGGGCGTTGGCGTGCACAACGTGTCCGACCAGGCCGCAGTGGTGGAAAAGGCCGTCGGCGGCTTCACCAGCGCCCTGTTCGAAGCGGTGGTGATCGTGATGCTGGTCAGTTTCGTCAGCCTGGGTGTACGCGCCGGTCTGGTGGTGGCTTGCTCGATTCCCCTGGTGCTGGCCATGGTCTTCGTGTTCATGGAATACAGCGGCATCACCATGCAACGAATTTCCCTCGGCGCCCTGATCATCGCCCTCGGCCTGCTGGTGGATGACGCGATGATCACCGTCGAAATGATGGTCACGCGCCTGGAAATGGGCGAAACCAAGGAACAGGCCGCCACGTTCGCCTACACCTCCACCGCATTCCCGATGCTCACCGGCACCCTGGTGACGGTCGCCGGTTTCGTGCCCATCGGCCTCAACGCCAGTTCGGCGGGCGAGTACACCTTCACGCTGTTCGCGGTTATCGCCGTGGCGATGCTGGTGTCATGGATAGTCGCCGTGCTGTTCGCCCCGGTGATCGGCGTGCACATCCTCAGCGCCAACGTCAAACCCCACAATGCCGAGCCCGGGCGCATTGGCCGTGGCTTCAACTACGGCATGCTCTGGGCGATGCGCAATCGCTGGTGGGCCATCGGCATCACCATCACGCTGTTCCTGGTGTCGGTGTACTCCATGCGGTTCGTGCAGAACCAGTTCTTCCCGTCTTCGGACCGTCCGGAAATCCTCGTCGACCTGAACCTGCCGCAAAACGCTTCGATCGCCGAAACCCGCAAGGCCGTGGACAAGCTGGAAGCGACGCTCAAGGACGACCCTGACATCGAGCGCTGGAGCACCTACATCGGCGAAGGCGCGATCCGTTTCTACCTGCCGCTGGACCAGCAGTTGCAGAACCCGTACTACGCGCAACTGGTCATCGTCAGCAAAGGCCTGGAGTCGCGCGAGGCCCTCAGCCAGCGGTTGCGCGAACGCTTGCGCAAGGAGTTCGTCGGCATCGGCAGCTACGTCCAGGCACTGGAAATGGGGCCGCCGGTCGGTCGGCCCATTCAATACCGGGTCAGTGGCAAGGACATCGACCAGGTGCGCAAGCACGCCATCGCCCTGGCCACCGAACTGGACAAGAATTCGCACATCGGCGAGATCATCTACGACTGGAACGAGCCGGGCAAAGTGCTGCGTATCGACATCGCCCAGGACAAGGTGCGGCAGTTGGGGCTGTCATCGGAAGAAGTGGCGAACCTGATGAACAGCATCGTCGCCGGAGCGCCCGTGACGCAGGTCGATGATGACATCTACCTGATCAACGTCGTGGGGCGCGCGGTCGACGATGAGCGCGGTACGCCGGAAACCCTGCAGAACCTGCAGATCGTCACGCCCAGCGGCACCTCGATTCCACTGCTGGCCTTCGCCACCCTGCGCTATGAGCTCGAGCAGCCACTGGTGTGGCGTCGCGACCGCAGGCCGACGATCACCATCAAGGCGGCGGTGCGCGACGAGATTCAACCGACCGACCTGGTCACGCAATTGAAGCCGACCATCGACCAGTTCGCCGCTTCGTTGCCGGTGGGCTACAAGGTCGCCACTGGCGGCACGGTGGAGGAAAGCGCCAAGGCCCAGGGGCCGATCGCCAAGGTCGTGCCGTTGATGCTGTTCCTGATGGCGACCTTCTTGATGATCCAGCTGCACAGCGGGCAGAAGCTGTTCCTGGTCGCCAGCGTCGCGCCGCTCGGACTGATTGGCGTGGTCCTGGCGCTGATTCCGACGGGCACGCCGATGGGCTTCGTGGCGATCCTCGGGATTCTGGCGTTAATCGGCATCATCATCCGCAACTCGGTGATTCTGGTAACCCAGATCGATGCCTACGAGAAGGCCGGTTCCACGCCATGGGACGCGGTGGTGCAAGCCACGGAGCACCGGCGCCGACCGATTCTGCTGACCGCCGCAGCGGCGAGCCTGGGGATGATCCCGATTGCCCGGGAAGTGTTCTGGGGGCCGATGGCCTACGCGATGATTGGCGGCATCATCATCGCGACGCTGCTGACGCTATTGTTCTTGCCGGCGCTGTATGTGGCCTGGTACAGGATTCGTGAGCCGAAAAACGAGGCGCAGTGACGGCGGGCGCTGCGCGCGCATCCTCGGAACGCCGCCCTGTGGGAGCGGGCTTGCCCGCGATGGCGTCGGCACTGCTTAAACGCATTTACGCCAAACACTCGCCAACCAAGGCTGCTGCTCCCTCGGCAATCCCGCCGGCCGGTAGTAATGCTCCAGCTCCGCAAACCCCGCCTCGATCAAAAGCCCCTGCCAGGCTGCCAGATCGTGATAGGCCCCATACCGCGACCCATTCCACCCTTCCTGGTTCTCGCCACGGGGATTGGAACTGAACAACACACCGCCCGGCTTCAACGTGCCATGCAACTGCCGGAGTACCCGAGGCAATTCCTGGCGCGGAATGTGGAACAGCACCGCATTGGCAAAAATCCCGTCGAAGCGCCCGGCTGGCAGGTCGAGCTTGAGGAAATCCTGCTGCCACACCTCGCAACCGCTGTCCTCGCGCGCCATCCGGGCAAACTCTTGCGAGCCATCGAGTCCTACCGCGCGGTGGCCCAGGCGCGTGAACGTCTGCAAATCGCGCCCGGGCCCGCAACCAAAATCGAGAATGTCGAATGGCGCTTCGCCCTGAATATGGCGCAGCAATGCATCGATGTTCTGGCTGACATCGTGATCGCGGGTGCCATCGCGAAAGCCTTCGGCCACCGAATTGTAATGGCCCAGGGTGGTGGCGGTGATTTGCTCAAGGTCGGCGGGGGTCTGTTTCATGGTCGGCTGCACAGGCTGGGAATCTGCCGAATATACGCCATACGGGCGGGCGACCCTGTGACTTCTTACGGGGCGTCCGCCGTGTCGGTTATTGCCGTCAGAATTTTGCGATCTGCTCTTTTGCAGCCGGCCGATCAACGCTTGTTCAACCCCCGAGCCAAGCGATCCCCACCCAACTGAATCACCGCCACCAACGCCACCAGCAACACGATCACCGTCAACATGATCTGACTGTCGAAGCGCTGATAGCCGTAGCGATAGGCGATGTCGCCCAACCCGCCCGCGCCAATCGCGCCGGCCATGGCCGAGGAGTTGATCATGGTCACCAGGGTAATGGTGAAACCACCGACGATTCCCGGCAGCGCCTCAGGCAACAACACATGCCAGACAATGTGCCAGCGCCGGCAGCCCATGGCCTGCGCCGCTTCGATCAAGCCATGGTCCACTTCGCGCAGACTGACCTCGGCGATGCGCGCAAAGAACGGCGTGGCGGCGATGGTCAGCGGCACCACGGCGGCCCAGACACCGTAGGTGGTGCCGACGATCAGGCGAGTGAACGGGATGAGCGCCACCATCAGGATCAGGAAGGGGATCGAGCGGAACAGGTTGACGAACGCACCCAGCGCGCGGTTCAGCGCCGGTGCCTCGTAGATCCCGCCCTTGCCACTGGTCACCAGGATCACCGCCAGCGGTATGCCCGCCAGCAGTGCGATCAATGACGACACCCCGACCATCAGGAAGGTGTCGATGAAACCTTGCAGCAAACGATCAAACCACATAACCGAGCACCTCCACCTGTTGGGCCCAGCGACTGGCGCGCAGGCGCAATTCTTCAGCGCCCAGCGACGAGCCGGACACCGCCAGCAGCAATTGCCCCAGGGCATGCCCCTGAATCCGTTCCACGCCGCCCTGCAGCAACCGCACGCGACCGCCGAGGGCGGCGAACAGCGCGGCCAGGTCCGGTTCGTCGCTTGTGCTGCCGGTGAACTGCAAACGCAGGACCACGGCGGCCTCGGGGGATTGCAGTTGCGTCTGCAGACGGCTTTGCAGTTCCGCCGGCAACCCGTGTTGCAACGGGGCGAGCAGGGTTTTGCTGAC
This sequence comes from Pseudomonas fluorescens, assembly GCF_041354075.1. Lineage (GTDB taxonomy): Bacteria > Pseudomonadota > Gammaproteobacteria > Pseudomonadales > Pseudomonadaceae > Aquipseudomonas > Aquipseudomonas fluorescens_CE. Next base: position 59,627 of record NZ_JARZGC010000016.1, on the reverse strand, counting down.
CTCGTGCTGCGGGTTGCCGAAGACTTCCCACACCGGCCCTTGCTCGACGATGCGACCATGCTCCAGCACCACCACGCGGTCGCAGATGTCGCGGATCACCGCCATTTCGTGGGTGATCAGCACGATGGTCAAACCCAGGCGCTGGTTGATCTCGCGCAGCAGGCCAAGGATCGATTGCGTGGTCTCCGGATCCAGTGCCGACGTGGCTTCATCGCACAGCAGGATCTCGGGGTCGTGCACCAGTGCGCGGGCGATGCCGACGCGCTGTTTCTGTCCGCCGGAAAGCTGCGCCGGGTACGCCTTGTGTTTGGCTTGCAGGCCTACCAGCTCCAGCAGTTCACGGACCTTGCGCTCGCGTTGCTCTCTGGGTACGCCGGCGACTTTCAGCGGCAGCTCGACGTTCTGCCAGACGGTCTTGGCCGACATCAGGTTGAAGTGCTGGAAGATCATGCCGATGCGCCGGCGCAGCGTCACCAGACGGTCTTCATCGAACTCGCCGATGTCGACCTGATCGATCAGCACGCGACCGCTGCTCGGCTGCTCCAGGCGGTTGATGGTGCGGATCAGCGACGACTTGCCGGCGCCGCTGCGACCGATGATGCCGAACACTTCGCCTCGCTGGATCGCCAGGTCGATGCCGTGCAGGGCGGCCACCGGGCCTTGCTGGCCGTTGTAGGTCTTGCCCACGCCGATGAAGCGCACGTGGGCGTGATTGAGCTGCGGGTGCAGTTCGGTCTGTTCGACTTTATGTCGCTCTGGAATTTCCAGTCGCAAGGGCGTCGCCGCAGTCATTTTCAGCTTTCCCAACCGGCTTGATAGAGCTTGCCGTGGGCTTTATCCAGGGCGGCGCGAACGGCAGGCGAGTGCTGGTAGATGTCGACGAACTTGATCAGGCGCGGATCGGTTTTGCTGTTGGGCTGGATCACGAACTGGATCACGTATTCCTTGTGATCGAGCCCGTCGAAGAGCAGCGCGGAACCGGCATCGAAAGTCTTGGCCAGGCGGATGTAAGCCGGGTAGCCCTGGACCAGATCGGCGTCGTCATACGCGCGCACCAGTTGCACGGCTTCGACCTGCAGGATCCTGATTTTTTTCGGGTTGGCGACGATGTCTTCTTCGGTGGCCTTGTAGCCCACCCCCGGCTTGAGCGTGATCAGCCCGGCCTTGGCCAGCAACTGCAAGCCGCGACCGCTGTTGATCGGGTCGTTGGCGATGGCCACGCTGGCGCCTTCGGGCAGCTCGTCGAAGCTTTTGTATTGCTTCGAGTAGAGGCCGACGTTGTTGATGATCCCCGGCGCGAACGGCACCAGGTCGAAACCTGCGGCGGCCTTGGCGTTTTCCAGGAACGGGATGTGCTGGAAATAATTCACGTCGATGTCGCCGGCCGCGAGGCTGACGTTGGGGGCGATCCAGTCGGTGAATTCCACCAGTTCGACTTTCAGGCCTTGTTTGCCGGCTTCCTCGACCGCCGCTTCCAGTGGAATGGCGAACGCGGCGGTGGTGCCGACTTTCAGCGGCGCGTCGGCGGCGAAGGTGACGGAACTGAAGAGGCCGAGGGCCAGGGCCAGTGCTTTGACTGGGTGGGAGAGGTAGTGTTTGGTCATGATGTTTTTCCAGTCAGTGCTTTGGATTTTGGTTGTCTGTTGGGGCCTCATCGCGAGCAAGCGCGCTCCTAAAGGGGCATTGGGAGCCCCGAGAACCCCGTGGGAGCGGGCTTGCCTGCGATGCTTTTCAACGGCGAAACGCGGACCCCGCATGCTGCTCAGGTAAATGCGCCCCCTCGTGAAACAGCTTGTGCCGCAAGCTGCCGTCGTCATAAGCGGTCTTGTACGACCCGCGACGCTGCAACTCGGGAATCACCAGGTCGATGAAGTCCACATAGCTTTCCGGGGTGACGATGCGGGTCAGGTTGAAACCGTCCAGCCCGGTTTCGGCAATCCACGATTCCAGCTCATCCGCCACTTGTTCGGGTGAACCGACCACGGTGATGTAACGCCCGCCCAAGGCGTGTTGTTCGAGCAGTCGGCGAGGGGTCCAGTCGTTGTTCTGCAGGTGTTTGGTCGCCGATTGGATCGCGTTGCTCTTCACGTACTGGATCGGTTCGTCGATGGCGTATTCGGAGAAATCGATCCCGGTGGACGCCGAGAAATGCGCCACGCCGGCTTCGGCGCTGGCGTAGCTGCGATACTCGGCTTGCTTGGCCCAGGCCAGCTCCTCGGTGGCGCCGACGATCACGTTCAGGCCCATGAACACCTTCACGTCCTGCGGGTTGCGCCCGGCCTCGACGGCGCTGGCGCGAACCTTGTCGACCTGGGCCTTCGTCGAGGGTTTGTTCTGGCCACTGATGAACACGCATTCGGCATGCCGTCCGGCGAACAGCAAACCGCGATCCGAACTGCCGGCCTGGAACAGCACCGGGGTGCGCTGCGGCGAAGGCTCGCAGAGGTGATAACCCTCGACCTGATAGAACTCGCCCTTGTGCTCGACCTTGTGCACTTTGTCCGGCTGCGCGTAGATCCGCTGTTGCGGGTCATTGAGCACCGCGTCGTTTTCCCAGCTGCCCTCCCAGAGTTTGTAGAGCACTTCGAGGTATTCGTCCGCCTGGTCGTAACGCCGGTCGTGTTCCACCTGCTCGCTCAGTCCCATGGCCTTGGCGGCGCTGTCCAGGTAACCGGTGACGATGTTCCAGCCGACCCGGCCACGGCTCAGGTGATCGAGCGTCGACATGCGACGGGCGAACAGGTAGGGCGGTTCGTAGGTCAGGTTGGCGGTCAGGCCGAAGCCCAGGTTTTTCGTCACGGCGGCCATGGCCGACACCAGCAGCAAGGGGTCGTTGACCGGCAGCTGGATCGACTCTTTGAGCGGCACGTCCACCGAGTTCTGGTAGACGTCATACACACCGACGATGTCGGCAATGAACAGGCCGTCGAACAGGCCGCGCTCCAGCAACTGCGCCAGGTCGGTCCAGTACTCGATCGTCTTGTACTGGGTCGAGGTGTCCCGTGGATGGGTCCACAAACCGTGATTGATGTGCCCGACGCAGTTCATGTTGAAGGCGTTGAGCAGAATCTTTTTCTTCGCCTCGGCCATCAGATAGTCCCCCGTCGTGGCGGGTTTTCATCGTTGAGGTAGAAGTTGCCCACGGCGTGGTATTTCCAGCGCACCGGGTCGTGCAGCGTGTGCACCCGGGCGTTGCGCCAGTGACGATCGAGGCCGTGCTCGATCAGGGTGGCTTGGCTGCCGGCCAGTTCGAACAGTGTGCTACCGGCCGCGAGGGAAATTTCGGTGCTGATGGCGCGGGCCTCGGCCACGGCAATCGAGGCGGCCGCGACAGTCTCGTCGTTGGTCTCGGCCTGGGCCTTGTCGAGGTACTCACCAGCGCGTTCCAGCAGGGCCTCGGTGGCATGCAGGCGAACGCTCAGGTGGCCGAAGCTCTTGAGGGTCAGCGGGTCTTCGCTGGCCTTTTCATGGGTGGCGTCGATCCACGGACGGGTTTTAGTGCGCACGAAATGCAGCGCATCTTCGTAGGCCGCGCGGGCGATGCCGGTGTCGATGGCCGCATGAAGAATCTGTGCCAGCGGACCGACGGTCGTCGGGCGCTCGAATGCGCTTTGAAAGGCGATGACGTCCTCGGCGTCGACATGGACGTCTTCGAACACCACCGAGCCGCTGCCGGTGGTGCGCTGACCGAAGCCGCTCCAGTCGTCGATGACCGTCAGGCCTTGGCTGTCACGCGCCACGAATGCGAGTTGCTGTACACCGTTTTCATCCACCACCGAGGTCGGGATGCGTTGTGCGTAGATCGCCCCCGTGGCGTAGAACTTGCGACCGTTGATGCGATAACCGTCACCAGAGCGGGTGAGGCGCGTGGTACGGTCGTGGGCCGTTTTAGTGCCGAGTTCGGCGAGCGCGTTGCCGAATCGCTGACCGGCCAGCACTTCGGCATAGAGGCGTTTTTTCTGCGCTTCGCTGCCGTTTACCCGCAGCACTTCGAGGGCATAGAAATGGTTCTGCGGAATCTGTCCCAGGGAGCCATCGGCCTGGGCGATCAGAGCGATCACCTTGGCCAGGGTGACATTGGAAACGCCGGCGCCGCCGTATGCCTTTGGCACGCTGATGCCCCAGAGGCCCGAGCGGGAAAACACTTCCAGCTCCGGCAGCGGCAGACGACGCTCGCGGTCGCGCAGGGCGGCATCGCGTTTGAAATCCTCGGCCAGGTCACTGGCGACGATCAGGGCTTGCTCATCGCTGGTGATGACCGCGACGTGACGAGAAAGAGACATGTGTTTCTCCAGAGATCTGGTCAAAAGTGGTCGGGTCGTTAAATCCAGGAGTGACGAGCCGGCAGCGTGCCGTTCAGGCGATAACCGCCGATGGCGTGATACTTCCAGCGCGCCGGGTCATGCAGGGTGTGCACGCGGGCGTTGCGCCAGTGGCGGTCGAGGTTGAATTCTTCGAGGGTCGCGCGGCTGCCGGCCAGCTCGAACAGCTTCTCGCTGGCCAGCAGCGAGATTTCCGTGGTCAGCACCTTGGCTTCGGCCACCGCAATCGAGGCGCGCGCAGCGGATTCGGCCGTGAGCGGCTCGGCGTTGACCTGGTCCAGCACTCGCCCGGCCTTGCGCAGCAGCGCTTCAGCCGCGTGCAGTTCGATCTTCAGTTTGCCGATGTCGGCAATCACATACAGGTCATCGCTGGCGCGATCGACCTTGGCCTCGATCCATGGGCGGGCACGGGTCTTGACGAATTCGATGGCGTCGTCGATGGCGCCGCGCGCGATGCCGGCGTCGATGGCCGCTTGAATCAACTGCGACACCGAGCCCTGGATGTTCGGCTTGTCATTGATCTTCCAGTTGTCCACCACCAGATCGGCGTCGACCCGCACGTTGTTGAGCAGGATCGTCCCGCTGGCGGTGGTGCGCTGACCGAAGCCGGACCAGTCGTCGACGATGCGCAGCCCCGGGGTGCCGCGACGAACGAAAGCCAGGACCTGCTTGCCGTCGTCGTTCAAGGCCTTGACGGCGACCCAGTGGGCGAACAGGGCGCCAGTGGAATAGAACTTCTGCCCGTTGATGACAAACCCGTCGCCATCGGCGGTGATCCGGGCCTTGAGCTCCAGGGTATTTTTGGTGCCGCGCTCAGGCCCCGCATTGCCGATGCGCCAGCCTTCGAGCACGCTCTTGAACAGCTGCTTTTTCTGCGCTTCGGTGGCACTGCCGAGCACCAGGTTGAGGATGCCGAACTGGTTCTGCGGGATCTGGCCCAGCGCCGGATCGGCCGCAGAAATGATCGCGAACACCTCGGCCAATGTGACGAATGAAACCTGCGGGCCACCGTACTCGCGCGGGATGGCAATGCTGCCCAGGCCACTGCGGGTGAACTGTTCGATTTCCGACCAGGGCAGCTTGCGCTGCCGGTCGCGCCTGGCCGCCTGCACACGGGCGACCTGCGCCAACTCGTGGGCGGCCTTGATGGCCTGGGCGTCGTTGCGCAAGACCTGCGCGGGCAACAACAACGGGGCGATGTCCTGATCACTCTGGACGATTGCATCTGCCAGACTGGACATCAGTGCCGCTCCTTGGCTGCACGCAATGCCCTGGCGATCTGCACTGGGGTGATTGTGTTCCGGACCATACCTAAACCTCACATTTCATGGGACACCGCAGGGGCGGCGAAATAAAAACAAGAAGGTCCGGTGGTCCGGTTCATATACCCTAAATGCGTATAAAAAATTAATAAACTAGCTTTTTGGAATATGAATAGAAGTGTGTCGTCACCAACTGTTGGCGGGGGAACAGTTGTTTGTGGGGCAACAGTTGGATGCCTGGAAATGCATGGAAGTGTGGGTTTCAGGCTTCGCCGGAGGTTTGCACGGGGCGCTTCGAACAGGGCTGGCTGCAACCGATTTTCAACGTGCGTGCCGGAGCCCAGCGCGAGTTGTTGCCGACCCGATCGAGAATGCAGTAGGTCACTTCCAGCCGCAGGTCTTCGCCGGCCTCGAGAATCATCGCCGGCGGCACCCAGACGTGAATCGGCTGACCCACTTCGCTGGCCTTGAGCCGTGGCAGGTCCATGCGTGCATCGCCCCAGCGCAGGGTGATTTCGTCATCGACGGCCATGTTCAGGTAGGGCTCGATGGTCAGGGGCACGCCACGTTTGATCTGGTTCGGATTGACCCCCTGGCGGCGTATGGTTTCGGGAATCGCGACCGGCGCCAGGCGCTGGTTTTCATCGTCGCACAAGGCACAGGGTGGCCCGCCTGGGCAGTCGAGCTTGACCTGGACCCGGGTGGCGGCGGATAACGCCGGGCCCTGGCCGACTTGCATCAGACGGTAGTGAATGCGCGAAGAACCATTGGCGATGAACCGTGGTGGCACCCGCAGGCTCAGAGTGTTGCCGAGGTCGTGGGCATCCAGCACCTTGGACGCCACGTAGCAGTCGTCCCAGAACAGTTCGATCAGATCACCGTCGTCCATCCCGGGATAGGGCGCGACCTCGATCCACAAATCAGCAGCCGAGGTGATATTGATGCCGCTGCGGTGGGATGGCGCCACTGTCGGTGCCGCCAGTTCGCATGTGTTCGAGGGTGTTTTCATGAGTATTCTCCTTGAGTTCCAGCAGCGAAGTCCGTTTCTTGAATAACTGAATGACCGAGTCACAAACGCCTGATGAATGACAATTCAAACAAGTGCGTTCTGATGGATGGGCGCTAGATAAAAGTGCGCACGAACAAGTGTCAATAGAGCGAGTTGCTGAAGTAATGAATATGCTGTTATTCAGAAAGCTCCTACGTGTTCAGGTTAAGAAGCTGCAATGACCGGTCGAACATGCCCACGGGATCAGCCCGCGCGAGCGCGGCGGCGAGGCAGACCGTTGCCGAGGCGCTGAAGGTGAACTGGATTCTAGGCGAGTTGAATGCCGTGCAGGACATAGATATGTACCGCACACCAAAAGAGGGCAGGAATGTTTGGTTCAGTTTGGGGGAGAGAAGTATCGAAGTATGAAATGACTTCCATCCATGGAAGTTAGCATTCTGTCATTACAACTTAGTTGTGGGAGTTGTTGAGGAACTTGCTGAGAAACTGTTTGGTCCGCTCTTCCTTTGGATTGGCAAACAGCGCCTTGGCTTCGCCCTGCTCGACGATTACGCCCTTGTCGAAAAACACCACGCGGTTGGCCACGTCACGGGCAAATCCCATTTCGTGGGTAACGATCACCATGGTGCGGTTTTCTTCGGCCAGGCTGCGGATGGTCGCCAGCACTTCACCCACCAGTTCCGGATCCAGCGCTGAAGTGGGTTCATCGAACAGGATCACTTCCGGTTCCATCGCCAGCGCCCGGGCGATGGCCACGCGCTGTTGCTGACCGCCGGAAAGGCGTCGCGGGTAAGCATCTTCCTTGCCGGCCAGGCCGACCCTGGCCAGCAGCTTCCTGCCCAGGGCAATGGCTTCGGCGGGCGGTGTCTTCTTCACCACGATCGGACCTTCGACGACGTTTTCCAGTGCCGTGCGATGGGGGAACAGGTTGAAGTTCTGGAACACGAAGCCAACGTGCTGGCGCAAGCGCCGCACCAGGGCCTGCTGCTGGTTCAACGGGCGGCTGCCATCGATCTCGATGTCGCCGACCTTGATCCGGCCGCTGCTAGGCTCCTCGAGGAAGTTCAGGCAACGCAGGAACGTGGTTTTACCCGAGCCGGAGGGCCCGATGATCGCCACCACCTCACCTTCCTTCACCTCCAGATCGATGCCGTTGAGCACGACCTGACCCTTGAACTGCTTTGTCAGTTTTTCCACGACAATCATGGGGTCAGGACTCCTGGTCGTGCCGATTGACCCGTGCTTCCAACTGGTTCTGCAGGTGCGACAACACCGTGGCCAGAACCCAGTAGATCAGCGCGGCGGCCAGATACATGGTGAAAATTTCGAAGGTCCGGGCGGTAATCAGTTGCGCCTGGCGGAACAGTTCCGGCACCTGGATGGTGGCGGCCAGCGCCGTGTCCTTGACCAGCGAGATGAAGCTGTTGCCCAGCGGCGGCAGCGCCGTGCGCATGGCCTGGGGCAGGATGGCCCGGCGCAGGGTTTGCGCACGGGTCATGCCGATACTGGCCGCAGCTTCCCACTGGCCGCGCTCGATGGAGCTGATCGCGGCCCGCAGGATTTCGCAGGCATAGGCCGCCATGTTCAGCGAGAAGCCGATCAGGGCGGCTGGCAACGGATCCAGCTCGACGCCCAGTTGCGGCAAGCCGTAATAGATCACGAACAGTTGCACCAGCAACGGCGTGCCGCGAAAGAACGACACGTAGATGCGGGCAATCCAGCTCACCAGTTTGAAGCGCGACAGACGCATCAGCGCCAGGCCGAAGCCCATCAGCAGGCCGAAGAACATTCCGCCCAGGCTCAGGATCACCGTGTAGTACGCGCCCTTGAGCAGAAAGGGCGCGGAATCCAGTGCGAGTTGGAAAGCTTCTTCCATTATTGAGTGACGTCAGCGCTGAAGTATTTTTCCGAAAGCTTCTTCAGCGTGCCGTCGGCGCGCAGCTTGTCGATGGCGGTGTTGACCGCTGCCAGCAGTTCCGGCTCGCCTTTGCGCAGGGCAATACCGGCTTCCTGGCGGGAGAAGGCTTCGCCGGCTGCGGTGGTGTCCTTGGCCTTCTTGGCGTATTCCAGAGCGGCCAGGCGGTCGATCAGGATGGCGTCGATGCGGCCGACGCGCAGGTCCTGGAACTTGGTCGGATCATCTTCGTAGGTGCGCACGTCAGCCTGGGGTACGTTGGCTTTGACCCACTGTTCGTAGTTGGTGCCCAGACCCACGCCGACTTTCTTGCCGGCCAGGTCGGCCGCGGTCTTGATGGTGTTTTCGTTCTTTTTCAGCACCAGTGCCTGGATCCCGGAAACGGTGTAGGGCTCGGAGAAGTCATACTTCTTCTTGCGTTCCTCGGAGATGGTCACCTGGTTGATCACTGCGTCCAGACGCTTGGATTCCAGGGCCGCGAGGATGCCGTCCCATTTGGTCGGCTGCAGTTTGACCTTCACGCCCAGTTCCTTGGCCAGGGCTTCGGAGAATTCAACTTCGAAACCGGCCAGCTTGCCGTCGGCATCAACGAAGCTGAACGGTGGATAAGTGCCTTCCAGGCCGACGTTGATCACGCCTGCGTCCTTGATTTTTTGCAGCTGCTCACCGGCAACAGCCTGCCCCAGCAGGCCGGCGCTCAATGCCAGGCCCAGCGAACCGACCAGCAGATTTCGACGTAGTGCGGAAAAATTCATGACAAGCCCCTGTGTTTTCTTATGAAGACGCTTCTTGGATGTTGGCGAAATCGGGATTTGAACGACTGCAATATCCTGCCCTAAAGCAGCTTATGCGTCTCGCGGCAATTTGCCTGCGTTATGACTATATGATGGCTCTTTTAGATAGGAAAATAATGAATGTTATTTCTGTTATTCGAATCTGGAATAAACGCTGTCCTGTAGGAGCGATCATGCTCGCGAAGGACGTTAACGATGACGCGGGAAGCCTGACACCCCTGCGGCGCCCTCAGGTTCTTCGCGAGCATGCTCGCTCCCACAGGGTCTGCGTGGGTCCATGCAGAGCCTACAGAAAATCCTTGTAGGCAAACAACGCCGGTGCGCCGCCGGTGTGCAGGAATATGATCGGCCCGTCCTCGAATCGCTGGCGACCGATGCCGTCGAGCAAACCGGCCATGGCCTTGCCCGTGTAGACCGGGTCCAGCAGCAGGCCTTCCTGGCTCGCCAGCAGTTTGACCGCCGCCAGCGTCCCGGCATTCGGCTCGCCGTAGCGCGGAGCGAAATATTCGTCCCACAACTCGACCTTGAAAGCGGCCGGCAGGTTCACTTCCAGCAGCGCTGCCGTCCTTTCGGCCAGGCCCTGGACTTTGGGGCGCTGATCTTCATCGCTGCGCGACACCGTCACGCCAATCACCGGCAGCTCGGGCAAGGCTTCGCTCAACGCCAGTGCCAGGCCACTGTGGGTGCCGGCGCTGCCTGAGGCCAGGACCACCGCGGCGAAGTCCAGGCCGGTGTCCTTGATCTGTTCGGCCAGCTCCAGGCCGGCCCGTACGTAACCCAATGCACCCAGCGCATTGGAGCCGCCGATGGGCACCAGGTACGGCTTCTTGCCGGTATTGCGCAAGCGCGCCGCCAGTGCCAGCAGTTGCTCGTCGGCGTTGTCGAGGTTCTCCACCAATTCGACCTTGGCGTCGAACAGGTCAAGCAGCAGTCGATTGCCATTGCCGATGTAGTTGCTGTCGTCGGTGCCGATGGGGTTCTCCAGCAGCGCGACGCAACCCAGGCCCAGCCGGGCGGCGAGGGCGGCGGTCTGGCGCACATGGTTGGATTGCAGTGCGCCGGCGGTGATCAGCGTGTCAGCACCCTGGGCCAGGGCGTCGGCACCCAGGTATTCAAGTTTGCGCAGCTTGTTGCCACCCATTGCCAAGGGTGTCAGATCATCGCGTTTCACGTAGACGTCGCGGCCCAGCCAGGTCGACAGGCGCTCAAGCTTTTCCAGTGGGGTCGAATGGTCGAGCAGGTCGAGGCGGTCAAAGCGGGCGAGCTGTTGTTTGATCATTGGTCCGTACTGGCGGTGGAGGATAAGGGACTATAAGCACGGCCAAAAAGACCGGCAACCCTCAATCGCATATAGCCAAACGTGCTGAGCACAGCACAATCGGTTCTTAATTCGGCTTCCAGCGCTTGCCGTAAAGTAAGCGCCGTCAGCGCGGCCAGACAGTCCGGCCGCCCGTATGGAGTTTTTAACGTGAGCGAGCGTTCCAGCCATTGGCAATTGCAGACCATCGTCAGCCAGCTGCGCAGCGCGCGCGACCAGTGGCGTTTGCAGAACGGCCGCGCCAGCGGCGAGCAGGGCGGTCGCGAATTGCCTTCGAGAGCGGCCATGGCGGAGATTCTCGAGGCACTGTGCGGCGCCTTGTTTCCCATGCGCCTGGGGCCGGTGGACCTGCGCGAAGAGAGTGAAGACTTCTATGTCGGCCACACCCTGGACGTTGCATTGAACGCATTGCTGGGCCAGGCGCGCCTTGAGTTGCGTTACGTTGCGCGCCACAACGCCGAGGCGGATGACGAGGTCGAAGCCAGGACCATTGCGATCATTCAGGCGTTCGCCCTGGCCCTGCCAGGGTTGCGCAGCCTGCTGGATACCGATGTGCTGGCGGCCTATCACGGCGATCCGGCGGCCCGCAGCGTCGACGAAGTATTGTTGTGCTACCCGGGAATCCTGGCGGTGATTCACCATCGTCTGGCCCATCATCTGTACCGTGCCGGGCTGCCATTGCTGGCGCGGATCAGCGCGGAAATCGCCCATTCGGCGACGGGCATCGACATCCACCCCGGCGCGCAGATCGGCCGCAGTTTCTTCATCGACCACGGCACCGGCGTGGTGATTGGCGAGACGGCGATCATCGGCGAGCGCGTGCGCATCTATCAAGCCGTGACCCTGGGCGCCAAGCGCTTCCCGGCGGATGAAGACGGGCAGTTGCAGAAGGGCCATCCACGCCATCCGATCGTCGAAGACGACGTGGTGATCTATGCCGGTGCGACCATTCTGGGGCGAATCACCATCGGCAAGGGCTCGACCATTGGCGGCAACGTCTGGCTGACTCGCAGCGTGCCGGCGGGGTCGAACCTGACGCAGGCCAATCTGCAGCATGATGACGGGACCCAGAAATAGACCCGGAACTTTCGCCGGCTGAGCGGGCCTCATCGCGAGCAGGCTCGCTCCCACAGATTATTCGGGTGTTCACAGAATGTGTGATCGGCACAGGCCCCTGTGGGAGCGGGCTTGCTCGCGAATGGATTTCAAGCCAATGCCAGTTCGGGGTTTTGCGCTGATTCCAACTGAACCATCCCCCGAATCACGCCTCCTACCCTTCCTTGAGCTAGCGTAACCACAGGACCGCCGAGCCGGTGGATTAGTCCTTAGCACCCTATCCATGTTTAAATTGAACGCTCATTCAAGTTAAACCGCCGGTTTGCTGCCCGCTCACAACAGGAGGCTTGCCCTTGCCGAGTCCGTTATTGATTGCCTTGTTTCACTGCCTCGAGGCGCACCGTTCATGAGTGTGCCATCCAGCCCCGCCAGCGAGCCGGTGCGCATGAACCCGCCGGTGTTCTACTTCGCGGCGACCTTCATCCTGCTCTTCGGCATTGTTGTCATCACCCTGCCGGAACAGGCCGGCGCCTGGCTGCTTGAAGCGCAAAACTGGGCGGCCAACACGGTTGGCTGGTATTACCTGCTGGCGATGGCCCTGTATCTGGTCTTCGTAGTGGTCACCGCCTTGTCCGGCTACGGCAAGATCAAGCTCGGCGCCGACCACGACGAACCCGAATTCAGTTACCTGTCCTGGGCCGGCATGTTGTTCGCCGCCGGGATCAGCATCACGCTGTTCTTCTTCTGCGTCTCGGAACCGCTGACCCACCTGGCGCAACCTCCTCAAGGGGCGGCGGGCACGGCTGACGCGGCGCGTCAGGCCATGCAGATCCTGTTTCTGCACTGGGGGCTGCATGGCTGGGGCGTGTTCGCCTTTGTCGGCATGGCATTGGCCTACTTCGCCTACCGCCACAACCTGCCGCTGGCCCTGCGCTCGGCGCTGTACCCGCTGATCGGCAAGCGCATCAACGGCCCCATCGGTTACGCCGTCGATGGCTTTGGCATCATTGCCACGGTGTTCGGCCTCGGCGCCGACATGGGCTTTGGTGTGTTGCACCTCAACTCGGGGCTCGACTACCTGTTCGGCGTCGCCCACACCCAATGGATCCAGGTGGGCCTGATCACCCTGATGATGGGCGCGGCGATCATCGTCGCCGTGTCCGGTGTCGACAAGGGCGTGCGGGTGATGTCCGACATCAACATGCTGCTGGCCTGCGCGCTGCTGCTGTTCGTGTTGTTCGCCGGCCCCACGCAGCACCTGCTCAACACCCTGATCCAGAACGTTGGTGACTACCTCGGCGCCTTGCCGATGAAGAGTTTCGATCTCTACGCCTACGACAAACCCAGCGACTGGCTGGGCGGCTGGACGGTGTTTTACTGGGCCTGGTGGATTGCCTGGTCGCCGTTCGTGGGATTGTTCATTGCGCGGATTTCCCGGGGGCGGACCATTCGCGAATTCGTCTTCGGCGTGCTGCTGATTCCGTTGGGCTTCACCCTGGCGTGGATGTCGATCTTCGGCAACAGCGCCATCGATCAGGTGCTCAACCACGGCATGTCGGCGCTGGGCCTTTCGGCCATCGACAACCCGTCGATGACCCTCTACCTGCTGCTGGAAACCTACCCGTGGAGCAAGACGGTGATTGCGGTCACGGTGTTCATCAGCTTCGTGTTTTTCGTCACTTCGGCCGACTCCGGCACCGTGGTGTTGTCGACGCTGTCCGCCAAGGGCGGCACTCCAGACGAGGACGGGCCGAAATGGCTGCGGGTGTTCTGGGGGGCGATGACCGCGCTGGTAACCAGCGCGCTGTTGTTCTCCGGCAGCATCGATGCACTGAAATCGGCGGTGGTGCTGACCTCGCTGCCGTTCTCGATGATCCTGCTGCTGATGATGTGGGGGCTGCACAAGGCGTTCTATCTGGAGTCCCAGAAGCAGATCGCACAACTGCATTCCCTGGCGCCAGTGTCCGGTGCGCGACGTGGCGGCTGGCGCCAGCGCTTGAGCCAGGCGGTGCATTTCCCGTCGCGGGACGAGGTTTACCGTTTCATGGAAAGCACCGTGCGGCCGGCCATCGAAGAGGTGACCGCCGTGTTTGTCGAGAAGGGCTTGAACGTGGTCACGGTGCCGGACCCGGCCCATGACAGCGTGAGCCTGGAGATCGGCCACGGCGAGCAGCACCCGTTCATCTACCAGGTGCAGATGCGCGGGTATTTCACTCCGTCGTTCGCCCGGGGCGGCATGGGTTCCAAGCAGCTCAACAACCGGCGTTACTACCGGGCCGAGGTGCATCTGAGCGAGGGCAGCCAGGACTATGATCTGGTGGGCTACACCAAGGAACAGGTGATCAACGACATTCTCGACCAGTACGAACGGCACATGCAGTTCCTGCATCTGGTGCGCTGAGGAACATCGGGTTGTCTAGGCTTGCTCGGTCAACACCATGAATAACACCAGCGCCGCCACCGGCACGCCGAACACGATGCTGCCGACCATCATCTCCGTGGTCACGGACTGGCCGGCCGTGACGACGCCTATGGCACCGTTGATCATCGTCAGCGCCAGCCACAGGACGATGAAGCTGTAGGTCAGCGTCTGTCGGCTGAAGCCGATCTGCTCGCCGATGAACAGCATCAGCGCGAGGAGAATCAGGCCGAACGTGATGATGATGGTGGTGTGCATGGTCAGTGTAGCCTGCTGGATGTGTGGCGACTGATCGGCCGCCTTCGCGGGCAAGCCCGCTCCCACAAGGATTTGCGCGATTCCTGTAGGAGCGGGCTTGCCCGCGATGGCGTCACCTCGGTATCCAATTGAGCTTAGTCAAACCAGCCCACCATTGGCGCGCAGGATCTGCCCATTGACCCAGGCCGAATCCGGCCCCACCAGAAACGACACCACCCGCGCGATATCCTCAGGCTGGCCCAGGCGCTCCAGCGGCGCCATCTTCGCAAAGTTCTGGATCTGCTCCTCGCTCTTGCCGTGCAGGAACAGGTCGGTCGCCACCGGACCCGGTGCGACCGCGTTGACCGTGATCTGGCGCCCACGCATCTCCTTGGCGAACACCTGGGTCAGGGACTCCACCGCCGCCTTACTGGCAATGTACACCGCGTAGCCCGGCAGGTTCAGGCCCACCGTGCTGCTGGAAAAATTGACGATTCGTCCGCCGTCGTTCAGCCGCGTGGCCGCTTCGCGCAGGGTGTTGAAGGTGCCGCGGGCGTGGATGTTGAAGGTCTGGTCGAACAGCTCGTCGCTGTGTTGTGCCAGCGGCATGACCTTGAGAATGCCGGCGTTGTTGATCAGCACGTCGACCTTGCCCAGTTGCGCTTCGGTTTCGTCGAACAGCCGGCGCACGTCGTCGGCGTTGGCCACGTCGGCCTTGATCGCTATGGCTTGATGGCCGGCCTGGCGCAACTGCACCACAAGCCTCGAGGCTTCATCGGCACTGCTGGCGTAGTTGATGGCCACGGCGAAGCCTTCGCTGGCCAGCTGTTGGGCGATGACCGCGCCGATACCACGGGAGGCGCCGGTGACGATGGCAACTTTCGAACGTTGAGCAGACATGGTGGTGGTTCCTGTCGAGGGGGATGGCACCAATCTCACATGTTTACTCCACCGGATAAATGCAGCAGAGTTGCCTTGACTATTCAATATTCGCCAACAATCGAAAGCCGGAGCGACGCGTGGATCAAGTCAAGGCGATGAAGGTTTTCGTGCGAATCTATGAACGCAACAGCTTCACCCTGGCCGCCGAAGACCTGAATCTGCCGCGCGCCACCCTGACGCACACCCTGAATCAGTTCGAGGCCTGGCTGGGCACCCGATTGATGGAACGCAGTACGCGCAAGGTTCGTCCGACCCTGGATGGCGAGGCGTACTACCTGCGCTGCGTCCAACTGCTGGCAGAGCTGGAGGAGGCTGAACTGGCGTTCCGTGGCTGCGCCCCGAAAGGTCGGTTACGCGTCGACCTGCACGGCACCCTGGCGAAAAATTTCGTGATTCCGGCGCTGCCGCAGTTCATGCAGCGCTATCCGCAGATCGAGCTGTCGATCAGCGAGTCCGATCGCTTCGTCGACCTGATCGCCGAAGGCGTCGATTGCGTCCTGCGCGCCGGCACGCTGACCGACTCGACGCTGATCGGCAAGCGCCTGGCCAACCTGCGTCAGATCACCTGCGCCAGCCCCTCGTACCTGCGCAAGTACGGCGAACCGAAAACCCTCGAAGACCTCGAGCATCACCGTGCGGTGAACTACGTCTCGCGCACGACCGCGAAACTGTTCCCGTTCGAATTCATGGTCGATGGCGAGTTGAGGGAAGTCCCCATCAAAAGCGCGATCTCGGTGTTCGGTACCGAAATCTACGCCGCCTCGGCCATCGCCGGGCTGGGCCTGATCCAGTGCCCGCAATACCGCATGGCAGCCCAGATCGCCGAGGGCCTGATCCAGGAAGTCCTGCCCGCCAACCCCCCGCCACCCATGCCGGTTTCGGTGCTCTACCCACACAACCGACACCTGTCGCCACGGCTCCGCGTGTTTGTGGACTGGTTGGAAGAAGTGTTCGCGGGGGCGCGGTAGCCACCGGTCTGGCTTTTTGGCAGCAGCCGCACTGCGTGAATTATCGGAGCAGGGTTCTGGCGAAAGAATTGTGAAACGTTTCAGCAATTCATCGAGTCGTAGGGTTTTTGGCGTTTGTGTCGGCGTATGCTGGGCAACTTGCGAAGCAGTCGATACCAACTTCAAGACAGACAAGAGAGGATTCGATGACCTATACCGCTGCCGAAAACCGCTACGACTCCATTCCCTACCGCCGCGTCGGTCGCAGCGGTCTGGTGCTGCCGGCCTTGTCCCTGGGCCTGTGGCACAACTTTGGTGACAGCACGCCGATCGACACCCAGCGCGCGTTGCTGCGTACAGCGTTCGATCTGGGGATCAATCATTTCGACCTGGCCAACAACTACGGGCCCCCGTACGGCAGTGCCGAGATCAATTTCGGGCGTTTGCTGCGCGAGGACTTCAAGCGCTACCGCGACGAGCTGATCATCTCCAGCAAGGCGGGCTGGGACATGTGGCCCGGCCCTTACGGTCAGGGCGGCGGTTCGCGCAAGTATGTGCTGGCGAGCCTCGATCAGAGCCTGCAACGCCTGGGCCTGGACTATGTGGATATCTTCTACTCGCACCGCTTCGACCCGGACACGCCGCTGGAAGAAACCGCCAGTGCCCTGGCCACTGCCGTGCAGCAGGGCAAGGCGCTGTACATCGGCATCTCGTCCTACTCCGGTGTGAAAACCCGGGAGATGGCCGCATTGCTCAAGGAATGGAAAGTGCCGTTGCTGATTCATCAGCCGGCCTACAACCTGCTCAATCGCTGGGTGGAAAGAGACCTGCTGGACGTGACCGAAGAGCTGGGCGCCGGGGTCATTGCCTTCACGCCTCTGGCTCAAGGCTTGCTGACCGACAAGTACCTGAACGGGGTGCCGGCGGATGCGCGGGTCAATCGTCCGGGGGGTGGTTCTCTGCAGGCATCGCACCTGTCCGACGCCAACATCGCCCATGTGCGGGCGCTGAACGAGATTGCCCAGCGTCGTGGCCAGAGCCTGGCGCAACTGGCCCTCGCCTGGACCCTGCGTGACCCGCGCGTGACCTCGGCGCTGATCGGTGCGAGCCGGCCGGAACAGATTATCGAGAACGTCGGCGCGTTGAAGAACCTGAGTTTCAGTGTGGAAGAACTGGCGGAGATCGATCGGTTCGCCCAGGAGGGCGGGATCAATCTCTGGGAGAAGCCTTCGACGGCGGAGTAAGTGCCTGGTGCTGGATGCCCGGCATACCTCAGAAAGCTATCGCGAGCAGGCTGAATACCTGTGGGAGTGAGCCTGCTCGCGATGGGGCTTCATCGAAAAAACGGCACATCCCCCAGAATGGTCGCCCGCTGCATCACCCGCCGTGCCGGACGGTAGTCATCCACCGCGTAATGCTGGGTCACGCGGTTGTCCCAGAACGCGATGTCGTCCTGCTGCCAGCGCCAGCGGATGGTGAATTCCGGGCGGGTGGCGTGGGCGAACAGGAACTTCAGGATCGTCTCGCTCTCGGTGTCCGACAGCTCATTGATCCTGGCAGTGAAGCCCTCGCTGACGAACAGCGAGCGCCGCCCGCTCACCGGGTGCGTACGGATCACCGGGTGCGACAGCGGCGGGTTTTTGCGCCGTGTTTCTTCCCATTGCGCCAGCGCTTCCGGCGTATTGCCGTAACGCTCAACCGGAAAGGAACGGGTGAAGTCGTGGGTGGCCGTCAAGCCTTCGAGCAGGCTTTTCATCGGTGCGGACAGCGCCTCGTAGGCGGCAATGCCACTGGCCCACAGCGTGTCGCCGCCGAATTCCGGCAGCAGCTTGGCGCTCAGCACCGCGCCCATTGCCGGGGTCGGCAGGAACGTCACGTCGGTGTGCCAGATCGCATTGTCGCGCACGTCGGTGACGGCAGTGTCGAGGATCAGCACTTCCGGCTGTTCCGGCACGTTGGGGTAGATCGGGTGGATGTGCAGGTCGCCGAAGTTGGCGGCAAAACGTGCCTGCTGTTGCGGGGTGATCGGCTGGTTGCGGAAGAACAGGACCTGGTATTTCAACAGCGCCTGTTCGATGGCATCGCGCTGGGCCACGGACAGCGGCTGGCTGATGTCGATGCCGCGGATTTGTGCGCCGAGGGCGGCGCTTAAAGGAGTGATGTTCAGGCTGCTCATGGTGGTTCTCTTCGAATTCGGGGTGTGCCGCGTTTTTTTGTGGGAGCGGGCTTGTTCGCGAATGCGTCGTGTCAGTCAACACAGATGTTGAATGTAAAACCGCATTCGCGAGCAAGCCCGCTCCCACAGAGGTCAGTGTTCAATGCGCCTGGCCGTGCCACGGCACCAGCTTGCGTTGCAGGGCGCGCAGGCCCATTTCCAGGGCGAAGGCGATCAGCGCAATCACCAGAATCCCCAGCACCACCACATCGGTGACCAGAAACTGCGCGGCTGACTGCACCATGAAACCCAGGCCGCTGGTGGCGGCGATCAGTTCAGCGGCGACCAGGGTCGACCAGCCCACCCCCAGACCAATGCGCACGCCCGTGAGGATGTCCGGCAGAGCGCTGGGCAAGATCACATGGCGGATCAGTTGCGCGCGGGTCGCCCCCAGGGACTGGGCCGCGCGCAGTTTGGCCGGGTCCACGGTGCGTACACCGGTGGCCGTGGCGATGGCGATCGGTGCGAAAATCGCCAGGTAGATCAGCAACACTTTCGACAGCTCACCGATGCCGCACCAGATCACGATCAGCGGCAAGTAGGCCAGTGGCGGAATCGGTCGATAGAACTCGATCAGCGGGTCGAGAATGCCGCGCGCAATGCGATTGGCCCCTATCGCGATACCGACCGGCACGGCCGTCAGCACCGCAAAGAACAGGCCCAGGCCGATCCGGCCGAGGCTCGCGCCCAGGTGCTGCCAGAGCGTCGAATCCATGTAGCCGGTGGTCGCCAGCAACCAGCCTTTGTTCAGCACGGCGGCCGGTGGCGGCAGAAACAGCGGCTCGATCAACCCCGTGGCGGTGACCGCCCACCACAGGGCAAGCAGTGCGACGAGCGTCAGGACGCTGATCCAGCGGGTGCTCAAACCGCGACGAAGCGCGACCGGTGAGGCCGCGCTGACGGCGACGGCGGGAATCTCATAGCTGCTCATGCGCGCTCCTGCCGCGTGGCGGCGCTGCGTTGGGAGAACACTTTGGCGAGCACGTGCTCGCGGGTTTCGATGAAGCGCGGGTCGGACTTGATCGCGCGGGCTGACTCACCGGCCGCGTAGCGCTGGCCGAAATCCAGGTGCAGGCGCTCGACGATCTGTCCGGGATTGGGCGCCAGCAGAATCAGGTCCGTGGCGAGAAATACCGCTTCCTCGATGTCGTGAGTGATCAGAAACACCGGTTTGGCGGCGCGCTGCCACACCTGTAGCAGCAGCTCCTGCATCTGTTCGCGGGTGAAGGCATCGAGGGCGCCGAAGGGCTCGTCCATCAGCAATACACGAGGGTCGGCGGCCAGGGCGCGCGCCAGGCCGACGCGTTGCTTCTGCCCGCCCGAGAGCTGCCAGATGCGCCGCTGTTCGAAACCAGAGAGGTCCACCAGCGCCAGCATCTCGCGGGCGCGGGCTTCGCGTTGTTCACGGGGCACGCCGGCCAGTTCGAGCCCGAAACCGACGTTGGCCAGTACGTCCTGCCACGGCAGCAGGGCATCGTCCTGAAACACCACGCCGCGCTCGGCGCTCGGGCCTTTGACCGGCACGCCGTCGAGGGTGATGCGCCCGGCGCTGGGTTCGACGAAGCCGGCAATCAGGTTCAACAGCGAGGTCTTGCCACTGCCGGAGGGACCGAGGGCGACCAGCAGTTGCCGGGGCCCCAGGCTCAGGGAAATGTCTGCCAGCACCGGCTCCGGGCTGCCGGGGTACTGTGCGCTGATACGCTCCAGTTGTAGCAAGGCCATCGCGATTGACTCCGATCAGTTGGTGATGAACTTGGCGCTGACGTACGGGGCGTAGTCCGGCAGCACGGCCTCGACCTTGCCTTGTTCCTTGAGGAACACGGCGGTGTCGGTGATGGCTTTGGTCGTTGGTGCGCCGAGGCTGCTCACCTGGTCAGCCGCCAGCGGGTAGACGTTGCCTTGCAGCAGCAGCGGAATGTCGCTGGCCTTGGCGCCGGACAGCTTCACCAGCTTGTCGACGTTGCTCTGGTTGGCGAGCCAGGCTTTCGGGTCCTTGCGGTAGTCGGCGTAGGCGTCGAGGGTGACTTTGGCGAAGGCGGTGACGATTTCCGGGTGCTTCTCGGCGAAGTCCTTGCGCACGATCCAGGCATCGAAGGTGGGCGCGCCGAACTTGGCCAGCTCACCGGAGGTGATCAGCACCTTGCCGTTCTCCTTGGCCACGCCAAGGGCCGGATCCCACACGTAGGTGGCATCGATGTCACCGCGTTTCCAGGCGGCGATGATCGCCGGTGGCGCGAGGTTGAGCACGGTGACTTTCGACGGGTCGATGTTCCAGTGTTTCAGTGCGGCCAGCAGGCTGTAGTGCCCAGTGGAAACGAACGGCACGGCGATTTTCTTGCCGACCAGGTCTTGCGGCGTCTTGATCCCGGAACCGTCGCGGGCGACCAGGGCTTCGGCGGCGCCGATCTGGGTGGCGATGAGGAAGGTTTCCACCGGGACCTTGCGGGTGATGGCGGCGGTCAGGGGGCTGGAACCCAGGTAGCCGATCTGCACGTCGCCGGAGGCGATGGCAGCGATGATGTCGGCACCGTTATCGAATTTGCGCCAGTTGATGTCGGCTTTGGTGGCCTTCTCATAGGCGCCGTCGGCCTGGGCGACTTTGGCCGGGTCGACGGTGGTCTGGTAGGCGACAGTCAGGTCGGCCGCCTGGGCAAACAGACTCGCGGCAGCCAACGAAGCGGCCGCCAGGAGGCGAAGAGGGAAGTGCAGTTTCATGGGGAAGCTCCTTGTCAGGCGACCGAGGATCGGCGTGAAAGGAGACTAAATGATCTAAGAATTAGAAAATAAATAACTTTTTCGAATTAGCTTAGCGTGGAAGGATTTTAAGGTGACCGCTGCGCGGTCCAGGGCGAGCAGGCTCGCGGCCACAGGGATGACACTGAGCCTGTGGGCACGAGCCGGTTCGCGACAAAGGTCCGCAGGACCTTCGAGGATCAGTTGCTGATCGCCAGGATGCTCGCCTGATACGACCCGACAAATACATCGAAATCGCCGACTTCGTTCTGCTCCAGTTCCACTTGCTCGGCCAGCGACGCCCGCGCGCGCTCTTCAAACGCGGCCTGCGCTTCGCGGCTCAGGGGCTCGCTGCGGAAAAATTCCGCATGGGCCTGGCTCTGGCGCAGGGAGAACTGGCTGAAGCTCTCCTTGTGTTCGGCCATCGCCGCCAGCACCTGGGCCGAAGGTGTCAGGGACGGGTCCCTGACCTTGGCCAGTTGTGCGTCCAGCGCCTTGCTGTGGGCGTCGCCGCCATGGCTCTGATCCAGTAACGCCGCCAGGGGGGCAATCTTCTCCAGCAACTCGCTGGCCCACTCCTTGAGGTCGACCGGCTGACCGTCGCGTTGCAGTTGCAGGCCCGGACGGCGGCCCTCCTTGACCACGCTGAGGAAGTTCGAGGTGGCACCGCTGCATGAGTTGTTGGTCAGCAGCGGGCTGTCATTCAGCGCGCAGTACAACAGGAAGGCGTCGATGAAGCGCGACTCGGTCAGGTCGATGCCCATCGGCAGGAACGGGTTGATGTCCAGGCAGCGCACTTCGACGTACTGGATGCCCCGGGCCATCAGCGCCTGGATCGGCCGCTCGCCGGTGTAGGTCACGCGTTTCGGGCGGATGTTGGAGTAGTACTCGTTTTCGATCTGCAGGATGTTGGTGTTGAGCTGAACCCACTCACCGTCCTGATGGGTGCCGATTTCCACATAGGGCGCGTAGGGTGTTGCCACGGCCTGGCGCAGGCTGTCGGTGTAGCTCGGCAGATCGTTGTAGCACGGTGTCAGTCCGGCCTGGGCGCTGCTCTGGTAACCCAGGTCACTCATGCGCAGGCTGGTGGCGTACGGCAGGTACAGGGTGTCCGGGTCCAGTTGTTCCAACTGGTGGGAGCGGCCGCGCAGGAAACCGGCGTCCAGCGCCGGCGACGCACCGAACAGGTACATCAGCAGCCAGCTGTAGCGACGGAAGTTACGGATCAGGGCGATGTAGGACGACGACTGATAGTCGCGGTCGGTGCCGACAAAACCCTCGGCCTGCTTGAGCAGTGGCCAGAGTTGTTCCGGCAGGGAAAAGTTGTAGTGGATGCCGGCAATGCACTGCATGGTCTTGCCGTAACGCAGGGCCAGGCCCTTGCGGTACACATATTTGAGCTGCCCGATGTTGGAGGTGCCGTAGTAGGCGATCGGGATGTCTTCCTCGGCCGGCAACGGGCACGGCATCGATGGACTCCACAGGTACTCGTTGCCGAGCTTGCTGTAGGCAAAACGGTGAATGCTGTCCAGGCTCGCCAGCGTATCGGCCGGGTCAGGCAGTGCCGGGGTGATGAACTCCAGCAGCGACTCGGAATAGTCCGTGGTGATCTGTTCGTTGGTCAGCGCGGAACCCAGGCTTTCCGGGTGCGGCGTTTGCGCCAGCCGACCTTCGCTGGTCACGCGCAGGCATTCACGTTCGATGCCGTGAAGGCACTGTTCGAGCAGAGAGAGGTTAGCGCGCTCGCCAAGCAGGGCCAGGCGGCGGTTGAGAAGTTCGCTCAAGTTGGATTCCTTCACGCGTCAGTCGCCCCAATATGGGGGTGGGCAAGACGGTCTACAAGGGTGAAGTTAAAACTGGCGTTTTCGCCTGGTTTTTTGCCGCCGGTTGATCAATTTCTGCGCCCCCCCTATAGGAGCGAGCATGCTCGCGATGGACTCAAGAACGCCGCTGGGTGTCAGGCTTCCAGCGTCATCGTTGACGTCCATCGCGAGCATGCTCGCTCCTACAGTGAGAGCATTGCGCCGAAATTAACTCAAATCGATGAGCTCTAGCTACAGGACAGCGAACGTGCCTTGTGCTTTTGCGACGAGCTTGTCGCCCTGCCTCACGTCCGCTTCGACCACCAGCGTGCGTCGGCCCGGATGGATCACCCGCGCCGTGCACATCACTTCGCCGTCGGACACGGCGCGAATGTAATTGATCTTGCATTCGATGGTCGCGCTCTGCTGGTCAAAGCCGTGGGTGCTGGAACAGGCCAGCCCCATGGCAATGTCCACCAGGCTGAACAGTGCCCCGCCGTGCAGCTTGCCGCCCCGGTTGCGCAAGGGCGGTTCAAGGGCCAGGGCGACCTGCGCCACCCCGGTTTCCAGGCTGTGCAGGCGACAGCCCAGGAGCTTGAAGAACGCGCTTTCGGTCAACCCGGAGGGGATGTCCATCAGCGTTTCTTCAACTGCTTGGCGTTGGCGAACAGCGATGCCATGGCGTTGTTGGCCGGGGCCGCCGCCGTGGTTTCCTTGCGCGGTGCATTGGCCTGGCGCGGTGCCGAGCCTGGACGTGCGCCACGGGCGCCGTCGATCTTCTCGCCCGGGGTGTCGCCCATGCGCATCGACAGGCCCACGCGTTTGCGCGGAATGTCGACTTCCATGACCTTCACTTTCACCACGTCACCGGCTTTCACCGCTTCACGCGGATCCTTGATGAACTTCTCCGAAAGCGCGGAGATGTGCACCAAACCGTCCTGATGCACGCCGATGTCGACGAAGGCGCCGAAGGCGGTCACGTTGGTCACCACGCCTTCGAGGATCATCCCCGGCTGCAGGTCCTTGAGGTCTTCGACGCCTTCCTGGAACTCGGCGGTCTTGAACTCCGGGCGCGGGTCGCGACCGGGTTTCTCAAGCTCTTGCAGAATGTCGGTGACCGTTGGCAGACCAAAGGTTTCATCCGTGTATTTCTTCGGGTCGAGGCGCTTGAGGAACGACGCGTCACCGATCAGCGAGCGGATGTCGCGGTCGGTTTCAGCGGCGATGCGTTGCACCAGCGGGTAGGCCTCCGGGTGCACCGCCGAGGAATCCAGCGGGTTGTCGCCGTTCATCACGCGCAGGAAGCCGGCGGCCTGTTCGAAGGTTTTTTCACCCAGGCGCGCGACTTTCTTCAACGCTGCGCGAGTCTTGAACGCGCCGTGCTCGTCGCGGTGACTGACGATGTTCTGCGCCAGCGTCGCATTGAGGCCGGAGATGCGCGCCAGCAGCGCCACCGAAGCGGTGTTCACGTCCACGCCCACGGCGTTCACGCAGTCTTCGACCACGGCGTCCAGGCCACGCGCCAGTTTCAACTGCGACACGTCATGCTGGTATTGGCCGACACCGATGGATTTCGGATCGATTTTCACCAGTTCGGCCAGCGGGTCCTGCAAGCGGCGGGCGATCGACACTGCGCCACGGATCGACACGTCGAGGTCAGGGAATTCTTTCGCCGCCAGTTCCGATGCCGAATACACCGATGCACCGGCCTCGGACACCATGACCTTGGTCATCTTCATGGCTGGGTATTTCTTGATCAGCTCGATCGCCAGCTTGTCGGTTTCGCGGCTGGCGGTGCCGTTGCCGATGGCGATCAGGTCCACCGAGTGCTTGGCGCACAGGGCGGCGAGAACGGCCAGAGTCTGGTCCCACTTGTTGTGCGGCACGTGCGGGTAAACCGTGGCGTGGTCCAGCAACTTGCCGGTGGCATCGACCACGGCCACCTTGCAACCGGTGCGCAGGCCCGGGTCGAGGCCCAGGGTCGCGCGCGGGCCGGCCGGTGCCGACAGCAGCAAGTCGTGCAGGTTGTGGGCGAACACGTTGATCGCCTCGGTTTCCGCGCCGTCGCGCAGCTCGCCCAGCAGGTCGGTTTCCAGGTGGGTGTAGAGCTTGACCTTCCAGGTCCAGCGCACCACTTCGCCCAGCCATTTGTCGGCCGGGCGGTTCTGGTTCTGGATGCCGACGTGCTGGCCGATCATGCCTTCGCACGGGTGCAGGGTGCCCGGCAATTCTTCACCGACTTTCAGTGCGGAGCTGAGAATGCCTTCGTTGCGGCCACGGAAAATCGCCAGGGCACGGTGCGACGGCATGCTTTTGAGCGGCTCGTCGTGTTCGAAGTAGTCGCGGAACTTGGCGCCTTCCTCTTCCTTGCCGGCGATGACGCGGGCACTGAGGATGGCTTCCTGCTTCAGGTAGCTGCGCAGCTTTTCCAGCAGGCCGGCGTCTTCGGCGAAGCGCTCCATGAGGATGTACTTGGCACCCTCGAGGGCGGCCTTCACATCGGCCACGCCTTTTTCGGCGTCGATGAAGCGGGCGGCTTCGGCGTCCGGCGTCAGGCTCGGGTCGTTGAACAGCGCATCTGCCAGTTCGCCGAGCCCGGCTTCCAGGGCGATCTGCCCCTTGGTGCGGCGCTTCTGCTTGTACGGCAGGTACAAGTCTTCGAGGCGGGTCTTGGTGTCGGCGAGCTTGATGTCGCGCTCAAGGGCCGGGGTCAGTTTGCCCTGTTCCTGGATGCTGGCGAGGATGCTGATACGCCGTTCGTCGAGTTCTCGCAGGTAGCGCAGACGCTCTTCCAGGTGCCGCAGTTGCGTGTCATCGAGACTGCCGGTCACTTCTTTCCGGTAACGGGCGATGAAGGGAACGGTAGAACCTTCATCGAGTAGCGCGACGGCCGCTTCGACCTGTTGTGGGCGGACGCCGAGTTCCTCGGCGATGCGGCTGTTGATGCTGTCCATAAAACCACCTGACAAATTGTGAAAGCAGGCTCGCGGGCGCACGAACAAGGGCTCGGCGAGTCTGGTTGAGCGGCCTGGCCAGCGCCGCTGCCTGGATCAACAGGCTTGCCGTTGACCCGTGAAATCGAACAATTACTGCGGCGACCAGGAAAAAAAACAGAGGCCGCGGCAGGGATGATCAGACGTTGCCTGACACAAATGGCCGCGCATTATAACCAGCGTTCTGTCATTCGGGGGCATCAGAGGGTGTAGGCACAATGCCCGTATTCCTGGCGCTGAAGGAAAAATCTGCTAACAATGCTCACGGTGCGTATAACGGCAGCTACGCCATAATGCGCGCCGAGATCAAAGGAGCATCCAATGAGCAGCACTGCAAACATTGCTGAAGGCGAAAAAATTCTTATCGTTGACGACGATCCGGGGCTCAGCAGCCTGCTGGAGCGCTTTTTCGTCAGCAAGGGCTACCGCGCCCGCGCCGTCCCGAACACTGAGCAAATGGACCGCCTGCTGGCGCGCGAGGTGTTCAACCTGGTCGTCCTCGACCTGATGCTGCCCGGCGAAGACGGTCTGACCGCCTGCCGCCGCCTGCGCGGCGCGAACAATCAGATTCCGATCATCATGCTCACCGCCAAGGGCGACGAGCTGAGCCGTATCAAGGGCCTGGAGCTGGGTGCCGACGATTACCTGGCCAAGCCGTTCAACCCCGATGAGCTGATGGCTCGCGTCAAGGCGGTTCTGCGCCGTCAATCGGCCCCGGTCCCGGGCGCGCCGGGCAGCGAAGAGGAAAGCGTGACCTTCGGCGACTACGAATTGTCCCTGGCCACCCGCGAGCTCAAGCGCGGTGCCGAAGTGCACATGCTCACCACCGGCGAGTTTGCGGTGCTCAAGGCACTGGTCATGAACGCCCGTCAGCCACTGACCCGTGACAAGCTGATGAACCTGGCCCGTGGCCGTGAGTGGGATGCGCTGGAGCGTTCCATCGACGTGCAGATCTCTCGCCTGCGCCGGATGATCGAACCTGATCCGTCCAAGCCGCGTTACATCCAGACCGTCTGGGGTGTGGGTTACGTGTTCGTACCGGATGGCGCCGCCACCAAGTGATCGGCGATTTGTAGGAGCGGGTGCTGCGGATGAAGTTGTCCGCAGACTCGCAATCCGCAATATGCGAGCATCGCTCGCTCCTGCAAGTGTGTAGCGGTTATCCATGAAGACCCCCGTGTGGTTCCCCCAGAGTTTCTTCTCCCGCACCCTGTGGCTGGTGCTGATCGTCGTCCTGTTTTCGAAAGCACTGACGCTGGTTTATCTGTTGATGAACGAGGACGTGCTGGTGGATCGCCAATACAGCCACGGCGTCGCCCTGACGCTGCGAGCCTATTGGGCTGCCGATGAAAACAACCGTGACAAGATTGCCGAGGCCGCGACCCTGATCCGGGTGGTGGGTGCCGGCGTGCCCGAAGGCGAGCAGCACTGGCCTTACAGCGAGATCTATCAGCGCCAGATGCAGGCCGAACTGGGCGCCGACACCGAAGTGCGCTTGCGCATGCACTCGCCGCCGGCCTTGTGGGTCCGGGCGCCGAGCCTGGGCGACGGCTGGCTGAAAGTGCCGCTGTACCCGCATCCGCTGCGCGGCCAGAAAATCTGGAACGTGCTCGGCTGGTTCCTTGCCATCGGCCTGTTGTCCACGGCATCGGCCTGGATCTTCGTCAGCCAGCTCAACCAGCCCCTCAAGCGTCTGGTCTATGCCGCCCGGCAACTGGGCCAGGGTCGCAGCGTGCGCCTGCCGATCAGCGACACCCCCAGTGAGATGACCGAGGTGTATCGCGCCTTCAACCAGATGGCCGAAGACGTCGAGCAGGCGGGCCGCGAGCGGGAGCTGATGCTCGCGGGTGTCTCCCACGATTTGCGGACACCGCTGACGCGCTTGCGCTTGTCGCTGGAACTGATGGGTGATCGCAACGACCTGACGGACGACATGGTGCGCGACATCGAGGACATGGACGCGATTCTCGACCAGTTCCTGGCCTTCATTCGTGACGGTCGTGACGAGTCGGTGGAAGAGGTCGACCTGACCGACCTGGTGCGTGAAGTCGCGGCGCCGTACAACCAGAATGAAGAAAAGGTCAGGCTGCGCCTGGAACCGATCCAGCCGTTTCCATTGCGGCGGGTGTCAATGAAGCGCCTGCTGAACAACCTGATCGGCAATGCGCTGCATCACGCCGGCAGCGGTGTGGAGGTGGCGGCGCATGTGTCCGGGGATGTGAATGCGCCTTACGTGGTGCTGAGCGTGATGGACCGGGGGGCGGGGATCGACCCGTCGGAGCTGGAGGCGATCTTCAACCCGTTCACCCGGGGTGATCGCGCCCGAGGCGGCAAAGGCACCGGCCTGGGGCTGGCCATCGTGAAGCGGATCGCTTCGATGCATGGCGGCAATGTCGAACTGCGCAACCGCGACGGCGGTGGGCTGGAAGCGCGGGTGCGGTTGCCGCTGGGGTTGCTGTTGCCAAGGGATGCAGTTTGAGGGCAGCGGCAGGCTACGAGCTTCAAGCTGCGACAGCAGCCAAAGCAGATGCTGCTTTGGCTTTTTACTTGTCGCCAAGCCGCTGCTCTTAGCCCTTGCCTTTGGTCCGAGTCATATTCGGCCCGCCATTCTTCTCGAGGTGTTCGATGATGATCCCCGCCACGTTCTTCCCTGTGGTGGTTTCGATGCCTTCCAGTCCCGGTGACGAGTTCACTTCCATCACCAGCGGCCCGTGATTGGATCGCAGGATATCCACCCCCGCCACCGTCAGCCCCATGACTTTCGCCGCGCGCAACGCGGTCATGCGTTCCTCCGGCGTGATCTTGATCAGGCTGGCGCTGCCACCCCGATGCAGGTTGGAGCGGAACTCCCCGGGTTTGGCCTGACGCTTCATCGCCGCGATCACCTTGTCGCCGACCACGAAGCAGCGAATGTCTGCACCGCCGGCCTCCTTGATGTACTCCTGGACCATGATGTTCTGCTTGAGGCCCATGAATGCCTCGATCACCGATTCCGCCGCCGTCGCGGTTTCGCACAGCACCACGCCGATGCCCTGGGTGCCTTCGAGCACCTTGATCACCAACGGCGCGCCGTTGACCATGGCGATCAGGTCGGGAATGTCATCCGGGGAGTGCGCAAACCCGGTCACCGGCAGGCCGATACCACGACGCGAGAGCAATTGCAGCGAACGCAGTTTGTCCCGCGAGCGGGCGATGGCCACCGACTCGTTGAGCGGAAACACCCCCATCATTTCGAATTGGCGCAACACGGCGCAGCCGTAAAAGGTTACCGAAGCACCGATCCGCGGGATCACGGCGTCAAAGCCCTCCAGCGGCTTGCCCCGGTAGTGGATCTGCGGCTTGTGACTGGCAATGTTCATGTAGGCGCGCAGGGTGTCGATCACCACCATTTCATGGCCACGCTCGGTACCGGCTTCGACCAGACGACGAGTGGAATACAGACGCGGGTTCCGCGACAGCACAGCGATCTTCATGCAACACCTGTGGAGGAGGTAGATACCGGGAACACCGGCTTGTCTTGTACATATTTGACGCCCGGACTGACGACCAGCTGGCCGTCGATCAAGGCCTTGGAGCCCAGGAGCAGGCGATAACGCATGGATTTGCGGCAGGCGAGGGTGAACTCGACCTGCCAGACCCGGTCGCCCAGGGCCAGGGTAGTGCTGACCACGTAGCGCTTCTGCGCCTGGCCGTTGGAGCTCTTGATGGACTTCATCGTCACCAGCGGGGCCTCGCAGCGTCGGTGACGCAGTTGCACCACCGTGCCCAGGTGCGCGGTGAAGCGCACCCAGCTTTTGCCATCGCGCTCGAACGGTTCGATGTCAGTGGCATGCAGGCTGGAGGTGCTGGCACCGGTGTCGATTTTCGCCCGCAGGCCCGCGACTCCCAGATCCGGGAGCGCCACCCACTCGCGCAGACCGACGACGGTCAAATGGTCAAATGTCTTCAATGGGAAAAGCCGCTGTTTAACGTGCCCAGGCTTCAGGCGATACCTGAGCCATTGCGTTGAATGCAGGCTTGGCGAACCAGTAACCCTGCATCAGGAAAACCCCGCAGTCCGCCAGGAAATCACGTTCACCGGCGCTTTCGATACCTTCTGCGATGACTGTAACGTCCAACTCCGCACAGATTGTGACAATCCCCCGCACGATGACCTGACGGACACGATCGCGGTCGACATCGCGGATCAGCGCCATGTCGAGTTTGATCAGGTCCGGTTGGAAATCCGCTAACAGATTGAGCCCCGAGTGGCCGGCACCGAAATCGTCGATGGCGGTCTTGAAGCCGAATTCGCGGTATTCACGCAGAATATTAGTCAAATGGCGATAGTTATCTACCTGCTGGCTTTCAAGGGTTTCAAAAATCAGCCGCTCGATGGGGAAACCGTGTTTTTGCGCGGCCTCCAACGTGCTGCGAATACACAGTTCCGGACGGTACACGGCGTTGGGCATGAAGTTGATCGACAAGTGTGTCTGCATATTTAAGCGGGCTGCCCCCTCGATCGCGCGGGTCCGGCACAACTGATCGAAACGGTAGCGATTGGCATCGGTGATCTGTTCGAGCACCGTCATTGCGCCTTCGCCGGCGGGGCCGCGCACCAAGGCTTCATGGGCGAAAATCGACTGGTCCCTCAGGTCGACGATCGGCTGATAGGCAAAGGCAAAATCGAAGCTCAGCGGCTCGCTTTGCTGGCAGCCCTTGCAAGCGCCCTTCGGCGAAGTCAATGAAGATGGAAATTGGGTCACTCGATTCCTCCATGCCGCAATCGCGGCGAGGTCGACAGTCTATCTGGAGAGCCGAGTTCTTGCGCCCGACAGAAACGGTAGTACAGTTCCGACTATTCTCGGAAAGAGGAATTCAAGTGGCACAAAAAAACGAAGAGGACGACAAGGTTCGTCTCGATAAATGGTTGTGGGCCGCGCGTTTCTACAAGACCCGTGCGTTGGCCAAGGCGGCGATAGAAAGCGGCAAGGTGCATTGGCGAGGTGATCGCTGTAAACCGGGCAAGGAGCCGCGGGTGGGCGATGAGTTCGAGATTCGCACCGGATTCGATGAGCGCACGATTGTGGTTCAGGCCTTGTCGATCGTGCGTCGTGGTGCGCCCGAGGCGCAGGCACTGTACACCGAAACCGAAGCCAGCATCGCCAAGCGCGAAGCGGCAGCGGCCATGCGCAAGGCGGGTGCGCTGGGGGTCAGCACCGATGGCAAGCCGAGCAAGAAGCAGCGGCGGGACCTGTTCAAGTTTCGTGGGAACAGCGGCGAGGAGTAAGCCGCAGCTTCCTGGTCGTGCGCACTGACGTCATCGTCGAAATGCCGCCCGGAGCCGGCTCGCTCCCACGCAAGCGGTGCATTGCAGCGTGGGGGCGGGCTTGCTCGTGAACGAGTGCAGATTGATCAGGCGCTACGCACCACGCTCATCCGCGAGACCAGCGGCAGTTTCTCCAGCAACTCGAACACTGGCGCCGTGACCTTCAGGAAAAACCTCGATACGTGACAGGCAAACGGCGTGTAGTAACCCCAGCCCAGTGCCCATACCGCCATCAATACCCCGCCGATGTAATCGTCCTGGCCCCAATGCGCACCGGCTACCAGGCGGGGCATCATGAACAGCAGCGCCAGGGCCCAGATCGTCACGGTCTGCCAGGTCGTGCGGCTGAACAGGGTCATGAACAGCGCCCAGATCAGCAGCACCGAGGCATGATCGCCCGGAAAGCTCTGGGTCGAGCGGTCCTTCAATTCCCAGCGTGCCTCGAGTCCCGGGAAGTAGTCGCTCATCCGCACGGCGCTGTCGATCATCATCGACGGGCTGTTGTGTTGCCAGCCCATGTAGCCGGTCAGCTTGGAAAACAGCATGCGGATGAACAGCAACAGCAGCAGCACGGCGAAGAATCCGAAAAACGCCTGGCGCACCTCGCCGGTCTTGAACACCCAACCGCCCTTGATCAACAGGCTCAGCAGAATCACTCCGACCACTGCGTCGAAAGGTCGCAGACTTGCAATTGCCCACACGTGGAGCCATATCGGGTGAGTGGCCAGTGGCGAGTTGAGCAGGTGAAACAGCCACTCGTCGAAAAGCACACACAACATCTGCCCCGTAGGCCATAACCAGAAGGCCAGCAGTGCCACCGGCACCAGATTGCAGAACGCCAACCGGCGGAAGTTCCACCTTGCTTGGAACAAACCCGGATTGTTCATAAAATGCCTCCCTTGGCGGAACATCGCGCACCGACAGGGTGGCGCGGGGGCGCAATCTTCATGCTTTGTAATCATTTTGTCATCCATTCAGATACCCAGACCTATGACCGATCTTCCGGATACCGACTACACCCAACGCTTCATCTTTGATGACAGCGACACCCGCGGCGAGCTGGTTTCGTTGGAACGCAGCTACGCCGAAGTCCTCGCCAAGCACCCCTATCCGGATCCGGTCGCACAACTGCTCGGTGAATTGATGGCGGCCGCGTCGCTGCTGGTCGGTGCCTTGAAGTTCGATGGGCTGCTGATTCTCCAGGCCCGCTCCGACGGCCCGATTCCACTGCTGATGATCGAATGCTCCAGCGAGCGTGACATCCGGGGTCTGGCCCGTTACGAGGCCGACCAGATCGCCCCGGATGCGACGCTGGCCGACCTCATGCCTGGCGGCCATCTGACGCTGACCATCGATCCTCGCCAGGGCCAGCGCTACCAGGGCATCGTCGATCTCGATGGCGCGACCCTGTCCGAATGCTTCACCAACTACTTCGTCATGTCCCAGCAGGTTGGCACGCGATTCTGGCTGTACGCCGATGGCCGTCGCGCCCGTGGCCTGTTGCTGCAGCAACTGCCCGCCGACCGTCTGAAGGACGAAGAAGAGCGCGCGGCCAGCTGGCAGCACATCACCGCGTTGGCCAGCACCCTGACGGCGGATGAATTGCTCAGCCTGGACAACGAAACCGTGCTCCATCGCCTGTACCACGAAGAGCAGGTGCGCCTGTTCGATGCGCAACGCCTGCGCTTCCGTTGCAGCTGCTCGCGCGAACGTTCGGCCAATGCGCTGGTCAGTCTGGGTCAGGAAGATGCCCAGAGCCTGGTGGTCGAACACGGTGGCAACATCGAGGTCGACTGCCAGTTCTGCAACCAGCGTTACCTGTTCGATGCCGCCGATATCGCTCAATTATTCGCCGGTGCGGGTGTCGAGACACCGTCAGATACCCGTCACTAAAACGGTTCAGCGCAGGTAAATTCACTGGTTTGTGCCGGAATAACGCCGTTACGACGGGAGGGCCCTACTTTTTTTGGGCTTTTCTGGCATAATCCGGCCCACTTTTTTCGCGGTAGTAGTGCACGACTTTCTACTACAACACGTTTGGAGCACTCGGCCACTGGCCGACGGGGAACCTCATGACGCAAGCCAATAACGCCGTGTACACCGATCTGAGTGTCGATGATCTGGTTAAAGAAGCCCTGAATCGCGGTGAAGGCGAGCTTGCCGATACCGGCGCGCTGGTGGTTCGCACCGGTCACCGTACCGGCCGCTCGCCAGTCGACCGTTTCATCGTTGAAGAGCCGACCACCCAGGACGCCATTGCCTGGGGCCCGATCAACCGCAAGTTCCCGGCCGACAAGTTCGATGCCCTGTGGGCTCGTGTCGAGGCGTTCAACAACGCGCAAGAGCATTTCGTTTCCCACGTCCATGTAGGCGCAGCGGAAGATCACTACCTCGCCGTGAAGATGACCACCCAGACTGCCTGGCAGAACCTGTTCGGTCGTTGCCTGTTCATCAACCCGGCTCAGTACAACCCAGCGGGTCGTGAAGAGTGGCAGGTACTCAACGTGGCCAACTTCGAGTGCGTGCCTGAGCGTGACGGCACCAACTCCGACGGCTGCGTGATCCTCAACTTCGCACAGAAAAAAGTGCTGATCGCCGGCATGCGTTACGCCGGTGAGATGAAAAAAGCCATGTTCTCGGTGCAGAACTTCCTGCTGCCGGCCGCCGATGTGCTGCCGATGCACTGCGCTGCCAACATCGGCGAAGCGGGCGACGTGACTCTGTTCTTCGGCCTGTCCGGCACCGGCAAGACCACCCTGTCCGCCGACGAAAGCCGTTACCTGATCGGTGACGACGAGCACGGTTGGGGCGAAGGCGTTGTCTTCAACATCGAAGGCGGCTGCTACGCCAAGTGCATCGACCTGTCCGAGAAAAACGAGCCGGTGATCTGGAAAGCCATCAAACATGGCGCCGTGCTGGAAAACGTCGTCATCGATGACGCCAAGCACGCCGACTACGCCGATGTCAGCCTTACCCAGAACAGCCGCGCCGCTTACCCGCTGGAGCACGTTGCCAAGCGTTCCGAGAAAAACCTCGGTGGCGAGCCAAACGCTGTGATCTTCCTGACCTGCGACCTGACCGGCGTACTGCCGCCCGTGTCGATCCTCAGCGAAGAGCAAGCGGCCTACCACTTCCTGTCCGGCTACACCGCTCTGGTGGGATCGACCGAAATGGGTTCCGGCGGCGGCATCAAGTCGACCTTCTCCACCTGCTTCGGCGCACCGTTCTTCCCGCGTCCGGCCGGCGAGTACGCAGAGTTGCTGATCAAGCGCATCCGTGGCTTCGGCTCCAAGGTCTACCTGGTCAACACTGGCTGGACCGGCGGCGGCTACGGCGTTGGCAAGCGCTTCAACATTCCGACCACTCGCGGTGTCATCGCTGCGATCCAGAGCGGCGCATTGGTCGGTGCTGCAACCGAACACCTGGACACCATCAACCTCGACGTGCCACTGGCCGTACCGGGTGTTGAAACCGGCCTGTTGAACCCACGCAACACCTGGGCCGACAAGGCTGCCTATGACGAAGCCGCCAAGGCACTGGCTGGCCTGTTCATCGAGAACTTCAAGAAGTTCGACGTGAGCGACGCGATCAAGGCTGCCGGTCCGACGTTGTAAGATCGGTTGGAATGAAAAGCCGCCCTTCGGGGCGGCTTTTTTGTGGGCGTCAGGTTTTCAGGTGCAGGACGAAGGCGCCCACGAGCACCAGCACGACGCCCAACATCGGTATCTTCCCCAGCCTTTCCTTGAAGAACACGTACCCCAGGATCGCCGCGATCCCGCCGGACAGCGTGCTGATCACGGTCACCACCGACACCGAGCCCGCCACCGCGCCCCAGGCGAACGCCGAGAACCCGCCGAGGTTCATCAGGCTGGCGCCGGTCAGCGTCAGGCAGTTTTTCAACGCGGGAACCTTCAGCCCGTCTTCAAGCCGCAGCACGATCACCACCAGCACGAACAAGCCGATCAGGTACACCAGCCAGAGCACCATCACCGGCCCCAGTGTCGGCAATACGAACTGGCCTTGCAGCCAGAAACTGCTGCCGTAGAAACACGCGGCCAACAGCGCGTAGGCAATCGAGCGACTGGATTGAGTGCTGTGCGGGATCTTCGAGTCAGCATGAATACTCGAGAGCACCACGCCCACCACGCACAGGGCGATGCACAGCAATTGCAGCAGGCTGATCTGCTCACCACTGGCCCAGGACAGCAACGTTGTCACCACGCCATAGGACGTGACCAGCGGTGCGACGATAGACGCCTTGCCCAGGGCAAACGCCTTGGACAGTGCCAACGCTCCGGACACTGTCAGCGCGGCGGCGAACACGCCGAACAACCAGACCTGCAGTGAGGCCGACATCGATTTGACAATGAACGCCGGAAACGCGACCAGCAGCAGGCTCATGATGCAAAAGCCCAGTGCCTGACCGAAGAACACCGCCCGTTTGACCCCCACGGCACGGGCATTCAAACCCACCAGGAAATCCGTACCGCCCCACAACACGGCGGCCAACAACCCCATCAATACGTCCAAACCCAATCCTTAGCGTTGTACGCGATGGCCGTCAGGGACTTCGATACCTCGGTGTCGCTGTCCTGCGCCTTGATTGGCCAGTAAAGCATGCCGATGGTCAACGGCAGGTTCTGTCCGCGACCGTGGCTTCCATCAGATGGTTATTGCGATAGCGCATTCAATACATGGACCGGATCATTGTGTATAGCTTTGAGCAGAGCTTTCGCCGGCCCTGTCGGTTCGCGACGTCCTTGCTCCCAGTTCCGGAGCGTACTTAATTGAACATCGATCAACGCTGCGAATCTGGCTTGCGTCAGCCCGTCAGTCCTTTGGGGAGTCGGGCAGTCTCGCCGGTGGCGATCCACTGTCAGCGGCAGAAAAACTCCATGGCGGGTGGCGGTGTTGCTGCCCTGGCGCCACCCGTTGCTCTCGCATCAGTTGACCATCGTCTCCAGGCGCGAGGCTGCTTCAAGGTCCATCAGGCCCCGACCATAGGCTTCGCTGTTGGCGTAGATGCCGGTGCGGTTCGCGGTCGCCAGCAAGCGTTCACGCACTTGCTGCGCGGTCAGCTCCGGATAGCGGCTATGAAGAGCGGCCAGTGCGCCGCTGACCATGGCAGTCGCCGCCGAAGTGCCAGCGGTATGAACGTATTTCCCGTCCTTGCCGGTGGTCAACAGCCCGTGTTCCGCTCCCCCGTCGCCACCCGGAACGGCGATGCACCACGCAGCGGCCACGCCGCAGTAATTGGATTTCGCGTTGATGGCGGTGCCGTCGGCTTTCAAGGCGACCACCGCGATCCAGCCCTTTTCCAGTTCAGGAAGGGCATGGGGCAGGCCGGGTTCGGCCAAAGCTTCCCGCTTGAGCTCATTGCCGGTGGGGAAAACGAATACCGCGCCATCCTCAACCAGCTCCCGGGCGACCTTCAGCGACTTCGGCATCACCGCGTTGTAACGCGCTTCGGTGATCTCGGTGGCCGGAATGGAGTTGGCCCACGAGTTGTTCAGGATGAAGGCGCCATGGTTGAAAGCGAATTGCCAGGACTCGGAAATTTCGCTGTCGTAGAACAAGGGCTCGTCCTTGTCGGCAAAACGGTAGGGGATGAGCTGTGCGTTGAACGCGACGCCGTGCATCCCCTGATCATCCTTGTTGGCGGCGATGATCCCGGCCATCTGGGTGCCGTGGCCGGTCACGTCACGGGTGCCCGGGCGTTTGTCGACGAAGTCATGGCCGGGCTCGTCGACTCTGCCCTTGAATTCCGACAGCGTCTGGTTGAGGCCCGAGTCGATCAACGCGACCGTCTTGCCCTGGCCGGTCCCGCCACGCGCGTAAAGGCTTGAAGCCTTGACCACGGCCAGGCCCTGCTGGCCCTTGTATTCGATCGTCTCGAACGGGGCGGTATCGAGCATGGGTTTGGCCGGGTTGGTCAGGCACCCGCTCAACAAGAACGGAGCGGTGAGCACGGTGGTGAATGCAAGCAGGTTAGGTTGGCGCATGATCGGTCCTTCACAAGGTTTGCTGCTGCGCTGCACAGTGTGCGCGGCCAGGTTTTCGGGAAGCTGAACCTTACCGGTGGAGCGGGCAGTCCCGTCATGGAGGCCAAGTGCCCTGTGTGTATCAACCTGTGGCGAAGGGGGAGCAAAGCGGACGCGGTATCATCGCGTTGCATTTTTTAACCCGGCCTTTTCTCGACCTGCTGCGTTTGCCGACTAGCCTTTGGGCTTCGCAGCGGTCAAAGGAGTGACAGCATATGCGCAACACCCTGGAACAGGTTTTCGGTTATCCACAGTTTCGTCCCGGCCAGGAAGCGGCGGTCAGCGCGGTACTCGACGGACGCTCGGCGGCGGCCATTTTCCCCACCGGCTCGGGCAAGTCGCTGTGTTACCAGTTGCCTGCCGTGCTCCTGCCGCACCTGACGCTGGTGGTTTCACCGCTGCTGGCGTTGATGCAGGACCAGCTGGCGTTCCTGCAACGCCATGGCATTGCGGCGGGCAGCATCGATTCGGCCCAGAGTCGCGAAGACGCGAGCGCCGTGATGGCCCGCGCCAGGTCGGGCGAATTGAAGATCCTGATGATCTCGGTGGAGCGCTTGAAGAACGAGCGCTTTCGCCACTTCCTGCAACAGGTGCCGATCTCGCTGCTGGTGGTGGACGAGGCTCACTGCATCTCGGAGTGGGGCCATAATTTCCGCCCTGACTACCTCAAGCTCCCCGACTACCAACGTCAGTTCAATATTCCTCAGGTGCTGCTGCTCACCGCCACGGCCACGCCCCAGGTGATCGCGGACATGCAGGCCAAATTCGCCATCGCGCCGGCTGACGTGGTGACCACCGGTTTCTACCGTCCCAACCTCAACTTGCTGGTGGAGCCGGTGCAGGGTGAGGACAAGCGCCGACGCCTGGTCGACTGGATGCGCGAACGGTCCGGCCAACCGAGCATCGTCTACGTCACCCAACAGAAAACCGCCGAGCAGGTTGCGCAGCTTCTGGATCGTAACGGCATCCAGGCCGAGGCTTATCACGCCGGGTTGCCCCATGAGCAGCGCGAGGCGATCCAGCAGCGCTTCATGACCGGGCAATCCGATTGCATTGTCGCGACCATCGCTTTCGGCATGGGCATCGACAAAAGCGACATCCGCAACGTCGTGCATTTCGACCTGCCCAAATCCATCGAAAACTACAGCCAGGAAATCGGCCGCGCCGGGCGTGACGGACAGCCATCGGACTGCCTGGTGCTGGCCAATCGCGACAGCCTCAACGTGCTGGAAAATTTCGTCTACGGCGATACGCCGGAACGGGAGGGCATTCGCTGTGTGCTCGACCAATTGCAGGACGCCGCGCCGCACGGGCAATGGGAGTTTCTGCTGGGGCCCCTGGCGGATCAGAGCAACATTCGCCTGTTACCGCTCAAGACCCTGCTGGTGCAGTTGGAGCTGCGGGGCATCATCGCGCCGCGTTATGCCTATTACGCCGAATATCGGTTCAAGTATCTGCTGGAACCTGAAGCGCTGTTGGCCCGGTTCGACGGTGAGCGCAGGGATTTCGTGGCGGCCATCATCCAGGCTTCGCCGCGCGCACGGACCTGGGCCACAGTGAACTTCGACGCGCTCTACGCGCAGTTTTCCGCCGAACGCAGCCGGGTGGTCAAGGCGCTGGATTATTTCCAGGAGCAGGGTTGGGTCGAGCTTGAGAGCAAGCAGATGACCGAGGTTTACAGCCTGTTGCAAACCCATGTCGACAGTCAGGCCCTGAGTGCCGAGCTGCACGCAGGTTTCACGCGGCACGAGCGTAGCGAGATCTCGCGGATTCACGCGATGCTGGAGTTGTTCGCCACCGAACGCTGCCTGGGCTATCGGCTGGCCGAATACTTCGGCGATGAAAACGCGCCGCAGCAGTGCGGGCATTGTTCGGTGTGCCTGGGGCAGGTGGCGCGTCTCCCTGAGCCGCCAGCGTTGCCAGCGCTTGTGGATAAGTCCTTTGAGGCGCTGTGCGGCGATTTTATCCACAGGCACCAGCAGCACACGGGGAGCGTGCCCTCTGCCGAGCGGGTGACGCGCTTCCTTTGCGGGATCAGCGTGCCGCTCTTTACCAAGCTCAAGGCGCGGTCGATTTCGGGGTTCGCGGCGCTGGAGGCGTATCCGTATGGCGATGTTCGAACCTGGGCGGAGGGCCATCTGGCGTGCTGAAACGGCCGTGGCAGACAGCGCATCCATCCGCTGAATGCCCGTCATCACAGGAATAAATTTCAAAAATGTACCTTGGCTCTCTATGGTGACGATGAGCCCCCTGTAGGAGCGAGCATGCTCGCGATGGAGGACCGGACACTGCGGGCATTCAGGATGCCCGCGTCATCGTTCACCCCCATCGCGAGCATGCTCGCTCCTACAAAAGGCAACACTCCACATCGAGAATAAAAAATGAGCCAGACGCCGTTCAACCTTCAGCGCGCCGCCGTCATCGGTGCGGGCACCATGGGCCGTGGCATTGTCATGTGCCTGGCCAACGCCGGCGTGCCGGTGCAGTGGGTCGACAACAATCCGCAGATGCTCGAGCAGGCACTGGCCGCCGTGGCCGAGACCGGTGCGCATAATGTACGCCAGGGGCGGATCGATCAGGCCGAGGCGGACGCGCGCATGGCCCGGATCGAAACCGCTGCCGATTACCTGGCCATCCGTAACGTCGATCTGGTGATCGAGGCGGTTTACGAGAATCTGGAACTCAAGCAGAAAATCTTCCGCGAGCTGGACGGCCTGCTCAAGCCCGAGGCCATCCTGGCGAGCAATACCTCGGCGCTGGACATCGATGCGATCGCCGCCGCCACGCGCCGCCCGCAACAGGTGCTGGGCCTGCACTTCTTCAGCCCGGCGCACATCATGAAGCTGCTGGAAGTCGTGCGCGGCGCACAGACCGCGCCGGCGGTGCTGGACGCTGCGCTGGCGCTGGGAAAACGCATGGGCAAGGTCAGTGTGGTGGCTGGCAATTGCGATGGCTTCATCGGCAACCGCATGCTCAATACCTACGTGCTTGAAGCGCGCAAGATGCTGCTGGAAGGCGCACTTCCCTATCAGGTCGATGCGGCGTTGCAGGGCTTCGGGTTTGCCATGGGGCCTTTTCGCATGTACGACGTGGTCGGGATCGACCTGGAGTGGCGTGCCAGGGAACTGGCCGGTGTCGGCCAGGATGCGCCGCAGGTCCAGGTGGATAACCGGTTGTGCGAAAGGGGGCGTTTCGGCCAGAAGAGCGGCAATGGCTATTACCACTACGAACCCGGCAGCCGTCAGGCCGAACACGATGTGGAGGTGGATGCGCTGGTGCTGGAAGTCAGCGAAGGGCTGGGGTATCAGCGTCGCGAGATCGGGCCCGAGGAGATCCTTGAGCGCTGCCTGCTGGCCCTGGTCAACGAAGGGGCGAAAATTCTTCAGGAAGGCATCGCGGCGTCTGCGCATGACATCGACCTGGTGTACCTCAACGGCTATGGTTTCCCGGCCGCCAAGGGCGGGCCCATGGCCTGGGCGGATCAGCAGGGGCTGGCGGACATTCATCAGCGGTTACTGGCCCTGGAAACCCGTCAGGGCGATCACTGGCAGCCGGCGCGGCTGATTGGCGAGCTGGCGGCGCAGAACAAAGGATTTGCCGACCACTGAGCCTTTCAGGGGCGAGCCCGCTCGCGATGAATACGACGCGGTATTACGCCTTACACTGACGTATCAGCCCAAGGAACCCATCACCGATGCCCCTACGCACCGAATACCCGCACTTGCAGCCCATCACCACCCGCTGGCACGATAACGACGCCTACGGCCACGTGAACAACGTCACTTACTACAGCTTCTTCGACACCGCCGTGAACACCTACCTGATCGAAGTCGGCGGCCTGGATATTCACGATGGCGAGGTCGTGGGTTTCGTCGTGAGTTCGGCCTGTGATTACTTCGCTTCCATCGCTTTCCCCGACCGCATCGAGATCGGCCTGCGCGTCGCCAAACTCGGTAACAGTTCGGTGCAGTACGAGTTGGCGGTGTTCAAGGCGGGAGAAGACGAAGCCTGCGCGGCGGGGCGGTTCGTGCATGTGTTCGTGGATCGGGCGTCGAACCAGCCCGTGGCGATTCCTGCCGGTTTGCGTGGTGCGCTGGAGCGGTTGGTGGTTTAACCGGCAAAAAAAAATCGCAGCCCTGAGGCTGCGATTGTTCGATCGACCGGTCAACGAGGCCGTCAAGCCTCAGTGGCGATAGTGATGCTTGTGCTTGCGGTGGCCGTAGGCATGGCCGCGCCCCGGATGGCCGTCACGGTAGTAGCGACGATCATCATGGCCACGGCGGTACGAGCGACGATCATCGTCTTCGTCGCTCTTGTTGCCCATGTAGTTACCCAGCGCGCCGCCGGCGCCACCGCCTGCGGCAGAGCCGATCAGGCTGCCGGTGCTGCCGCCCAGGCTGCGACCGACCACGTTACCGCCAGCAGCGCCCAACGCACCGCCAATGGCGGCTTCGCCACGGCTGCGTTTGTCTGCGCCGACTGCGCTACCACCCGCGCCGCCGAGGGCTGCGCCAATGGTTGAACCTGTATTGCCGCCCAACGACTGACCGACGACCGAGCCTAGAACCCCGCCCAATGCGCCGCCCACACCTGCTTCGGTGGTGCCGCCGGCAGAGGCAATGCCACTGACCAGGCCAAGGGACAACAAGAGAATCGAGGAAAACTTCATGGAGGAACCTCAAGGGGATGACGCCGCGATCCTGAGGCCCTGTCAGGGGCGTGACAATCGAAATCCGACGAGTAACACGACTTCGGCACATTTCTATAAGTTACTGTTTTTTAGACGGAACTTAATGTTTTTTCGCCGGTCTTTAGCTACTTCGGATGGGCCGTTTTTGTGAAAAAACGGCCTTTTTTGTGGGCGCCTGAAAAGTGCCTGGCCCGAAAGATTCGTCGGTCTTGCCAATGCAAATCGCGAGCGGGCTCGCGCCACAGGTTGAGTGCATGACCAGCCTGTGGGCGCGAGCCCGCTCGCGATGGGTTCAGTGAAACCGTCGGGCCTTTTACGCCGACCTGGCCATGATCAACCCATTATCACTCGCCGCTTCCAACCGAATCGCGACGAACTTCGAGGTCGGCGTATGGCTGCCGTCTCCGATGCTCTCCAGCGGTACCAGCGGGTTCACTTCCGGATAGTACGCCGCCGCCTGCCCGGCCGGGATATCGAAGGCCAGCAGCGTGAAGCCCTTCACCCGACGCTCGCGGCCGTCGTCCCAGAGCGAGACGATGTCGGCTTTCTGGCCCGGTTTGAAGCCCAGGCGAATGATGTCCGCCTCGTTGGCGAACAACACGTCACGCTGACCTTTGACGCCACGATAACGGTCGTCGAGACCATAGATGGTGGTGTTGTACTGATCGTGCGAGCGCATCGACTGCATGATCAGGTCCGGCAATACACCAGTGGCACGAGTGCGCTCGTGCACCAGGTCCTTGGGCAGTACGTTGGCGCGGAAGTTGGCCCGCCCGGACGTGGTGTTCCACTTGCGCGCGCCGGCCGTGTTGCCGAGGTAGAAACCGCCCTTGTTCTTGATCTTCTCGTTGAAGTCCTTGAAGTTCGGCAGGGTATCGGCAATCAGGTCACGGATGCGGCTGTAGTCGGCCACCAGCCAGTGCCAGTCCACCGGATGGCTGCCCAGCGTGGCGGCGGCGATGCCGGCCAGAATCGCCGGTTCCGAACGCATCTGGTTCGACAGCGGCTGCAATTGGCCATTGGAGGCATGGACCATGCTGAACGAGTCTTCCACGGTCACCGCTTGCGGGCCTTCGGTCTGGATATCGATGTCGGTACGGCCCAGGCACGGCAGGATCAGCGCGTCCTTGCCGTGGGCCAGGTGGCTGCGGTTGAGCTTGGTGCTGATCTGCACGGTCAGGTCGCAGTTGGTCAGCGCCTTGAAAGTACGCGGGCTGTCCGGGGTGGCCTGGGCGAAGTTGCCGCCCAGGCCGATGAAGACCTTGGCCCGGCCTTCGGCCATGGCGTGAATCGCCTCGACCACGTTGTGGCCGTTCTCGCGGGGCACCTTGAACTGGAAGCGACGCTCCAGAGCGTCGAGGAACGCCACCGGTGGGCGTTCGTTGATGCCCATGGTGCGGTCGCCCTGCACGTTGCTGTGGCCACGCACCGGGCACAGGCCGGCGCCCGGCTTGCCGATGTTGCCGCGCAGCAGCATCAGGTTGGCGATTTCCTGGATGGTCGGCACCGAGTGGCGGTGCTGGGTAATGCCCATCGCCCAGCACATGATGACGTTCTTGCCCTTGAGGTACATGCGCGCCGCTTGTTCGATCTCGACCAGGGTCAGGCCCGATTGCTCGACGATCTGCTCCCACGAGGTGTCGTCGATGACGGCCAGGTAATCCAGCACATTGACGCTGTGCTCGTTGAGGAAGTCGTGGTCGAACACCGCCGGCGCGCCAGCCTTCTGCGCATCGCGTTCCCATTGCAGGAGGAACTTGGCCATGCCGCGCATCACCGCCATGTCGCCGCCCAGTGCCGGACGGAAGTACGCGGTGTTGGTCGGCTTGTCGCCGTTGGTGAGCATTTCGATCGGCTTCTGCGGATTCTGGAAACGTTCCAGACCGCGCTCCTTGAGCGGGTTGATGCACACCACTTGCGCACCGCGCTTCACCGCTTCACGCAGCGGCTCGAGCATCCGTGGGTGGTTGGTGCCGGGGTTCTGGCCCCAGACGAAAATCGCATCGGCGTGTTCGAAGTCATCGTAGGTCACGGTGCCTTTGCCGACGCCAACGCTCTGCGACAGCGCGACGCCGCTGGCTTCGTGGCACATGTTCGAGCAGTCGGGGAAATTGTTGGTGCCATAGGCGCGCACGAACAATTGATAGAGGAACGCCGCTTCGTTGCTGGCCC
Source organism: Pseudomonas fluorescens (assembly GCF_041354075.1). Taxonomy (GTDB): domain Bacteria; phylum Pseudomonadota; class Gammaproteobacteria; order Pseudomonadales; family Pseudomonadaceae; genus Aquipseudomonas; species Aquipseudomonas fluorescens_CE. The sequence continues at coordinate 15,452 of NZ_JARZGC010000016.1, read as the reverse complement.
GACCCGAGGTGTAGAACTCGGCTTGATCCGGGCTCGACAGGCCACGCAGGTGCTTGGCGATCAGGGCGAACGCATCGTCCCAGCTGATGGGCTGGTAGCGGTCGGTTTCAGCGTTGTAGCTCATCGGCTCGGTGATACGGCCCTGGTATTCGAGCCAGTAGTCGCTCTGTTCCAGCAACGAGGTGACGCTGTGCTTGGCGAAGAACTTGCTGTCGACGCGGCGCTTGGTCGCTTCCCAGTTCACCGCCTTGGCGCCGTTCTCGCAGAACATCACCATGCCGCCTTCCAGCGAATCGCCCCAGGCACAACCCGGGCAGTCGAAGCCGCCGTTCTTGTTGGTCTTGAGCATCATGCGCAGGTTTTTCAGCGCGTTGTCGCTGGTCAACCAGGCCTGGGCGACGCTGATCAGCGCACCCCAGCCACCGGCCGGGCCTTTGTAGGGTTTGTAACGGGGAACGGGGGTCTGATCGGCTTGACGGTGTTGACTCACGCTTGATTCTCCAACGCCGGGCTGTAGACCCGTGGGGCGTTCTTCTGTGGCAAATGAATGAGATTGAGGTTGTGGCGGCGGGCCCATTGCACGGCAAGGCCGGTGGGCGATGACAGGCTGACCAGGGTCTGGATACCGGCGCGCAGGACTTTCTGGATCAGTTCCAGGCTGCAACGGCTGGTGACAATGGCCAGGCCGCCGGTGGTCGGGATCTTCTGGCGAACCAGCCCACCAATGAGCTTGTCGAGGGCGTTGTGTCGGCCAATGTCCTCGCGACCCAGGCGCAGCTCACCGCTGGCGTCCATGAACACCGCCGCATGTACGGCGCCGCTGTGCTGGCCCAGGGGCTGGAACGCACCGATGCGCTGGCGCAGGCCGTCGAGCCATTGCGCAGGGGGCAGCGGGGCGCCGGGCATGACCTTGAGGTCGGGCAGGGCCTGCTCGACCGCTTCCACGCCGCACAGGCCGCAGCCGCTGGTGCCGGCCAGTTGCCGACGCTGCTGCTTGAGGTTCCAGAACGCGCGGTTGGCAATGGTCACTTGCGCGTATTGCGCCGAACCCGAGCCGCTCAGTTGCAGGTCGTAGATGTCCGAGGGGTCTTCGATGATGCCGCTGCCGAGGCTGAAACCGACGATGAAATCTTCGAGGTCGGTCGGCGTCACCAGCATCACCGCCTGGCTGATGCCGTTGTAGGCAATCGCCAACGCGACTTCCTCAGCCAGTGCGGTGCTGGCGGATTCAGTGTGTTGCAGGTCGCTGTAGGTGTACGTCTGGCTGGCGGCGGGCGCGGGCGTTTCGAGAGCGGGCGCCGCGCAGGCAGTGCGCTTGGCGTTCATGGGGCATCACCAACGGTTTGGTCAGTGTTAAGCCTAAGCGCGACAATGTGTCGCGTCTAATTGCTATTACTGATCTACCGATAGATGACATCGATCAAGAGTCGCTTGGCGATTTCTGATACAGCGCAAAACAGGCTTCCGCCAAAACCGAGCGCGGGGCGCTACGACGCATGATCAACCCCAGCCGGCCAAGGGTCTGCGCGTTTTCGATCGGTTGCAGGCGCAGGTGATCGGTCAGGTTTTCCAGGCCGCCTTCAAGTGGCATGACCGCGCAGCACAATCCGCCGTGCACGGCTTGAAGCAGTTGATGCACGGCATCGGTCTGCAAAAGCGGTTGCGGAATCAGGCCACGGCTGTGGAAATTGTGGTCGATGGACTGGCGGAAATGCATGCCGCTGGTGAGCATGCCCAAGGGCAGTTCGATCAGCGACTCCCAGCTCAGCGGCGCCTCGCCGAAGTCGAAATAACGCTGGTCGTAGAGCAGGCCCATGTGGGTTTCGCTGAAGCTCAGGGAGTCGAAACGTTCGGCGTCCAGGCGTTCGAGGTAGGACACGCCGAGGTCCAGGCGATTGTTCGCCAGTTGCTCCAGGATCTGCTCGGAGCTCAAGGCCGACAGTTCGAAGCGCAGGTTCGGGTGTTCGCCGTGCAGGCGTTGCATCATCGGCAGCGGGTCGAAACTCGAGAGGGGCACCACGCCCAGGCGCAGCGTGCCGATCAGGTTGCCGCGACACGCTGCGGCCTCGGCCTGCAACCCGTCGCAGGCCGCCAGCACGGTGCGCGCCCAGGCCAGTACCCGTTCGCCCGGGGCGGTGAAACCCTCGAAGCGCTGGCCCCGGTTGACCAGCGGCAGTTCCAGCTCTTCCTCCAGGCTGCGCAGACGCATGGACAGGGTCGGCTGGGTGATGTGGCAGCGTGCGGCGGCCTGGCCGAAGTGCCGGGTTTCGTCGAGGGCGATGAGGAATTTCAGCTGCTTGATGTCCATTTTCGCTCCAGGGCACGGGGAGTGGGCGATTCTAGCGGTTGCGGGCAAGTGGCGTCATTGGTCGGCTTGGATCCGTTTCCGGCAAGGGTGGACTAGGCTTTTGCGTCTGGACACTTAACTTCCCAGGGAGAGCACACAATGAGCCTGTTCAGTTTTCTGAAAGAAGCCGGTGAAAAAATCCTCGATGCCCTGACGCCGGACAAGGCCGAAGCCAACAGCGAGGCACTGACCAAGCACGTGAAGGACGCCCTGACCGGGATCGACACGTCGAAGATCCAGGTGAAGGTCGAGGGTGAAAAAATCATCGCCACCGGTGAAGCCTCCAGCCAGGAAGAGAAGGAAAAAATCCTTCTGGCGCTGGGTAACGTGGCCGGAATCAGCGGCGTTGACGACCAGATCACGGTGACCGGTCCGGTGGTCGTCGCTTCGCAGTTCGTCGTGGTGCAGAAGGGCGATACCCTCAGCGCGATTTCACTGCGGGTGTACGGCGACGCCAACAAGTATCAGAAGATCTTCGAGGCCAACAAGCCGATGCTCAAGGACCCGAACAAGATTTATCCGGGGCAGTCGTTGCGCATTCCCGAGTAAGGCTCCAAACCGAGTGATGGCCTTCGCGGGCAAGCCCGCTCCCACAGGTATTGTAAACGCTGCGAAACCTGTGGGAGCGAGCCTGCTCACGATGGGCGCGACTCGGCCTTAAAGCCCAGCAATCAAAGCCCGATAATCCTCCACCGCCGCAAACTCCGCCGTGTCCTTCGGCCCTTTGCGGCTGTCCGGCTCGCGCACGGCCAGCAGGTGCGCCACGCCGAAGTCCCGGGCACTGCGCAGGATCGGCAGGGTGTCGTCAATGAACAGGCTGCGCGCCGGGTCGAAGTCGATGTCCGCCTGCAAGGCGTCCCAGAACTGCGGATTCTCCTTGGGAAAGCCATAGTCGTGGGAGCTGATCAATCGCTCGAAATAGGGCGCCAGTTCGATTCTCTCCAGCTTCAACGACAGCGAGTCGCGGTGCGCGTTGGTGATCAGCACCACACGTTTGCCCGCCTGCCTGATCGCGGCCAGGAAGGTGTCTGCATCCTGGCGCAGGGCGATCAGGTGCGCGGTTTCCAGTTTCAGCTCGCGCACCGGCAGTTTCAGCTCGGCGCTCCAGAAATCCAGGCAATACCACTGCAACTGGCCGGCGTTGCGTTCGAACAGCGGCTGCAACTCCATGTCCGCCATGGCCCGGCTCACTCCGTGCAACTCGGCGTAACGCTGCGGCAGGTGTTCGAGCCAGAAATGATTGTCGAAATGCAGGTCCAGCAACGTGCCGTCCATATCCAGCAGCACGGTATCGATGTCGTGCCAGGGCAGCAGTGACATAAAAAACGTCTCCAACGGTAAAAAAGATATCCGCGATCAACAATCAGGATAGGCCGGGTATAGTAACCCGTTCACGCCAAGGAGCTTTTCATGCGCCAGAAACCCACTGTCCTCGCCCGCGAGATCGTCGCCACCAGCCGCCTGTTCTGCGTTGAAGAACTGAAACTGCGCTTTTCCAATGGTGCGGAGCGCACCTATGAGCGGTTGGTGGGCAAGGGTGCGGGTTATGGCGCAGTGATGATCGTGGCGATGCTCGATGCCGAACACGCGGTGCTGGTCGAGGAATATTGCGGCGGCACAGACGAGTATGAGTTGTCGCTGCCCAAAGGCTTGATCGAGCCGGGTGAAGACGTACTGGCGGCGGCAGAGCGCGAGCTCAAGGAAGAAGCCGGGTATGGCGCGCGCCAGCTGATGCACCTGACCGAGTTGTCGTTGTCTCCCGGCTACATGAGCCAGAAGATCCAGGTGGTATTGGCCATGGACCTCTACGAGGAGCGGCTGGAGGGCGACGAGCCGGAGCCCATGGGCGTGGACAAGATCAATCTGCGTGAGCTGTCGGGACTGGCGCAGAACCCCAGATTCACCGAAGGTCGTGCCCTGGCGGCGTTGTACCTGGCCCGTGACCTGCTGACCCAGCGTGGGGAGTTCCTGCCATGACGTTCGCGCATCCGTTGATGGCCCCGGTCGTGGAACTGGCCTTGCAGGCGGGCGAGGCGATCCTGCCGTTCTGGCGCACCGGCACCGCGGTGACGACCAAGGCTGACGAATCCCCGGTCACTGCCGCCGACCTGGCCGCCCACCACCTGATTCTGGCCGGGCTGACCGCGCTGGCCCCGGACATTCCGGTGTTGTCCGAGGAAGACGCCGATATTCCACAAAGCGTACGGGCCGGCTGGCAGCGCTGGTGGCTGGTCGATCCGTTGGATGGCACCAAGGAGTTCATCAACGGCAGCGAAGAGTTCACCGTGAACATTGCCCTCATCGAGCGGGGCCAGGTGGTGTTTGGCGTGGTGTCGATGCCGACCAACGGGCGCTTCTACGTCGGTGGGGCGGGCCTGGGGGCCTGGCGGGGCGATCAGGGGGCGGAGCCGCTGGCGATACAGGTTCGCCAGGCGCCTGCCGCGGGGCAGGCGTTTACCGTGGTTGCCAGTCGTCGCCATTCGAGCCCCGAGCAGGAGCGCCTGCTGGCCGGCTTGAGCGCCAGTCTGGGGTCACTGGAGTTGGCCAATATCGGCAGTTCGTTGAAGTTCTGCCTGCTGGCCGAAGGTGCAGCGGATTGTTACCCACGCCTGGCGCCGACCTCGCAATGGGACACGGCGGCCGCTCAGGGCGTGCTCGAAGGTGCGGGCGGTGAAGTGCTGGATCTGGGCGGTGCCACGTTCAGCTACCCGGCTCGGGAATCGTTGCTGAATGAGTTCTTCCTGGCGTTGCCGGCGAAGGCGCCGTGGCGCGAAAAACTCCTGGAGCTGGCCCGCGCCTGACGGCCGGGTCATGCATGGTCCCCTGTGGGAGGTTCAGCGGTGCAGGACGTACTGCCCGCTGAAGGTCACGGCGTCTTCATCACTGCCTTCATTGACGATCCGCGATTGCAGCGTCAACCGGGCCCGGCCATAACGCTGGTACATCGCCAGAAACTTCTTCCACACCGCCGCACTCGGCGCCTGGCAGATCGCAACTGCATCACGGGTGACCGGCAGCGGATAACTGATCTGTCCTTCGTGGATCACGATGTGCCCGTTCTCGATCCCTTCCTCGCGCAGGCGCAGGTGCAGCCAGCCCCAACCGGCCAGCACCGCGCCGCAATACAGGCTGCCACCGAACATGGTGCTCTTGTGATTGACGTTGGCCTCCAGCGGCAAATGCAGGCGCAGTTGCTGGTCGTGCCAGTCGAGTACCTTGACGCCCATCGCCTGGGTCAGGGGGATGTCGTGGTGCAGGACGGATTCCAGGTGGCGACTGTCGAGGTTCATGCGCGGCCTCTTGTGGGAGGTGAAGGGTTCAATCGGATTCGTCGGCAGCGTGTTGCGCTCCGCTGTCGGCGAAGTTCAGCCCGTGCTTGCGCAGCTTGTCGTGCAAGGTCTTGCGCGGAATGCCCAGGGCTTCGGCAAGGCTGCGCACCGAACTGTGGGAGCGTGCCAGTTCGGCGGCAATCAACGATTTCTCGAAGTTCTCCACCTGCTCGCTCAGCCCGCCACTGACCAGTTCGACCGGAGCGCCGGGCACGCCGCCCGCTGCGCTGTTGTCCAGCGCCAGCTCCAGGCCCAGGGCGAAGCGTTCGGCGGCGTTTTGCAGTTCCCGCACGTTGCCCGGCCAGGTGTGGCGCAGCAACAGCGCCCGTTGCCCCGGTTGCAGTTCATGGGGTGGCAGGCCATGGCGGGCACTGGCTTCGTCGGCGAAGTGCTGGAACAGCATCAGTGCGTCCTCACCGCGCTCGCGCAGCGGGGGAATGCGCAGTGGCGCGACGTTGAGCCGGTAATACAGGTCGGCGCGGAAGCGTCCCTGATCGGCGGACTGGCGCAAGTCCTCCTTGGTCGCGGCGATGATGCGAATGTCCAGCGGGATCAGCTGGTTGCCGCCCAGACGCTCGACCACGCGCTCCTGCAGCAACCGCAGCAGTTTCACCTGCACGTCCAGGCTCATGCTTTCGATTTCATCGAGGAACAGCGTGCCGCCATTGGCGAACTCGAACTTGCCGATACGGCGTTTTTGCGCGCCAGTGAAGGCGCCGGGTTCGTGGCCGAACAACTCGCTTTCCACCACCGACTCTGCCAGGGCGCCGGCGTTGATCGCCACGAACGGACCATTACGCCGGCTCGACAGGTCGTGCAGTGCCCGCGCCACGACTTCCTTGCCGGCACCGGTTTCGCCGAGGATCAACACGTCGGCCTTGGTCGCCGCGAGTGCGCCGATCTGCTCGCGCAAGCGCAGCATGGAGGCCGATTGCCCGACCAGCCGCGCGCTCAGTTCATGGCGGTCGCTCAGGGCCAGGCGCAGGCTGCGGTTGTCCAGCACCAGCCGGCGCACGGCCAGTGCGCGGCGCACGCTGTCGAGCAGGGCGTCGCTGGCGAAGGGTTTTTCCAGAAAGTCGTAGGCGCCGGCGCGCATGGCCTGCACCGCCAGCGGCACATCGCCGTGGCCGGTGATCAGCAACACCGGCAACTCCGGGTCCATGGCATGCAGTTCGCCCAGCAGCTCCAGGCCGTCCATGCCCGGCATGCGGATGTCGCTGACCACCACACCCGGCCAGTCACGCTCCAGTTGCCCGGCCAGGCCCTTGGCTTCGCCCAGCGGCAGGATCTTCAGGCCGGCGAGGTCCAGGGTCTGGCTGAGGGCCTGACGCAGATGTGGGTCATCGTCGATCAGCACGACCTGAATGCGGTTGTCGATGGTCATGCACTTCGGTCCTCGGACGGTTGCAGGCTCACGCCCGGTGCGCCGGCGCGCAGTTTCAGGGTAATCAGCGCGCCGCCTTCCTTGTGGTTGGAGAACAACAGTTCGCCGCCGAAGGCGCGCATCAGCGTCTCGCAGATCGCCAGCCCCAACCCCAGCCCTTGCGTGCGGGTCTTGGTGGTGTAGAACGGTTCGCTGGCGCGCCCCAGGGCTTCCATGCAAAAGCCCGGGCCGTTGTCGCGAATGGTCAGGTTGACGCCTTCGGCGGTGGATTGAGCACTTAACCAGAGTTTACGTGGCGGGCCCTTTTCCGTCAGGGCATCGAGAGCGTTGGCCAGCAGGTTGCCGAGCACCTGGCGCAGGCGGGTTTCCCCGGCCTCGACCCACAGGGCGGCGGCCGGCAGATCACGAATCAGCTCCACTTCCATGCTGCGCCGGCGCTTGGCCAGCAGCGCCAGCGCGTCATCCAGCGCCGGTTGCAGCGCCACGCTTTCCGGCGCGTGGCGATCACGGCGGGCAAAGGCGCGCAGGTGGGCAATGATCGAGGCCATGCGCCCGGTCAGTTCGCTGATCAGCTTGAGGTTGCCGCGTGCGTCGTCGGTGCGCTGATGATCGAGCAGTACTTCGGCGTTTTCCGCGTAGCTGCGGATGGCCGCCAGCGGTTGATTGAGTTCGTGGCTGATACTCGCCGACATGGTGCCAAGCGCCGACAACTTGCCGGCCTGCACCAGGTCATCCTGGGCGCGCACCAGTTCCTGTTGCGCGTGTTCGCGTTCCAGCACCTCCTGCTTCAGCCGACGGTTGAGGCCTTCCAGGTCGCTGGTGCGCTCCGCAACCCGACCTTCCAGTTCCCGTCGGGCCTTGGCTTCGAAGGCGATCCGCTCCAGATAATGGCGGCGGCGCTGCATCATCAGGCCGAGCAGCAGCATCAACACCAGCAGCGTCGCGCCGCCGATGGCGACCACTGTGCGCACGGGCCGGTCGATCAGGGTGCGTGGCGCGAGGATGCTCACGCTCCAGCCCGTTTCATCAATCTGCTGGGTCTGGGTCAACCAGGCATCGGAGCTCAGGTGCAGCGGCTTCGGCTCGCGGGTCGGATAAGGCTGAATGGCGATGATTGCCGCGCGCTCGGCGTCGCTCAGGTCGCGGGTCGCGCGAAAACGCCATTCGGGGCGCGAAGTGAGGATGACCACGCCGTTGTGGTCGGTGACCAGCAGCTGTTCGGGGGTCTTGCCCCAGAGGCTTTCGGTGTGGTCCAGATCGACCTTGGTCACCAGCACGCCAATGACCTTTTCCCGGTCACGCACCGCTGCGGCGAAGAAATAGCCGCGTTTGGCCGAGGTGGTGCCCAGGCCGAAAAAACGCCCCAGGCGGCCAGCCATGGCCTCGCTGAAATAAGGCCGGAAAGCGAAGTTGCGGCCGACGAAGCTGTCGTGTTTGTCCCAGTTGGAGGCGGCAATCGTATTACCCTGCGTGTCCATCAGGTACATGACTTCGGCGCCGGTCTGCGTGGCGATGTTCTTCAGCAGGCGGTTGGCGTTGCCCTGGATGACGCCATCGTCCGGTGCCGACAGGTCGGCACGCAGGGCCGGCAGGTCGCCGAGGATCTGCGGCAGTACCTCATAGCGGTGCAGGGTGCCCAACAGGTTGGCGACGTACAGGTCCAGGGTCTGACGGTTCTGCCCGGCCAGTTCGCTGCGGTAGTAGCGCTCGGCCAGATGCTCCAGCGGCCACAGCAACGGCGCCAGGCACAGTGCGAGCAGGGCCAGGCTGCGCCAGCGGGGTCTGCGGGGAAGGGTCGGAGTCATGAGCATCAGGCGCCTGTGGGTACAGGCGCATTATGCCTAGGCTTGTTCGGCAAGGCACTCGTGCAGCGCGGTTTGCCAGTCGGGTTGGCTGACGCCCCATTCACGTTGCAGACGTTGGCCGTCCAGACGCGAATTCAGCGGTCGGGTCGCCGGGGTCGGGTAGTCGCTGGACGGGATCGGCACCAGGTTGGCGCAGGGCTTGCCCTGTGTGCGCAACGCTTCGCCGATGGCCTGGGCAAAACCGAACCAGGACGTTTCGCCCTGCGCCGTCAGGTGATAAGTGCCCCAGGCGCCGGCTTCTCCCGCCTGCCAGCGCTCGATCAGGGCGAGCGTGCTGCGGGCGATGGTGCCGGCCCAGGTGGGTGCGCCGATCTGATCGGCGACCACACGGAGCTCAGGCTTTTCCTGCAGCAGGCGTTGCATGGTCAGCAGGAAATTGCGCCCATGGGCCGAATAGACCCAACTGGTGCGCAAGATCAGGTGCTGGCCTTGCACCGCGCTGATCGCCTGCTCGCCCGCCAGCTTGCTCTGGCCGTAGACGCCCAGCGGATTCGGCGCGTCGTCTTCGGTGTAGGGCGAGCTTTTGCTGCCGTCGAACACGTAGTCGGTGGAGTAGTGAATCAGCGGAATACCCAATGCCGCGGCTTCTTCGGCGAGGATGCCTGGCGCCACGGCGTTGATGGCGAAAGCCACCTGCGGTTCGGTCTCAGCCTGATCGACCGCGGTGTAAGCTGCGGCGTTGATGATCAGGTCGGGACGAACGCATTGAACCTGCTGACGCAGTTGTTGCGGGTCGGTCAGGTCGAACTGACCGCGCCCTGGAACAACCAGTTCGCCAAGCGTTTTCAGGTGATGTTGCAGTTCAGTTGAAACCTGCCCATGTTGACCGCTGATGAGAATTCTCATGGAAACAGGTCGACCTCCTGCAGGGTTTTTCCCAGTTGGTCCTTGGCCGACAGTTGCGGCGCTTCGGTCAACTGCCAGTCGATGGCGAGCGTCGGGTCGTCCCAACGGATGCAGCGTTCGGCGGCCGGGTTGTAATAGTCGGTGGTCTTGTAGAGGAACTCGGCGACATCGCTCAACACCACGAACCCGTGGGCGAAACCTTCCGGCACCCAGAGTTGCCGAGCATTTTGTGCCGACAGGCGCACGGCTTCCCAGCGGCCGAAGTTCGGTGAGCTGCGACGAACGTCCACCGCCACGTCGAGCACTTCGCCGACCGTCACCCGCACCAGTTTGCCCTGGGTATTCTCCAACTGGTAATGCAGGCCGCGCAGCACGCCTTTCACCGAGCGCGAATGGTTGTCCTGCACGAACTGCCGGTTCAGGCCTGTCGCTTGCTCGAACGCCCTGGCGTTGAAGCTTTCATAGAAAAAGCCGCGCTCGTCGCCGAACACTTTGGGTTCCAGGATCAACACGCCGGGCAGGGCGGTTTCAATCACATTCATTGTCCAGCCTCGGCCAGTTTGTAGAGGTACTGACCATACCCGGTTTTGCCAAAATACTGTGCACGCTCCAGCAACAGCTCACGGCTGATCCAGCCATTGTCGTAGGCGATTTCTTCGAGACAGGCGACTTTCAGGCCCTGGCGATGTTCGATGGTCTGCACGTATTGCGAGGCATCGAGCAGGCTGTCATGGGTGCCGGTGTCGAGCCAGGCGAATCCACGTCCCAGTCGTTCGACCTGCAAGTCGCCGCGCTGCAGGTAGGCGTTGTTGACGTCGGTGATCTCCAGTTCGCCGCGAGCGGAGGGCTTCACGGCCTTGGCGATCTCGATCACATCGTTGTCATAGAAATACAGGCCAGTCACGGCGTAGCTGGATTTCGGGGCCTTGGGTTTTTCTTCGATCGACAGGGCGCGGCCTTCGCTGTCGAAATCGATCACGCCGAAGCGCTCCGGGTCATTGACCCAGTAGCCAAACACCGTGGCGCCGGATTTGCGATTCACCGCGTCTTTCAATTGGTCGCCGAAGTGCTGGCCGTGGAAGATGTTGTCACCGAGGATCAGGCACACCGGGTCATCGCCGATGAACTCTTCACCGATCAGGAAGGCCTGGGCCAGGCCATCCGGCGAAGGCTGCTCGGCATAGCTGAGATTCACGCCGAACTGACTGCCGTCACCCAGCAGGTTGCGATACTGAGGCAGATCCTGCGGGGTGGAAATCAGCAGGATGTCCTTGATGCCGGCCAGCATCAGCACCGAGATCGGGTAGTAGATCATCGGCTTGTCGTAGATCGGCAGCAGTTGTTTGGACACCCCCAGCGTGATCGGGTGCAAACGCGTGCCCGAGCCACCGGCCAATACAATTCCTTTCATCATGCGAGCAACTCCTTGGTATTGATGGCGCCCAATCGTTCACCCTGATAGCTGCCATCCTGAACGCGGCGGCACCATTCGAGGTTTTCCAGGTACCACTGGACGGTTTTGCGCAGGCCGGTCTCGAAGGTTTCTTCAGGCACCCAGCCGAGTTCGCGTTCGATCTTGCCGGCATCGATGGCGTAACGCAGGTCATGGCCGGGACGATCCTGGACGAAGGTGATCAAGTCGGCGAAATGTGCGACGCCTGCAGGTTTGTGCGGCGCGAGCTCTTCCAGCAGCGCGCAGATGCCGCGCACGACGTCGATGTTCTTCTGCTCGTTGTGCCCACCGATGTTATAGGTTTCGCCAACGACGCCTTCGGTCACCACCTTGAACAGTGCCCGGGCGTGGTCTTCTACAAACAGCCAGTCGCGGATCTGCAGGCCGTTGCCATAGACCGGCAGCGGCTTGCCGGCCAGGGCATTGAGAATCACCAGCGGAATCAGTTTTTCCGGGAAGTGGAAAGGACCGTAGTTGTTCGAGCAGTTGGTCAGCAGCACCGGCAGGCCGTAGGTGCGCTGCCAGGCGCGGACCAGGTGGTCGGACGCGGCCTTGCTGGCGGAGTACGGCGAGCTCGGTGCGTAAGGCGTGGTTTCGGTGAACAGGTCATCGACACCGTGCAGGTCGCCGTAGACCTCGTCGGTGGAAATGTGATGGAAGCGGAAGGCGCTTTTTTCCGGCTCAGCCAGGGTGTTCCAGTAGGCGCGGGTGGCCTCCAGCAGGCTGTAGGTGCCGACGATGTTGGTCTGGATGAAATCCGACGGGCCGTCGATGGAGCGGTCGACATGGGATTCCGCCGCCAGGTGCATGATCGCGTGCGGCTGGAAGCGGGCCAGCACCGCGCTCACCGTTGACTGATCGACGATGTCGGCCTGGACGAATTCATAACGGGTGTCGTTGGCAATGCTGGTCAGCGATTCCAGGTTACCGGCATAGGTCAGCTTGTCCAGGTTGAGCACTTCGTGCTCGGTGTGCCGAATCAGGTGGCGAACCAAGGCAGAACCAATGAAACCGGCGCCGCCGGTGATGAGAATTCGCATGTAAACCAGCCTTTATCAGTAAGAGCGTTCAAGCAAAAGAGCATAGCTTGTCGGCAGAAGACCCGTGGTGCAATAGCGTTGTGGCTGGTATTTGGGTTTTGGGGCATGAACGGGGGGTTGATTATCGATCGGCGCAGTGGCGATATACGTGCCTAATAATATTTCAGGAGTTGTCGTATGCCGCTCGCCACGTTGATTCATCGTGCCAGTTTGCCCAGCCCGCAGGTGTCTGCGGCGCAAGCGCTAGAGCTGCTCGAGGGGCATTACGGGTTGAGCGGACGCTTGCAGGCCCTCGGCAGCCAGCAGGACCTCAACTACCGCGTCGACAGCGCCGAAGGGCGTTTCGTCCTGAAAATCTGCCGGGGCGACTATTCGGTGCTGGAGTTGCAAGCCCAGCACGCCGGGCTCAAGCACCTGGCCGAGCACTCGGGGGTCAAGGTGCCGCGAGTCATTGCTTCGCGCACCGGCGCCGATCTGCTGTCGCTGGAGGTCGCCGGGCAGGCGGTACACGTGCGCCTGCTCGAATACATCGAGGGCCAGCCGCTCACCCACTTGGGCCATCTGCCCGGTTCGGTGGTAAGCGGTTTTGGTCGACTCTGCGGTGAAATGGACCTGGCGCTGGCCGAATTCCGCCATGCGGGGCTGGAACGGACGCTGCAATGGGACGCCCGTCACGCCAGTGCCCTGATCGCCCACCTGCTGCCGGTGATCAAGGACGACGCGCAACGAGCCCTGATCGCCCAAGCCGCCGCGCAGGCGGAGCAGGCCTTGCGGCCTTTGGTGGACACGCTGCCGGTGCAGGCCATTCACATGGACATCACCGATGACAACGTGGTCTGGCAGCGTGATGCGCAGCGCCAGTGGCAGTTGCAGGGTGTGATCGATTTCGGCGACCTGGTGCGCACCTGGCGCATCACCGACCTGTCGGTGACCTGCGCGGCGTTGCTGCACCATGCCGAGGGTGATCCCTTCTATATTTTTCCGGCGATCCAGGCCTATCACGCTGTCAACCCGATGCAACACGAGGAATTGCTGGCCCTGTGGCCGTTGATCGTTGCCCGGGCCGCCGTGTTGGTGCTCAGCGGCGAACAGCAGGTCAGCATCGATCCGGGCAATCAATACAGTCGCGATAACCTGACCCATGAGTGGGAAATCTTCCGTGTTGCCACGTCGGTGCCTCTGGCGCTGATGGAGGCCGCCATCCTCACGTGCGTGGGACAGCGCCTGCCGGAGATCGGCAGCGAGGGTTTTGCGCCGTTGTTGCCAAGCCTAGTGGGCGGCGAATTCGCCTTGATCGACCTGGGCGTGCTCAGCCCGCATTTCGAGGCCGGTAACTGGGAGCAGGCGGGCATCGATCAGCGCCTGCTGGATGAAGCGGCGGCGGTGCATGGCCTGGCGGCGAGTCGTTACGGCCAGTACCGTCTGTCGCGCACCCGTCCGGACTGCGCGGCGGAACCGGAAACCTGTCCACTGCATGTCGAGTTGCGCGTGCCCCAGGGGACGGCGGTCGAGTCGCCGTTTGCCGGGGTGGTGCATCAACCGGAACCGGGCCTGTTGCAACTCGACGGGCCGCAGTTGAGCCTGAGGCTGTGGGGCGTGACGCCCTCGCTGCACAGCGGTGCGGCGCTGGTCAAAGGCCAGGTGCTGGGCGCGGTCAGCGGGCCCTTGCGGGTGCAGTTGTGTCGAAACGCTTCGCTGCTGGCCCCTCTGTTCTGCACCCCTTCGCGCGCGCCCGCGTGGCAGGCGCTGTGCCCTTCACCGGCGGCGTTGCTGGGGCTGGCGTGCGACGCCGAAGCGGAACTGGATGCGCACACCTTGCTGGCCCGCCGCGACGCCAGCTTCGCCCGTACGCAAAAGCACTATTACGTTGACCCACCGCGCATCGAGCGCGGCTGGCGCAACCACTTGATCGACATGCAGGGCCGCTCCTATCTCGACATGCTGAACAACGTCGCGGTGCTGGGCCATGGCCATCCGCGCATGGCTGCCGTGGCGGCGCGTCAGTGGTCGCTGCTCAACACCAACTCACGTTTCAACTATGCGGCGGTGGCCGAGTTTTCCGAACGCTTGCTCAAGTTATCGCCCGACTCCATGGATCGGGTGTTCCTGGTCAACAGCGGCAGCGAGGCCAATGACCTGGCGATCCGCCTGGCGTGGGCCTACAGCGGCGGTCGCGACATCATCAGCGTGCTGGAGGCCTATCACGGCTGGACGGTGGGTGCGGATGCGGTCTCGACCTCGATTGCCGACAACCCCAAGGCCTTGAGCAGCCGCCCCGACTGGGTGCACCCGGTGCCAGCGCCGAACACCTATCGCGGTGAGTTCCGTGGCCCGGACAGCGCGCCGGACTACGTGCGCAGCGTCGAGCACAACCTGGCGAAAATCGCCGCGCAAGGTCGTCCGCTGGCCGGTTTCATTTGCGAGCCGGTGTACGGCAATGCCGGGGGCATCTCGTTGCCGCCGGGTTACCTGAAACAGGTCTACGGTCTGGTCCGCGCCCAGGGCGGCGTGTGCATCGCCGACGAAGTGCAAGTCGGTTACGGGCGCATGGGGCATTTCTTCTGGGGGTTTGAAGAGCAGGGCGTGGTGCCGGACATCATCACCATGGCCAAGGGCATGGGCAACGGCCAGCCGCTGGGCGCGGTGATCACCCGTCGGGAAATCGCCGAGGCGCTGGAGGCCGAGGGTTACTTCTTCTCGTCGGCCGGTGGCAGCCCGGTCAGTTGCCAGGTCGGCATGGCGGTGCTGGACGTGATGGAGGAAGAAAAGCTCTGGGAAAACGCCCAGGTCGTCGGCGGCTACTTCAAGGAGCGGCTCGAAGCGCTGATCGATCTCCATCCGCTGGTGGGAGCGGTGCACGGGTCCGGTTTCTACCTGGGCGTCGAATTGATCCGCAACCGCGAAACCCTGGAGCCGGCGACCGAAGAAACCACCGCGCTGTGCGATCGCCTGCGCGAGTTGGGGATTTTCATGCAGCCGACCGGCGACTACCTGAACGTGCTCAAGATCAAGCCGCCGATGGTCACTTCGCGCCGTAGCGTGGATTTCTTCGTGGACATGCTCTCGAAAGTGTTGGGCGAGGGGTTGTAACCGATATTTCTGGATGTCCTTGACCCCTGTGGGAGCGGGCTTGCTCGCGAAGGCGGAGTGTCAGAGAAAAATTTATCAACTGACACTCCGCCTTCGCG
>NZ_JARZGC010000015.1:0-138842 GCF_041354075.1 Pseudomonas fluorescens | reverse complement strand
GTGAGAGTAGGTCATCGTCAAGATTAAATTCCGAAACCCCTATCTGCGTATGCAGGTAGGGGTTTTGTTTTTGCGCGAGAAAAATGCAGTGAACGCACAACCGTTCGAGGAATTAGCAGTGAGTCATCGCCTTCGTTTTTGGTATGGTGCAGCTCCTTTTTTCACGGACTGATTGCCTGCCCAGGGATCGGCACTTCATTTTCAGTCAAAGAGCCGCTGCAGAAATGCCCGAACCGATACCGATCAAGGATCACGAAAAAGAGACGCGCCTGGTTAACAAAAGACTGATGGCTTGCGCTCTGTTCGTCGCCGCCATCATGTGCACGCTGGTAGGGCGCCTGTATGTGCTGCAGGTGATGGAATTCGACTACCACTCGACGATCTCCGAGAACAATCGGGTCCATGTTTTACCGATCACCCCGACCCGGGGTCTGATCTATGACCGCAATGGCGTGGTCCTTGCCGATAACCGTCCCAGTTTCAACCTGACCATCACCCGCGAACGTGCCACTGACGTCAAGCAAGAGCTGGACGAGGTGGTCGACCTGCTGCACCTGCCGGTTGAAGACCGGGCGCTGTTCGACAAGGCGATGAAGCAGGGGCGACACCCCTTTGTGCCGGTTACCCTGTTTTATGAACTGAGCGAAGAACAGATCGCCGTGCTCGCCGTCAATGAGTTCCGTTTGCCGGGGATCGATGTCGAGCCGCAATTCGTCCGTCACTACCCGATGGGCGAGCACTTCGCGCATTCGATTGGCTATGTCGGCCGTATCAACGAAAAGGAATCCAAGGCGCTGGATTCGGTTGAATACCGGGGGACGCAGTCCATCGGCAAGACTGGCATCGAGAAGTTCTATGAGTCGCAACTGCACGGCCATGTGGGTTATGAAGAAGTTGAGACCAACGCCCAGGGCCGGGTACTGCGGGTGCTCAAACATACGGATCCGGTGCCCGGAAAAAACATCGTCCTGAGCCTCGACGTCAAGCTTCAGCAAGCGGCGGAACAAGCGCTGGGCGACCGCCGTGGTTCCGTGGTCGCGCTCGATCCCTCGACCGGTGAAGTGCTGGCCATGGTCAGCAAGCCCAGTTTCGACCCAAACCTGTTCGTCACCGGCATCAGCTTCAAGGAGTACGCGGCGCTGCATGACTCCATCGACCGTCCGCTGTTCAACCGCGTGTTGAGGGGGCTCTATGCGCCTGGCTCGACGATCAAGCCCGAAGTGGCGATTGCCGGCCTGGACGCCGGCGTGGTCACGCCGCAGACCCGTGTCTTTGATCCCGGTTACTACCAGCTCCCTGACTACGATCACAAGTATCGCAACTGGAACCACAGTGGCGACGGCTGGGTGGATATGGATGCAGCGATCATGCGGTCCAATGACACTTATTTCTACGACCTGGCGCACAAACTGGGCATCGATCGTCTGCACGACTACATGACGATGTTCGGTCTCGGTGAGAAGGTCTCGCTGGACATGAACGAAGAGTCCGCCGGGCTGATGCCGTCCCAGGCGTGGAAGCGTGCCACGCGCCGTCAGGCGTGGTTCCCGGGCGAGACGGTGATTCTCGGCATCGGTCAGGGCTACATGCAGGTCACACCGCTGCAACTGGCCCAGGCCACCGCGCTGATCGCCAACAAGGGCGTGTGGAACCGGCCACACCTGGCCAAGACCGTGGATGGGGTGGCGCCCGTGGATGAACACCCGATGCCCAATATCCTGCTCAAGGACCCGCGCGATTGGGAGCAGGTCAACCACGGCATGCAGATGGTCATGCACGATGCGCGCGGGATTGCCCGGGCAGCGGCGCAGGGTGCCCAGTACCGTATCGCCGGCAAGAGCGGCACGGCGCAGGTCGTGGCGATCAAGCAGGGCGAGCGCTACAACCGCGAGAAAACCCTGGAGCGGCATCGCGACAACGCCTTGTTCGTCGGGTTCGCGCCGGCCGAGCATCCGAAAATCGTCATCTCGGTAATGATCGAAAACGGCGAAGCCGGCGGGCGCGTCGCAGGGCCCGTGGTGCGGCAGATCATGGACGCCTGGCTGCTCGACCAGGACGGTCACCTCAAGCCTCAGTACGCCACGCCGAGCAAAGCGCCGGGCGACCCCCACGTATAATCGGCCACGACTTCGCGGGCGTGCCCGCGAAGTGCGATGCAACACAACGCCGTCAAGTGAGTCGCCTCACATCAAGCGAAGATCACAGTCCCGGCACAGGGCAACTCAAGTCCCCCTCCTGGCACTTCAGGTAGTTCTTGAAGGTCTGTGATCGTGCCTTGGTCAATTCGGTCACGCAGTTGCTGTAGATCAGCGGGTAGACACTGCCACCTTCCACTGCCGAGGCGGAGAACTTGCACTCGGCGTCGCGAAAGCCAATCCAAGCCCGCTGGGCGCCCACCAACAGCTTCTTGCTGTCAGGGTTGGCCTTCAAGCGCGCGGTGATCTGTTGGTACAGCGCATTCAGTTCCTTGTCTGCCGCCTTGTGCTGTTGTGCGGCGCACTGGTTCATCGTCGTCTGGTCGCTGGCGTTGTCGCAATCGACGGCATGGGCTAGGGGGCTGAGCAGCAGTGGCGTCAGCGCCAGGAGCACGCGTGGAGTCATGAAGGTTCTCGCTGAGTCGGGAAAAGACCCGGGCAGTGTAGCGAAGCGTCGGCGGCCAGGCTTGCCTCCTGTGGTGTTCGACCTCGAACTTTGAGGCGAATGTGCGGCCGAATAGGTCAGGCAGCTGGATCGAGATACAACTTTAGGGTTGGACAAGTGGTCTTACGGGCCTACTGTTCAATACAGGAGGTGACTTATGAACCCAGCATCAGATCGCATCGAAAGAAAGATTCTGCTCAAGGCGCCGCGCTCGCAGGTCTGGCGCGTGCTGGCCAACGCCGAAGCGTTCGGGCAGTGGTTTGGCGTGGCCTTGGAAGGCAAGCGTTTTGTCGCCGGCGAGTGGACCCAGGGGCAGATTACGTACCCAGGCTATGAGCACTTGCTGTGGAACGTGCTGGTGGAGCGTGTCGAACCGGAGCGGGTGTTTTCCTTCCGCTGGCACCCTTACGCCGTAGAAACCGAATACGATTACACCCAGGAGCCCACCACGCTGGTGCGCTTCGAACTCGAAGACATGGACGGTGGCACCTTGCTCAAGGTGGCCGAATCTGGTTTTGATCATATCCCCCAGGCGCGGCGTCTCAAGGCCTTCCGCATGGACAGCCGGGGTTGGGATGAGCAGATGAGCAACATCGAAGAGTTTCTCAGGATCAACCTCAAGGCGCATGAACGTCAGGAGAAGTAATCCCGCTGAATCTGGGGCTCCCGGGCTGGTACCCGAGGTGTCTAAGGGTTTTCGGAAGGGGTGCTATAGCGAATGTCCTACACGCGATGGTAGCTATGTCGTCTATTGCCGATTGGATCCGATGCGTAATCTAGCCACATCAACTGGAGCACAGGGAGTGCTTCGGGATCACGGATGATCGACCATCAGCAAGGACTCGCTATCGACAGGGAGTCGACATGGTCTTGGGAAAAACCCGCCTCTGGCGGGTTTTTTTTCGCCTGTCGAAAAGCCGGACGCGCTTCGATCAAACTCCGAGCGTTGCGGCCACCCGGTCAGTGATCTGCGCCCGCTGCTGGCGTGACTGCGCTGTGCGTCGGTGGGCTTCCTCCAGCACGGAGGCGGGCGCCGTCTGCGGGCTGCCCGAGTCGAAGGGCGGCGCCGGCGCGTACTCCAACTGCAATTGCAGCAGTTGCGCGGTGTCCGCGTCGAACAGCTCCGCCGCCAGTGTCAGCGCGAAATCGATGCCGGCGGTGATGCCGCCGCCCGTCAACAGATTGCCATCGCGCACGACCCGATCCTTCACCGGCGTTGCACCCAGCGGTGCGAGCAGGTCGTGATAAGCCCAGTGAGTGGTTGCGCGCTTGCCTTTGAGCAGGCCAGCCGCGCCGAGCACCAACGAGCCGGTGCACACCGACGTGACATACCGCGCCTGGGCCGCTTGAGCGGTGATGAACGCCAGCGTGTCTTGATCTTCCATTAAAGGCCCGACCCCGCTGCCGCCGGGAACGCAGATCACATCCAGCGCCGGGCAATCGGCGAACGTGGCGGTAGGGTGGAGCACCAGGCCGGTGCTCGCGGTAACCGGCAGCAAGTCCTTCCAGATCAGGTGTACCTTCACGTCCGGCAGCGAGGCCAGCACGTCGTAAGGGCCGGTCAGGTCCAGTTGCTGGACTTGCGGGAACAACAGAAAACCGATCTGCAAGGTCATGGTGTTTTTCTCGTGATGTGGGTGGACGGCTTCACTCTAAGCTCG
The DNA here is from genome assembly GCF_041354075.1 of Pseudomonas fluorescens. Classification (GTDB taxonomy): domain Bacteria; phylum Pseudomonadota; class Gammaproteobacteria; order Pseudomonadales; family Pseudomonadaceae; genus Aquipseudomonas; species Aquipseudomonas fluorescens_CE. The sequence goes on along the minus strand of NZ_JARZGC010000015.1, from coordinate 134,541 downwards.
TAGGATTTGGCGTACACGCCAATTACCCCACGAATTACGCCAATCATGACCAAGACCATTCATGTGCTTGCGTTTGCCAATGTGCAATTGCTCGATGTCACCGGGCCCTTGCAAGTGTTCGCCTCGGCCAACGACATTGCCCGCCAGAAAGGCCTGCCCGCGCCGTACGCCCCCACGGTAATTGCCAGCGGTGGTGGGGCGGTGAAGTCGTCGGCGGGGTTGGCGCTGCTGGCCGAGCCGCTGCCCGAGCACGGCAGCGACACCCTGATCATTGCCGGCGGCTGGGGTGTGTACGCCGCCGCGCAGGACGTGTCGCTGGTGGCCTGGGTGCGCGGGCACGCGGCGCTCTGCCGGCGCGTGTCATCGGTGTGCACCGGGGCGTTCCTGCTGGCGGCCAGCGGCTGGCTGGATGGTCGACGGGTGGTGACGCACTGGACCCGTTGCGAGCAGTTGGCGCAACAGCATCCGCAGTTGCGCGTCGAGCCCAATCCGATTTTCATCAATGACGGCCCAGTGTGGACCTCGGCGGGGGTGACTGCCGGCATCGATCTGGCGCTGGCCATGGTCGAAGCCGACCTTGGTCGCAACATGGCGCTGGAAGTGGCCCAGCAACTGGTGGTGTTTCTCAAGCGCCCCGGCGGCCAGTCGCAATTCAGCGTCACCTTGTCACTGCAGAAGGAAGGCAGCCGTTTCGACGAGCTTCACGCCTGGATCAGTGAAAATCTCACCGTGGATCTGGGCATTCCGTCCCTGGCCCTGCAAGCGGGCATGAGCGAACGCAGCTTCGTGCGCCACTACCGCGCCGATACGGGCCAGACCCCCGCACGTGCCATTGAACTGATCCGCGTCGAGACCGCCCGGCGTCTGCTCAGCGATACCGGCGTGCCGATCAAACGGCTGGCGGTGCAATGCGGGTTTGGCAGCGAGGAAACCTTGCGCCGCAGTTTCCTGCGGGCCATGGGCGTGACGCCGCAGGCGTATCGGGAACGGTTTTCGGTGCAGTGAAAGGGGGCCTTGCCGGCCCCCTCGCGAGCAGGCTCGCTCCCACTTTTTTTTGGAGCGATGGCCGACGACACACCCTCAAGGCTGCCAGAAACTCTTTTCGCCGCTGAGCTTGCGGTCCAGGAACGTGGCCGCGCTGATCAGCGCCAGATGCGTCAGCGCTTGCGGGGTATTGCCCAGGTGCCGGGCGTGGCTGTCGAATTCCTCGGCGTACAGACCCAGCGGGTTGGCGTAGCGCAGCAGCTGCTCGAATTCCAGATGCGCCTTTTCCACCTGGCCCGCCCGGGCCAGGCATTCGACGTACCAGAACGAACAGGCGGCGAACGCCCCTTCGGTGCCGTCGAGGCCATCGATTCCGGTGTCGTCGTTGCGATAGCGATAGACCATGCCGTCGCGCACCAGGCTCTTCTCGATGGCTTGCAGGGTCGAGAGCCAGCGCGGGTCCTTGGCGCTGACAAAACGTACCAACGGCATCAGCAGCATCGAGCCGTCGAGGGCGGTGCCGCCGATGTGCTGGACGAAATGCCCGCGTTCCTCGTTCCAGAAGTTGTCCCAGATGTCGGCATAGATCGCCTGACGGGTCTGGTCCCAACGGGCGAAGGGCGCCGGCAACGAGCGCTTGGAGGCCAGGCGAATGGCCCGGTCCACGGCGACCCAGCACATCAGTCGCGAGTGCAGGAAGTGATGCTGCTCGCCGCGCATTTCCCAGATGCCGACGTCTTTCTGCTGCCACGTCTCGCACACCTGGTCGACCACGTTCACCGCGTGTTTCCAGCCTTCGTGGGAGATGGCGTCACCGTACTTGTTGACCAGGTACACCGCGTCCATCAGCTCGCCGAAGATGTCGAGCTGGACCTGATCGTAGGCGTCATTGCCAATACGCACGGGTTGCGCGCCACCATGGCCGGACAGGTGCGAGAGTTCGGTTTCCGGCAGTTCCTGGCGGCCATCGATGCCGTAGAGGATGTTGATTTTCATCGGTTGGCCGTGGCAGTCGCTGACCCGGCCGCGCAGCCAGCGCATGTAGTCGTTGGCTTCCTGGACAAATCCCAGGCGCATGAAGGCATACACGGTAAACGAGGCGTCGCGGATCCAGGTGTAGCGGTAGTCCCAGTTGCGTTCACCGGCGGGGGTTTCCGGCAGGCCAAAGGTCGCGGCGGCAAGGATCGCTCCGTGTTTGCGCGAGGTCAGCAGCTTCAGGGCAAGGGCCGAGCGGGTGACCATTTCCCGCCAGCGGCCTCGGTAGTTGGACTGACCGCTCCAGTCGCGCCAGAACTTCAGGGTGCGCTCAAGGCACAGCTCGGCGGCGCCTTCCTTGAGACGCGGATCGTCGACACCGCCGAGCAGGAACTGTGCGCTCTGGTCCTGCTCCAGGGTGAATTCGGCGAACGCGGCGTGACCCTCGACCCGTAACGGTTGCTCCGATGTCAGGCGCATCGCCGGCTGGCCGCTCGCTTCGAACACCACGTCCTGTTCATCCAGGCGGGCGTGGGTGCTGGCCCGGGCGTAGTCGTGGCGCACGGCGCAACGCAGGTGAAAGGTCGCGCGACCGCTGACCACACGAACCCGGCGCATCAGTACCGGCAGGTCGTCCTCGCTGTCACCGATCGGCAGCAGGTCGGTCACCTCGACCACCGCCCGTTCGCTCAGCCATCGGGTTTGCAGCACGTTGGTGTCGGGCAGGTAGATCTGTTCGCGACGGGCGTCGGGCAGGTCGGGTGCCAACTGGAAAATCCCGGCCTCGGGGCTGTCCAGCAGCGAGCAGAAGATCGACGGGCTGTCGAACTCCGGCCAGCAGAAAAAATCCACGCTGCCCTTGTCGTTGACCAGCGCGGCGCTGCGCATGTCGCCAATGATGCCGTGGGCGTCGATGGCGCTTTGTCGCTCGAAAAGATGATCAGCCATTGCCGCGAAACTCCGGATAGAGGCTCATGCCGCCGTCGATGAACAGGGTGGTGCCAACGATGTAGTCGGAGGCATCGGAGGCGAGAAATACCACCGCGTTGGCAATGTCCTCGACGTCGCCGACCCGCCCGTAGGGAATGAGTTTGAGCAAATCGGCTTCACTGACATCCCGGTTGATTTGCGTTCGGATCGCCCCCGGTGCGATGCCGTTGATGCGGATGCGCTGGTGGCTGACTTCCTGGGCGAGGGTCTGCATCAACTGATCGATGCCGCCCTTGGACGCCGCGTAATTGACGTGGCCGGCCCAGGGAATGCGCTGGTGCACCGAACTCATGTGGATGATCTTGCCGGCCGCGCGGGACACGCCTTCGCGAATGCCCTGGCGATTGAAGATCCGCAGCGCGGCACGGGCACAGAGGAACTGACCGGTGAGGTTGACACCGATCACCTGGTTCCAGTCGGCGAGGCTCATGTCCACGGCGGGCGCGTCTTTCTGCAGGCCTGAGTTGGCCACCAGAATGTCCAGCGTGCCGAACGCGTCGAGGCTCTGCGCGAACAGCCGTTCGACGTCCTGTTCCTGTGCCACATCCGCACCGATGGCGAGGGCACGACCGCCCTGCGCGTTGATCTGCCGGGCCAATTGTTCGGCGGGTTCGGGCTGCGAGTGGTAGTTGATCACCACGGCGGCACCGGCGGCGGCCAGCGCCTTGGCGGCGCCGGCACCGATGCCGGAACTGGCGCCGGTCACCAGCGCCACTTGTTGCTTGAGAGAAATCTGCATGCACATCAGCCTGGGGTTGAGGGCCTTATCTGCTGACTGACGGGGAGTGGCGAGAGTTCAGGTGCAAGCATGAAAGTTTTGTCAGGCTGCTGAGGATGCCGTCCTCTTCAAGAACAGGCTCCCACAGGAATTCGCATTGGCTTTTGGTGTGGCCTTTGATCTGGCCTTTGATCTGGTTTTTGATCTGGCTCTTGATCTGCGCCGTCGGAAGGCCGAGTGGAGGTTCTGCGCAGTGGGCAAACCGGCATGGATGCCGGTTTAGCCGCCGCCGGCCATGGATGGCCGATGGCGGCGGGCCCACGGAGCAGGACCGGAGCGAGGGAACCCTGAGCGTCAGCGAAGGGCCGTACGTCAGGGGATCAGAGCGCTTTGGTTACTTTCGCGCTTTTCGAAAGTGACCCGCCGTAAGGGCGGAACCTTAAGCAGCCGTTACCACAACAACGGATATGTACACCCCCAAAAACAGGGTCGCCTATAAGACCGCCTTCGCTGGCAAGCCAGCTCCCACAGTTAATCGTGTACATCCGCAGAAATAAGGGCGGCTGCGAGGCCGCCATCGCTGGCAAGCCAGCTCCTACAGGTAATCGTGTACACCCGGAGAAGTCAGGCTGGATGCGAGGCCTTCATCGTCGGAACGCCGCCCGGAGCAGGCTCGCTCCCACAGGGAACCTCGTTACCAGCCGCGTCCAGAGCTGACCCAGAAATTCACCGAGAGCGAAGTGGAAACCGATTCCACCTGATGAAACCAGCCCTCCGGCAGAAACAACAGGTCACCAGCCTCCAGCGTCACCCGCAGGAAGGTCACGTCGGCTGCCGACGGAAAACGCTGGTAGTCCGGCGCATCCGGGTTGAAATCACAACCGTCCAGCCCGCCCTGTGGCGCCGTGGACCAGGTGCCCAACGCCGGGCGATGGTGTGGCGCGGCGAGGGTGAAGGTTTTCTGGCCCCAGACCTGGGCGAACAGGTTATCGGTGTCGTCCCGGTGCAGCGGGGTCAGGGTGCCCTTGGGGCCGATCCAGATCCGTGGCGGGATGAACAGCGAGGGATCGAAGTAGGGCGGGTACTTGATCTGTTCCATCAACTGCGCGGGGAGGATGTTGTTGCCCATATAGGCCGGTGGCTCGCCATCGGCGCCCTTGACCGCCGGGGAATCGAGTGAGGCGATGAAGTCGGCCATCGAGGTGGAACGAAAGTCCCGTTCCGTGGAGAAGGTCTTCTTCACGTAGTCGCCATGGCGGGTGATGCCTTGCAACTCGGCGAAGTGCACCAGCGATTCTTCGCGGCTGAGTTTGAACAGCGGCCAGTCCTGCAAGGCGTCGCTGATGATCACCGGTACGCCGTTGGGCAGGTAGCGGCTTTCGAATTCCTGCACCGACAATTCGCGGCGCGGCCGACGCTCCACCGTGCGTTGGGTTGGCAGGCTGGCGGTCAGTTGCTCACTGAAACGCGGTGGGGTCGGGTAACGTTTGTTCATGTCGACCTTTTCCACCACGCCGCCGCCATGGCGCGCATGGTCGATGATCTGCGGCAGCATCGTGGCCAGGCCCATGTTGCCGCCGATCTTCAGGCGACCGCTGGCGAACAGTTCCTCGACATTGGCCATGCCGCCCATGATGCCCAGAAAGTCCTTCTCCGCGACCTCGATGGTGACATCGGGGCTGGCGTGACGTCCGGCCTCGGTACGGCTGCTGGTCTTGACCTCGGACCAGTACACCTGGTGCGGCCCGAACACGAATTGGAAAACGCCTTCGATACCGACGGCGCCGGCGTTGGCGAACAGCTTGCCCAGGATGATTTGCAGGTCCACGGCGGTCACTCTTCTTGGTTTGGGTCTGAACAGGGAACGAAGCCGTGTCGCGCAAATTTATCCAGGCGACCGACTAATTTGCGCCGGTGTCTGCGCGTTCATGGTCAGAGACAACTCTTTTCAAGGTGAACGCGGTGACCAAGCTGACCCTGCTGTGCCTGCCGTACTCCGGCGCCAGTGCGATGGTTTACAGCCGTTGGCGGCGCAAGGTGCCACAGTGGCTCGATGTGCAACCGGTGGAACTGCCAGGCCGGGGTGCCCGCTACGCCGAGCCGTTGCATACCGATATGCGCACGCTGGCGCTGCAATTGGCCAGGGAACAGGGTGCCAGGCTGACAGCACCCTATGCCTTGTTCGGGCACAGTCTTGGCGCCTTGCTTGCCTGCGAAATGGCCCATGCATTGCGGGCCCTGGGCTGTCCGGAGCCCGTGGCATTGTTCGCTTCGGGCACGGCGGCGCCGACGATGCGCGCCGACTACGACCGTGGTTTTGCCGAGCCAAAAACCGATGCACAACTGATCGATCAGTTGCGCACGCTCAACGGCACCAGTGAAGAGGTGCTGGCCAACGAGGAGTTGATGAGCCTGACGCTGCCGATCCTGCGCGCCGATTTTCTCCTGTGCGGGCGCTTCCAGCCAATGCAGCGACCCTTGCTCAAATGCCCGGTGCACGTGCTCGGCGGCAAGGCCGACAAGGCCAGCACCGAACAGCTGATCGGCTGGAGCCGCGAGACCCACGGCAGTTTCTCGGTGGACATGCTGGCGGGCGGGCACTTCTTCATCCACGAGCACGAGGCCAGGGTGCTCAAGATCATCAAGGATCAGCTGGATGTTCATCATCGGCGGCATGCCATGGCGGCCAGCGCCTGACTTGATACACCGACACGCCCCCTTGTAGGAGCGAGCATGCTCGCGATGGTCGTCAACGATGACGCGGGATATATGGATGTCCGCGGCATCCTTGCGTTCTTTCGCGAGCATGGACTAGGCGTCCCCCTCGATCCTACAGGGGCAGCAATCCCACTCATCCCCTTCGCTAATTTTTCCGGACTGCATTCGTTTTATAGGGACGACGCGCCTTTGTGCTGCCTGCCTACTGATCCGGATGCCAAAAAAAAATGAATGCTGAAGACTCCTTGAAACTTGCTCGCCGGTTTATCGGGTTGCCCGTGGAAAAGCGCCAGCTGTTCCTCGCGGTCCTGAACAAGGAGGGCGTGGATTTCGCCCGTTTTCCGATTCCCCAGGGCGTCGAGGCCGAAGACCGGCAAGCGCTGTCCTACGCACAGCAGCGCATGTGGTTTCTCTGGCAACTGGACCCGCACAGCGGCGCCTACAACCTGCCGGGTGCGGTGCGTCTCAAGGGGCGCTTGAACCGCTCGGCGCTGGATCAGGCATTCGCCAGTCTGGTGGCGCGTCACGAGACCTTGCGCACGGTGTTCCAGCGTCAGGCCGACGAGATGCTGTTGCAGGTGCCCGCCACTGTGGCGTTGCAGGTCGAGGACCTCGACTTCAGCGCATTGCCGGCCCAGGAGCGCGAACAGGCCGTGGCCCGCGCCGCTCAGCAGCAATCGCTGCTGCCGTTCGACCTGGCGGTCGGCCCCTTGTTGCGCGTGCAATTGTTGAAGCTGGCCGAGCAGGAGCACGTGCTGCTGCTGACCTTGCACCACATCGTGTCCGACGGCTGGTCGATGAACGTGCTGATCGACGAATTCATCCGTTGCTACGACGCCCATGATGCCGGCGTGCAACCGCAATTGGCCGCGCTGCCGATTCAATACAGCGACTACGCCCTGTGGCAGCGCCGCTGGCTGGAGGCCGGCGAACAGGCCCGGCAACTGGAATACTGGCAGGCCCGGTTGGGCGATGAACACCCGGTGCTGGAGCTGCCCACCGATTATCCGCGCCCGGCCATGCCAAGCTATCGCGGCACGCGCCATGAATTTGGAGTCGACAGCCAGTTGGCCGAGCAACTGCGCGCCGCCGCCCAGAAGCACAACGTCACCCTGTTCATGCTGCTGCTCGGCGCGTTCAACGTGCTGCTGCACCGCTACACCGGGCAAACCGATATCCGCATCGGCGTGCCGATCGCCAACCGTAATCGCGGTGAGATCGAAGGCCTGATCGGCTTTTTCGTCAACACCCAGGTGCTGCGCACGCAACTGGACGGCCAGACCCGCGTGGCGGACCTGCTCGGCGCCATCAAGGAAACTGCCCTCGGCGCCCAGGCCCACCAGGACTTGCCGTTCGAGCGTCTGGTCGAGGCCTTGAAGCTGGAGCGCAGCCTGAGCCATACCCCGTTGTTCCAGGTGATGTACAACCACCAGCCGCAGGTCGCGGACATCTCCACGGTGACCACCGCGTCGGGCCTGGAGCTGGGCGCCATCGAGTGGGAAGGGCGCACCACCCAGTTCGACCTGACCCTGGACACCTATGAAAAGGCCGGCACGCTGCACGCCGCGCTGACCTACGCCAACGACCTGTTCGACGCCGCGACCATCGAGCGCATGGCACAACACTGGACCCGCCTGTTGCAAGGCATGGTGGGCGACAGCCAGCAACGCATCAGCGAGCTGCCGTTGCTGGAGGCGTCGGAATACCAGCGCATCGTCTACGACTGGAACCCGGTGGGTGAAGGCTTCGCTGACAACCTGTGCATCCATGAACTGATCGCCCGTCAGGTTGCCGCTGCGCCGGAGGCCGTGGCGGTGACGTTCGGCACGCTGAACCTGAGCTACGCCGAACTCGACGCCCAGGCCAATCGTCTGGCGCACAAGCTGATCGAGCTTGGAGTCGGCCCGGAAGTGCGCGTCGGCGTGGCCATGCAACGTTCCGAAAAACTGCTGGTGGCGCTGCTGGCGGTGCTCAAGGCCGGTGGCGCCTACGTGCCGCTGGACCCGGATTACCCGGCCGAGCGCGTGGCCTACATGCTCGAAGACAGCCGCGCTCACGTGCTGATCAGCGAATCGGCAGTGGCGCAAAACCTGACCGTAGCCAGTGACACTCAAGTGCTGTTGATGGAGGCCGCACAGGCGTGGTCGGGTTATCCACAGCACGCGCCGCTGAGCCGCGTCACCCCGGACAACCTGGCCTATGTGATCTACACCTCCGGCTCCACCGGCAAGCCCAAGGGCGTGGCCATCGCCCATCGCAACGTGCTGGCACTGATCGACTGGTCGCAGTCGGTGTACAGCCGTGATGACATTCAAGGCGTGCTGGCCTCGACCTCGGTGTGCTTCGACCTGTCGGTGTGGGAGCTGTTCGTCACCCTGGCCAACGGCGGCTCGCTGATCATCGCTCGCAATGCCCTGGAGTTGCCGCACTTGCCGGCACGGGATCAGGTGCGCCTGATCAACACCGTGCCCTCGGCGATCAATGCGCTGCAGGCTGCGGGTCAGATTCCGCCCGGCGTGCGCATCATCAACCTGGCCGGCGAGCCGTTGAAGCAGTCGCTGGTCGATGCCCTTTACGAACAGCCAGCGGTCGAGCACGTCTACGACCTCTACGGCCCATCCGAAGACACCACCTATTCGACCTGGACCCGCCGCACGGCCGGCGGCACGGCGAACATCGGCCGGCCGCTGCATCACACCGCCAGCTACCTGCTGGATGCCGACCTGCAAGCGGTGCCCCAAGGCGTCTCCGCCGAGCTGTATCTGGCCGGCGCCGGCATCACCCGGGGTTACCTGGGCCGCGCGGCCATGACCGCCGAAAAATACGTGCCCAATCCGTTTGCCCGCAACGGCGAGCGGATGTACCGCACCGGCGACCTGACCCGCTATCAACCGGACGGCGCGCTGCAATACGTCGGGCGCATCGACCATCAGGTCAAGGTGCGCGGTTTCCGTATCGAGCTTGGCGAAATCGAAGCGCGCCTGCTGCAACAGGACGCGGTGCGCGAACTGGCGGTGCTGGCTCAGGACAGTGTCAACGGCCAGCAACTGGTGGCCTACATCGTGCCAGGCGACGCCCGGGTGGTGGCGGGCGATGCCGAGGTTCAGGCAGCCCTGCGCGAAACCCTCAAGGCCGCGCTGCGCCAGCATCTGCCGGACTACATGGTCCCGGCGTACCTGTTGTTTCTCGAGGCGCTGCCGTTGACCCCCAACGGCAAACTCGACCGCAAGGCCTTGCCGGCGGTGGACGGCTCCCTGCAGCAGCGTGAACACGTCGCGCCGGGCAGTGCCCTGGAAAAAGCCCTGGCGGCGATCTGGCAAGACGTCCTGGCCATCGACTCGGTCGGTCTGGAAGATAACTTCTTCGAGCTGGGCGGCGATTCCATCGTCTCGATGCAAGTGGTCAGCCGCGCCCGTCAGGCCGGCATCGCGTTGAGCCCCAAGGCGCTGTTCCAGCACCAGACCATCCGCAGCCTGGCGCAAGTGGCGCAACAAGGTGAGCAGAACATCATCGATCAGGGGCTGGCGAGTGGCGCCGTGGCCCTGACGCCGGTGCAGCACTGGTTCTTCGAACAAGCGATTCCCCAGCGCCAGCACTGGAACCAGTCGCTGTTGCTGGTCCCCCGTGAAGCGCTGGACGGCGAGGCGCTGGATCAGGCCCTGCAGCAACTGCTGGAGCACCACGACAGCTTGCGCCTGCGCTTCGAAAACACCAGCGGAACCTGGCAACAGGCCTACGCCGGGCTGACCCCGGATTCATCGTTGTGGCAGCGTCGCGCCGATTCGGCGCAAGCGTTGCACGACCTGTGTGAACAGGCGCAGCGCAGCCTCGACCTGCAACAGGGCCCGCTGCTGCGAGCGCTGTTGGTGGACATGCACGATGGCAGTCAACGGCTGCTGCTGGTGGTCCATCACCTGGTGGTGGACGGCGTGTCGTGGCGCCTGTTGCTGGAAGACCTGCAACGGTTTTACCGAGGGGCGCGCAACGGGACGACAGCGCAGCCGGCCGCCAAGACCAGTGCCTATCAGCACTGGGTGACGCGCTTGCAAGCGCACCTGCCGGTGTTCCACAACAGCCTTGATTTCTGGCAGTCGCAGTTGCGCGACGCCCCGGCTGATCTGCCTTGCGATCGCAAAGATGGCGCACTGGAGAACCGCTTCGAGCAGAAAGTCGAGATCAAGCTCGACGCCGGGCAAACCCGCAAGCTGCTGCAAACGGCACCGGCGGCCTATCGCACCCAGGTCAACGATCTGTTGCTGACGGCGTTGGCGCGTGTGGTGTGCCGCTGGACCGGGCAGGGCAGCACACTGATTCAACTCGAAGGCCATGGTCGCGAAGACCTGTTCGACGACATCGACCTGACCCGCACCGTCGGCTGGTTCACCAGCCTGTTCCCGGTCAACCTGACGCCGGCTGCCGAGGTCGCGGCCTCGATCAAGGCCATCAAGGAACAGCTGCGTGCCGTGCCGGACAAGGGACTGGGCTATGGCGCGCTGCGCTATCTGGCTGAGCCTGCGGTCGGCGCAGCGCTGGCAGCATTGCCGACGCCGCGCATCACTTTCAACTACCTGGGCCAGTTCGACCGCCAGTTCGACGAAGCGGCGCTGTTCGTGCCGTCGACCGAAGGCAACGGCGCCGCCCAGGACCCCGGTGCGCCACTGGCCAACTGGCTGACCATCGAAGGCCAGGTCTATGGCGGCGAGCTGACCATGAGCTGGGGTTTCAGCAGCGAGATGTTCGATCGCGTCACCATCGAGCGCCTGGCCCATCATTACGCGGCGGAACTCGACGCGCTGATCGAGCATTGCTGCACCCTGGAGATCCCGCAGGCCACGCCTTCGGACTTCCCCTTGGCGCGACTCAGTCAGGCTCAGCTGGACGGCTTGCCGGTGGCGGCCGGGCAGCTCGACAACCTCTACCCACTGTCGCCGATGCAGCAGGGCCTGCTGTTCCACACCCTGTATGAACAGGCGGCGGGCGAGTACATCAATCAGCTGCGGGTCGACGTTGAGGGCCTCGACCCCGAGCGCTTCCGCGCGGCCTGGCAGGCGACCGTCGATGCGCAGGACATCCTGCGCACCGGTTTCGTCTGGCAGGGCGAGCTGGAGCAGCCGGTGCAGGTGGTGCACAAGCAGGTGCAACTGCCGTTCAGCGTGCTCGATTGGCGTGAACGCAATGACCTGCCTGCGGCGCTGGAACAATTGGCCGATGAACAGCGCGAGCAGGGCTTCGATCTCGGCCAGGCACCGCTGCTGCGCCTGATGCTGGTGCAAACCGCTGCCGACCGCTGGCACCTGATCTACACCCATCACCACATCCTGATGGATGGCTGGAGCAATTCGCAGTTGCTCGGCGAGGTCCTGCAACGCTACGGCGGCCAGATTCCCCCGAGCGCCGCCGGGCGTTATGGCGATTACATCGGCTGGTTGCAGCGTCAGGACGCACAGGCAAGCGAGGCTTACTGGAGCGAACAACTGGCATCGCTGCAGGAGCCCACGCGCCTGGCACAGGTGGTGGCCGCCAGCGAAAGCCTCAGCGGCCATGGCGATCATTTCGTGAGCCTGACGCCTGCGGATACCCAGGGCCTGGAAACCTTTGCCCGCCAGCAAAAAGTCACCGTCAACACCCTGGTGCAAGCCGCCTGGCTGCTGTTGCTGCAACGCTACACCGGTCATGAGAGCGTGGCCTTCGGCGCCACCGTTGCCGGTCGTCCGGCCGATCTGCCGGGCATCGAGCGGCAAGTCGGCCTGTTCATCAACACCTTGCCGGTGATCGGTACGCCACGTCCGGACCAGACCGTGGGCGACTGGTTGCAAGCGGTGCAGGGGCAGAACCTCAGCCTGCGCGAGTTCGAGCACACGCCGCTGGCCGACGTACAACGCTGGGCGGGGCAGAGCGGCGAGGCGCTGTTCGACAACATTCTGGTGTTCGAGAACTACCCGATTGCCCAGGCGCTGCAACAGGGTGCCGGGCAAGGTGTGGTGTTCGGCGAGGTCGCCAACCTCGAACAGACCCATTACCCGCTGAGCCTCGCCGTGACGCTCGGCCAGGCACTGGCCCTGCATTACAGCTACGATCGGGCGTTGTTCCCCCTGGCCGCCATGCAGCGAATCGGTGCTCATCTGCTGCATCTGCTGCAGCAGTTTGCCGAATCCGCCGAGCGTCGCCTGGGTGAAATCGCCCTGACCAACGCCGCCGAACGGGCGCAACAGCAAGCGGACAACCATCCGCAGCCCTATCCGGTCAAGGTGGCCGTGCATCAGCGCTTCGCCGAACGGGCGGCGCAGGGCCCCGAGCGTACGGCCGTGATCTTTGCCGGCCAGCACTTCAGCTACGGCGTCATCGACCGTCGCGCCAACCAGCTGGCCCATGCCTTGATCGCCCGTGGCGTCGGCCCGGAGACCCGGGTCGGCGTGGCCCTGCCGCGCAGTGAAGGGGTGATCGTCGCGCTGCTGGCCGTGCTCAAGGCCGGCGGCGCCTACGTGCCGCTGGACACCAGCTACCCCCGTGAGCGTCTGGCCTACCTGATTCAGGACTCGGGCCTGGCGCTGTTGCTGACCGACTCTTCGGTGTCGGCGCAACTGCCGGTGCAAGGCGCAGTGGCGATGCTGGAGCTCGATCGCCTCGACCTCGACGATCAGCCGCGCGGTGCGCCGCACGTGGCACTCGACCCGCAGAACCTCGCCTATGTGATCTACACCTCCGGTTCCACCGGCAACCCCAAAGGGGTCAGTGTGGCCCACGGTCCGCTGGCCATGCATTGCCAGGCCATCGGCCAGCGCTATGAAATGCGTGACAGCGATTGCGAATTCCACTTCATGTCCTTCGCCTTCGACGGCGCCCATGAACGCTGGCTGACCAGCCTGACCCACGGCGCCTCGCTGCTGATCCGCGACGACAGCCTGTGGACCCCGGAGCAGACCTACAACGCCATGCGCGAACACGGCGTGACCGTGGTGGCGTTCCCTCCGGTGTACCTGCAAAAACTGGCCGAGCATGCCGAGCGTGAAGGTCATGCGCCGAAGGTGCGCATCTACTGCTTCGGTGGCGACGCCGTGCCGGCCGCCAGTTTCGAGCGGGTCAAGCGCGCCCTCGATCCGGATTACATCATCAACGGCTACGGCCCGACCGAAACCGTGGTCACCCCGCTGATCTGGAAGGCCGGGCGCGACGTGCCCTGCGGCGCTGCGTATGCACCGATCGGCAGCCGCATCGGCGACCGCAGCGCCTACGTGCTCGACGCCGACCTCAACCTGCTGCCGCAAGGCATGGCCGGTGAGTTGTACCTGGGTGGCACCGGCCTGGCCCGGGGTTACCTGAACCGTCCGGGGCTGACGGCCGAGCGTTTTGTCGCCGACCCCTTCAGCGCCAACGGCGGCCTGCTGTACCGCACCGGCGACCTGGTGCGCCAACGCGCCGATGGCACTTTCGATTACCTGGATCGCATCGACAACCAGGTGAAGATTCGCGGTTTCCGCATCGAGCTGGGGGAAATCGAAGCCAGCCTGCAAGCCCTGGCCGGGGTGCGCGAAGCGGTGGTGGTGGCCCAGGAAGGCAGTGCCGGCAGCGGCAAGCGCCTGGTGGCCTACGTGGTGGCCGACGCGCTGAACGCCTCGCGCAGCGATTTCGCCGAGTGCCTGCGCGAGCAGTTGAAAGCCGCGTTGCCGGCCCACATGGTCCCGGCCTATCTGCTGTTGCTGGAGCGCCTGCCGCTGACGCCCAACGGCAAACTCGATCGCAAGAACCTGCCCAAGCCTGACGCCAGCCAATTGCAGCAAGCCTACGTGGCGCCGCAAAGCGCGCTGGAACGGCAACTGGCGACAATCTGGCAGGACGTGCTGAAACTTGAACAGGTCGGCCTGAGCGACAACTTCTTCGAACTGGGCGGCGACTCGATCATCTCGATCCAGGTGGTCAGCCGTGCCCGCCAGGCCGGGATTCGTTTTACACCCAAAGACCTGTTCCAGCACCAGACCATCCAGGCCCTGGCGCGGGTGGCGCGAGTGGGCGAACAACCGCAGAGCGTCGATCAAAGTCCGGTCACCGGCGAATTGACGCTGCTGCCGGTGCAGCGATTGTTCTTCGAACAGGCCATCCCCGAGCGCCAGCACTGGAACCAGGCGGTGATGCTCAAACCGACGCAACCGCTGCGCGCCGAGGTACTGGAGCAAGCCCTGGCGGCGTTGGTGCAGCATCACGATGGCCTGCGCCTGAGTTTCGTCGAGCAGGCCGACGGCTGGCACGCCAGCTATCAGACATCGGGCAACGCTGGCGAACCGCTGATGTGGTCAGTGGCCGTTGCCGATGCCGCCTCGCTGGAGGCGGCCGCCAATGCCGCGCAACGCAGCCTGAATCTTCAGCAGGGCCCGCTGTTGCGAGCGCTGCTGGCCAACCTCGACGACGGCAGCCAGCGGCTGTTGCTGGCGATCCATCACCTGGTGGTGGACGGGGTGTCGTGGCGGATCCTGTTCGACGATCTGCAAACCGCCTACCGCCAACTGGCGCAAGGCGAACCGCTGCAACTGCCGGCGAAAACCACAGCGGCCAAGGCCTGGGCGCAGCGACTGCAAACCTTCGCCCACAGTGACCGCCTGCAGGCGGAACTGGCGGACTGGCAAGAGCGCCTGCGCGGCGCCGATGGAGCCTTGCCACTGGACAACCCGCAGGGCGGGCTGCAACAAAAACACGCCGTGACCGTACGCACACACTTGAACAAGGACCTGACCCGGCAACTGCTGCAGGACGCCCCGGCGGCCTATCGCACCCAGGTCAACGACCTGCTGCTGACTGCGCTGGCCCGGGTCGTGGTGCGCTGGACTGGCGCCGACAGCGCGCTGATCCAGTTGGAAGGCCACGGCCGCGAGGAGCTGTTCGACGACGTCGACCTGACCCGCACGGTTGGCTGGTTCACCAGCCTGTACCCGGCCCGACTGACGCCGGTGGCCGACCTCGGCGAATCGTTGAAGCAGATCAAGGAACAATTGCGGGCGATCCCCGACAAGGGCATCGGTTTCGGTGCGCTGGCCCACCTGGGCGACGCCGCTGCGCGCCAGGCCCTGGCGCAATTGCCCGTGCCGCGCCTGACCTTCAACTACCTGGGCCAGTTCGATGGCAGCTTCACCGAAGCTGACGGTGCGCTGTTCGTGCCGTCGGCTGAAGCCGCCGGGGATGAGCTGGACGCCCAGGCGCCACTGGCCAACCAGTTGGCGCTCAACGGCCAGGTGTACGGCGGCGAGCTGAACCTGGGGTGGACTTTCAGTGGTGAAATGTTCGATCAAGCGACCATCCAGCGTCTGGCCGACGACTACGCGCAGGAACTGCAAGCGCTGATCGGCCACTGCTGCCAGGCCGGTCACCATGGCGTCACGCCGTCGGACTTCCCGCTGGCCGCCCTGAATCAGGCGCAACTGGACCGTCTGCCGCTGCCGCCAGCGCTGATCGAGGATGTCTATCCGTTGTCGCCGATGCAGCAGGGCATGCTGTTTCACGCCGTGTATCAGGAAACCTCCGGCGACTACATCAACCAGATGCGCCTGGACGTCGAGGGCCTCGAACCGGAGCGCTTCCATCAAGCGTGGCAAGCGGCGGTCGACGCCCACGACATCCTGCGCACGCGCTTCGTCTGGCAGGGTGAATTGCCGGCCCCGGTGCAAGTGGTCAGCAAACACGCGCCGATGCCCTACAGCCTGCACGACCTGCGTGCTCACCCGCAGCCCGAACAGGCCCTGCAAGCACTGGCCGACAGCGAGCGCCAGCACCTGCACCTGAGCGAGGCGAGCCTGCTGCGCCTGGTGATCGTGCGCCTCGACGAGCAGCGTCATCACCTGATCTACACCAACCACCACATCCTGATGGATGGCTGGAGCAACTCGCAGTTGCTCGGCGAAGTCCTGCAACGCTACAGCGGTCAGTTCGTCGCCGCGAACAGCGGGCGCTATCGCGATTACATCGGCTGGCTTCAGCGCCAGGATGCGGCAGCCAGCGAAGCCTTCTGGACCCCGGCCCTGCGCGACCTGCAAGAGCCGACGCGACTGGCGCAAGCCCTCGCTTCGCCGGCGGTGAATGTTGAAGGTTATGGCGACCATTTCCAGGTGCTGGACGCCGAGCTGACGGCGCGCCTCGGCGAATTTGCCCGGGCGTCGAAAGTCACGGTCAACACCCTGGTGCAAGCGGCCTGGCTGTTGCTGCTGCAACGCTACAGCGGCAAGGACACCGTGGCGTTTGGCGCCACGGTCGCCGGGCGGCCGGCGGACTTGCCCGGCGTGGAGCAGCAGATCGGCCTGTTCATCAATACCTTGCCGGTGATCGCCACGCCGCGTGCCGAGCAGTCGCTCGACAGTTGGTTGCAGGCGGTACAGGCGCAGAACCTGGCGCTGCGCGAATTCGAGCACACGCCGTTGTTCGACATTCAGCGCTGGGCCGGGCAGGGCGGTGAAGCGCTGTTCGACACGTTGATGGTGTTCGAGAACTACCCGATCGCCCAAGCCCTGGAGCAGGGCGCACCGCAGGGGCTGCGCTTCGGCCCGGTGGTCAGCCGCGAACAGACCAACTACCCGCTGACCTTGCTGGTGAGCCTGGAGCGCGAGCTGGCGCTGCATTTCAGCTATCAACGCAGCGCGTTCGAGGCGGCGGCCCTGGCGCAACTGGCGACCCAGCTTGAGCATTTGCTGAGCCAGATGCTCGACGGCGGCCAACGCTGCCTCGGCGAATTGAGCCTGCTCGATCCTGCACAGCAACAACGCATCGTCCATGACTGGAACCCGGTCGGCGAAGGCTTCGCTGACCACCTGTGCATCCATGAACTGATTGCCCGCCAGGTTGCCGCTGCGCCCGAGGCCTTGGCGGTGACGTTCGGCACGTTGAACCTGAGCTACGCCGAACTCGACGCCCAGGCCAACCGCCTGGCGCACAAGCTGATCGAACTCGGTGTCGGCCCGGAAGTGCGGGTCGGCGTGGCCATGCAGCGTTCCGAACAACTGCTGGTGGCGCTGCTGGCGGTGCTCAAGGCCGGTGGCGCCTACGTGCCGCTGGACCCGGATTACCCGGCCGAGCGCGTGGCCTACATGCTCGAAGACAGCCGCGCTCACGTGCTGATCAGCGAATCGGCAGTGGCGCAAAACCTGACCGTAGCCAGTGACACTCAAGTGCTGTTGATGGAGGCCGCACAGGCGTGGTCGGGTTATCCACAGCACGCGCCGCTGAGCCGCGTCACCCCGGACAACCTGGCCTATGTGATCTACACCTCCGGCTCCACCGGCAAGCCCAAGGGCGTGGCCATCGCCCATCGCAACGTGCTGGCACTGATCGACTGGTCGCAGTCGGTGTACAGCCGTGATGACATTCAAGGCGTGCTGGCCTCGACCTCGGTGTGCTTCGACCTGTCGGTGTGGGAGCTGTTCGTCACCCTGGCCAACGGCGGCTCGCTGATCATCGCTCGCAATGCCCTGGAGTTGCCGCACTTGCCGGCACGGGATCAGGTGCGCCTGATCAACACCGTGCCCTCGGCGATCAATGCGCTGCAGGCTGCGGGTCAGATTCCGCCCGGCGTGCGCATCATCAACCTGGCCGGCGAGCCGTTGAAGCAGTCGCTGGTCGATGCCCTTTACGAACAGCCAGCGGTCGAGCACGTCTACGACCTCTACGGCCCATCCGAAGACACCACCTATTCGACCTGGACCCGCCGCACGGCCGGCGGCACGGCGAACATCGGCCGGCCGCTGCATCACACCGCCAGCTACCTGCTGGATGCCGACCTGCAAGCGGTGCCCCAAGGCGTCTCCGCCGAGCTGTATCTGGCCGGCGCGGGCATCACCCGGGGTTACCTGGGGCGTGCGGCCATGACCGCCGAGAAGTACGTGCCGAACCCGTTCGCCGCAAATGGCGAGCGGATGTACCGCACTGGCGACCTGATCCGTTATCAGGCCGATGGCGTGATCGAGTACCGCGGTCGCCTTGACCATCAGGTGAAGATCCGCGGCTTCCGCATCGAGCTGAGCGAAATCGAAGCGCGCCTGCTGCAACAACCGGGCGTGAACGAAGTGGCGGTGCTGGCCCAGGACGGCCTCGGGGGGCAGCAACTGGTGGCCTACGTGGTCGCCGAGTCGCTGGCGCCTGACGATGCCGAAGCGCAACGCCGTCTGCGCGAAGCACTCAAGGCGCGGCTCAAGGACAGCCTGCCCGAGTACATGGTGCCCGCCCATCTGCTGTTCATCGCCCGGTTGCCTTTGACCCCCAACGGCAAGCTCGACCGCAAGGCGCTGCCGGCGGCGGACGCCAGCCAGTTGCAGGCCGGCTACGTCGCCCCCGTCAGCGAGCTGGAGCAACAGGTGGCCGCGATCTGGCAGCAAGTGCTGGAGCTGGAGCGGGTCGGCCTGAATGACCACTTCTTCGAACTCGGCGGTCACTCGCTGCTGGCGGTGAACGTGGTGTCGCGGCTGCAACTGGAACTGGGGCTGAAACTGACCCCGCAACTGATTTTTCAATACCCCGTACTGACAGATTTCGTCAGCCGTCTGGCCGCTGCCGGTGAGCAGGTCGACACGTTGAAACTGAGCAAGCTGGACGCCCTGCTTGACGAAATGGAGGAAGCTTGATGGATACCAATGTCGCTTTGAAAATTGCGCGGCGCTTCATTACTTTGCCGCTCGACAAGCGCAGGGTGTATCTGCACAAGATGCTCGAGGAAGGGGTGTCGCCGGCCAACCTGCCGATCCCGGAAACCCAGTCGCAGTTCGACCCGGTGCCCTTGTCCTTCGCCCAGGAACGCCAGTGGTTCCTCTGGCAAATGGACCCGGACAGCGCCGCCTACAACATTCCCAGCGCCTTGCAGTTGCAGGGCGAACTCGACGTGGCGGCGCTCGAACGCGCCTTCAATGCCCTGATCGAGCGCCATCAGAGCCTGCGCACGACGTTTGCTCAGCAGGACGACCGGGCGGTGCAGGTGATCCACCCGCACATGGCGTTGGCCATCGAGGTGCAGGCGCTGGATCGGTCCGCCGATGCACTGTCGCAAGACGCGCAGGTCGAGGCTTTCGTCGCTGTGCAAACCGGGCGGCCGTTCGATCTGGTCAACGGTCCGCTGCTGCGGGTCAGCCTGCTGCGCCTGGGCGCCGAGGAGCACGTGCTGACCTTGACTCAGCATCACATCGCCTCGGATGGCTGGTCGATGCGGGTCATGGTCGAGGAATTGCTGCACCTGTATGGCGCTTATCGCCAGGGCCAGGCGCCAACGCTGCCGCCGCTGTCGATCCAGTACGCCGACTACGGCATCTGGCAACGGCACTGGATGGAGGCCGGCGAACGCGAGCGCCAGTTGGCCTATTGGCAGGCGCAGTTGGGCAGCGAACATCCGGTGCTGGAGTTGCCGGCCGACCATCCGCGCCCGGCGGTGCAAAGCCTGCGCGGTGCGCGGGTGGAACTGGCGTTGCCGGCGGCCTTGACCGATTCGCTGCGGGCCGTGGCCAAGGCGCAGGACGTCACCCTGTTCGTGCTGTTGCTGGCGTCGTTCCAGACCTTGCTCCACCGTTACAGTGGTCAGGCCGACATCCGCGTCGGCGTGCCGACCGCCAACCGTAATCGGGTCGAGACCGAGCGTCTGGTCGGCTTCTTCGTCAACACCCAGGTGTTGCGCAGCGAGTTCGATCCCCAGGCGCGCTTCAGCACGTTGTTGGCCCAGGTCAAGGACACGGCGATGGCGGCCCAGGCCCATCAGGACCTGCCGTTCGAACAACTGGTCGAAGCGCTGCAGCCGGAACGCAGCCTGAGCTACAGCCCACTGTTCCAGGTCATGTACAACCACCAGAGCAGCGGCGCCAGTGGCCGTGGCCAGCACGCCAATCCTGCCGCACTGACCATTAGCCACCTGCATCAGCCTGCGCGCACCGCGCAGTTCGACCTCACCCTGGAGACCTTCGACGAGGCCCAGGGACTCGGCGCGCAGCTGACCTACGCCAGCGACCTGTTCGAGCGCGAGACCATCGAACGTCTGGCCCGCCATTGGCAGAACCTGCTGCACAGCATCGTCACGGACTCGCAGCAACGGGTCGGCGAGCTGGCGCTGCTGGATTCGAACGAGCAACGGCAAGTGCTGGTGGACTGGAACCACAGCGGCGCGGATTACCCTCGTGATCGCTGCATTCATCAATTGATCGAAGCCCAGGCCCTGCGCACGCCAGAGGCTACGGCCCTGGTGTTCGAAGGGCAGGCGCTGGATTACGCGCAGCTCAATCGCCAGGCCAATCAACTGGCCCACCGGCTGATCGAACTCGGTGTCGGCCCGGATCGACGGGTCGGCATCGCCATCGATCGCAGCCTGGAAATGCTCGTGGGCCTGCTGGCGATTCTCAAGGCCGGCGGCGCCTACGTGCCGCTCGACCCGCAATACCCGCAGGATCGCCTGGCGCACATGATCGAGGACAGCGGCCTGCAACTGCTGCTGACCCAGGCCCATCTGCTGGAGCAATTGCCGATCCCGCAGGGCGTGCAGACGCTGTTGCTCGACCCCTTGGGCGAACATGCCCGTGGCTACAGCGAGGCCGATCCACAGGTGACCCTCGATGGCGAGAACCTCGCCTATGCGATCTACACCTCGGGTTCCACCGGCAAGCCCAAGGGCGTGATGGTCCGTCATCAGGCGCTGGTGAACTTCGTCACCAGCATGCTGCGCGAGCCCGGGCTGGACGCCCGCGACCGCATGCTGTCGCTGACCACCTTTTCGTTCGATATCTTCGGCCTGGAAATCTACGGCCCGCTGCTCTGCGGCGCCAGTGTGGTGCTGGTCGACAAGCAGACCGCCCAGGACCCGCAGGCACTGCTGGACATGATCGCCGAGCAACAGGTCAGCGTCGTGCAGGCCACGCCCTCCACCTGGCGCATGCTGCTCGACCACGAGCAGGCACCGACCCTGCGCGGCTGCAGGTTCCTGTGTGGCGGCGAGGCGCTGGCCGACGACCTGGCCCAGCGCATGCTCGGCCTGGCGGGGCAGGTCTGGAACCTCTATGGCCCGACCGAAACCACCATCTGGTCGGCGGCCTGGCAACTGACCGAAGAACACCGTCGGCCGCACCTCGGCCAACCCATTGCCAACACCACGTTGTACATCCTCGGGGATGAGCTGGCGCCGAACCCGGCGGGTGCCATCGGCGAACTGCTGATTGGCGGCGACGGTCTGGCGCGGGGTTACCACGACCGTCCGGCGCTGACTGCCGAGCGTTTCCTGCCGGATCCATTCGGCAATGGCACACGCCTGTACCGCACGGGCGACCTGGCGCGCCATCGGCACGACGGTGTGCTGGAATACATGGGGCGCATCGATCATCAGGTGAAGATTCGCGGTTTCCGCATCGAACTCGGGGAAATCGAAGCGCGCCTTCTGGAACAGCCAGGCGTGCGGGAAGGGGTGGTGCTGGCCCAGGAAGCGTTGGGCAGCCAGCAACTGGTGGCCTACGTGGTCGCGCCGCCACTGGACCTCGACGACGCCGACGCGCAGCAACGCCTGCGCGATGAGCTCAAGGCCGCGCTCAAGGCCTGCCTGCCGGAATTCATGGTGCCGGCGCACCTGCTGTTCCTCGACCGCCTGCCACTGACCCCCAATGGCAAACTCAACCGCAAGGCCTTGCCGGCAGCGGATGCCAGCCAGTTGCAGGCGCACTACCTGGCGCCCCGCAGCGAGCGCGAGCAGCAGGTCGCCGCGATCTGGCAGGACGTGCTCAAGCTCGAGCGCGTCGGCTTGAACGACAACTTCTTCGAACTGGGCGGTCATTCGCTGCTGGTCACCCAGGTGGTGTCGCGGGTGCGTCGACAGCTGGACATCCAGGTGCCGCTGCGCAGCCTGTTCGAACACAGCGTGTTGCAGGATTTCGTCCAGGCATTGGCTGCCGGGCAGGGCGAGCAGGCGCCGCTCATGGATCGTGTGTCGCGCGAGCAGCCGCTGCCGTTGTCCTTCGCCCAGGAGCGCCAATGGTTCCTCTGGAAAATGGACCCGCACAGCGCCGCCTATAACATCCCCACGGCCCTGCGCCTGCGTGGCGCGCTGGACAAGCGCGCTCTGCAACGCAGCTTCGAGGCATTGGTGGCGCGTCACGAAAGCCTGCGCACCGCGTTCATCGAGCAAGACGGCCACACTTCCCAGGTGATCCAGGCGCAGGGGCGCGTGAGCTTCACCGAGCAGCGCCTGGCGGACGCTGACGAGGCGGGCATCAAGGCCTTCGTCGAGCACGAGACACAACGCCCCTTCGATCTGCTCGACGGCGCGCTGGTGCGCTGCGTGCTGTTGCAGGTGGATGAGCAGGACCATGTGCTGGTGCTGACGCTGCACCATATCGTCTCCGACGCCTGGTCGGTGCAGGTGCTGGTCGATGACCTGCTGGCCCTGTATTCGGCCGTCGAACTGCCGCCATTGCCCGTGCAATACGCCGACTATGCCGTGTGGCAGCGCCAGTGGATGGCGGCCGGCGAGCGGGATCGCCAGTTGGCCTACTGGACTGTGCAACTGGGCAGCGAACAACCGCTGCTGGAACTGCCCACCGACCATGCGCGCCCCGCGCAGCAGAGTTTCCAGGGCGCGCGCCTGCCGATCAGCCTCGAGCCGGCGTTGGCCGCAGACCTGAAGGCCTTGGCCCGTCGCGAAAACGTCACTCTGTTCATGCTCCTGCTCGGCTCGTTCCAAGCCTTGTTGCATCGCTACAGCGGCCAGGCCGACATTCGCGTCGGCGTGCCGATTGCCAACCGCAACCGTCTGGAAACCGAGCGCCTGATCGGCTTCTTCGTCAACACCCAGGTGCTGCGCGCCGAGTTCGACGGCTCATTGACCGGGGGGCAGTTGTTGCAACAGGTCAAGCAGACGGCGATGGCGGCGCAGATGCACCAGGACCTGCCGTTCGAGCAACTGGTCGATGCCTTGCAGGTGCAGCGCAATCTCAGCCACAGCCCATTGTTCCAGGCGATGTTCAACCATCGCAGCGAAGCCGAATCGGGCATGGCCGCCGCGTTGCCGGGCGTCGAGCTGCATACCCTCGCGTGGGAGCACCGCAACGCGCAGTTCGACCTGACCCTGGACACCAGCGACAATCCCCAAGGCCTGCACGCCTCGCTGACCTACGCCACCGACCTGTTCGAGGCCTCGACCATCGAGCGCATGGGGCGCCACTGGTTGAACCTGTTGCGCAGCCTGGTGGCCGACGTCCAGCAGCCGGTGGCGCAGTTGCAGTTGCTCGACGCTGCGGAACGCCAGCACATGGTCGCGGGCTGGAACGCCACTGCCGCTGTATATCCGTTGCACCGCCCAGTGCAATCGCTGATCGAAGATCAGGTGCAACGCACGCCAGATGCCTGCGCGCTGGTGTTCGGCGAACAGCGCCTGAGCTACGCCGCGCTCAATGCGCGAGCCAATCGGGTGGCCCAGGTGTTGATCGAGCAGGGCGTTGGTCCGGATGTGCTGGTGGGCATCGCGGTGGAGCGATCGGTGGACATGGTCGTCGGCCTGCTGGCGATCCTCAAGGCCGGTGGCGCCTACGTGCCGCTGGACCCGGAATACCCGGCGGACCGTCTGGCCTACATGTTCGACGACAGCGGCATCGAGTTGCTGCTGACGCAACACCCTCTGCTGGGGCAACTGCCGATTCCGCCGGGCCTGCGCAGTCTGGTGCTGGATCAGGATGACGCTTGGCTGGACGGGCGCAGCGACGTCAATCCGCAGGCGCTGCTCACGGGGGAAAACCTCGCCTACGTCATCTACACCTCCGGCTCCACCGGCAAGCCCAAGGGCGCGGCCAACCGTCACTCGGCGCTGGTCAACCGCTTGTGCTGGATGCAGCAGGCCTATGGGCTCGACGCCTCGGACAAGGTCCTGCAAAAGACCCCGTTCAGTTTCGATGTGTCGGTCTGGGAGTTCTTCTGGCCGCTGCTGACCGGTTCGACCCTGGTGGTCGCGCCCCCCGGCGCGCACCGCGATCCGGCGCAACTGATCGAGCTGATCACCGCACATCAGATCACCACGCTGCACTTCGTGCCGTCGATGTTGCAGGTCTTCGTGCAGGACCCGGCCGTGGCCGCCTGCACCAGTCTGACCCGCATCGTGTGCAGCGGCGAGGCCCTGCAAGTGGACGCCCAGCAGCAGGTGTTTGCCAAGTTGCCGAACGCCGGGCTGTACAACCTGTACGGCCCGACCGAAGCGGCCATCGACGTGACCCACTGGACCTGCGTCGATGAAGGGCACGATGTGGTGCCAATCGGTCAGCCGATTGCCAACCTGTCGAGTTACATTCTCGATGCCGAACTGGCGCCGCTGCCGGTCGGGGTGACGGGTGAGCTGTACCTGGGGGGCGAAGGTCTGGCCCGTGGTTACCATCGTCGTCCGGAACTGACCGCCGAGCGTTTCGTCACCAGCCCGTTTGGCAATGGCGAACGCCTGTACCGCACGGGCGACCTGGCGCGCTACCGCGTCGATGGCGTGATCGAGTACGCCGGGCGCATCGACCATCAAGTGAAAATCCGTGGCCTGCGCATCGAACTGGGCGAGATCGAAGCGCGCCTGGCCGAGCACGACGACGTCCGCGAAACCGTGGTCATCGCCCAGGACGGCAGCCTGCTGGTGGCCTACGTGGTCGCCGCGCAGCCACTGGCCGATGACGCGAGCCGTCACGCATTGGCGCAGGTGTTGAAAGCGCACCTGGGCCAAAGCCTGCCGGACTACATGGTGCCGCAGCATTGGCTGTGGCTGGAGAAAATGCCGGTCAGCCCCAACGGCAAACTGGAGCGCAAGGCACTGCCCAAAGCGGACACAAGCATCAGCCACCATGCCTACAGAGCGCCGACCACGGCCATCGAACAGGCGCTGGTGGAAATCTGGCAAAGCGTGCTGGGGCGTGCGCCGGTGGGCATCCACGACAATTTCTTCGAACTGGGCGGCGACTCGATCATCTCGATCCAGGTGGTCAGTCGCGCGCGGCAGGCGGGGATTCAGGTCAGCCCCAAAGACCTGTTCCTGCACCAGACCGTTCAGAATCTGGCGGCGGTGGCGACGATGGGCGAGGGCGGGTTGAGCATCGACCAGGGTCCGGTCACCGGCCGCACGCCGTTGCTGCCGTTCCAGCAACTGTTCTTCGAGCGCGACCTGACCGACCCGCACCACTGGAACCAGTCGGTGCTGCTCAAGACCGCGAAGCCACTGCACGCCGAGGCGCTGGAGCAGGCGTTGCAGGCGCTGGTCGCGCATCACGATGCCTTGCGATTGGCGTTCAGCGTCGAACAGGGGCAGCCGGTGGCCACCCACCGCCCCGTGGCCGCGCAACCCTTGTTATGGCAAGCCGAGGTGTCCGATGCGACGGCCCTCGAACAGCTGGCCGAGCAAGCCCAGCGCAGCCTCGATCTGGCCAACGGCCCGCTGCTGCGCGCCGTGCTGGCGAACCTGGGTGATGGTAGTCAGCGCCTGTTGCTGGTGATCCATCACCTGGTGGTGGACGGGGTGTCGTGGCGCATTCTGCTGGAGGACCTGCAACAGGCTTACGAGCAATTGCAGGCCGGTCAGGCCGTTAAACTGCCGGCCAAGACCAGCTCCACGCAAGCCTGGGCCCGTCGTCTGCAAACCCATGCCGACAGCCCAGCCATGCAGGCTCAGATCGGTTACTGGAGCGCGCAGCTGGAAGGTGCGCGGGCGGACCTGCCGTGCGAGCGGCCCCAGGGCGAACGGCACAACCGACACGCCCTGCACGTGCAGACACGCCTGGACCCGGAGCAGACGCGCAAGCTGTTGCAGCAAGCGCCGGCGGCCTATCGCACGCAGATCAACGACCTGCTGCTGACCGCGCTGGCACGGGTGATCGGCGAGTGGACGGGCGATGCCTCGACGCTGATCCAGCTCGAAGGCCATGGCCGCGAAGCGTTGTTCGACGAGTTGGACCTGAGCCGCAGCGTCGGCTGGTTCACCAGCCTGTTCCCGGTGCGCCTGACCCCGACGAGCGAAGTCGGTGGGTCGATCAAGGCGATCAAGGAACAACTGCGTGCCATCCCCGACAAGGGCCTGGGCTTCGGCGCGCTGCGCTACCTGGGCAACGACGCGGCGCGGCAGACGCTCGCGGCACTGCCTGTGCCGCGCATCACCTTCAACTACCTGGGCCAGTTCGACGCCGGTTTTGCCGAGGACGCCGGCGCCCTGTTCACCCCGGCCAGCGAGTCGGCGGGGGCCAACCAGAGCCCATCGGCCACGCTGGACAACTGGCTGACCCTGAACGGTCGGGTGTATGCCGGCGAGTTGAACATCGGCTGGACCTTCAGCGGCCAGATGTTCGACGAGTCGACGATCGAGCGCCTGGCCCAGGCCTATGGCCGCGAGCTGGAACGCCTGATCGAGCATTGCTGCCAGCCGCAGCACCAGGGCCTGACGCCTTCCGACTTCCCGCTGGCCGGGCTGACCCAGGGGCAACTCGATGCGCTGGCGCTCACGCCGCGCCAGGTCGAAGACCTCTACCCGCTGTCGCCGATGCAGCAGGGCATGCTGTTCCACACCCTGTATGAACAGGAAGCTGGCGCCTACATCAACCAGCTGTGCGTGGACGTCGACGGTCTCGACGTCGAACGCTTCCGCCAGGCGTGGCAAGCGGCGATGGACGCCCACGATGTGCTGCGCAGCAGTTTTGTCTGGGACGGCGATGTGCAGCGTCCGCTGCAAGTGATCCACAAGGACCTGGCCGTGCCGTTCAGCGTACTGAACTGGCGCGAGCGCAGCGATCTGCCGCAGGCACTGACGGAACTGGCGAGCGAGCAACGGCGGCAGGGTTTCAACCTGCACGCCGCGCCGTTGTTGCGTCTGGTGCTGGTGCAGGTGGGTGACGGGCGTTATCACCTGATCTACACCAGCCACCACATCCTGATGGACGGCTGGAGCAATTCGCAATTGCTGGGCGACGTCTTGCAGCGCTACAACGGGCAGGCTCCGTCGCTCGGCGGCGGGCGTTATCGCGACTACATCGAATGGCTGGCGCGTCAGGACGGGCAGGTCAGCGAAACCTTCTGGAAGGCACAACTGACTGAATTCGAGGAGCCGACCTGCCTGGCCAAGGCATTGATTCACCGTGGCCGCGAAGGCGCGGGCCAGGGCGAGTATTTCCTCGACCTCGACGCTCACCGTACCGCCGCGATGCAGCAGTTTGCCCGCTCGCACAAGATCACCGCCAACACCCTGGTGCAGGCCGCGTGGCTGTTGCTGTTGCAGCGCTGCACCGGTCAGGACACGGTGTGTTTCGGCGCCACGGTGTCCGGGCGTCCGGCGCAACTGAGCGGCGTCGAACAGCAGATCGGCCTGTTCATCAACACCTTGCCGGTCATTGCCAGCCCGCGCGCCGAGCAACCGTTGCAGCAATGGCTGCAACAGGTGCAGGGGCAGAACCTGCTGCTGCGCGAGCAGGAACACACGCCGCTGTTCGACATCCAGCGTTGGGCCGGGCAGGGCGGTGAAGCGCTGTTCGACAACATCCTGGTGTTCGAGAACTACCCGATTGCCGACGCCTTGCAACAGGGCGGGTCGCAGGGCCTGCGCTTTGGCGAGGTGGCGAACTTCGAACAGACCAACTACCCGCTGACGCTGTCGGTCATGCTCGGCGAGCAGTTGTCGATGCAGTTCAGCTACAACCGTCAACAGTTCGATGGCGCGGTGATCGAGCAACTGGCAGCCTGCCTCGACCAGCTCTTGCAGCAGATGGTCCAGGCCCCGGCCGAGCGTTGCCTGGGTGAGCTGACCCTGGTGCCGGCGGCGCTGCGCGAAGTCCTGGTGCAGCCGGGCGACGAGCACCGCGTGCAGCAGATGTTCGAGCAGCAGGTGGCCAGGACCCCAGAGGCAATCGCGTTGATCTACAACGAGCAGCGCCTGAGCTACACCGCGCTCAACGCCCAGGCCAACCAGCTGGCGCGGGTGCTGGTGCAGCAGGGCGTCGGCCCCGATGTGCTGGTGGGGATTGCGGTCGAGCGTTCGGTGCCGATGATCGTCAGCCTGCTGGCGGTGCTCAAGGCCGGTGGCGCCTACGTGCCGCTGGACCCGGAATACCCGGCCGAGCGCCTCGGGGCGATGATCGAAGACAGCGGACTGCGGGTGTTGCTGACCCAGGGCCATTTGCTGGGTGCATTGCCCGTCGTGCAAGACGTCAGCGTGCTCAGTCTGGATCAACTCCAGTTGCCGGCGCAGAGCGACAACCTGCCGGTGCGTTGCAGCGCGCAGAACCTCGCCTATGTGATGTTCACCTCTGGCTCCACCGGGCGCCCCAAGGGCGTCGCCATCGACCATTCGGCGCTGTCGCGGCATGCCCTGACGACCGTGGGTTTCCATGGCCTCAGAGCCGCCGATCGCTGCCTGCAATTCGCCACCTTCAACTTCGATGCCTTCGTCGAGCAGCTTTACCCCCCGTTGATCTGCGGGGCGACCGTGGTGCTGCGCGGCCCGGAGATCTGGGACAGCGAAACCTGGCATCGCCAGGTGCTGGATCACCGGATCACGGTCAGCGACCTGACCACCGCCTACTGGAACATGCTGGTCAAGGACTTCGCGGCCAGCGCACCGCGCGACTACGGCGTGTTGCGCCTGGTCAGCGTCGGCGGCGAAGCAATGCCGCCCGAAGGCGTGGCCACCTGGGCCAAGGCTGGCCTGGGGCACGTGCAGTTGCTCAACACCTACGGCCCGACCGAAGCCACGGTCAGTGCCACCGAACTTGATTGCAGCGAGTATGCGTCGGGCCTCAAGCCGTTGCCGGCCACCATGCCGATTGGCCATGCGTTGCAGGGACGCGGCCTGCATGTGCTGGACATCCACGGCCAACCGGCACCGGTCGGCGTGGTCGGCGAGCTGGTGATCGGCGGCGATCTGCTGGCTCGTGGGTACTTCAACCGGCCGGACCTGACGGCCGAGCGGTTCATTCCCGACCCGTTCGACCCGCTGGGCGGCGGGCGCCTGTATCGCACCGGCGACCTCGCGCGTTATCGCCCCGACGGGTTGATCGACTACGCCGGGCGTCTCGACCATCAGGTGAAGATTCGCGGCTTCCGCATCGAGCTGGGTGAAATCGAGACCCACCTGCTCCAGGTGCCGTCGGTGCGTCAGGCGCTGGTGGTGGCGCAACCGGCGGCCATCGGTCAACAACTGGTGGCTTACGTGGCGTTCGACGATCCAGCCCTGGCTCGCGGCGAGGCGGCGGCCCAGGCGCTGTTGCGCGAGGACCTCAAGGCACGCCTGCGCGCCAGCCTGCCGGATTACATGGTGCCGGCGCATGTGCTGCTGCTCGAAACCCTGCCGATGAGCCCCAACGGCAAGATCGACCGCAAAGCCTTGCCGGGGGTCGATGCCAGTGCAGCCAGCGGTGATTTTGTCGCCCCCGTCGGTCCGCTGGAACAGCAGATCGCCACGGTCTGGCAGGACGTGCTGGAGCTGGAACAGGTCGGGCGCACCGATCACTTCTTCGAGCTGGGCGGGCATTCGCTGTTGGCGACCCAGGCGGTTTCCCGCCTGCGCAAACTCAACGATTGTCCGTTGAGCCTGCGTGATCTGTTCAGCCATCCACGGCTCCAGGACCTGGCGGCGTGGATGCAGGCGCAGGGCAAGCCTGCGGTCGAGGTGCCGGCGCTCAAGGCCCACGGCGGTAAAACCGTGGCGCCGCTGTCGCTGGTGCAGCGGCGTCTGTGGATCGCCGAACAGCTGTCCGGTGGCACTTCGGCCTATGGCATGCCGATGGCGTTGCGCTTGCGCGGCGAGTTGTCCATCGAGCGTCTGGTGAGCAGTTTTGCCGACGTGGTGCGCCGTCATGAAGTGCTGCGCACCGCGTATGCCCAGGACGAGGAGGGCGACCCGATTGCCGTGATCAGCGAGCAGGTGACGGTCGACTTCCCGGTCACCGACCTGTCCGGATTGTCGCGCAGCGCCCAGGAAGAACAGGTGGCCCAGGCCGCGCTGGACAATGTGCGCACGCCGATCGACCTCGAACAGGCGCCGCTGTGGCGTGGGCGAATCCTGCACCTGGGGCCGACCGAACACGTGCTGCTGTACTGCATGCACCACATCATTTCCGATGGCTGGTCGATGGGCGTGCTGGTCAACGAGCTGGTGCAGACCTATCACCTGAAGGAGGACCCGAGCCTGCCGCCATTGCCGGCGCTGGAGGTGCAGTATTCCGATTTCGCCCTGTGGCAACAGGCGCTGGAACGGCAAGGCATCCTCGGCCGGCAAGCCGAATACTGGAAAGATCAGTTGGCCGGATACAGCGGGCAGTTGCCGTTGCCGACCGACAATCCCCGAGGCCCGGTCCCGTCGTTCGAAGGCGACGCGGTGCAGTTCCGCCTCAGCCGCGAGCTGAGCGGTGCCCTGCGCCAGCACGCGAAGACCGCTGGCGTGACCTTGTACAGCACGCTGCTGGCGTCCTTCCAGGTGCTGTTGCACCAGGTCAGCGGCGCGGCGGACGTGCTGGTCGGCGCCGATGTCGCCGGTCGCGGGCAGCCGGAACTGGAACGCCTGATCGGCTTCTTCGTCAACGTCCTGCCCCTGCGTTCGCGGTTCGACGCCGGTTCCACGTTCTCCAGCTTCCTGGCCCGCACCCAGCAAACCCTGCTCGGCGCCCTGGAGCATCAGGACCTGCCCTTCGACATGATCGTCGACACGTCGGGGGTGCCGCGCCACAAAGGCATGAACCCGCTGGTGCAGGTGTTGTTCGTGATGAACAACCTGCCCGGCAGCGTGCAGACCCTCGGCGGTTTGAGCGTGGAAACGCTGCCGGTGCTGGAGTCCCATTCTAAATTCGACATGGCGTTGTTCGTTGACGATGAAGAAGGGCAATTGCTGGGTAATTGGCAATTCGCCACAACCTTGTTCGGACACGAGCGCATTCAGTCCCTGGTCAAGGCCTGGATAGCCCTGTTGGAACAGATCGTCGCTGATCAGGACATTCAATTGGGAGCTATCAGCATGCCAGTCGACCATTCAGCCGTGGCCACCCGGCCCGCTGCGCCGGGACCGAAAGCCGACAAACTCGGCAAATTCCTCAAACGTTCGGCGACCACCGTCGCCAAGATCCGCCCCGCGCCCGTGCGTGAATCGCTGTTGGCCGCGCCGCAGCCGTTTCCCCTGCTGGTGGAGCCGAACGAGCCGCAGCTGGACCTGATCGAGTGGATCAGGCAGAACCGGCCGTTGCTCGAACAGAAACTCGCCGAGCACGCCGGCATTCTGTTCCGTGGTTTTGCGCTGGACGGCATCCAGGGCTTCGAAGCCTTCGCCGAGGCGATCCAGCCGGGCCTGTACGGGCAGTACGGCGACCTGCCGAAGAAGGAGGGCGGCAAGAACACCTACCGCTCCACGCCGTACCCGGAGCGCAAGATGATCCTGTTCCACAACGAGAGCTCCCACCAGGACCGCTGGCCGCGCAAGCAGATGTTCTATTGCGAGCAACCGTCGCTGTCCGGCGGTGCGACCCCGGTGGTCGATTGCCGGTTGATGTACGAAAAACTGCCGGCGGAGCTGCGCGACAGGTTCGAGGCCAAGGGCTTGCTGTACGTGCGCACCTTCACCGACAAGCTCGACGTGTCGTGGCAGCACTTCTTCAAGACCGAAGACCGCGCCGAAGTCGAAGCCCGTTGCCGCGTCGGTGGCATCGAGTGGCGCTGGCTCGACAACGATGAACTGCAAACCCGCACTCCGGGCCCGGCGATCATTCGTCACCCGGTGACCGGCGCCAAGTCGTTCTTCAACCAGGTGCAGCTGCATCACATCTACTGGCTGGAGCCGCAGGTGCGCGAGGACCTGCTGTCGATGTTCGGCCTGGACCGCATGCCCCGCCACGTGTTCTACGGCGACGGCACGCCGATTGAAGACGACGTCATGCAGCGCATCGGCGATCTGTACGAGGAATGCGCGGTGCGTTTCGACTGGCAGAAGGGCGACGCGATCCTGCTGGACAACATGCTGGTGGCCCATGCCCGTGATCCGTACGAAGGCCCCCGCAAAATCGTTGTCGCCATGGGCGACATGTACGACCACAGCAGCCTTGAAGCCCGGGAACCTTGCGCTTCAAGCACAATGAACACCGAGGAAACCGGCGCATGAACCCCGTATCGATGGATCAACAGGACCTGGGTTATGCCCTGACGCCGGAGCAGCAACGCGTGCTGGAGCAGTTGCCGAAGGCGGCGGCGTGCGCCGACGCGCTGCATTTTTTCGAGGTCCGGATCAACGGCGCACTGGACCCCCAGCGCCTGCAGATGGCGCTGGATGCCGTGCTGGCGCAACAGCCGATGTTGGTGGCGCAACTGGGCAGGGCGGCGGGGCTTCATGGTCTTCGCCAATTCGTCGCGGGGGCCGAGCGCTTTCCGTTGACCGTTCAGGCACGGATCGACGCGGCGGCCGACATCCAGGCACAAATCGCCGAATGGGCGGCGCGCTCTTTCGTGGCCGGCGAGTCGGAGAACGCCCAGGCGGTGCTTTATCGTCTGGCGGAGGATCAGTGGAAACTGCTGATCGGTATGGCCCGGCACAGCACCGATGCAAACGGCTTGCAGCGGTTTTACCAGCAGTTGCTTCTGGCCTATGAACAGGGTTTGCCAGAGGGCGACGACGCGCCAGGCGAGTTCACCCAGTACCTGGAATGGCGCAGCGAAGTGGTGCTCGACGAGGATGCCGCCGGAGCGCGCCACTATTGGCAGCAACACCTGCAAGGCGCAGACGTCGAGCTGTCCAGCCCGTGGTTGGCCTATCGCGATACAGGCACCGAAGCGCCAGCCGCCACTTCCTGCCTGACCAGCGCCCTGGAGCCCTCGTTGCGCAGTGGCTTGCAGCAGGCGGCCGATGCCTTGCAACAACCGCCTGCCCTGTTGTTGCAAGCGGCCTGGTGGTTATTGCTCGGCCGTTTGAGCGGGCATGAGCAGATGCTGGTGGGGCTGCGCCATGACAGCCGCGAGGATTACGAGTATTTCGCCGACGCCGTGGGCGTTTTCGAGCGCAGCCTGCCGCTGAACCTGTCGCTGCCGGCGACGACGCCATTCGACCGCTGGCTGAAAGACCTGGCGACCCGCCTGGATGAACATCGCACCTGGCAGGAATACTGGTCGCCCGAACTGGCGCCGGCAGCGGCGCTGCCAGCGTATGGTTTCGCCCGGTGGCGCGCGCCGCGTGCCGGGACCAGCGCGTTGCACTGGCTGCCGGTGCAGCGTCCACAGCCGCAAGCCAACGTGGAATTGCTGCTGCAAACCGAGTTGGACGACGGCGAAAACCCGTTGGCGTTGCACCTGCAATTCGCCGCGTCGCGCTACAGCGTGCAGGCGATGGACGGCTTGATCGCCCAGTTCAAGGTGTTGCTTGCCGCCATCGTCGCCACGCCAGAGGCTGAACTGGGTCGGTTGTCGTTGCTGGGCCCTGACGAACAGCGGCGCCTGTTGGCAATCAACCCGGCGCCGCACGCCGTGGAGGCTCGCTACCTGCCGCAACGCATTGCCGAACACGCCCGCGCCACGCCGCAGGCGATTGCCCTGACCGACGCCACGCAACGCCTGAGCTACAGGCAATTGCAGGCTCAGGTGACGACACTGGCGGATGCCCTGCATGCCCAAGGGGTGGGGCGTGGCGCGATCGTCGCGCTGGCGCTGCCCCGTTCGGCTGATCTGGTGGTGGCGATGCTGGCGGCCTGGCAGGTGGGGGCGGCGTATCTGCCGCTGGACCCGCAATGGCCACAGGCGCGTCAGGCCCTGATGCTGGAGCAGGCCGCCGCCAACCTGTTGCTGGTCGATGCCGCGCAGCTCGAACAGTGGCAGGGCGCCGGGTTACGGGTGAGTACATTGACGCAGTTGCTGAACGCGACACCGGTGGTCACTCGTACAAGCGAGCCCGCGACACAGGGTGAGGAGGCCGCCTACGTGCTGTTCACCTCGGGCTCCACCGGCATCCCCAAAGGCGTGGTCATCGAACATCGCCAATTGCTCAACTACACCGCGCAGGTCAGCGTGGCGCTGGGACTGGACCAGTGCCGGCACGTGGGCTTCACCTCCACGGTGGCGGCGGACCTGGGCAACACCGCATTGTTCGGTGCGCTGTTCAACGGCGCCACGCTGCACGTGGCCACGGACGAGCAGATGCAGGACGGCGCGCTGTTCGGCGCGTTCCTGCAACAGCAGGCCATCGATTGCCTGAAGATCGTGCCGTCGCACCTCGCTGCGCTGCTCGACAGTGAGCACGCGCAACTGCCGCACACGCTGATACTCGGTGGCGAACCGATTGCTCCGACCTTGATCACGCGCATCGCTGACCTGCGCAGCGATTGCCGGGTGTTCAATCACTACGGTCCGACCGAAGCGACGGTGGGGGTGCTGGTCCATCCGCTGGCGCTAAATACCCCGGACACGGCCGCGCTCAGTCAGGTACTGGGCAACAATCAGGTGTACGTGCTCGATGAAGCGCTGCAACTGGCGCCGGTCGGTGTGTTGGGCGAGTTGTACCTGGGCGGCGCGCAGCTGTGTCGGGGCTACCTCAACGCCGACGCGGATGCGCAGGCGTTTATCCAGAGCCCCTTCGACGCCTCGCAGCGGCTGTATCGCACCGGGGATCTGGCGCGCTACCGTCCGGACCTGTCGATCCAGTTGCAGGGGCGGCGCGATCAGCAGATCAAGGTGCGGGGTTTCCGCATCGAACTGGCTGAGATCGAGGCGCAGTTGCTGCGTCTGCCGAATGTCGCTCAAGCCCTGGTGCTGCCCGGCGCCACCGCACAGGATGGCTTGTTAGCCTTCGTCGTGCCCCGGCAGATGCCTGCGGCCGACTGGCTCGAGCACCTGCGCGAAGAACTGGCCCTGCGCCTGCCCAGCGTGATGCTGCCGCAGCAGATCCAGGCGGTTGACAGCTTCCCTCGCCTGGCTAACGACAAGATCGACCGCAAGGCGTTGCAGCAACTCGGTGCGACGGCGCAGGACGATGGCGGCCTGGAACCCCGCGATGCCCTGGAACAGCTCCTGGCGGCGCGCATGGCGCAACTGCTCGACCTGCCACGCCTGGGCATCGACCGCGACTTCTTCGCCGCCGGTGGCCATTCATTGCTGGTGATCAAGCTGGTGGCGGGCATTCGCAAGTTGCTGCAGTGCGAAATCCAGCCGGGCCTGGTGTTCGACCACCCGACCGTGGCGGGCCTGGCCCAGGCGCTGCGCACGGGTGAAGGCACCCCCGGCCAACTGGAAAAAATCGCCCAGGCCCGCCTGCGCCTGGACACCATGAGCCCGGAGGAAAAGGCGTTGCTGACGGAAAAAGCGCGATTGATGCAGCAAGCCAAAGCCGCACAAACCCTGTAGGAGCGAGCATGCTCGCGATGGTGGTCAACGATGACGCTGGCTGCCTGACACCCATCGGTGTCAGTTCCACCATAGCGAGCAAGGACTAGGCGTCTCCCTCGCTCCTACATGGGGGCAGGTTTATTTCTTGGATTCGGCCTGTGTTCGCTCTGGCGCGGGCTCCAGCACTTTCACCACATCATCCACCAACGCCTTGCCCATCTGCGTCAGGTAATGCGCGGCCCAGGCATGCCGGTCGGAGTCGCGGGCGTAGGCCGCATCCTGGGTCAGCCCCTTGGCGAGAAACAGGAAATCGGAAGCCATGGCCAGCGCATCGCTGAGCGGCACATCGCGGGTGACGTGGAACAGGGGTTGGTTCGAGCAATAGATGAGCGGCGTGAGGCCGATGGTCTTCAGTTCTGGTGGGGCGGATGGATTCTTCATGGATTAACTCCTGGGTTCGAGGAGCTGCCTTTTCGTTACCACACGAAAGGGTGGCAGCTGTACGCAGGGTGGTAAACCGGGAACCGAGGAAACCGGCACGCCCAAGGGCGTCCCACGCACAGCCGCCATATCAAAAACACAGGCAATAACAACTGCCTGTGTTTGTGACTGGTGCACTGTTGCGCCGGTTTCACGGGTTACCACACCCGGTCGCTGAAGGGTCAGCGACGACCGGAGACTAGCCCGCCGAGGAAACGCGCAACAAGGCATCAAAGTGCCCAACCGCAAGATTCGGAGTTTGCCTACAAAGGGTTGTAGGCGTCATCCGATATTTCGCCTGCAAGGTTAAACACAATCCTCTGTAGGAGCGAGCATGCTCGCGATGGATTCGAATACCCCGCGGAGTGTCAGGCAGCCCACGTCATCGTTCACGACCATCGCGGACAAGTCCGCTCCTACAGTTGACCGGGAAATATCCCATGGCATTGGGCGAGCAATCGACCCTTCACGCCAGACCTCACCGAGTTGCAATACGGCATCAACCACGGCCGACGCATCGGCAACGCCTTCGTCAACCTCGACCTGGGCCTGCAACAGGGGATTGGCGCCTTCGATGCTCAGGGCAATCACGACCCTCGCGGCGCGATGCCGGACGCGCGTTACCGCAAGTACACCGCCACCGCGACGTATCTGCAACCGTTCAAGTTGTGGGGCGAGTCGTTCAGTTTCACCAGCCTGATGACCGGCCAGCACAGTGAAGATGTGTTGTTCAGCCCGCAGCGCATCAGCCTGGGCGGGCAATCGTCGATCCGTGGTTACAAGGATCAATCGCTGGCAGGCGACAGCGGTGGTTACTGGCGCAACGACCTGCGCTGGAGCCGCCCGGTGACGCTTGAGTGGTTGCGTACGGCTTTCGCCGAATACGGCGCCAGCGTCGGCTACGACCAGGGCGTTATCCGTGGCGGCGCGGGTGCAGGTGCGAGCATCTGCGTGCCTCCCATCTGCTCCGGACCAATGGTCGCGGCGTCGGCAAGCCTTGCCGCCAGCAACATGAACAGCGACTACAAGGCAGTCACAGATCAGAGCGGTTTGTTCGCTGGCGAAGGTGGTTACGACATCAATGTCGGCAAAAACACCCTGCTCAACGGTGCGGTGATCGCCAGTGAAGCTTCCGCTGACAAAAACCTGCTCAGTACAGACCGGCTGATTGTCAGCGACATCAAAAATGCCCGTGAGATCAACGCTCAATCAGCCAGCGTTACGGTGTCTTCTGGCAGCGGGGTGGGTTTATCGGGGGGCGGCAGCATTCCGCTGTCACTGACCGAATCGAAACAAAGCAACACTCGCAGCGCGGTCAGCGAAGGCACGCTCATTGTGCGCAGCGCGGAAGGTGCGAATGATCTGGTTGGCCTGAATCGCGATACGGCCAACGCCAATCAGGCACTGAAGCCGCCTGATGAAAAGGCCATTCAGGAGCGCATGGCGCTAGTCCAGGGCTCGGTTGCTTTGGCGAAAAACGTCATCGGAAAAATGGCTAACGCCGAGCAGCAAGCGGCAGAGGCCAGGGCCCGTTCAGCCACGAACAAGGAGGAACGTCAGGCCGCCATCAGTGACCGCAACAGTTGGGATGTGGGTGGCGACAAACGAATCCTCGCCGATGTAGCCGCGGGCTTGATTGCTGTGAGCTTGGGAGACGTGGGCGGGATCACGGCCGTGGGTGTGGTTGCGCAGACTACTGCCAACGACATGTTCAAGGTCATCGGCGATTACGCCGACAAGCAGCACTACGCCGCCACTGACAATGTGACGCGAGCCGCATGGGGCGAGGGCGGGGCCGCACGCGCCATGTTGCACGGCTTGGCGGGCGCTGCGATGGGGTTGTCGAGCGGCAACCCGGCCAGTGGCGCTCTGGGAGCCGGCGCTTCGGCCTCCTTGATGCCACTCGTTGCCGACGCAGTGAGCAAAAGTGGGCTGACGAGCGCCGAGCAGAAGGATCTGAATGCCTTCATCGCTGGTGGTCTTGGCGCGTTGGTCAGCGCTGGGGAGGGGGTAGCCGGTGCCATTACAGCGGGGAGCAGTGCGGTTGGTGTCGAGCTGTTCAACCGCCAATTGCACAGACAACAGGAAATCCCGCTGCTGAAGCAAAAAGCGGCGGAGCTCGCCAAGCGGATAGGGCAGCCGAGATCGAGTGCCCGATGGGAAGACCTGCTACTCGTGGCGGCCGGTGCCGAGGTCGACGCCGCAGGCCTGGAGCGTCTGACAGCGCTGTGGATGCAAAGCGGAGCTGATCCCGAGTCCGGGGCCTTCGCTGAAGACATGGGTGTGGCTTACGGCGCAGTAAGTCAACTGGCTGCGCAGAAAATTCCCCTGACCTGGAGTGATGGGCAACCGATCGTGGCCAACGGCGCGCCTGTGTATGCGTTCGGTGCCACCAAGGAGCAGGCCGAAGACTCCACGTTGTTTAATGCCGACGGCAGCTACGGTCGCGGTGCGGTCTACGAGCGTTGGAGGCAATACGGTCAAGCTCAGGCGGGTAAGTATTCGAATGAGATAACCAGTCTTTCCACATACCATTCCCGTGTGGCGGATGCGGCGGAGCGGTTGTCCGTGTTGGCAGGTAAGGGGATACTGCCGGACAGTACGTTTGATGATGCGCTGCTTTCGCTGACGGGGCTTCGGCCAGCAAAAAGTGTCATCAATGCTGTTTTGGGTGCACTCGCGGAGCGGCAGCCAGCAAAGGCAGTTGGGGCGAAAGGGGAAATTCTTGGGCTACTGCCCAAACCTGGCAGCACTTCTGTACCCGTGAGTGGTTTGGGAGCAGGCGCCGTTTTTAGGTTGGAGTCGAACCAAATAGGTAAAAAGCTCGGGAAGCACGTTAAGGATTACGGTGGCAACGCGGCCAGTCCAGCAGATCGCAAAATGTTGCTTGATCGAATTAATGATATTGGGAACAATCCAGAAAAAGTAATTCCTGGTACTTTCTCCGGGCAAGGTGCAAATGGTAGGCGAGGAGATGTATATTTCAGAATTAAGGGTAATGATGTCGTCGTTACCAAACCTAACGGGACATTCGTGACTATCCTGAAAGACGGAGTAATTGGAAACCCATCTGTAAAACGAGCATTGAGGGGAGGAGTGAAGTGATGAGTCTCCCGGATATTATGACCGATTGGTGTTTGGGGGTAGTCGGGAACAAGCTGCTATCAGTGAATGCACTACTTCACGTGTTTGGCTCAGAGAGAAGCTCAGCGCCTCAAGAGATTTCTCTTCAGTTCGAAAATGCTCAGGCTGGCAGGATATATTGCGGCAGTGACGGCTTTACGCTATGTCTCTCTAATGAGCCTATTATCGAATGCGACCTAGGCGAATATGGGGAGCTAACTAATTTTTGTATTTCCGATGATGGTTGTTTTGCTGATTTTATAGGTCTTAGATTGCTTTCGGCCTCGGTTATTCAATCATCTGCATGCGGAA
The DNA here is from genome assembly GCF_041354075.1 of Pseudomonas fluorescens. GTDB lineage: Bacteria > Pseudomonadota > Gammaproteobacteria > Pseudomonadales > Pseudomonadaceae > Aquipseudomonas > Aquipseudomonas fluorescens_CE. The sequence goes on along the minus strand of NZ_JARZGC010000015.1, from coordinate 94,970 downwards.
AAATTATAGGTATAAATTTTTTATTTGAAAGTGACTGCTGTCTATCAATTTTGAATCTGGGGGATGAGCTTTTCGTTTATGAAGAAATCCCCCAAGAGATAATTGCCAGCGAAGACTTGGAGTTGATACCTTTAAGCTAAAAATGACTTGAGGGTGACTCTCATTGGAGCAAGCTGTGCCGAGGCATTGGCAGGGCGTGCTGAACAGAGGCAGAAGAAGTTTAGAGCCGGATGTCGGTTTCCACTGGTGGTTAATCCGGCACGGAGCACATAGCTTGCTCTCATTGTATTAAGATCATGGCGAATGCAAGGCCGTTCCCAAGGCTAAAAACTAGGAAGCATGCTGATGGCATAGGCGTTACCCAGCTCGGAATTATCGTACGTACCTCCTATTAAGTCTTCACTGCTTACTCGCTTCTCTCCTGGCTGTTCGACGCTACAAAAGCGTCGAACAGCCACCTTCGCAAAAATAATCGCAAATAATAAAAAATCTCATTCCGGTTTTTCCCCGGTGCTGCGTCTCACTTCTGTGAGCACGCAAAACCGGTGGGGCGAGGTTGCCCTCAGGTGTCCGATTTGTGCGGCGCTACAAGAATTTTGCCGTTGTCCAGACGACCGTTACCCGGGGAGGGGTTCGGTCAGGCCGTTGGCTGATGTGCCGCTGAAAAGCGCGCATGGGCGGTGGTGACGAGGTCTGGGCAGCGGTTGGCCGTCTAATCCTTCTACCAATAATAGAGAGCACGATGTCAGCAATTTTCGAGTTGAAACCTCTGTTCAAGGCTTTGGTCATTTCCCGAAGCTTTCGTCCACGTCACGCGCTGGCCGGGTTGGGCATGGCTTGCCTGTTGCCATTGAGTGCGCAGGTGATGGCTGAAGAGTTCGCGATCAACATTCCGGCGCAGTCGCTGCCACAGGCCCTGAAGGCCTTTGGCAACCAGACCAACCGCCAGGTGGTGTACGACGCCAGCGAGATGGCGGACCTGCGCAGCAATCGCGTCAGCGGCAAGCTCAGCCCGGAAGCGGCGATCGCCGAGTTGCTCAAGGGCACCGGCGTGCGCTACAGCTTCGAAGGCAACACGCTGATGCTGGTGCGCGGCGCGACGGGCGAAAGCCTGGAATTGGGTGCTACGACCATCAACGGGCAGCGCGTCGAGGCCACTACCGAAGGTTCCAACTCTTACACTTCCAATGCCGTGACCATCGGCAAGGGTACTCATACCCTGAAGGAAATTCCGCAGTCGGTCACGGTGATGACCCGCAAGCAGCTGGACGATCAGGACATCGTCGACCTCAAGGATGCGGCGAACAAGACCACCGGTCTGGTCGGCGCCCAGGGTGTGGGCCGGGGCATGATCCTCAGCTCGCGGGGTTTTCAGATCGATGACTGGCAGTACGACGGTGTGCCAATCCCGCGCAACACCTATGCGCTGGGTAACTGGGCCACGCAAGACCTGATCTTTTTCGATCGCATGGAAATTCTGCGCGGCGCCTCCGGTTTGCTGCAAGGTACGGGCAGCCCCGGTGGTGCGGTGAACATGGTGCGCAAGCGTGGCCAGATTGCGCCGACCGTGGCGATTACCGCCAAGGCCGGTTCGTGGGATCACTACGGTCTGCAGCTGGATGCGGGCGGTCCGCTGAACCAGACCGGTACCATTCGCGGTCGATTCGTGGCCGATCAGGACAACAGTCATTCGTTCATCGATTCCGAGTGGTACAAGACCACTTCGCTGTACGGCGCATTGGACTTCGACCTGAGCGAAGACACCACCCTGGGTTTTGCCGTCAGTAATTCCGATGGCACCTCGCGCAGCAACGTTCGTGGTTTCCCGCGCTATGCGGACGGCAAGCCGGTCGACCTGCCGCGCAAGACCTACACGGGCGCGAAGTGGAACCACACGGACATCGACGTCACCACGCTCTACACCGATCTGGAGCACCGCTTCAACGAAGACTGGGCCTTCAAGATCGGCGCCGTGCGCATGAGCGAAACCAACAAGGCGAAAAACCAGCGGGCGCAAGCCTTCGGTAACGGACTTGATCCCGATGGCGGTGGTTTGCAGTATGCGGATTTCGTGACGGACACCGACTCCACCAAGCTCGGCATCGACACGAACATCACCGGCAAGTTCGAAGCCTTTTCCATGCAGCAGGAAGTCATGTTCGGGGGCAACTACTCCAAGTACACCTCCAACGATAAATACGCTCGCACCTTCGATGGCGGCACCGGCAACATCTTTGATATCGATCACAACCGTCCCGAAATCAGCTACGAAGGCCTGCTCGAGTCCGGCGGTTTCGGCACACCGAGCAAATATGACATTCGCCAAAAAGGCCTATACGGCAGCTGGCGCGTCAAGCCGATCGATGATCTGACCTTTGTAGTCGGTTCGCGGGTCAGCTGGTATGACTACAGCTACAAGTCCTGGAGCCAGGATGCGACCAGCCTGACGGCCAACCCTGACAGCACCTCCAACGAAACCGGCGAAGTCACGCCATACGCCGGCGTCGTCTATGACCTGAGCCGCGAGTGGGCGGTTTATGCCAGCTACACCGACGTGTTCACGCCGCAGACCGAACGTGACACGGGTGGCTCGGTGATCAAGCCAATCATCGGTACCAACTATGAAATCGGCCTCAAGGGCGAGTTGATGGATGGGCGGGTCAATACCTCCCTCGCCGTGTTCCGCTATGACCAGGAAAACCGCGCCACCCTCGATACGGACGGTCCGCAGATCTGCGACGGCTGGTACTGCTCGAAGGCCTCGGGGAAAGTGCGTAGCCAGGGTATCGACGCCGAAATCAGCGGCGAAGTGCTGGACGGCCTGCAACTGTTTGCCGGCTACACCTACAACACCACCAAGTACCTGAACGATCCAACCAACGAAGGCAAGATCTTCAGTTGGTGGACCCCGAAACACATGCTGCGCGTTTGGGGTAACTATCAGTGGGGTGGCGACTGGAACCGCGTGAGCACCGGCCTGGGCTTCACCGCCCAGACCCGTACAGTGGGCTTCGATCATGACGTCAATGTACCGGGTTACACCGTATGGAATGCCCGGGTCGGTTACCAGCTGACGCCGGAGATCGAACTGGCGATGAACGCCAACAACCTGTTAGACAAGACGTACTTCACCGCCGGCTACAACCAGTTTGACGGCAACAACAACTACGGCGATCCACGCAACGTGATGTTCAGCGTCAAGTACACCCCGGAGTTTTGATTCACTGAAACGCCGCTGAAAACAAAAACGCAGAAGCCTTGGCTTCTGCGTTTTTTTTGTGGATCCACAGACGCGGTCGCTTTTCTGTAGGAGCGAGCATGCTCGCGAAAGAACCCGGGCCGCTGCGGGGTGTCAGGTTTCCCGCGTCATCGTTGGCGACCATCGCGAGCATGCTCGCTCCTACAGGGGTATGCGGTCATCTGTGGGAGCGAGCCTGCTCGCGATGGTTCTGAGGCCGCTGCGGGGTGTCAGGCCGCCCGCATTATCGTTGGCGACCCTCGCGAGCAAGCTCGCTCCTACAGGGTTTTGAGGAACACCTCGGTGAACGACGCCAGCAGCGGCTCGCTGTAGATCATGCTGCGGTGGGGCAGGGGGGAGTGGATCGAGCCTTGCAATTGGCCGGTCACGCTGTGGGCCCTGAGGACCTGTTCCGAGTGCAGGACTTGCTCCAGGGTCTTGTGTGACAGCGACCACCAGCAACTGGCCTGGACCTTGAGCATCGGTAGCGAGAAGGCGTCGAACGCCTGCACCAGGCGATCATGAATCGCGTAGGCCTGGGCGTTCATGATCTCCTGCTTGATGCCTTCCAGGGTCGCGATCAGGTCCTGCTCCCCGGTGGCGGTCTGTGAGCTGGCCCACTGATAGAACGCCTTGAGGTCGGTCGTCGGGTGTTCGGCGATGAAGGCCGACGCGGCTTCTTCCAGGTGCGCAAACATCAGGCTGAACACTTCGAGGGCCGCCAGCAGCTCGTTTTCCGGGCTGAGGTGGTTCGGGTTGTCGTCTTCCAACGGTTTGCGTGGCAGATCGGCCGGCAAGTCACGGTCCGGCAGGGTGGTGTCGACCAGGCCGAGAAAACTTACCTCGCGGCCCTGTCGTTCGAGGTGGGCTGCCACGTCCATGGCGATGGCGCCGCCCAGCGACCAACCCATCAGCCGATAAGGGCCGTGGGGTTGTTTGTCGACAATCTGCGCGCTGTAATCGTCGATCATCTCGGCCCAGCTTTGCGGGTTCGACTCCTTGTCGGCAAAGCCCTTGTGCATCACGCCATACGTCCTGGCGTGGGCAGCCAGTTTTTTCGCCAGGGGCTGGTAGCAGAACACGATGCCACCACTGGGGTGCAGGCAGAACAACGGTGGTGCCTTCGGCGTCGAGGCATTGAGCTCGACCACGCATTGCACGTTCTGTTGATGTTCCAGGGCGATGAACCGCGCCAGGGCTTCGATGGTCGGGTGCGCCAGCATCTGTTGCAGCGCCAGCTTGATGCCGAGGCGGGCATGCAGCGCCGAGATGAACTGGATGGCCAGGATCGAGTGCCCGCCCAGTTCGAAGAAGTTGTCGTCGAGGCTGACCCGCTCGACCTGCAACGCCTCCTGCCAGAGCTGGGCCAACCCTTGCTCCAACGGCGTTTCGGGGGCGATGAAGGGGCGCTGGGCCTGACTCAGGTCGGGCAGCGGCAATGCCTTGCGGTCGAGCTTGCCATTGGGGCTGACGGGCATGGCCGCCAGGACCAGGAGGTAAGCCGGCACCATGTAGCCTGGCAGGCTGGCCTTGAGTTCGGCCTTGAGGGTTTCGCGCAACGCGAGTTGTTGCGGCTCACTCAGGTTCGCATCGCGGGCGACCACGTAGGCGACCAGTTGCATGCCGGCCGAACCTTCCCGCGCCACCACCAGGGCCTCGCGGACGTCAGGCGATTGCAGCAGGCAGGATTCGATTTCACCGAGTTCGATGCGGAAGCCGCGAATCTTCACCTGGTGATCCAGGCGCCCGACATACTCGATCACGCCGTCGGCGCGATAATGCGCCAGGTCGCCGGTGCGATACAGGCGCCCGCCACCACGGGTGTCGAACGGGTCGGGGATGAAACGTTCGGCGGTGAGCTGCGGACGCTTGAAGTAGCCCCGTGCGAGCAGGTCGCCCGCAATCACCAGTTCGCCGACAACGCCCACCGGGACCGGCTGGCCGCCGTTGTCCAGCAGGTAGATCGCTCGTCCGGCCAGCGGTCGACCGATCGGCATGCTTTTGGGCAGAGCGAGCTGTCCGGTCACGTAGTCGCTGCAATCGAGCAGGGTGGCACTGACCGTGGTTTCCGTCGGGCCATAGGTGTTGAGCAGTTTCACAGGCCCGAGCCCGGCCTCGCCCCAGGCCGCCACGCCTTCCGGCGGCATGGCTTCGCCGCCGACGATCACCTGGCGCAACGCACCGTAGTCGCGCAGGCCGGCCGCAGCAAAGTCCTTGGCCAGCATGTTCCAGTAGGTGGTGGTCAGGTCGCTGGTGGTGAACTGCTTGTCGAGCAATTCGCGATACCAGGTGGCACTGTCCCAGATGTCCGGCCCGCGCAGCACCACGGACGCGCCGCAGATCAGCGCCGGGTAAAGCTGCTCGACGAAGGCATCGAAATTGAACGTGGCGAACTGCAGCGAGCGGTCCTGCGGCGTGAGGCCGAGAAACTCCAGCGCCACCTGGGCGTGGCGGGTCAACGCCGCCTGGGTGATGCCGACGCCTTTGGGGCGACCGGTGGAGCCGGAGGTGAACATCACGTAGGCCAGGTTGCTGCCCGTCGTCCGGCAGGGTGGATTGAGCGCATTCAACGTGCCCCGCACATCAAGTTCATCGACGCAGCGTATCTGCACCCCCGGCAGCGACGGTAGCCGGCCGAGTAACGACTGCTGGGTCAGCAGCACGCTCAGGCCGCTGTCTTCGATCATCCAGGTCAATCGCTCCTGCGGGTAGTCCGGGTCCAGCGGCACATACGCGCCACCGGCCTTGAGCACCGCCAGCAGGCTGATGATCATCGGCGCCGAACGCTCCACGGCGATCCCCACCAGGACCTCGGGCCCCACCCCCTGGGCTATCAGCCCATGAGCGAGCTCGTTGGCGGCGGCGTTGAGCTGCCCATAGCTCAGGGCAAGGTCGTTGCAGATCAGCGCCAGCGCCTGCGGCGTGGACTGTGCCTGGCGTTCGAACAACTGATGCACGCCATGCTCGGGCGGCGCCGACAGCGGTGGGTTCCACTGGCGCAATTGCACCTGGCGTTCGGCATCGTCCAGCAGCGGCAGTTCGCCCAGCGTACGGGCCGGTTCGGCGATGAGCGCCTGGAGCAGGTTCAGCCAGTGCCGGGTCATGCGCTCGATGGTCGCCGACCGGTAGAGGTCGCGACTGTATTCAACGCTTGCCTCGATGCCGTGTCGCGAGTAGCTGACGTCCAGCGCCAGGTCGAACTTGGCCTGGCTCGGACCGCTGTCGAGAAACTCCAGGGTCAGGCCGTCCAGTTCGATCCGCTCGGACTCGCCGGTGTCGGTGCGCCAGTTGAACAGTACCTGGAACAGGGGATTGGGTTGCGCGCTGGACTGCAATTGCAGGGCATCGAAACTCAACTCCAGTGGATAGTCGCCGTGATCCAGGGCCGCCAGGGATTCACGGCGCAGGCGTTGCAGGAAATCGATGGCCGGCAGCAGTGGGTCGATGCGCACGCGATACACCTGGCTGCTGACGAAGTAGCCGACCAGCTCCTGGGTTTCGCTGCGATTGCGGGTGGCGTTGGGCACGCCGACGGTGAAGTCCTGCTGGCCGCTGTAGCGGCTCAACAACAATTGCCAGGCCCCGAAGGCGACCACGAAGGGCGTCAGGCCCTGTTGCTGGCAGAAGCGGTTCAGGGTGGTACACAGCTCGTCCGGCAGCCGGACGTCGTGGTGCCCGGCCGGGTGGCGGTGTTGCTCGCTGCGCGGAAAATCCACCGGCATGTCCAGGGTCGGCAGCGGTTTGCCCAGGTAGTCTTGCCAGTAGGCGGCGCTGTTGGCGCACGCCGGGCCGTGCAGGTATTCATCCCGTTGCCAGGCGGCATAGTCGGCGTATTGAATCGCCGGGCGCGGCAGTGGCGTAGCCTGGGTGGCGCTGGCCTGGGCGAAGGCACGGGTCAGGTCCTGCATCAGGATCGCATTGGACCAGGCGTCGGAAACGATGTGGTGCATGTCCATCAGCAGCAGTTGGTCGTTGACGCCGACCCTGAGCAGGGTCGCGCGCATCAGCGGTGCCTGGCGCAGGTCGAACGGCGTGCCGGCCTGAGCCTCGATGCGCCGCGCAATCTCAGGGGCGCGGGAATGTTCCTCCAGGGCCGAGAGATCCTCATGGCCGAGGACCAGTCGGGCTTGCTCGTCGACCACCTGCATCGCCACGCCGTCCATTTCGCGGAACGCGGTACGCAGGATGTCGTGCCGGGCCAGCACCTGGTTCAGGGCGTTTTCCAGGCGTTGCGGGTTGAGCGTGCCGCTGATGCGGATAAGCCGGGGCAGGTTGTAGGCAGCGCTGTGCGGTGACACTTGCTGCAGGAACCACAAGCGTTGCTGGGCGAAAGACATGGGCGCCGGAGCAGACTGGGCGCGGGCTTTGATGCCCTGGGGTTGATCACCGGCTTCTGCCAGCAGCAGCGCCAGTACGTCGTCATCGATCAGGTCGTTCATCATGCTCTCGTGGCCAGAGGCTGCTGTTGGGCGATGACCCGCCCACCTTCCATGCGGACCAGTTGATCGGCCACGTCGAAGTAGCGATCGTCGTGGGAAATCACAATGATGGTCTTGCCCAGGTATTTCAGTTCGGGCAGCAGTTCGGTGTAGAAAATTCGCCGGAATACCGGGTCCTGGTCCGCCGCCCATTCGTCGAACACCAGCACCGGACGCTCCTCCAGCCAGGCATTGAGCAGGGCCAGGCGCTTGCGTTGGCCGGTGGACAGGTCGGTGGTGCTGAAGGCGCCTTCCTGGATGCTGACCTTGTGGGCGATTTCCAGGCGTTCCAGGTAGCGGTTGGCGTCTTCCGGCACCTGCTGGTCGCCCTGCACCAGTTCATCGAACAGGTAGTAGTCGGCGAAGATGGTGGTGAACAGCTGGCGGTAATCGTCTCGCCCTTCGGCGCCGACCGTCTGGCCGTCGACCCGTACTTCACCGCGTTGCGGCGCATAGAGACCCAGCAGCAGTTTGATCAGGGTGGTCTTGCCGCCGCCGTTTTCACCGACGATGAACACGATTTCGCCCTGGTTGATCGTCAGGTTGACCGGGCCGAGTTCGAAGGCGGCGCTGCCTTTGACGGCGGGGAAGGCGAAGTGCACGTCGTGCATCTGCAGTTGCTGCACGCTGGCTTTCTTCTCGGTGCCCGTGTCTCGCAGCAGCAGATGCGGTTCCGGGGAAGAAAACTGTTCCGCCAGTTCGGCGATGCGCTTGAACGCAATGTTGGCGCGGCTGACCACCGGCAAGGTGGTCACCAGGTATTCCAGCGGGCCTTTCATGTACAGCAACACCAGCACGAAGCCGCTGAGCACCACCTTGTCGGTGCCCAGCCAGAACGATTGCAGGGCCAGCGCCAGGCCGATCACCACGAAGAACAGCATCGAGCCGAAGGTCTTGGCGATCACGAAGGTGTTGATCGAGCGGATGTGCGTGTTGCAGATGTAGTCCGCCGTGCCTTCGATGCGCTGGCTGAACATGCGCTGGCGACGCGGGCGATGGATACGCAGTTCCTTGGCCCCGGCGGCGATGGCGCTGTAGTGCTTTTGCAGTTCGTCTTCGGCTTCGCGGGCGGCTTCGAAGCCCTTGATGCCTTTGGCCCGGGCCACGTATTGCACCACCGTGCCGATCACGATGGCGACCAGCAGCAAGGCAAACATCGGCAACGACAGGTACGCCAGGTAGCCCAGGCAACCCAGGGTCACGGTGAAGGCGATGGCCAGTGGCGCGAAGGAAAAGGCGAAGTCGCTGACGGTGTCGACGTCGTGGGTCAGCACCGGAATCAGGCGGTGGCTGCGGAAGCGTTCGATTTGCTCGATGGGTGCCAGCAGCACCTTCTCCCCCAGGGATTTGCGCAGGCCGGCGATGATGTGCTGGCCGACATGGTTGGTGCCGATGTCGGACAGGATCGAGGTCAGCAGCGCCGCCGCGCACAGGCCGATGAAGGTCAGCAGCACATTCAGGGACGGGCTGCCGTCGGCGTTGAGGGCATCGTTGATGGTCGCCAGCAGCGCGGTAATGCTCAGGCCACCCAGCATGCCAAGGACAATGGACACCACCACGACGACCCGGTAAGGCCTGAGCAGGCCGAGGACTTCACTGATGGCTCCGCGGGGTTTTGAGGTCATGGGGGTTTCCGCTTCAAGTGCCGACAAGGGCAAAGGTTCAAGAGTTTGGCTGGTTAAAAGACGAAACCCGTGGACGATGATTTAGCCGTCTACGGGTTTGTTTGGGGGGCGGGCGATGGAGGGTTGGCCGAAGTCTCCTGTAGGAGCGAGCATGCTCGCGATGGAGGTCCAGACAACACGGCCAATCAGGCAGCCCGCGTCATCGTTGACGCCCATCGCGAGCAAGCCCGCTCCCACAGTGATGAAGGGGATCGGATCAAAGATCCCTCGCGACCCGAAAGCCCAGCCAGTCGCCACGGGCGTCGGCGTAGGCGGCGTTGCGATTGCCCGAGCGCGAGAACACCGGTGCTTCGCCCCAGTCGTTGCCGCGCAGGCGCTGGACCTTGCAGTCCTCGGTCAGCCAGGCGCTGCCATCGCTCGGCGCGCCCACGTAGTTTTCGGTGTAGCAATCGGCCGTCCATTCGTAGACGTTGCCGTGCATGTCGTAGACGCCAAAGGCGTTGGCCGGGAAGCGTCCTGCCGGCGAGGTGAAGTTGTAGCCGTCGGCTGCCCCGTAGGTGTTGGCGTGTCTGGCGATGCTGTATTCCTTGCCTTCATCGAACGGGAAGGGGAATGGTCCGCTGCTGCCGGCGCGGGCGGCGTACTCGCGCAGGGATTCGCTCACCAGGCGGTAGCGTTTGCCGGATTTTTTCGACAGCCAGGCGACATAGGCCGTGGCTTCCTCCAGGTCCATGCACACGGCCGGATGGCGGGCGGTGTATTCGTAGCGTGGAATGCCGGCCTTGCACTCGCGGCCGGGGCGGTCGTCACCGTCCGGCATGACGTAGCCGGTGTCACGCAGGTAGGCGTTCCATTCGCCGGCCAGCACCTGGAAACGGCTGATCGCCACCGGGTGGGCGAAGGTCACCGGGTGCTGCGGGCTTTCATCGGGCTCGTGGCCGACTTCATCCTCGGGTGTGCCCATGGTGAAAGTGCCCGCCGGCAGCACGACCATTTCCGGGCAGTCCTTGCAGTCCTTGAACACTTTGCCCGGTGCAATGGCGGCCGCCTGCGCACCGAGGGGCAACAGGGCGGCAGCGGCCAGCGCCAGGGCAGGGAACACCTTCAGGGAAAAAATACGCAACGCACTGTTCATCGTTTCTCTCGTCACCAGTGAATGGGGCCAGGGCTCAGAGCTGTTTGGCCAGCAACAGCATGAACCGGTCGATTTCGCTCTCGTTGTTCAGCAGGCCGGGGGCGGTGCGGATCACCGGGCCGACATCGCGCTCCACGGCATCGGCGACCACACGGTTGCGCATCAGGTAGGCGGCGATCTCGTCGCTGTCCTTGCCCTTCACCCGAAAGAAGGTGAACCCCGAGGAGAAGTCCGGGCTCCGCGGTGTGACCAGCTCGATCTGCGGGTGCTGGGCCAGACGCGTTTTCAGGTAGGAATTGAGCGCATGGATCCGTGCCTGGACGTCGGCCTTGCCCAACTGCAGATGCAATTTGAATGCTTCGTTGAGCGCCCAGCGATGCTCGAACGAGTGATAACCACCGGGGGTCATGGTGGTAGAGAACGCCGTGGCTTCGGAGAAGGTCGGGATGATCGGCGTGACGTATTTGACCTCGGCGCTGCGGCTGCACACGATGCCGGTACCACGGGGTCCGAACATCCATTTATGGGTGCCGGCGATGAAGAAGTCACAGTTCATGGTCGGGAAATCCAGGTCCTCGACACCGAAGCCGTGCACGCCGTCCACCAGGTAAATGATCCGGTCCTGTTCACTGCGGTTGCGGTTGTGCTTGTCCACCAGCGCCCCGATCTCGGCAATCGGCAGTTTGACGCCGCTGCCCGAATGCACCCAGGTCATGCCCAGCACGCGCGTGTGAGGCTTGATCGCCTGGTCGATGTTGTCGAGGATTTCCTGGCGCGACAGGGTTTGCGGGTCCTTGAACAATTGGATCTTGCGCACCCGGGTGCCGTCCCGTTCCTGGCGCAGGTCCAGAATCGTGTGGGTGGCGTAATGTTCGTGAACGGTGGTGAGGATCTCCTGGTCCGGGCGCACCTGCACGCCGCCGTAGATCATGGCGAGGCCCTGGGTGGTGCTGCCGGTCAGCGCGATCTGCCTGGCGTCGGCCTTGAGGTAGCGTCCGGCCCACACGCGCACTTCTTCTTCGCGTTGCTCGGTCACGCCCATGTCCCAGTCCATCGCCAGCCCCGGATTTTTGTCGAGGGCGGCGCGGTGCATGTCGATGGCGTCGCGCACGGGTTTGGGGTGCGAGGTGACGAGGAAGTTGGAGAAGTGCAGGTAGTCCGGGTCCTGGTCGAACAGTTGCCGCAATTGCGCCCATTTGTCCCGGGGCAGGGGCGGCGCCAACGGGGCGGCGCTGGCGACGTTGGGCAGGCCGGCGGCCAGGGGCAGGCTGGCGGCGAACAGGCCGGCCTGTTTCAGGAAGGTGCGGCGATCGGTCATTGTTTACGGGTGTCCTGCTTTGAAATCAGTGCGGGTTTGGCGGCTTTCTGCACCTGGTCCCAGACCCGCAGGAAGTTGCCGCCCCACAACTTGGCGATGTCCGCCTCGGAGTAACCGCGCGAGATCAGTTCGGCGGTGACGTTGCGGATCTCACCGACGTTCTCCCAGCCTTTGACGCCGCCGCCTTCGTTGAAGTCGGAGCTGATGCCGACGTGATCGATACCGATCTTGCGCACCGTGTAGTCAATGGCATCGCCCAGGTCCTTGAGGCTCGCCTTGGGTTCTTCCTCGAGGATCGCGTAGAGGCGGCTGGCGTATTTGCCGAACTTCTCTTCCGACCAGGCAGCGATGATCGGATCGCCCGGCATCAGGGCCATGGCGAGATTGGGCAGGGGCGGCAGGCCGTATTCCTTGCGCAGCTCGTTGAGCTTGTCCTGGGTGGTCTGTGTCAGCGGCTTGAGGTACTGGGAGAACCCGACGACCTGGACCACGCCGCCGCTGTTCTTGATCAGCTGCATTTCCTTGTCGCTGAGGTTGCGCGGAATGTCGACCATCGCCCGTGGGGCCGAGTGCGAAGCCACCATCGGCGTGCGACTCAATTGCGCCACCTGTTCCAGGGCCAGGGTCGACATCTGCGAGACGTCGATGATCACACCCAGGTCGTTCAGACGGCCGACGGCCTGCTTGCCCAGATCCGAGAGGCCATTGAGCGCATCGGGCGAATCGTTGAAAAACGGCAGCGGTCGCGAGGAGTCGGCCCAGTCGTTGTTGCCGATGTAGCTGAAGCCGAACATGCGCATGCCGCGCGCCGTCCACAGGTCCAGCTGGCTCAGGTCGTGGCCCAGGGGGTAGGCGTTGAGCATGCTGATGAAAATCGCGAATTTGCCTTCGCCGTGCAGGCGCCGGAAATCATCCGGGGTGTAGGCGATGGCGACCTGGTTGGGAAAGTCGCGGACCATGCCGGTGATGATCCTGTAGCGAATTTCCTGCTGGTTGCGTGCCTCGTCGACGAAGCCGTCGGTGGGCTTGTGCGGTGCGTTGGCGCCGTTCCAGATTTCCGGCCAGCCGAAAATCGTCAGCGCCGCGCCGGACAACTGGCCACGGTTGGCCTTGACCAGGTCGAACTGACCCTCGCCGTCCTTGTCGGCCTCGTTGCCGTCGGTGCCGAAGTTTTGCGTGAGGCTGACGTGGCTGTCGAAGGAGAGCAGGCGCTGGTGCAACTCGTCCGCCTGTTTCACCACCTTGGCCGGGTAACCGAGGTCGTCGCTGAACCAGTGATCCCAGGCGGCAAAACCACCGACGGCGCCAATCGCCAGGGCCAGTGGCAGGCCGATGTAAAGCGCCTTTTTCGAACGTGGTCTTTTCATTGCCATCTCAGTCAGGTTCGCCCGCAGGGCCTTTGCTATCTGGGAGGAACGAGTGGCTGGCGCGGGAATTTAGGCGTTTGTGCGAACGTTATCACGAGCAGGCTCGCTCCCACAGGTTGTGCGCAATTCATTGTGGGAGCGAGCCTGCTCCGGGCGGCGTTCCGACGATAGCGTTTAAATTTGCAGCGGCAACAAACGTTCTAGCTTGGATAAAGCCTGCTCCATGGCTGACACAGGTAGGGCAATGAAGATTTCTCGACGATGGTTCATGGCAGGTCTGGCGGTCACAGGCGCCGCCGTGCCGGCGGCTTTTTACGGGCATCGCGAATGGATGAAGCCGGACCCGACGATCACGCCGGGCGAAGCCACGGTCGAACTGGCGGACACCGCCGGTCAACAATTGGCCAACTCGTTGCGCGGTGTCTGGGACATCCGTTTCGAAGGCTCGCACGCGGGGCTCGAGGGACTGCCGCTGACGGGGCTGGAATTGTTTCTGGACGTTGCCCAGCGCGGACGCGGCCTGCGCGGCTACCTCGATACGGCCGAAAAGCTGCGTGGAGAAGGGCAACCGCGTTATCGCTTGAGCGGTGATCTGGTGCAGGCAGACGCGACCGAACGCTACTGGCGACTGTTCGATACCCGGTCCGCCGAGGATGCACCAGCCTACGAACTGGCGGTCGTGCTTGACGAGGTCTGGGCAGATTTCGGCAATGCCGGCAGCGGCACCCTCAGTGGTCGCCTGTTGCGCCTGGACCGCCCGCTTGGTCAGCCAGCACAGGACAACCGTTTCGTCGCCCGCAAGCGCCTGTTCCCCGAAGCCCGTGAGCGTGTCGGCCTGAACCCGACGCTGCTGGCGTGGCTGGTCTCTCCTGAACATCGACTGTTTCACCAGCTTTGGCACGCCAGCCGGGACAAATGGCACACCTTGCCCGAAGACAAGCGCGATGCCTTGCGCGGTATCGGCTGGCAGCCCGGCCCTCGGGGCCAGGAGCGCGACGCGCGGGGTCCGCGCAAGGATCGCAATGGTTCGGGCATCGACTTTTTCTTCATGCATCGGCACATGCTTGGCACGGCGCGGTCGATGCAGGATCTGCCTTCGTGGTCGCGTTTCCCCCTGCCGCAGCCGGAGCTCGAACGCGACCGGCCAGGCTTCGCCCGCTACTTCGACAATCACGACGGCATGGCGCTGCCGCCCACATGGCTGGCCGCCGAGGACACCGAGTACACCCAGTGGGTCAGCGATATCAAGACCGCGGAAACCTACCACAGCAATTTCGAAGTCTGGGAATCACGCTACCGCGACCCGCGTTATCTGTCGAAATTGACCTTGGGGCAGTTCGGCTCGGAAGTCGAGTTGGGCCTGCATGACTGGTTGCACATGCGCTGGGCGTCGGTGCCACGGGACCCGTCGAACGGCCAGCCCGTACCGTTCGCCAGGGACCCGGCGGACTTCGCGCCGCGCTGGTATGCAGCGGAAAACGATTTCCTCGGTGACCCGTTCTCGTCCCACGTGCACCCGGTGTTCTGGCAATTTCACGGCTGGATCGACGACCGTCTGGAAGACTGGTTCCGCGCCCATGAGCGCTTTCATCCGGGAGAGGTCAGCCGGCTCGAAGTCAACGGTGTGCCGTGGTTTGCCCCGGGGCGTTGGGTCGAAGTCGCTGACCCATGGCTGGGGCCGGTGACCCACGGTTGCAGCACCACCCCTGGATTGCAGGTGGGGAAATCGGTGGAGATGGACCCGGAAACCATGAAGCTGGCCCTGCGCATCACCTTCATCGGCGATGAAAATAAACTCGAAGGGTTATTCAAGCGGGTGCCGCAGCGGCCGTGGTATGCGCGGCATTTGAAGGTGAATCCGATCAGCAGCTAGGCCGATGGCTCGCGGTATCGTTCATCGCTGGCTTGCCAGCGATGGCGACCTGACGGTCACCACCGCTTACAAAGCCTGCCACCCACCCCCAAGCGCCTTGTACAGGGCAATGCTCGCCTGCAACCGCGCCAATCGCAGTTGCACATTCAGGTCCTGCGCCGCATACAGTGTGCGTTGGGTTTCCAGCACGGTGAGCAGGTCCTCGGCCCCAGCCTGGTAGCGGTTCTGGGCGATGTTGAAGGCGGTCTGTGCCTGGGCCAGCTCCTCGCCTTGCCACTGGCGCTGTTCGTCCAGGCCACGGATGCTGTTGAGCGCTTTTTCCACATCGGCAAAGCCATTGATGATGCTGGCGCGATAAGTTTCCAACAGCTCCTGTTGTCGGGCGCTGGCCTTGTCGCGTTCGGCACCCAGGCGGCCGTTGTTGAAGATCGGCGCCACCAGCCCGGCGGTCAGGTTGTAGAACGGGCTGCGCAGCACATCGGCGGCGGTATTGGCGCCTGAGCCGAGGTTGGCGCTGAGGGTCACCGTGGGCAGCATGGCGGCGCGGGCGACGCGCACGTCGGCCTGGGCGGCAGCCAATTGGGCTTCGGCGCGGGCAATGTCCGGGCGGCGGCTGAGCAGGTCGCTGGGAACCCCGCTCTCGATGGTCGGCCATTGCAGGTGGTCGAATGGCTCTTGCAGGGTAGCCAGTTCCTGCACCGGACGGCCGAGCAGGGCGGCGAGGCTGATCCGGGCGTCCACCGCCTGTTGCTGCACCGTCGGCAATTGGCGTTGCTGCGCGGCCACCAGGCTTTTCTGTTGCGCCAGCTCCAGGGCCGTGGCCGAGCCGGAATCGAAGCGCGTCTGCACCAGGTTCAGAACGCGCTGGGCATTGGCCAGGTTGAGTTCGGCAATGCGCCGTTGCTCTTGCAGTGACAGGGTTTGCGCGTAGCTGCTCGCCACGCCGCTGAGCAAGGTCAGCTCCACGGTGGCTTGATCGAATTCGCTGGCCTGCAAGCCGAACCGGGCGCTGTCCCGGGCTGCACGCTGGCCGCCCCAGAAGTCGATTTCATAACTGGCGGTGAGGCTGGCGTCGAAGTAGTCCACGGCCTTGTTGCTGTCGTCGACGTCGAGCTGGTTGTAGCCGTTGCCACGGAGCAGCTTCTGCCGGTTGGCGTTGGCGGCGCCCTTGATTTCCGGCAGTTGCGAGCCGCCGGCAATCACGGTGCCGGCCTGGGCCTGGCGAACCCGGGCCACGGCGG
This sequence comes from Pseudomonas fluorescens, assembly GCF_041354075.1. GTDB lineage: Bacteria > Pseudomonadota > Gammaproteobacteria > Pseudomonadales > Pseudomonadaceae > Aquipseudomonas > Aquipseudomonas fluorescens_CE. Next base: position 78,695 of record NZ_JARZGC010000015.1, on the reverse strand, counting down.
CCGCAAGGTCGTAGCTGCCGGCCCGGGCCTGTTCGATCAGGCGGTCCAGCTCCGGGCTGCCGAAACGGGTCCACCATTGCGGGTTGCTGCGAGCCGCGTTTGCCGTGTGCGGCGACTGCCACGCGGCAGGCGTCACGATCCCGCTGTCCGGGCGCGGGGTGGTACTGCCACAGGCGCTGAGCAGCAGGCACAAGGTCAACAGGCTGAGACGCGGTTTCATCGAGAGATCATTCACTGGTAAGGGCCGTGACCGGGTCGAGCCGGGCAGCTTTGCGGGCCGGCATGAAGCCGAAGACGACACCGGTGACCAGGGCGCAGGCAAACGCCCCGAGCACCGCCACCACGGAGAAGGCCACGGCGACTTCGCTGAGGATCAGCACGCCACCGACGATCAGCGCCAGGGCGATCCCGGTGAGGCCGCCCACCACCGACAGCATCACCGCTTCGGTGAGGAACTGGCGCAGGATGTCGCGCTGACGCGCGCCGGTGGCCATGCGGATGCCGATCTCGCGGGTGCGCTCGCGCACGGTCATGAGCATGATGTTCATCACGCCGATCCCGCCCACCAGCAGCGAAATCGCGGCAATCGAGCCGAGCATCAGCGACAGGGTATTCTGCGTGCGCGCCTCGGCCTGGATCATCGCGGCGTTGTTGGTCAGTTCGAAGTCCTTCTTGCCGTTGTGCAGGCGCAACATCAATTGTTCGATGGCCATTTCGGTCTCCTTGACCTTGCGCGCATCGGCGGCGGCGATGGCGACGTACTCCGGGTCATGGGTGCCGAACAGGCGCACGCTGGCCGCCGAGTAGGGCACGGCAATCCGGTCGTCGCTGTCGGAGTCGCCGGAACTGGCGCCTTTTTCCGCGAGCACACCCACCACCTGGAACGGCACGTTTTCAATCAGGATGTACTGGCCAATGGGATTGGCGACATCCTTGAGCAACTTGTTGCGGACCTTGTGGCCAATCACCGCGACGGCTGCCGCGTTCCGTTCATCGGCCTCGGTGAAATAACTGCCTTCGACCACGGGCCAGTTGAAGATGGCCGGGAAGTTGGTGTCATTGCCGCCAACGTAGCTCATGTGGTCGAGGTTGCCGAAACGCACGCCCGCTTCGGAACCATTGACCGGCATGATGCGCATCACTTGCGGCAGGCTGGCCAGGGCCGCGACGTCATCCAGAGTGACGATGCCCGGCGGCGTGCGCGGGTTGGGCGTTGAGCCGCTGAGGTAAATGATGTTCGAACCGAAGGCACCCATTTGCGCCATCACCTGGCGCTTGCTGCCTTCGCCGACCGCCAGCATCACCACCACCGAGGCCACGCCTATGATGATGCCGAGCAGGGTCAGGGCGGTGCGAAACTTGTTGATCCACATCACGCGCCACGCCGCGTGCACGGCATCCACCAGCTCGCCTTTCCATGCCCCGGTGGCCTCGGCGCCTTCGCTCAGGCGCTTGCGCAGGTCCACGGCTTGCAGGGCTCCGGGGTTGGCCGATGCTTGCACCTGCGGGTTGTCGAGGGCGCTGTCGCTGATGATCAGCCCGTCGCGGATCTCGATGATGCGCTTGGCCCGCGCCGCGACTTCGCGGTCGTGGGTGATGAGGATCACCACGTGCCCTTGGCTGGCCAGTTCGTCGAGCAGGTTCATGACCTCGGCGCCGCTGTGGCTGTCGAGGGCGCCGGTGGGTTCGTCGGCGAGGATGATGTGGCCGCCGTTCATCAATGCCCGGGCGATCGACACTCGTTGCTGCTGGCCCCCGGACAACTGGTGCGGGCGGTTGCCGGTGCGCGAGGCCAGGCCGAGCCGGTCGAGCAGGGCGGCGGCGCGGGCGTGACGTTCGGCGGCGGGCAGGCCGGCGTAGATCGCCGGCATCTCGACGTTTTCCTGGGCCGAGCCGGACGGGATCAGGTGGTAGCCCTGGAACACGAAGCCGAACGCCTCGCGCCGCAGCCAGGCCAGCTCGTCACTGTCGAGCCCGGCGACGTTTTCCCCGGCGAAACGGTATTCGCCCGAGGTCGGGCGGTCGAGGCAACCGAGGATGTTCATCAGCGTCGACTTGCCGGAGCCGGAAGCACCGACGATGGCCACGAATTCGCCGGCATGGATCGACAAGTCGATGCCGCGCAGCACGTGAACTTCTGGAGAGTCGCCGCCGCCGTACGCCTTGCGGATGTCCTGCAGTTCGATCAGGGGCGTCTGCATTCAGCCGCCACTCCCTTCGGCGGGGCCGATCAACAGGTGATCGCCTTCCTCCAGGCCGTCGAGGATCTGCACTTTCAGGCGATCGCTGATGCCGGTGCGTACCGTGCGTGGCTGGATTTCACCGTTTTTGGCGACCACGGTGGCGGTCTGGCGGTCGGGCTGTTCGCCGCCCTGCAAGGCTGCGACAGGGGCGGTGAGGACGTTTTTCGCCTGGCTGGAGACGAAAAATACCTGGGTGGTCATCTCCGCCATCAGCGCGTTGTCGGCGTTGTCGACATCCAGCAGCACGGTGTAGAGGACCACGCGTCCGGAGCCGCTTTTGCTCGAACTGGCCGGGCTGCCACCGCCCTGGCTGGTCTGGTCCAGCGGCTTGGGCGGGATCGGCAGGATTTGCCGTACGGTGCTGTTCCAGCGCCGATTGCCGCCACTGAGGGTGGTGAACCAGGCGTTCATGCCTGGCTTGACGTGGCCGATGTCGGCTTCCGAGACCTCGGCCCAGACGGTCATCGGCGACAGCTTGGCGATGCGCAGGATCAGCGGCGTCTGCTGCTGGGCATTGAGGGTCTGGCCTTCCCGGGCGTCGACGGCGACCACGGTGCCGCTCATGGGCGCGTAGATGCGGGTGTAGCCGAGTTCGGCCTGGTCGCTGCGCAGGCTGGCCTGGGCCTGGCGGATCTGCGCCTGGAACATGTCGATGCGCGCCTGGGTGGTGCGCAGCTCCGCCTGGGCGGTCTGCACGTCTTCATCACGGGTCGCGCCACCGGCGGCGAGGTGCTGCTGGCGTTTGTGTTTCTGTTGCGCCAGGTCGTGCAGCGCCCGTTGCTCCTGAAGCTGAGCCTTGAGGTTATCGATGGAAAAGCGTCCGGCGTCGAGTTTGGCCTGTTGCGTGGACGGGTCGATCTCCACTAGCAATTGGCCTTCCTCAACCCGGTCGCCGACTTCCACGTGGATCTTCTGGATCTGCCCCGATGCCTGGGCGCCGACGTCGACATAGCGTCGCGGTTGCAGGGTGCCCAGGGCGGTGACGCTGCTTTCGATGTCGCCACGGGCGACTTGCACCGTGGCGTATTGATCACGCCCCGGCGGCAGCACCTGCCAGGCCGAAACGGCGATGATCGGGATCAGGCAGAGGGCGACAAGCAGGGCGCGTCGGGCGTGACGGGGACGTTTCATGCAGGGTTCCGGCCAATGGATTCGGCCCGTCATTCAGGTGGCGCTCACAAAGGGCGCCAGGCGAACGCTGTCGGTGGGCCGACAGAAACGGGGAGCTGTCCTGTAAACGATGGACTCGCGAAGGAATTTAACCTTTGAAACACAGCGTTACAGCTGTGTAGGAAAGTACTATTTATGCAGCAAATTCAAACAGCACTTTAAATCTATATGAGAATTACTATAAATTACACGCTCGAAATTGCCACTATCGTGCCACCGTCCATCTGGCGGTCGCGGATCTGGCTCAAGGACAGACGTCGCACGCGTGCGGCCGGGAGTCATGGTTGGAAAACTACTATCGCGAGCTGGTGTGTTTCCTGAACGCCAAGCTGGGCAACCGCCAGGTCGCCGAAGATGTGGTGCATGACGCTTATCTGCGGGTTCTGGAGCGTTCCAGCGACACGCCGATCGAGCAACCCCGGGCTTTCCTTTATCGCACCGCGCTCAATCTGGTCATCGACGACCATCGGCGCAACGCCCTGCGCCAGGTCGAATCCCTGGACGTGCTCGACAACGAAGAGCGCTATTTCATCCCGTCGCCCCTGAGCAGCCTCGACCACGGCCAGCGCCTCGAGATGCTCCAGCGCGCGCTCGCCGAATTGCCGGCGCCATGCCGCGAGAGCTTCCTGCTGCGCAAGCTCGACGGCCTGTCGCATCCGGAAATCGCCGAACGCCTGGGGATTTCCCGGGCGCTGGTGGAGAAGCACATCGTCAACGCGATGAAGCACTGCCGTGTGCAGATGCGTCGGTGGGACGCTCACTGATCGTCGCCAACAGCCGGCACGTTCGCTTAAATTTTATTTCACTGTCCTCGTTCCCTATCAACAGACGACCTGCTGTCCTGCTCCAGGCTGCTCAGGTCATTGAGGTTTACTCCCCGCGGTTGAGCGGTTCATCCAGAGGACACTGGAAATGACACAGGCAATTGCATCGCCCATCGTTCACGACCTGATCGGTGTGGGTTTCGGCCCTTCGAACCTGGCGCTGGCCATCGCCCTGCAGGAGCGCGCTGCGAGCCAGGGCGAGCTGGATGTGCTGTTTCTCGACAAGCAGGCCAACTATCGCTGGCACGGCAACACCCTGGTGACCCAGAGCGAGTTGCAGATTTCCTTCCTCAAGGACCTGGTGACCCTGCGCAACCCGACCAGCCCGTATTCCTTCGTCAACTACCTCAAGGCCCACGGCCGTCTGGTGGATTTCATCAACCTGGGCACCTTCTACCCCTGCCGCATGGAGTACAACGACTACCTGTGCTGGGTGGCCGGGCAGTTCGCCGCGCAAAGCCGCTACGGCGAGGAAGTGCTGACCATCGAGCCGGTGCTGCACAACCAGCAGGTCGAAGCGCTGCGCGTGATCTCGCGGGACACTCAGGGCCAGCAACAAGTGCGCACCGCCCGTTCGGTGGTGGTGAGTGCCGGTGGCACGCCGCGCATTCCCGAGGCCTTCAAGGCGCTGAAGGATGATGGCCGGGTGTTCCACCACTCGCAGTACCTGGCCGAAATCGCCAGGCAACCGTGCGTGAACAACCAGCCGATGAGCATTGCGATCATCGGCGGCGGGCAGAGCGCCGCAGAGGCCTTCATCGATTTGAACGACAGCTTTCCGTCGGTGCAGGTGGACATGATCCTGCGGGGATCGGCGCTGAAGCCGGCGGATGACAGCCCGTTCGTCAACGAAGTGTTTTCGCCGGAATTCACCGACCTGATCTTCCAGCAGAAAAGCAGCGAGCGTGAGCGCCTGGTCAACGAGTACCACAACACCAATTATTCGGTGGTGGACCTCGACCTGATCGAGCGCATCTACGGCATTTTCTATCGCCAGAAAGTCTCGGGCATCGCCCGGCATGCCTTCCGCACCTTGACCACCATCGAAAAAGCCACGGCCACTGCGCACGGCATCGAACTGGTGGTGCGCAACAATGCTACCGGCGAAGTCACGGCCCGACACTACGACGCCGTGGTGCTGGCCACCGGTTACGAACGGCAGATGCACCGCAAGCTCCTGGCGCCGCTGGAACAGTACCTGGGTGACTTCGAGGTGGATCGCAACTACAAGCTGATCACCGACGAGCGCTGCAAGGCGGGCCTCTACATGCAGGGCTTCTGCCAGGCAAGCCATGGCCTGAGCGACACCTTGCTGTCGATCCTGCCGATTCGCGCGGATGAAATTGCCGGTTCCTTGTACGAGCATGGCAAGGACCGTGGGCATAGCCGGTCGATGGCGGACCTGTTGCTGGCGACTGCCAGCTGACAGCATCGGTGCCTGGCAGGCCGCCTTCGCTGGCAAGCCAGCTCCCACAGGGATCTTCGGTGAACACAGATTGTGTGTCAGAGAGAGGAACCTGTGGGAGCGGGCTTGCCCGCGAAGACGGCGCACTGGCACGACACAACGCCGAATCCTGAACCCTCCCTGAAGAACTCCGAAGTTCCTCCAGCTCACGCCGATTCTGCGTTTACTCTCCAAATACCGGGGCGTAAGCTTCGCGCGTTTTCATCCATAACGGAGACCCACAGTGGGTACTTGCTCGAGTGACAGTCGTCGGCCGGTTTCGATAACCGGCCACTTCCCGGCAAGATAACGCACTGCCTTTCGTGCCGTTGTCTCGCCGTAAAAGCGAGCAGCGGCTTCCCGATTCCTGGCCGGTCCCGGTCGGATTCCCGACGTCCTCTCATCGACGCTGAACCGTGCGTGATGTTCGACCGCCAGTCGTCATCGCGGCGCACCGACACGCCTGCTCGAAGGTTTCCCGGCTGACCCTGGGGGAACTGCCATGAACCTGAGCCTGCTCAAGGAATTCTTCGCCGGATTTCTGCGCACCCGCCACATCGCCCGCCATTTCCGGCGTCTGGCGCTGCTGGAAAATTTCAGCGACACCACGGTCAGCCGCGAAGTGCCGCCGACCCTGGCACAAACGCTGGTGAGCGCCGCCCGCTGTGACAGCGGTGCACTGCTGGCGCAACTCGGCAGCCACCGCGACGGCCTGAGCGAGGCCGAATCCACGGCACTGCGCGAGCAATTCGGCCTCAACGAAGTCGAGCACGAGCAACCGCTGCCGTGGTGGGTTCACTTGTGGCACTGCTACCGCAATCCGTTCAACCTGCTGCTGACCGTGCTCGCGGTGATTTCCTGGCTGACCGAGGACATGAAAGCCGCCGTGGTGATTTTTTCGATGGTGGTGCTCTCGACCCTGTTGCGCTTCTGGCAGGAAAGCAAATCCAACCAGGCCGCCGATGCGCTCAAGGCGATGGTCAGCAACACGGCCACGGTGATGCGCCGCGATGCACCGCGCAGTGAAGTGCCGATCAAGCGGCTGGTGCCGGGTGACCTCATCGTGCTGTCGGCCGGTGACATGATTCCCGCCGACTGTCGGGTGCTCAACGCCAAGGACCTGTTCGTCAGTCAGGCGGCCATGACCGGTGAATCCATGCCCGTGGAAAAATTCCCGCGCCAGCAGGACCGGGACACCCGTAATCCGCTGGACCTCGACAACATTCTGTTCATGGGCACCAACGTGGTGTCCGGCACCGCGATTGCGCTGATCCTGACGACCGGCAACAGCACCTATTTCGGCGCCCTGGCCCAGCGGGTCGGGGCCACTGACCGCGCGCCGACGTCATTCCAGACCGGGGTCAACAACATCAGTTGGCTGCTGATTCGCTTCATGTTCGTCATGGCACCGCTGGTGCTGTTCATCAACGGCTTCACCAAGGGCGACTGGACCGAAGCGCTGCTGTTCGCATTGTCGATTGCCGTGGGCCTGACCCCGGAAATGCTGCCGATGATCGTCACCTCGACCCTGGCCAAAGGCGCGGTGTTTCTGTCACGCAAGAAGGTCATCGTCAAGCGCCTGGACGCGATCCAGAATTTCGGCGCGATGGACGTGCTGTGCACCGACAAGACCGGCACCCTGACCCAGGACCGGATCTTTCTGGCGCGCCATGTCGATGTCTGGGGCAACGACAGCGATGACGTGCTGGAAATGGCCTACCTCAACAGTTACTACCAGACCGGGTTGAAAAACCTGCTGGACGTGGCGGTGCTCGAGCACGTCGAGGTCCACCGGCAATTGAAGGTCGGAACGGCCTTTCGCAAGGTCGACGAAATCCCGTTCGACTTTACCCGGCGGCGCATGTCGGTGGTGGTCGCCGAGCGTGATTCACACCTGTTGATCTGCAAGGGTGCGGTGGAAGAAGTGCTGGCGGTTTGTACCCGCGTGCGCCATGGCGTGGTCGACGAAGCACTGGAGGACGGCCTGCTGGCGCGGATTCGCCAGGTCACCGCCCACTTCAATGCCGAGGGCTTGCGCGTGGTGGCCGTGGCTGCCCGGCCCATGATCGAGGGGCGCGACACCTATGGCCTGGCGGATGAGCAGGCGCTGACGCTGATCGGCTACGTGGCGTTTCTCGATCCGCCGAAGGAAAGCACCGCGCCGGCCTTGAAGGCGTTGGCTGCGCATGGCGTGGCGGTGAAAGTGCTGACCGGTGACAACGAGCTGGTGACCGCGAAGATCTGCCGTGAAGTCGGTCTGGATCAGCAAGGCTTGCTGCTGGGCAACGACATCGAGCGCATGAGCGACGCCGAACTGGCCGTGGTGGTGGAGACCACCAACGTCTTCGCCCGTTTGACCCCGAGCCACAAGGAACGCATCGTCCGGCTGCTCAAGGGCAACGGGCATGTGGTCGGGTTCATGGGGGACGGCATCAACGACGCCCCGGCGCTGCGCACGGCGGATATCGGCATATCGGTGGACAGCGCCGTGGACATCGCCAAGGAGGCGGCGGACATCATCCTCCTGGAGAAAAGCCTGATGGTGCTGGAGGAGGGCGTGCTGGAAGGGCGCCGTACCTTCGCCAACATGCTCAAGTACATCAAGATGACCGCGAGCTCGAACTTCGGCAACGTGTTTTCGGTGCTGGTGGCGAGCGCGTTCATCCCGTTCCTGCCGATGCTGCCGATGCACCTGCTGGTGCAGAACCTGCTCTATGACATTTCGCAGATCGCCATTCCGTTCGATCACGTCGACGAGGACATGCTCACCCAGCCGCAGCGCTGGCAACCGGCAGAGGTCGGGCGTTTCATGCTGTTCTTCGGGCCGATCAGTTCGATCTTCGACATCAGCACCTTTGCCCTGATGTGGTACGTGTTCGATGCCAACACACCGGACCACCAGACGCTGTTCCAGTCCGGCTGGTTCGTGGTCGGACTGCTGACCCAGACGCTGATCGTGCACATGATCCGCACGCCAGAAATCCCGTTCCTGCAGAGCCGCGCGGCCATGCCGCTGATGGTCATGACCGGGATCATCATGGCCGTGGGCATTTTCCTGCCGATGGGCCCGCTGGCGCATTACTTCAAATTGCAGGCGCTGCCATCGCTGTACTTCGTGTTCCTGCCCGTGATCCTGCTGGCGTACATGGCGCTGACCCAGGCGATGAAAGGGTTCTACATTCGCCGGTTCGGCTGGCCGTGAGCGTCGGGGATGGATCCTGCTTGCCCGCGCGCAGGCAGGGTCCGCCGCCTCACAGATCACACTCGACGAGATACCTCGAATTTCGGAATAGTCCTACAGAAACCTCGACGGCTCTTGCGTAGCCTTGCGACTTTCCGAATATGAAAGCTTCTGGTGGTCCCGGTTTGTCGAACAAAGCGTTACGTATCCTGATTGCCGACGAGCAACATTTTCAACGCATGAGAATCGAGCGTTTGTTCAATCAGCTCGATTACTACCGCGTGGTGCCGGTGCACAACCTTGCGGAATTGCTGACCCTGGTCGATTACGGGGGCGTGCCCTTCGATCTGGTGGTCATCAACGCCGCGATGGCTGGAGACGCATTGAACCTTTACGACTTCTTTCTCGATCACCCACAGGTTCACCATGTCCTGATCTATGGCGCTGACAATGCGGGAGGGCCAGCGGTGTCCGCCGATGGGCAGCAAAGGGTCCAGGTGATCCAGGCCGCCATGCCCGAACTGCCGTTCATTGAACGGTCGATGGCAATCATCGAGTCGCGCCGACCGTTCGTCGGCACTGTCATTTCTGTCAGCTAGTCTTACATGCCGCGACATGCAAAAGTCATCGCGCAGCTACTGCGTCTAACCCGGGTCCGACCCCGGGGCCTTCATCGCCCGGTCGTCGTGTATTTGCACAGGGAGTTGCCATGAAGTCAGCATTGATAGCGGACGATCATCCGGTGGTTCGCGCTGCTGTGAAAATCCTGCTCAAACAGGAGGGTTTCAATCATATCTGCGAAGTGTCCACCGGCAGCGAGGTGTTGCCCGCCTTGCGAGAGCACCACCTCGATCTGGTGATACTGGACCTGACGCTGCCAGGGCTGGACGGGCTGGATGTGCTGGCCAGAATCCAGGCCTGCGACGTGCGCTGCCGGGTCGTGGTCTTCACCGGTCAGGAAGCGCGGTTCTATCAGGAACGATGCATGCGTGCCGGCGCCGTGGCGTATGTGTCCAAGACCAATGATCTGCAGCATTTGCACAAGGCGGTCCACGCAGTCAGGGCCGGTTATTCCTATTTCATCCAGCTGGAGACGAGTTCGGTTTCGATGAGTGCGCTGCAACGCAGCGAAACGGAAATGATCGACAAGCTGTCCGACCGCGAACTGACGATCTTTCAGTACCTGGCGCGAGGGATGGGCAACAAGGACATTGCCGAGATCATGAACCTGAGCCACAAGACGGTCAGTACCTACAAAACCCGTCTGGTGGAAAAACTCAACGTGGAATCCAAGGTGCATCTGAGGGATTTCGCCAAGCGTAATCAACTGATCTGAATGAAATTCTTTCGACGCCCCGGCAGCCTGATCGGCCTTTTCCTGGTCGCTGGGATCTGGACCTCCAGTGTCGATGCGCAGCCGCAGACCCTCAGGTTGCTGGGACGGTCGAGTGTCGATGGTTATGGCGTCACGCTGTCCGAGACCGATTCGACCTGGCTGCGCGACAAGGGCCGACTGGTGCTGGCGGTCACGGCACCGGATTATCCTCCTTTCGACATCACCACCACCGGCACCGACTACGAGGGGCTGACGGCAGACTATGCCGGTTTGCTCCAGCAGCTGCTGCACGTGGACATCGAGGTCCACCGCTACGCTTCACGGGACGAGGCGGTACGTGCGATCAAGGCTGGCGCGGCTGACCTGCTGGGGACGGCCAACCGGTATGAGACGCAGGATCCGCAATTACGCAAATCCAGCGCCTATGCCGACGATCAACCGGTGCTGGTCACGCGCACCGATGCAACGTTGCCCCTGGACCCGGAACTGGCCGGCAAACGCCTGGCGATGCTGTATCACTATCTGCCCGAGCAGCAGGTGCGGGCCTTCTATCCGAAGGCGGACGTGCAACTGTTTCCTTCTACGCTGGGCGCCGTGGGCGCGGTCGCCTTTGGTCAATCCGACGTCTTCATCGGCGATGCCATCAGCGCCCACTACCTGATCAGCAAAAACTACCTGAACAACGTTCAACTGGCGGATTTTTCCCCCATGGAGTCGGGGCGCTTCGCGTTCGCGATGGGCAATGGCAGCGGCCAGTTGCAACGCATCGTCAACCAGGCGCTGGCCGCGGTCCCGACCAATGAACGGATCACTATCCTGCGCCGGTGGGGGGCCAGCGGATCGTCGATCGCCGGCACCCAGGCGTTGCAGTTCAGCGTGGCCGAACAACGCTGGCTCGATCAGCATCCGCGCCTGAACGTGGCGGTCAACGACAACCTCATGCCGATTTCCTTTATCGACAGTGAAGGCAAGTACCGCGGCATCAGCATTGATGTGCTGGCAAAAATCAGTGTGCGTACCGGGTTGAAGTTCGACTTTCAGCCGGTGCAATCCGTGGCGCAAATGCTTGAAGGCATCAGGACCGGGCGGATTGACGTGGTGGCGGGTATCAGCCCGAGCATCGAGCGCGAAACCGAATTGCGGTTCACCCGGCCGTTTCTGACCAGCCCGAATGTGCTGGTGACACGGGTCGGGCCCGACAACCCCAGGACGCTGGACGACATGGCGGGCAAGACGCTGGCCGTGACCCAGGGCAACAGTGCCGGTGAGTTTGTCCGCCAGCATTTTCCGCAGGTCGAGCTGGTCAATGCGCCGTTGACCGCCGATGGCATGGAGAGCGTTGCCCAGGGCAAGACCGACGGCGCGATCAATTCGTTGATCGGTGCGCGGATCATGATCTCGCGGCAATACCGTGACCGTCTGCAAGTGACCAGTACGGTCGGCACCGACCCGGCCCGCAGCACCCTGGCCACCGCCCGCGATGCGGTGGAGCTGCACTCGATCCTGGACAAGGCGTTGCTCAGCATTGCCCCGGAAGAAATCGATGAGATGACCGGTTACTGGCGCAACGACCTGATGGTCGAACAGAGCTTCTGGCTGCTTCACCGCCAGGGCATTCTCCAGGCCTTTGCCAGCGCAGGTCTGTTGCTGTTGCTGGCACTGGCCTGGATCGCCTGGCAGCGCCGGCAGATTCGCCTGCGCCAGCAACTGCTCGGCCAATTGCAGGAGGCCAAAGAGGCGGCAGACGATGCCAACCGTGCCAAGACCACGTTCCTGGCCACCATGAGCCATGAAATCCGCACACCGATGAACGCACTGCTGGGCATGCTCGAACTGGCGCTCAAGCGTGCGGATGACGGCATCACCGACCGTGGCGCCATCGAAGTGGCGTCCAATGCCGGGCAACAGTTGCTGGCGTTGATCGGTGACATTCTGGACATCGCGCGCATCGAATCCGGGCATTTGTCCCTGACCCCGGAGCGCGCCAACCTGCGTACGCTGGTGACCTCGGTCTGCCGGGTGTTCGAGGGGCTGGCGCGGCAGAAGAACCTGGAGTGGCGGGTCGACCTGGACGAGCACAGCGACTGCGATGTGCTGATCGATCCCACGCGCTTCAAGCAGGTACTGTCCAATCTGCTGAGCAATGCGATCAAGTTCACCCACGAGGGGGAAGTGAGCCTGACCTTGCGGGTCGAGCCGCAGGAATCGGGGGGGCTGGCGATCCGTCTGCGCATCGAGGACACTGGTATCGGCATCAGCGCGTTCGACCAGCAGCGCCTGTTCAGCCCCTTCGTCCAGGCCGGCAACAGCCGGCAATCTGACCGGCAGGGGTCCGGGCTGGGGTTGGTGATCAGCCGGACCCTGTGTGAAATGATGGGGGGCCGGCTGCAACTCGACAGTGAAAAGGGTCGCGGAACGCGGATCGACGTCAGCCTGGAGCTGCCGTTGTTGAAGTCGGTCGACGACAGCCTGTTGCCCGAGACCCCGGCCCCTGCGCAAAGCCGCGCGCTGACGATTCTGGTGGTCGACGATTACCCGGCCAACCGGCTGTTGATGACACGGCAACTGAATTACCTCGGCCACCGGGTCACGGCGGCGGAGGACGGGCGGCAAGGTTTCGAGAAATGGTGCGCGGCGGATTTCGATGTGCTGATCACCGACTGCAATATGCCGGTGCTCAGCGGCTATGGATTGGCCCAGGCGATCCGCGAAAGAGAGCGCGCCCAGGGGCTGCCGCCGAGCCTGATCCTGGGATTCACCGCCAATGCGCAGCCCGAGGAGAAAACCCGGTGCCTGGAGGCAGGCATGGACGACTGCCTGTTCAAACCGATCCGCCTGGCCGACCTGAATGCCTGGCTGGCGGCGAAGTTTTGCGCTGGACCCAGGGTGGAGCCCTCCGAGCCATCCCCAGCCACATCCGAGATCGATTTGAGCGGCTTGCAACAGTACGTCGGTGAGGACCACGAACTGATCGGGCAGTTGTTGCAAGATCTGCTGTCGAGCAATCGTTCCGATCGGGAAGAGCTGCTCAGGGTACATGCCACCGACGATGAATCGGGCCTCTGCACGCTTGCCCATCGCATCAAGGGCGGCGCGCTGATGGTCAGGGCATCAGCACTGATCGCGTGCTGCGAGGCACTTGAGCGCGCCTGCGGCGAGGGTCGTGCTGCACAGATCGACGAGGCGGTCGACCAGTTGCAGCAGGCCATGGCGCGGCTGGACCAACAGCTTTCCCAGGGCTGAAGCCGGGATTTCAGGCGCCGTGTGTTTCGGGATTTTCGCTGGCTTACTGGCGCGCCTCGAGGATCATGCAAGTGGTCGAACCTGTGGCATACAAGCGCCCATCCACGTCGTAGATCCGTCCCTCGGCCAGTGCCGTCGAGCGTCCCAGGTGCACGATCTTGCCTTCGGCCCGCACCGGTCCACTGGCGCCCGTCAGCGCGCGCACATAGCTGATGCGCAGATCCAGGGTGGTGTAGCCCTGGCCCTTTTTCAGCTGGGTATGAATCGCGCAACCCATGCACGAATCCAGCAGGGTTGCGGCGTAACCGCCATGCACGCTGCCCAGCGGGTTGTAGTGCCGAGAATCGGGCGTACCCTGGAAAATGAAAACCCCGGCCGACCATTGAATCGGGATGAAATCCATCAAGGTGCCAATGGGCGGGGAGGGCAGTTCGCCGTTGCCGATGCCGTCGAAGAATTCACCGGGGGACAACGCGCTGACTTCGGCCAGCGACAGGCTGCCGGGTTCCGCCAGGCGGTTGCGCATGGCGTCCTCCTCGGCGATCCATTGCGCCAGGATGGTGTCGCGGGTCGGGTTTTGCATGAGCATGTCCTCGGTCGATATTATGGTTGTAATCTGGCTTGATATTATGTCCGAAATAAAATCCCCGCCAGCCCCGCATATCGTCCTCCCTGTGGAACGCTCAGACTTGTTTTTGCCGTCTAGCGCGCCAAAGCCTCCAGTTTTAAGCTTTATCCATCGGGTTACACCACAGATTTGGAGACTTCATGAAAAACCTCATAGGCGTCTACACCAGCCCGCAAAGCCATTGGGTCGGTGATGGCTTTCCGGTTCGTACGCTGTTTTCCTACGACAACCTGGCTGAACACATCAGCCCGTTTCTGCTGCTGGACCACGCCGGCCCTGCACAATTTTCACCGACCACTGAACGTCGCGGTGTAGGCCAACACCCGCATCGCGGTTTCGAAACGGTGACCATCGTCTACGACGGCGAGGTGGAACACCGCGATTCCACGGGCAGCGGCGGCAAGATCGGCCCCGGTGATGTGCAGTGGATGACGGCGGCGTCGGGGATTCTCCATGAAGAGTTTCATTCCGCCGACTTCGCCAGGTCCGGCGGCGCCCTGGAAATGGTTCAGTTGTGGGTCAACCTGCCGGCGAAGGACAAGATGGCCGAACCGGGTTACCAGACGATTCTCGACAGCGACATCGCCAATATCCCGCTCAAGGACCAGGCCGGCAGCCTGCGGCTGATCGCCGGTGAATTCGAGGGCCGTACCGGACCGGCGCGAACCTTCACCCCGATCGATGTCTGGGACCTGCGCCTCAATGGCGGCAAGTTGCTGTCACTCGACCTGCACGAAGGTCGCAACACGGCGTTGGTGGTGCTGCGCGGCACGGTTCAGGTCAACGGACAGGAGCTGGTGCGACAAGGGCAATTGGCATTGTTCGAACGTGCGGGCCAGCAGATCAGCCTGGAAGCCAACAACGACGCCGTGGTGCTGCTGCTCAGCGGCGAGCCCATCGACGAGCCCATCGTCGGCCACGGTCCGTTCGTGATGAACAGCGAGAAGGAGATCCACCAGGCGTTCGCTGATTTTCATTCGGGGCGCTTCGGACAGATGAGCGTTTGAAACACGGGCGCCATCCAGCCCCTCGAGCACGCTTTTGGGTATTGCTCCCGGACCGGTAATTGCTCCTACACTGTGCCCATCCGAATTCGGTTGGAGCTGTTCGATGCTGTCACTGCTCACCAATCACCCGCTGATCTGCGCGCTGATCCTGATCCTTATCGACCTGGGGTTATGGCGCCTGATCAGCGCCAATGGCAGCAACTGGAAATTGCTGGTGCGGCTGCTGATCTTTTCGCTGTTCAGCATCCTGCTGTTCAACGAAGGCCTGAACCCGCTGGAGCCTGCGCCCTGGTCCGACAACGTACCGCTGCACCTGGCGGCGACCGGTTTGCAGATCGGTTGGTGGCTGTTTGGCGCGCGGACCCTGACGGTGCTGATCGGGGCGGGGATGATGCAGCGGGTCGGGCACACCGGGCGCCTGCTCCAGGACCTGCTGGGCGCGGTGATTTTCCTGATTGCGATCATTGCCGCGCTGGCCTACGTGCTGGACTTGCCGGTCAAGGGCGTGCTGGCGACCTCCGGCGCGTTGGCGATCATCGTCGGCCTGGCCTTGCAAAGCACCCTCAGCGACGTGTTCTCGGGGATAGTCCTCAACACCACCAAACCCTATCAACTGGATGACTGGATCTCCATCGACGGCACCGAAGGCCGGGTGACCGACATCGACTGGCGCGCCACGCGCCTGCAAACGTCCCAGGGCAGCATGGCGGTGATCCCCAACTCGCTGGCGGCCAAGGCCAAGATCATCAACTTCAGCCGCCCGAGTGATATGTTCGGCGTGTCGATCACCCTTCAGCTCAGCCCGCATGCGCGTCCGCAGACGGTGATCGATGCGCTGGAACGGGCCGTGGAGGGGTGTCGCCATCTGTTGAGCAAACCGGCGCCCAGCGTCGCGCTCAAAGGCTCGAGCGCCACCGGCGTGGAGTACGAAATCAGTGGTTTCGTGGCGTCGATGGACCAGAAACGCATGGTGCGCAATCTGCTGTTCGACCTGGCGTTCCGGCACTTGCAGGCCTCGGGCGTGAGCCTGTTGTCGAGTGTCGAGTCGAATGCGCCGGTGAATCTGTCACGGCCACGGGCGTTGCTGGAAAGCTCGGCGATTTTCTCCACCCTGCGCCAGGAGGAAAAGGAAACCTTCAGTCAGCACATGACCCTGCAGACCTTCCGTGCCGGGGAAACGATCCTGCCAGCGGGGGAGGTCAGCGACCATTTGTTCATCGTCGAATCCGGCGTGGTGACGGTGGCGCTGAGCCGTGCCGGGGTCAAGTTCGAGTCCGGGCGCATGGGGCCGGGTGAAGTGATCGGCGAGGGTGGCATTCTGTCGGACACGTCGCTGCCTGCCGAATTCAGCGCCAAGACAGCCTGCAGCCTGTACCGGATCGAGAAGGATTACCTCAAGCCGTGCCTGGATGCGCGGCATGACATTGGCGAGGCGATGAAGGCGCTGCTCGATTATCGCCTGCACCGGGCGCAGACGCTGACCGAGGAAGCGCCGAAGGTGGCGCCGAAGAGAGGGTTTTTGCAGTGGTTGCGCAGCCGCGCCTGAGGGTTTCGCGTGGATGGCCGCTGCGCGATGGCGTCAGCGGCCTTACGGCAGTCCGGGATCAGAAATCCAGGGTCGCCGACACCTTCAATGTCCGCGGCGTGCCCTGGGTCAGGTAACCGCCATAGGCCGACGCCCAGTACGCCTTGTTCGCCACGTTCTCCAGGTTGGCGCGCAAGGTGATTTCCTTGTCGTCGAGCTTGAAGGCGTAGCGCGAACCCAGGTCGAAGCGGTTCCACGCCGGAATGCTCTGGGTGTTGGCGGCGTTCAGGTACTGCCCGCCGGTGCGCAACATTCGTGCACTGACAGCGGCGCCTTCGATGCCCGGCACATCCCAGTCCGCACCGACGTTGAACTGGAAGCGCGGCACGCCGACCGCGCGGTTGCCGTCGTTGACACCGTTGGCGCTGCCTTCGATTTCAGTCTTCATCAGGGTCGCGCCGCTCAGCAGGCGCAGACCGTCCAGCGGCTCGCCGTAGAGGTTCAGCTCAACGCCCTTGTTCACCTGCTCGCCATCCACCCGGAACACGCCGCTCTGGGTGTAGCTGGCAGGCTGCTCGATGCGGTAGACGCCCAGGCTTGCGCCGTAGGTGTCCATGTCCAGGCGCACGCCGGCTTCGACCTGCTTGCTGCGCACCGGGGCGAAAGTTTCGTCGCGGTTGATCGCGGTGGTCGGCGGCGTCGGGCCCTTGGCCAGGCCTTCGATGCGGTTGGCGTAGAACGACACGTGTTCCCACGGCTTGATCACCAGGCCGTAGACCGGGGTGGTGATCGATTCCTCGTAGCTCGAGGTGCGTGCGCCGCTGGCAGTGGCCCAGCCGTCGACTTTCATCTCCTGGCGCCGCACGCCCAGGGTCAGCAATACGCGGTCATCGAGCAAGCCCAGGGTGTCGGACACCGCTGCGCTGCGCAGGGTGTTCTTGCCAACGATGCGCGGATCGGAAATGTCACTGGCGAACGATGTCGGACGTGGACGCGGTTTGTCCGTCACGTCGTAGAGGTTGGTGTCATAGCGCGAGGCGGCGCCGATGGTTTCGAACGCCGAACGTTGCTGGCCCCAGATGCCGGCCAGGCCAAAGTTCATCTGATGGGTCACCGGGCCGGTGGCGAAGTGGCCATTGAGGCCGGCCATCAGGCTTTTGTTGTCTTCGTCGTGGGGCGAATAGAGCATGCCGCCCTTGGCGTTGCCGTTGAGGTTGTTCACGGTCAACGACGAATACACGCCATTCTCCCGGGTGTGCTTGGCGCCCCCGGACACATACGCGGTCCAGTTGTCAGTGAGGTCGTACTCGGCGCGGGCCATGCCGAAGGTGTCTTCGAGCTGCGAATAGCTCCAGCTTTGCGCGTAACTGGCATTGGCGTGCGGCACCTTGGGCGCCTTGCTCAGGGCGGCGTCGACGTAGATCACCGAGCGTCCCTGGTTGATTACCTGCTTCTGGTAGCCCAAGTCCGTCGACACCCGCAGGCGATCGCCTCGGTAATCCAGGCCGATGCTGATCAGCGAGGAACGACGGTCTTCGTCATCGACAGCCGTGTCGCCTTCGCGCTGCATCAGGTTGACCCGTGCCCCGAAGCGGTTGTCTTCGCCGAAGCGCTGACCCAGATCCAGATGCCCGCCAACCTGGCCATCGCTGCTGTGTTCGAGGGTGATGCTGCGGGTCGGCACATCCTGGGCGCGTTTGGGTTGCAGGTTGACGCCGCCGCCAATCCCGCTGCCGCTGGGCGTCACGCCGTTGACAAAGGCGTTCGGGCCCTTGAACAGGTCGACCCGCTCCAGGGCCTCGGTCGCAATGATCTGCCGCGGCAGGATGCCGTACAAACCGTTATAGGAAATGTCGTCAGACAGCAACGGCAGGCCGCGAATCATGAACACCTGGGAGAAGTTGCCAAAACCTGAGGACTGGCGCACCGACGAGTCGTTGAGCAATACATCGCCGATGGTCTGGGCCTGCTGGTCGGCCATGGTTTTGGCGGTGTAGCTGGTGACGCTGAAGGGCAGGTCTTTCAAGGCCTGATTACCGAAGATGCCCACCTGCGCCACCTTGGCGACCTGGCCACCGCCGTAGGTCTCGGCGTTGTCGTCGCGCAGGGCATTGACATTGGTGGCCCCCAGTTCCAGCGCGCCATCGGCGGACACGCGCGGCGCCAGCGTGTAGCCGTTGGCACCGGTGCTGATCAGTTCGAAACCACTGCCTTCGAGCAATTGCGCGAAGCCTGACTGCACGCTGTAGCTGCCTTGCAAGCCCGGGCTCTGACGAGCGCCCAGTTGCGCCGGATCGAACGACAGCGGCACGCCCACCGCCACTGCGAATTGCGCCAGGGCATGGCTGAGCAGGCCCGGAGCGATGTTGACGCTGCGCGCGGTGCTTTCACTGACACTGTCGGCCGCCTGGCCGGTAACCGGGAGCAAGACGGTGAAGGCCAGGGCAACGCTCAGGCTCAGGGCCTTGAGCGGGAATTCGGCGGGGCGGTGCGGCAGCATTGAAGTCATTCGGCGTTCCTGTCGAGCGCGTGGAATTGAAGAGGTCTATCCACACACCGAACGAAACGCAAAAAGGTATCAGGAGGCAGTGAAAAAATTTCGGGGCGGTCAGGCCCGTGGTTCGACCGACATCCAGTAGCGGGTCAGGCTGCTGATTTTCAGTGGCAGGGTATCGCTGAGCAGGCGCAGGCTGGCGTCGGTATTGCGCAGGGAAAACGCCCCCGAGACCCGCAACCCGGCGACGTCGGCATGGCAGCGCAGGATGCCGGGGCGGTAGCGGCTCAACTCGCCGAGCAATTCGTCCAGGCGCATGTTGTTGGCCAGCAACATGCCTTTGTCCCAGGCCAGGGAACTGGTGTCGAAGCGTTCCACCGGGTCGAAGCGGTCGGCGGTGAACGATTGGCGCTCGCCGGCCTCGAGGGTCGTGCCTTGCGACAGCCGCAGCGGAGTGACCTGCACCTGCCCTTCGAGCACGGACACCTGGCTGCGCGAGTCGTGGGTGCGCACGCAGAAGCGAGTGCCCAGGGCGCGGGCGATGGCTTGCGGGGTTTCAACGATAAACGGCCGTGACGCGGCATCCCTGGCGGTACTGATCAACACTTCGCCATCGAGCAGCGTGATGCGCCGCTCCTGAGGACTGAATGCAATGTTCACGGCACTTTGGGTGTTGAGCAGCAGTTCGCTGCCATCGGCCAGTTGCAGGCGTTTCTGTTCGCCGACGGCAGTGCGTTGATCGGGGTTCCACTGTTGCCACGGCACATGTTGCGCGGCGATGCCCAAGGGGCCGGCCATGAGCAACAGACCCAGGCGCGTCAGGGTCTGGCGGCGGCTGAGACCGTCCTTGCGCGCCGCCCGTTGCAGGGTCTGCAGGGCGAGGTTGGCCGGTACACTGCGAAATTCCCCGAGCAGCGCTTCGGCCCGCAGCCAGGCCTGGGCATGCTCGGCACTGCGGTTGCGCCACTGGGCGATGGCCTGATGGTCGGACGCCGTGGCGGATCCGGAATGCAGATGCACCAGCCAGTCGGCGGCTTCGCCGATGATTTGCGGGTTGATCATCGGGTTCATCAGGCGACACTCAGGCAGGCAATGAAGGCAGCACGCATGTGCCGTTTGACGGTGATCAGCGACACGCCGAGGCGCTCGGCGATCTGGCCGTACGTCAGGCCTTCGATCTGTGACAGCAGGAAGGTGTCGCGGGTAGCCGCCGGCAATTCGCGCAACAGTGCTTCGATGCGCGTCAGGGTCTCGAGAATCAGCAGGCGGGTTTCCGGCGACGGCACCTCGCAGGCGGGCAATTGAGCGATGGTCTCCAGGTAGGCACGCTCGAGGTCCTGGCGCCGCCAGCGGTCGATCACCAGGCCTTTGGCGATGTGGGTCAGCAGCGCACGAGGTTCACTGCCCAGGGGTTTGATGACCTGACGGGTCAGCAGACGCAGGAAGGTATCGTGGGCCAGGTCGGCCGCATCGCAGCGATTTCCGAGTTTTCGATGCAGCCATCCCTGCAGCCAACCGTGATGTTCGCTGTAGAGGGTGTGGATTTGCTGGTTCGAGGGGTGGTCGGTTGACGACATGGGAAACGGCTACTCGATTCGGGCGTCCTGGCCTGACTGCAATTAAGAATTGATCGCATTCTAGTGGCGCAGACCGACCGCTGGCAATCAGCCCGACGTACTTTATTTTTCCGCAGGCAGCAATGGACTCCTCGTCTTCTGGAGGATTGGTTATTGGCCTCGCCGACCCTCGGGACTAACGTTGTTTCATCCCCACTTGAACCGGAGTTCACCATGCAACCTCGTATCGATTTCTACACCGCATCCCCTGATGCACTCAAAGCCATGATGGCCCTCGAAGGAGCCGTCTCGAAGCTGCCGCTGGAAAAGAGCCTGATCGAACTGGTCAAGCTGCGCGCCTCGCAGATCAATGGCTGCGCCTTCTGCATCGACATGCACACCACCGATGCGCTGAAGGACGGCGAAACCACGCGCCGCCTGTTCGCCGTGACGGCCTGGCGTGAAGCGCCGTTCTTCAGCGATCGCGAACGCGCCGCGCTGGCTTGGACCGAATCCCTGACGGAACTGAGCCAGACCCACGCGCCGGACGATGTCTATGAATATGTCGCGGCCCAGTTCAGCCCGAAGGAAATGGTCGACCTGACCGTGGCGATTTCCACCATCAACAGCTGGAACCGACTGGCGGTGGGCTTTCGTAAAATGCCTCAGGCTTGAGGGAGTACGGGTGCCGGTGAGTGGACATCGGCACCTGTGCGCCCAAGGATTCTTCGAGGTGGAAATTTAACGGTACAGGCCAGCAATTTTTCCGATACCGAATGACACAATCATGGAGACCAATATGACGATGCCGCTCCATTGCATGATTGCCAGTTTTCGCTTGATCGACACGGGTATATTGGACAGATCGTCTGGGCTTAATTTGACGACTCGGGAGTGAAAGCGTGGAAACGTCACAATTCCAGACAATTCGATCATCAAGCGAGACTTTCCGACGAAGCCGCTTCTTCGGGTTCGGGATAAAAACACCACGTCCGGGCTGTTTTCCAGGTGGCCCAGAACGGCCTCCAACTCAGTGAATGTCATATAAAAGACAAAGCAGAACCAGATGTAACCGCTGACTATGGACAGTCCGCCCACGCCCACAACTATCAGCTGTACGATGCTCATCGAGAGTGCTCATAAATGATTTCGCCAATATATTCGCCACCCCAGTTGGTGAGAATACTCGTTGCAAGTGAAGCCACTCCGACTACAACCACACCGCACACCAGCGTGCCGGTACCTAAGGTGGGCACGCCCAACGCGACGCAAACGGTTCCAGCGGCGCTACTGCCCAAGAGACCACCAGCCAACGTTCCCCCTATGACCCCACCTGTAAAACTACCGGTCTCTGTAAATTTGATCTTCCTGCACGCCTCGGCATCGCCTTCAGCGCAGACATCCTGCACCTTCATATAAGACGCCCCACCGCCAATCGCAGTGCCAACCCAGCCGCCGTACTTGACCACCTTCGCCGCTTTGGCCACGCCTTCGATGTGCGTCGCGTAGCCGGGAATCTGTCCGGCGGCACCGGCCTTGGTCCAGCGGTGGACCAGGCTGCGGCTGGAGATGCCCAAGGCGTTTTTCAGGTTTGGATGGTCCGGTAAGCCAATGCCTTTGCGGGTCAGGGCGGTCAGGTGGGTGTTGAGTTGGCTGAGCAGTCGTTTGCGTTCGGCAAAAAACTCCGGTGAGCGTAGATGCCCGTGTGCGTTGAATGTGCGCACGTGCAGCGCTTCGATGTCCTTCAGAACGACTTGCATGTTTTTCAGGTTACTGGTGAAAATCGCCTCGCCGACACCCATGGCCGTTGATCCCTCGGTCAGGAAGGTTTCGATTTCGTGGCGGTGGCGGACCATGAAGTCCGCCTCTTGCGGGCTCAGCAATTCCAGGGCGGCATTGGTCTTGGTCGCGGCCTCCATCAACAGGGCTTCTTCGCGGGTGCATTGCAGGTTGTGCGGGTCGCTGAGCACGATCATCGTGCCGGCCTTCACCTCGTTGAGGCCGGGGTTCAGCGCCGCAAACTTGCGCATCACCGAGGGGTTCTGCGTCGCGAACAGCGTTGCTTTCAACTGCTCGGCTGTGGTGCTTTTCGGCACGACATAAAAGCCGGGTTCCTGTGGCGGCGGTTTGACCCAGGGTTCAGCGGGTGGCCGCGAGGACACGCTCTGGGCAGCAGGGCGCGGCGACCCGCTGGACAATCCGCTGTCCCCGGTGATGAACCAATACCGACCGGATGTATCGCTGCTCAGTGGGTCGAAAGGGTCATCCGAGACGAGCAACAGCTCACCTTCTCCAACCGCCTGGAGGATTTTCTGATCGCTCCAGGCCTGGCCATGAATCCGCACCTTGAGCCCGTCAATCGATCGAAGAGAGCGCCCTGCGAAAGCTTCTTTAATGGTGGATTGTGCAAAAAAAGGCGATTCGATATTGCGCAGGCTGATGCCCAGGCGTTCGCGATCATGTCGATGAATCAGGCGCACAGGAGAGAGTCCCCATGAGGATGAGTGAGCGCGGCCGAGGTCGATCTATCGAGGAAGTGCCCTGCGGCCAATCTGCTTTCAAGCTAAAGCATCGTGGCCGCCATTAACCGGGAAATGAGGGAGGCAAAAAGCAGAAAGGGAAGGGTCCTACATGACCGGCCTCAGGTAGTCCTACGCCTTTCACTGACGCCTGATCCGAGCCTTCGCTCAATGCCCATCCGCACTGGGCGCGGCCGGGGGTTGCACCTTGCGCATCAAGGGCACCAGTGCCGTGGCGATGACGAAGCAGGCGCCGATCAGCAGGAAGGTGTCGCCGTAGGTTTGCGTCTGCGCTTCCCGGTAGGTCAGCAGCCAGAGTTGGCGCAGGCTGGCGGTGACGCCGATGTCGCCGCTCTGGCCCAGGGCGGCGAAGTGGTTGCCGACCTGGGACAGCCACTGGTTCAGGGATTCGTTGCTGCTGTTGAGGTTTTCCGCCAGCCGGGTGAAGTGCAGGTTGGTACGGTCGTTGAGGATGGTTGCGCAGGCGGCGATACCGATCGCGCCCCCGAGGTTGCGCATCAGGTTGAACAACCCGGAGGCATGTTTGAGCCGGGCCGGTGCCAGCCCGCCGAGGGTCAGGGTGACCGCTGGCGGCACGGCCAGTTGTTGGGCAATCCCGCGCAGGGCCTGCGGCAGCATCAATTCCCTGGCGCCCCAGTCATGGGTGATCGGGCTGAAATCCCACATCGACAAGGCGAACAGCCCCAGGCCGGTCATCATGATCCAGCGCAGATCGACGCGGTTGGCCAGAAAGGCATACAGCGGAATCGCCATGACCTGGAACACCCCGGTGGAGAAAACGGCCAGGCCAATGTCCAGCGCGCCATAACCCCGCACCCGGCCGAGAAACAGCGGGGTCAGGTAAATCGTGGCGAACAGGCCGATGCCGGTCACGAACGAGAAGAAGCATCCGAGGGCGAAGTTGCGGTCTTTCAAGGCGCGCAGATCGACGATCGGGTTGGCCACGTGCAGGGTACGGCCAATAAAGGCCAGGCCCGCCAGGCCACTGATCCAGGCCGTCGTCAGAATCGTGCGGTCGCTGAACCAGTTCCAGCGTGGACCTTCCTCAAGGGTGTATTCCAGGCAGCCAAGAAACAGCGCCAGGAACACCATGCTCAGATAGTCGGCGCCCTTGAGCAGGGACAGCTCCGGCTGATCGATCTTCACCAGCAGCGGCACCGCCACTGCGACGAAGATACCCGGGACCAGGTTGATGTAGAACAGCCAGTGCCACGAAGACACGTCGGTGATCCAGCCGCCGATCACCGGTCCCAGGGTCGGTGCCAGTGACGCGACGGCGCCGATGGTCGCGGCAGCGATGACCCGTTGTTTGCCGGTGAAGAAAAAGAACGCGGTGGTGAATACCAACGGGATCATCGAGCCGCCCAGGAACCCCTGCAAAGCGCGGAAGGCAATCATGCTCTGGATGTTCCAGGCCGCCCCGCAGAGCAGGCTGGCCAGGGTGAAGCCCACGGCGGAGGCGCAGAACAGCCAGCGGGTCGAAAACACCCGCGACAGCCAGCCCGACAGCGGTATGACGATGATTTCGGCGATCAGGTAGCTGGTCTGCACCCAGGCGGTTTCATCCGTGCCGGCCGACAGCCCGCCACCGATATCGCGCAATGACGCCGAGACAATCTGAATGTCCAGCAGCGCAATGAACATGCCGATGCACATGCTGGCGAAGGCGAACACCTTGGTCGCCGTCGCCATGTCCGCCGCGTTGAACGGTTGGGCGGGAGCGGCGAGGGCGCGGCTCATGGCGCACTGGCCACGGCGGCGGGTTCAGGTGCCTGGCGTGTGTCCACTTCGGCGGTCACCGACAACCCTGGGCGCAGGTGACCGAGCACGCTGTCCGCCGGATCGAGTCGGATACGCACCGGCACCCGCTGGACGATCTTGGTGAAGTTGCCGGTGGCGTTTTCCGGTGGCAGCACGCTGAACTGGGAACCACTGGCGGGGGCAAGGCTGTCGAGGTGACCGTGGAATTGCTGCCCCGAAAGCACGTCGGCGCGGATCACCACCGGCTGGCCGGGGGTCATGTGCGCCAGTTGATCTTCTTTGAAATTGGCATCGACCCACAGCCCGCTCGAGGGCACCACCGACAACTGTTGCGAACCGGCCTGTGCATAAGCACCGACCCGTGCCCGGCGGTTGCCGATCACCCCGTCGATGGGCGCGCGCAGCTCGGTGTAGCCGACATTCAGTTGCGCCAGGTCACGTTCGGCGCGGGCCTGGATCAGCGCGGCCCGGGCCTGTTGCTTCTGGGTTTCGATCACGTTCAATTGCCGTTGCGCGGCGAGCAGTTCTGCCTGGGCCTTTGAGCTCAGGGCCTGGGCAGTCTTGAACGTGGCGTCGGCGCGCTGGGCGCTCTCCACCGAAACGGCATTGCTGCCCACCAGCTTCTTGTAGCGCAGGTTGTCATCCCGGGAGCGTGCGGTTTCGGCACCCGCAGCCTCGATCCCGGCGCGGGCCTGGCCGATCACGGCCTGTTGCAGTTGTTCTGTGGCGTCGAGATTGGCCAGCAAGGCTTGTTCGGCGGCGACCGCACCCTCGGCCTTGGCCAGGTGGGCGCGGTAGTCGCGGGAATCGAGGCGGATCAGCACATCGCCGGCCTTCACGTTCTGGTTGTCGGTGACCAGTACTTCTTCGATGTAGCCGGCGACCTTCGGCCCGATCACCGTCACGTCGCCGCCGATGTAGGCGTCGTCGGTTGCCTCGATGAAACGGCCCGCTGTCCACCAGTGGGTGGCATACAACCCGGCGCCTATCAGGGCGACCAGGGCAAGCACCGGCAGGGCAACGCGCTTGAACAGCGACGAGCGTGGCGTTGGCGCCGCAACAGGGCTGGGCATGCTGGTCATCGGCGAACACCTTGGGGATCGGATAAATATTACGTAAATAATATGACGTATGTAATATTTTCTTGCAATTGAATTCTTTGGCCGGTCGTCAGGTATCGAGGGTGGACGTTTTAATGATTCAGGTCATTTGAGGTTTGGTCATAATGACAATCATGTCGTCCTAATGACTCTATTGCGATGTTGTCATTAGGACATCTTAATTCTTCAAGGTATTGATTTGTATGGATTAAAAAATTGGCACGTTTAATGGAATGCTTAGGGCAACCCCAACCAAGCAGGAAATGATCATGACTCGTACCATCCCTTTCAGCTTCACCCTCTGCCTGTTGTTTACCCCGTTGTGCATGGCTGACCAAGTGGTCCGTGAAGTGCCCGATACCACGGCCGGCAAAGGTGCCGGTGTGGTCACCGGGCTGATGGTCGGCGCCGTGGGCGGCCCGATCGGCGCGCTGATCGGTGCGGGTGCCGGTTTCTTCGCCGGCGGTTCCGTGCAGGAAGCGGCCGGCCTCACCGAAACCGCCTATGAAGTCAAAGACGCCCAGGGCGAAGTCAGCACCGTCCGTTCGCCCAACGCCCGTTTCGAACCCGGTCAGCAGGTGACTCGCAAAGGTTCGCGCCTGCAGTCGCAAGAAAGCTGAGCACAGTGCTGTCGCCGTTTCATCCCGAACTCCTTTTTCAGGATCCGCTCATGGGTCGGATCCTCTTTTTTCTCAGCGCCATGCTCAGTCGGTGAGTCTTCCGATTGATTTATTACAACCAGAAACAGCAATGCCGTGCGTTGGCCAAACCTGACATCACTGCACCAACTTTTAATCAATCGAGGGGTAACACAATGCAAGCCATCAACGCCAAAGTCTTGAGCGCACTGGAAAACGTCATGGTGATCTCCACCACCGACCTGCAAGGCAACATCACTTACGTCAACGATCTGTTCTGCAAACTGACGGGCTACACCAGTGAAGAGCTGCTGGGCCAGCCGCACAGTGTCGTGCGTCATCCTGCCGTGCCCAAGAGCACTTACAAGCAGATGTGGGACACCATCAAGAAGGGCGAAATCTGGACCGGCGTGATCCCCAACGTCGGCAAGGGTGGCGGTCTGTATGTGGTCGATACCACGGTGCAGCCGCTGTTCGACGAGCAGGGCAACATCGTCGAGTACATCAGCATCCGCCGGGTGATCAACGACCTGATGAGCGACTTCGAAGGCCTGGAGTTTTCCAAGGAAACTTTCGACGAATTCTACGACAGGTAAGCGACCATGCCAGCTTTAATCGAACGCATCGTGATCGGTTATGGCTCTGAGTCCGGCAATGCCCGAGGGTTGACGCAACGCCTGTTGCGTCTGCCTTGCTTGCAGCCGTACGAATTGGCCGTGCAGGATCTCAACTCGCTGAAGCTCGAAACCCTGACCCCACAGGACTTGCTGATCATCGTGTGCAGCTCCTTCGGTGACGGCGAACCCCCGGGCAATGCCGATTGCTTCATGGATCAACTGAACGAGTTCGAACCGTTGATCGACCAGCCTTATGCCATCTTTGGTCTGGGCGACACCGCGTACCCGACCTTCTGCGGCTACAGCAAACTGCTGGACACCATGCTGCTGCAGAAACAGGCCAAACCCTGGATCAACCGGGTCGACGCCGACACCGATTTCGAGGGCTTCTTCGACACTTGGTGCGCCACGCTCGAAGCGGTGCTCAAGGGCGACCGACGCGCCGGCACCACCCTCAACCTGCAAGTGACCGCTTATGGTGAAAAGGCCACATGGCCGGCGCGGGTGATTTCTCGTACCCGACTCAACGGCACGGCGCCTTACGCCTGGCAGGTTCGCCTGGACATCGAAGGCAGCGGCATCAAGTACCGCGCCGGTGACAACCTCTATGTGCTGGCGCACAACGATGAGCAACTGCTGGCGCAGATCGGCCAGTGGTTCGGCCGCGACGATGCCCGCACCTTGCTCGCCGACAAGGAACTGCGGCAACTGAGCAAGTCGATGCTGCGCGACATTGCCAAGGTCAGTCAGCATGAAACCTTGAAAGGCCTGTTGAAGGTCAGTCAGCGCAAGGAGCTCGAAGCCTATCTGTATGGCCGGGACATGCTCGATGTGCTCAATGATTTCTGTACGCCTGAGCAGTTGAGTGTGGAAGACCTGGTGGAGTGGCTGCCCGATGTGCTGCCACGGGCGTATTCGATTGCCTCCCACGACAACCCCGGATACGTGGACCTGTGCATCCGTGAGGTCGCCTATGACCTGGCCGACCGTTCGCGTACCGGCACCGCCACCGGGCACCTGGTCGGGCCCCATCCCGAGGCCCGGGTGTTTGTGCGCAGTAACCCGCCGTTCCACCTGCCACGTCAGGTCGAGCATCCGGTGATCATGATCGGCACCGGGACCGGCATTGCCCCCTTGATTGCCTTGCTGGAACAGATCGAGCAACAGAACAGCCCGGTACAAAGCTGCCTGATCTTCGGCGACCGCCGTCGGGAGTCGGACTTCCTCTACCAATCGCGCCTGGAAAAATGGCAGGCCGGCGGGGTGCTGGATACGCTGATCACGGCGTTTTCCAGGGACACCGAAAGCCGCTACTACGTGCAGGACGCCATGCTTGAACACGGCGCCTACCTGTGGACACTGCTCAGCCAGGGCGCGCACCTGTACGTCTGTGGCAACAAAAGCAACCTGGAACGGGCCATTGACGCGGCGCTGGTCAACATCGCCATGACCTTTGGCCACCTCAGCGAGGAGGTGGCGCAGACATTCGTCGCCGACCTGGCGAGCACCCATCGCGTCCACAAAGAACTGTATTGACGCTTCCCGTTTTGACGCGTGGACGAGCCGCAACTCGTCTGCGCGTCTTTTTTTTGGCAGGAAAACGCCGATTTCCTTCCTGTCGCTGGCCCTCTCCGTACCGCCGTGCTTGAGTGGTGGCGCTGGTCCGCTAGCCATTGCTTCCGGTTAATAGGAAGCATTATTATTCACGCCCCGTCTTCACAGCACACCGCAATGATCCCCAAGTTGCCCCGCAGACACGGCTTTTTCGAGCATTACGAAGAGTTGGTTGGCACCTGGACCCGACGCCTGAGAAATCGTCAGCAGGCCGAGGACCTGGCCCACGACACCTTCGTTCGGGTGCTTGAGTCCGATTCGGCGGCAGTGGAGCAGCCTCGGGCGTATCTGCACCAGACCGCCCGCAACATCGCGGTGGATGGTTATCGGCGTGAGGATCGGCGGGGTGCCATGGAGTCCGAGGCGATCGATCAGGGTGTGTCGTCGTCCGGCGACCCGGAGCATTTCATGCATGCGGTGCAGTTGGCTGATTCCATCGAGCGGGCCCTCGGCGAGTTGCCGGTCAATTGTCGCAAGGTGTTCGTCTGGCAGAAGATCGAAGGCCTGACCCAGGCGGAAATCGCCGAACGCCTGGGACTGTCCAAGAACATGGTGGAAAAGTATATGATCCGCACCTTGCGGCATCTGCGCGACCGCCTCGACGGACTGCAGTCATGATCGGCCGCGCCTTTTCATCCCCAGCCACACAGGAACTTCCATGATGGATAACTGCGCGTGCGGGCAGACCACGGTTCGCGATGAGGCGGCGCGCTGGTTTGTGCGTCTGCGGGAACCGGCCGTGGCCATCGAGGAACACCTGCAATTCGAGCGCTGGCTGAACGAACACCCTCAGCACCGTGAAGAGTTTCAATTGCTCCAGAGCCTGTGGTCCGCCGCCGACCTGCTTCCTGCGGCGCGGCTGCAAGCCTTGTGCGAAGCACCGCCGGCCCGCAACAAGCGTCGGCCACTGGTGCGTTATGCGGTGGCGGCCAGTGTCCTGGCAGTGGCGCTCGGCCTGGGCCTGTTCAGCGGTTCGAACCCATCGGCGACTTACTCCGCCGAGTACTCGACGGCGCTGGGCGAGCGCCGCCATGTGGCATTGCCGGACGGTTCGGTGATTGACCTGAACAGTCGCAGCCGCCTTCAGGTGCGCTTTGAAAAAGGCCGGCGCGGTATCGAGCTGAGCGAAGGCGAAGCCATGTTCAACGTCGCGCACGACAGCGACCGGCCTTTCGTGGTCGAGGCGGGCAGCGGCAAGGTCACGGTCACCGGCACTCGCTTCGATGTGCGGCGCGGTACCCATGACACTCGCGTCGTGGTGGAACAGGGCACGGTCAAGGTCCAGGGACGCGAGGCGCCCGACAACGCTTTCGTCAGCCTGACGGCCGGCCTCGGTACCCGGGTCGATGCACGCGGCAACGTGGCGCCGGCCTATGCCGTCGACGCGGCGCAGCTGACGGCCTGGCGCAGCGGCAAACTGGTGTTCAACGATGCCCGCCTCAGCGAAGTGGTCGAGGAAGTGTCGCTTTATCGCGAGAAACCGCTGACGGTCAGCAACGCCAAGGTCGGCGAGCTGCGCCTGACCAGCGTGTTCAAATCCGACAATACAGACGCCTTGCTCAAGGCCTTGCCGAACATCCTGCCCGTGGCCGTGCGCACCCACGCCGACGGTAGCCAGGAAATAATTGCAAAATAAATTCAGGTTTTTTTCGAGTTCATCGTCTTCTTGTCCAACTGCAACTGGTTTGCATTAACAGACGCACTTTCTTGCGCTCACAGGACGCTGTTCGACGTGAAAAAATCCACTGCAAAAAACAATAAATCTTCCTGGTTGCCGCTGGCGCTAGCGTTGGCAGTCAACGTGGCGCTGCCCCAGGCATTTGCCGCCGACAGCATTCACATCGCGGCGCAACCTCTGGGTCAGGCCCTGAGCGCGCTCGGTCAGCAGACTTCGCTGCAGGTGTTCTTCAGCCCGGACCTGGTGGCGGGCAAGCAGGCCCCGGCCGTGGACGGCAATCTCTCGCCGGAGCAAGCCCTGCGCCAGTTGCTGCAGGGCAGTGGCCTTGACTATCAGATCGACGAAGGCTCCGTGACCCTGACACCTGCGCCGACTTCCGCAGCCAATGGCCCGCTGGAACTGGGTGTGACGGACATCAAGGTGGTGGGCGACTGGCTCGGCGACGCCGATGCCGCCGTGGTGCAGAACCACCCCGGCGCGCGTACGGTGATTCGCCGCGAGGCCATGGTCGAGCAGGGCGCGATGAACGTGGGTGACGTGCTCAAGCGTGTGCCCGGTGTGCAGGTGCAGGAGGCCAACGGGACCGGCGGCAGCGACATTTCCCTCAACGTCGGCGTGCGTGGTCTGACCTCGCGCCTGTCGCCACGCTCCACGGTGCTGATCGACGGCGTTCCCGCCGCGTTCGCCCCGTACGGCCAGCCTCAGTTGTCGATGGCGCCGATTTCCTCGGGCAACCTCGACAGCATCGACGTGGTACGCGGTGCCGGCTCCGTGCGCTACGGACCGCAGAACGTCGGCGGGGTGATCAACTTCGTGACCCGCGCGATCCCGGAACAAGCCTCCGCCGAGATCGGCACCACCCTGGAAACCTCGAAGCACGGTGGCTGGAAGCACATCGACACGGCTTTCGTCGGCGGCACGGCGGACAACGGCATCGGTGTGGCGCTGCTGTACTCGGGCGTCAACGGCAACGGTTACCGTGAGCGCAACAACGGCAACGACATCGACGACGTGTTGCTCAAGACCCACTGGGCGCCGACCGATGTCGACGATTTCAGCCTCAACCTGCATTACTACGACGCCAGCGCCGACATGCCCGGTGGCCTGACCCAGGCGCAATACGACGCCAACCCGTTCCAGTCCGACCGCAACAACGACAATTTCAGCGGACGGCGCAAGGACATTTCGTTCAAGTGGATCCGGCAGATCGACGACCGCACCCAGGCGGAAGTGCTGACCTACTACTCCGACAGTTTCCGTGGCAGCAACATCGCCGCCATCGATCAGAAAACCCTCGGCTCGTTCCCCCGCACCTACTACACCTTTGGTATCGAGCCGCGGGTGTCCCATGTGTTCGATCTCGGCCCGACCACCCAGGAGGTCAGCGTCGGTTATCGCTACCTCAAGGAAGGCATGCACGAAGAGGCGAGCCGTCTGGCCTTGGTCAACAACACCCCGGTTGCGACCCCCACCTCCGACGGTCATGTGTACCAGGACCGCACCGGTGGCACCGAAGCCAACTCGGTGTACGTCGACAACAAGATCGATGTCGGCAACTGGACCATCACCCCCGGCATCCGTTTCGAACACATCAGCACCGACTGGCACGACCGCCCGGTGCTCGATACAGCCGGTCGGCCGGTGCAGGAAAAGAATCGCAGCATCGAAAGCAACGAGCCGCTGCCGGCCTTGAGCGTGATGTATCACCTCTCCGATGCGTGGAAGCTGTTCGCCAACTACGAAACCTCGTTCGGCAGCCTGCAGTATTTCCAACTGGGCCAGGGCGGTTCGGGTGACAACACGGCGAACGGGCTGGAGCCGGAGAAGGCCAAGACCTATGAGGTCGGCACGCGCTACAACGATGAAGTGTGGGGCGGTGAAGTGACGCTGTTCTACATCGACTTCGACAAGGAACTGCAATACATCAGCAACGATGCGGGCTGGACCAACCTGGGGGCGACCACACACCAGGGCATCGAAGCTTCGGTGCATTACGACATGGCGGCCCTGGACCCGCGACTCGACGGCCTGACCGCCAACGCGGGCATCACCTACACCCGCGCCGTCTATGAAGGGGAAATCCCGGGCTTCAAGGGCCGCGACCTGCCGTTCTATTCGCGCCAGGTGGCGACGGCTGGCCTGCGTTATGACATTGACCGCTGGACCTGGAACGTCGATGCCTTCGCTCAGTCCAGGCAGCGCTCACCGGGCGTTGCCGTGAACGCCAACGGCAGTTTCACCAACAACTACATCACCGAAGGCACCGCCGACGGCCGGTACGGCGACATTCCGGGTTACGTGACCTGGAACCTGCGCGGCGGTTATGACTTCGGTCCGCAGTTGTCGAACCTCAAGCTCGGTGCCGGGGTGAAAAACGTCTTCGACAAGCAATACTTCACCCGTTCCAGTGACAACAACGCGGGCATGTATGTCGGCACGCCACGCACGTTCTTCGTGCAGGCCAGCGTCGGGTTCTGACGCTGGGGCGTTCACACCTTCAACACTTTCCCGCCAATCGCCACGGCAACCAGCAGCAACGCCATCAGTCCGAAGGCGAAACTCAAACTGCTGCCGTGGGCGATGAAGCCGATCACGGCGGGCCCTGCCAGGATGCCGGCATAACCGAGGGTGGTGATGGCTGGCACCGCGATGCTTTCCGGCATGACGGTCTGTTTGCCAACGGCGGTGTACAGCACCGGCACGATGTTCGAGCAGCCGGCACCGAGCAGGGCATACCCGATCAGGGCCACTTCCCAGTCCGGTGCGAAGGTCGCCAGGAACAGGCCTGCGGCTGCCAGCAGCCCGCCACACACGATCACCC
The DNA here is from genome assembly GCF_041354075.1 of Pseudomonas fluorescens. Lineage (GTDB taxonomy): Bacteria > Pseudomonadota > Gammaproteobacteria > Pseudomonadales > Pseudomonadaceae > Aquipseudomonas > Aquipseudomonas fluorescens_CE. Next base: position 45,275 of record NZ_JARZGC010000015.1, on the reverse strand, counting down.
GTGTTGCCCCGAGGCGGTGGACGATGGCGTCACCGGTCAGGCGTCCTACGGTCATGGTCAACGCAAACGCGGCATAACCCAGGCCAGCGTAAGCCGTGGCGATCCCGCGCTCCTGCACCAGGAACACCGCACTCCAGTCCAGAGCCGCCCCCTCTGCGAGAAAGACGATGAAGCACATCCCGCCGATGAACAACACGATGCCATGGGGTATCGCGAACGCCGGGCCCGTGCTTTCGCTGCCATACGGCAGCATGTGCGGTGCGGCCTTGCACAGGGCCGCGATCAGCATCACGACCACTACCAGAATCGCCCCCAGGGGCGAAATGCCCAGGCCCAGCAAGGCGCTGACGCCCGCTGCGCCGACAATCCCGCCCAGGCTGAACAGCCCGTGGAAGCCCGACATCATGGTCTTGCCACTGGCCCTCTCGACGATCACCGCTTGCAGGTTCACCGTGGAGTCCACGGTGCCCAGGCCCGCGCCGAACATGAACAGCGAGGCGATCAGCGCCGGCACCGACGACACCGTGGCCAGCAGGGGCAGGGCAGCGCAGATCAGCAAGGTCCCGCCCACTGCCACGCGGCGACAACCGAAGCGCGTGGACAGGATCCCGGCCATCGGCATCGCCAGGATCGAGCCGACCCCCAGGCACAGCAGCAGCAAACCGAGCGTCCCTTCGTCCAGTCCGGCCCGTGTCTTGGCGTAGGGCACCAGGGGCGCCCACGCGGCGATCCCGAAGCCGGCGATGAAAAAGGCCACGCGCGTGGACATCTGTTGCAAGCGGCCGGGCACGAAGGTGTCCTGGGTGTTGAGGCTGGTCATATCGATCCTTGGCAGAAGCAATGCGTGCGCAAAGGACATTGATCGAGTGGGGAGGTTCGATCAGCGTCCCGGGCGTTTCGCGTTCAGGCAGGGTGACATCCTTGCACAGCCTGTCGTTGTTTCGCGATATGTTGTCGCCTTTGATCGATGCTCAGGGGGCGCCATGACACCGTTTTACGATGCACGCGGCAATGTTTACGCGGTAGTGGCGCCGGATGCCGTGCGCCGCGCCGGGATCGTTCTGCCGGATGAGGCGGGCCTGGCAGCGCAGACCCGCGAAGCCTGGACTGCGTTGGCTATCGAAACCTTCTGCGGCTGGGCAGCGGGTGCGCAACCGGCCGGCAGCAAGGACCATCGCAGCGACGGGCTGCTGGTCGGGCCGTTTCAATCGGCGCCGCCGTTCGACCTGTTGATCGTCAACACCGATGGCTCCCTGGCCGAGCGCAGTGGCAACGGCCTGACGATTTTTTCCCAGGCGCTCAGCGATCAGGGGCTGTTCCCCGAAGATCAGGGATGCCTGCTCAGGGTTCACCACGACAAGGCCGATACGCCTTCGCCAGGCGAAACGGCGGTGCAGGCGGCGCAGGTCGAGGGGGTGCGAGGCTTTTGGCTGGACCTGGGCCAACCGGGCTTCGGACCCGAGGCGGTGAGTGCGCAGGGCACCGGGGAGGTGACGTTCAACGGCCGTGCGCTGAGCCATGTGCAACCGCTGTCAGCGTTGAACCCCGCGTGGCACACCAGCCAGTTCGTGCGGGTGGGGAATCCGCATTGCGTGACCCTGGTGGATGAAGCCGGTGCGCTGCCGGCCAATGCACACATGCGTCAGGCCGATTTGTCCGAAGGGCTGACGGCGATTGCCTACGCCATGCCGACTGGTGCCGGGCGACCGTGTCCGGCGGGGATCAATCTGCAATGGGCGATGCGTGAGGGCGAAGGGCGAATCGCCGCCCGGGTGTTCGAGCGCGGCGAAGGGCCGACAGCGTCGTCCGGCACCAGCGCCAGCGCGGTGGCGTGCGCGGCCTGGCGTGTGGGTTGGGTGACAGCGGGGGAAGTGAAGGTGGTGATGCCGGGTGGCACGGCGCCCATTCTGCTGGAGGAAAGGGGTGGGGAATTGAGCCGGGTCAGCTTGTTTGGTACGGCTCGGTTGATGGGGTGACTTCACGGGCCTCATCGTCGGAATGCCGCCCAGACCAGGCCCGCTCCCCCAGGGTCCTCAGAGGGTATACATGTTCTGCCGTCATGCCCAATCCTGTGGGAGCGAGCCTGGTCTGGGCGGCATTCCGACGATGAGGCCCGTCCAGTCAACTGACAGCCAGGATCAGCTCAAAAACTCGACCACCGGCATCTGCCGCTTCATCAACACCTTGCCGCCGCGCACCGAGTACAACGGCAAACCCTGGCTGCGGATCACCTCGTAGTCACTGTCCGCCGACAGGATCAGCAGGTTCGCCGGCCGCCCGGGCTCCAGTCCATAACGATCCCCCAGGTTCATCGCCCTGGCGCTGTTGTCGGTCACCAGGTCCAGCGCACTTTGCAGGTTGCGGTAACCGAGCATGTGGCAGATGTGCAGGCCGGCTTCGAGTACCCGCAGGATGTTGCCGTTGCCCAGCGGGTACCAGGGGTCGACGATCGAATCCTGGCCGAAACACACATTCATCCCGGCCTCGAGCAGTTCATTGACCCGGGTTACGCCACGGCGCTTCGGGAAGGTGTCGAAGCGGCCCTGCAAGTGAATGCTTTCGGTGGGGCAGGAGACAAAACTGATCCCCGAATGTCCGAGCAGGCGGAACAGCTTGGCGCAGTAGGCATTGTCATAGGAGCCCATGGCCGTGGTGTGGCTGGCCGTGACCCGCGAGCCCATGTCGCGACTGCGCGCCTCTTCGGCCAGCACTTCGAGGAAGCGCGAGTGCGGGTCGTCGGTTTCGTCGCAATGCACGTCCACCAGGCAGCCGGTGCGTTCGGCCAGGTCCATCAGGAACTTCACCGAACTCACGCCCTGGTCGCGGGTGTACTCGAAATGCGGAATCCCGCCGACCACGTCGGCACCCATCCGGATCGCCTCCTCCATCAACTCGCGACCGCCGCGATACGACTCGATGCCTTCCTGGGGGAACGCGACGATCTGCAGGTCGACCAGATGACGGCTTTGCTCGCGCACCTCGAGCATGGCCTTGAGCGCGGTGAGCTGCGGGTCGGTGACATCGACGTGGGTGCGCACATGCTGGATGCCGTGGGCGGCGAGGGCCTGAATGGTTTTTTTTGCGCGGGTCCTGGTGTCTTCCTCGGTGATCGTCACCTTGCGCTCGCCCCAGCATTCGATGCCTTCGAACAGCGTGCCGCTCATGTTCCAGCGCGGCTCGCCAGCCGTCAGCGTCGCATCGAGGTGAATGTGCGGCTCGACAAAAGGCGGCACCACCAGGTTGCCCCCGGCGTCGAGGTCATCGGGGCCCAGGGTCGGCGCTTCGGTCTGGCGGGAAATGTGGCGGATCAGGCCGTTTTCCAGGTGCAACTCATGCAGACCTTCCTGGTTGCGCAAGCGGGCGTTGATGATGTGCATCGGGCGAGTCCTTGTTGTCATGCGTTCACAGGGTCCCCCTACGTTAGCCCGGTGGCGGCTATCCTCGCCAGCGCCATCCATCAATGGCGCCCTCAGGCAACAGGGTCGTCAGGTGGGCAAGAACCTCAACAAGGCCGCGACAATGGCTTCCGGCGCATCTTCCTGTACAAGGTGCCCGGCCTTGGGGACAGACAGAAACTGTGCCCCGGGAATCATCTGCTGCAGCGCGCGGCCTCGTTCGATGGGGATCCACTGGTCGTCGTCGCCCCAGAGAATCTGCACCGGGCAGCGAATGCCCGGGTACAGCGTTTCGATTTCGTCGGTATAACGCTGATCCATCTGGGCAATCTGCCGATAGAACGCCGCCTGCCCCTGCTCACCGAGCCAGGGTTGCACATAGGGTGCGAGCTCTTCATCGGTGATGTCACGCTTGATCGCTCCCCGTATATAGGCCGGCACGATCGCCCGTTGAATGTAATCGGGCACTGCGCTGAACGCGCCTTCATGCTGGCGAACATGCCGCACGAACGGCGAGCCCCAGGGCGACAGCGCCACCGGATCGATCAGCGTCAGGCTGCGGTAGTCCTTGCCGTTGAGCAGGTGTGCACGCAGCACCGTGGCACCGCCAAAATCGTGGGCCACCACGTCCGGACACGCCAGGCCCCAATGCTCCAGCAACTGCGCCAACAACTCGTTCTGCACACCCAGGGAAACATCGCCCACAGGTTTGTCGGACAGCCCGTAACCGAGTAGGTCGAAGTAATGCACCCTGTGCGAGGTGATGAAGTGCGGTGCAATCCTGTGCCAGACGAACGAAGAAAAGGGTGTGCCATGCACGAACACCAGCGGCGGACCGTCGCCCCGTACCGCATAACGAACGGAGTGCCCATTGAAACGAAAGGTTTGAGCCAGCGGCCAGTCAGTCATGGCATGTTCTCTTGGCGGAGCAGGTTGAGGGGCAGGAGCTTAGGCGTAAAAAAATCGCCCGTCCCGGCAGTTGTTTTGATCGATCGGATCAACGGTATGAATGCCTGTCATTTGTGACAGTAGACGCTGTTTACAGTTGGATGCTATTCAACGTCGATGAGCATTCTCAATCTGCACCTTGCAACGCCCACCTTGGCGGTTATCGACCCGCGTGGTTTGGCTGTGCGCAGCGTGGCGTACTGGCGTGAGAAGGTGGGACAGGCGCCTGCCGCGAGGCCTGCGCGCCAGGTTTTTGATGGTAGGCAGCGTCTGGTGGAGCAGTGGGATGCGCGGTTGGCGGTGCCTGCGTTGCGCCAGACCACCGGTTTGTCCGCCAAAGTGCTGTCTCGCGACAGCGTTGACGCCGGTTGGCGGGTGTTTCTGTTTGGCGAAGCGGACCAGGTTTTGGCGCAGTGGGATGGTCGCGGCAGTCGGGTGCAGGTTGAGTACGACACTTCGTTGCGTCCGCTGACGATCACCGAGCAGGCGACCGCCGATACCGACCGGGTGGTGGAGCGCTTTGAGTATGGCAGCGTTGATTGGAGTACGGCCAATCAATGCGGTCGGGTGACTCGTCATGATGATCCGGCAGGAACGCGGCACATGACTGAATACGATTTGCTGGGGTTGACGCAGTGTGAGGTCAGCCACTTTCTGCAACGTCTCGAACCTCCTGACTGGCCGTTGGACCTGGTTGCACGGGACGCGCTGCTGGAAAACGCACCGGGCCTCGCCAGCCGCTGGGTGTATTCACCGCTCGGCGATCTGCTCAATCTCACCGATGCGCAGGGGCATTGCCGGCGCTACGTTAATTCCGTGGCCGGGCAACTCAAGGAAGGGTGGCTGCAACCTGCGAATGCCGCCACTCCCGAACAATGCCTGGTGCGGGACATTCGCTATAACCACAGCGGCAAGGTCGAGCGGGAAACTGCCGGCAATGGCGTGGTGACCGAGGCCAAGTACGCGCTCAGCGATGGCCGGTTGGAGCGCCTGTGCGCCGGTTTGCCAAACGCCGAGCCCTTGCAGGACTTGCGTTACAGCGTCGACCCGGTCGGCAACATCATCCAGATCGACGATCAGGCATTGCCGATTCGTTATTTCAAGAATCAACGCATCGATCCACTGCGTACCTGCAGCTACGACACCCTGGGCCAACTCGTCAGCGCCACGGGCTGGGAAGCGACCGGTGCCGGCGCGGTGCTCAATTACCGTGAAGAATACGGCTACGACGCGGGGGGCAACATGACCGAGCGGCGTCACCTCGGTGCGCAGTCATTCACCCGTCGCTGGGCGGTGGCGCCCGACAGCAACCGCAGCCTGATCGAAGGGGATCAGCCGCCGGACTTTTCGAGGCAGTTCGACGCCAATGGCAACCTGCAATGCCTGCAACCCGGTCAGTCCATGACCTGGGATTTGCGCAATCAGCTGTCCAGCGTATCGCCAGTGGTGCGGGACAATGAAGCCGATGACACCGAGCGCTACATCTACGGCGGCGGTGGCAAGCGCTTGCGCAAGGTACGTACAACGCTGACGCATGCCACCACGGTGATCGCCGAAGTTCGATACCTGCCTGGCCTGGAGCTGCACCGCCGTCCGACCGGCCAGCGATACGAAATGCTCGACCTCGAAGCCGGACGTAACCGGGTCACCTGGTTCCACGGGCCAGGCGCCCCGGAACACCCCTTGCGTTATCAATTCACGGACCATTTGGGCTCGGTTACGCTTGAACTGGACGAACAGGCCAACGTGCAAAGCCGCGAAGCCTATTACCCGTTTGGCGGCACCGCCTGGGAGGATCATCGCGATCAGACTGGCGCTTACAAAACCATCCGTTACTCAGGCAAAACCAAGGATGCGACGGGGCTGTATTACTACGGATTTCGCTATTACGCACCCTGGCTGAGTCGCTGGATCAACCCGGACCCGGCAGGGGAGGTGGATGGGTTGAATTTGTATGGGTTTTTGGGGAATTCGCCGGTAGGCCATGTGGACGCGGACGGGCGGATGAAAGAGACGCTCGCGGATTTTTTTGACAAGGGGGGAGAAAAACGCTCGAGAACTGCACTGCGCGAGGAACGCTCGCAAGCAATTGAGTTAGGGCCGGAGGCCTTTCTTCCACCAGTCCCCGCTCCGTCCGCTGTACGGGTTGAGCTACCTGATGTGCTGATTGAGGGAGATATCGACTCCCAGGCTTCTGTGAGTTCAATCGGTTCTATCGACGGTTTGCTTTCTTTCGCGGGGTTGGTGGGGGATCAGGACCAACCTTCGGGCTTGGATGAAATCAGGTTGGCCCCCCTCTCAACCGTCGCCAGTTCGCCAGGCCCCGCCCCAGCGTCTCCGGTTGCCGGTCCTTCGTCAGCGTACGCTGCTGCACCGTCTCGACCTGCATGCCCCACTTGCAATAAAGTTTTTTCCACGCCTTACAAGCTCAGAGTTCACATCAGATCTCACACTGGAGAGAAGCCTTTCAAATGCGATGTTTGCTCTGCAGAATTTTCACAAAAGTCTAATCTAAACAAGCATATACGTGCTCATTCGGGTGTAAAGCGCGCAAAGTCTTTCGTCTGCCCAACGTGTGGAATTAGAGGGTCTGACAATGATGCCATCTCCAGACATATGCTTACACACACTACTGAGAAGAGCTTCGTATGTGATGTTTGTGGTAAGGCTTTCGCTCAGATGAGAGGGTTGGCATTACACAAGCAAACGCATGAAGCAGTGGGGAGATATTCATGTCCACATTGCGAGATGAGGTTTTCCATCAATTCCAATATGCATAAACACGTAAGAATGAAACATCCGACCGTGAGATAGCGGATGACTGTTGATTATCTTTTCCGGTGTACTCGGAAAAACAAATGGCTGTAATCAAAGGTTCGTTTGGCCGAACTCAGCTCAGCTCAGAGCAAGCTCGGCGTCGCCATATGAATACTCAACATAACTGACGCGAACTGCTTTTGAGTTCGCATTACTCGCCGCGGTAAATGCAGCCGCTCGTACACGTCTCATGAATCCGAATCGCACTCAGCTCCGGCAACAACGGCTTCAGTTCACCCCAGATCCACTTGGCCAGCACTTCACTGGTCGGATTCTCCAGGCCGGGAATGTCGTTCAGGTAGTTGTGGTCCAGGCGCTCGTACAGCGGCTTGAAGATCGCCTTGATCTCGGAAAAATCACGGATCCAGCCGGTGTGCGGATCGAGGTCGCCGCTCAGGTGAATTGCCACCTTGAACGAATGACCGTGCAGGCGCCCGCACTTGTGGCCGTCCGGGACGTGGGGCAGGCGGTGGGCGGATTCGAACGTAAATTCCTTGAAGATTTCCACAGGTGTTTTCAGCTCTGTCAGGTGGCGATCGCCGCAGGCGATTGGGGCAGGCGGCGAGTTTACCAGCTTGTCCTGACTAAAGGGTCAGCAAGCGTTCGGCAAGGCGACCATTGGCCGCCAGTTCGAGGAATTCGTCGCCCAGGCGCCGGCTCTCATCCATCGCCGTGCGCCAGTATTTCTGCCGGCTCGGCGCATCGCCCATGAAGCGCTTGAAGTCGTTGCGGTCCGGCAGTTTGCCGTAGGGCAGGCGAGCCAGGTATTCCCTGGACGGCGCCAGCAACAGGGCGTTTTGCAGACGCGCCGGGCAGGCGCGACGCCAGGGCAGGGTCTTGTCGAACCAGCCGGGGATGATCCGGTCGGTGAAGTGCGGGTACAGCACGATGTCGTCGCCGCTGTAGGGCAGATCCAGGTGATAGTCCAGCAGGCCGCCGTCGCGGAAGGTTCCGGCGCCGGCGCCTGGCAGGTCGCGCACGCCTTGCATCACCATGGGGATCGAACCTGACGCCAGCAGGGCCTGGCGCAGGTTCGCGGCATTCAGGGCGATGAAGCGCGAGGGGAAGTCGTTGAGCGCGTCGACCGGCGGGGCCAGGCGCGGGTCGTGGATGATCAGCCGCTCGAAGTGCCGCGACAGCCGCGCCCGGCCGCGCAGGTTGTCGGCGATCACCGAGGACAGGCCCAGGCCAAGACGCCCACGGTGATCATCGGCGAGTAACCCGTGGCTTTTCACCACCATGATGTTCAGGCGGTAATGGGCATTGTCGAGGAGGGTGGCGTCGCGACCGTCCAGCAAGTCGGCGAGCATGCGCCGGGAGCTTTCGCTGATCTGCGCCATGGTCACGCCCTTGTCGAAGTTCTGCTCGATGTACAGCTGCCCGAGGCGGCGAATGCCTTCGGCGGCGTCGGGCAGGCAGGCGGCGGCGAAACGCCAGGCGCCCACCGAGGCGCCGATCAGCGAACGCTGGCGGGGTGCGGCGAGCAGCCATTCACCGAACAGCGCCAGGTCCAGGCCCTGAATCCCCAACGCCTTCGGCCCGCCGGCCGCACCGGGCAAGGTCCCGACCTCGGCGGCCCGCAAGCCGTTTTCCCGAATGCGCGCGAATGCCCGGGGACCGGCCTTGAGGGTCAGGGCGGTAAATTTGATGTGGATGGCGGTCATACCGGTCTCTCTGTCGGGCAGGCGGGCGGATTATAAACAGGTGTGAAAGGGGCAAGCACCGTACCTGTAGGAGCGAGCATGCTCGGTCCTACAGGGCTGTGTAGTTGCATCCAATGATGGCCATTCAGTTTCAATTAAGTTCGCCTCGCTAAGGTAGCTCCGTACGCAACACCCAAAAAACGGAGACACCCATGAAAACCTTGACTGCCCTGATCACTGCCACCTTCATCGGCCTGACCGCCAACATCGCCCACGCCCGCGACCTGGGCCCCGATGAAGCCCTGAGACTGCGCGACGCTGGTACTATCGTGTCTTTCGAGAAGCTCAACGCCACGGCCCTGGCCAAGCATCCCGGCTCGACCATCACCGAGACCGAGCTGGAAGAAGAGTACGGCAAGTACATCTACCAGGTAGAAATGCGCGACCCACAGGGCATTGAATGGGACCTGGAATTAGACGCCGTCAGTGGCCAGGTGCTCAAGGATCATCAGGATACGTAATGAAGGTGTGTTCGGTTTCACGCATGGCGCTGCTGCTGCTGGCATTCTGTTCGGTGGTGCTGGCCCGCGACCTCGATCAGGACGAGGCATTGAGGCTGCGCCAGCAGGGCGTCATCCTGCCGCTCGAGCAATTGTTGAAGCAGGCCCTGGACCGTCACCCCGGCTCGAAGCTGCTGGAAGCCGAGCTGGAGGAGAAACATGACGTCTACATTTATGAAGTCGAGTTGTTGACCACCGAAGGTATCGTCCGTGAACTGGACGTCAACGCCAGCACGGGCGAGTTGCTCAAAGACGAGGAAGATTGACCAATGCGTTTGCTTTTGGTGGAAGACCATGTGCCGCTGGCCGACGAGTTGCTGGCCGGCCTCAACCGTCAGGGTTACGCCGTGGACTGGCTGGCCGATGGTCGCGACGCGGTGTATCAGGGCAGCAGCGAACCCTATGACCTGATCATCCTCGACCTCGGCCTGCCGGGCGTGCCGGGGCTCGAGGTGCTGACACAATGGCGGGCGGGCGGGCTGGCGACGCCTGTGTTGATCCTGACGGCGCGCGGCTCCTGGGCCGAGCGGATCGAGGGCCTCAAGGCCGGCGCCGACGATTACCTGAGCAAACCCTTTCACCCCGAGGAGCTGCACCTGCGCATCCAGGCGCTGTTGCGTCGCTCCCATGGCCAGGTCAATCAGCCGACGTTGCAGTCGGCCGGCCTGCACCTGGACGAGGGCCGCCAGTGCGTGACCCGTGACGGCGCCGATATTCAGCTCACTGCGGCGGAGTTTCGATTGCTGCGTTATTTCATGCTGCACCCCGAGCAGATCCTCTCCAAGAGTCACCTCGCCGAACACCTGTACGACGGTGAGACCGAGCGCGACTCCAATGTGCTGGAAGTCCACGTCAACCATCTGCGACGCAAACTCGGGCGCAGCGTGATCGAAACCCGGCGCGGCCAGGGTTATCTGTTCGGCGGCCAGGCGCAGTGAAGTCGATCCAGCGCCGCTTGAGCCTGGGGCTGATCAGCGTGATGGTGATCGTCGGCCTAGTGCTGGCGCAAACCAGCCTGTGGCTGTTCGAAATAGGTTTGCAGCGCTACCTCGAGGCCGGCTTGCGCAACGACAGCGAGAACCTGCTGGTGGCCCTGGTGCGCGGGCCGCAAGGCTTGCAGCTGGACGAGCGGCGGCTGTCGCCTGCCTATCAGCGGCCGTTTTCCGGGCATTACTTTCGCATCGATTTTGCCGACAGCCATTGGCGCTCCCGCTCGTTGTGGGACCAGGAACTGCCGAGCCTCGACCACCCCGGCCTGCACAGCAACCTGCAACTGGGGCCGGAAGGGCAGCAACTGCTGGTGTTGCGCTCGGACTATCGGCGCCTCGGCCAGTCGATTTCCATCAGCGTCGCCCAGGATTACACCCCGGTGCGCGACAGCTTCAAACGCGTGCAGCAAGTGGGGCTGGCGTTGGGCCTGTTGGGGTTGCTGGTGATTCTGCTGTTGCAGCGGGTCACCGTGCACCGTGCACTGCGGCCACTGGAGCGGGCCCGCGAGCAGATAGCCCAGTTGCAGCAGGGCCAGCGCTCACAGCTCGATGACCAGGTGCCGGTGGAGCTGGAGCCGCTGGTGGCGCAGATCAACCACTTGCTGGCCCACACCGAAGACAGCCTCAAGCGTTCACGCAACGCCCTGGGCAACCTCGGCCACGCCTTGAAGACCCCGCTGGCGGTGTTGCTGAGCGTGGCCTCCAGCGAAAAACTCGATGCCCACCCCGAACTGCGCAAACTGCTCACGACGCAACTGGAGCAGGTGCAGCAGCGACTCGGTCGCGAACTCAATCGTGCGCGCCTGTCCGGCGATGCACTGCCGGGTGCGCTGTTCGACTGCGACGGGGAACTGCCGGGGCTGCTGGCCACGCTGAACATGATTCACGGCGAGCACCTGGAACTGAGTTATCGCGCCCCCGCAGGTTTGCAGTTGCCGTGGGACCGGGAGGACCTGCTGGAACTGCTGGGCAATCTGCTGGACAACGCCTGCAAGTGGGCGGATGCCGAGGTGCGTTTGAGCGTGATCGAAGCAGCACAAGGCTATGAGCTGAGCGTGGAAGACGACGGCCCCGGCATACCCGAGGACCGGCGCGACCAGGTACTCAATCGCGGCACGCGTCTGGACGAGCAGACCGATGGCCATGGATTGGGCCTGGGAATCGTGCGCGACATTGTCGACACCTGGGGCGGGGTGCTGCGGCTGGAAGCGAGTGAGTGGGGCGGGTTGAAGGCGGTGATCGAACTGCCCAAGCGTTGATCCTGACGCCTTCGATAAAAACTGTGGGAGCGGGCTTGCTCGCGAAGAGGGTGTGTCAGACGGCATGAAAGTCGCCTGACACACCCTCTTCGCGAGCAAGCCCGCTCCCACACTGGTTCAATGTCGAGCCCTCCATTTGTGTTCGACAACTGACCCCAAGGGACACGGGATCCGGTTTACACCCTGAACTGATCCATCAACCCCTGCTGCTGGTTCGCCAGGCTATTGAGCGACTGGCTCACCCGGGCTGATTCATTGGCCTGCCCCGACAGCGACTCGGTGACATCGCGAATCGTCGCGACGTTGCTGTTGATCTCTTCCGCGACCGCGCTTTGCTGTTCGGCGGCGCTGGCAATCTGCAGGTTCATGTCGCTGATCACCGTGACCGCGTCGCCGATCTGGCGCAGCGCCGTCACGGCGTGGCTGACCTGCTCGACGCTGCCCTGGGCCTGGCGATGGCTGTTGTTCATCGAGCCTACGACATCCCGGGTGCCGCTTTGCAGCTGTTCGATCACCAGGCGGGTTTCTTCAACCGACGCCTGGGTGCGTTGCGCCAGGTTGCGCACTTCGTCGGCGACCACGGCGAAACCGCGTCCGGCTTCACCGGCGCGCGCCGCTTCGATGGCGGCGTTGAGGGCCAGCAAGTTGGTCTGTTCGGCGATGGCACGAATCACTTCCAGCACCGAACCGATTTTCTCACTGTTGGCCGCCAGCCCTTCGACCTGCACCATGGCGGCGCTCATGTCGGCGGCCAGGTGATCGATGCTGCTGGTGGTCTGGTCGATCACCGTCAATCCGCGACGGGTCGCCTGATCCGCTTCCCTGGCCGCTTGTGCCGCCTGCGCCGCGCTGCGGGCGACGTCCTGGGCGGTGGCGCTCATTTCGTGGGAGGCGGTCGCCACCTGGTCGACCTGGCGATACTGCTGTTCCATGCCGGCGCTGGTTTGCGTGGCGATGGCGGAGGATTGGTCCGCCGTGCTGCGGGCGTCCTGTACCGAGCGTTTGACCTCGGCGATGATCGGTTGCAGTTTGTCGAGAAAACGGTTGAACCCGCCCGCCAGCTGGCCCAGTTCGTCCGGTTTGTCGTAGGCCAGCCGACGGGTCAGGTCGCCTTCGCCGCTGGCGATGTCTTCGAGCATGTGTGCCACGCCCAGGATCGGCCGGGTGACGCTGCGGGCCATCAGCCACACCAGCATCAGGCCGATCAGCGCCGCGAGGATGCCCAGGCCCAGTTCGATCAGACTGCCTGTGGTGTTGTTGTCGTCCAGTTGTTTTTTCAGTATTTCGGCCGGGCCGACCAGGACTTTTTCCGGCACATCGAGCAATACCCCCCAAGGCTTGCCATCGGGGATCGCCTGGAAGGGCGAGAGCACTTTCAACTGGTGTTCGCTGTGCAGGCTGGTGGTGGTGGTGGTGGTGCGGCTGGCGGCCAGTTGACGCGTCAACTCAGCGCCATTGGTGGTGTCCACAGTCTCCAGGCGCTGGCCGAGCTTGCCGGCATCGGCGCTGTAGCCGGCGAGCAGACCGGCCGGGCTGATGATGCTGACGCGGGTCTGGCCGTCATAGAGTTTACGGCTCACGTCCTGACTGACCGCCTGCAGGCTGTTGAGGTTGAGGTCCACGGACAGCGACGCGATCACTTTGCCGTTGAGCATCAACGGGAACACGATGCTGGTCATCAGCACGTCCTGGCCGTCGACCTTGTAGAAATAGGGTTCGATCACACAGGGTTTGAGCGAAGTTCGCGGACAGGTGAACCAGGTGTTGGCGGGTTCGCCGCCGGGGCCGGTGCGGGTGTCGGCGATGTCGCTTTCCGGCAGCGCCATCGAGGTCAACTTGCCAGGTGTCGGTTGCGACCAGTACAGCGCGAAGCGGCCCTTGTCGTTACTGCCCAGTTCCGCCTGCTCGGCGAACAGTTCGTCCTTGCCGTCCAGCGCATTGGGCTCGAACACCAGGGACAGGCCCAGCAGCTCCGGGTTGGCCTGCAGCGCCGACTTGACCTGGCGGGTCAGGTCCTCACGCAGGTCGAAGGCATCGAGGAAGCGCTTTTCCGCCTGATCGCGCAGGAACAGCACCTGCCGCGAAAAGCCATGGCCATACTGATAGGCATCCATGAACTGGCGGCGAATGCTCAACGCCTGGACTTCGCCCTGGGATTCGATACGGGCCTGGGCCGCTTCGGTCAGCATCTCCATGCTCGAGGCTTTCACCAGCTCGGAGCTGTGCTCCATGCGATACAGCGAAAGTCCGACCAGCAAGGTCACGATACCCGCCAGGCAGAGGCCGGCGAGGAGGGTGATTTTCCATTGGATGGACAGTTGTCGCGGCGACATGCTGATACCTTTATTCGATAAATATCCAGGACTTTGCACTGTAACGGCGCACGATCGACTTTCTTGAGGGTTGCAGCCTGTGCGTGCTTGCGTCAAAGTGCGCGCCCTCTAATAAAAGCCATTCCGTATCCGCTGGCGGCTCATCGCAGACTGCCGGCCGGACTCTTTTCGCGTGCCTGGAGTAACGATGATTAATGCTGTAATTGCCGCGGTCGGCGTCATGCTGATCCTCAGCCTGTCCCGCGTGCACGTCGTGATCGCGCTGATTGTCGGCGCACTGGTCGGTGGCCTGAGTGGCGGCCTGGGCATCGACGCCACCCTCAAGGCGTTCAACAGCGGCCTGGGCGGCGGGGCGACAGTGGCGCTGTCCTACGCCTTGCTCGGCGCTTTCGCGGTGGCGATTGCCAAATCCGGGCTGGCCCATGCCCTGGCGGACAAGGCCCTGGCCATGGTCGATCGGCAACACGCCACGGGCGGTCGCCAGGTCAAATGGCTGTTGATCGGTTTGCTGTGGGTGGTGGCCATCGCTTCACAGAACATTCTGCCGATACATATCGCTTTCATTCCGTTGCTGGTCCCGCCGCTGTTGTATGTGCTGACCAAGCTGCAACTCGATCGCCGGTTGATCGCCTGCGTCATGACGTTCGGCCTGATCACCCCGTACATGTTCCTGCCGGTGGGCTTCGGCAACATCTTTCTCAATGAAATCCTCCTGGCCAACGTGGCCCGCAGCGGCGTCGACATCAGCGGCATCAACGTCACCCATGCCATGGGCATTCCGGCGCTGGGCATGCTGGTGGGATTGGGAGTTGCCTTCATCAGTTACCGCAAGAAACGCGTCTACGACCTGGCCAGGATCGAGCAGGTCGAACAGGTCGCGGTCACGTACAACCCGTTGAGCCTGATGGTGGCCGGAGTGGCCATCGCGGCGGCGTTCATCATTCAGTTGCTGCTGGACTCGATGATCATCGGCGCGCTGGCGGGGTTTTTGATCTTTTCGGTGTCGGGCATCGTCAAGTGGCGCGAGACCGACGACCTGTTCACCGAAGGCATGAAGATGATGGCGATGATCGGTTTCATCATGATCGCCGCCTCGGGTTTCGCCGAGGTGATGAAAGCCACCGGCCAGGTGCAGACGCTGGTCGAAGCGTCGGCGGCGTGGATCGGCCACAGCCAGGGCATCGGGGCGCTGTTGATGCTGCTGGTCGGCCTGCTGGTGACCATGGGCATCGGTTCGTCGTTCTCCACCGTACCGATTCTCGCCGCGATCTTCGTGCCGCTGTGCGTGCAACTGGGGTTCAGCCCGATCGCCATCGTGTGCATCGTCGGCACCGCCGGGGCCTTGGGCGACGCCGGTTCGCCCGCCTCGGACTCGACGCTGGGCCCGACCTCCGGCCTGAACATCGACGGCCAGCACCACCACATCTGGGACACCGTGGTCCCGACTTTCCTGCATTACAACCTGCCGCTGCTGGCGTTCGGCTGGGTGGCGGCGATGGTGCTCTGACCGGCGCGCCACTCTTCTGTAGGAGCGAGCTTGCTCGCGAAGGACGCAAGGCCACCGCTGGGTATCAGATGTCCAGCGTTATCGTTGACCACCTTCGCGAGCAAGCTCACTCCTACAGGGGGGCGCTGATCTTCACAGTCATGACCTGACTCAACTTTTGACCCGGCGTGCCGCTATACCCTTTGACCACGCCAATAAATTCAAAAGAGTGATCCGTCATGCGCATGAGCCTCAAGGCTAAAGTCCTGTCCCTTGCCGTTCTTCCGGTGCTGCTCTTTGCGCTGGTCATCAGCCTGACCACCTATTTCGTGCTGCAGGAACAGGCGCGCAAGGAAGTCGAGGAGACCCGCGAACGCTTGCTCGGCAACGCCAAGGACACGCTGAAAAGCTACGTGGCCGTGGCCATGACCGCGATCAAGCCGCTCTATGATGCCGCCGCGCCAGGCGACGACGCGGCGCGGGCGCAGGTGATCAAGCTGCTGTCGAACATCAGTTACGACAAGGAAGGTTACTTCTTCGGCTACGACTCCAACACCGTCCGCCTGTTCAAGGCCAATAGCCCCGAAGGCGTGGGCAAGAGCTTCAAGGACAACCGCGATCCGAACGGCGTCTACGTCAACCGCGACTTGGTTCAGGTCGCCAAGGACGGCACCCACTACCTGCAATACAGCTCGCCACTGCCCAGCAACACTGCGGTGCTGGTGCCCAAGCTCGGCTACACCGAGTACCTGGCCAAATGGGACATGGCGGTCGGCACCTCGGTCAACCTCGACGGTATCGAGGCGCAGGTGGCGGTGGTCGAAGCCAAGGTCAAGGAGCGCATGGAGGGCGTATTGCTGAGCATCATCGGCATCGCCGCCGTGGTGCTGTTGGTGATTGCCGCCGCCGGCATGCTGCTGGCCAACACCATCCTGCGGCCGCTGCACCTGATGAAGGCCAACCTCGACGACATCGCGGCCGGCGAGGGCGACCTGACCCGACGCCTGACCATCACCAGCCAGGATGAACTGGGTGAACTCGCCGGTTCGTTCAACCGTTTTGTCGACAAGATCCATGGCCTGGTGCGCCAGATCACCGAAATGACCTCGCAACTGACCGGGCTGGTGCATCAGGTCTCGGACCAGGCTCACCGTTCGGACCAGGCGATGGAGCGTCAGCGTCACGAGACCGACCAGGTCGCCACGGCCATCAACGAGATGTCGGCCGCCGCCCAGGAAGTGGCCAAGAGTGCGCAGAACGCCGCCGTCGCTGCCCAGCAGACCGACGAGGAAGGCCAGGCCGCCAAGCGCGTGGTGGCCGGCAGCATCGTCAAGATCCATGCGCTGGTCGACGACATCCGCAGCAGCGGCGTGTCCCTCGACAGCTTGCAGAAGGACGTGGCGTCGATTGTCAGCGTGCTCGGGGTGATTCGTTCGATCGCCGAGCAGACCAACCTGCTGGCGCTCAACGCCGCCATCGAAGCGGCCCGTGCCGGGGAAGCCGGGCGCGGTTTTGCGGTGGTGGCCGATGAGGTCCGTGCGCTGGCCAGTCGCACGCAGATCAGCACCCAGGAAATCCAGGGCATGATCGACCGCTTGCAGGCCGGCACCCAGTCGGCAGTGGAAGCGATGCGCCGCTCCAGCGAGGCCGGCGACGGCACTTCGGCCCAGGCCAATGAAGCCGGGGCGTCGCTGGACACCATGGCGCAACTCATCGCCACCATCAACTCGATGAACGCGCAGATCGCCAGCGCCGCCGAAGAGCAGACTGCCGTGGCCGAAGAGATCAACCGCAGCGTGCACCAGATCGCCGAGGCCGTGGATAACGTCGCTGGTGAAACCCAGCTCGGTGCGCAGACCTCCCGCAGCCTGGCGGACCTCGGTCAGCGCTTGGGCAGTCTGGTGGGGCAGTTCCGTATCTGAGTGACTTCTGTGGGAGCGACGCCGGGATGGGGTGCCTGAGCTAGGGCCTGTCCCAGTAAGGCACCTGGCCAAAACACTCGACAAAAAAATCGATCACCGTGCGCACCTTCACCGACAAGCGCCGGCTCCCAGGCCAGAGCACGGCGATCTGTTGCGGCTCCAGGCTGTTGGACACCTGGTAATCGCCCAGCACCGGCACCAGCCGGCCTTCGCGCACCGCCTCGCCGATCAGCCAGGATGGAAACATCACCAGCCCCAGGCCCTGTTCGGCGGCCTGGGTCAGGGTGTCGGCATGGTTGCCGGTGATCGGCCCCCTGACCGAGTACGGCGTCCAGTCGCCCTGGCCCTGGCGGAAAAACCAGCGCTGCTGACCGGCCACGCCCTTGTAGGCCAGGCACTGATGCGCTGCCAGGTCGGCGGGGGATTGCGGGGCGCCATGGCGTTCGAGGTAGGCGGGGCTGGCCGCCACCTGAAAGCGATGGGGCGCGATGATGCGCGCCTGCATGCTGGAGTCGTGCAGCGGGCCGATGCGAAACAGCAGGTCGGCGCCTTCCTGCAGCGGGTCGATGTAGCTGTCCGTCTGCTGGATATCCAGTTGCAGTTTCGGATAGCGCTGGCACAAGCGTCCGAGCCAGGGTGTCAGGTGCCGTTGACCGAACACCACGGGCGCGTTGATCCGCACCAGCCCGGTGGGTTCGCTTTGCTGCTCCTGCAAGGCTTGCTCGGCTTCCTCCAGTTGTACCAGCATCCGCCGCGCATGATGCCCCAGCGTGCGCCCGGCCTCGGTGGGCGTGACCGCGCGGGTGTGACGGTAGAGCAATTGCTGGCTCAGCGCCTGTTCCATCAATTGGATCTGTCGGGAAATCGACGACGGCGCCAGGCCTTCGCGCCGGGCGACTTCGGAAAAACTGCCGTGATCGAGTACCGCGACATACAGCCTGAGGGCCTTGAAACCCAGTTCGTTGAGGCCGTGCATGGATTCGCCTGCTGTGCGAGTTACGCAAAAGTGTTGTCAGGATGCTGCCATTTATTGCAAAGCTCCGCTACCGGATAATCGCCCCCTGTAGGAGCGAGCATGCTCGCGATAGCGGCCTGTCAGGTGAATTGATCTCGGCTGACCCACCGGCATCGCGAGCATGCTCGCTCCTACAGGGGTTGGTGTTTAATCTGGAATGGGCAGGTGCCTTGCAAATGCAATCTTCTTCAATCGACGACGTCAGCGTCGTGACAACGTCCCCAACTCGACCGGGCCTGCGCCTGTTGCTGTTGCCCCTGGTCATCCTTGCCGGCATGGGCCTGTCCGTGGAGGCCGGGTTGCTCGGGCCGCTGGGCGGGCAGGTAGGGCATCTGTGGGCGACCTTGAGCATCTTTGGTGTCGGCTCGGCGATTCTGTTCCTGTTGCTGCTGTTCAGTGGTCCGCAAAAGGGGCCGGCCTTCGGCGACCTGCCGCGCTGGCAGTTGATCGGTGGGTTTCTGGGGCCGATGTACGTGGTGGTGCTGACCCTCGCCACTCCGCACATCGGCATTGCCATGACGATGATCGCGATCCTGTCCGGGCAGGTGGGCAAAAGCGTGCTGATCGACCATTTCGGCTGGTTTGGCGCGACCCGCAAAAAGGTCAACGCTGAGCGCTGGCTGGCCTTGCTGCTGATCGTCGCGGCACTTGTCCTGATTGCGCGGGGTTGATGATGAATCTGATTATTTTGCTGGCGGTGGTCGTGGCCGCCGGTGCGGTGCTGAGTGTGCAGGCCGCCATCAACGGCCGTCTGGGCGAGTCTGTGGGTGTCCTGCGCAGCAGCCTGCTGACGTTCGTGGTGGGGGCGGTGAGCACCGGGTTGCTGATCCTGTTTTTCGAACCGGCCCACGCCGTGAGCCTGCTGGACGTACCGAAGTGGCAACTCGGCGGCGCGCTGTTCGGCGTGGTGTACATGATGGTGATGGTCGGTGCAGTCCCGCGAGTCGGTACGGCGGTGGCGACGGTGGCGGTGATCGTCGGGCAACTGGGCATGGGCATGCTGATCGACAACTTCGGCTGGCTGGGCAATCCGTCGATCGAGCTGTCGGGCAGTCGAATCCTGGCGATGGTGCTACTGGGGCTGGCGCTGGTGTTCATGTACCGCAGCAGTACCCGAGACGCGTGAACTCTGGCGGGTGCAGGAACTCCTAAACTGAGAAGACGGATCGTCTTCGCGAGACCGGACGACCACACCAACGGAGTCAGACTCATGATCGATAGCGAAAGTACCTGCGACTGCCCCAAATGCTCCTGCAAACTGGGCGCACACCCCATTGCCCGCCATGGCAAACACTATTGCTGCGAGGCCTGCGCCAAGCATCATGAACAGGGTGAGGAATGCAGCAGCAAAGGCTGCAAATGCGCCCATGGCTGAATAAGCGGTCGGACAAAAAGAGTGGAGCCCGTGCTGGCTCCACTTGTCGTTTCAGGCGCTGATCATCTGACGCTCGAGCGCCCGATCAGTTTGCCGGGCGCCACTTGACGTTCTCCACGCCGAACTTTTCCGCCATCGGCTTGCTGGTCTTCTGCACCTTCTCCCGGCCGAAGCGCGGGATCCGACCCACGCCGGCGTCACAGCTCGCCCAATGCCAGGCCTCGGCGTTATCCATCTTGTCCAGGCGGATAATGAAAGACTTGGGGGCGCCATGAAGGGTGTACTCAATCACGAAAAGTTTTGCGTTGTTCATAAAGCCCGTATTCCTCCCTGTGGTAATAGAGGGATCGTGCCCGTCGTGGAAAATTCAGTCGGATTGTCAGACGGTTGCTGCAAGTGGCGACGGGGCGTGCGGCTGGTTACCATGCAGGTTCCAGAAAGCCCAATGATTGCTGACCATGGCCCTTGCCGCGCCCCCTGACCTGAGCGACACCAATGTGCCCGTGCAACCGCTGGCGCGCACCTATCCGCGTGGCTTGTACATCGAACCGCACGAGCATGCCTGGGGCCAGTTGCTGTATGCGATGAGCGGGGTGATGTGGGTCGAGACCCCGCATGAAGCGTTGGTGGTGCCGCCGCAACGGGCGGTGTGGCTGCCGCCCGGCGTGCCCCATGGAATACGCGTGGTCTCGGACCTGCAGATGCGCAACATCTACCTGCGACCGGCATTGGCGGCGACACTGGACGCCACCGTCCAGGTGATCGAGGTCGGCGGGCTGCTGCGCGAGCTGATCGTCGGGCTGGTGGCACAGGGGCATGACGGCGCCCCGGACTATTACGAGGCGCTGGTCGGCCTGGCGCTGCTGGAACTGCAACGGGCCCGGCGTTCGCGGTTGAAAATCCCCTTGCCCGACGACTCTGACCGGCGCCTGATGAACCTGTGCCAGGCCGTCATGGCCGCACCGTCGCTGGACATCCCCTTCGAACAGCACGCCGAAAACGCCGGCGCCAGCGTGCGCACCCTGGCGCGGTTGTTCAAGGACGGCCTGGGCATGGGCTTCGCCGAGTGGCGACGGCAAGTGCAACTGGCCGTCGCGGCGGCCGAGCTGATTCAGGGCGTGGCCGTGAGCACCATCGCCCGGGAACTGGGCTATTCGCCCAGCAGCTTCAGCGACATGTTCCGCCGCGAACTGGGTGTCGCGCCTTCGCAGTTTGCTTCCCGACCCGATCTCTGTAGGAGCGAGCATGTCGAAACGTCGAACCGTCGCGATGGGCGTCAACGATAACGCTGGCAGCCTGACACCCAACGGTGTTTTTGCGTTCATCGCGAGCGTGCTCGCTCCTACAGGGGATTGGGGGAATCAGAATATCCGCGCGTCTTGTCCGAAATTCCGAAGCACATGGCCGGTGCTCGCCGTCGCCCCTCCCTAGACTCTGCCCATACCCCAATGGCCCACGGAGTCTGCCATGAGTTACTTCATTTCACTGGTTATCGGTCTGGGCGTCGGCCTGCTTTACGGCGCCCTGGACTTTCGTTCCCCCGCACCACCGGCCATCGCGCTGATCGGCCTGCTTGGCATGCTCGCCGGTGAAAAACTGTGGCCGATGGGTCGGCAACTGGTGGCTGGCTGGATCTCCTGAATTCCCTCTCCCTGTTCGATGGACACACCCATGAAAGCATTGCAGTTCGATAAAACCGGTGACCTCGCCGCCTTGCGCCTGGTCGAGGTGCCGACCCCCGTTCCCGGCGCCGATGACGTGCTGGTCGAGATCAAGGCCGCCGGTCTCAACCCCAGCGATGTGAAGAACGTGCTCGGACGTTTCCCCTACACCACGTTGCCGCGCATCCCCGGTCGTGACTTCGCCGGGGTCGTGGTCGAGGGACCACAGGCGTTGTTGGGCCGGGAGGTCTGGGGCACGGGCCGTGAGCTGGGCTTTTTCGCCGATGGTTCCCACGCGCAGTTCGTCAAGCTGCCGGCCAACGGTGTCGCCCTCAAGCCTACGCATTTGAGCTTCGCCCAGGCCGCCAGCCTCGGCGTGCCCTACACCACGGCGTGGGACGCGCTGGAGCGCAGCCTGGTGACGGCCAACACCCGCTTGCTGGTGATCGGCGGCGGGGCGGTGGCCACGGCCGCGCTGGCCCTGGCGAAGGTACGCGGCGCCCGGGTGCTGGCGGCGGCGCGCCGGCCGGAACAGGTCAAGGAGTTGCACGCCCAAGGGTATCAGACGCTGCAACTGGAACAACCGGAGGACCTCGGTGCTCAGGTCAATGCGGTGTTCAGCGGCGGCGCCGAGGTGATCTTCGACACCACCGGTTTCTGGCTCCCGGCCTCCGTTGCGGCGCTGGCCACCTTCGGCCGCATCGCCATCATCGCCGCACCGGTGGATGGCCTGGTGCAGTTGCCGGCCCTGGCGCTGTATCGCAAGGGCGGCTCGGTGGTGGGGATCAACTCGTTGCTGTATGGCGTACAGGCGTGCGCGGCGATGCTCGACCAGTTCGGCCGGTTCTTCGACCAGGCACTTCTGCCGCTGCCTCAGGGTCTGGTGGAATCCCCGTTGGCCGAAGGGGTTGAGCGTTATGCCCAGGTCAATGCAGGCAGCAGTGACAAAGTCATTCTGATTCCTTGATCCCATGTCTGCCCCCCCTGTGGGAGCGGGCTTGCTCGCGATAGCGGTCTGTCAGTCAACTGATTCGTGACTGAAAGGACGCCACCGCGAGCAAGCCCGCTCCCACATTTTTTTTTGCGCGTTTCTTTCTATGAACCCTCTGTAAACGTTGGGCCCCAAGGCCTGCCTCACGAAAGTATTAGCACTATTTAAAGTGTGTTCGATCTCCGACCCTCTACTACGGTGTGTCAGGAATGCAACGGTTTTCCGGGTCGTAGCAGTTGTGAGCCGCGTATCTGTGCTTCATCGCAATGCTGCACGCCCTTCATGGATCGAAGTGGTTTCGCCACGCAAGGAGTCCCCGTGGATACAAGGTTGGGTAGCGCGCTCGTCTCACGTTTTTCCCCTCTTTCCCTTGCCGTGCAGTTCAGTGTTGCCGGACTGCTGTTCGTTGCGGCCTGCCCCCAGGCGCAAGCAACCTGCAGCACAGCGGGCTCGACCATCACCTGCACCGGTGTGCCCACCCTGCCACTGTTCCTCAACAATTACTCCAGTGCGACCAATGGCCTGACCGTCAACGTCAACAGCGGCGCGCAGATGAACGCCACGCTGGGCGGTCGCGTGCTGAACCTGACCGGTGCCAACATCAGCCTCAACAACTCCGGCACCCTCGACCCGGCACTGCTCGGCCTTGTGTCGATATTGAGTGGTGGCGCGTTCATCGGCTCTGGCGCGACCAGTACCGTCAGTGTGATCAACAATGCCACCGGCATCATGCGCGGCACGGGCATGCTGCTCGGGCTCAACCTGACCAGTGTCGATGGCCTGGCCCTGGGCGTGAACAACGCCGCGACCGGCACCACCACCATCACCAACGACGGCACGATCACTTCGACCGGCTTGTCGGTCGGCGGCATCACGCTGGCCGATACGCCCGTCATCGGCGTATGGGGCGGCTCGCAGGTCAACATGACCAACAGCAGCAGCGGCGTCATCAATGGCCGGGTGGCGTTCGAAACATCGGCGGCGGGCAATCGTTTCACCAACGCCGGCTCCATCACGGGCGGCGTGTCGATGGGGGCGGGCAGCACCAACACCTTCACTGCCGTGACCGGTTCCTCGGTCAATGTGGGCGACGGTGTACAAATCACTGTAGGGCTTGGCGGGCTGGTCAACATCAACCTGACCTTCGCCGCCACCGGCACGGTCGATGGCGGTGCCGGCGGCACCAACAGCCTGGTCCTGCAAAACCCGGGGGGCGTGGGTGGCGGCACCACGGGCTCTGGCACGGCCTCGAGTGCCACGTACGTGAACTTCAACAACCTGACGGTGAACAGCGGCACCTGGACCTTGCAGGGGCCGTTGGTCAGCGGCTCGACCACGCTCAATGGCGGTGTTGCCCAATTCAACAACAGCGCCACGTTTGGCACCGGCGTGCTGACCTCCAACGGCGGGATCATCCAGGCGAGCACCGGCGGGTTGAACATCGGCAATCTGGTTTCGCTCGGTGCCGCTGGGTTGACCGTGCAGGGCACCAATGCCACCACCTTGAGCGGTGTGATTTCCGGCAGTGGCGGCCTGACCAAAGTCGGCTCCGGGCAGTTGAGCCTGACGGCGGCCAACACCTATCTGGGCAACACCACGCTCAACGGCGGTACGGTGCAGGTCGGCAGCAACCAGGCGTTCAGCACCGGCACGGTCACCGTGGCCGGCGCGTCGGCGCTGGCGGCACCCGGTACCATCGCGCTGAACAACGCGATCAACCTTGGCAGCACCTTGACCGCCACCGGCACAGGGGCCTTGACCCTGGGCGGTCTGATCAGCGGCAGCGGCAACCTTACCAAGACCGGCAGCGGCAGTCTGACCCTTGGCGGCGCCAATACCGGCTACACCGGCATCACCACCCTGAGTGCCGGCAGTTTGCTGGTGACCAATAACAATTCGCTGGGCAGCGGGGCGCTGAACACGGCGGCCGGCACCAGCCTGGACAGCACCGCCAACGTGACGCTGGCCAACAACATCGCGATGACCGGCGCGCTCAACGTGCTCGGCAGCAATGCCCTGACCCTCGGTGGCGTGCTGTCGGGTACCGGTGGCATCACCAAATCCGGCGCGGCCAGCCTGACCCTGACCGGCAACAACACCAACAGCGGTAGTACCGCACTCAACGGCGGCAGCCTGTTCGTCGGCAGCAACACCGCGCTTGGCACGGGGGCGTTGAACGCCGCAGCGGGTACCACGCTGGATGCGAGCACGGCCGTGACCCTGGCCAACGCGGTCGCGCTGGCGGGTGGCTTGACCCTGGGGGGGACGCAGGCGCTGGGTCTGAGCGGGGTCGTCAGTGGCGCGGGCAGCCTGATCAAGAATGGCACCGCGAGTCTGGCCCTCAGCGGCAACAACACGTTCTCGGGCGGCACCGCGCTGAATGCCGGGACGCTGGTCGTCGGCTCCAACACCGCGCTGGGCACCGGCGCATTGACCACAGCGGCGGGCACCACCCTCGACGCCAGCACTGCAGTGGCGCTGAGCAATGCCGTTGCTCTGGGCGGCAACCTCAACGTCGGCGGCAGCGCCAACCTGACCCTGGGCGGCGTGGTCAGCGGCAGTGGCGGGCTGACCAAGAACGGCGCGGCCAACTTGATTCTCAACGGCGCCAACACCTTCCTCGCCGGCACCACCTTGAATGCCGGGACGCTGACGGTCGGCAATGCCGCTGCGCTGGGCACCGGCAACATCACCGTGGGTGGTGCGGCGACGCTCGACAGCAATACGGCCGTCACCCTGAACAACAACGTCACTCTCAATAATGCGCTGAGCATCGGCGGCAGCAGCGGCCTGACCCTGGGCGGCGTGATCAGCGGTGTCAGCCAGTTGATCAAGAACGGTACAGCCAACCTGACCCTCAACGGCGCCAACACCTACGCCGGCGGCACCACGCTCAACGCCGGCAGTCTGACCGTCGGCAGTGGTGCGGCGCTGGGCGCCGGTGCCCTGACCGTGGCCGGGGCGAGCACGCTCAACAGCAGCTCGGCGGTGACGCTGAACAATGCCATCAACCTCAACGCCAACCTGACCGCAGGTGGCGCCAACGCGCTGACCCTGGGCGGTGTCATCAGTGGTGGCAGTGGCCTGATCAAAACGGGGGCGTCCAGCCTGTCCCTCAACGGCAACAATACCTACAGCGGCACCACCTCGCTGAACGCCGGTTCGCTGACCGTCGGTTCCAATACCGCATTGGGAACCGGGGTATTGAATGCGGCGAACGGCACCACGCTGGACGCCAGCACCGCAACAGACTTGAGCAATAACGTCAATGTGGCCGGCACGCTGATCCTGGGAGGCTCCAACGCGCTGACCCTGAACGGTGTGGTGGCCGGCGTCGGTGGTCTGACGAAGAACGGTGCCGCCGACCTGACGCTCAATGGCGCCAACACCTATTTCGGCAATACCGCGCTGAACGCCGGCAAGCTGATCGTCGGCAGCAACACCGCCCTGGGATCCGGCGCGCTGAACGCGGCGGCCAATACCTCTCTGGACGCCAACACCGCCGCCAGCCTCGGCAATGCGCTGAACCTGGCGGGGGCCTTGAATATCGGTGGCAGCGCCGACCTCACCCTGACCGGCCTGGTCGCCGGTGCCGGCAGCCTGGTGAAAAACGGCGCGGCCAACCTGATCCTCAATGCGGCCAACACCTATCTCGGCGGGACAACCTTGAACGCCGGGACGCTGACGGTGGGCAACAGCTCGGCCCTCGGCAGCGGTGCGCTGACCGTCGGCGGCGCGGCGACCCTGGACAGCAACTCGCCGCTGGTCAACCTGAGCAATGCCATTGCCCTCAACGCTGGATTGACCGTCGGCGGCACTCAAAATCTCACGCTGGGCGGCATCGCCAGCGGCACCGGCGCGTTGATCAAGAACGGCGCGGCCAACCTGACGCTCAACGGCAACAACACCTACAGCGGCGGCACCACGCTCAACGCCGGCACGCTGACCCTGGGCAACGCCAATGGCCTGGGCAGCGGTGCCTTGGTCGTCGGTGGCGCAGCGACGCTGGACAACAGTGCCGCCTTTGGCATCGGCAACGCCATCACCCTCAACGCCGGGCTGACTCTGGCCGGCAACAACGACCTGAGCCTCAACGGGATCATCGACGGGGCGGGCAGCCTGACAAAGGATGGCCTGGCTGACCTGACCCTGGCGGGCAACAACACCTTCACGGGCGCCTTGAACATCGCGGCCGGCAGCGTCACCACGCTCAATAACAACGCCCTGGGCAACACCTCCGGTGTGAACATCAGCGCCGGCGCCGGCCTCAACCTGGGCAGCGATGCCAGCCTGGGCGCATTGACCGGCAGCGGCAGCGTGCAGCTTGCGGGCAGCAACACCCTGACGGTGGGCGGCGGCAACAGCACCAGCACCTTCGACGGCGACCTGAGTGGCAGCGGCGGCCTGATCAAGGTCGGCACCGGCACCCTGAACCTGACCGGCATCAGCGGCATCACCGGCAATACCGCGATCAACGGCGGCACCCTGGACCTCAGCGGTTCGCTGGCCAGTGCACAGGTCAACGTCAATACCGGCGGTACCCTGACGGGTACCGGCTCGGCGCTCGGTACGGTCAACGTCAACAGCGGCGGCCATCTGGCGTTGTCTTCAGGCAATCAACTCTCGGCAGGCGCGTTGGTACTGGCGGCCGGCAGTCACCTCGATGTCAGCCTCGCGACGCCCTCGACCACTTCGCTGATGGACGTGGGTGGCAACCTGACCCTTGACGGCAATCTCAACGTCACCGACGCCGGCGGCTTTGGCGTGGGTGTGTATCGGCTGTTCAACTACACCGGCGCCCTGACCAATCTCGGCCTGGACGTGGCCAGCGTGCCGGTCGGCTATGCCCTCGGCGATCTGGTGGTGCAGACCGGGGTGGCCAACCAGATCAACATCCAGGTGTCGGCGCCGAACTCGAACATTCGCTACTGGGACGGCAGCCAGACCATTGCCAACGGTGTGGTGGACGGCGGCAGCGGGACCTGGAATGCGGGGGGCACCAACTGGACCGATGCCAATGGCCTGGTCAACCAGCCTTGGGCCAGCGACTTCGCGGTGTTCCAGGGCACCGCCGGTACGGTGACGGTCGATGGCACCCAGTCATTCACCGGCTTGCAGTTCCTCACCGACGGCTACAACCTGGTCAACGGCGCGGCGGGGCAACTGACGGCGGTCAACGGCAGTGGCGGGACCACGGCGGTTCGGGTCGATCCGGGCGTCACGGCGACCCTGGGCGTGAACATCGATGGCAGCGGCATTCTCAACAAACTCGACAGCGGTACGCTGGTGCTCAACGGCGCCAACACTTACACCGGCGGCACGCAGCTGGACGGTGGCAAGATCATCGTCGGCAGCGACACCGCATTGGGCAGTGGCACGCTGACTGCCAATGCCGGTACGCAACTGGACAGCAATGCAGCGGTCACCCTCGCCAATGACGTGACCCTCAATGGCAACCTCACGGTGGTCGGCAGCAACGCCCTGACCCTCAACGGCGTGATCGGCGGCACCGGCGGCCTGATCAAGAACGGCGCGGCCAGCCTGACCCTCGGCGGCAACAACGCCTTCCTCGGCCCGGTGGCCCTGAATGCGGGTGGGCTGGTGCTGGCGTCCAACTCGGCATTGGGCTCCGCCACGCTGAACGCGGCGAACGGCACAACGCTGGACAGCACCACCGCCGTCAGCGTGAACAATGCGCTCAACCTGGCGGGCAACCTCGGCCTCGTCGGCAGCAATAACCTGACGTTGACCGGTGCGATCAACGGCGCAGGCAGCCTGACCAAGAATGGCGCGGCCAACCTGACCCTGAATGGCAACAACAACTTCCTGGGCGGTACCACGCTCAACGCGGGCACCCTGACCGTCGGCAGCAATTCGGCACTGGGCCTTGGCAACCTCACCGTGGCCGGCGCTTCGACCCTGGACAGCAACAGCGCGCTGAGCCTGGGCAACAATGTTGTGCTCAACGCCAACCTCACCAACGCCGGCAGCAATGATCTGACCCTTGGCGGCGTCGTCAGTGGTACGGGCGGCCTGATCAAGAATGGCGCGTCCAACCTGACCCTCAATGGCATCAACACCTGGTCCGGCGGCACCACGTTGAATGCGGGCACCCTGACCCTCGGAACGGGCGGATCGCTGGGCAGCGGCGCCCTGACCGTCGCCGGGGCCTCGACCCTGGACAACAGCGCGCCGCTGGTGCTGGCCAACAACCTCAACGTCAATGCCAACCTGAGTCTGGCCGGTAACAACAACCTGACCCTCGGCGGTGTGATCGCCGGCGTCGGCACCCTGACCAAAAATGGTCTGGCCGACGTGACCCTGGCTGGCAACAACACCTTCAGCGGCACCTTCGACGTGCAGTCCGGCAGCCTCACTACCTTGAGCGCCGGAGCACTGGGCAATGACGCCACGGTCAATCTCGCCGCTGGCGCGGCACTCAACCTCGGCGCCTCGGGCAGTCTCGCCAGCCTCACCGGCAGCGGCACCGCGCTGGTGGGCACCGGCAATACATTGAGCCTGGGTGGCAATAACGTCAGCAGCACCTTCGCCGGCATCCTCAGCGGTGACGGTGGGCTGACCAAACTCGGCACCGGCACCCTGACCCTGAGCGGCATCAGCGACCTGACCGGTGACACCAACGTCAATGCCGGCACCCTGCAGGTCGACGGCTCGCTGGCCAGCGCCAATGTGCTGGTCAACAGCGGCGCGACCCTCGGCGGCAGCGGCACATTGGCTGGCGCGGTGACGGTGGCCGACGGCGGGCATCTGGCCGGCGTGACCGGCAGCACCCTGTCGGTGGATTCCCTGGCGTTCAACGGCAATTCCAACTTTGACGTCGGTCTGGGCACGCCAGTGTCCGGTGGCGGCAATGCGCTGGTCAACGTCGGCGGCAACCTGACCCTGGACGGCACGCTCAATGTCAGTGACATCGGCGGCTTCGGCACCGGCGTGTATCGCCTGATCGACTACACCGGCGGCCTGACCGACAACGGCATGCTGATCGGCACCGTGCCGGGCGGCGTCACCCCCGGCGACCTGCAACTGCAAACCGCGCTGGCCAACCAGATCAACCTGCTGGTCACCGCGCCGGGCGTTACCGTGCAATTCTGGGACGGCGGGCAACTGGTCGCGAACGGTTCGGTGGACGGCGGCAGCGGTACCTGGGGCAGCGGCACCAGCAACTGGACCGACATCAACGGCACGACCAATCAGGCCTGGACCAACAATTTTGCGGTGTTCCAGGGCGCGGCGGGCACGGTCACGGTGAACGGTGCGCAAACCGTCACCGGTCTGCAATTCGTCACCGATGGCTACAGCCTGCAAAACGGTACCGCCGGCTCGCTGAACCTGGTCAACGGCTCGATGGGCAACGCCTCGGTGCGGGTCGATCCGAACGCGACCGCGACCATTGGCGTCGCGCTCAACGGCAGCGGCACCCTGGGCAAATACGACACCGGTACGCTGGTGCTCAATGCGGCCAACGGCTACACCGGCGGCACCGCCCTCAACGGCGGCACACTGGTACTGGGCAATGACGCCGCCCTCGGCACCGGCGTACTGACCGCCGCCAACGGCACCGCCCTGGCGAGCAACACCGCCGTCACCATCGCCAACGACGTGCTGCTCAATGGCGGGCTGACGGTCGCCGGTTCCAGCGCCATGACCCTTGGTGGAGTGGTCAGCGGCAGCGGCAGCCTGATCAAGGCCGGCGCTTCCAGCCTGACCCTCAACGGCAACAACACCTACAGCGGCGGCACCCAGCTCAGCGGCGGCACCTTGATCCTGGGCAATAACAGTGCGATCAGCAGCGGCGCGCTCAGCGTTCAGGGCAACGCAACGCTCGACAGCACCTCGGCGCTGCAACTGGCCAATGCCATTGGCCTGGGTGCGCAATTGACCCTTGCCGGTACTCAGGACACGACGCTGCTCGGCGCGATCACCGGCAGCGGCAGCCTGGTGAAAAACGGTAACGGCGAGTTGCTGCTCAGCGGTGCCAACACCTACAGCGGCGGCACCACCCTGAACGCTGGCATCACCCGTGGCGACACCAGCAGCCTGCAAGGGGCGATCGTCAACAACGCGGCGCTGACCTTCGAGCAGAACAGCAACGGCAGCTACACCGGCAACCTGACCGGCAGCGGCACGCTGACCAAAACCGGTACGGGCGAGTTGTTGCTGACCGGCGCCAACGGCATCACCGGCAACACCGATGTGCAAGCCGGCGTGTTACGGGTCGATGGCAGTTTGAACAGCGCCAACGTCACAGTGGCCAGTGGTGCCAGCCTGGGCGGCAGCGGGCAACTGGGCGGCGCGGTGCAGCTGGCGAGCGGCGCGACACTGCTCGGCGGCGGTGGCGCAACGCCGCTGTCGGTGGGTTCGTTGGCGTTGGCCTCGGGCACCAACCTTGATTTCAGCCTGGGTTCGGCCGCCAGTTCGACCACGGTGATCGATGTCGCCGGCGACTTGACCCTCGACGGCACGCTGAACATCAGCAATGCCGGTGGCTTCGGCACTGGCGTCTATCAACTGTTCCGCTACGGCGGCAGCCTGACCGATAACGGCCTGGTCTACGGCAGCCTGCCGGTTTCGGCGGCCAACCTGACCCTGCAAACCGCGCTGGCCAATCAGGTCAACCTGCTGGTGCAGGGCGCACCCGGTGAGGTGCAGTTCTGGAACGGCGGCACCACCAATCCCAATGGCACCATCAACGGTGGCAGCGGCGTTTGGGGGCCAGGCACCAACTGGACCGATCCGACCGGCAGCCTGGCGCAAGGTTCGAGCGGCCAGTTCGCGGTGTTCGGCGGGCAGGGCGGGACCGTGACGGTGCAGGGCAACCAGAACTTTACCGGCCTGCAATTCCTCGACAATGGCTACAGCCTGGTGCCGGGCGCCGGGGGCAGCCTGACGCCGGTCAACGGCGCGGGCGGCACGTTGGCCGCCGTGCGCGTCAACGCCGGCGTGACCACCGAGATCTCGGCACCGCTGGTGGGCAGCGGCGGCATCGAGAAGCTCGACAGCGGCATTCTGCTGCTCAGTGGTGCCAACACCTACACCGGTGGCACCACGGTCAGTGGCGGTACGCTGGTCGGTAACACCACCAGCCTGCGCGGCAACATCCTCAACAACGCACGGCTGCTGTTCCAGCAAAATTTTGCCGGCCGCTTCAACGGCGTGCTCAGCGGTGTCGGGACACTGGCCAAACGCGGTGCCGGGACATTGCTGCTGACCGGCAATCATCCGTTCAGCGGTGCGGTGTCGGTGGATCAGGGCGTGTTGCAGGTCGGCAACCTGGCCGAGAGGGCTTCGCTCGCCGGCCAGGTGACCGTGGCCAATGGCGCGGCGCTCACTGGTAACGGTAGCGTGGGTGGGGTGGTCAACCACGGCGTGGTCGCGTCCGGTGCCGATGCCGGGACCTTGAGCGTGGCGGGCAACCTGACCAACGCCGCTGACGGCTTGCTGGCCCTGACGGTCGGCACCCCCGGTGCGACCCCGCTGGCGGTGGGCGGCACGGCGAATCTGGGCGGCAGCCTGCAGGTGCGCAGCCTGGCGCCGTTCAGTTCCAGCGCCGTTTATTCACTGATCACCGCCGGTGGTGGCGTGACCGGTACTTTCAGCAGTGTCGATTTGCCTCAGTATGCGTTCTTCAACACCTTGCTGGCCTATGACGCCAATGCGGTGAACCTGGCGGTCACGCGCAATGGCAACTCGTTCGTCGATGTCGCCGCCACCGGTAACCAGAGTGCCACGGCGCAGGCCTTGATCAACAATGGTCCGGCCGGTGCCACGTTGCAGAATGAAATCCTCAACCTCAGCACCGCCGGCGCCCAGGCAGCCTTCGACAGCCTGTCCGGGGAAATCCACGCCAGCACCGCCAGTGCGGTCCTCGAAGACTCGCGGTACGTGCGCGACGCCGTCAACGACCGCATGCGGCAACCGTCCTGCAGCGCCGCCGACGATCCGCGCCGGGCCCTCGCTCCTACGGACAACGCGTTGAGCAGCAACGGGTGCCACGGCGAAATGGTCGGCTGGATGCGCGCCCTCGGTGCCTGGGGCGAATCCGATGGCGACAGCAACAGTGCCAGCCTGGATCGCAACCTCAGCGGCTTCATGCTCGGCACCGACAAGCAACTCGACGACCAATGGCGCGCCGGCATGGCCGCCGGTTACACCCGCAGCGACATCGACGCCCATGACCGGCGTTCGGACGCCACCGTCGAGAGCTACCACCTGGCCGCCTACCTCAGCTCGCAGTTCGATGCCCTGGCGGTTCGCCTCGGCGCGGCCTACAGCTGGCATGACATCGAGAGCAAACGCGAAGTCAGCGTCGGTGCCTACAACGACCGCCTGAAAGCCCACTACGATGCCCGCAGTGCCCAGGTGTTCGGTGAAGTCGGTTACGCCATCGACGCGGGCGGGGTCGCGCTGGAGCCGTTCGCCGGCCTGGCCTACGTCAATTACGACAGCGACAAGGCCAAGGAGAAAGGCGGGGCGGGGCGGCTGGAGGCGGATGCCGACCAGGACATCACCTTCTCCACCGTGGGCCTGCGCGCCGGCAAGCGCATCACCCTGGCCAACGGTGGCCAGTTCACCCCGCGTGCGGCCATCGGCTGGCGCCACGCCTTCGGTGACACCAAGCCGGACGCCGACCTGACCTTCATCGACGGCGGCGCTTCGTTCACCACCCAGGGCGTGCCGATCGCCAGGGACAGCGCCGTGCTGGAGGCCGGCGTGGACTTCCAGATCAGCGAAAGCGGGAAATTGGGGATTGGTTACTCGGGGCAAGTGTCGAGCAAGAATGAAGACCATGCGATGACGATCAGTTTCAGCATGGGGTTCTGACAACAGGTGAAGGACCTTGACCGCCCGGGAGGGCGGTTATTTTTGACGGCTCCTCGACCCAGAGCCTGGGCGGCCGGACCTCGGGGGCAACGCTCTGTTAGAATCGGCGCCATTGTTCCGACGAGGTGCCCCATGAGCGAACCGATCCGCCTGACCCAGTACAGCCATGGCGCTGGCTGTGGCTGCAAGATTTCCCCACAAGTGCTGGAAGTGATCCTGGCCGGCAGCGGGGCGCAGAACCTGGACCCCAGGCTGTGGGTCGGCAATGCCTCGCGCGATGATGCGGCGGTGTACTCGATCGATGAAGAGCGCGGCGTGGTCTCGACCACCGATTTTTTCATGCCGATCGTCGACGATCCGTTCGATTTCGGGCGCATCGCCGCCACCAATGCCATCAGCGATATCTACGCCATGGGCGGCGATCCGTTGATGGCCATTGCGATTCTCGGCTGGCCGGTGAATGTGCTGGCACCGGAAATTGCCCGGGAAGTGATTCGCGGCGGGCGGGCGGTGTGTGACGCCGCCGGTATTCCCCTGGCCGGCGGCCATTCCATCGACGCGCCGGAACCGATCTTCGGCCTCGCCGTGACCGGTCTGGTGGAAAAGCGCCACTTGAAACGTAATGACACGGCGACGGCCGGTTGCCTGCTCTACCTCACCAAACCCCTGGGCATCGGCATCCTCACGACCGCCGAAAAGAAGGGCAAGTTGCGCCAGGGCGACATCGGCCTGGCCCGCGACTGGATGTGCACCCTGAACAAACCCGGCAGCCGCTTCGGCAAGCTCGATGGCGTGACCGCGATGACCGACGTCACCGGTTTCGGCTTGCTCGGGCATCTGGTGGAAATGGCCGACGGCAGCCACCTGACGGCGCGTATCGAGTACGACCGCGTGCCGCGCCTGCCGGGCGTCGAGTATTACCTCGACCAGGGTTGCGTGCCGGGGGGGACGCTGCGCAATTTCGACAGTTATGCCCGTCAGCTCGGACGCCTCCAGGAACTGCACAAGCGTGTGCTGTGCGATCCGCAAACCAGCGGCGGGCTGCTGGTGGCGGTGACGCCGCAAGGCAACGAAGCATTCCTTGAAGTGGCTGCAGAACTGGGCCTGAGCCTTGCGCCGATCGGTGAGCTGGTCGAGCGACAGACCCACGCGGTCGAGGTGTTCTGATGCCCGTCCAGTTCACCGATTACCGCGATCTGTTCCTCAATGACCGGCCCATGATGGATGCCCGGGCACCGATCGAGTTCATCAAGGGGGCGTTTCCAGGGGTGGTCAACCTGCCCCTGATGAACGACAGCGAGCGGCAGCGCGTTGGCACCTGCTACAAGGAACAGGGGCAGCAGGCGGCGATCGTGATGGGGCACCAATTGGTGTCCGGGGCCATCAAGGCCGAGCGCATCCAG
Source organism: Pseudomonas fluorescens (assembly GCF_041354075.1). GTDB lineage: Bacteria > Pseudomonadota > Gammaproteobacteria > Pseudomonadales > Pseudomonadaceae > Aquipseudomonas > Aquipseudomonas fluorescens_CE. The sequence continues at coordinate 10,636 of NZ_JARZGC010000015.1, read as the reverse complement.
GCCTGGGCCGATTTTGCCCGGGCGCATCCCGACGGCTATTTGTATTGTTTTCGCGGCGGCTTGCGCTCGCAGATCGTCCAGCAATGGCTGAAGGACGAGGCGGGCATCGATTACCCGCGGGTCGGTGGCGGCTACAAGGCCATGCGGACTTTTTTGCTGGAGACCCTTGACCAGGCTGTTGCCCAGTGTGATTTCGTCTTGCTCGGCGGTATGACCGGCACCGGCAAGACCGAAGTGCTGACGCAGCTACGCAACGGCCTGGACCTGGAAGGCCACGCCAACCACCGTGGCTCCAGTTTCGGCAAGCGCGCCACGGGTCAGCCATCCAACATCGACTTTGAAAACCGCCTGGCGGTGGACGTGCTGAAAAAACGCAGCCGCGGTATCGAGCAGTTCGTGCTGGAAGACGAGAGCCGCATGGTCGGCAGCTGCGCCTTGCCGTTGCCGCTGTTCCAGGGCATGCAGCGTTTCCCGATGGTCTGGCTGGAAGACAGCCTGGAAGGGCGGGTCGAACGGATCCTGCGCGATTACGTGGTGGACCTGTGTGCCGAATTCATCGGCGTGCATGGCGAGGAGGGCTTCGGGCTGTTTGCCGAGCGCTTGCTGGCCAGCCTGAACAACGTGCAGAAGCGCCTGGGCGGCGAGCGTCATCGGCGGATGCGGGTGCTCATGGAAGACGCACTGGCGGAGCAGACCCGCAGCGGGTCGGTGGCCTTGCACCGGGGCTGGATCGAGGGCTTGCTGCGCGAGTACTACGACCCGATGTACGCGTTTCAGCGGGAGAAGAAAGGCCTGCGGATCGAATTCGCCGGCGGCAGGGACGAGGTGTTCGAGTACTTGCGCGAGCGCAGTCAGCGCGCCGGGTGATGTGTCGAGTCGGCAGACTCCATCGCGAGCAGGTCGAGTCGTCGCTCCCGCATTGATCGTGTGAACGCTACGGATCAGTGTGGGAGCGATGCGGCCATGACCGTCGGCAAAACCTCAGAGCAGCGCCGCGCCGACCAACCCGCTGAGCACCCCGATGCCCATGGTCATCAACGCCACGCTCACCAGCACCCGGCTGTCGAAATCCTTGCGCAGCATCAGCAGCGACGGCAGGCTGATGCTCGGCAGGGTCATCAGCAGCGCCACCGCCGGTGCGGTGCCCATGCCCAGGGTCATCATGGTTTGCACGATGGGGATTTCCGCTGCGGTCGGGATCACGAACAGCGTGCCGATGATCGCCAGCGGTACCAGCCACAACAGGCCGTTGGCCATGGCGCCGTCCAGGTGCGGAAACACCCAGACCCGCACCGCGCCCAGCACCAGCACGGCGAGGATGTAGATCGGGATGGTGCTCCAGAACAGCTGCCACAGGGTTTTGCCCCAACGCGCGAGGAACGGCTGAGGGTCTTTTTCGCTGACGTTGGCCACCGCTTCGACGGCCGCTTCCGGCAATGCCTCGGGGCCGGAGATGCGCTGGGCGAGCAGCGACACCCCGAACACCAGCACAATCCCGGCCACCAGGCGGATCGCTGTGAAGCCCCAGCCCAGCACGAACCCCATGAACACCAGAGTCGCCGGGTTGAGCACCGGGTTGCCGATCCAGAACGCCAGCGCCGCGCCGACCGACACGTTCGAGCGGCGCATGCTGGCGGCCACCGGCGCCGCGCAGCACGAGCACATCATCCCCGGCAGGGCAAACAGGCCGCCGCGCACGGTGGAGGCCACACCGGCGCGGCCGAACAGGCGCAGCAGCCAGTCTCGCGGGATCAGCACTTGCAGCAGCGAGCCGAGAATCACCGCCAGCACCGCGGCTTTCCAGATCGCCAGGAAATACACCTTGGCGTAAGCCAGCGCGGCGGCGAGGGGAGCGGTCTGCGAATCGTTGAGGATCGAGGCGCCGATGCTGTGGTTGTCCGCCGCCACGAACGCTTTCACGTAGTAGGGCGACCACTTGACGTAATAGAGGCCGATGCAGGCCACCAGGATGAACAGGGCGGGTTTCCACCAGAACGACCAGCCCCGGATGGGCGCGGCGGCAGTTGAAAGTGACATGGTGAAGGTCCGGCAAGTGAGAAGGGACGTGCAGGATAGCCCAGTCCCTCAAGCACCCGCCAGCCAGCGCTGATCAGGTCGGGCAGGTTTCCTGGCCGTTATCCAGGCCTTGCTTGTAGCTGTGGCTCTGCAGGCTGGCCTTGCCGTTGCGCCAGGTCAGGGTCAGCACGAACAGGGAGTCGAAGTCGCTGGAGGCCCAGTCATCGGTGATGTTCTGTTTCTTGCCGACGGCTTCGCCGGCGACCTTGTTGATCAGCTCGGGCAGGTAGCCGTGGGACCAGGCGGTGTAGATCACCGAGTTGTGGTACTTGTTGTTCAGCAGTTCGTCGGCCAGGTCGCTGGTGTCGTTGGCCGAATACTCGATGTTCACCGGCAGGCCGAGCTTGATCGCGCTGGGGCTGATGGTCATCAGTGGACGGATGTAGCTGTAGGAATTGTCCAGTTCGCCTTCCTCGACATTGCGCGTCGGGTTGGCGGCGAACACGTAGTTGGCCTTGCCGAATTTTTCCGGCAGCAGCGTCGCCAGGTCGATGGCGCGGTTCAGCCCCTGGCAGTTGAGCTGGCCCAGGCCGCCTTCGGGTTTCTCGGCGTGACGCAGGAAGACCAGTGTCTGGGTGCCGTTGACCGGCTGGGCACGGCTTTCACTGGACTCGAGCGACAGGAACAGCGCACCGACCGCCAGCAGGGAGGGCAGCAGGAAATACGCGCGATGCTTGAAACGATTGAAAAATCTCAAAGGGCTCACCTTGGAATGGGCGTGTCTACAGCGCATCCGGTTAAGGCTGACAAACCTTTGCACACCCCGCGGACAGCGTCGGGTGTTTTCCATGTCGTGAAGCCGGTCCGTATCCGAAAAGGCAGAACTCAGAGTCCTCTGAAGCCCGTTTGGTTCGATCCGACGGTGATTGCAGCATGTTTCCGGCGACTTCGAGCGGGGTGCCCCAGAGGTTATCGACAGCATGTTGCGAATTTATGGACAAGGTACACGGGGTGGGCGCGGGAGGAATCTGCATTGTGCTGATCTTGCCTATCAGCATTATTGATACGCCAAAGCCGTCGGTTGCCACTATGATCGTCCCTCTCAATCTCTTCACGGGTCCATTCGATGACTGATCTGTCCGCATTCCCCATTACCCGCAAATGGCCCGCTCAGTACCCTGAGTGGATTCAGCTTTACTCGTTGCCGACCCCCAACGGCGTCAAGGTCTCGATCATGCTCGAAGAGATCGGCCTGCCCTATGAGCCGCATCGTGTGGGTTTTGAGAACAATGATCAGTTGTCCGCCGAATTTCTCTCGCTCAACCCCAACAACAAGATCCCGGCGATCCTCGACCCCCACGGTCCGGGCGAGCAGCCGCTGGCGTTGTTCGAGTCCGGGGCGATCCTGATCTACCTCGCGGACAAGAGCGGGCAATTGCTGCCCCAGGACACGGCCGCTCGCTACGAGACGATCCAGTGGCTGATGTTCCAGATGGGGGGCATCGGACCTATGTTCGGCCAGCTCGGTTTCTTCAACAAGTTCGCCGGCAAGGACTACGAGGACAAGCGCCCGCGCGACCGCTACGTCGAGGAAAGCAAACGCCTGCTGAAAGTCCTCGACGGTCGCCTGCAAGGGCGGGACTGGATCATGGGCGATCGCTACACCATCGCCGACATCGCGACCTTCCCCTGGGTGCGTAACCTGATCGGCTTCTATGAAGCGGGCGATCTGGTGGGCATCCAGAATTTCCCCAACGTGACCCGGGTGCTCGAACGCTTCCTGGCACGCCCGGCGGTGGTGCGCGGGTTGGAGATACCGAAGGCGGTGTCCTGATCATCACCGTCGCTCCTACACCGGAGCATCGGCGATTGTTGCCATTGTGGTAAGGGTTTTTTGCGCTACTGAAGTTTGTGCCCGTCGTTCACGGGCATAAGCTGTTGCGCCTGTGACTTTCGTCTTGCCCTCAGGAATCTCCATGCCCAGCCAGTTCCCCGAAGCACGTCCACGCCGTCTGCGCCGCAATGCGAGCCTGCGCAGCCTGTTCCAGGAAACCGAGTTCAGCCTGAACGACCTGGTGCTGCCGATCTTCGTCGAGGAAGAGATCGACGATTTCGTGCCGATCAAGAGCATGCCGGGCGTGATGCGCATTCCGGAGTCGAAGCTGGCCGGCGAGATCGAGCGTTATGCCCGCGCCGGCATCAAGTCGGTGATGACCTTCGGCGTCTCCCATCATCTGGACAGCAACGGCAGCGACACCTGGCGCGACAACGGCCTGGTGTCGCGCATGTCGCGCATCGCCAAGGATGCGGTGCCGGAGATGATCGTCATGTCTGACACCTGTTTCTGCGAATACACCGATCACGGCCACTGCGGCGTGATGCACCACCACGAAGTCGACAATGACCAGACGCTGATCAACCTCGGCAAGCAAGCCGTGGCCGCTGCGCGTGCCGGGGCGGATGTGATTGCGCCGTCGGCGGCCATGGACGGGCAGGTCCAGGCGATTCGCCGGGCGCTGGACGCCGCCGGTTTCACCCAGACCGCGATCATGGCCTATTCGACCAAATTCGCCTCGGCGCTCTACGGCCCGTTCCGCGAAGCCGGTGGCAGCGCGCTCAAGGGCGACCGCAAAAGCTACCAGATGAACCCTATGAATCGCCGCGAGGCGCTGCGTGAATCGCTGCTGGACGAGCAGGAAGGCGCCGATGCGTTGATGGTCAAGCCGGCCGGCGCTTACCTGGACATCATCCGCGATATCCGCGAAGCGTCGCATTTGCCCTTGTCGGCGTATCAGGTGAGCGGCGAGTACGCGATGATCAAGTTCGGCGCCCAGGCCGGGGCCATCGACGAAGACCGCGTGGTGCGCGAAAGCCTCGGGGCGATCAAACGGGCCGGGGCGGACCTGATCTTCACCTACTTCGCGATGGATCTGGCGCTGGCGGGGATCTAACCCTAGCCCCTCTGTAGGAGCGAGCATGCTCGCTCCTACAGTTTTGTTATGTGTGGGAATCAAAAAACGCGCGAATCCCGTGCTCGTGAAAGTAACGCTCGATCACCTTCGGATCCGAGCACGTCTCTGCAATCGCCACGTAGGTGTCCGGGCGCAACAGGTAAAAGCCGTTGCGCCCAAGCCCGGCGGCTTCGAATGCCGGCCGCCAGTCGAACACGTGCAGCGGCAGGTGGTGTTCGTTGCACCAGGCGATCATTTCGTCGCTGGTGTCGCCGTACACATGCACCTGCCAGGTCGGACACTTCAGCGATAGGTAATTATCCCCCTCGCCGTCATGGGCCCAGGGCAAGCGGTCACCGCCGTGCACCTGTCCGGCGCTGCCGGTGCTCAACGGCATCCCGCGATAATTCAGGGTGATCTGCGACACCGTGCGAAACAGGAACTGACGGGTCGTGCCGAACGACGCCATTTTCGGCAGCAGCAACGGCGCCAGGCGCGTGCGCAGCAGATCGGCCACGCGCCCTTCGGCGGTGACTAAGCTGAACACCCGGTCAGTGGTGGCCACCAGTTTGCGTGCGAAGGTGATGCGTTCGCTTTCGTAGGTGTCGAGCAGGTGGGGTGTGGCGCTGCCGTTCAACACGGCGGCCAGTTTCCAGGCCAGGTTGATCGCATCGCCAATGCCGGTGTTCATGCCCTGGCCGCCCGCCGGGCTGTGCACATGGGCGGCGTCGCCCAGCAGGAACACGCGACCGCGGCGAAAGTGCTCGGCCACCCGATGATGCACGCGATAGGTGGAGAACCAGTTGACCCGTTCGATCTGCACTTTCAGGTGTTCGATGGCGCGGCGGCTGACGTCCTCGAACTGCAGGGTGTCGACAGGTTCGGCGCGCTCGTCGCGCACTGTGCCGATCAGGCGCGCCCGGCCTTCGCCGGCCAGCGGGAACACCGCGAGGAAATCCGCTTCATCCAGGTCCAGGTGCAGCTCGCCATTGATGGCCGGCCCGCTGGCCTGAACGTCGGCGACGTAGAATATCTGCTGGTAGGTGCCGCCGGGAAACCCGGTGTCCAGGGTCTTGCGCACGATCGAGCGCGCACCGTCGCAACCGCCGAGGTAACACGCCTGGCAGATCTCCTCCTGCCCATCGGGCAAGCGCAGCCGGGCGGTGAGGGTGTCGCCGGTTTCCTCGAAACTTTCCAGCGTGGTGTTGCGTTCGACCCGCACGCCGAAGCTTTCCAGGCGATCGATCAACAGCCGTTCGTGCTCGTCCTGGGGAAAAATCTCGAGGAAGGCATAAGGGGTCAAGCCTTCGCCGACCTTGCTCAGGGGCAGGCGGGTCACCGGTTCTCCCTTGACCCAGAAGTTGGCCGCTGCCACGCGATGGCCGCCCTTGAGCACGGCATCACTGAGGTCCAGTTGTCGATACAGCTCCAGCGTCCGCGCCTGCACGGCCAGCGCCCTGGACGTGGTGCCGGGAGACGAGCTGCGGTCGATGATGCGCACGCGAATCTTCAGCTTGCTCAGCCACAGCGCCAGTACCAGCCCGGTGGGACCGGCGCCGACGATCAACACGTCGCTGCGGTTCATGGGTTACCTCCAAAATCCACACCGGACCTCTGTAGGAGCAGCCGGTCGACGCTCGAATGCTCGCGATGGAGCACCAGGCAACGCGGGCATTCAGACAGCCATCATCATCGTTAACGACCATCGCGAGCATGCTCGCTCCTACAGGTTCCAACACACCTTCAGTCAAACCGTTTCAGTCACGATCAAAACGGGGTTTCAGATGGTGGCCAGAGGCGGTGCCTAGAAATCGATACTCCCCGACAGCTTCGCCACGCGCGGTTCACCCTGGGTCAGGTAACCGCCCTGGGCCGATTCCCAGTATTTCTTGTTGGCCACGTTTTCCACGTTGAAGCGCAGGGTCACGTCTTTCTCCTGAACCTTGAAGGCGTAGCGGGCGCCGGCGTCGAAGCGGTTCCAGGTCGGCAGGCTGAGGTTGTTGGCCGCGTCGGCGTACTGGCCGCCGGTGCGCAACATCCGCGCATTCAACGCAACACCCGGCAGGCCCGGCACGTCCCAGTCCGCCGACGCATTGAACTGGAAGGTCGGTACGCCGATGGCATCGTTGCCGTCGTTGAGGCCGCCCTGGGTTTTCTTCAGTTCGGTGTCCATCAGCGTGACGCCGCTGATCAGGCGCAAACCGTTGATCGGCTCACCAAATACATTGAGTTCCACGCCCTTGTTGACCTGCTCGCCCTGGCGCACGTAACGCGCAGTCGTGGCGTCAATGACTTCAGTGTAGCCATCGCTCGGCTGCTCGATGCGGTACACGCCCAGGCTGGCGCCGTAGGTGCCCATGTCGACCTTGACCCCGGCTTCGATCTGTTTCGAGCGCGCCGGTGCAAACGCCTCGCCGCCATTGACGACCACCCGCGAACCGGCGGTGTTGGGTGACGTCGGGCCAGCGGCCAGGCCTTCGATGCGGTTGGCGTAGAACGACACGTGCTCCCACGGCTTGAACACGATGCCGTAGACCGGGGTGGTGATGGACTCGTCGTAAGAGGCATTGCGGGGGCCGGAGCCATAGGGCGCATAACTGTAGCCCTGAACGACCAATTGCTGGCGACGCAGGCCGATGGTCACCAGCAGCCGGTCATCGAAGAAGCCCAGGGTGTCGGAGACCGCGCCGCTGCGGGCGAAGGTCTTGCCGGTGATCCCCGGATCGCTCAGGTCGCCACCGGCAAAGCCTGAGGTAGGGGCTGGCACGTCAACCGGGTGGTAGATGTTGTTCGGATTGCTGGCGCCGAAATCGAACGCGCTGCGCTGCTCGGCCCAGATCCCGGCCAGGCCGAAGTTGAGCTTGTGGGTGACCGGTCCGGTGGCGAAGCTGCCATTGAGGCCGGCCATCACGCTCTTGTTGTCCTCGTCGTGGGGAATGAACGAGCCGGAGGTGGTGGAACTGCCGTCATTGCCCACCAGCGTAGTGCCGTCGTACCGCCCGACTTCCCGGGTGTGCTTGGCGCCGCCGGCGGCGTAGACGGTCCAGTTGTCATTCAGGTCGAACTCGGCGCGCAACATGCCAAAGGTGTCTTCGATCTGGCTGAAGCCCCACTTCTGCGCATAGTTGGTATCGGCCGAGGGGGCGTCCGGGATGTGCGTGGTGGTGCCGAGATTGACCGAGCTGCGACCAGCGTTGACGCGTTCCTTCTGGTAGGCAAAGTCAGCGGAAACGCGCAGCGCATCACCCCGGTAGTCCAGGCCGATGGCGAACAGCTTGGAGCGCTGGTTTTCATCGTCGATCGCGGTGTCGCCCTCGCGTTGCGACAGGTTCACCCGCGCGCCGAACCGGTTGTCCTCGCCGAAGCGCTGGCCAATGTCCAGGTGATTGCCGATCCGGCCATCATCGCTGATGTCGGTGGTGAACCGGCGTAACGGCACATCGCCGGCGCGTTTGGGTTGCAGGTTGACGCCGCCGCCGATGCCGCTGCCGCTCGGGGTGACGCCGTTGATGAAAGCGTTCGGGCCCTTGAACACTTCGACACGCTCCAGCGCATCGGTGGAAATGATCTGCCGGGGCAGCACGCCATACAGGCCGTTGTAGGAAATGTCGTCACCGTTGAGCGGCAGACCACGGATCATGAAGACCTGGGCCTGGTTGGAAAACCCGGAAGCCTGGCGCACCGACGCATCGTTGAGCAGCACATCGCCGACGTTTTCCGCCTGCTGGTCCTGGATCAACTGTTCGGTGTAGGACGCCATGGTGAAGGGGATGTCCATGATGTCCTGGTTGCCCAGCACACCCAATTGGCCGCCGCGTGCCACCTGGCCACCGGCGTAGGGCGGCGGCAGGTCGGACGAGGAGGGTGCCTGGGCATTGATGTTGACGTTGTCCAGCACCACGGCCTTGCCGTCGTTTGCCGGCTCGGTGGCGGGCGTTGCGGCGTGGGCGCTGACGGACAGGGAGCAGAGCAGGGCGAGAAGCGTTGGACGAAACGGCAGGTCAAAGCGGGCTGGAGAGGTCATATCGTGTACCTGGCGGCGTACCGCCGAAAAGTAAACAAGACAAAGGCGCACGAGTTCCTTGCGCTAATGCGACTCCAGAGACAAATGATAGTAGTTCACAAACATGATGCGTGACGGCTTCGTCGGGACGCTCTGCCGGCCATGGGGATCGAGCACCCTGCAGGCGTGCGGAACGGGCGAAGGACGCGGCAGTCATAGCCTGCGCCATGCCATTGATCGTATGGTTAACCCGGTTCAACGGATGGGAAGGAGCAGCATGCAAGTCAATCGCTTGATCACGGGTGTCGCAGCGCTGCTGCTGTTGGCCGGTTGCGGCACACAGCGCCCCCAGCAGCCGGCGCCTCGACCGCCCGCCGAGGTCAAGGCCGAGATCGTGCGCCTGCTGCCGGCCAAGACCGTGGATCGCCAGGGCTGGGCCACCGACATTTACGCCGCATTTGCCGCGCAGGGCCTTGAGCCCTCGACGCAGAACCTGTGCTCCGTGCTCGCGGTCACCGAGCAGGAATCGACCTTCCAGGTGGACCCGCCGGTGCCGGGCCTGGGCAAGATCGCCCGGGACGAAATCGACCGCCGCGCTGCCAAGGTCCATGTGCCCGGGTTGCTGGTGAGCGCGGCGCTGCAGGTGCGTTCCAGCAACGGCAAAAGCTACAGCGAGCGGCTCAATGCCGCGCGCAGCGAGAAGGAGCTGAGCGCGATCTTCGATGATTTCATCGGCATGGTGCCCATGGGCCGCACGCTGTTCGGCAGCTTCAATCCCGTGCACACCGGCGGTCCGATGCAGGTCAGCATCGAGTTCGCCGAACAGCAGGCGCGCGATTATCCCTACCCGGTCGACGGCACGATTCGCCGTGAAGTGTTCAGCCGTCGCGGCGGCATGTATTTCGGCATCGCTCACTTGCTCGGTTATCCGGTGAGCTACACCCAGCCGCTGTATCGCTTTGCCGATTTCAATGCCGGGTGGTACGCGAGCCGTAATGCGGCGTTTCAGAATGCGCTGAGCCGCGCTTCGGGCATCCCGCTGGCGCTGGATGGCGATCTGGTGCGCTATGGCTCGATCATGCCCGGCAGCACCGAGTTGGCTGCTCGGACCCTGGGCAAACGCCTGGGCATGCGTAACCCGACCATTCGTGATCAACTGGAAAAGGGCAAAAGCCTGGAGTTCGAGGACACCGAACTCTATGAACGGGTCTTCGAACTGGCCAAACAGGCCGAGGGTCGTGCGTTACCCCGAGCCGTCTTGCCGGGGATCGTGCTGCAAAGCCCGAAAATCACCCGCAAACTCACCACGGCGTGGTTTGCCAAGCGGGTTGACGAGCGCTATCAGCGCTGTATGGCGCGGGCGGGGAAGTGAGCGGAGTTTGCGTGCAGGGCCGGTTTTTCTGTAGGACCGAGCATGCTCGCTCCTACAGTTAAGCGTGCACACACGAAAAAGCCCGGCTGATCAGGCCGGGCTTTTTGTTGAGGTCTGCGCTGGAACGGCGCTTCATACGGCGCGGCGTTCGATCAGACGGTCGGAACCACCTTCGGCTACACGGCGTTCGATCAGACGGTCGGAACCACCTTCGGCCACACGGCGTTCGATCAGACGGTCGGAACCACCTTCGGCCACACGGCGTTCGATCAGACGGTCGGAACCACCTTCGGC
>NZ_JARZGC010000014.1:0-145008 GCF_041354075.1 Pseudomonas fluorescens | reverse complement strand
CCTTTTTTTTTCATCCCGAAGCCGCCATACGACAGCCTGCGTAGTCGCGTGGGGGCGTATAGGTGTATAAGAGTCAACGGTGGGAGCGAGCCTGCTCGCTCCCACAGCGCTCGGGTTTGACCTAAGAAACAGCTGGAGCACCCTGATGTCCTCCTCACCCCAACCCACCTGGCCTGCGCCAAACAAAGCCTGCCTGGCCCTGGCCTTCGACCTCGACGGCCCCACCGGCGATGCCATGCTCAATGGCTCGATCTGGCACAAGCCCGAGTATTTCGGCTTTGGCGGTTATGGCCCTTACCGGGCGTTGCCGCGACTGCTCGACCTACTCGATGCGTTCCGTATCCCGACCACCTTCTTCGTCCCGGCCTGGGTCGTGGAAAACTGGCCGAAACAATGCCAGGCGATTGTCGAGCGCGGGCATGAGGTGGCGTACCACGGTTACAAGCACGAATCCTTTTACGCCCTGACGCTGGAACAGCAGAAGGACGTGATGAAGCGCTGCCGCGAGGTGTTCTGGAACCACCTGAACATCCGCGCCGAAGGTTTCCGCACGCCGTCCGGTGACTGGCACGCCGAAACCCCGGCGATGCTGGTGGAGGCCGGCGTGACCTATTCCAGCAGCATGCGCGGCGACGATCGCCCCTACCTGGTCAAGGTGCCGGGCTTCGACACGCCGCTGGTGGAGATCCCCGGGCGCTGGGAAATGGACGATTACGCGTCGCTGGCCTATACCCGCGCGCCGGACTTCCCTTCAGGACTGGATCGCACCGCCAGTTATGAGCTGACCCTGGACAACTGGTGTCGCGAATACGACGGCGCCATGAATGAAGGCCTGTGCCTGACCACCCTGTTCCATCCCAAGATCACCGGCAAGCCGGGACGCATCCTGCTGCTGGAAAAACTCTTCGAACACATGCGTCAGCGTGATGACGTGTGGTTCGCCACCTGCGGCGATGTCGCGCAGTGGTGGCTCAAGGAGCATCACCATGGCTGAATCGGCTTGCTGGCCCAAAGGCTACCGTTGCGCCGTCGTGCTGACGGTCGATTACAACGACATCCACGGCATCCTGACCCAGGCCCCGCAAGTGGCCGGACGCGACAAGACCCTGTCCGTATGGCGCTACGGCACGCAACGGGGTGTCGAGCGATTGCTGGGGCTGTTCGACGAGCTGCAGGTGTGCAGCAGTTGGTTCGTGCCCGGCATCGTTGCCGAGGAAAACCCGCAACATCTCCAGGCCATTCAAGCCGCCGGGCACGAGATTGCCTGCGCCGGGTATCGCCATCAGAACTACGACACCCTGGACCTGGCGCAACAGCGTGACGAAGTCGCCCGAGGCTGCGCCGCCTTACAGGCGCTGACCGGCCAGCGCCCCAGTGGGTTTCGCATCCCGGCCGGCAACGCTGCGCCGGGGTTCATCGAAGCCCTGGGCGAACACGGCATTCGCTGGTCGTCGTCGTGGCGCGGCGATGATCTGCCTTTCGCGCATCCCACGGCGCCCGGGGTCATCGAACTGCCCCTGCACTATGAACTGGAGGACGAGCCCTACTTCGCCTTCAACCTGAGCCCGGCGGTGCCGCCCGCGCAATCGCGGATCGCTTCCTACAGCCACACCCTGGGCAATCTGCAAATGGACTTCGCCGGTTTTCATCGCTTCGGCCTGTGTTATGTGCTGCGCCTGCACCCGGAAATCATTGGCACGCCGGGGCGGATAGGCGTGTTGCGCGAACTGCTGCAGGGCATCCAGCAGCACGATGATGTGTGGATCGCCAAGGGTTGCGAGGTCGCCCAATGGTGGACGGATGCGGCGCTGCCAACAGCTGCGGATCACCCCGCCTCAGTGTACGAACGGCATTATCGGGACTATCTGCCATGACCGAGCGCCTGCAACGATTGGCGCAGTTTTGCGTCGACACCTGCTTTGAAGACTTGCCAGCGGCGCTGGTGGCCCAAGCCAAGCGGCACATCCTCGATACCTTCGGCGCGGCATTGGCCGGTGCCGATAGCGAGGTCGCCCATCAGGCGCGTCGGGTGTTCGAGGGTGAAACGGGAAGCGGCCTGGTCTGGGGCACCGGGCTGCGGCTCGGCACGGCCCAGGCGGCAATGCTCAACGGCGTCGCCGCCCATGCGCTGGAACTGGATGACACCGGTGGTTGCGATCACTCCGGGGCGGTGGTGTTGCCGGCGGTGATGGCCGCCGTGTCGCTGGCGCCTGGCCCGGTCAGCGGTCGTGAGCTGATCACGGCGGTAGTACTTGGCTATGAGGTCGGCCGCCGGGTGCTCGAGGCCTGCGGTGGTTACTCGGCGCACAACGGCGCCGGGTGGCACTCCACCGCCACCTGCGGGGTGTTCGGCGCGGCCGCCGCCAGTGCGCGCATCCTGCGACTGGACGCAGGGCAAATGCTCGCCGCACTCGGCATCGCCGGCAGCTTCAGCGGTGGTCTGTGGGCGTTCATCCACGACGGCTCGCAAAGCAAAAAATTGCACAGTGGCCGCGCCGCCGAAGGCGGTTTGATGGCCGCGCGGTTTGCCCGGCAGGGCATCACCGGCCCGGCGAAGCTGTTCGATGATGTCTGGGGCGGTTTTCTCAAGACCCTGGCGGCGCAGACGGCGCAGCCGCCAGCGCTGGATGCGGATCTGGGATCGGTGTGGAAACTCGCGCGCTGTTCGATCAAGCCCTACGCCTCCTGCCGGGGCACCCATTCGGCTATCGATGCGCTGGGGCAACTGTTGGAACAGTTGCAAATCGACGCCGATCAGGTCGAAGACATCAAGGTGTCGGTGTGCGGGTTCCTGCAGGGTATGTGCGGTGGCCAGGATATCGCCACGCTGCCAGCGGCGCAGATGAGCCTGCCCTACGCGCTGGCCGCGCGCCTGGTGCATGGCCATTGCCGGCTTGACGCCTATGACGAGACCGCACGCCGTGACCCGCGGATCGAACGCTGGCTGTCGCGCATTCGCCTTGAAGTGGACCCGCGACTGTCGGAGGATGGCGAGCCCGTGGTTCGCGTGCGGACGGTGGACGGTCGGCAGGCGCAGTTGTGCGTCGATCCTCCCCTGGGCGCGCCAGCCAATCCCTTGAGCGATGCGGCGCTGGAGCAGAAGTTCTTCAGCCTGGCGACGAGAGTGATGCCGCAGGGGCAGGCCGAGGCGTTGCTGGGGCAAGTGGCACGACTCGAAACGCTGGAGTCGGTTGGGTTGCTCGAACGGTGGCTGCATTGAATGTGATGTGGTCGGTTCCGGCCTCTTCTCGGGCAAGCCCGCGAAGAGGCCCATGGATAACACTGAAAACTGAATAAGGACATCCGCCCCGCCGTGGCCACTTACTCGCTTGTCATTCGCCGGTTGATGATCGTCTCGCTGACCATCGTCGTCAGCCGCGCCATCACCAGCCCGCTGCTCACCCTGTTCCTGAGCAACAAACTCGGCCTGAACCAGCAGGACGTTGGTTTGCTGCTGGGCATCGCGGTGTTCATCGCCACCCTGCTCGCCCTTTACGGCGGCTACATCATCGATCGCCTGGAAAAACGCCGGTTGCTGATCCTGGCCATGCTCTCCAGCGCCATCGGTTTCGTGCTGCTGACCTTTGCCGAGAACCTCTACCTGACCACCCTGACCCTGGTGATCACCGAAACCGCGTCAGCGCTGTTCCTGATCGGCTCCAAGGCGATCCTCAGCGAGAACCTGCCCGTGGGCCAGCGGGCCAAGGCGTTTTCCCTGCGCTACACCTTGACCAACATCGGCTACGCCACCGGCCCGATGCTGGGCGTGGTGATCGCCGGGGTGTACCCGATCGCGCCGTTCCTGATTGCCAGTGCCATCGCCTTTGGCAGCATCTTTTTCATGCGCGGCATTCCCGGCGATCCGACCCGGCCCCCTGCCACAGGTCAGCCACAAAGCTTTCTGAAGACCCTGATCACCCTGAAGAACGACCGCACGCTGATCATGTTCACCTGCGGTTGCCTGCTCAGTACCGTGGTCCACGGGCGTTTTACCCTGTACCTGTCGCAATACCTGCTGGTGATCGAAGACTCCCAGCGCGCCCTGCAAACCATGGCCGCCCTGCTCGCCTGCAACGCGATTGCGGTGATCCTGCTGCAATACCAGATCGGTCGGTTCCTCAAGCGCGAACAGCTGCGGTACTGGATTGCCGGCGGCACCAGCCTGTTCATCGTCGGGCTGATCGGCTTCAGCCTGGCCGACAGTCTGGTGTCATGGTGCGTGGCGATGTTCATTTTCACCCTGGGTGAAATGATCATTTACCCCGCCGAATTTCTCTTCGTCGACACCTTGGCCCCGGAAGAGCTGCGTGGCAGCTACTACGGCGCGCAGAACCTCGCGGCCCTGGGCGGCGCCTTGAGCCCGGTGATCTGCGGCTACCTGTTGATGCACACCCCGGCGCCGACCATGTTCTATGCCTTGAGCCTGCTCACCGCGCTGGGTGGCACCCTGTGCTTCCTCAGTGGCCGGCGCGTGGCGTTACAGCAAAAATAGTGCACTCAAGCAGCATTAATATGAATTAGTCAGCATCCGTAATGAACGGCACACTGTGCCTCGTTCCTCCCCCAATAGTTGGAACTTTCTCAAGGGCTTTCTGGATATCCCAGCTAAGCCTTTTTTTTTCCTCGATTTTTGCTACGGATCGTTCGCCCCATGCTCGCTCGCTGGATACCCGCTGCCATCAATACCCGTCCCTCGGAATGGAGCCGCGCTGCCATCGGCATGGCGCTTGGCACCCTGTTCAGCGTGTGGCTGTGCTCGCAGTTCTTCGGCATCGAAGTCGCGCAACACCTGATCGGACCTCTGGGCGCCTCGGCAGTCCTGCTGTTCGCGGTGTCTTCCGGCGCACTGGCGCAACCCTGGTCGATCATCGGCGGCTACCTCACCGCCGGCGTGGTCGCGCTGCTGGCGGCGCACGTGCTCGGGCGGACCTTGAGCAGCGCGTGCCTTGCCGCTGGAATGGCGCTGATCCTGATGTGCTGGCTGCGTTGCCTGCATCCACCGGCTGGCGCCGTGGCGCTGTTGATGGTCCTGGCCGATCCGGCAACCATCGCCCTGGACTGGCAGGCCCTGGCGCCGCTGATGCTCTGCGCCGCGACAATGCTGCTCAGCGCCATTGCATACAACAACCTGACGCGCATCCGTTACCCGAAAAACGCCAGCGAGCCGGCGGCCAGGGTGCCGGCGGACATGCCCGTGGACAGCCAGGCCATCACCGCCCAGGACTTGAAGCTCGCACTGGCCGAGATGGAAGCGTTCATCGACGTCACGCCGCAGGATCTGGAAAAGTTGATACACACCAGTGAGCTGCACGCCAAACGTCGCAGTATTGGTGAGGTGTTGAGCCGTAGCGCCTGATGGTGTTCCTGTAGGAGCGAGCATGCTCGCGATGGCGGCGGCACAGTCGATGGTGATGTCGACAGGTCTACCGCTATCGCGGTCAAGTCGAATCGTCGCACCGCCGCTCCCACAGGTATTGACGTGAACCCCGTCCATGCGTACGGCGCTCCACAGATTTTTCATCTGCCCATCACCATGCAAAAACGCAAAAACCACCTGCAGATATCCCCGTTGTACATCACAAAATTGCACTGTTACGATCCCTGATGGCTCGCACGCGGGCATGTGAATAAAAAACAATAAAAGCAGGGAGTTATCGATGACTGCTCAGGTTTCTTCTCCGGGGACTCAGTCCAGGGACGCCGCACCCAATGAAGTGCTGGCCGAAGTTCGCAACCATATCGGTCACCTGACCCTCAACCGCCCCGCCGGTCTCAATGCCATCACCCTGAACATGGTTCGCCTGCTGCAGCGCCAGCTCGATGCCTGGGCGAAAGACCCGCACATTCACGCCGTGGTCCTGCGCGGAGCAGGTGAAAAGGCCTTCTGCGCCGGCGGCGACATTCGCTCGCTCTACGACAGTTTCAAAAACGGTGACACCCTGCATCAGGACTTTTTCGTCGAGGAATACGCCCTCGACCTGACGATCCACCATTACCGCAAGCCGGTCCTGGCCTTGATGGACGGGTTCGTTCTGGGCGGCGGCATGGGCCTGGTGCAAGGCGCCGACCTGCGTGTGGTCACCGAAAAAAGCCGCCTGGCGATGCCGGAAGTCGGCATCGGCTACTTCCCTGACGTCGGCGGCAGCTACTTCCTGTCACGCATTCCCGGCGAGCTGGGCACCTACCTGGGCGTCAGCGGCGTACAAGTGCGGGCCGCCGATGCCCTGTATTGCGGGCTGGCCGACTGGTACCTGGAGAGCGACAAGCTCGGAACCCTGGACGAACACCTCGACCAGTTGCGATGGCGCGATACGCCGCTCAAGGATCTGCAAGGCCTGCTGGCGACACTGGCGGTGCAGCAATTGCCCGACGCCCCGCTGAGCCGGCTGCGCCCGGCCATCGATCACTTCTTCGCCCTGCCCGACGTGCCGAGTATCGTTGAGCAAATGCGGCAAGTGACGGTCGCCGACAGCCATGAATGGGCATTGACCACGGCAGACCTGCTCGGCAGCCGTTCACCGCTCGCCATGGGCGTGACCCTGGAGATGTTGCGCAGGGGCCGGCAGTTGAGCCTGGAAGACTGCTTCGCCCTCGAACTGCACCTGGATCGCCAGTGGTTCGAACGGGGCGACCTGATCGAAGGCGTACGCGCCTTGCTGATCGACAAAGACAAGAATCCGCGCTGGAACCCGCCGACCCTGCAGGCGCTGGACGCCGAGCATGTCGCGAGTTTCTTCACGGGGTTTGACCGGAGCGGGAACTGAGCCATGCACGATATCGAATTGAGTGAAGAACAAGTCATGATCCGCGACATGGCCCGGGATTTTGCCCGTTGCGAGATCGCGCCCCACGCCCAGGCCTGGGAAAAGGCCGGCTGGATCGACGACGCCCTGGTGGCGAAGATGGGTGAGCTGGGCCTGCTGGGCATGGTAGTGCCCGAGGAATGGGGCGGCACCTACGTTGACTACGTCGCCTACGCCCTGGCGGTGGAAGAAATTTCCGCCGGCGACGGCGCGACCGGCGCGTTCATGAGCATCCACAATTCCGTGGGCTGCGGCCCGGTCCTCAACTACGGCACCGAGGAACAGAAACAGACCTGGCTGGCGGACCTTGCCAGCGGCCAGGCCATTGGCTGTTTCTGCCTGACCGAACCCCAGGCCGGTTCCGAAGCACACAACCTGCGCACCCGCGCCGAATTGCGTGATGGTCAGTGGGTGCTCAACGGTGCGAAGCAATTTGTCAGCAACGGCAAGCGCGCCAAGCTGGCCATCGTATTTGCCGTGACCGACCCGGACCTGGGCAAGCGCGGCATCTCGGCGTTCCTGGTGCCCACCGATACCCCGGGCTTCATCGTTGACCGCACCGAACACAAGATGGGCATCCGGGCGTCCGACACCTGTGCCGTGACCCTGAGCAACTGCACGATTCCCGAAGCCAACCTGCTGGGCGAGCGCGGCAAAGGCCTGGCGATTGCCCTGTCCAATCTCGAAGGCGGCCGGATCGGCATCGCGGCCCAGGCGCTGGGCATCGCCCGGGCGGCATTCGAAGCGGCCCTGGCCTATGCCCGGGACCGCGTGCAATTTGCCAAACCGATCATCGAGCACCAGAGCGTTGCCAATCTGCTGGCCGACATGCAGGTGCAGTTGAACGCCGCCAGGCTGCTGATTCTGCACGCCGCCCGCCTGCGCAGCGCCGGGAAGCCGTGCCTGTCGGAAGCGTCACAGGCCAAGCTGTTTGCCTCGGAAATGGCCGAGAAGGTCTGCTCGTCGGCGATACAGATTCACGGTGGGTACGGGTATCTGGAGGATTACCCGGTGGAGAAATACTATCGGGATGCGCGGATCACGCAGATTTATGAGGGGTCGAGCGAGATTCAGCGGATGGTGATTGCCCGGGAGCTGAAAAACTACCTGATCTAAGCCTTTGGTCTGCACCATTCTCTGCGTGGGAGCGACCAAAAGCATCGTCGGAACGCCGCCCGGAGCCGGCTCGCTCCCACACTGGATCTCTCAACACTGGAGATCTACTGTGGGAGCGAGCCGGCTCGCGATGGTCGTCAACGATGACGCGGGATGTCTGGATGTAAAGCGGACACTTGTGTGAGCGAGCCTGAAAGCGCTACCTACTTCCCGACGAACTCCGCCTCCCGTTTCCCAATGAACGCCGCCATCCCCTCCTTCTGATCCTGCGTCGCAAACGCGGCATGGAACACCCGACGTTCAAAGCGCACGCCTTCCGACAGGCTCACTTCAAACGCACGGTTGACGCTTTCCTTGACCATCATCGCAATCGGCAAGGATTTTTTGGCGATCAGCGCTGCAACCTTCAGGGTTTCCTCCAGCAATTCATCGCTGGGCACGATGCGCGCGACGATACCGCAGCGCTCCGCTTCCACCGCGTCGATCAGACGCCCGCTCAGGCACATTTCCATCGCCTTGGCCTTGCCCACGGCGCGGGTCAGGCGCTGGGTGCCGCCCATGCCCGGCAAAACGCCGAGGTTGATTTCCGGTTGACCGAACTTCGCGTTGTCGCCGGCCAGGATGAAGTCGCACATCAGCGCCAGTTCGCAACCGCCGCCCAGGGCAAAACCGTTGACCGCCGCGATGATCGGCTTGCGCCGGTTGGCCACCCGGTCGCTGTCGCTGAACAGGTCGTCGAGGTAAATCTGCGGGTAGGTCAGCTCGGCCATCTCCTTGATGTCGGCGCCGGCGGCGAAGGCTTTTTTCGAGCCGGTCAGCACGATGCAGCCGATGTTCGCGTCCTGTTCCAGGCCGTCGAGGGCATGGTTCAGCTCGCTGACGATCTGCGCGTTCAACGCGTTGAGCGCCTGCGGACGGTTGAGGGTGATCAGGCCGACACGGCCGTGGGTTTCCAGCAAAATCGTTTCGTAGCTCACAATGGACTCCTTCTTAAAGATTGCGCGAAATGACCATGCGCTGAATGTCACTGGTGCCTTCGTAGATCTGACACACCCGCACATCGCGGTAGATGCGCTCCAGCGGGAAGTCGTTCAGGTAACCGTATCCACCAAGGGTCTGCAACGCCGCCGAGCAGACCTTCTCGGCCATTTCCGAGGCGAACAGCTTGGCCATCGAGGCCTCGACCAGCGCCGGCTTGCCGCTGTCACGCAGCGCCGCCGCATAGTGCACCATCTGCCGGGCGACGGCGATCTGAGTCGCCATGTCGGCCAGGCGGAAGGCAACGGCCTGGTGCTCGATGATCGGCTTGCCGAAGCTCTCGCGCTCGCGGGCGTAGTCGCGGGCCGCTTCGAACGCGGCGCGGGCCATGCCCACCGATTGCGCAGCGATGCCGACACGGCCACCCTCGAGGTTGGCCAGGGCGATCCTGTAGCCCTCACCCTCCTCGCCCAGGCGGTTGGCCACCGGCACCTTGACGTTTTCGAAGAGGATCTGACAGGTGTCCGAGGCGTGTTGGCCGAGTTTGTCCTCGACCCGGGCCACGCTGTAGCCCGGTGAATCGGTAGGCACGATCAACGCGGTGATTCCGCGCTTGCCGGCACTCGGGTCGGTCACGGCAAACACGATCACCACCCCGGCGTTCTGCCCCGAGGTGATGAATTGCTTGCTGCCGTTGAGCACGTAATGATCGCCTTCCAGCCTCGCGCGGGTTTTCAGGCCACTGGCGTCGGAGCCGGCCTGGGGTTCGGTCAGCGCGAAGGCCCCGAGCATCGCGCCGCTGGCCAGGGGCTTGAGGAAGCGCTCCTTCTGTTCATCGTTGCCGTAATGCAGGATCGGCACGCAACCCACCGAGTTGTGCACGCTCATGATGGTCGAGCAGGCACCGTCGCCGGCGGCGATTTCTTCCAGCGCCATGGCGTAGGCCAGGTAACCGGTGTCGCAACCGCCCCATTGTTCCGGCACCAGCATGCCGAAAAATCCCAGCTCGGCCATCTCGCCAATGGCTTCTTTCGGAAAGCGGTGCTCGCGGTCCCATTCGGCGGCGAAGGGTTTGAGCCGCTCCTGGGCGAATTGCCGGGCGGCTTCGCTGATCTGTTGTTGTTCGTCGTTGGGGATCATAAAATTGAGCCTTTATACAGTCGAAACTGTGGGAGCGGGCTTGCTCGCGAAGGGGCCGTGTCAGGCGATATTAATGTTGAATGACACACCGCATTCGCGAGCAAGCCCGCTCCCACAGGGGAAAAAGGGAGTGCCTCAGGATAGGCATTCCACGGCCATCGCCGTGGCTTCACCGCCGCCGATGCAGATCGCCGCGACGCCGCGCTTCAGGCCTTTCTGGCGCAGGGCCGAGAGCAGGGTCACGAGAATGCGCGCGCCGGACGCGCCGATCGGGTGGCCAAGGGCGCAGGCGCCGCCGTGTACGTTGAGTTTGTCGTGGGGGATCTCCAGTTGGGTCATCGCTGCCATGCCGACCACGGCGAAGGCTTCGTTGACTTCCACCAGGTCCACGTCAGTGAGCGACCAGCCGGTTTTCTTCATCAGCTTCTTGATGGCACCGATCGGCGCCGTCGGGAACAGGCCAGGCGTGTCGGCGAAAGCCGAATGACCATGGATCACCGCCAAAGGCTTGAGGCCACGCTTGTCCGCCTCGGATCGACGCATCAGCACCAGCGCCGCCGCGCCATCGGAAATCGAACTGGAGTTGGCAGCCGTCACCGTGCCACCCTCGCGGAACGCCGGTTTCAGCGCAGTGATCTTGTCCAGCCGGGCCTTGGGTGGCTGTTCGTCGTGGCTGATCAGCACCTGCTCCTTGCCGACCGTCACGGTCAGTGGGACGATTTCATCCTTGAAGCGGCCGTCCTTGATCGCCTGCTGGGCGCGGGTGGTCGAGGCGATGGCGAACTCGTCCTGGGCCTGGCGGCTGAAGCCGTGGGTCTCGGCGCAGTCCTCGGCAAAGGTGCCCATCAGGCGGCCCTTGTCGTAGGCATCTTCGAGGCCGTCGAGGAACATCGAATCCAGTACCCGGCCGTGGCCCATGCGGTAACCGCTGCGGGCGCGGTCGAGCAGGTACGGCGCGTTGGACATGCTCTCCATGCCCCCGGCGATCACCACCTCGGCGCTGCCGGCGACCAGCATGTCGTGGGCCAGGATAGCGGCCTCCATGCCGGAGCCGCACATTTTGTTCAAGGTGGTGCAGCGGGTCGATTTATCCAGCCCGGCGCCCAGTGCCGCCTGACGAGCCGGGGCCTGGCCGAGTCCGGCCGGCAGTACGCAGCCCATAAGCACTTCATCCACGGCGCCGGACGCGAGACCGGCGCGCTCAACGGCGGCGCGAATCGCTTCGGCGCCCAGTTGCGGGGCCGTCAGGCTCTTGAGTTCACCCTGGAACCCGCCCATGGGGGTGCGCACGGCGCTGACGATCACAATCGGGTCATTGGCAGTAGTCATGACAAATCCTCTTACTTGGCGGCCATGCGCAAGGCGCCGTCGAGACGGATCACCTCGCCATTGAGCATGCTGTTTTCAATGATATGCCGGACCAGCGCGGCGTACTCGTCCGGTTTGCCCAGCCGTGGCGGGAACGGCACGCCAGCGGCCAGCGATTCGCGGACCTCAGGGGTCATGCCGGCCATCATCGGCGTTTCGAAAATGCCCGGGGCGATGGTCATCACGCGGATGCCGAAACGCGCCAGTTCACGGGCGGCGGGCAAGGTCAGGCTGACAATCGCGCCCTTGGAGGCGGCGTACGCCGCCTGGCCGATCTGGCCGTCGTAGGCCGCCGCCGAGGCGGTGTTGATGATCACCCCGCGCTCGCCATCGGCATCCGGTGTGGTTTCGGCAATCGCCGCCGAGGCCAGGCGCAGCATGTTGAAGCTGCCGATCAGGTTGACGTTGATCACCTGGCTGAAACTGCCCAGCGCGTGCGGGCCGTTCTTGCCGAGGATCTTCTCGCCACGCACGATGCCAGCGCAGTTGACCAGGCCGTTCAGGCCGCCAAAGGCTTTGACCGTGGCCTGCACCGCCGCTTCGGCCGCCGCTTCGTTGCTGATATCGGCCACCACGCTCTGCGCACCGAGCCGTTCGGCCTGGGCCGCGACAGCCTCCGCGTTCATGTCCACCAGCATCACCTTGGCGCCGGCGGCCACCAGCATCTGCGCCGTGGCCGCACCGAGACCGGAAGCGCCGCCAGTGACGAGAAAAACCTTGTTTTCGATCCGCATCATTGTTTCCTTGGGTTCAATCTGAAACGTTCTTCGCCGCGGCCTCTTGAGCCTTGGCGATTTCCTGGTTGCGCAAGATAAAGCGCTGCAATTTGCCGCTTGGGGTTTTCGGCAACTCGCTGACAAATTCGATTTCACGGGGGTAAGCGTGCGCAGCCAGGCGCTTGCGCACATGCTGGCGCAGTTCCTCGGCCAGCTCCGGCGCGGCGCGGTACTGGGCGCCGAGCACCACGAAGGCCTTGACCAGTTCGGTGCGCTCCGGGTCGGGTTTGCCGACCACTGCCGCTTCCACCACCGCCGGGTGTTCGATCAACGCGCTTTCAACGTCGAACGGTCCGACGCGGTAACCCGAGGTGGTGATCACGTCGTCGCTGCGCCCGACGAAGCTGATGCTGCCGTCCGGGTTCCACTCCACGGTGTCGCCGCTCAGGTAGTAATTGCCGACGAAGGCCTTGGTCGGTGCGCCCTCGTAGCCGGCGAACCAGCACATGGGCGACTGGGTACGGTCGATGGCCAGGATCCCGGGCTGACCGACACCCAGTTCCCGGTGTGCCTCGTCCAGCACCACGATGCGGTGTCCGGGCGAGGCAAATCCGGCGGCGCCGAGGTGGATCGGATGATCGAGGCCGTGGTGGTTGCACAGGACCATGCCCAGTTCGGTCTGGCCGTAGTGGTCGTGGATCGCCACGCCGAGGTTATCGGCGAACCAGCGGATCACCTCAGGGTTCAATGGCTCGCCGGCGCTGCTGACGATGCGCAGCTTGCCCTTGATCGATTGGGCGAACGCGTTGCCGCCGGCAATCAACAGGCGGTAGGCGGTGGGTGAACCGGTAAGGTTGGTGATGCCGTATTTGTTGATCACCCGACAGGTACTTTCCAGGGTGAACGGACCATCGTAGAAGGTGATCGGGTGCCCCATCGCCAGCGGTCCGGTGACGCCGAAATAGATGCCGTAGGCCCATCCCGGATCGGCGACGTTCCAGAACGCGTCTTCCGGGCGCAGGTCCACGGCGTCGCGGGTGTAGCTCTGGAACGCGACGATGGCCTTGAGCGGCACCGACAGCGCCTTCGACGGCCCGGTGGTGCCCGAGGTGAACATCAGCAGGAAGGGGTCTTCGCCCGTCAGCAGCACCGGCTCGCACTCGGGGGAATGATTGGCCAGTTCGGCCCAGAAGCTGAAATCGCCACGGACAATGCCCTGGCCTTTCGGGCCGCCGACGCTGACGATGGTCGGGCAATTGGCGACTTCCGCCAGTTTTGGCCGGTTGACCGCATCGGTGACCACCACCTTGGCGCCCGAACTGCCCAGACGGTGCTCGATGGCTTTAGGCCCGAACGCGGTAAACAGCGGCTGATACACCGCACCGATGCGCCAGGTGGCGAACACGGTGATCAACAGCTCGATGTTGCGTGGCAGCAGACCGGCGACCCTGTCGCCCTTGCCCACGCCCTGGGCCCGGAGGAAATTGGCAAAGCGCGCGGCCTGGTCCTGCAGCTCGCGGAAACCATAGGTCGCACTCGCGCCGTCACGGCCTTCCCAGAACAAGGCGATGCGCCCCGGCAATGCATGCCGGTCGCAACACTCGACACAGGCATTGAGCGCCGTCAGGTCGCCCGCGAGTGCGGCGTTGACGGTGTGCTGATAATTGAACTGTGACGTGGCAGACAAGTAATCGCGCATTGCCAGAATCCCTCTGTATTTTTATTAGGTTGGGGAACCGTAAAAAGCAGGGAAATACTCGCTCCACCCGGGGGCGCGGGCAATGGTCAAAGCCATCAAGTTGCTTGACTGGTTTGACCAAGGTTCAATGGCTGCGGCGGCTGCAAGGGCCTCTTCGCTGGCAAGCCAGCTCCCACAGGGATATCGGTCGACTGTGGGAGCTGGCTTGCCAGCGAAGAGGCCGGCAGCCCCAACACAATACCCGCCTCAGTGCGCCTCGTTCAGAATCAAACTCCGGTAATGCCCCGGATTGGACCCCGACCACTTGCGAAAGGCCTTGTAGAACGAACTGGCATCGGCAAATCCCAGCCGGGTGGCGATGTCGGCGAAACTGATGCTCGGCTCGGCCAGCCAGACGATGGCCAGTTCCTTGCGCACACTGTCCTTGAGTCCCTGGTAGGTCTGGCCTTCCTCGGACAGACGCCGGCGCAGGGTCGAGGCCGACATGCACAACTGCTGGGCCAGCGCTTCGGTCTCCGGCCATCGTTCGGCCGGCAACTGCCGCAGGTCCTGCTTGATGCGGCTGGCCAGGCTCTGCGGGTCGCGGTACTTGACCAGGATATTGGCCGGCGCCTGGGCCAGGAAGCGTTTGAGTTCTTCGGCGCTGCGCTTGATCGGCAGGTCCAGGCAATCGGCGGAAAAAATCATCCGCGTCCGTGGCCGGTCAAACCGAAGGTTTTCCGAGAACATAACCCGGTAATCATCGCAAAAGTCCGGCTCGGCGCAACGCAGCTCGATGGCCAGGATGGGAATCCGCCGACCCGCCAGCCAGCACGCGACGCCGTGCACGATCATCCAGTAGGTGAAATAGGTAAAGGCGCGTCGTGGGTCCTGTTCGTCCTCCAACAGCACGATCTCCGCCAGGCTTTGCTGACGAACCAGTTGCGCCGGCAGGTGTTCGAGCATCAGCGACAGGAAGGCCAACCCTGACGTCAGGCCGGCCGCAAGGCTGGGCTGGACCATCGAGCAGCGACAGAGGAACGCCAGGCTCCCGGATTTGAGCTTGCGCGGGTCCATGCCAAAAAACTCATCGTCGCGCCTGCGAGCCAACAAACGCCACAGCCGTGCATAGGCCGTGGCCGGTACACGGGCGTCGGGGGACTCCAACTGTGCGGGATCGATGCCGACCTTGGTCAACACCTCATGGGTGGCCGCCCCCGGCGCGCAACTTTGCAGCAGTGCTTCGCGCACCAGTTGCATGGAAATGGTGTCTTTTTCCGACATTGAGTGAGGTGGGCCCTGTTGTTTTTTTCAATGCGCGCATCTTACCGCACAGAGCCCACAGAATGACCTGATCCCAAACCTTCAACTGCCTGTGCGGATCTTGTTCCATACCCGCGTGCGAATGCGATCGATGTTCAGCGGCATCGCTTCGAGCGCAAACAGTTTCCCCATCATTTCCGGGCTCGGGTACACCTTGGTGTCGTTCCTGATCGCCGGGTCGATCAGGCTGTCGGCCTGTTCGTTGCCGTTGGCGTAGTGCACGTAGTTGCTGATGCTGGCCATGACATCCGGGCGCAACAGGTAGTCCATGAACGCGTAACCGGCCTTCTCATCCGGGGCGTCGGCGGGCATCGCCACCATGTCGAACCAGATCGCCGCGCCTTCCCTGGGAATCGCGTAGCCAATCTCAACGCCGTTTTTCGCCTCTCTGGCGCGGTTTTCCGCCTGCAGGATGTCGCCGGAGAACCCCACCGCGACGCAGATATCGCCATTGGCGAGGTCG
Source organism: Pseudomonas fluorescens (assembly GCF_041354075.1). GTDB lineage: Bacteria > Pseudomonadota > Gammaproteobacteria > Pseudomonadales > Pseudomonadaceae > Aquipseudomonas > Aquipseudomonas fluorescens_CE. Next base: position 129,423 of record NZ_JARZGC010000014.1, on the reverse strand, counting down.
CTGGTGTACTTGGACGAGTGGAAATAGCTGACATAAGGGCGCACTTTCATCAGCAGCGCCTCGGCCTTTTTGTAGTCTTCCGGATTCTTGCTGTGGTGCGGCAAGCCCAGGTAGTTCAAGGCGGCGGGGAGCAGCTCCGGCCCGTTGTCGAGGATTGCCACGCCGCACTTCTGCAACTTGGCCATGTTTTCCGGCTTGAAGATCAGGTCCCAGGAATCCACGGGCGCGTTGTCGCCCAGCACTGCCTTGACCTTGGCAATGTTGTAACCAATGCCGGTGCTGCCCCACAGGTACGGGAAACCGTGCTCGTTGCCCGGATCATTGGTTTGCAGTGCCTTGAGCAGCACCGGGTTGAGGTTCTTCCAGTTCGGCAACTGGCGCTTGTCGAGCTTTTTCAGGGCACCGCCCTGAATCTGCCGGGCCATGAAGTGGTTGGACGGGAACACCACGTCGTAACCGGATTGGCCGGTCATCAGCTTGCCGTCCAGGGTTTCGTTGCTGTCGTAGACGTCGTAGGTGAAGCCGATGCCGGTTTCAGCCTGGAAGTTTTTCGTGGTGTCCGGCGCGATGTAATCCGACCAGTTGTAGATCTTCACCGTTTCAGCCGCCTGGCTGAGCGTCGCAACGAGTGCCAGAGGCGCCAGGGTCAATGTTGTTCGCAGCATGGGTCGATTCCTGTGTATGGGCTTTTGTTATTGGCAGGCAATCAAAAAAACGACGTTCAAAAAATCAGGACGTAGCTCTTGCGCACGGTTTCCTGGATGTCCCAGATACCGAGCGTGTTGGCTGGCAACATCAGTGCATCGCCGGCTTCTATGTGAAGGGTTTCACCCTCATCCGGGGTGAAGGTGCAGCGACCCTGGATGAAATGACAGAATTCCTGGGCGACGATCTGCCGACGCCAACGGCCGGGCGTACACTCCCAGACGCCGGTTTCGACGCCGTCGTCGCGCTCCACACTGGTGGTGGAGGCCACCGCGACGGGTGTGCCCAGCGGCACGGCCACCGGGTTCGATTCGTCCAGTTGCAGGGTGGCGGTGTTCTTGAACTGCGTGATGCTCATGGGAATACCTGTCGATGTAAAAGTCAGTGCATGAAGCCTTCCATGAAGCCGGCGATAGCGCTGGCCAGCTTGCGCCGCCAGGGCGCGGTCGCCGGGTTGGCGAGCACCTGGTCTTCGTGGACGAAGCTGCGGATGATGGCGTTGTAACCGAGCCAGCGGCAGGGTTCCGGCTCCCAGGCCTTGAGCGCGGCGAGGCCGCCCTGGGGAATCACCCAGGGCTGACGAGTCAATTCGGTATCGCGTTGCAGGATCAGATCGGCCAGGGTTCGACCGCCCAGGTTGCTGGCGCCCACGCCCTCCCCGCCATAACCGCCGGACAAGGCGATGCCGCTGGCCTGATCGCACAGCATGTGCGGCTGGAAACGGCGCGACATCCCCAGGTTGCCGCCCCAGCCGTGGGTAATGCGCACCTGTTTCAACTGCGGGAACAGCTCGCCGAACAGATAACGGCGCAGCTCCACTTCATCGCGGGTCAGGTCAAAGTCATTGCGCAGCTTGCCGGCGAACTGGTAACCGCCCCGCGCGCCGAACACCAGGCGGTTGTCCTTTGTGCGCTGGCCGTAAGTGACCTGACGGCTGCTTTCGCCGAAAGCCTGTCCGCCGCTCAGGCCAATTTCATCCCAGGTCGCGGCGGACAGTGGTTCGGTCGCCACAATCAGGCTTTGCACCGGCAGCTGATAACGGCCCAGCCCTGGCAAGGTCGCGGCGTACCCCTCCACCGCCGGCACCACCCAGCGGCTGCGCACCGAGGCTTTTGCAGTACGCAGGCTGCCGGGCTGCCAGTGGCTGACCGGGCTGTTCTCGTAAATCCGCACGCCCAGACGCTCCACGGTCCTGGCCAGGCCGCGCACCAGTTTGGCCGGGTGAAGGGTGGCGACGTGCGGTGCGTAGATGCCACCATAGGGCTTGGCGATTCTGATCTGTTGCGCCAGTTGCTCAGGGCTGAGCCAGCGGTAGTCGCGCTCGGTCAGGCCTTGCTGGTAGAGGCTGTCGAGGTACTGATGCAGGCTGGCTTGCTGTTCCGGATAGCGCGCCGCGCAATACAGCGCTCCACCCTTGCGATAATCGCAGTCGATGCCTTCACGTTCGAGGACAATCTCCACCTCATCGGCAATGCCGTGCAGCAGGTCGTAGGACGCGCGACGCTGTTCGACCGACAGAGACGCCAGCAAACGGTCTTCACCAAGAATATTGCCCATCAGCCAGCCACCGTTGCGCCCCGAGGCGCCAAAACCGGCGGTTTGCGCCTCGACAATGGCAATGTTCAACGTTGGCGCCTGGCGCTTGAGGTAATACGCGGTCCAGAGGCCGGTGTAACCGGCGCCGATAATCGCGACGTCGACGTCCAGGTCCTGCTCCAGCGCCGGGCGCGCCTCCAGCGGCTCGTCGAGCTGATCCATCCACAAACTGATACCGCGCCACGCTGTCATCCAGGACTCCGCCACTCAAACTTCGATGGCGTTGATCCTAGTGCGTGGGCTCAGGGACTGTCTTGCGCGCGTGCACGCAAAGAAATCTGTTTGACGTAGGCCTTGGGCGACAGGCCGGTGTGCTGGCGAAAACAGCTGTAGAACGCCGACAGCGAATTGAAACCGGCGGCGAATGCCAGGTCGTCGATGCGCAGCGCTGGCGTGGCGACGTCCAGCGCGGCCAGCAGATGCTGCAAGCGTGCCTGGTTGACGTAACGATAGAAGCTCTGGCCCAGCACCTGATTCAGCAGATAGGACATCTGGTTGCGGCTGTAACCGCACGCTTTTGCCACCCGCTGCAGGTCGAGTTCGGGATCCAGATAGGGTTGCTGGCGCTCGAAATAATGCTGCAGGTCCTGCGCCATGAAGCTCAACTGACGAGGCGACAGACCAAGCCGGCTGGCGGCCGGTCGCGGCGCACCGCCCGCTGTGCCGAGCGTTTGTTCACGCACCAGCGAAGCATATTCGTTGACCCGCCAGATCAGCCCGTCACGCACGGTGATCGCTTCACTGGCACGAAATGACACCAGGCCTTCGCCGCCGCGCAAGGTAATCCGGTACTGAATGAACGCCGTGTCGCCATCCAGGCGGATGCGGTCCGAGTGCTCCAGCGCCTCGTCCGGATCACGCGGCATGCTGCTGCGCACGTATTCGCGCAACTCGTCCAGGCCCAACACACGGTTCTGGAAAAAGTCGTTGTACTGGACGTCGGGGTGATAAAGCGCCATGACGCCGTCCAGATCGCGGTGCTTCCAGCGCAGGTGATAGCGCAGGACCGTCTCTCGGGTCACCTGGGTCTGCTGTGCGTCCTGTTCGTCGGCGGACATTGGAATCTCGACGGCAAAAAACCGGAGCTTGCCGAAATTATCTGAACGCATCAACGTTGGTTGAGTAGTAGCACTTGGCCTACTCCGCCGGCCCGCTGTGACCTGAATCAAAAAAAATTGAACCAATCGCCAATCGGCCGGAAAAAACCACATTCTTTTCACATCCAGGTGCTACTTTTAACCAGGTCACCGGTTGAGCCAATGAAGGCTCTTCCCTCCTAACATGAGCTAAAGGAAGCGCTCGGAATGAAGGCGGGCTATCTATGAATAAAGGCTTCAGCAAGGTCACCTTTCCAAACGCCTGCCAGTTGATGCGCTGGCATTTTCATCCCATGGGATTCGAGGCGAGCATGGACGCCCCGGGCAGCATGATCGCCCGTCTGTTTGACCGTGCCAGTGGCGAAACCATGATCGCCATTGCCGGTATTCCGTGCGCAACGGTCATGAATGCGGCGGATGTCGAACGAATAATCGAAGCGGTGGAGGATGAGCTTGAATCATTCATTCCACCGGTCGCTCTCAGGAGTTATGCCTGAAGGTGAAGTGATTCCAGAGCAAAAGCCCGCGTCATGCGGGCTTTTTGCCGTCTGCGGCTAGAGCACTTTTCCTGCCCGCTGATCGACAAAGAACGGTTTGCCCTTGCCAATGCGGTCGGACGCCTTGGGCATGTTGGCTGCCTGGGTGTCTTGCCCGTCGACGTACCAGTAGCAATGACTCACGGCCCGGGTGATGCCGACATAGGCCAGGCGCAGGATCTCGTCCTTCTGGGCATTATCGTAGGCTTCGCTGTCGTTCGACTTGCCAAGGCCCGCCATGCGATACACCTGGTTCTTGTAAGGCGAACTGGTCAGGTGCTGGCAATCGCCCAGCAGGAACACGGCATCGGCTTGCAGGCCCTTTGCGCTGTGATAGGTCAGTTGCTTGAGCCTTCGCGAGGCGTAGGGCAAGCTAGAATCCACATTAACTACAGACTGAATAGGATGCTCTATCAATAGCTTATCGCTACTTTTTCGATAGAGCATCAAGATAGAATCGCCTTTTTCATAGTGGATCTTCAGTTGCTGGGCCATGGCCTGATCGTCGCGATCCAGCACCTTGACCGGCCACAGCGGTCCGGCGTCGCCGGTCGCTTTGGCCTTTTTGCCGGCGATGGCCGGTGCCGCGCGAACGATATGCTCAGCCGCGTCGATGATGTACTGGTGACTGCGATAGTTGTCGCTGAGCATCACCTTGGTGGTGCTCGGCGACGCAAACTCCTTGTTGAACTCCATGAAATAGCTCGGCGAACTGCCGCGCCAGCCGTAAATCGACTGCCAGTCATCCCCTACGCAGAGCAGCGACGAACGCTGAGCACCGCGCCCTACGTGCATCGACGGTCCACGACTGCGGATTTCCGCGAGGCTGGCGCGAATCCAGGACACGATCTGCGGAGACACGTCCTGAAATTCGTCGATCATCAGGTGCGACAGCGGACGCAGCAATTCATCGCTCAACAGCTTCTGGTTTTCCGGGGAGTGCTCGCTGAACAGGGCAAACATGCGGTTGTAGGTCATTACCGGCGGCTTCTGATCCAGCAGATGATCCTCCAGGGCACGCCAGAACAGGCTCAGGGCCTCGAAGAACAACCGATCCGGATCATCCTTGGCGAAACTCATCTGGCCGACGGCGTTCGGCACGTCCAGGCCCAGGTTCTCGATGAACCCGGCTGCTGCAACGAAACAGTCCAGCAAGGGTGCCGAACTCAGCTCACCCTTGACTTTGTAATCGAACCCCGGTCCGGCACTGGCATCGCCGGCCAGCGATGCCAAAACCCGTCGAGATGACTCGTAGCTATCCAGCCATATCAATGGCTTACGACAGAAAGCTTGAAACAGCGTGCGCTTTACAGCCCACTCCGCGCGCACGCTGAGCTTGGCGTTCGGCCGACTGACCTGAGGGTTTTCCCGGGGATCGAAACCCAGCACCACCCATGCATCCAGGCCTGGAATGTAGCCATGACAGTGAAAGGTGGAGCCATTGATCTCGAAAGCCTGCCGCTTGGGCTCGATGCCCTTGATGGGCCAGGCATCAGCGCTGAACCACAGATCCTCGATGAAATCGCACAACTCCTCATCACGCTTTGCCGCCAACTCGGTGACGGCGACACGCTTCTGCACATCCGGATGATCGCGCTCCAGCTCCTTGAGCTGCAAGGCATGGCGGGACAATGGCTTGATCAGCTCACGGAAGCGTTCGTCGCGGCTGTGCAACTGGTGGTAACAAGCGTTGAGCAACTGCCGCTGGGCGTCGTTGATCCGCAGATCGAAAGGATTGCTGTCGATATCCTCATCGCTGCCCTGCGGGCGATTGCTGAGGTTTTCGAACGCCTGCAGCCGCTCGAAGCCAGGCAGGCTGCGCACCATCGGCAGAATTCGCGAGTGGAAGGTGCGCACCAGGTCCCGCGCCTCCTTCAAGCTCAACGTACGCCCCCAAAGCGCCAACAACTCGATCAGCTTGTTGATGAAGTCCTTGCGCGACTCGCGGGTGAAGGTCACCACGGTCATCGAATCGAGTTCAAACCCCAGGTACTGGGTCAGCAGCACGATACGCAGCGCCAGGGTAGTCGACTTTCCCGCACCGGCGCCGGCGATGACCGAGGTCGACGGCGTGTCACTGAAGATCATCTTCCACTGCGCGGCGCTGGGCTGCGCATGGGCCGGCAACAGGCGCGCCACATCGGCCTTCATGCGTTTCTTCAGGTCGGCGCTCAGCGGCAGGCGCCAGTCGTCGAACAGCTTGTCGTCGACATTCGGCGGGCGGTGTTCGGTCGAGCGCGAGTCACGGATCAGCAACACCTGCCGACCTTCCTCCAGGCCTTCGAGCTTGCCTTCCTTATAGCCGTAGTCGACACCGGCGCTGTGCCCGCTGCGAAAACCATCGGCCTGGCCGTGCAACCAGGAGGCACGGTGCTGAGCCCGCAACCGAGTCAGGCCATGGCCAAAGAATCGGGCGGCCAGACGCTTGAGCAAGGGCATCTCGGCCAGGGGACGAAGTTCAGGAGGAAGATCGGAGGTGTGTTGCGGCACGCGCTGACTCCAGGGTGTGAGGCTGTTGAGACTATGGTGTCTGCATTTGCCATTCAGATCCAGCAAAATGCTTACAGGTCATTGGCTTATGCGATGAAGTGAAGGTTGGATGAGAATGTTTCGAGGTTATTTCTGATCAACTTATTCGATGATAATGCAGCAGTTTTTACGCTTTTTACCGATTGTTTCCTGATGGATGATGCTCGCCATCAAAGCCTTATCAGGAGACGATCATGCTTGAACTCAGACCTTTCAAATCCTTGGGCGGCGCCCATCACGGCTGGTTGGATGCTCACCACCACTTTTCGTTCGCCGAATACTATGACCCCAAACGCATGAACTGGGGCAACCTGCGCGTCTGGAACGATGACGTGATTGCCGCGGGTACCGGTTTCCCGACCCACCCGCACCGGGATATGGAGATCATCACCTACGTTCGCGAAGGCGCGATTACCCACCAGGACAACCTGGGCAACAAGGGTCGTACCGAAGCCGGCGACGTCCAGGTCATGAGTGCCGGCACGGGAATCGCTCACAGCGAGTACAACCTGGAAGCCACCGACACCAGGATCTTCCAGATCTGGATCATTCCCAATGAAACCGGACTGGCACCGTCCTGGGGTGCCAAGCCCTTCCCCAAAGGCGATCGTGAGGGTTTTGTGACATTGGCCAGTGGCAAGTCAGGTGACGACCAGAGCCTGCGGATTCGTGCCGATGCGCGCCTGGTCGCCGCGAACCTGAAGGCCGGCGAGTCTGCCGAGTATCGGCTGGACAATGGTCGTCGTGCTTATCTGGTTCCCGCCACGGGCGTCATTGAAGTCAATGGCTTACGCGCACAAGCTCGAGACGGTGTTGCGGTGGCCGATGAGCAGGTACTGCGCGTCACGGCCATCGAGGACAGCGAGATCGTGTTGGTCGATCTGGCTTGATGCAGTGTCCACCTGCAGGAGCGCGCTTGCTCGAGAGGGTCTGCATCGGTAACGCGGGCTGTCTGACACCCCGCGTTGACCGGCACTCCATCGCGAGCAAGCGCGCTCCTGAAGGGGTTGGAGATTACGTGGCGGAAATCGCCCCATCCACCAAAGTCTGCGCTTCGGCGACCAACTGCTTGAGGTGGTCGTCACTGACGAAGCTCTCGGCATAGATCTTGTAGATGTCTTCGGTACCCGACGGGCGCGCCGCGAACCAACCGTTCTCGGTCATGACTTTCAGACCACCGATGGCCTGGTCGTTACCCGGCGCATGGCTGAGGATGCTCTGGATCGGTTCGCCCGCCAGCTCAGTCGAGGTGACCTGCTCTGGCGACAACTTGCTCAGCAGCGCTTTCTGCTGCGGATTGGCCTTGGCATCGACCCGCACCGAGAACGGCTCACCGAGCTCGTCGGTCAGCGCACGGTAGGCCTGGCTCGGGTCGCGCCCCGTGCGCGCGGTCATTTCCGCCGCCAGCAATGCTGGAATCAAGCCGTCCTTGTCGGTGCTCCAGACGCCGCCGTCCTTGCGCAGGAACGAAGCCCCGGCGCTCTCCTCGCCACCAAAGCCCAGCGAGCCGTCAAACAGGCCATCGGCAAACCATTTGAAGCCGACCGGCACTTCATACAGGCGACGACCCAGGCGCTTGGCCACGCGATCAATCAAACCGCTGCTGACCACGGTTTTGCCCACCGCCGCGTCGGCGCGCCATTGCGGGCGGTTCTGGAACAGGTAGTCGATCGAGACAGCCAGGTAATTGTTCGGCGCGAGCAATCCGCCCGACGGAGTCACGATGCCGTGACGGTCGTGGTCGGGGTCGCAGGCAAACGCAACGTCGAAGCGCTCCTTCAAGCCGATCAGGCCCTGCATGGCGTGGCTGGACGACGGGTCCATACGGATCTGGCCGTCCCAATCCACGGTCATGAACCGGAAGGTCGAATCGACTTCCTTGTTCACCACTTCGAGGTCCAGCTTGTAATGCTCCGCAATCGCCGACCAGTAGCGCACCCCTGCTCCACCCAGTGGATCGACACCCAGGCGCAGCTTCGCATCACGAATCGCGTCGAAGTCGATCACGTTGATCAGGTCGGCGACGTAGGTATTCAGATAGTCATGGCGGTGGGTGGTGCTGGCCTTCAGCGCCTGTTCGTAACTGATGCGCTTGACCCCGGCAAGTTTGTTGCCCAGCAGTTCATTGGCCTTGGCCTCGATCCACTTGGTGATGTGGGTGTCGGCCGGGCCGCCGTTGGTCGGGTTGTATTTGTAGCCACCGCTTTGCGGCGGGTTGTGCGACGGCGTGATGACAATGCCGTCGGCCAGCCCGGAGGTCCGCCCGCGGTTGTAGCAGAGAATCGCATGGGAAACGGCGGGTGTCGGGGTGTATTCGTCACCCTCGGCAATCATGACCGTCACGCCGTTGGCGGCCAGCACTTCAAGGGCACTGGCGCCGGCCGGGGTGGACAGCGCATGGGTGTCGATGCCGACGAACAGCGGGCCGTCGATGCCCTGGGATTCGCGGTACAGGCAGATGGCCTGACTGATCGCCAGGACGTGCCACTCGTTGAAACTCAGATCGAACGAGCTGCCCCGGTGCCCGGACGTGCCGAACGCCACGCGCTGGGTAGCAACGGCGGCGTCAGGCTGGCCGGTGTAATAGGCCGTGACCAGTCGCGGGATGTCGATCAACAGGTGTGCCGGTGCCGGTTTGCCCGCAAAAGGACTGAGTGTCATGCAAAACCTCTGGAATAGACTGGTTCAGGGATGGATCGCAGTTTACTGGCAGTTTGACCGTAACGCGATGGGATCGATCCACCGGCCTGCAAGGATGATTCAGCCCCCACTCAATCGATCGCCTCCAGGCGCAGGGCATCGCCGAGCAGGCTCAACGCCGCCCCGAGGTCATGATCACCGCTGAACGCATGATTCAGGCGTACATGCTGCGCGTGCAGCCCCTGCAAACTGAACAACTCCCCCGGCGCAATCACTACGTGCTGCTTGAGCAAGCGCTGGAAAACCCGCCGCATATCGACCTGGCGCAGTGAGCGCGCCCAGATGGTCGCCCCGCCACGGGGTTCGACGACCTGCAGGGCATCGCCCAGGCGTTCGTGCAGGAGCTGCGTCATTTGCACTTTGCGATCCCTGAGCAATCTGCGCAGCACCTGAAGGTGCTGGTCGACCCGGCCATTGGCGTACAAGCGGGCAATCGCTTTCTGGCGGATCGGCGACAAACGAAAGGCGCGTAACAGAAAATGCCGCTGCAACTGCTCGCTGAAATGCCGCGAGAGCAAATAACCGTAAGGCGCTTCCGGGCCAATGGTTTTTTCGAAGGTGGAAAACACGATCAGCCGCTCAGGGTCGAGCAGATCGCGGAAACGTAAACTGCCCGTTTCGAATTCGAGCTCACCATAACAGTCGTTCTCCAGCACCCAGACACCGTATCGCTCCAGCAACCGGGCGACGGTCTGCCGGTTGTCATCGGGCGCCAGGCTGCCACGCGGCACGTTAAACCCCGACGACAGCATCACCAACTGAACCCGCCGGGTGTCCAGCAACTCCTCCAGCACTTCGGCGTCCAGGCTGCCATCGGCCTGCACGGGCCACTCGACCACCTGGACATCCGCCTCCTGTAATAGGCGCAGGATCGTCCAGTCGCATGGCGACTCGACGACCACCGCAGCCTCCTTGAGGCCCAGGACGGCGATCAGTATTTCCAGGACGCCACGCAGGTCGGCGCCGATGTAGACATCATCGGCGTGCCAGCAGCGTACCGGTGAAGTGGTGTAGCGCGCCGCCAGGGCGGTACGCAGCTCCAGTTCACCGCAGGGCTGTGACGGCGGCTGCGGCAGGCGCGGGTACTGGCGCAGCAGCTCGCGTTCGAGCAACAGCAACGGGCTGTCCAGCGATTGCAGCAAGGCCGGATCATCGGCACTGAACACCAGCATGCCCGGGCGACGGGCGCTCACGTACAGGGTTTCAAGCAAATCGCCGTCGATGCCAGGCGGGCCGAGGGACGACACCGGCATCGCGTAATAGCCCGACTTGGCCACCGAGTAGACCCGCCCTTCCTTCTCCAGCAGCGAATAGGCGTACTGGATGGTCGAGATCGACACGCCCAGGCGGTTGGCCAACTGGCGCAACGACGGCAGGCGCACACTGGCGTCATGAGTCGGCTCGTTGATCAGGTGGGTCAGGTATCGATACACTGCCTGATAGGCAAAATCGGTCTCGCGAGTACCTTTCAACGTCCCGCTGACCATTCACCCGCCACCGCTGCGTCATGGTCGACGGATAACCCTTGCACACCGTCGTATTGCTCGTCACTCATCGCGTCCATGGCCCTGGGCACCGGTCCCATGCGGTACAGCTTGCCGATGAGGTTGACCGGCAGCCCGCTGACATCGACCATCCATTGCGCAATCTGCTCCGACACCGCACTGCCCTGCATCGCCCGGTGCAAGTCAGGCATGGCCACCAGCATGCCAGGGTGGCACTGGCGCAGGAAACGCTCGAGCCCGGCACCGTTCTCAACGAAAGGCGCGAACAGCAGGCAAACCAGTTGCGCCTCGCTCAACCCCAGTTTCTTTTGCGCTTCGGCTGCAGCCAGGGCACGTTGATCGGCCAACCGCGCCGGGTTGCCAAAGACCTCCACAGCCTGTTCGCACAGGCGTTCCGGCAGATGCTTGCGACGCATCATCACCAAGGCGCGCTGCAGGTACTCGGCGACCCCCGAGTCATAGCTGCCACCATCAACGTAGCACGCCCGAAGTCCTCGGACATGGGCGCACAGCGCCGGGCTGACGTACTCGTTCTCGCTGAGCTGCGCCGTGAGTTCGTCAGGCTGAAACCCCAGAAACTCGGTGAGCAACGGCCAGCGCTCCTCGCGGTTGCTGACCAGCATGTCGTGAATGTCGATGAAGGAGGTACGGCGGCATGCCTCGAACTGCTCGGCGGGACGCCACGGTGCCTGACCCTGCGCGCCGTACAGCACACGGTAAAAATCAGTGCCCAGTTCGTCGAGTGTCGCGTACAGCTCATCAAAGCCAACGCCCGCAGAACGCGAGTGCTTGAGTCCGGCCTTGGCCGCTGCTCGCTTCAGGCCATCGAGAAACTGTTTCTGCTGGCGCGGTGTGTCGCTGCTGATGAACGCGTCGACACCGCGGTCCCAGCGAGCGATCTGCCCATAGAACTCGCCCATCGCCAGGTACCCGTCGTCCCACAGGTCCAGCGGCCCGTCCAGCGCTCGGCGATGCCCCACCATCAGCAGGTTGAGCCGGCTGGCTTCGCGCCCCGCCTCGGAGATCGGCGCCGGGTGGGTGAACGGCAACACCTCTCGATGATCCGCCGTCACCACTTCCACTCTCGGGTCATCGTAGAAAAACAACGCACTGTTGCTGCGGTGGCTGTTGTCCTGGGCCGTCGGGTTGCTGCCGTTCATGCGCAGTGAAGCCACGCGCAACTGGAAGGTCGCGGGTGCCCGTCCGGCAATGCTCAACTGCGCGGCACGCAGCAGCGCCAAGGTGTAGCAACTGTCCCGCGAGCCGGACTGGACCGCCAGTACCTTGTAGTTGCCAATGTGTTCCATGCCACCGGCGGTGACGACCAATCGCTGGATCAACAACTGTAAGGCCGTGCGTTCCGCCCGGGAAAAGAAGCCCAGCAAACGTTGCAGCATCTGCTGATAGACATAGTTCATCGCCTGATCATGGATAAGGGTCATGTTTATTTACCTGATGCTCATAAGTTCAGTCATGCACAAACAACGACAAGCAGTGAGCAAACGAATTGTCTGCCACCGATGAGGTGCCGGAGATCATTCAAAGGCTAGCACTTTAGCCTTGAGTCATTATTTTTTAGAACGCGGCCGCGCGCGTGCTTCGCCAACCGGCAGCCTGCCGGTAACGCCCGGAATAGAGGGATCTTCAGACTTAAATAGATATCCTAGGAAATGTCTTACAGTGCCCCACAGACATTTAGCACAGGAAATAAGGAAAGAAGTCGCACCGGCATTTGGGGGAGCGGCGCAACCATCAACGGCTTGTCGGAAAAGTATTAACGAAGTGCTTTGAAAAGTATCAACCCGATACCCAGACATGACTCTTTCCTTGAGATGAAAGTAATCATTCAATTATCAAGGCTAAAAGGGCGATTAGAAGATACAGATGATGGGCAAAAACCAGCTCAGTTGCTGAGCAATCCGTGAAGAACCAAAAAAAGTCCGTGCAAGCACGGACTTTTCAGTAGCGATGTTACGCCGGCTCGACCTCGAGGGCGACCCGCTCGCGGCATGGGCACTCGTCCATGTAGCGGTGGGCTTCGACGAACTCGGAAAACGGGAAGACCCGAGTCTTGAGCGGCAACAGAACCCGATCGGCCGTCAGTTGGTTGATGTCACGCAAGGCCCGCTGCAGCGCCGCCTGGTCCTGGACGATACCCAGCTCCGGCTTGCCAGTGAAGTTGCCGATGCAGTGCACGAAGAACTGGATGTTCTTCTGGAACGCCGCGCAGGCCGGGAATGGCGTCTGGTTGCCGCCTTGCAGGCCGTACAGCACCAGGCTGCCACGCGGTGCCAGCACGTCGCCCAACAACGACATCTGCGGGCCGCCCAAACCATCGAATACCACATCGACGCCACGGTTCTCGGTGATTTTGTTGATCCGCATGAGCAGATCTTCCTCCTCGGTGACGATGACTTTCTCGGCACCCAGCGACAGCAGGTATTCACGCTCTTCAGCGGTCTTGGTCGCGGCAATCACCCGCACACCCAGGGCCTTGCCCAGTTGCACGAAAGAAGGTCCGGCACAGTGACTGGCATCAGTCACCAGGGCAAATTGGCCGGGTTTGACCCGTGCCAGATCGGCATAGGCAAAGTAGGCAACCAGCAACGGCGTGTAATGCACCGCCGCCTCGATCGGGCTGAGCACGTCCGGGTAACGGGTCAGTGCCGTACGTGGCAGCACAATCTGCTCGCCGTAGACCGGGTAGTCGTTCGGGCTCTCGGCCGGAAAACTGGCGACCTTGTCGCCCACTGCCAAGTCATCGACGCCCTCGCCGACGGCGGTTACCACGCCGGACATTTCATGGCCCAGGCCTGACGGCAGGCGGGCATGGGAGGACGCCAGGTTCTGACGCCAGAGAATGTCATACCAGCTGATGCCGATCGCTTCGACGCGCACCTGCACTTCGCCCGGTGCAGGGAGAGCCGCCGCATGCTCTTCGCATTTGAGCACCTCGGCTGGACCAAACTTGTGAAAACGGATCGTGCGGGACATCGCAAACCTCGCCAAATGAACCTCTAATGCCCTGAACTCTATCCGGGCTTTCGACCCAAGACCATCAGTGGCTATTAATAGTCGACATGCCTGTCATTAATTCCGCAGAGCGGCGACTTCGTCAAATGTCGTAAGAAATGGATAAAGCCATCGAAGGAAAATTCAATTACTCGGTGCAGAGTAGCAGCCTTTCCCCGTAATATTCGTGCTGGCCATTGTTCTCATATGGCCGCTCTCGTCAAGCTTGATGACTCTGCCAGGACTCCAGATGAATCGTAATGACCTGCGTCGTGTCGACCTGAACCTGTTGATCGTGTTCGAAACACTGATGCATGAACGCAGCGTGACCCGCGCGGCGGAGAAGCTGTTCCTCGGCCAGCCGGCCATCAGCGCCGCGCTCTCGCGCCTGCGCGGGCTGTTCGACGACCCGTTGTTCGTGCGCACCGGCCGCAGCATGGAGCCTTCGGCCCGGGCGGTGGAGATCTTCGCCCTGCTCTCGCCTGCGCTCGACTCCATTTCCACGGCCGTCAGCCGCGCCGCCGATTTCGACCCGGCCACCAGCACCACGGTGTTCCGCATCGGCTTGTCGGACGATGTCGAGTTCGCCTTGCTGCCCATGCTGCTCAAACGCCTGCGCGCCGAATCGCCCGGCATCGTCCTGGTGATTCGACGGGTCAACTACATCCTGATACCGGGATTGCTGGCCTCCGGCGAGATTTCCATCGGCGTCAGCTACACCACCGACCTGCCGGCCAACGCCAAGCGCAAAGTGTTGCGCCGCAGCCTGCCCAAGTTATTGCGCGCCGACAGCGTACCCGGCCCCTTGAGTCTGGACGACTTCTGCGCCCGCCCCCATGCGCTGGTGTCGTTCGCCGGTGACCTCAGCGGCTTCATCGACGAGGAACTGGAAAAACTCGGGCGCAAACGCCATGTCGTGCTGGCCGTGCCCCAGTTCAACGGCCTGGGCACCCTGCTAACCGGCACCGATATCGTCGCCACCGTGCCGGACTACACCGCCGAAGCCCTGACTGCAGCGGGCGGCCTGCGCGCCGAAGACCCGCCATTGCCGACCCGCAGCTTTGAACTGCACATGGCGTGGCGGGGTTCGCAGGACAACGATCCTGGGGAGCGCTGGTTGAGGTCGCGGATTCAGATGTTTTTTGGGGATCCGGACAGCCTCTGACATCCTGTATGCCCCGATCCAAAGCCATCTGTATCTTTCGGCAGAGACCTCAGGTCGGTAGGCTTCGGTTCCCCCTGAATGACTGAGGCGGTCATGGAACTGACAGCGATTCCCTTTGGTACTACCGACTGGTCAAAAATCGACCCCATCGCTCATCCGGGAGAAACCGGTACGGCCTACTGGCGTACCTGCCAGTTCGGGACAATCCGGGTTCGTATGGTGGAGTACACGCCGGGTTATCTGGCCGATCATTGGTGCCGCAAGGGCCATATCCTGCTCTGCCTAGAAGGTCAACTGGAGACCGAGCTGGAAGATGGCCGTGTATTCACCCTGCAGGCAGGCATGAGCTATCAGGTAGGCGACAATGCGGAGGCACATCGTTCATCAACGGTTGTCGGGGCCAGATTGTTCATCGTGGACTGACTCGCTGGAGCGGACTTGTCCCGGGCGGCGTTCCGACGATGGTTGTTAACGATGACGTTCGCGGCCAGACACCAGCGGTGTCTGGCTAATTCTCGCGGGCAAGCTCGCTCCTGCAAGGTGTGGCGGCGCGTGGTCAACGTCCGTTCATTTGCGGGTCGTCATCCGGGTCATCGGCAGCGCCGGTCGTGCCGGCCTCGGGGTGTTCAGTCGACACCGAGTCAGCGGCTTCGACATCCGACATGTCTTCCTCAACGCCCGCATCGTCATCGGCCTCCAGCGGGATCTCGTACTCATTGAGTAAAGGATCATGACCGGTCTCGTTATCGGTCGTGCGGGTCACCTCTTGCTGAGAGCGATTGCCCGGTGCGTTTTCGTCAATGTCCATGGGGTTCTCCTTATCGATAGTTATCGTCTGTCGTCAGACAGCGGTGTCTGCTCGTCGGCCTCGGGAGTCACGCGCTCGGCGGGATCTCGCCGATCCTCCGGACGATCACTCGACGGACTCTTCAACGGGTCGTATTTATCGGGATCGTCCGGATCAAGCGTCGGCTCATCCGTGCCGGGTTCAGGCTTGGATGGCACGGAGCCTTGCGGCTGGTCCTGGAAACTCGAATCGGTAGACATAACCACCTCACCTCTAAGCCCGGACGATCCGGGTCGTACTGTTTTGAAGGCGGCCAACGCGCAAGGTGCGTTCGAATGGATGAACGGACATGAACGCCTGGCCGGCTCAGGCCCCCGGGTTCGTCACTTGAATAAACACCGCCCAAACGCCCAGCAACACCCAGAACGTGGCAAAGATCCAGGGCGTGCGCACCGAAAACAGCAAGGCCTTCTTGTACCCCTTGTGCGTGGATTCGCGCTCCGTGAACAGCGGTGATTCGTCATACGCCAGGCCCATCACCGGCTCGCTGCGCAGCAATTCGCTCTGCTTGAAATACCAATGGTCGATGATGTCGTAGGCCGCACGTATGCCCGGCCAGGCGTTGAGCGAACTGAGCACGCCCAGCAGCGCGAGAAACGGCGGCACGACGAGCGTGAACAGCTTGCCCCATTCCGGATTGAGGTTGGCCATGCAGGACGCGAACGCAATCACCAGAAAGGATTGAGCGGCAAGATAGGCATCCGTGCGGTTGGCCAGGATGGTGGTTTCGTAGTGAATTTCCTTTCTGTAGAAATCCAGGCGTTCCTTGGGCGAGCCGAACATGCGGGCGTTCTGTTCGGTCAATTCGCTATCGCTGGTTTGCGAAGTCAGTATTCTGGGCACGACAGGGACCTCCTGCGGTGCGGACACTCGATATTCATGGCGCTGCGGTGCATGTCACCCTCCTCTGTCAACAGAATTTAGGTGGGTGACGTCGCCACAGGTTCAATGATTTGGATGGTTGACCGATAGCGCCGTTGCTGCTGCCGCAGTGATCGTCATCCCGCGTGGCTCCCGCACCTCAGTCGCCAACGAACGCCGCGATATGCCGGGCGGCAGCCACGGGGTATTGCATATGGGGACCATGGCCGGTACGCGGGAATGTCACCAGTTGCAGTGTGGGCAACTGACCGCTGAGGGCGTACCAGTTCTCCACCGGAAAGGCGATGTCGTGGTCGGCCCCCAGGTGCAGGATGGGGATGCTCGTGCTTTTGAGCACCTGCAAGACCGCGTCTGCCGGGAACATCGGATTCTTCGGCCCCTGGCCCAGTTGCTGCCCCGCCCACTGCACCGGTACTTCGGGGCTGCGCCCCTGCTTGCGCAACGCCAGCCGAAGGCCAGCCTGTTCAGCGCTGCTGCGGCTTTGCGCCTGCGAAGGCTCGAAGAACAGGCTGACGAAGTCGTCGAAGTCGTTCTCGCGGTGGGCCAGTTCGTGGAACAGCGGATCTCCGGTCTTGACCAGTTGGCCCGGCGGTGTGGTTGCCAGGAGGATCGCGTGACTGACCAACTGAGGAGCCATGGCCAGTACCACCTGTGCCGCCATGCCGCCCAGGGACCAGCCGCCAATGACCACCCGACCAAGGCCCAGCGCCTGGATCAGATCGATCGCGTCCTTGGCCAATGACGCCGGGTTGTAACTCGGCTCGCCGGTTGAATGCCCCAAACCGCTATAGTCGAACACCGTCACCTGAAAGCCCCGGCTTGCCAGGTTATCCAGAAACAGCGGGTCCCAGTCGTCCATGGTGCCGCGAAAGCGCACCATCAGCAGCAATGGGCGCCCATTGCCAAAGGTGCGATAGGCCAGGGTTCGCCCCGCGCTTTCGATGAATTGCGTAGTGGCGGCAAGGCTGAGCGAAGAATCGGTCATGGCGGTGATTTCCTGGTGAGCGGCAGGCCATCATCGTGCCGCCCGTTGACCGCAAAACAAACGACATATAGGGTCGTGATTCCAGACATCAGGCGATATGCGGACATGCATCGAATTGGCTACCTGCTGACAGAAGGCTTCCAGGTGATGGCACTGGGCACCCAGACGGTGTTCGAGTTCGCCAATGTGGTCGCCAAGGAGCAGGTCTATCACCTGACCAACTACTCCATCGAAGGTGGCCAGGTACGTTCCTCGGTCGGCGCCATCGTCGAGACCGAGCGGGCCGACGAGCATGCCAGCGCCGATACCTGGATGGTTTCCGGCGTGGTCAACCCGCTGGTAAAGAGCGCCAGCGAGGCACAGTTGCAATTCCTGCGCAGCATTGCCGGGCGCAGCCGACGCACCGTCGGCCTGTGTACTGGCTCGTTCGTGCTGGCCGAGGCCGGGCTGCTCGATGGTCGGCACGTGACGACCCACTGGGCCTACGCCGAAGCCATGCGCGAGCAATTTCCCACCGCGCGGGTGGATGTGGACAGAATCTTCATCGAGGACCGGGGTGTCTGGACATCGGCGGGGCTCACGGCAGCGATGGACCTGGCCCTGGGGATCGTCGAAAGCGACCTTGGCCCGGAACTGGCGAACAAGGTCGCCAGGGTGCTGGTGATGTATCACCGGCGCAGCGGCGGTCAATCGTAGCATTCGCAGATGCTGGCACTGGCCCCCAAGTCGGACCGGGTACAAACCGCCCTCGAATACGCCCGCGCCCACCTGACCGGCGACCTGACCGTGGAAACCCTGGCCGCCATCGTGCACTTGAGCCCCCGTCAATTCACCCGCGTCTTTCTTGCCGAAACCGGCCTGTCGCCGGCCAAGGCCGTTGAACAACTGCGCGTGGAGTCCGCCAGGTACATGATCGAACGTGGGCGACATTCCCTGGAAGTGGTTTCCAGGGAGACCGGTTTTCGTGATCGACGGCACCTGCGCGAAGTCTTCATTCGCACCCTCGGCGTGTCGCCACAGTCACTGCGCCAGGACGCCCGCAAAGACGCTCGCGGTGCTGAAGAGGATTCGCCAGTCTAAGGTGCAGTGGCACCCACATCGCCAGCGCGGAGAAAAGCCTTGGTGTGCATCCCGCCTCCAGATCAAAAAAGAACGGCACACCGGTTCAAGCCGGCGTGCCGAAGGAAGTCATGCTCAATCGCCGTAAATGTCGAAGTCGAAGTACTTCTGGCGAATTCTGTCGTAGGTGCCATCGGCCCGGATCGCCGCCAGGGCCTGGCTGAAGCGGCCCGCGAGCGGATCGTTCTTGCGCACGGCAATGCCGATGCCGGTGCCGAAGAATTGCTCTTCGGTGAAGTTGGGGCCGACGAACTCGTAATCCTTGCCTTCCGGGCGCTTGAGCAGGCTTTCATCGATCACCACCGAACTGGCCATGGTCGCGTCGAGGCGCCCGCCCAAAAGGTCGAGGAAGATTTCGTTCTGCGAGCCGTAGCGCACCACTTCAGCACCCGCCGGGGCGAATTTCTCGGTGACGTAGCGATCGAAGTTGGTCGCGCGCTGCACGCCAATGCGCTTGCCCTTGAGTTGCGCCGGAATGTCGCTGATGCCGCTGCCCTTCTTGAACACCAGGCGTGCCGGAATCCGGTAGTAGCGATCGCTGAAGTCCACCGATTTGAGGCGTTCCGGAGTCATGGACATCGAAGAGATCACCGCGTCGACTTTCTTCACCTTGAGCGCCGGAATCAGGCCGTCGAATTCTTGCTCCTTCCACTCGCACTGGACTTTCATTTGCGCGCACAAGGCCTGGCCGATGTCGTAGTCGAAACCGACGATCTGGTTATCGGGGGTTTTCGACGCGAACGGCGGATAAGCCGCTTCGATGCCCAGGCGCAGCGGCTGCTCTGCCGCGTGCAGGTGGCCGGCCAATGCCAGCAGTGAGATGAAACCCGCCTTCAATACAGCATTTTTCACGTTCATTCATGGCTCCAGATGCGATGTTGTTTGTGTCGGGCGCTCCGCAAAGGAAGGCGCCCGTTATGGCAGCGGCAATGTGAACAAACGGAGATGGCGGCTCTGATGGCCCCCTGCTCCGTCGTTGCGCCAGGCAGGGCCCGGCGCAACGGGGTCGAGCAAAATCAGACGGCGGCGGTGACAATCAACTCCAACAGAATCTCGGGGTCATCGAACATCACCTGGGCGGTGGCGCGGGCCGGCGTCTGCGCGGCATCGACCCAGGCACTCCAGGTTTCATTCATACCTGCGAAATCGGCGCTCATGTCTTTCATCCAGATCTGCACGCTGAGCAGGCGGCTCTTGTCACTGCCGGACAACGCCAGCAATTGGTCCACCCGCTGCAGCACCTGGCGCGTCTGGCCACGGATGTCCTGGCTGCAATCGGCGGCGACGATGCCGCTCAGCCAGGCGACGCCGTTGTGCACGACGCTGCGGCTCAGGCGTGGGTTGCTTTCGATGCGTTGGATAAGGCTCATACAGGCTCCTGGTTCAAAGGTGTCTCGGTGGACAGTTCGGCAAGGGTGATGGGTTTGAGAGGGGATCGAATGCGGTAGTAGCCGACGTCTGCGGCCGGCACCTGGCGCTGCGCGGCAATGATTTCGGTGACGCTCAAACCACACTGGCGACCCTGGCAAGGTCCCATGCCGCAGCGCCCGAAGGCCTTGGCCTGATTGGGCCCCAGGCACCCGAGTTCGACGTATTGGCGAATCGAACCGGCGCTGACTTCTTCGCAGCGGCAGACAATCACCTCGTCGGCCGGTACGCGGTTTTGCCGCTGTGGGCGGTACAAGGCATCGATCAGCGGCCGGGCTGCTCGCTGGCGGCGCAACGCCTGGCGATGAGGTGCAGCCAGTTGCCGCGCCTGTCTCGCGTCGAGCTTTCCCGAGCGGGCGGCGATCGCCAGCCCGACCAACCGGCCTTCGATTCTCGCCACCTGTGCCCCGCCGATGGCACCGCCGTCACCGGCGATGTAAATGCCTGGCAGGCTGGTTTCACCCTGGCGGTCACGGCGGGCGATCCAGCACAATTGCTGTTTACACCAATCGTGCTCCAGGCGCAGCGACCAACTGATTTGCGTATTGGGCACCACGCCTTGATGCAGCAGAATCAGCGATGCGGGCAGGGTCCAGTCGCGGCCGCCCGTGACGAAACTCAATGCGTTCGCCTTCGCCTGCCCCTCGATGCGCAAATCCCGCGCAGCCCGAAAATGCCTCACGCCGGCGCGCTTCAGTTCGGCCAGCAGTTGCAAGCCCTTGAGCATGTCGCGCCAGCCGCGCAAGGCGCCCGGAAGAGTGCGCCAGGCATGCAGAAGATCGCCGTGGCTGCTGGTGTCCACCAGCGCTTCTATTGCAACGCCGGCGCGCAGGTATTGCACCGCCAACAGGTAAAGCAACGGTCCGCATCCGGCCAGCACCACCGGGCCTTGCGGCACCAGCGCAGCGTTTTTCAAAAGGATCTGTCCGGCACCGGCGGTCATCACGCCCGGCAAGGTCCAGCCTGGAATCGGCATCGGACGCTCGAACGCTCCGGTGGCGATCAATACCTGCCGGCCCTCGAGGATGCGTGCACGGCCCTCGATGAGAAAATGCACCTGGCGCTGCGCGGTCACCTGCCAGACGGCCGCGCCGGGCAGGTATCGGGCCGAGCTTTGCAGAAATTCCCCGACCAGAGCCGCACCCGCTGCATAGTCGTCACCCAATACCAGGCGAGTGCGTGCGTCCGCCTGCTGGATGTTGCGATAGATCTGCCCGCCCGGGCTGCCCTGTTCATCGAGGACCACCACTGACAGACCGCACTCCGCCGCCTCAAGGGCCGCACTCAGGCCCGCCGGCCCGGCGCCGATCACGATGAGATCGACCCTTTGCTCATTCATCAGTCACCTCCACATCTGCGCCCAGCACATCGCGGGCTCCGCGCTGACGCTGCACGCGCATGCCCGCTCGAACCGGCAGCAGGCAGGCCTGGCAGTTGGCTTGCCCATCGACCTCGACCAGGCACTCGAAGCACACGCCCATCATGCAAAAGGGTGCGCCGGGCCGGCCGGTGACCGCGCTTTCGCGGGTATGGGTGACGCCGCTGCCGAGCAATGCGGCCGCCAGTGACACATTGGCAGGCACTGATAACGACACGCCTTCGAATTCGATTTGCACGGTGTCGTGCGCAGGGCGAAGGGTCCGGAACAAAGGGTCAGCCAGCATGACGCACCTCCTGTTTGCCGTTGAAACGTGCCAGGCTGAACGCCGCCAGCGCCGGGTCGTCGAACTCTTCGTCAATCCACGGCGCCAGGCGCAAGGCGTGGATCGCGGCCAGGGTCACGCCGCTGTGGCAACTGACCACCACGGCCCCGGAACAGGCGGATGAGGTTTCATAAATGGGATAGCCGTCAGCGCTCATCACCCGCAGCGCCCCCCAGGCCCGAACCAGCCGCACCTGCCCCAACCGTGGGAAACAACGCACCGCACGCGCGGCGATGGTCGCCATCACCTCGCTGCCGGTACCGTCATCCAACCCGCTGGATTCATGGGAGTCCCCCAGTTGCACCGTGCCTTCGTCGGTCTGGCGCACATAGGTGGTGGGGTAATGCAGAAAAGGCTTGAGGCGTTCGGTGACCAGGATTTGTCCGCGATTGGGACTGACCGGCACCCCGATCCCCAATTGCGCGCCCAACTCGCGATTGCCGAGGCCGGCGGCCAGCACCAGGCGCCCGGCGTACCAGCGTTGGTCACCCGCGTGCAACTCGAAACCGGAGGCACGCTGGCCAATGGCGCTGACCCGATGACCGTTGATGATCCTGACCCCGCGCGCCCGGCAGGCGACGTACAGCGAACGCAGCAGCTTGAGCGGATTGACATGCCCGTCCATGGGCGAATAGCAGCCGCCCACCACGGTCGGTCCCACGCCCGGCAGACGCGCCCGCAGTTGCTCGCCATCGAGCAATTCGAAGGGATAGTCACCGTGCAGGGCGTCGCGCAACCAGAACAGCCGACGGCTTTCCTCGGCCATTTCCTCGTTACTCAGACACAGCTGGAAACCACCGGGTTGGCGCAGATGCAGGTCGATGCCGGTGTCGGCTTGCAACGCAGCGGCAAAGCGTGGCCACAACGCCACCGCTTCACGGGTCCATTGCGCATAGGGACTCATGCCGTAGCCCTTGCCCTGAACCCAGAGCAGACCGAAGTTGCCGCGGGCCGCGCGCAAGGCATCGTCGCCTTCGTCGAGGACACTGACCTGGCGACCCTGCAAAGCCAGCCCATACGCAATGGACAACCCGACCAGGCCACCGCCAACGATCATGACATCAGTTTTTTGCATGAGCTCCACTGTCGCCCTTTCAACGCCAAGCATTCCGCCACGGCGCAGGCATTTCGCCTGGATGATCTTGATGCGGTCGATGCTAAAGAGCTGACAGGTGCTTGAAAAATGCTTTATTTTGGCAAGGCCATGTCTTTTTGTTATGGCTTTTCCCGAAGGACATCACCATGAATCTTCGCCAGCTGGAGGCCTTCCGCGCCGTCATTCTTGGCCAGACCGTCACCCGCGCCGCCGAAATGCTGCACATTTCCCAACCGGCGGCGACGCGCTTGATTGCCAGTCTCGAGGAAGACATCGGCTTCAGCCTGTTCGTGCGCGCCAAGGGCCGTCTGCAACCCACCGCCGAGGCGATGACGCTGTATCAGGAAGTGCAGCGGTCACTGCTCGGCGTCGAACGCATCGCGCGTACGGCCCAGGAAATCCGCAGCCTCAAGCGCGGCTCATTGCTCATCGCCTGCGCGCCGGCCATGGGTCTTTCGTTCCTGCCCCGGGCCATCGCGGCCTTCATGGCCGAACATGAACAGGTGCAGATATCGCTGCTGGTGCTGGCATCCCGCGAAGTGGTCGACCTGGTGGTCGGCCAGCGCTGCGACCTGGGCATCATCGTCCTGCCCAACACCTACCCCAGTCCGCGAGCGGAGAAACTGCTGGCCACGCGCATGCTCTGCGCCCTGCCGGCCAACCATCGCCTGCGGAAAAAGACCACGATCCGCCCGGAAGACCTGGAAGGCGAGGCATTCATTTCCTACCCGCAATCCATCGGTTCGCGCCAGCACATCGACTCGATCTTCGCCGCTTACGGCGTGGAGCGCGAACTGCGTCTGGAAACCCAACTCTCCCTGCCCATGTGCGCCTTCGTCGAACAAGGCCTTGGCGTGGCGCTGGTCGACGCCATCAGCGCAGTCGAGTACCGAGGCAGCGGCGTGGTGTTCAGGGCGTTCGAACCGGCGATTGAAATGGATTTCAGCATGCTGCTGCCCGTCCAGGGGCCGGCGTCGAAGCTCCAGCTGGCATTTCTTGAGCACATGCAGGACTTCATCGCCCGAGAGGTGCCGCAGGACTATCGTTTCTAACTGTCTCATCGGTGGCTGAACTAGAATCAGACTTTCGCGCGCACGTCGGTCCAGTCACACGCGTGTGCGGTCAGTCGCAAAGGGAACCCAGATGCTCGGACGCAGCAAACCAGAGCCCGGAACGGATGTTTTCACCGAAGGCTCACCGTTGGAATCCGTGAGAGCCGGAGCGACCTTCCGCCTCATTGTCAGCTTCATGCTCGCGGTCATCCTGGCGTTCCTGGCCGTAGAAGGCTGGCGGACATGGCGTGACTATCGCTCGGCGTTCGCCTCCGCCCGCGACTCCGTGACCAACCTGGCGCGCGCCACGGCGCAGCATGCCGAGGACGCCATACGCCAGGTCGACGTGCTGACCACAGCGCTGGCTGAACGCGTGGAAGGCGACGGCCTGCAGAGTCTCGATGCGGCGCGCATCCACAAGTTGCTGGTCCAGCAATCGAAGATCATGCCGCAGTTGCACGGCCTGTTCATTTACGGCCCGGATGGCCAGTGGATCGTCACGGACAAGGAGGTCACGCCAGACCCGGCGAACAACGCCGACCGCGATTATTTCCAGTATCACCGCACCCACGACGATCGTAACGTGCGCGTCGGCGATGTGGTCAGGAGCCGGTCGACCCAGGACTTGATCATCCCGATTTCCCGGCGGCTGAATAACCCCGACGGTTCTTTCGCCGGCGTCCTGCTGGGCACGATCAAGGTCAGCTACTTCGTCGACTATTACGGTGACTTCAAGATCGACGACAAGGGCGCGCTGGTTCTGGCAACGCGCAGCGGGACCATCCTGGTACGCCGCCCTTTCATTGCCTCGGTCGTGGGTCAAAGCCTGGCGAACAGCGAGATCTACAAACGCTATTTACCCAACTCCGATGAAGGCATCGCCGAAGTCAGGGCTATCGTGGACGACACCGAACGCCTTTACGGCTATCGGGCATTGACCACCTACCCACTGGTGGTGGAGGCCGGGCTGTCCAGGGAGTCGATCATCGCGCCCTGGCGCCGGGACCTGATCAAAACCGGTTTGGTGCTGTTTTCGCTGATGGCGGTGTTCACCGTTTTCGGCTTGATCGTCTTGAGTCAGCTGCGTCAACGGATGGTCATTTCCAGGGAGCTGCGCCAAGCCCATCAGTCCATGCGCGAGATGGCACTGACCGACAGCCTCACGGGCTTGGGCAACCGGCGACGCCTGGACACTGCGCTGCCACATGAAATCCGCCTGGCGCAACGACAAGGGTTACCGATTTCGCTGATCATGATCGATGTCGATTACTTCAAGCGCTACAACGACCGATACGGCCATGCCGGCGGCGACGACTGCCTGAGCGCGGTCGGCGGCGCCATTCAGCAGGCAGTCAAACGACCCGGCGACCTGGCGGTCAGGTACGGCGGTGAGGAATTCACCGTGCTGCTTCCCAATACCGGAAGCGCCGGTGCCGCCCAGGTCGCTGAAGATATCTTGCGCGCCATACGATCCCTGAACATCGAGCATTCCGAGCATCCATTGGGCAAGGTCACGGCCAGTGCCGGTATCGCCACCCAGTTTCCGGGCATCGAGGATGTCACGTCGGCCAGCTTGCTCAAATCGGCAGACGCTTCCCTTTACGCCGCCAAACAAAGCGGACGCAATTGCTGGCATGCCACGGATGACGCGTACTTGCCGACTTAGAAATACCTCACATGACTTTGGTCGGCCTGAACATCGATTTCAACTTCAGCGCCCATGATCAGCGGGTAATGGTCGGGAATATGCCCTGCAGGAAAAGCGAATACCCGGGGAATGTCATATTTGGATAACACTTGACTGATCACACGATAAGCCGACTCGTCAAAGTCAGACTTGATACCGCCTATATCGCGCATGGAACCCACAATGACGCCTTTTAATTTCGCCAGGGCCCCTGCCGTTTCCAATGTCTGCATCTGCCGATCGATTCGGTAATAAGCATTTTCACCAATATCCTCGATAAACAGAATGGCGCCTTCATAGTCGAAGTCGTAGCGCGTCCCAGAGAGGGCCCCGACAATGGTTTGATTACCGCCAACCAATCGTCCCCTGGCCTTGCCCGTTTTATTCAGGGCATGGGAATTAATGGAATAGGTTGGCATTCGACCTTGCAAAATATCGAACACCTTGTCGTAGCTGGACGGAGGCGGTGCAACGCCGTTACTCAGGGTTCGCACGACATTGGGCCCATGGATCGTGGCGATGGAATGACGATTGAACAAGCTGTGCAGGTAAGTAATGTCGGAATAACCAATCAGCCACTTCGGCCTTTGGCAAATGGCATTCATCTTCAGCCCGTCCAGCAACTGCACACTTCCATACCCGCCACGAGTGGCCCAGATCGCGTCGATATCCGGGTCATCGCAGGCCCATTGCAGGTCTTCCAGTCTCTGCGCGGGTGTTCCCGCGTATGCATAATGATTGTCAAACTTTTCAAAACAGTTTCTCGACAATACAGGCACATAGCCCTGCGCTTTGATCATGGGAATAACGTGATCCAGAAAGGCTGGATTGGTCAAGTAACCTGCTGGCGACAAGATGGCTATCTTACTTCCGCGCTCAAGGGCTTTTGGCAGTTTAAAACAACTCATGGGGATTCTCTTGAAGAACAAAAAATCACCCTACCAGAACTATTAAATCTGGCACTGCCGCTTTAATAACAGGTCATTACCAGACGATTCCAAAGTTGTCTGTGTCTCTCAGGCCACCTCATTCAGATTAGCCACTTGCCCGGCAATCCAGGCCTTGCAGTGTGCAATCTGCATGGCGGTGTGTTCCGGATTGCGCAGCAGGCTGTCCAACCGGATGACCTGGATATTGGTCAGGCCGATGGTCGGCAAGACGTACTCCAGGTACGGCGTCAGGAAATCCTGCTGGGCGTAGGGACCGCTCACCGGGCCTCCGCTGGTGACGATGATGAACACGGGCCGGTCCGCCAGCAGCCCCTGCTTGCCGGTGCTGGATCGCGCGAAGGTACGCTGCGGCCGAAGAATCTGGTCGATCCACGCCTTGAGCACGGCCGGCACGCCAAAATTGTGCATGGGTGTCGAGATGACCAGCACTTTGGCCGCTTCCAGCTCTTCGATGTAGGCGTCCGACTCCCCACTGGCCGAGCGCGAATCGAGAGGCAGCAGGTTGTCCGCTGCGAACCGAGAATCGGGCACCGGCGGTGCATGGCGTCCAATATCCCGCTCGACCACCGAGAGATGACTGAATTTATGGGTGATCTGCTCGGTCAGGGCACGTCCCATGGCGGTGCTGGTCGACAATTCGGCCCGCGGGCTTGCCGTGACGTGCAACAGGTACTCAGGCGCCTTCATGCGTGATCTCCCAGCGGTTTGATAAAACGGGTAGCCAGGTTGGTCATCCCGCAGCGCGTGTAGAACCGTTGTGCATCGTGATTCACCAGGGCAGTGTCGAGCACCAGGTGGTCGCACTGCGAATCCCGCGCTATCCCCGTCAATGCGTCCAGCAATCGCTTGCCCAAACCGGCGCCGCGCAGCGTTGCATCCGTCACCAGGTCGTCCACGTAGAGAAACCTGCCGTGAATCAGGTTTTCCTGAAGGCGAAACCCGGCCAGGCCCTGAGGGACATCGTCATGCACGAGCAGCAGTACGCGGTATCCACCCGCAGCCTGGCGCTTGTAGGCGTCCAGCCATTGCCCGGGGTCAGTCAGGCGCGGCCGCAGTTGCCGAATCAAGTCGTAGGCCGCGAGTATGGCGGCGTCATTCGAGCATTCCCTGACACCCTCGACTCCATCAAAACCAGTCATGGTTCGCGTCATCTTTCAAGCCTCGGTACGTGGAAGAGGCTTTATTCTTGCCTTGAACTGGACCAAAGTATTGATCCATTTCTGCACTATCATATTGATCCACCTTCGAGTGCCGCCCGTGAAGAAAACGTCCTCCGCTCAAGTCACCTGGTCACTGACACTCGCCGCTCGCAAACCTGACGAGACATTGCAGGACTGGCTGTACAGAACCCTGAGGCAGGACATTCTCGACGGCCGTCTGGCACGCGACTTCGTCCTGCCCAGCACGCGCTTTCTTGCCGCGCAATATGGCCTGGCCCGGGGCACGGTGCAGGCGGCCTACGCCCAACTGCTAAGCGAGGGTTATCTGGTCACCTCCCAGGGCAGCGGCACCAAGGTCAGCCTGAGCTTGCCCGACGATCTGTTGGTCAAGGCCAGCCCCGCGCCGGCAGACACTGCCGCTTCCCCTGCTCCACCCCCGGTGCCGCTGACCCGTTGGGCGGCGCAACTTGTCGAACAGGAACCGGCATTTCCCCTGTCCGCGCCCTCGATCAAACCGGCGTTCGCGCCCCACACCTGCGATGTCGCGCAATTTCCTGTCGACACCTGGCGGCGCCTGCACATGCGGCACCTGGGGTCGGTGCTGCCAACGGTCCTGTCCGCTCGGCCCGCACAAGGGTTGCCCGCGTTGCGCCAAGCGATTGTCGAGCACCTGGCGATCGCCCGGGGCGTCGCCACTTCGCCGGACAATATCGTGATCGTCAGCAGCGTCCAGCAGGCACTGGATATCTGCTTGCGCCTGATCATCAATCCGGGTGACTCGGTGTGGATGGAAAACCCCGGTTACCCGGGGGCCCGGCAGATCATGCAAGGCGTTGGTGCCAACATCATCGACGTGGCGGTCGATGATGCCGGAATGGATGTGAGCGGAGGCATGCGCCTGGCGCCAGACGCGCGGCTGGCGTACGTGACACCCTGCCGCCAGGCACCCACGGGCGTGGCCTTGTCGGCGGAACGACGCCTCACGTTGCTGAGCTGGGCCAGGGAGCATGGCGCCTATCTCTTCGAGGATGACTACGACAGCGAATATCGGTTTATCGCCAAGCCGATCCCCGCGCTCAGGAGCATGCCCCAGGCAGACAGTCACGTCATCATGACCGGCACCTTCAGCAAGTTGTTGTTCCCCGCCATGGGCCTGGCATATGTCGTTCTGCCACCGCAGCTGGTTCAGGCCTTCACCCGGGCACTGTCGTTGACCTCACGCAGTGCGAACGGCCTGGCGCAGGCGGTGTTGGCGGACTTCATCTCGGAGGGGCACTTCGGCCGGCATATCCGCCGGATGCGCAAGGTGTACACCACCCGCGCCAAGGTATTCGAGGATATGGCGAAGCAGCACCTGCATGACTTTATCGAGGTCCCGCCGATTCTCGCCGGGCTGGATGTCACGGCGCGATTGAAATCCCTGTCCGAAGCGCAGGCGCTCTCTGTGCTCGACGCGGCGAACGTCGCCGCGTTTGCGCTGAGCCGCTATGGCCAGGGCCCGCACGTGCCGCCGGGGCTGGTGATGGGGTTCGCGGCCTACACGCCAGAGCAGATCACCGCGCAGATGATCGCGATTGCCCGGCAGTTGGAGAGTTGATCTCAGGCACCCCAGATTCCAGTGTGGGAGCAAGTCTGCTCCCACAGGGGCTTCAGCGAGCATGGCAATTGCCGTCACTCGAAATGAATACGCAGCCCCGCCATGGCCAGGATGATCGTCACGGCCAGCAATGCCGAGAACACGATGCCTGCGACCAATACCCGAGTGGCCGTCGTTTCATTGACCCGGTGCGCAATCATCACCCCACGCAACCCGCAGAACGCATGGGCGATGACAAAGAACACCGCCAGCAGGTAGTACGGCAGCAGGCGTATGTTCCAGGCATCGTGCAACAGGCCGGCCGGCGCGCCCACCGCAAAACCCCAGTCGGTTTCGATATTGAAGTAGCTGCGCGCGAGGTAGAGCACGGCATTCACATGACTGATCACCGCAAAGATCAGGAAAACCCCGCCAGCGATCTGAAACGAGCGAATGGCATCCGCCGGGCGCCGGGTCATGCGCCAGGCCATGTAGCCGCCGCTGATCACCAGGAACAGGAAGCTGGCGATGAGCAGTGGCTCGATCAATGTCGAGCGATAGACCACCCGCAGGACTTTCATCACCGCCAGATGAGCGTCTGGCCCAATCAGCCCGACCAGGTGGTTACTGAAGTGGAAGCACAGATACACCACCGCCAACGCTGCCGCCACGCCGTGCCAGCGCCGCATGTTGGCGTGGGACGTTTGCGATTCGGGCTGACGCCGCAACGGCGTGCGATCGGCGAACGCAATCATCACCATCAACGCCGCCCACACGAACGTGAGAAAGCCAACATCCCAGGTCGGATGCCCCAATAAAAGAAACAGCACGCCGGTCAGGGTGAACATGGGCGCAACGGCCACCGAGAGGAAGGCAACCCGGCGAGCCAGCACCTCGGCGGCACTGGGCTGGATCAGCTTGCCCAATCGAGTGGCGGTCAATAAACCCCACAGCGGCAACACAATGGCGACCAGCAACATCAGTCCGGCACCCAGCCAGCTCCCAAAGCCGCCCCCCTGGGAAATCGAGACACGCATCGCGTCGTAGCCCATCAACAGGTACGGGTACAAAAGCGCGACAATGGGCCCCACAAACCAATCGGTGCGGGCGCTGACTTGCTCCAGTGTGTATGCCGGCAGGTCTTTGGAGGACTGGGCCATCGGATAATCCTTGAACGTTGGAAGAATCCGCATGATCCCCACTGACTGGACCAAAGTATTGATCCATTACGCCGATATCGCACTGGTCCACTTCCCCAGCGCGCTCAGAGCGGCCAGGGCCGACTGATGCGTTCTGCGCAATACTGAATTTCCATCGACCGCATTGATGTCGCCACCCCTGACGTGCATGCTAGAGGGCTGAGCGCAGGCTTATATCATTCCGAATGATAGTTACCTTCGCTTCGTTCGATTCGTGCGACAGCCCTCCCGCCACTCATCATCCGCCCATTCTCAATACATTGGCGGATGCATCCATGGAACAATCACTCAAACATTTGCGCTTCCCCCTGGCCGTCCTGGCCGTGCTGGTGATGAGCGCCTGCGGCAAGGCCCCCGAAACTGCGGCGACCATGCCTGCAGCCAAGGTCAGCGTTGCCAAGGTGCTGGAACAACCGGTCAATGAGTGGGATGAATTCACCGGGCGCCTCGAAGCGCCGGAAACCGTCGAGATCCGTCCACGGGTTTCCGGTCAGATCGACGATGTCGCGTTCACCGAAGGCGCACTGGTCAAGAAAGGCGACCTGCTGTTCCAGATCGACCCACGCCCCTTCCAGGCTGAGGTCCGCCGCCTCGAAGCACTGGTTGCCCAATCCCGCGCCAACGCCACCCGCAGTGAAAACGAAGCCCAGCGCGGTGAGCGCCTGCGCACCAGCAACGCAATCTCTGCCGAGTTGGCCGATTCCCGTACCAGTGCCGCCCAGGAAGCCCGCGCTGCCGTTGGCGCCCTGCAAGCGCAATTGGACCTGGCCAAGCTGAACCTGAGTTTCACCCGCGTCACCGCGCCGATCAGTGGCCGCGTCAGCCGTGCGGAAATCACCGCCGGCAACCTGGTCACCGCCGACACCACGGCCCTGACCAGCGTGGTCTCCACCGACAAGGTCTATGCCTACTTCGACGCTGACGAGCGTGTATTCCTCAAGTACACCCAGCTCGCTCGCCAGGGCAAACGTGGTGCGACCACCCCGGTTTACCTCGGACTGTCCAACGAAGACGGCAACCCGCACCTGGGCCAGATGAACTTCGTCGACAACCAGGTCAACCCGAAAACCGGCACCATCCGGGGTCGTGCGGTGTTCGACAACAGCGACGGCAACTACACCCCGGGCCTCTATGCACGCCTGAAACTGGTGGGCAGCGGCACCTACAATGCCATGCTGATCAACGACGAAGCGGTCGGCACCGACTTGGGCAAGAAGTTCGTGCTGGTGATCGATGGCAACAACAATACGGCTTACCGCCCGGTTGAACTGGGTCCGAAAATAGAAGGCCTGCGTATCGTGCGCAGCGGCCTGAACAAGGACGACACCATTATCGTCAAGGGCTTGCAGCGGGTCCGTCCGGGTTCGCCGGTCACCCCGGAAGTGATCCCGATGGCCAGCGAACAAACCCTCGCGGCCCTCGCTCAACAACGACAAGCGCTGGAAGCCAGCAACCTGCCCCAGGTCGCGCCTGCCAAGGCCGCGCCGGGTTCGGCTGTGAAGCTGGCTGCTGCGTCTCCACGCGGTTAAGGGATAACGACTCCGATGAATTTTTCCAAGTTCTTCATTACTCGGCCGATCTTCGCAGCGGTGTTGTCGCTGCTGATCCTGATCGCCGGTGCCATCTCGCTGTTCCAGTTGCCGATCAGCGAATACCCGGAAGTCGTGCCGCCCACAGTGGTCGTCCGTGCCAACTTCCCCGGCGCCAACCCAAAAGTCATCGGTGAAACCGTGGCCGCTCCCCTGGAGCAAGCCATCACCGGGGTCGAGAACATGCTGTACATGTCTTCGCAATCCACCGCTGACGGCAAGATCACCCTGACCATCACCTTCGCCCTGGGCACCGACCTGGACAACGCGCAGGTTCAGGTGCAGAACCGTGTGACCCGGACCGAGCCCAAGCTTCCCGAAGAAGTGACACGTATCGGTATCACCGTGGACAAGGCATCGCCCGACCTGACCATGGTCGTGCACTTGACCTCGCCGGACAAACGCTACGACATGCTCTACCTGTCCAACTATGCCCTGCTCAACATCAAGGATGAGCTGGCGCGCCTGGGCGGTGTCGGCGATGTGCAACTGTTCGGCATGGGTGATTACTCGCTGCGGGTCTGGCTCGACCCGAACAAGACCGCTTCGCGCAACCTGACCGCCACCGACGTGGTCACCGCCATCCGCGAGCAGAACCGCCAGGTGGCTGCCGGCCAACTGGGCGCGCCCCCTGCCCCGAATGCCCAGAGCTTCCAGCTGTCGATCAACACCCAGGGCCGTCTGGTCTCTGAGGAAGAGTTCGAGAACATCATCATTCGTGCAGGCGACAACGGCGAGATCACCCGCCTCAAGGACATCGCCCGCGTCGAGCTGGGGTCCAGCCAATACGCCCTGCGTTCGCTGCTGAACAATCAGCCGGCAGTGGCGATCCCGATCTTCCAGCGCCCAGGTTCGAACGCGATCGATATTTCGAACCAGGTCCGCGGAAAAATGGACGAGTTGAAGAAGAACTTCCCGCAAGGCATGGACTACAGCATCGTCTATGACCCGACGATCTTCGTGCGCGGCTCCATCGAAGCGGTGGTTCACACCCTCTTCGAAGCGCTGATCCTCGTGGTCCTGGTGGTGATCCTGTTCCTGCAAACCTGGCGCGCCTCGATCATTCCGTTGGTGGCGGTGCCGGTATCGTTGATC
Organism: Pseudomonas fluorescens; assembly: GCF_041354075.1. Lineage (GTDB taxonomy): Bacteria > Pseudomonadota > Gammaproteobacteria > Pseudomonadales > Pseudomonadaceae > Aquipseudomonas > Aquipseudomonas fluorescens_CE. The sequence goes on along the minus strand of NZ_JARZGC010000014.1, from coordinate 96,210 downwards.
GGTACCTTTGCGGTGATGCACCTGTTCGGCTTCTCGCTCAATGCCCTGTCGCTCTTCGGTTTGGTACTGGCCATCGGTATCGTGGTGGACGACGCCATCGTGGTGGTGGAGAACGTCGAACGTAATATCGAGCTGGGCCTGGAACCGTTCGAGGCCACCAAAAAAGCCATGAGCGAAGTGACCGGTCCGATCATTGCCACGGCACTGGTGCTGTGCGCCGTGTTCGTCCCTGCCGCGTTCATCTCCGGCCTCACCGGGCAGTTCTACAAGCAGTTCGCCTTGACCATCGCGATCTCCACCGTGATTTCGGCCTTCAACTCGCTGACCCTGTCGCCAGCGCTGGCCGCCGTGCTGCTCAAGGGGCATGACGCACCCAAGGACCGCTTCTCCCGGATTCTGGACAAGTTGTTCGGTGGCTGGTTGTTCCGCCCCTTCAACCGATTCTTCGAAAAAGCCAGCCATGGTTACGTTGGCACAGTGGCCCGCGTGATTCGCAGCAGCGGCATCGCCCTGTTGCTGTACGCAGGCCTGATGGTGCTGACCTTCTTCGGTTTCTCCAGCACCCCGACCGGTTTCGTACCCGGCCAGGACAAGCAATACCTGGTGGCCTTCGCCCAACTGCCGGACGCCGCGAGCCTGGACCGTACCGAAGACGTGATCAAGCGCATGTCCGACCTGGCCCTGAAACAGCCAGGCGTGGAAAGCGCCGTGGCCTTCCCGGGCCTGTCGATCAACGGCTTCACCAACAGCCCGAACGCCGGCATCGTGTTCGTGACCCTCAAACCCTTCGACGAGCGTAAAGACCCGAGCATGTCCGCCGGTGCCATCGCCGGCGCCCTGAACGGCCAATACGCCGGTATCCAGGAAGCCTACATGGCGATCTTCCCGCCACCGCCGGTCCAGGGCCTGGGCACCATTGGTGGGTTCCGCCTGCAGATCGAAGACCGGGGCAACCTGGGCTACGAAGAACTGTACAAGCAGACCATGAACGTCATCGCCAAGAGCCATAACGTTCCGGAACTGGCCGGCCTGTTCACCAGCTACACCGTGAACGTGCCCCAGGTCGATGCCGCCATCGACCGTGAAAAAGCCAAGACCCACGGCGTGGCCGTCAGCGACATCTTCGACACCCTGCAGATCTACCTGGGTTCGCTGTATGCCAACGACTTCAACCGCTTCGGTCGTACCTATCAGGTCAACGTTCAGGCCGAGCAACAGTTCCGCCTTGAAGCCGACCAGATCGGCCAGTTGAAAGTGCGCAACAACAGAGGCGAGATGATCCCGCTGGCGACCTTCATCAAGGTCACCGATACCTCGGGTCCGGACCGCGTGATGCACTACAACGGTTTCATCACCGCTGAAATCAACGGCGCCGCCGCCCCTGGCTACAGCTCCGGCCAGGCCGAAGCCGCGATCGAGAAACTGCTCAAGGAAGAACTGCCCAACGGCATGACTTACGAGTGGACCGACCTGACCTACCAGCAGATTCTGTCCGGCAACACCGCGCTGTTCGTGTTCCCGCTCTGCGTACTGCTGGCGTTCCTGGTACTCGCCGCGCAATACGAAAGCTGGAGCCTGCCGCTGGCGGTGATCCTGATCGTACCGATGACCCTGCTGTCGGCCATCACCGGTGTGATTGCGTCGGGCGGCGACAACAACATCTTCACCCAGATCGGCTTGATCGTACTGGTGGGGCTTGCGTGCAAGAACGCGATCCTGATCGTCGAGTTCGCCAAGGACAAACAGCTCGAAGGCCTGAACCCGCTGGCTGCGGTGCTGGAAGCTTGCCGCCTGCGTCTGCGTCCGATCCTGATGACCTCCTTCGCGTTCATCATGGGTGTGGTGCCTCTGGTGTTCTCCAGCGGTGCCGGTGCCGAAATGCGTCATGCCATGGGCGTGGCGGTGTTCTCCGGAATGCTCGGGGTGACCTTCTTCGGTCTGTTGCTGACGCCGGTGTTCTATGTGTTGATCCGTAACTTCGTGGAGCGTGGCGAAGCCCGCAAAGCGGCCAAGGCGCAAAAAGTGCCATCGCAACTGGAGGCGCATTGATGAGCCTGAAAGCCTTCCTGCCGAGTCTGCTGGTACTGGCGCTGAGCGCCTGTGCCGTCGGCCCGGACTACAAGACCCCGGCCACTGACCCGGCCAACATCACCACCGCGACCGACGGCGCGGCCGGTCAGAAGAACTTCGACCGCTCGCGGTTCGAAGGCATCTGGTGGCAGCAGTTCGACGACCCGACCCTCAACCAGTTGGTGACGCAGTCCCTGCAAGGCAACCGTGACCTGCGCGTCGCCTTCGCCCGCTGGAAAGCGGCCCGGGCGATTCGCGATGACGTCAGCAACGACGCCATGCCGACCATCACCAGCCGCGCCAGCAGCGACCTGGGCAAAGGTCAGATTCCTGGCCAGACGACAAGCCGGGTCAACAGCGAACGCTATGACCTGGGGCTGGACATGGCCTGGGAACTGGACCTGTTCGGACGCATCCAGCGCAACCTGGAGTCCAGCGACGCCGAGCAGCAGGCTGCCGAAGCCGATCTGTACCAACTGCAAGTCACCATGATTGCCGAACTGGTGGACGCCTACGGTCAACTGCGCGGTGCGCAACTGCGCGAAAAGATCGCCCTGGCCAACCTGAACAACCAGCAGGAATCGCGCAAGATCACCATCAGCCTGCGTGACGCCGGTGTCGGTGATCAACTGGATGTCGAGCGCGCCGATGCGCGCCTGGCAGCGGTCGAAGCCAGCGTGCCGCAATTGCAGGCGGAACAGGTTCGGCAGAAAAACCGGATCGCCACCCTGCTGGGTGAACGCCCGAACACGCTGAGCGTCGACCTCGGTCCGAAAGACCTGCCGGCGATTGCCAAGGCCTTGCCGATCGGTGATCCGGGCGAACTGCTGCAACGTCGCCCGGACATCCTCAGCGCCGAACGCAGACTGGCCTCGGCCACCGCGCGCATCGGCGTCGCCAAGGCCGACCTGTTCCCCCGGGTCAGCCTCAGCGGCTTCCTCGGCTGGACCGCCGGACGCGGTTCGCAGATCGGCTCTTCGGCCGCCAATGCCTGGGCCCTCGGCCCGAGCATCACCTGGGCCGCGTTCGACCTGGGCAGCGTGCGCGCGCGTTTGCGTGGAGCCGATGCCGAGGCCGAAGGCGCCCTGGCGACCTATGAACAGCAAGTGCTGCTGGCGCTGGAAGAATCGGAAAATGCGTTCAGCGACTACGGCAAACGCCAGCAACGCCTGATTTCGCTGATTCGTCAAAGCGAATCCAGCCGCGCGGCAGCCGACCTGGCGCAGATTCGCTATCGCGAAGGCACGGCCGACTTCCTCGTCCTGCTCGACGCACAACGCGAGCGCCTGGCGGCTGAAGACAGCCAGGCCCAGGCGGAAATCGACTTGTATCGCGGCATCGTAGCGATCTACAAGGCCCTTGGCGGCGGTTGGCAACCGGAGACGGTCGCCAGCAAGTAACCGAGCTCTTTTGGTTGGCAGCAATCAACCAAATTTTGGCCCCGCACCTCATTCGGTCGCGGGGCTTTTTTGTCTCACGGAATGCTCCGCGATGGTCGTCAATGATGACGCGGGTTGTCTGACAGCCAGCGGTGTTTGTGCCTCCATCGCGAGCAAGCTCGCTCCTACAGGGGGGTCAGTTTTCCTCGACGCTGACGGTGGCGGTTGTTCCGGCCCGCAACTGGTCCTTGCCGGCGTAGTCGGCATCGATGCGAATCCGCACCGGCACCCGTTGCGCCAGTTTGACCCAGGTGTAGCTGGGGTTGATGTTGGCCAGCAGGCGGCCGCCGGGCAGGTTTTCTCGGTCGGCGATGGCGAAGGCGATGCTTTGTACGCTGCCGCCGAAACGTTCGCCGCTCATCAGTTGGATATCGACCCGGTCACCTACGGCGATCCGCGGCAACTTGGTTTCCTCGAAATAACCGCTGACGTAGAACGAATCGCTGTCCACCAGCGCGACCAACGGACCGCCCGCCGTGGCGTAGTCGCCCTGACGGGTCAACAGGTTGGTGACATAGCCGCTGACCGGCGACTCCACTCGGGTGCGCTCCAGGTCGTGTTCGGCCTCGGCCAGCGCGGCGATGGCCAGTTGCACGTTGGCCTGGGCGAAGCTCAGGTTGGCCTGATTACGCAGCAGATCCGCCTGGGCCACCGAGACGTCGGTATTGGACTTTTCCCACTCTTCGCCGGAGATCGCCGCGCCCTCCTTGAGCGTTCGACGCCGACGCTCTTCGCTTTGACGCTGCTTGAGCAAGGCCTGGCTCGCCACGATGGCGGCGTCCGACTGGCCCAACGAAGCCTTCGCCACCTCCACCGAACGTTTGGCATGCTCCACCGCCAGGGCATAACGTGATGGATCGATTTCCAGCAATAGCTGCCCCTTCTGCACATGCTGGTTGTCCTGCACCGCCAGGTTGACGATGCGACCCGCCACATCCGCAGACAAGGTCACCACGTCGGCCCGCACCCGCGCATCACGGGTCCAGGGTGCCCGGGTGTAATGCTCCCAGGCGAACCAGCCGAGTACAAAGGCCAACACCACAATGACCACTGTCGTGAGTCGGGCAAGGATCTTGTTCAATGCATCACGCTCCCATCAACAGAATCAGAGTGGCACACACACAGGCGTACAACGCCCCTTCGAACAGGGCTTCATGCCAGACGAACTGCAACACCCCCAGGCGCCGAAGAATCCAGTCCAATAGCAGGAAAAGCGGCAGGCCGAGCAACAGCGCCTGGGCAATCGGCGGCAGGTAGACCCCACCTATTTCCAGATCAATGGGCAAGAGCAGGTACTCCTTGCGGCGAGGCCGATTCGAAATGACGACGGTGGCGTTGCAGGAACGACACCACGATCAACAGCGCGACGCGCATGCGGAACACCGACCACAGTTGTTCGTGGACGCTGCAATGCAGCGCGTCCAGCTCATCGCCCAGGGCCTGCAGGCTGGCGAGCACAACGTCGACGTTGACGTCCGGACGGCCGGCAATCAACCGACCGGTCTGCCGAATCGTGGCGAACAACCGCCCCTGCATTTCAGCACTCAGCAAGGCATTGTTCTGCGCCTGCTGGCGCAACTGGTTCAGCGCAATACCCACGGCCATGCAGCCCAGACTGACGTCGAACAGCGCGCGCGCGGACTTGTCCTGGATGGCCGGCAACAGCCCCAGCATGGCGGTCAGGCGGTCGACCATGCGACTCTCGAAGGCAAACTGGTTTTCGTCGGTGGCGGGGATTTTCATCAAGGCATGCACCTGCTCACGGTTCTCCCGGTGCAAGCGCTGGATACGCAGCACCGGCCTGAAGGGAAAGATCAGCGCATACACACTCAAGGCCAGGGCGGTGGCGCAGACATAGGCACCGGCAAACTCGAACCACTGGGTCGCGGTGTTCTGCCCGAGCCCGGTGTTCTGCGGCCCCAGCATCAACAGCGTGATCAGCCCCAGGGCAATCCCGGTGCCTGTGGTCGGCGGGCTCGACAAGCCCACCGCTACCGCATAGAGCACCGGCGCGAGCACCAGTGCCAACAGTTCGAACGTGCTGATCATCGGCACCAGGGCAAATTGCAGCACCGCCGACACCACCAGCGCGAGCCCCATCCCCCTGGCGAAGCCCTGAGCCGCCAGGAGCGGCCTGGGAAACGTCGCCATCAGCGAACAGAGAATGCCGGTGACGATCATGCCGCCCCGGGCACCGTCCCAACCGGTTTCGATCCAGATCAGGCCGGCCACCATCAGCGCAAAAAAGGCGCGGACCGCGTTCATCGCCGCCAGCGTGTAGTCCATGTGCAGGGTGTTTTTCTGCCCGCGATAAAGGCTGCTGGCACGGCGTCCACTCTGGATCGCATCGCTTAACTCCAGAATGGTTTCAAATTGCTGAACCAGCCGCGCCTGCTCCCAGCGCAACGACCACGACAAGGAGCGCAGCGTCGCTTGGAGTGGCTCGACCAGTTGCTCGGAACGGTAGGCCAGCTCGTCGAAACGCTTTTGCAGCGCAGAGAACTGACGCTTTTGCTCAGCCGGCATCGTCCGGCCCAGACGAGCCAACTCATCGAGCAGTTGTACTTCATCGGCGAGCAACTGCTGGATGTCCACCGGAATGTCGCCCTCCCAACGCTCCAGCAACAACTCGCGCTGGTGACGCAACGCGGTCAGCCGCGCGGTCAGCAGCACCAGTTGATTGCCGAGCAACTGCACCAGGTCGTCGGCACTGCGCAGGCGCGGTGCGTCGTAATACAGGTGCCGGCGCACGCCCTCCAGCGCGCCGATCTGCCCGAGCAGCTGCATTTGCCGTTGCTGGAAATCAGCCTCGCTCTCCTCGGTGCGGATCACCGCGCTGGCATGGGTGGCGAGTAGCCGAATGATCTGATCGATCTTGTTGAAGTAGTCACGGGCGACGTTTTCCGGACGCGCCGTCAGCAGGCTGACCACGCACACGCAGGCCACCGCCAGCAGCGTTTCCGTGACGCGGGTCACGGCCAGCATGAAGGTGCCGTCCTGGTCGGGCACCGCCAGCAGTCCGACCACCACCGCCGTGTAGCCGCTGAGCACAAATGCGCCGGAACTGGTGTAGCGCAACAGGGTACCGCCCGCTGTACACAGGGCCAGCCAAAGGGCCAGGGTGACCAGAAATGGCAGCGGCGCCTGGGGGAATAACGCCATGATGATCACCGCCACCACCGCCCCGACGGTGGTGCCAATGACCTGGCCAAAGCTGCGCGCCAGGGTCATGCCGGCCGACGGCTGGCTGACGATGACCACGGCCATGATCGACCATTTGGGCTGGTCCAGGTCGAACACGAATGCGAGGTACAGGGTCAACAGCCCGGCAGCGATGGTTCTCAAGCCAAACAGCACAACGCCGGGGCCTGGGTGCACGATCGCCTTGAAGTACTGCAGCAGCGCTGGCATGGGGGTGCTCTTCAGGGATTCTCAAGCAAGCGTAGACACAGGTTGGGGGTTTGGCTGTGGGAGCTGGCTTGCCAGCGATGGGGCCGTCACTGTCAACCTCTTCCTCAAGTGAACGATTTCTGCCGCTGCTAATCCATCAACCCCCACTCCCCCGTCGACGGCTTGGCCCCGGCCGTCGATTCGGCGTGCAGCTTCAGGCGCAGGCGCAGATTGTTCACCGAGTCGGCGTATTTCAGCGCCTCTTCCTCACTGATCGCCCCTTCCACCACCAGGTCGAACAGCGCGCCGTCGTAGGTCTGCATGCCCGCCTCCGAAGATTTCTCCATGATGCCCTTGAGCTCGGCGATTTCATTGCGGCGGATCAGGTCACCGATGGTCGGCGTGCCGATCATCACTTCCACCGCCGCCCTGCGCTGACCGTCGCGGGTGCGCACCAGGCGCTGGGATACACAGGCCTTGAGGTTGTTGCCCAGGTCATGCAGCAGTTGCGTGTGCCGCTCCTCTGGAAAGAAATTGACGATGCGATCCAGTGCCTGATGGGCGTTGTGGGCATGCAAGGTGGAGATCACCAGGTGCCCGGTATCGGCGAACGCCAGTGCATGCTCCATGGTTTCGCGGTCGCGGATTTCACCGATCAGCACCACGTCCGGGGCCTGGCGCAGGGTGTTTTTCAGCGCCGCATGGAAACTGCGGGTGTCGACACCCACCTCACGCTGGTTGATGATCGATTTGCGGTGGCGATGGATGAATTCAACCGGGTCTTCAATGGTGATGATGTGCCCGCTGCTGTGCCGGTTGCGATAATCGATCAACGCCGCCAGTGAGGTCGATTTGCCCGACCCCGTGGCGCCGACGACCAGCATCAGCCCTTGCTTGAGCATGATCATGTCCAGCAGCACCGATGGCAGGTTGAGGTCTTCGAAACGCGGAATGTCGAGTTTGATGTTGCGCGCGACGATCGACACATCGTTGCGTTGCTTGAACACGTTGACCCGAAAGCGCCCAATACCGGCCAACGAGATCGCCAGGTTCATTTCCAGTTCCCGATCGAACTCCAGCCGTTGCTCGGCGTCCATGATGGACAGGGCGATCGCGGCAATTTCACCGGGTTTGAAGGGCTGGTGATTCAAGGGTTTGAGCACGCCATCGAACCGCGCGCAGGGAGGCGCGCCCGTGGACAGGTACAGATCGGATCCATCCTGGCTGGCCAGGACCTTCAATAGCGCATCGATTTCCATGGCAAAGCGCACCCGCGAAACATTCAATGAAAAAAATGACCGGATAATCGGTCATGCAGCATGTACCGCACTAGGATAGTAGACTGCGCCACCCTGGCAGACGTGCAGGAAATTTTGATGAATCCATCCCCCATAGGCAGCGATACCCAGGCCTTGATTGCCAGACTGGACTGGTCGAGCACCCCGTTGGGCGCCGCCAGCACCTGGCCGCAGAGCCTGCGAACCGCCGTGGACATCGTTATTCACTCCCCCATGCCGATGCTGCTGCTGTGGGGGCCGGAGCTCACGCAGATCTACAACGACGGGTTCGCCCTGCTCGTCGGCAACCAGCACCCCCGGGCATTCGGACAACCGACCTATCAGATGTGGCCGGAGCTTCGGGACTTCACCGGGCCGATCTACAGCGCCGTCCTGCAGGGTCAGGTGCGAACCTACAGCGAACAACGCTTTACCCTGCACCGGGATGGCAAGGACGCCGACCTCTGGCTGGATTTGACCTACAGCCCGATCCGCGATGAAAACGCCGAGGTCGCCGGCATCCTGGTGACCGCCATCCAGACCAACGAACGCCGGCGCATCGCCCTCGAGCTCGAACAGCGCTCGGCGGCAAGCCTCAAGGCCCAGCGCGAAACCGAGGAACGCCTGCAACTGGCACTGGCGGCCACCAACGCGGTCGGCACATGGGACTGGGATATCAGCGAAGATCGCTTCATCGTCGACAGCCATTTCGCCCAGTTGCACGGCGTCGATCCGCAACTCGCCAGCCAGTTGCCCATCAGCGCCTACCTCGAGGGCGTGCACCCCGAAGACCGGGCGATGATCACCCGCAGCATCAAGCAGTGCATCACCCAAGGCAGTGAATACGCCGTGGAGTATCGCCTGTTGCAAGTCGACGGCCAGTTACGCTGGGTGTTCGCCCGGGGCCGCTGCTACAAGGATCACCATGGCCGGCCGATGCGGTTCCTGGGCGCCGCCCTCGACCTGACCGAGCGCAAGCAGACCGAGCAGGCCCTGCGTCAGAGCCAGACCGAATTGCAACTGATCATCAACGCCATGCCGATCCTGATCAGCTATGTCGACAGCGAGGAGCGTTTTCGCCTGAACAATTCGGCGTACCTGAACTGGTACGGCCTGACCCCGCAGGAGCTTTACGGCCGGACCATTCGCGAGGTACTGGGCGAGGAGGCCTACGCACTGCGCGCCCAATACATCGCCCAAGCCCTGGCGGGCAAGGCCTGCTGTTTCAGTATCCGCACGCCACACGGTGACGGCACTACCCGCCAGGCGCTGATGAACTACCTGCCCCGGCACGGCGCCGATGGCGCGGTCAACGGCTTCTACATTTTCGTGATCGACGAAACCGAACGCAAACAGACCGAAGAAGCCCTGCGCAACCTCAATGAAACCCTGGAAGAGCGCGTCGCGTCCCGCACCCAGCAACTGGCGGATGCCAACCAGCGCCTGCAGAACGAGATGTTCGAACGCGAGCGCGCCGAGGACGCCTTGCGCCATGCGCAGAAGATGGAAGCGGTAGGCCAGCTCACCGGCGGCATCGCCCACGACTTCAACAACATGCTCACCGGGATCATTGGTAGCCTCGACATGATTCAGCGTTACATCGCCGAAGGTCGGGCCAGCGAAGTCGGTCGTTTCACCGAAGCGGCGGTGTCCTCGGCCAACCGCGCCGCAGCCCTCACCCATCGCCTGCTCGCCTTCTCCCGGCGCCAGTCGCTGGACCGCAAACCGTTGATCGCCAACACGCTGATTCATTCGCTGGAGGATCTGTTCAGTCGCACCAAGGGCGATCACATTGAACTGACGCTGGACCTGGCCGACGACATCTGGCCGGTCAGCACCGACGTCAGCCAACTGGAAAACGCCCTGCTCAACCTGGTGATCAACGCCCGCGACGCCATGCCCGACGGTGGTGAGCTGTTGGTCAAGACCGCCAACGTTCATCTGGACGGCCAGGACATCGGGCCGCTGGAGCCGGTCAAGGCCGGTGAGTACGTGATGATCGCCGTCAGCGACAACGGCACCGGGATGACGCCCTCCGTGCGCGCCAAGGCATTTGATCCGTTCTTCACCACCAAACCCATCGGCCAGGGCACTGGCCTGGGGCTTTCGATGATCTACGGCTTTGCCCAGCAGTCCGGTGGCCACGTCAGCCTCGACAGCCAGCCAGGCCAAGGCACTTGCGTGCGCCTGTACCTGCCGCGTTTGCAGGACCCGGTAGTGGAAAACACCTTGCTGCCGTTCAGCGGGGCGGCACCGGCGGCGATTGCCGGCGAAACCGTGGTGCTGGTCGAGGACGACCCGGCGGTGCGCATGCTGGTGTTCGATCTGCTGAGGGAGCTGGGTTACCACGCCCACGAAGCCGCCGATGCGAAGACCGTCCTGCCCTTGCTGGAGTCCGATTTGCGCATCGACCTGCTGGTGACCGATGTCGGGCTGCCGGGCATGAACGGCCGGCAGCTGGCAGAAATCGCCCGCCAGCACCGGCCGCAATTGAAAGTGCTGTTCATGACCGGTTACGCAGAGAAAGCCGCCGAACGCCAGGGCTTCCTCGAAGAAGGCATGGACATGGTGGCCAAGCCGTTTTCCGTCGATCTGCTGGCCAACAAGATACGCACGATGATCGGCTAAGCCGACGGCGTTAGGGCATAATCCCCCGCCCTCGCCGTCACGCACACAGCCATCACCGTTACAAGGTACTGCCGATGAAAGCTCAAGCCCGCCATATTCTGGTGAAAACCTCGGAAGAAGCCGAGCAGCTCAAACAACGCATCGCCAAGGGTGAAGCCTTCGATGTGCTGGCCAAGAAGTATTCGACCTGCCCGTCGGGCAAGCGCGGCGGCGATCTGGGCGAAGTCCGACCGGGGCAGATGGTCGGGGCGATCGATGCGGTCATCTTCAAGAAACCGCTGCGGGTGGTGCATGGGCCGATCAAGAGCAAGTTCGGGTATCACCTGGTGCAGGTGTTTTATCGGGATTGAGGCTGGGGCCAAGACCGAATCGTCGGAACGCCGCCTGGAGCAGGCGGCCATCCACTGATTTACCTGGGAATCAACGCCCCCGGCACCTGAATCACCCGACTTGCCAACCCATGCCCCGCCTCGGCCGCCTCGACCGGGCTTGCCCCCATCAACCGACTCGCCAGATACGCCGCACTGAACGAGTCCCCCGCCGCCGTCGTATCCACCACCCGCGCAACCTTCTGCGCCGGCACCTCGAACGACTCGCCACCACAGCTAATCAGACACGCCTCGGCGCCGCGCTTTAGCACCACTTCGGGCGTGCCGATCTGTTCATAAGCGGCAAACACCGCGTCGCAATCGGCAAAGTGGAACAACGCCTGTTCGTCGTCGACGGTCAGCAACGCCAGGTCAATGTACGGCAGCACGCTGCGATACGCGGCCCGCGCCTCCTCGACCGACGCCCACAGGCGAGGCCGGTAATTGTTGTCGAAGACGATCCGCGCATCGCGCAGCCGCGCATCGATCAGCACCTCCAGCAATTTCGCCCGCCCTTGTGCGCCGAGCACTGCCAGGGTGATGCCGCTGAAATACAGCACGTCGTAATCCGGTAGCGCCTTGAGGATCGGTGCGGCCGCCGGGGTGGTGAAGCAGTCGCGCACCGCCGCTTCATTGCGCCAGTAGAGAAAGCGCCGCTCGCCGCTGGCATCGGTCTGGATGCAATACAGCCCCGGTAGACGACCCGGCAGTCGCTGAACCCTGTCCAGGCCGATGTTTTCCTCGGCCCAGCTGCGGCACATGGCGTCGCTGAAACTGTCATCGCCCAGGGCGGTGACGTAATCCACCGCGCCGCGCGCGCCCAGTTCCCGTGACAGGTAGATCGCCGTGTTCAGGGTATCGCCACCGAAGCTCTGGTGCAGACTGCCATCGGCGCGGTGTTGCAGTTCGATCATGCATTCGCCAATGAGGGCGATGCGGGGGGTGTGGGGGGTGTTCATGGGTGCACATGTTCCTGTTGCTGCGTTGTCTGGTCTGGCCCTATCGCGAGCAGGCTCGCTCCCACAGGTTTCCATACGACCCTGTGGGAGCGAGCTTGCTCCGGGCGGCGTTCCGACGATGGCCTCACTGCGGTTTCAAGGCTTCAGAAACAGGTTTCCATGGTCTCGATCACGGTCAGTTGTTCATCCACCAGACACCCCACCCGCCACTTGTCGAACGTCAGGCACGGGTGCGAGGTGCCGAACGAGACGATGTCCCCCACGCGCAACTCCACCCCCGGCGCCACGGTCATGAACGCATGCTGGTCCATCACCGCCGTCACCTTGCAGGCGCTGACATCATCGCCCTTGGCCGGCACCACGCCGGCCTTGTAGCGCAGCAGCGGCACCGGTAACCCGGCGTCATACGCCACGTCGCGCTTGCCCAGGGCAACCACGGCAAATCCCGGTTCCGGCAACGATTGCACGTGCGCCCAGATCTCCAGCGCCGGGCGCAGGCCCTCGTGCAAATCGCTGCGCCGGTCGAGCACGCAGCATTGCGCTTCCTTGTAGATGCCATGGTCGTGCGCCACGTAGCTGCCGGGACGCAACACGCTGAGGAATCGCCCGCCAGCGTTCTGCGCTTCGAAGGACTCGGCGATCAGGTCGTACCAGGCCGAACCCGACGCGGTGATGATCGGCTTGGCAATGGCGAAAGCGCCGCTGTCCTGCAACTGCACCGCCAGACGCACCAGTGACGCGGCAAATTGACGAATGCCGCTGACAGCGTGATCGCCATGAATCACCCCTTCGTAGCCTTCGATCCCGGTCAGCGCCAGTGCCGGCTGGGCGTCGATGGCCTTGGCCAGGTCGAGGACTTCCTGTTCGGTGCGGCACCCGCAACGACCGCCGACCACGCCGTACTCGATCATCACGTTCAGGCGCACGCCACGGGAAGCGAAATACGCCCCCAGGTCCGCGACGTTGTCCGGGTGATCGACCATGCAGTAGAAATCGAAGTCGCCGGCCTGCAGCAGGTCGGCAATCAGCGCCATGTTCGGTGTGCCGACCAGTTGATTGGCCATCAACACCCGACGCACGCCATGGGCATAGGCCGCACGGGTTTGCGTGGCGCTGGCCAGGGTAATGCCCCAGGCTCCGGCGTCGAGTTGGCGGCGAAACAGCGCCGGGGTCATGCTGGTCTTGCCATGGGGTGCCAGCTCGGCACCGCTGTTGCTGACGAAGGTTTGCATCCAGCGAATGTTGTGTTCCAGCGCTTCACGGTGCAGCACCAGCACCGGCAGGCTGACGTCGCGAACCAGATGATCGCCGGTGTGGGCAAAACCCTTTTCCACGGCAGCGGTATGACGGGCAGTAGACATGATCGAGCTCCTCGCGGCCGCAGGCAGCCGCTGTTATTCGTTGATACGCCGGGCGAGGCTGTTGGCGCTGTCGATCAGCACCCGGCGATAGTCGTTGTAGTTGTTTTTGGCATCGGCCCGTGGCGCGACGATGCACAGGGTCGCGATGGCGACGCCGTTGGCATCCTTGACCGGCGCGGCAAAGCAATGGGTGAAGGTGTCGGCGACGCTGTCGAAGGAGAAAAAGCCATCGATGCCGGCCTGGCGGATTTCACCGAGGAACTGCTCCAGCGGCAGGCGCTCGCCGTCCGGCAGGATGAAGTCGTCGGGGTCGATCAGGTCGACGATGGCCTGGTCGCTCAGGTGCGCCAGCAGTAACCGGCCGGAGGCCGTCCAGGGAATCGGTGCGTTTTCGCCGATGTCCGAGGAAATGCGAAAATGCCGCTCACCCTCCTTCATCAGCGCCACCGTGTATTTGCGCCCGTTGAGCAGGCACATCTGCGCGGTTTCGCGGGTCTGGCTGACGATCTCCTGCAAGGCATGGTCGGCCTCGCGGGTCAGGTCGAAGTGCCGCAGATGCGCCTGCCCGAGAAAATACAGCTGACGGCCGAGGTAGACGTGACCTTCCTTGCCCACGGGCTCGAGAATGCGCCGCTCCAGCAGCGAGGCCACCAGTTCATAGACCGTGGACTTGGGGCTGCCGATGCCGCTGGCGATGTCATTCGGGCGCAGCGGCTGGCCGATCTCCTTGAGGAAATCGAGAATATCGAACGCCCGGTCCAGACCCCGGGCCCGGCGTTTGATGGTGTCTTCGGTCATGTCAGTGGTTCCCATTGAAAATGCCGGGAGTTTACCTAGAGTTCAGCGGTGGCTGTGAGGCCGCCATCGCGAGCAGGCTCGCTCCCACATGGACATGCAACTCCGCTGTGGGAGCGAGCCTGCTCGCGATGGGCGCGACTCGGTATCAAGCCTTCTTCCTGTACGCAATACAGTCGATCTCGACCTTGCAGTCCACCATCATGCTCGCCTGTACACAGGCTCGCGCCGGGGCGTGCTCGGGCTTGAAGTACTCGGCGAAGACCTTGTTGAAACTGGTGAAGTCCCGCGGGTCATCCAGCCACACGCCTGCGCGCACCACGTCTTCCAGACCGTAACCGGCCTCTTCGAGAATCGCGATCAGGTTCTTCATGGTCTGGTGAGTCTGCTCGACGATGCCACCACTGATGATCTCGCCATCCAGCGCCGGCACCTGCCCGGAAACGTGCAGCCAGCCATCGGCCTCAACGGCGCGCGCGAACGGCCGAGGCGTGCCGCCTGCCGCGCTGCTGCCGGTGCCGTAACGAGTAATGCTCATGTCTGTTTCTCCTGATTGAAATTGAGTGTTTAAAACCGCGTGTTCTTGAGAAACTCGGCCAGACGCGGGGATTGCGGGCGTTCGAACAGCTCCTTGGGTGGGCCCTGCTCTTCGATACGCCCCTGATTCATGAACACGATCTTGTCCGAAACCTCGAACGCAAAACGCATCTCGTGGGTCACCAGCAGCATGGTCATGCCTTCATCGGCCAGGCCCTTGATCACGTTCAGCACTTCGCCGACCAGTTCCGGGTCGAGGGCCGAGGTGACTTCGTCGAACAGCATCAGGCTGGGATTCATCGCAATGGCCCGGGCAATCGCCACGCGCTGCTGCTGACCGCCCGACAACTGCCCGGGAAAGTGATTGCGCCGCTCCAGCAGGCCGACGCGTTCCAGCCATTTTTCCGCCAGCGCCACGGCCTCGTCCTTGTGCAGCTTCTTCACCTTGAGCAAGCCCAGGGTGACGTTCTGCAACGCGGTGAGGTGCGGAAACAGGTTGAATTGCTGGAACGCCATGCCGGTCATGGCCCGATGACGGGCGATGACTTTTTCCGGGTGGCGGACGCGTTTGCCGTTGACTTCGTCATAGCCGATGGACTCGCCATCGAGCACGATCTGACCGCCCTGGAATTCTTCGAGCATGTTCACGCAACGCAGCAGCGTGGTCTTGCCCGAGCCGCTGGAGCCGATCAGCGTCACGACGTTGCCGCGCTGCATCGTCAGGTCCACGCCCTTGAGCACTTCGAGCTTGCCGTACTGCTTGTGCAGGCCACGGATGTCCAGCAACGGTTGGCCGTTTTGAGAGTTGGTTGAAGATTGAGTCATGGCAAGGCCACCCGTTTTTCAATGTGCCGGCCGAGTAATTCGATGGCGTAGTTGATGACGAAGAACAGAAATCCGGCGAACAGGTAGAACTCCAGGGTCATGAAGGTCCGGGCAATGATCTGCTGGGTGCTGAGCAGCAGTTCGGCGACGCCGATCACCGACAACAGGGTCGAGGCCTTGACGATCTCGGTCGAAGAGTTGACCCAGGTCGGCAGGATCTGCCGCAAGGCCTGGGGCAACAGCACGTAACCCAGGGCTTGATAGAACGTCAGGCCAATGGCCTTGCTCGCCTCCATCTGGCCGCTGGGCAAGGCCTGCAATGCACCGCGTACGATCTCGGCGACGTGGGAGCCGCAGAACAGCGTCAACCCCAGCGCCCCGGCCTGGAACGCACTGATCTTCCAGCCCAGTGCCGGCGCCATGTAGAAGCAGGCCAGCACCAGCACGAACACCGGCGTGCCGCGAATCAGGTCAACGTAGAAACGAAACGGTGCGCGCATCCAGAATTTGCCGTAGGTCAGCACCAGGCCGGCGACGATGCCGACCATCGTGCCCAGCAAAATCGCCAGGGCCGAGACCTGCACACTGGTCAGAAAACCTTGCCATAACGGCTCGCGGGCAACCCATAACTCATGCAACCAACTGGGTGATTCGTACATGGGGCCTCCTAACGGCGGATCGCCAGACGCTGCTCGAGGTAACGCAGCAGCATGGCAATGAGGTAACAGGCCGCAACATAGAGCGCTGTGGTCACCAGCCAGGTTTCAATCACCCGGTAGCTCTCGACATTGATCTTGCGCGCGTAATAGGTCAGTTCCGGCACGGCAATCGCCGCCGCCAGGGAAGTGTCCTTGAACAGCGAAATGAAGTTGTTCGACAGCGCCGGCAACACATTGCGCAGCATCACCGGCACGGTAACGTAAGCCTTGACCTGCCACTCTCCCAGGCCGATGGCCAGGCCGGCTTCACGCTGGCCTTTGGGAATGCTCAGCAAACCGCCGCGAAACACCTCGGTCAGGTACGCCCCGGCATACAGCGACAAGGTGATGATGAACGACGGAATCTTGTCCAGGCGAATGCCCAGGCTCGGCAAGGCGAAGTAGATCAACAGGATCAGCACCAGAATCGGCGTATTGCGGATCACCGTGACGTACACCGACGCCAGCACCCGCAGCACGCGATGCCTGGACAGCAAGGCGAACGCCATCATCAGGCCGATCACGCAGCCGATGGCGATCGACAGCAGCGCCAGTTGCAAGCCCAGTCCGAGCCCCACCAGCAAGGTGTCGAAATCGCGCCACACGGCGGCAAAGTTCAACTGATAGTTCATGGTCAGCAGTACCTTGAGCGGGGCGGCTGGTCACCGCCCCACTGTCATGGGGTCATTTATATTCGACGGGGAAACCAATGGCTGGGGTCGGCAATTCGACACCGAACCACTTCTTGAAGGACTCGGCGTACATCGGGAACTCGACGCCGGTCATGGCTTCATGCAGCGCGGTGTTGACGAAGTTCAGCCAGTCCTGGTCGCCGCGCTTGACCGCACAGGCATAGGTCTGCGGGCTCCAGGCGTAGGCCGGGCTGCGATAACGGCCAGGGTTCTGCACCATCAGGTACTTGACCGATGACTGGTCGGTGGCCGCCGCGTCGGCACGGCCGGAGTTCACCGCCTGGTACATCAGGTCAACGCTGTCGTACTGGTCGACCTTGGCCTTGGGCAGCGCCTGATGCACCAGCTCTTCGGCGTAGACGTTCTGCAGCACGGCCACGGTGACGCTGTCTCCGGCGGCTTTCAGGTCTTCGATTTCCTTGTACTTGCTGTTCGCCGGCAGGAGCAGGCCGACCCCTTCGCGGTAGTACGGCAGCGTGAACGCCACCTGCTGGGCACGGCTGGCGGTGACAGTGATGAACTGGCAACTGATGTCGACCTTGTCGGTCAGCAGGTTGGGAATCCGTGCATCGGACGACTGCACCACGTACTCGACCTTGTCCGGATCGTTGAACAGGCCCTTGGCGATGATGTGCCCGATGTCGATATCAAAACCCTGCAACTTGCCATCCGCCCCCTGGAAGTGCCACGGCGCGTTGGTGCTGCCGGTCCCGACGATCAACTTGCCGCGGGCCAGCACACTGTCCAGCTTGCCGTCCGCCGCCTGGGCCACGCCCATGGCAGCAGCCGAAGCTGCAAAAAGAAAAACACACGCTTTGAACAAGGAAGGTCGGCGACGCATGGCAAGCACTCCTGATGATGTGTATTCCGCTATACCGGAACATGGTATGTAACAGCGGAATAGACAGCAGAAAGTGTGCCACAGGTTGCAGCGTGCCGGGAGGGCATTTGAAAAGTGTTTGGAATCAGGGAGATGGGCGGACAAGAAAAATCGGTGTTACCCGAGGCAGCGATGGCGTAGCGCTACCGTTGGCTACAGAGGACGGGTATTTGCACCACAATGGACCTTGTGGGAGCGGGCTTGCTCGCGAAAGCGGAGTGTCAGGCGCTGCAGATATTGAATGTACGGCCTCTTCGCGAGCAAGCCCTTTCCCACAGTGGATCTGTGTCGTTCACAAATTCCCTGCAGGAGCGAGCTTGCTCGCGATGGCGGTGTGTCAGGCGTCCACTCGCGCCAGTAACACCCGCGTCACCCGGCGCTCCTCCACCGACAGCACGGTCATCCGCCAGCCTTCCCATTCATGGCTGTCGCCGATCATCGGCAAGCGGTCCAGCAGGCTCACCACCAGCCCGGCGAGGGTCTGGTAGTCGTCGGTCGGTTCGGCAGCGAATCCGGTGCGCTGGCGTACGCGTGCCAGGTTGAGTGCGCCGCTGACCACGAAACCGCCCTGCTCTTCGACCACGTCCGGGCCCTCGATTTCGCTGGCGTCCGGCAGCTCGCCGGCAATCGATTCGAGGATGTCGGTCATGGTCAGTACCCCGACGAAGTCGCCGAATTCATTGACCACGAAGGCGATGTGGGTCGAGGCCTTGCGCATCTGCTCCAGGGCATTGAGGATCGAATAACTGTCCAGCAGGTTGATGGCCTGGCGCGCCAGGTGTGCCAGGTCCGGTTCGTTGCCGGCCAGGTACTCCTTGAGCAACTCCTTCTTGTGCACGAAGCCCAGTGGCTCATCCACCGCACCCGCGCGGATCAGCGGCAAGCGCGAATAGGACGAATGCATCAAGCGGGTACGAATTGCTTCCGCATCATCGGCCAGATCAATGTGATCGACATCCGCGCGCACGGTCATCAAGGTGCGGATCGGTCGTTCGGCCAATTGCAGCACGCCACTGATCATCACCCGTTCGCGACGGTCGAACAGTTCCTCACTCGGTGCCTCGCCGTTATCGAGCATGTCGGCGATGTCCTCACCCACGTCCTCCACCGCCAGCTTGCGCCCGCCGAGCAAGCGCATCACGGCATGGGCGGTGCGCTCTCGCATCGGTCGCAAACCCTGCATCGAGCGCTTGCGCTTGGCCCGGGCAATCTGGTTGAACACCTCGATCAGGATCGAGAAGCCAATGGCCGCGTACAGGTAGCCTTTGGGAATGTGGAAACCCAGGCCTTCGGCGGTCAGCGCAAAGCCGATCATCATCAAAAAGCCCAGGCACAACATGATCACCGTCGGGTGGGCGTTGACGAAGCGCGTCAGCGGCTTGCTGGCGACGATCATCAGGCCGATGGAGATGATCACGGCGATCATCATCACCGCCAGTTCATCGACCATGCCCACGGCGGTGATCACCGCATCCAGGGAGAACACCGCATCGAGCACCACAATCTGCGCCACGATGGGCCAGAACAATGCATAGGTGGTGCTGGCCGAGCGCTCGCCGACATGGCCCTCGAGGCGTTCGTGCAATTCCATCGTGGCCTTGAACAACAGGAACACACCGCCGAACAGCATGATCAGGTCACGGCCCGAGAAGCTCTTGTCGAACACCTCGAACAGCGGCTGGGTCAGGGTCACCAGCCAGGAAATACTCGCCAGCAGGCCCAGGCGCATGATCAGCGCCAGGGACAGTCCGATGATGCGCGCACGGTCGCGCTGCTCGGGCGGCAGTTTGTCCGCCAGGATGGCGATAAACACCAGGTTGTCGATGCCGAGCACCAGCTCCAGCACAATCAAGGTCAACAAGCCCAGCCAGGCGGTGGGGTCAGCTATCCATTCCATAAAACGGTCTCGATCTCTTCGTTAATTCAGAATGCCGGGCACGACAAAGCGCGGCGCAGAGGCCGTGGGATTGCAATGACAAAGCTGTTCAGGCGTCGAAAGACCGGATGTTTCGCGTGCGTGAAGCGCGCGCGATGGCGCGGGGAGGAAGGATAACTGGGGGGCTCCGAGAGGGTGTTCATGCAGATCCAGAAAGGGAAAAGGCCTTGAAGCGTACAGCGCAAGAGGACTTTTCCCACAGAGGGAAATCATTACAAAATCTGTAAACCCGCCCTCACCCGCTCGATATACCGCACCACCGCCGCCGACTTCTCGAACCGCCGATGAATCAGCGACAGCCACGAACTGGCCTCGCTGCCCTTGATCGGCCGGTACACCACACCGGGCAAGCCCACGTGCCCGACCACCGATTCGGGCACCACCGCCACCCCCTGCCCCAGGGACACCAACGCCAGCACCGCCACCAGCCCGCCCGGTTGCGCCCCCAGCTTCGGTGCAAACCCTCCCAGCGCGGCCACGTGCAGGGTACCGCTGATCTGCTCCGGCAGGATGAAGGTCTCACCTTGCAGATGCTCCGGTCCGATTTCGCTCAAACGGCACAACCAGGAATCGCCAGGCAGCGCCAATACGAAGCCTTCGGCATCCAGGCGGATGGCTTCCAGTCCTTCGGGCAAGGTCATGGGCGAACGGACATAACCAATGTCGAAACGTCCCTCTAGCACCATCGCCGGTAGCGACGCCATGGGGTATTCGCGCACGTTCAGGCTGACGTCCGGGCATTCGCGGGTGAACAACTGCACCTGCTTTTGCAGCAGCCCTGAATACACCGCCGAGGCCACATAGCCCAATTCGATATGCCCGATCTCCCCCCGTCCGGCGCGCTGGGCGTTTTGCTGGGCATATTCGAATTGACGCACGGTCGCCTCGGCTTCGACCATCAGCGCCGCGCCGGCCTCGGTCAGGCTCACTTCACGGGTCTGACGCACGAACAGCCGGGTGCCAAGTTCGTTTTCCATGTCCTGGATCTGCCGGGTCAGGGTGGGCGGCGCAATACCCAGTTGCTCGGCGGCGCGGGTGAAGTTGCCCTGCCGCGCAACGGCCAGAAAATAGCGGAAATGGCGGATGTCCATGGTTGCATTAGCTCAAAGGTAATGAAGTGCCCAGACGAGGCTAACGAAGCCGTTGCCAGGCCGCGATAAGCTTCAACTGCAAACACAGTAGAGAGCCCACGCCATGTACGTCAAACTCATTCACCCGGCCATCGCCTGCGCCCTTGCCCAAAAGGCAATTACCTCATGAGCCGGGTCAATCCGCGCCTGACCTTGCTGACCGCGTCTGGGGTCTGCTCGCTGATCGTCCTGGACACCAACATCGTCGCCGTCACCCTGCCGACCATCGCCCGCGACCTGGGCGCCAACTTTGCCGACATCGAATGGGTGGTCAGCGCCTACATGCTGGCGTTCGCCGCCCTGCTGTTGCCGGCCGGCAGCATCGCCGACCGCTTTGGCCGCCAGAAAACCCTGCTGTGCGGCCTGGGGCTGTTCATCCTGGCATCCATTGGCTGCGGGGCGGCGCCCAATGCGCTGTTCCTCGACATTGCCCGGGCGATCAAGGGCGTGGGTGCTGCTCTGCTGCTGACGTCGGCTCTGGCCTCCATCGGCCACACCTTTCACGATGAAGTGGAGCGCGCCAAGGCCTGGGCGTTCTGGGGCGCCTGCATGGGTGTGGCGATGACCGCCGCACCAACCCTCGGTGGGTTAATCACCGAATACATCGGCTGGCGCTGGATTTTCTACCTCAATCTGCCGGTGGGGCTGCTGCTGATGGCCATGGTCTGGCGCGCGGTACCCGAATCCCGCGACCCGCAATCCGCTCGCCTCGATCCATGGGGCAGCCTGGCGTTCAGTGGCAGTCTGTTATGCCTGATCTGGGGCCTGATCGAAGCCAACCGGATTGGCTGGAGCAACCCGACCACCTACGCCAGACTGATCGGCGGCGGCCTGTTGCTCGGCCTGTTCGTGGTCATCGAACGCCTGCAACAACGGCCTATGGTGGATTTGAAGTTGTTCCGCCACCCACGCTTCATTGGCGCATTGCTGGGCATGTTCGCCTACGCCGGTTGCGCCCAGGTGATGATGACGCTGCTGCCGTTCTACCTGCAGAACGGGTTGGGGTTTTCCGCCATCGCTTCAGGTCTGGGCATGCTGCCGTTTGCCCTGACCATGCTGATCTGCCCACGCATTGGCGTGCGCCTGTCCCGCCGATTCGCGCCGGCGACCATGATGGCCAGCGGCTTGGCCCTGGTCGGCTGTGGCAATCTGCTCAGCGCCTGGGCGGTCGGCGCTGGGGGCTACGTGCCCTTCGCCCTGGCGATTGCCGTCACTGGCGCGGGGGCCGGCCTGCTCAATGGCGACACACAAAAGAACATCATGGCTTGTGTGCCGCGTGAGCGGACCGGCATGGCATCGGGCATGAGCACCACCATGCGCTTCAGTGCGATCGTCCTGGCTATCGGCGTGTACGGAGCGCTGCTGTCCAGCCACACCGAGCACTTGCTGCGCGGCAGCCTGGGGCAAGCCTGGCTCGACCACAGCCAGGGCATCGCCTCTCGCGTGGTCGCCGGCGATATGGCGGCGGCCATGAGCCTGCTGCCGGAAAGTGCCCACGCGCTGGTCGAACCGCTGGCGCGCCAGGCGTTCGTCGGAGGATTCAGTTGGCTGCTGACGGTCGCCGGTGTGCTGGGATTGCTGGGTGCGCTGGTGGTGGGTACGTTGATGCGCCACCCGATCCCTGCTCAGGTGGTCATCCACCCTCTCCCGCAATAGCACAACCCTCTACTGTAGGAACGAGCATGTCGAGGCGTCGAACCGTCGCGATGGACGAGAGAGCAATGCGGGGTGTCAGGTTTTCCGCGTCATCGTTGACGACCATCGCGACGGTTCGACGCCTCGACATGCTCGATCCTACGGGGGGGTGGGGTCGTCGATATGGCGGTATTCGGTTTGTAATTGGGCTGCCAATAACTGGCTGCGGCCGAGGCGAATCGGGCCGCGTTCGATGTCGATCAGCAATCCCGGGCAGTCCAGTGGGGGTAACGCCGGCCAGTCTTTCACTCGCCCGTCGGTGACCACCAGCAAGCGCTGCCGTTCGGCGGGAAAGCGTTTGCGCCGAACCCCCAGCCAACGCCCCGCTTCGCTCAACGCTGCGATCAAGGGCGTGCCGCCGCCCGCACCGAGGCCATCGAGCCAGTGACGCAAGCCACTGGACGCTTTAAGCCCCTGCACCTGCCAATTCGGCGCTGCACCGCTGGCCGTCAGCAACGCCAGGCGCGCACGTTGCCGGTAAGCGTCGTCGAACAACTGGGCCAACAACCCCTTGGCATCGCTCAGGGCCTGATGCCGACGGGTCGATGCCGAGGCGTCGACGATCACCAGCCATAACTCGTGGGGCGAGCGGGTACGCAACTGGAACTGCAAGTCCTGACGCTGACGCGGCCGACCGTTGAGCAGCGTACCGGGCCAGTTGACCGAACCGTCGCGCGCGGCTCGGCGTTTTCCCTGCTTGCCATGCTCCAGGCGTCCGGCGCGGGGTTTGGCATTCGCCCCCGCAGCAGAACGAGGGCGAATGCCTAGGGCTTTTTTGGCCAGCTCGGCACTTCACGACGATTACCGACCGGCAAGGCCTGTGCAGGCAACTCGCCCCACTGACCCTGACCTTCGCCGGGGTTGGTCGTGTGCGCGGCGGGCGACTGCGCAGGCTGCGGCGGATTAGACGGTGATGGTTCGCGACGGCGATGGCGCAAGGCGAAATCGGCCACCGCGTCGATATCCTCCTCGGCAATCGCGCTCGCGCCCCGCCAGGCGGCATGGGCTCGGGCCGCACGGAACCAGACCAGATCCGCGCGCAGGCCATCGACGCCAGCGGCATAGCAGCGCTCGGTGATCTGCGCCAAGGCTGCATCGTCCAGCGGGATGTTCGGCAAGGTACGCCGAGCCTGCTCACAGCGTTCGCGCAACGCCTGTTGCCGCTGCTCCCATTCGGCGCAGAAGCCTTGCGGGTCGCTGTCGAAGTCCAGGCGTCGGCGAATGATCTGGCCGCGTTGTTCCGGCGCGGTGTGGCCACTCAGGGCAACGTTCAGGCCAAAACGGTCGAGCAATTGCGGGCGCAACTCGCCCTCTTCCGGGTTCATGGTGCCGATCAGCACGAACCTTGCCGAGTGGCGATGGGAAATGCCGTCGCGCTCGATCAGGTTGGTGCCGCTGGCGGCGACGTCGAGCAGCAGGTCCACCAGGTGATCGGCAAGCAAATTGACTTCGTCGACATAGAGGACGCCGCCGTCTGCTTTGGCCAGCACACCCGGGGAAAACTGCGCGCGTCCTTCACTCAGGGCCGCGTCCAGGTCGAGGGTGCCGACCAGCCGCTCTTCCGTGGCGCCCAAAGGCAAGGTGACGAACTGCCCGCTGGCCAGCAGGTCCGCCAGGCCACGGGCCAAGGTCGACTTGGCCATGCCCCGTGGACCTTCGATCAACACCCCGCCGATCTTCGGGTCGATCGCGGTGAGGTACAGCGCCAGCTTCAAGTCGTCGGCGCCGACCACGGCGGAAAGCGGGAAATGCGGGGTGTCGGTCATTATTCAATCTCGGTCATGGTCGGTGGCAGGCCAATCCAGTCATTGTGCAAGCGCCAGGGTGCTCAGCCATTTTCTTCGATATCCAGCAACAGGTTTTCCAGCGCCTCGCGGTACTCCCCGGGGTCTTTCCACATTCCCCGCTGCTGCGCTTCGAGCATGCGTTCGGTCATGTCGCGCAAGGCGTGCGGGTTGTGTTCGCGGACGAAATCACGGGTCACCGGGTCGAGCAGATAGGCATCGGCGAGCAATGCGTACTGGTGATCGTCGATCAACTGCGTGGTCGCATCGAACGCGAACAGGTTATCGACCGTCGCCGCCATTTCGAACGCGCCTTTATAGCCGTGGCGCTTGACGCCCTCGAGCCACTTCGGATTTGCCGCCCGGGAGCGGATGACCCGGTTCAGTTCTTCCTTCAGCGTGCGGATCTTCGGCAGGTCCGGCTGGCTGTGATCGCCATGGTAGCTGGCCGCTGCAACGCCGCCGAGGCTTTCCACGGCAGCCAGCATGCCCCCTTGGAACTGGTAATAATCATTGGAATCGAGCAAGTCATGCTCGCGATTGTCCTGGTTTTGCAGCACCGCCTGAACCTGGCTCAGGCGCCGCGCGAACGGTTCGCGGGCGGCGGTGCCTTCGTCGGAACCGCCGTAGGCGTAGCCACCCCAGTTCAGGTACACCTCGGCCAGGTCCTCGCGGCTTTGCCACAGACGGCCGTCGATGGCGCCCTGCACGCCGGCACCATAGGCACCGGGCTTGGCCCCGAAAATGCGCCAGCCGGCCTGGCGCCGGGCTGCGTCCTCGTCCAGCCCTGCCTGCAACAGGCTGGCCTGTTCAGCGCGGACTTTGGCGGCCAGGGGGTTGAGATCGTCCGGCTCGTCGAGCGCGGCCACCGCTTGCACGGCCGCGTCGAACAGGCGAATCAGGTTGGCAAACGCGTCACGAAAGAACCCGGACACGCGCAGGGTCACGTCCACGCGCGGACGGTCGAGCAGGCTCAGCGGCAGGATCTCGAAATCGTCGACCCGCTGACTGCCCGTCGCCCACACCGGCCGCACTCCCATCAGCGCCATGGCCTGGGCGATGTCGTCACCGCCCGTGCGCATGGTCGCGGTGCCCCAGACGGACAGGCCAAGCTGACGCAGGTGGTCGCCGTGATCTTGCAAGTGCCGTTCGAGAATCAGGGTGGCGGACTGGAAACCGATGCGCCACGCCGTGATGGTGGGCAGGTTGCGAACGTCCACCGAGTAGAAGTTGCGCCCGGTGGGCAGCACGTCCAGGCGACCGCGACTCGGTGCGCCGCTTGGCCCGGCCGGAACGAAACGGCCACCGAGGGCGTCGAGCAACCCGCGCATTTCAGCCGGGCCGCAGGCGTCGAGACGTGGGGCAACCACTTCGCGCAGGTGGTCGAGGATGACGCGGACGTCATCCCACCGTGCCCCCTCCTGTAGGAGCGAGCATGCTCGCGATGGAGTATCAGACACAGAGGGGTCGACTGACACACCATCGCGAGCATGCTCGCTCCTACAGGGGATCGCGTTCAATGATTGGGAAATGAGCTGCGCGGCGAACAGCTCCAGGCGCTCACGGGTGTCGCCGACAGTGCGCCAGCGATCATCGCTCACCGCTTGCAACGCCTCGGGACGCAGGCCGGTCCGCGGCTCGGCCAACGCGCAATCCAGCGGATCGAACCCCAGTTCGAACGCCTTGGCCAGCGCCCGCAACAAGCTCGACTGCGCGCCGCGCCCGTCGCCACGGGGAATACGCAGCAGAGCCAGCAGCGTGTCGGTGCGCAAACGCCCGCTCGGCGATTCGCCGAAGATGTGCAGGCCATCGCGGATCTGCGATTCCTTGAGGTCACACAGGTAGGTGTCCAGGCGCGGCAGCCAGATCGCCGCATCCGCGTCGCTGTCGAGATGTTCGTCCAACTGCAATTCACGGTCGATGTGGGTATCGCGCACCAGTTGCAGGATGTCGCGCTGCAACTCCCGCGCTCGGCGTGGATCGAGCAACTGCGCTTCGTAATATTCGTCTGCCAGCAGTTCCAGATTACGCAGCGGACCGTAGGTCTCAGCCCGGGTCAGTGGCGGCATCAGGTGGTCGATGATCACCGCCTGAGTCCGTCGCTTGGCCTGGGCGCCCTCACCCGGATCGTTGACGATGAAGGGATAGATGTTCGGCAGTGGCCCGAGCAGCGCATCCGGCCAGCAATTTTCCGACAGGCCGACACCCTTTCCCGGCAGCCATTCGAGGTTGCCGTGCTTGCCGACGTGGATCACAGCGTGGCTGCCATATGCGTGGCGCAGCCAGAAATAGAACGCCAGATAAGCGTGTGGCGGCACCAGGTCCGGGTCGTGATACACGGCACTCGGGTCCACTTGATACCCACGCGCCGGCTGGATGCCGACGAAGGTCAGGCCAAAACGCAGGCCGGCGATCATCATCCGCCCGTCACGGCACATCGGGTCGTTGTGCGGCGACCCCCAGCGCTCCAGCACCGCCTGGCGATTGGCCTCGGGCAAGGCGCTGAACAGGTGATGGTAGTCTTCCATGGCCAGGCTTTGATGGCACGGACGCTGGTCGAGGCTGTCGAGGTCATTGCTGACGCCACCCAGCAATTGCTGGATAAGCGCGGTGCCGCTGTCGGGCAGAGGCTCCGAGAGCGGATAACCCTGTTGCTGCAACGCGCGCAGGATATTCAGCGCGGCGGCGGGCGTGTCCAGGCCGACACCGTTGCCAATGCGTCCGTCACGGGTCGGGTAATTGGCAAGGACCAGAGCGATGCGTTTTTCGGCGTTGGGCACCCGCGCCAGATCGACCCAGCGCCGGGCCAGTTCGGCCACGAAATCCATGCGCTCCGGTGCCGCCCGGTAACACACGACATCGGACTGACTGCGTTCGCTGCGCCACGCCAGGTCCTTGAAGCTGATCGGCCGGCTGATGATCCGGCCGTCCAGTTCCGGCAGCGCAATGTGCATCGCCAGGTCCCTCGGCCCCAGGCCCTGCTCGCTGGCTCGCCAGCCCGGTTCGTTGTCCTGGGCGCAGATCGCCTGGATCACCGGGATGTTGCGGCGAAACGGCCGCAGGTGCGGCGCTTCCGGGCTGGACTGGGCGAAGCCGGTGGTGTTGAGGATCACCGAGGCGTCGACCTCGTCCAGCCAGTCCTCGACCACCGACAGGCAGCCGGGCTCCTTCAGGCTGGCCACCGCCACCGGCAAGGGATTGAGCCCCGCCGCTTGCAGACGCTGACAGAACACATCGATGAACGCCGTGTTCGCCGCCTGCAGGTGCGAGCGGTAAAACAGCACCGCCGCCACGGGCTGGCCCGCCTGCCAATCGGCCTGCCAGTCGGTCAATAGCGCCGGATGCTTGTGCGGATGATAAATCGCGGTACGCGGCAGGGTTTGCGGCTCGGCCCAGGCGTAGTCGCGATCCAGCCAGCGGTTGGCCAGGCAACGGAACAGATCCAGGGCGTTGGCCATGCCGCCTTGACGCAAGTAGTGCCAGAGCCGGTCACGATCATCGGCTGCCACCGTGCTCAGGTCGCTGAGCTCCGGGTCCGGGCGATCGTCACCTGGGACCAGAATCAGCTGCACGCCACGGAGGGACAGTTCGATCAGTTGCTCGACGCCATAACGCCAATAGGCGATGCCGCCATGCAGCGACACCAGAATCACTTTGGCATGACGCAGGACTTCATCGACATACAGATCGACCGACGCATGGTTCTGCACCTGCATCGGGTTGGCCAGGCGCACGCTAGGGTAATCGTCGGGCAACTGCTGCGCCGCTTCGGCGAGCAATGCCAGGCTGGAATCACCGCTGCACAGGACCACCAGCTCGGCGGGGGTTTGTCCAAGGTCGGCAATGTTGTCATCCGACACGAAACCGCCGGGCTGGGTCCTGAGCAGGTGCATGGGTCAGACGCTGAGCGCGGCGCGCAGTTGGGCTTCGAGTTGCACAGCGTCCAGTTCCTGGCCGATCAGTACCAGGCGCGTGGTGCGCGCTTCATCGGCGCCCCACTGGCGGTCGAAGTGTTTGTCGAATCGCGTCCCCACGCCCTGGATCAGCAGGCGCATCGGTTTGTTCGGGATCGCCGCGAAACCCTTGACCCGCAGGATGTCGTGCTTGACCACCAACTGGGTCAGCGCATCCAGCAACAGGCTTTCGTCGGCTTGAGGCAATTCGATGGAAATGGAGTCGAAGGCATCGTGGTCGTGATCGTCCTCACCTTCATGGTGGTGATCGTGGTGGCTGTGACGGCTGTCGATGTGTTCCTCGGAACCGGCACCCAGGCCGATCAGCACGTCGAGTGGCACCCGACCGCTGCTGGCCTCGATCACCTTGACCGCTGGCGGCAGTTCTTCAGCCACTTCCAGGCGCACGCGGGCCAGGTCTTCAGGGCTGATCAGGTCGGCCTTGTTGAGGATCACCAGGTCAGCGCTGGCCAATTGGTCGGCGAACAGTTCGTGCAGGGGCGATTCGTGGTCCAGGTTCGGGTCGAGTTTGCGCTGGGCATCGACTTGGTCCGGGAACGCGGCAAAGGTGCCGGCGGCAACGGCCGGGCTGTCGACGACGGTGATGACGGCATCGACCGTGCAGGCACTGCGGATTTCCGGCCACTGAAACGCTTGCACCAAGGGTTTAGGCAGTGCCAGGCCGGAGGTTTCGATGAGGATGTGGTCGAGGTCGCCACGGCGCGCAACCAGTTCGCGCATGACCGGGAAGAACTCTTCCTGAACCGTGCAGCACAGGCAGCCACTGGCCAGTTCGAAAACGCGCCCGACCGCTTCTTCCTCGGTGCAACCGATGGAGCACTGCTTGAGGATTTCGCCATCGATGCCCAGCTCGCCGAACTCGTTGACGATCACGGCGATGCGGCGGCCCTGGGCGTTGTCGAGCATGTGGCGCAACAAGGTGGTCTTACCCGAGCCGAGAAAGCCGGTGACGATGGTGACGGGAAGTTTGGCCAGTGTTTTCATCGGATGCCCTTTGGCAAGGTGGCGGGCATACGGGACGGCACGCGCTGCGACAGGTGCGCGCGCAAGCGTTTCGCCACCGGATCACCCCGCCCGGTTGTAGTGAGATTCTGGTTCGAGGCAGGTCTCCTGGCTGACGGTGTGCGGGGCGCCAGGCCCGGCATCCGCTGCGCCTTCCCGCGAACCCGGTGCAGCGGGTTTGCAGTGGCGTGGCAGCGAACATCACCGTTCACAGTTGCGGGGGCAGCCGCGGCATCGACCGCGTTCCCTTCTTAGCTTCGACAATGGCGAAGAACCTCGAAGGGACAAGGCTACGCATGGTCTGTGGACGGGTCAAATTCTTGTAGCGGCTGTCAGGACGCCATCGCGGTCTCGATTGACGGCAAAGCCGCCCCATGCTCTCCTACACACCTTGTTACGGGTGCCCTTCACAGGGTGAAACGGGAAACCGGTGAATCATGTGCTTTACTCAAGGCCATGTCAGTCCGGTGCTGCCCCCGCAACGGTAAGCGAGCGAAGAATCACAGCCACTGTGCCGGCCATTCGGCATGGGAAGGCGATTCTTGCAGGTTTGAGCATCGCCCAAGCCCCTCGTGAGCCCGGAGACCGGCCCGCGAC
Organism: Pseudomonas fluorescens; assembly: GCF_041354075.1. Lineage (GTDB taxonomy): Bacteria > Pseudomonadota > Gammaproteobacteria > Pseudomonadales > Pseudomonadaceae > Aquipseudomonas > Aquipseudomonas fluorescens_CE. The sequence continues at coordinate 66,173 of NZ_JARZGC010000014.1, read as the reverse complement.
ACAAAGTGACGATACGTTCACTGAAATGACAAACCCGCGGTGGGCGGGCGCTGTTCGGACTTCTGCGTGCCCGATGCGCAGGAGGCTTGCATGCGCTGCCTTCACCCGTTGACAGAACAGAGGGAAGCGCCATGTCGATCATCAGCAGCACCAATCCCAGCTCCGCCAGCACCACCACGACCACCCTGAGTCAACGCCTGACCGCTGCTGTCTGTGCCTCGATCCTGGGCGCCTGCCTGGTCTACTTCGCCGGTTTCTCGCACATCGAAGCGGTGCACAACGCCGCGCACGATACCCGCCACAGCGCCGCCTTCCCGTGCCATTGAGACCTGCCGACATGATCAAGCGTATCGCGCAAACCGCAGGTTTCTCCGGGCTGCTGGCCGCCCTGCTCCTCACCCTGCTGCAAAGCTTCTGGGTTTCGCCGCTGATTCTGCAGGCGGAAACCTACGAAAAGGCCGAACCGGCTGCCGTTGAAGTGCACGAACATGCCGCCGGCACCGCCGCGCACACCCACGATGCCGAAGCCTGGGAGCCGGAAGATGGCTGGCAGCGCATCGTGTCGACGACCGGTGGCAACCTGGTCGTGGCAGTGGGTTTCGCCTTGATGCTGGCCGGCCTCTACACGCTGCGGGCGCCGACCAAAACCTCCCAGGGCCTGCTCTGGGGCCTGGCCGGTTACGCCACCTTCGTTCTGGCGCCGACTCTGGGCCTGCCGCCCGAGCTGCCGGGTACGGCGGCGGCAGATCTGGCACAACGGCAGCTCTGGTGGATCGGCACGGCGGCGTCCACTGCCGTGGGCATCGCCCTGATCGCGTTCAGCCGCCACTGGCTGATGAAAGTGCTGGGCGTGGCGATTCTCGCCGTTCCTCACGTGATCGGCGCACCGCAGCCCGAAGTGCACTCGATGCTCGCTCCAGAGGCACTGGAAGCTCAATTCAAGATCGCTTCGCAGTTGACCAACGTCGCATTCTGGCTGGCCCTGGGCTTGATCAGCGCCTGGTTGTTTCGCCGCAAGAACGACGGTCAATACCCCGCATGACCGTTGATGGCACAGCGCCGACCCTGGTGGTCGGCCTGGGCTGTCAGCGCGACTGCCCCGTCAGCACGCTGCGAGCCCTGCTCGACCAAGTGCTGCAGGCCCATCAAATCGAATTGCATCAGATCAAGGCGCTGGCCAGCATCGACCTGAAACGCGAAGAGCCGGGCCTGCTCGAACTGGCCGCACAGCTGGGACTTGCGTTGACGTTTTTCAGCAGTGAACAACTGACCGGTTATCAAGCGCGACTCAGTCACCGCTCGCAGATCGCTTTCGAGCGTACCGGTTGCTACGGCGTGGCGGAAAGCGCCGCCCTCGCCCTCGCCGAACAACTGGCCCGGACGCCTGCCACCTTGCTGATTTGCCGTCAGAAATATGCCCAGGCCACCCTGGCGTTGGCGCGCTCGACCTGAAATCCCCGATAATCCCCACCCTTGATCATGAGCGATCTTCATCTGAAGGTTGGCCCAGCCCCCCTTTTCACAGGAAACGACTATGACCGTGTACTTCATCGGCGCAGGCCCCGGTGACCCGGAACTGATCACCGTCAAGGGCCAGCGCCTGATCCGCAGTTGCCCGGTGATCATCTACGCCGGCTCTCTGGTGCCCGCCGCCGTGCTGCAAGGTCACAGCGCCGAACAGGTGATCAACAGCGCAGAACTGCACCTGGAACAGATCATCGAGCTGATCAAGGCCGCCCATTTGAACGGCCAGGACGTGGCCCGGGTGCATTCCGGCGATCCGGGGCTTTATGGGGCCATCGGCGAACAGATCCGCTATCTGCGTGAGCTGCAGATCCCGTTCGAGATCATCCCGGGTGTCACGGCCACGGCGGCCTGCGCCGCGTTACTGGGTGCCGAACTGACGCTGCCCGACGTGTCTCAGAGCGTGATCCTGACCCGTTACGCTGACAAGACTGCGATGCCGGCCGGTGAAGAACTGGGCAGCCTGGCCCAACACGGGGCAACCATGGCGATTCACCTGGGGGTCAACCATTTGCAGAAGATCCTCGCCGAATTGCTGCCACACTACGGCGCGGACTGCCCGATTGCGGTGATTCACCGGGCGACCTGGCCGGATCAGGACTGGGTGGTGGGGACGATTGAAGACATTGCCGGTAAGGTCGAGGCCAAGGGGTTTCGGCGCACGGCGCTGATTCTGGTGGGTCGGGTGCTGGGCAGTGATCAGTTCAGCGAGTCATCGCTGTACCGGGCCGGGCACGCGCATCTTTACAGGCCTTGAGGACGCCTTCGCGAGCAAGTCCGCTCCCACATTGAATTTGTGGATTCAGATCTATTGTGGGAGCGGGCTTGCTCGCGAAAGGGCCCTCGAATTTCACCCATAAAAAAACGGCGCTCACGGGGCGCCGTTTTTTCATGCCGCAGCGAACACCTTAGTAGTAGGCGTTTTCTTTCTGCGTGTGGTCGGTCACGTCGCGGACGCCCTTGAGCTCGGGAATGCGCTCGAGCAAGGTACGCTCGATGCCTTCCTTCAGGGTCACGTCCGCCTGGCCACAACCCTGGCAACCGCCGCCGAATTGCAGCACGGCGATACCGTCTTCAACCACGTCGATCAGGCTGACCTGACCGCCGTGGCTGGCCAGCCCCGGGTTGATCTCGGTTTGCAGGTAGTAGTTGATGCGCTCGTTGATCGGGCTGTCGGCGTTGACCATCGGCACCTTGGCATTCGGCGCCTTGATGGTCAGTTGGCCGCCCATGCGGTCGGTGGCGTAGTCGACCACCGCGTCATCGAGGAACGCTTCGCTGAACGAGTCGATGTAAGCGGTGAAGCTCTTGAGCCCCAGCGCGGTGTCTTCGGGTTTCTCTTCGCCCGGCTTGCAGTAGGCAATGCAGGTTTCGGCGTACTGGGTGCCAGGCTGGGTGATGAAAACGCGGATGCCGATGCCCGGGGTGTTCTGCTTGGAGAGCAGATCGGCCAGGTAATCGTGGGCGGCGTCGGTGATAGTAATAGCAGTCATGGAAACTCCTCACAGGCTTGGGCGCAGTTTACGCCAATCAACGCGCCGTACAAAGTCCTAGTATTTTTGTCGGGAAAGCACGGACTCACGTTCAACGCTGGAATCGCCGTCAAACCTTTGCTTTAGCCACCGATAGCTGAATTTTTCAACCCATTCGTAACTGGCCCACGCCCCGACGGCAATGGCCAGCACGCAAACGACGAACATCAGGTAGGGATTGATGCCATAGCGTTGCGCCACGAATCCGCCCGTCGACAATACCAATACGTGCATCAAGTACACCGAGTAGGAACAATCGCCGAGCCACTTCAGCAGTCGACGGTTCTCGAAAAAGCGCTCCAGCGACATCCCGGCCATTACCAATACCGCGCTGGGCAGCCCCCAGGCGAAAAATCGCGGTTGCGGCGGCAACAGGTAAATGGCCAGCAGCGCCACAGCGACCCCCAGCAAAGGCAGGCACAAGCCGGGCCTGATCCAGCCTTTTTGATACAGCATGCCGATGGCCATGCCGAGCAGGAACTCGTAAACGATGTCCGAGCGGTAGAATTCGCTGATCCAGCCGTAGCCGGTCCAGGCCTGGCACACCGCAAACAGCAGCGCCGCGACGACCAGCAACCGCAGTTGCAGGCGGAACAACAACGCCCAGGCGAACAGCAGGTAGAACAACACTTCGTAGTTGAGGGTCCAGCCAACATTCAGCGTCGGATAAATCCCGTAGCCACCGGGGTTCTGAGTCGGGATGAACAGCAGGGACAGCAACAGGTGTGACCAGTCGACCGTCTGATCCGGCAACACCGGCTGGGCGAACACCACGATCAGCGCCATCAGTAGCGTATACAGCCAATACGCCGGCACGATGCGAAACAGCCGGTACAGCAGAAAGCGCCCCGGTGGCAGCGACTTGCCTTCGGTGGAGAGGAAGATCACCAGGCCACTGATGACAAAAAACACATCGACCCCCACCGCGCCCTTGTCGATGAACAACTGGCCGATCGGACCACGGGCCTGGAAGTCGAAGAAAATCTGCATGAAGTGGTGGCAAACCACCAACCAGGCCGCCAGCGCGCGCAGGGCCTGTACTGAAATCAACATCGACGACCCTCCAGACAGTGAGTATCTGTAGGAGCATGCTCGCTCCTACAGGTGAGACATCACTGCCCGGTCAAAAGTCGATCAAAGATTCTCGTAGCGGTTCATGTCCAGCACGCCCTCTTCCACCGGATCAGTCTCGTGGATGTACCGGCTCAGGTCATGGAAGTAGAACCAGAACTGCGGGTGGCTGCGGCGGATCCCCCAACGCTCGACGATCTTCTCGAAGCGGTTGGCGTCCTTGGCGTTCTCCATGGCCTCGACGAAGGCCGGAACCTGCCCCGCGGGTACGTTGAAGATGAAGTTCGGGTAGCTGCTGAGCACCCCGGGGAAAATCGTCAGCGTGTCGAGCCCCGGCTGATAACGCAGGGACTCACCGAGCAGAAACGCCACGTTGCTGTGGGCGCGGTTGCGCAGCAGGCTGTAGACCTCACGCTTGCCACTGGTCGTCTCGACCCGCAGCATCGTCGCCTCCGGCAACTGATCGATCACTTTCAGCCCGGCGGCAGGACGCGACGTCAGGCGGCTCAAGACCTGCTCGGCACTCTGCAGGTCGGGGTCGATGTTGGGGCGCGAGCAATACGCGCCGTCGCAGCGATTGATCGGGTCCGGCTTGGCATTCAGCTCGCCATAACGCACCAGCAACTGCATGGCGAAATCGTATTTCGGGTCTTTTTCATCGAGTTTCAGCGCTGTGGGCTTGTCGTCATCGATGTCTTCATAGTCCATCCACATCTTGAACTTGCCGCTGTCCTGGTACCAGTCATCCAGGAACCCTTCCCGCGAGTCGGCGGGCATCAGGCGCAGGAAGTTGAGTTCGGCGCCATTGCGGATCAGGTCGAAGTACAGGCGTGTCTGGGCCTGGTGGGACACGTTGCCGAACACGTCGAAGTTGACGGCCAACTGATAATAGGTGCGTTCCAGCAGCGGATAGTCGAACAACCAAATTGTTTGCGGCACTTCACCGATCAGGCCCTTGGTCACGGCGGCGCTGTCGAAATGGCGGAAGATGCTCAGCAGCGCGTTGTCGTTGCCCGCCCACAGCGTCGACCAGCTCGGGGCCGGCAAGTCGGCGTAGCTGTCACGGCGCAAGGCTTCGTACTCGTTGCGCTTGTCGCGGTAGTTGCGCCACAGGCTGAGAACGCTGCCAACGTCGTCGTTCTGCCCCGGCATGGCCAGCAACGGTGTGGCCTGGCCCCGATAGTTGGGGTCGGTGATATAGAGGTCGTGTTCCGGGGCCTGGAACAATGCCCAGAAGTTGTCACGGATCACGTCCGTGGCAATCTGCCCACGGCACACCGGGCCACGGATGAAGGTGCGCACGAAGTATTCGGCGTTATCGAGCATGAACTGATAACGCGCCTGGGCGGGGATGGCCTCGAACGTCGAGAAGGGATTGGCCCGCCGCTCCGGGCCATAACCCGGCAGTGCGCTGACCTGCCAGTTGCCGCTGTAGAACAGGCTTTTGACCCGCGCCATTTTCGCCGCGCTCAGCGGGTAGGTGATGTGGGTCTTGTGCACGATCACGCCCTGCACCGGCCACAGGCGGTAGTAGAACTCGGTGCCTGGGTCATCGTTCGGGCGACGGGTGTTGATCACGTCGATCGGCTGGCCCGTCGGCGTGCGCGAGCGCACCCACTGGAAGAAATGTCCCGGCTCGCCGTCCTTGAAATAGATGTGCGCCAGGAACCAGTGCTCGAACAGCCAGCGCCCCACCAGACTTTGTCGGGCGCCCGGGGCGTTGAGCAGGTTTTCCCACTGCACCACCTGCAAGGCCTCTTTCGCGCTCGGCACCAGTCCCTTCTCGTCAATTGGTGCACCGGAAGCCAGCCAGCGTTGCAGCGTCTGGTATTGCTGATCGGTCAGGCCGGTCACCGCCAGGGGCATGCCCTGCTTCGGATGGGAGCTGGCATAGGTGTCGAACTCCGCCGGCATCGCGCAGGTGTTCTCACGGTTGAGGCCCAGGACGATGTCGTCCGGCAACTTCGCATTGGGTTGCAACGGCGTGCGGTGGCCGAACTCAAGCATCCGCGCCATCAATGCCGCCTGGCTCCCTTGGGCGTCGAGCACTGAATAAAAGCCCTTCTGCTGCCAGGCACGCTTGCCGCTGGCGTCGTAGAACAGCCGCGTAGGCATCGCGGCCTGGGTGCGCTCGCCGTCATACACCGGCGACTTGCTCGCGCCCCGCGCCGCGCCTTCGCCGCTGCCCAGGTTGAGCTGGCAAGCCGAGTCGTAACAGGCATGGCAGGCGACGCACTTCTCGGTGAAGATCGGCTGGATATCGCGCGTATAGGAAATGTCGGGAGCTGTCGCGAGGCCTTGCGCTCCGGCGCCCCCACTTAAAAGCAGCAAGACACTGCTGATGACGACGCGATACGACATGGTCCTGGTCCCGATCCTTGAAAAAACGCCGCGATTGTACAGGCGCGGCGATATCGCCAACATGAGCGATATTCATGCAAAACCCTCACATGCTCTGAAAGCACGCAGGTTTGTTATGATTCCGTCCCTTCGTAATGGTCTTTTCCGAGTAGTCCACATGTCCGATCGCAGCCTTCGCCTTCAAGCTCTCAAGCACGCTCTCAAGGAGCGCATCCTGATTCTCGATGGCGGCATGGGCACGATGATCCAGAGCTACAAGCTCGAGGAACAGGATTACCGTGGCAAGCGCTTCGCCGACTGGCCGAGCGACGTCAAAGGCAACAACGACCTGCTGGTGCTGACGCGCCCGGACGTGATCGGCGGCATCGAGAAAGCCTACCTGGATGCCGGTGCCGACATCCTCGAAACCAACACCTTCAACGCCACCCGGATTTCCATGGCCGACTATGGCATGGAAGCCTTGACCTACGAACTGAACGTAGAAGGCGCTCGCCTCGCGCGCAAGGTCGCCGATGCGAAAACCCTCGAGACCCCGGACAAGCCACGTTTCGTTGCCGGCGTACTGGGCCCGACCAGCCGCACCTGCTCGCTGTCCCCGGACGTGAACAACCCGGGCTACCGCAACGTGACCTTCGACGAACTGGTGGAGAACTACACCGAATCGACCAAGGGTCTGATCGAAGGCGGCGCCGACCTGATCCTGATCGAAACCATCTTCGACACCCTCAACGCGAAGGCGGCGATCTTCGCGGTGCAAGGGGTATTCGAAGAGCTGGGCATCGAGCTGCCGATCATGATTTCCGGCACCATCACCGATGCCTCCGGCCGGACCCTTTCCGGCCAGACCACCGAAGCGTTCTGGAACTCGGTGGCCCACGCCAAGCCGATCTCGGTCGGCCTGAACTGCGCCCTCGGCGCCAGTGAGTTGCGCCCGTACCTGGAAGAGCTGTCGAACAAGGCCAGCACCCACGTTTCGGCGCACCCTAACGCCGGCCTGCCCAACGAGTTCGGCGAGTACGACGAACTGCCATCGCAAACCGCCAAGGTCATCGAAGAGTTCGCCCAGAGCGGCTTCCTCAACATCGTCGGCGGTTGCTGCGGTACCACGCCGGGCCACATCGAAGCCATCGCCAAGGCCGTGGCCGGTTATGCGCCGCGCGAGATTCCGGACATCCCCAAGGCCTGCCGCCTCTCGGGCCTGGAACCGTTCACCATTGATCGCAGCTCGCTGTTCGTCAACGTCGGCGAGCGTACCAACATCACCGGCTCCGCCAAGTTCGCCCGGCTGATCCGTGAAGACAACTACACCGAGGCCCTGGAAGTCGCCTTGCAGCAGGTCGAAGCCGGCGCCCAGGTGATCGACATCAACATGGACGAGGGCATGCTCGATTCGAAGAAGGCGATGGTGACCTTCCTCAATCTGATTGCCGGCGAGCCGGACATCTCCCGCGTGCCGATCATGATCGACTCCTCGAAATGGGACGTGATCGAAGCCGGCCTCAAGTGCATCCAGGGCAAGGGCATCGTCAACTCGATCAGCATGAAGGAAGGCGTCGAGCAGTTCATTCATCACGCCAAACTGTGCAAGCGCTATGGCGCAGCCGTGGTGGTCATGGCGTTCGACGAAGCCGGCCAGGCCGACACCGAGGCACGCAAGAAAGAGATCTGCAAGCGTTCCTACGACATTCTGGTCAACGAAGTCGGCTTCCCGCCGGAAGACATCATCTTCGACCCGAACATCTTCGCCGTGGCCACCGGTATCGAAGAGCACAACAACTATGCCGTGGACTTCATCAACGCCTGTGCCTACATCCGCGATGAGCTGCCCTATGCGCTGACCTCCGGCGGCGTGTCCAACGTGTCGTTCTCGTTCCGTGGCAACAACCCGGTGCGCGAGGCGATTCACTCGGTGTTCCTGCTGTATGCGATCCGCAATGGCCTGTCCATGGGTATCGTCAACGCCGGCCAGCTGGAGATCTACGACCAGATCCCGGCGGAGCTGCGCGACGCCGTGGAAGACGTGATCCTCAACCGCACCCCGGAAGGCACCGACGCCCTCCTCGCCATCGCCGACAAGTACAAGGGTGACGGCAGCGTCAAGGAAGCGGAGACCGAGGAATGGCGCAACTGGGACGTCAACAAGCGCCTGGAACACGCGCTGGTCAAGGGCATCACCACCCACATCGTCGAAGACACCGAAGAGTCGCGCCAGTCGTTCGCCCGCCCGATCGAAGTGATCGAAGGCCCGCTGATGTCCGGCATGAACATCGTCGGCGACCTGTTCGGCGCCGGCAAAATGTTCCTGCCGCAAGTGGTGAAATCCGCCCGCGTGATGAAGCAGGCCGTTGCTCACCTGATCCCGTTCATCGAACTGGAAAAAGGCGACAAACCGGAAGCCAAGGGCAAGATCCTGATGGCCACGGTCAAGGGCGACGTGCACGACATCGGCAAGAACATCGTCGGCGTGGTGCTGGGCTGTAACGGCTACGACATCGTCGACCTGGGCGTGATGGTGCCGGCGGAGAAGATCCTGCAGGTGGCCAAGGAAGAAAAGTGCGACATCATCGGCCTGTCCGGCCTGATCACGCCGTCGCTGGACGAGATGGTTCACGTGGCGCGCGAGATGCAGCGCCAGGACTTCCACCTGCCCTTGATGATCGGCGGCGCGACCACCTCCAAGGCGCACACGGCGGTGAAGATCGAGCCCAGGTACAGCAACGATGCGGTGGTTTACGTCACCGACGCCTCCCGCGCCGTGGGCGTGGCCACGCAGTTGCTGTCCAAGGAACTCAAGGCCGGTTTCGTCGAGAAGACCCGCGAGGAATACATCGAGGTCCGCGAGCGCACCGCCAACCGCAGCGCCCGCACCGAACGCCTGAGCTACGCCGCCTCGATCGCGAAAAAGCCGCAATTCGACTGGAGCACCTACACCCCGGTCAAGCCGACGTTCACCGGCAGCAAGGTGCTGGATAACATCGACTTGAAAGTGCTGGCCGAGTACATCGACTGGACGCCGTTCTTCATCTCCTGGGACCTGGCCGGCAAATTCCCGCGCATCCTGCAGGACGAAGTGGTCGGCGAAGCCGCTACTGCCCTGTACGCCGATGCCCAGGAAATGCTCGCCAAGCTGATTGACGAGAAATTGATCAGTGCCCGTGCGGTGTTCGGTTTCTGGCCGGCCAACCAGGTACGCGACGATGACATCGAGCTCTACGACGATCATGGCAAGCCGCTGGCCAAGTTGCATCACCTGCGCCAACAGATCATCAAGACCGATGGCAAGCCGAACTTCTCCCTGGCCGACTTCGTTGCGCCGAAGGACAGCGAACTGACCGACTACGTGGGCGGCTTCATCACCACCGCCGGCATCGGTGCCGAGGAAGTGGCCAAGGCCTACCAGGACGCCGGTGACGACTACAACTCGATCATGGTCAAGGCCCTGGCCGACCGCCTCGCCGAAGCCTGCGCCGAGTGGCTGCACCAGCAGGTCCGCAAGGAATACTGGGGTTACGCCAAGGACGAAGCATTGAACAACGAGGCGTTGATCAAGGAGCAATACAGCGGCATCCGCCCTGCTCCGGGTTACCCGGCCTGCCCGGATCACACCGAGAAAGCCACGCTCTTCGCCCTGCTCGACCCCGAAGCCGCCGAAATGCGCGCCGGCCGCAGCGGCGTGTTCCTCACCGAACACTACGCCATGTTCCCGGCCGCCGCCGTCAGCGGCTGGTACTTCGCCCACCCGCAGGCGCAATACTTCGCCGTGGGCAAGATCGACAAGGACCAGGTGCAGAGCTACACCTCGCGCAAAGGCCAGGAATTGAGCGTGACCGAGCGCTGGCTGGCGCCGAATCTTGGGTATGACGACTAAGGCGCCTGACCCGAATCTGCCTTGAACCTGTGGGAGCGGGCTTGCTCGCGAAAGCGTCGTTACAGCCGACGGTTGTGTCGATTGGACTACCGTCGCGGGCAAGCCCGCTCCCACAGTGTTTCGCGCCGTACGCAAAGGCTGGGCTCACTTCAATACCTGTGGGAGCGGGCTTGCCTGCCCCCACACAGACCCCGCGTGGCTCGCAGGATTGGCTATGCTCAGTGGGCTTACGTCAAGACGAGGGGTTTATGGACGATCCAATCGACAACAAGCCGCCGACCTTCTGGCAAATGCTGCACAGTGTCATGGCTGCGGCATTCGGGGTGCAGAGCGGGAAGAACCGTGCCCGGGACTTCACCCACGGCAAGCCCAGTCATTTTGTGATCCTGGGGATTGCGTTCACGGCAGTGTTCGCCCTGTCGCTCTATGGCATCGTGCAACTGGTGCTGTTTCTGGCCGGGGTCTAGCGCATCAGGGTCTGCAGGTTGAACGGGTAGCGATAGGACGACGGCCGGCCCTTTGCGGACAGGCGACGGAAGTTCACCTCGTAGTCCGGTGAGTCGCCCATGGCCAGCATTCGCTTCGCGGTAGCCGTGTCGATCAATTGCAGCAACGGGATCTGTCGATCCCGCCCGCCGTAACGGCCGATGTCCACGCCCCGGTCGATGTCGTGCAATTGCACCAACGCCCAGCCACCGAGGGTGAAATGCCCACCCACCAGCACGCTCAGGCGCCCCTGCACTTTGGCCTGCAACGCCGCGGCAGAGGTGTTGACCGCGCTGAACAACACGTCTTTTCCGGGCACGCTGCCCGCCTCGGTATACGCCTGCATGGCACCAAAGGCCATTTCATCATTGGCCGACCACACCAGCGAAACATTCGGGTAGCGATGGCGCAGCAGTTTCGCCTGTTCGTAGGCCCGTTTGCGCGTCCAACCGCCATAGACCAGTTGTCGCAAGCGCACTTCGGGGTGCTCGGCCAAGGCCCGCATCATGCCTTTCTCACGCAGTTGCGCCGAAGGGGTGATCTTCAGGCCGGAGAAGGCGAGCAATTCGATTTCCTCGCCGGGGGCCACGGGCGGATGCTGGCGAATCAATTCCTTGAGCATCAGGTAACCGCCCTCCTCGTCGTTGGGCACCAGGCTACCCAGGCGATCCGGGCGCTCGCCGAGCAGGCTCAGTTGGTTCGGCGTCAGCGACGCGTTGACCATGAACAGTTTCACACCGCTGCCCTGCGCCAGCCGCAGCACTTGCGGGGCGATGTACTGTTCGTTGGCGAAGAGCAGATAGTCTGGACGATCGGGACCTTGCAACGCCTGGCGGGCCTGCGCCACCGTCAGCTCCGGCATGCGCCGGGAATAAAGAATGCGCAGGTCGATGCCCAGATCGCGGGCGGCCGCCTGCATGAACTGCGAGTAGCTGACCCAGAACGCTTCGTCCACATCCCCGGGATTGAGGAACAGCACCGACTCCGCACGCGCGGCAGAACCGTAACCTGCGCCCAGCACCAGCAGGAAGGTGTAGAAAAACTTCAGCATGGATCGTCCGAGCCCCCGGAAATTCGCCGCGCATTATAGCCAGCGATTCCCGTTTAACGGTGCTAATCCCACAGATTGTCGGACAAACTGTGGAGCCAGGGCCCGGACCGGGTCAATTATTGATGGCTGACCCAGAACACGGCCGTGCCCACGACCAGGATGATCAGAAACAGAATGGCCCAGGCATCGACCGTACTGTCAGGCTTTGAAGCTTTGGTAGGGTTGCTCATTGCATCGCCTCTTGTCGGTTTTATCGGTGATTGCACGAAGACTCGAGCAGAGTAAAGACGACGATTGCCCATACTACAAATGCGGGTATAGCAATAACGATTCTCGTTAGTCGTTTTGGTTCTTTACATATACTCAAACATCACTTTTGCGCATAACTCCAAACTGGTATCTTGCCCCGGCTCCGTATGGAGTGCGCGGCCGTGCGCGCAGAATTGCCGAGGCAGTATCGGAGTCTTCAGCCAGCGACAAACGCAACTGGATCCGACCGGCCCAGCCTGAGAACAGGACTTATATGTACGTATACGACGAGTACGATCAGCGGATCATCGAGGACCGCGTCAAGCAGTTCCGTGATCAGACCCGACGCTATCTGGCAGGCGAGCTGAGCGAGGAAGAGTTTCGCCCCCTGCGCCTGCAGAACGGGCTTTACATCCAGCGTTTCGCCCCCATGTTGCGGGTGGCGGTGCCTTATGGCCAGCTGACCTCGCGCCAGGTGCGCATGATCGCGAAGATTGCCCGCGACTACGACAAGGGCTACGCCCACATCAGTACCCGGCAGAACATTCAGTTCAACTGGCCGGCGCTGGAAGACATCCCGGACATTCTGGCTGAACTGGCCACCGTGCAGATGCACGCGATCCAGACCAGCGGCAACTGCCTGCGCAACGTCACCACCGACCAGTTCGCCGGTGTCGCTGCCGATGAACTGATCGACCCGCGGCCGTGGTGCGAAATCGTTCGTCAGTGGACCACGTTCCACCCCGAGTTCGCTTACCTGCCACGCAAGTTCAAGATCGCCATCAACGGCTCGACCTCCGACCGGGCGGCCATCGAAGTCCACGACATCGGCCTGGAGCCGGTGCGCAACGCGGCCGGCGAAGTCGGTTTCCGCGTGCTGGTGGGGGGTGGCCTGGGCCGCACACCGGTGGTCGGCGCGTTCATCAATGAATTCCTGCCGTGGCAAGACCTGCTCAGCTACCTCGACGCCATCCTGCGTGTCTACAACCGCTATGGCCGTCGTGACAACAAGTACAAGGCGAGGATCAAGATTCTGGTCAAGGCCCTGACGCCTGAAGTGTTTGCCCAGAAAGTCGACGCGGAAATGGAACACCTGCGCGGTGGGCAGACCACGCTGACCGAAGCCGAAGTGCATCGCGTCGCCAAGCACTTTGTCGACCCGGACTACAAGGCGCTGGACAACCAGAGCGCGCAACTGGCCGAGCTCGACCAGCAGCATCCAGGCTTTGCCCGCTGGCGCAGCCGCAATACCCTGGCGCACAAAAAGCCGGGTTACGTGGCCGTGACCCTGTCCTTGAAGCCGACCGGCGTAGCGCCGGGCGACATCACCGACAAGCAGCTGGACGCCGTCGCCGACCTGGCCGAGCGCTACAGCTTCGGGCAACTGCGCAGCTCCCACGAGCAGAACATCATTCTGGCCGACGTTGAACAAAGCCAACTGTTCACCCTGTGGGGCGAACTGCGCGAGCAAGGTTTTGCCACGCCGAACATCGGCCTGCTGACCGACATCATCTGCTGCCCCGGCGGTGACTTCTGCTCCCTGGCCAACGCCAAGTCGATCCCGATCGCCGAATCGATCCAGCGCCGTTTCGACGACCTGGACTACCTGTTCGACATCGGTGAACTGGACCTGAACATCTCCGGCTGCATGAACGCCTGCGGTCACCACCACGTGGGCCACATCGGCATTCTCGGGGTGGACAAGAAAGGCGAAGAGTTCTACCAGGTGTCCCTGGGTGGCAGCGGCAGCCGCGATGCCAGCCTGGGCAAGATCCTCGGCCCGTCCTTCGCCCAGGACGACATGCCTGACGTGATTTCGAAACTGATCGACGTGTACATCGAACAACGTACCGAAGACGAGCGTTTCATCGACACCTACCAGCGTATTGGCATCGACCTCTTCAAGGAACGCGTCTATGCAGCGAATCATTAAGAACAACGAAGTCGTCGACGAAACCTGGCACCTGCTGCCCAAGGACTTCAACATCGACGACATCAGCAACTGCGACGACTACATCGTGCCGTTGCAGTTGTGGCGTGAACACGGGCGCATGCTCCTGGCCCGCGATGGCGGCCTGGGCATCTGGCTGGATGCGGACGAAGAAGCCGAAGAGATTGGTGAAGACGTAGCCAAGTTCCAGGTCATCGCCCTGAACTTCCCTGCCTTCACCGACGGTCGCAACTACTCCAACGCCCGCCTGCTGCGTGACCGTTACGGTTTCAAAGGCGAGCTGCGGGCGATTGGCGATGTGCTGCGCGACCAGCTGTTCTACCTGCGTCGCTGCGGGTTCGACGCCTTTGCCCTGCGCGCCGACAAGGACCCGTACGAAGCCCTTGAAAGCCTCAAGGACTTCTCGGTGACCTACCAGGCCGCCACCGACGAGCCGCTGCCGCTGTTCCGTCGTCGCTGAGCCGTAGCCAGCTGTCCAGGCAAGGCCCTGATCCCATACGGGATCAGGGCCTTGTCGTTTTCAGGGATGGTCCTCTTCTACCGGAAACGGTCGTCCCAGAGCCACCCAGTCGTGATAAACCCGCGCACGCCCTTCCAGTGCCGTGAATACCGCCACCGGGTTGTCCAGCGCCCCTGAGGGCGCAGGCCCGTCCTGGGTCAGCCGTTCCCACAAGCCCTGGGAGGCATCGGCCTCGGCCAGCAAGCGCCAGACCCGCGCCTGCAGGTCCAGGTAATTCACCTGAAAATCCGCGGTGAGCGTCAAGGTGTTGATCGACCCCAGAAACCGTCCACCGCGCGGCTTGAGTGCCAGCCGCCGCCAGACGTGCAGGTGCGCCTCGCGCTGCGCCGGCGCAATGACGCGCAACCAGACCGCCGGGTCCGAATACTGTGCGTCCTGGGCACGCAGCCACAGGTTGAGCCCGGTGCGTTCCCGGTGCCGGACCAGTCGCTGCAAGGTGTCCTCATCGGTCAGCGGGTTGTTCCACAGCAGCACGCGGTCCCTGGCGATGGCTTGATTGAGGATGGCCTGCGGAACACGATGGATCTGGTTGTTGCGCAGGTCCAGCGTGGTCAGGCAAGGGTGCTCCATGATCCCGACGGGGCACGCGCTGATGCCGGTGTCGTTGAGTTTCAACACCCGCAACTGATCCATGCCCATCACCACCGGCGGGACCCCCAGCGGGTTGTGGCTCAAGTCCAGGTATTGCAGCTGGGTCAACGAACTCAATTGAGCGGCGGTGTTTTCCCGAAACGTCAGCCGGGTCGATCGCAGGTTCAATGTCGTCAGGTGCTGTAACCGGGGGATAGTCGACGGCAAGGCACCTTGCAGTTGCCCATTGATATCGGGCAGGCGCAAGTCAGTGTCTTCGAGATTCAAGGTACGCAGGTTGGGAAAGTGCTCGAGAAAGCCGTTGAGTGTCCCGCGTTCGAACACATGGATCTTTTCCAGGTTCAACCCGACCACGTCGTTGAAGCGGACATTGAGCACCGGCAGTCGATGAAATTCTTCGCGGCTCATTTCCAGCGTATAGCCGGCGATATGATCCCCGGTAAACAGGCTGCCCTCCTGAGGCGCCTGTTTGCGCAGGATGGCAATCAGTTCATCCCCTACTTCGACGCGGGCCTCGACTTCGGACGCCAGCGCCGCCTGCACCCGCTGGGCATTCAATTGCCCAAGCTCGAACAGGTCGAGCGTCTCGGTACCCGGGTCGCCAGGCTGCAGCAAGGGGATATCCATCATTTCGATATCCTGCGCAACCTGCTCGATCCATTGATCGAGGCCCACGCAGAGTTGATGCAGGTGCTGGCGGGCCCTGTCGAAATGCGCCTGAGCGCCGTCACCCAGTGCTTGCAACAAGGCCTCGGCGTCGTCATTGGAAAACTCGGGGTAGGCTTCCCTGACCTGCAACCGCATCATGGCGCGCGTCAAGTCGGCCTGTTGCGGGGTGGGTGGAAACCCTCCGCCTCGCAGGCCCTGGGCGTCGAACGGCAAGCGCGAGTCCATCCGGCCCAGCCCCAGGGCCAGTTCCGAGCGGGAAATCGGCTGTCCGCCGAGTCTGAGCCGCAGCGCCGCCCCAGGCTCCACGGCAGGCAAGTGCAACGCCGCGCGTTCCATCTCGGAAAGCAGCTCGGAGATGGCCTCCGCAAAATCGCTGGTGTCGGTTGAAATACCGTAAGCCTGATAACCGCTCGCGGACTTGATCAGGCGTCGGCAATCCGGTGCGTCCACCGGGCCACAGTGATCCAGCAGCCGACCGCCGTCGTCGAGCACTTCGATCCGTACCCCTGGCGGCCACCCCGCAAGGTTGTTCAGCGAGTGCAAGGCCAGGGTGTCCGACTCGGGGCTGGGCACAGAGCTAAGATAGAGCCCCTCATAGGCCCGGTTCAGGCGTACATGCTGCTGAAACTGGCGCGCCTTGCTGTCAAGCTGTCGGAACAGGTGCCGGGCTTGCCCTGCGTCGGGTGCTGTCGTGAAGTCGATGCCGTAACGGTCGAGCATCTGCTCGATGGCGGCCTTGGGCACGCCGGGGTATTGCCGTTGGAACAATCGAACCCATTCGTGCTCAGATTGCTGCAAGCGCAGGTAGCGGCTGTTGAACAACGCGCTGCGCCCGGCGGGCGAATCGGCCAACCCGGCGATATCCTGCTCAATCCGAAAGCGCTCGATGATGTCCGCCAACAGGGGCGTCGGCGGTCGCCCGGCCTGCATCAGGCGCAGCATGTCATCGTCGATGGCGCTGACCCTGGCAATCTGCGCCAGCACCTCGTCACTGAACGTCCCGGCGGGCGCGCCGATGCCGCGCAGAAGCTGCACACGGGTGGGCACGTGCAGTGTCTGCGTTGCGTTCACGGCCACGTCGGCCATCGCTCCAGACGCCAAATCGCCCGCGTCGACCTCACGGCTCAGCAGGCCCGCTTCGGCACCTTCGCGAGCGATCAAGACGGCGCCTGCGGCCAGGGGCAAGGCATTGAGCAAGCCGAACACCGTGCGGCTCGCACCCTGCGCGCGCTGGCCGGTCGTCTCGCCGTTGAGCGTCTGATCCAGCCCAAAACCCGCGTCGATCAGCCCCGCCAGCGCCATCACGCCCTCACCGCCCGGGACGAACAACGCCAAGGGGCCGAACCGGTTGATCCATTGCACCAGCGGCTCGACGAATGCAGTCAGGTTGTCACGGTTGACCTGAGCATCGTTGCGAATGGTTTTGACGCTGTCCTGGGCCGCCTGCTTCATGCTCAGCACCAGTTGCGCATAGGGATCGGTGCCCGAGGGTGGACAGTCGAAGCCGATGTAGTCGGCGGGGTCCCAGTAGCCGTCGTTGTTGAAGAAACCGGCCTCTTTGCTCAACCGGTGCTCTGACGGAAACATCGCCATGCCGTCCAGTGCGGTGAGCACGCCTGCGTGGAAGGTGCCGTCACGGCGATCGTCTTCGGCGAAGTGCGCCGCGAGCGCCTGGCGGGTGGCGGCGTTCCTTGCCTGCTGCACCACCCATTGGCGCACATGGCCGGTGTCGGCAAACTCATGCAGGGGCGAAGAGTTGCCCGGCACGTACATCAACACCCGGCCGCTGGCACGGTGCCGATAGCACCAGATGTCCGTGGCGGTGTAGCGGTAGAGCCGCAGCCGGCTGGCTTCGACCAGCGGCGCCGGCCGGGTTGGTGCTTGCAACTGCGCCAGCGTCAGGGCGTCCCATGTCTGGTCCGGTGCCAACGCCGCCGCCTGCATGGCCAGCTCCAGGCCCTTGTCCGTCAGGCGATTTTCGTGCCGCTGCAGCCAGGCCGTCATGACAAACGCGGCTTTGGTCGAGGTCCTCAGGGGATAGGGTTCGCGCCCGCGAACCACTTCATCAGCGGGCCAGGCCTGATCGACATAGGCCTGATACAACTCGTCGAAAAACAGTGTCCAGACCCATTGTCTGAAGTCTGCCGGTCGCAGGCTGAGCTGGGTCTGCGGACCGTAGGTTTGCGGCACGGTGTGCCGGTAGATGCCCTCATAGGTGCGGTGGTCATCGGTCGGATCGGGGCCCTCCATGAGGCTCACCGACGGGCCGACATCCGGCGGCGTGTACAGCCCGAAAGCCGTTTCGCCAAAGCGCCCATCGCCCACTGTCTGGTCGTTGGACAACAGCACCTGCACCAGGGACTGCGAACGCGCAACGCGCCCCTGATGGCTGCCGCCGAGCGGCGCGCGCAACCAGTAGTCGTAATGCAGCGTCACCAACTGTGCGGTCTGCGGATCGAGCCCCTCCCCCCATTTTTCGCGGATCTTGCGTTCGGCGAACCCGGCCGGGGTTTGGGGCAGCGCGATATCGACCGCCGCCTGCAATTCGTCACGCAGGCGCGGCGCGAGCGGCGGGTCAGGCACGACCGGCAAGGCATGTGATGGCTGTTCTGATTGATCGAAAGAAACGCCCGTTGGAGCGGGCGGCAGGTTGGGCGGTGTTGCGTGACGCGTGTTCACATCCATGTTGAACGACCTTGAAGCCAAAAGGAGCCCCTCAGCTTAGGATCGAACTTTTGCTGAAAAAAGCGCAATTGCCCGATGGGTATTGGCGCTAAAACACCCGGAATCCGAGAGCAAAAAACAGATATGTACCGCCGCCGTGCTGGCTCGGTATGCAACTGGGGCCTGAAACGGATTCAGGCCCCTGCCCAGGGCTTACCAGAAGCGTTGTTGGGTCAGACGGCTCCACCAGCTCAGGAGCACGCGATCGACCGAACCGCTGGCCGCCATGCCGATACGCTCCTGCAGGCTTTTGCGCTCGGCGTAGTGCAGGTGATAAACCTCGGATTTCTTCGCTCGCTCGGCCAGGTATTCATCGCTGGTTTTGAGCTCGTCCACCAATTGCTTGTCCAGCGCGGCGATACCGAGCCAGATTTCCCCGGTGGCCACTTCATCGATGGCCAGTTGCGGGCGGTAGCGCGACACGAAGTTCTTGAACAGCTGATGGGTGATGTCCAGGTCCTCCTGGAATTTTTCGCGACCTTTCTCGGTGTTTTCACCAAACACGGTGAGCGTGCGTTTGTACTCGCCCGCAGTCAGTACTTCAAAGTCGATGTCATGCTTTTTCAGCAGGCGGTTGACGTTGGGCAACTGCGCCACCACACCGATCGAGCCAAGGATGGCGAACGGTGCACTGATGATCTTCTCACCGATGCACGCCATCATGTAGCCGCCACTGGCCGCGACCTTGTCGATGCAGACGGTCAGCGGTACACCGGCGTCGCGGATACGCGCCAGCTGCGAAGACGCCAGGCCGTAGCTGTGGACCATGCCGCCGCCGCTTTCCAGGCGCAGCACCACTTCATCCCCGGGCGTGGCCAGGGTCAGCAGCGCGGTGATTTCATGGCGCAGGCTTTCGGTGGCCGAGGCCTTGATATCGCCGTCGAAATCCAGCACGAACACCCGCGGTTTGGCTTGCGGTTTGTTCTTTTTCTTCTTGTCGGTCTTGTCAGTCTTGGCTTCGACCTTGCGCAGGGCCTTGAGCTGATCCTTGTCGAGCAGGGTCTGTTCCAGGCGCTCACGCAACCCCTTGTAGAAATCGTTGAGCTTGCTGACTTGCAACTGGCCGCTCGATTTGCGTCGCCCTTTGCTGCGCAGGGCCGCGAAACTGGCAAGGACCACCAATATCGCGATCACCAGCGTCACGGTTTTAGCCAGGAAAACGGCGTAATCGGTCAAAAAATCCACAGGGACTCCTTCAATACGATGCGCTGCACTACGCGCGCGGGATGACACCAGCATACCCATGCGCCGGGCCTGCGGCCAGCCGGAAACCTTTGGCAACACGGCTGGAACAGGCATTTCAAACAAGCGTATGTTTTTTCATTGACAGCTCACCCTCATCCTCATAACCTCGCCGAACCTTCAACGTACCGGGAAGACGCGGACGTGGGCAGCATCTATCTGATTCGACATGGCCAGGCCTCCTTTGGTGCAGACGATTATGACGTTCTGTCGCCGACCGGTATTCGTCAGGCAGAAGTCCTCGGCCAGCACCTCGCCGGGCTGGGCCTGAGCTTCGATCGCTGCCTGGCAGGCGACCTGCGCCGCCAGCAACATACCGCGAGCAGCGCACTGGCACAGTTCGCCGCCGTGGGCCTGCCGGTGCCGATCCTCGAAACCGACGCCGCGTTCAACGAGTTCGATGCCGACGCCGTCATCCGCGCCCTGCTGCCCGCCATGCTCGATGACGAGCCCGAAGCGCTGGACATCCTGCGCAACGCCGCGCAAAACCGTAGCGAGTTTCAGCGCATCTTCGCCCTGATCATCGAGCGTTGGCTGGCCGGGACCCATGACACTCCGGGCCTGGAAAGCTGGCTGGGGTTTGTCGAACGGGTACAGGCCGGCTTGCACCGAATTCTGGAAGCCGCCGACAATACCCAGAAAATCGCCGTGTTCACCTCCGGCGGCACCATCACCGCCCTGCTCCACCTGATTACGCAAATGCCTGCCCGCCAGGCGTTTGAACTGAACTGGCAGATCGTCAACACCTCGCTCAACCAACTGAAGTTTCGTGGTCGCGAGGTGGCACTGGCTTCTTTCAACAGTCATGCGCACCTGCAACTGTTGAAAGCCCCGGACCTCATCACCTATCGCTGAGTCCGGACTGTTGTGACCCTGGCTGTAACTCACCCAAAAAGGATCGAACCATGACCTCCGTAGCTGATGCCGTACAAGCAATGCAAGCCAAGTTCAACCCAGCCGCTGCTGCCGGTCTGGACCTGGTTTTCGGTTTTCGCATCGACGACACCAAGCACTTCTCGCTGATCGTCAAGGACAGCACCTGCGAGCTGAAAGAAGGCGAAAACCCTGACGCCCAGGTCACCCTGGTGATGGATGGCGAAACCCTGGAAGGCATCGTCAGCGGTGAAACCGACGGCATGCAGGCCTTCATGGGCGGCAAGCTGCGCGCTGAAGGCGACATGATGCTGGCGATGAAACTGTCCGAGCTGTTCCCGGCGTAAGACGGCCGCGACTGCACACGAAACCCGCCGTTGTGGCGGGTTTCGTCGTTTCAGGGCCGGTGTCGCCCATTGTGGGAACAAGCCTGCTCGCGGGTGCGGTGCGTCAGGTGTCATTGATGCTGGCGGTGATGACCTTGGCCGGAGCGCCGCCCGCAGCACGCCCGTTGTCACGGATTTACCGTGAGCAACGCCACCTGTCGCGGCTGTGACATCTCGCCACAGTGCTCTTACAATGCCATTACTTTCCGCACCGGCTACCCCATGGACATCGATCTCGCCCGCACCTTTCTGGAAATCGTTCGCCACGGCAGCCTCGCCGCGGCCGCCGAAAAGCTCCACGTCACCCAGACCGCGATTACCGCGCGGGTGCAGAAACTCGAAAGCCAACTGGGCAGCACCCTGTTCGTGCGCAATCGCGCCGGTGCGCGCCTGACGCCCAACGGCGAAGCCTTCGTGGTGTATGCCAACCAACTGGTGGAGACCTGGGAAGCGGCGCGTCGGGACCTGCCGCTGCCGGAGGGTTATCACGACGTCCTGCACATCGGCGGCGAGGTCAGCCTGTGCAATCCGTTGATGCTCAGTTGGGCCGGTGAGTTGCGCGAGAAAATTCCGAGCCATGCGCTGCGCATGGAGATTCGTGACGGCGAAAACCTGCTGCGCCAGCTCGAGTTGGGGGTGCTGGATGCCGCCCTGGTCTATCAACCGGAATACTGGCCGCGCCTGCAGGTCGAGCAGATTCTGGAAGAAAAACTCATTCTGGTGCGCCAACCCGGTCGCGAGACGCCCTACGTGTACATCGACTGGGGCCAGGATTTCCGCCGTCAGCACGATGCCGCCCTGCCGGAAAAAGCCAAGGCCGCGCTGAGCTTCAACCTCGGCCCCCTGGCCTTGCAGTACATCCTGGAAAATGGCGGCAGCGGCTACTTCCGTACCCGCGTGGTGCAGAGCTACCTGCAGAGCGGCATGCTGGAGCAGGTGCCCAAGTCCCCGGAGTTCAGTTATCCGACCTACCTGGTCTACTCCCGTGACCGCGACTCGGCGACCCTGCAGCGGGCCTTCAACCTGCTGCGTGAAGTGATCCGCGCCGACGACGACTGGTCGCAACGCTGGAACCCCCTGACCTGAAATCCGCCATACACCGGAACATGGCATTTGTGTCCCCCAGGTTCAACCGGCGCAGGCGCTGAGATCGACTAATCTGCTGGGACAACGATCAACGCGGGGTGCATGCAGTGAGGCAGACCACCGACTCTTTTCGTAGCCGCTACCGGGCGGCCATTCACCCCCGCTACAACCCTTGGCTGCACGGCAGCTTCGTCCTGCTGTTCGGCCTGCTGGCCGTTGCTGCCTTCTGGAGCACGGTGCATGAGGTACTGGCGCTGCAATGGCTGGCAGTACCGGTGACCTTATTGCTGTTCAACCTGGGCGTGTACGTCGTACATCGCCACCTGGGGCATCACAAAAAAAGCTTTGCGCGCATGTTCTACGCGCGCCATGCCGGCGACCACCACAGTTTTTTTGCCCCGGGCAGCATGTCCTGGGAGGAGCCGCGAGACTGGCGCGTGATCCTGTTCCCGGCCTGGCTGATCGTCGTGCACACGCTGCTCGTCACCCTGCCGATCTGGTGGCTGCTGCAACGTTTCGATGCCAACGTCGCGGGCCTGGTCGCCGGCTTTCTGGTCCTGGGCTACCTGGCCTATGAGGTGTTCCATGCCTGCGAGCACCTGCCCCACACCCATCCCCTGGCACGCTGGCCGTGGATTCGGCAGATGCGTCGCCTGCATGAACTGCATCACCGTCGCGAACTGATGCAGGAACGCAATTTCAACATCGTTTTCCCCCTGATGGATTATCTGTTCGGCACCCTCTACTGGGAGCCCGAACCCACCCGACTGGACATGACGAGAGCACCCATGACCCGCATGCAGCATCAGATCAGGATTGCCGGTAATCCGATTGACGTACTCGCCTACGCCAGCACCGTGACCCGCTGGCCGGAGTGGCACCCCTCGTCGCTGAGGATCGATGGCCAGGGCGGTCCGCTGCATGCCGGTGCACGCTTCGAAGAAGACATCCGCGCAGGTGGCCGTGACGGGCACCTGCGCTGGCGGGTGACCGAGTACCTGCCCGGCCGACGCTGGAGCGCCGAGGCGGCTGGCGACAATGGCCTGTCGCTGGTGTTGACCTACGAATGCGCCGCCGAAGACGATGGCACGCGGTTTATCCGCACCCTCGAGTATCAATTCAGCGGGCTGGCCATGCGGATCGCCAATCGCCTGCTGCTCAAGCGCCGTATCGATCGGGAATCGGCCGCGTCGATGCGGGCCTTGCGTGACCGAGCCGAAAGTAACCTGGTCGCCGCAGGAGTCACCGTGTGAGGCGAAGCATCAGGTTTCATCACCTGCTCTTGTCCGTCATCGTCGCCATCGCCGCCTTCCTGCTGCTGATGCCGACCAAGGTGCAACCGGTGGCCTGGACACCCCCGCCGGCGCCTTCGCTGTCCAACGGCCCCTACGCCGACAACCAGCGCCTGAAAAGCCTGGAGCGCGTGGGACCCGACGACATCGACGGCCCGGAAGCCTTGCTACTGGAAAATGACTGGCTGATCACCGGCTTGCATGACGGGCGCCTGATCCGCAGCAGCCTCGATGGCAAGACCAACCAGGTGCTGGCCGATACCGGTGGGCGGCCGCTGGGCCTGGCGCGTCACCCCAACGGCTTGCTGGTGATCGCCGATGCGGTCAAGGGCCTGCTGTCACTGGACGCTCAGGGTCGGCTGATCGCACTGAGCACGGCGGCGAATGGCGTGCCCTTCGGTTTCACCGACGACGTGGTCATCGAAAAGTCCGGCCACTACGCCTATTTCACCGATGCCTCCAGCCGCTTCGGCTACGGCCACGACGGCGAGGCGATCATTGAACACAGCGGTGATGGCCGCCTGCTGCGCTATGACTTCCAGACCGGTAAAACCGCCCTCCTGCTGGACAAGCTGGAGTTCGCCAACGGCGTGAGTCTGGGGCCGGACGAGGCCTTTGTGCTGGTCAACGAAACCGGCGCCTACCGCATCAGCCGCTACTGGCTCAGCGGACCGAACGCCGGTACCCACGACCTGTTCATCGACAATCTGCCAGGGCTGCCCGACAACCTGTCGTTCAATGGCCGCGACCGCTTCTGGGTGGCGCTGTACGCGCCGCGCAACGCCTTGCTCGACGCCACGGCACCTTACCCTTTCGTGCGCAAGATGATCACACGGGCGTTGCTGGTACTGCCCAAACCGGTGGAGAAACGCGGATTTGCGCTGGGGCTGGACCTCGAAGGCAAGGTGATCGCCAACCTGCAGGATGGCAGCAACGGCAATTATTCGCCGATCACCACGGTGCGTGAGTATGGGGAATGGCTGTATTTCGGCTCACTGAAGGAAAATTACATGGCGCGATTGCCGTTGAGCACGGCATTGAAGGACTGACATTTTCCCACCTGTGGGAGCAAGCAGGCTCGCTCCCACATTTGATATCAGTGTGGCGGAATCAGCGGGGATTGATCTGCCCATCGCGCTCGGCATTATCGGTCTCTTCCTGCACCCGCTCCGGGTCAAGGTCGGTACCGTCATCCTGCCTCAGGGGAATCGCGCCTTCATTGTTCGGCAGTTCGTCGATGCCCGGTTCGTCTTCGGGGTTGACGGTCGTGCGCCCCGGGCTCAAAGGCTGGGGTTCGGTGGGGATGGGGTCGTAGCCGCCCTGCTCTTCGCTGGGGAATTTGGGATCGTTCATAGGGCACCTCGCATGGAGCCGGAAATTCGGACTCTGATCATTCGAGGTGCCGGGCTTTAGCGCCGTTCCAATTATTCAGTCACCGATTGTCGGTGGCTGGCGCGAATGTTTCAGGACGGCGCCTGAAGCTGTTGAACGATCTTGTCCTTGACCTGCAACCGCTTCTCCTTGAGTTTTTTCAGCGCGTCATCGCTGGGCGCATCCGATTGGGCGGTTTCCGCCTTCACCACATCAGCGTCCGCTTGCAAATACTTGTTGAGCAGTGAATCCAGTAACGGATCCTGGGTGCGTTTTTGCTGGATATCTTCCTTTGAATACTTCAAATCCTCGTAAAGATTGTGTGGCACCGGCATGGAACACCTCCGTTAGTTGGTCAGTGGCAAACGCGATCGATTGCGCTCGCCAACCATCAGAATGGCCTCGGTCGACGTATTCTGTCGACCGCCTATCAGACCAGCGGTGGCCGTTCGTCGCCCTTTTTCAAACCCGAGTAAACCTTTGACCGCTCGTCAGCCTCCACTGATCAACGATCATCTGATCGCATAAAACCAGCGTGGAGAATGACCCATGAAAGGATTTACCTTGCGCCACCTCGCCCTGGCCGTTGCCCTGAGTAGCAGCATGGGCGCGGCACTCGCCGCCACTTCCAATGATTTCGTCGACAATGCAGCCGCAGGCGGCATCGCCGAAATCGAAACCAGCCGCCTTGCCCTGGAAAAAAGCCAGTCAGCCGACATCAAGGCCTTCGCCAACATGATGATCACCGATCACGGCAAGGCGAACGACGAGCTGGCGACCATCGCCAAGAAGAACGACATCGAAGTGCCGGACACCACCACGCTGGTGAAACAGGCCAAGGAAAAGATCCTCGACATGCGTGACGAGTCGTTCGACGCCGCCTATGCCAACAATCAGGTCAAGGCTCACGAAGAAACGATCGAGCTGTTCAAGAAGGAAGCCAACTCCGTCACCGACGACAAAGTCAAGGGCGCAACCGAGCTCAAAGGTTTTGCGCAGAAAATGTTGCCGGCGCTGGAGAAACACCTGGAGATGGCGAAGAAACTGCAGGCTGCCCGCCCAAGCAAGTAATTCGCCCATCGCCCATCAAAAAGGCCGCACTCCTGGAATGCGGCCTTTTTATTTACCTGATCAACCGCTAGCCACCATCGGTATCGATATCGGCATCCGTGTCGTCACCCGACTGTGGCCGGTCGGGGTCCGGCTTGAAGCCGGGGCTGAACTCGTTGTCGTTATCGGTGTGATGGTTCTTCTGGTCGACGGACTCGTCGGCGCTCTCGGGTTCGGCAGTCTGCCCCTGATCTTGCGTCTGCTCTTTCATACTGGCCTCGCTGGTCACTGCCATTGGGTGGCAGCCATGTTATTTCGAAGCTCTTGCCCGGCCGGGGTTCCCACCAATGGGCAAATGAAATCAAAAGAGCGCAACTTCGCGCAGCGCCAACTAGAGTCGTGGTGCATCGGAATAAAAAATCTTCTTGACGAACAACTATTTGAACACGCAAATGTCATTCATCTGCGCCGGTCATCATTTGGGGAATCGGCGCGACCTCACGAGGAGTCACCGCACATGGCAGCACTGCAGACCAGCACACTCGAAGCAATCCAGAACAACCAGGCCCAGTTGCTGGTCGACTGGTATGCCGGCCTTGACGCCAGCGGTGCCACGCGCAACCTCAAGGAACACGAGATCAAGCAGGAAACCTCGCAATTTCTGCAATTGATCATCAACGGTCTGAAAGATGGCGCCGACCGGAACCTGAGCACGGCTGCCTGGGACGACATCCGCCTGTTCCTCGAGAAGCTCTCCCGCAGCCGCGCCCTGCTCGGTCGGGACTCCCAGCAAACCGCCAGCTTCATCTTCGCCTTGAAGGGCCCGCTGTTCGCCGCCCTGCAGAATCACTACCAGGACAACCCGGCCCTGCTCGCCGAGCAACTGCTGGAAATTTCCGAACTGCTCGACAACCTGGGTCTGCACACCATCCGCACCTTCCAGAAATCCCGTGAAGAGGTGATCAAGCGCCAGCAGGAAGAGCTGCTGGAACTCTCGACCCCAGTGGTCAAGCTGTGGGACGGCGTCCTCGCGTTGCCAATGATCGGCACCCTCGACTCCCAACGCACCCAGGTGGTGATGGAGTCGCTGTTGCAGCGTATCGTCGACACCGGCTCGGAAATCGCCATCATCGACATCACCGGCGTGCCGACCGTGGACACCCTGGTGGCGCAGCACCTGCTCAAGACCGTGACCGCCATTCGCCTGATGGGCGCCGATTGCATCATCAGCGGCGTGCGTCCGCAGATCGCCCAGACCATCGTGCACCTGGGCCTGGACCTGCAAGGCGTGGTCACCAAGGCGAACCTCGCCGATGCCTTGAAACTGGCGCTGACCCGTCTGGGCGTCACCATCGGCAAGTCGGTGTAACCGATGGAACGCATTCCGATTTTGCAAATGGGCGATTTCCTGCTGGTGACCATCCAGGTCGACATGCATGACCAACTCGCCCTGACCCTGCAGGACGATCTCTCCGAGCGCATCAGCCGCACCTCGGCGCGCGGCGTGTTGATCGACATCTCGGCGCTGGACATGGTCGATTCGTTCATCGGCCGGATGATCGGCACGATCTCCGGGCTGTCGAAGATCATGGACGCCGAAACCGTGCTGGTGGGCATGCAGCCTGCCGTTGCGATCACCCTGGTGGAACTGGGCCTGACCCTGCCCGGGGTCAGCACTGCCCTGAATGTCGAGCGCGGCATGAAACTGCTGCAGGCACGGGTACGCGAGCAATGACCGTACGCAGCAGCGGCTCCCATCCGATTCACATCGAACAGGACGTGGTGCTCGCCCGGCAACTGGCGCGCAAGCTGGCCACCGAATGCGGCATGCGTCTGATCGACATGACCAAGATGGTCACGGCTGTCAGCGAGCTCGCACGCAATACCATGGTGTATGGCGGTGGCGGCGACATGGACTGGCAGATCCTCGATGAGAACACGCGCACCGGTCTGCGCCTGGTGTTCCGCGACGAAGGGCCCGGCATCCCTGACCTCAAGCTGGCCATGACCGACGGCTGGACGTCCGGTACAGGCATGGGACTGGGCCTGACGGGCGCCAAGCGCCTGGTGGAAGAGTTCGAGCTCGAGACCGAGCCCGGTAAAGGTACGCGGATAACGATCACCCGATGGACATGAACATTGGCGGGTCGATGACCCAGGTGCTGCTGATCGAAGACACCAGCCAGGTCGGTCACGCACGGCGCATCGCTCAACAGCTCGCGCAACACCATGGCTTCGATGAAACAGACGCCGGACGCGTGGCGCTGGTGACTACCGAGCTCGCCAGCAACATTCTCAAGCACGCCTCACACGGCGAACTGCACCTGAGGGTGTTGCCACGCGCTACGGGCGCTGGAATCGAAATACTCGCCATCGACCGCGCCCAAGGGTTTGACCTGCAAGCCTGCCTGGCCGACGGTTTTTCCACACGCGGCACGCAAGGCATTGGCCTGGGCGCGGTGTCGCGACAGGCCGAAGTCTTCGATGTGCATGCCGATGCCCGGGGCACCGTACTGCTGGCGAGGTTTTACCCACGCAGCGACAAGGCGCCGGATCGACGGATCGGTGTCAGTCAACACTCGCTGGGCAACGACCCGGCCTGCGGTGATGTCTGGCATCTGGCGTTCGACGGGCCACGCATCAGTGCGTTGGTGATCGACGGACTGGGGCATGGCGAAGAAGCCGAGCGCGCTGCCCGCGCCGGTGAAAAAGCTTTCGCCCAGGCGCCGCTCGCGTCGCCGGTGCTGTTGCTCGAAGACATGCACATCGCCATGACCGGCACGCGTGGCGGCGCAGTGGCCATCGCCCAGTTCGATGGCGACGCGCTGCGCTTCGTCGGTATCGGCAACATCGGTGCCTCTATCATTGGCCCGGATAAATCCCGTGGCCTGGCGTCCCTTCCCGGTATCGTCGGTGGGCAATACCGCAAAGCCCAACCCTTTGACTACGCTCAAGTGAATGGACACCTGTTGATCATGTACAGCGACGGCCTGCAATCGCGGTGGAACCTTCAGGATTATCCCGGCCTGGTGCACCGCCATCCCGCCGTGATCGCCGCCGTCCTGCACCGCGACTTCTGTCGCGGTCGAGACGACGTCACGGTACTGGTCATTGCTCTGGAGGCGGCCCATGGCTGATACCACCCCGAGTCAGATCGACGAAACCGCTGCGCTGGTGGCGCGCTTGCAGGGCGAGGCCGATGCGCTGCGCGAAGAACTGGACGAAACCAACCAGGGAGTCCTGGCGCTGTACGCCGAACTGGACACCCAGGCCGAGCAACTGCGTCAGGCTTCGGACCTCAAGAGTCGTTTCCTGTCGTACATGAGCCATGAGTTCCGCACGCCGCTGGGCTCGATTCTGAGCATCGCCAGTCTGCTGACCGATGAACTGGATGGGCCGCTGAGCCCGGAACAACACAAGCAGGTGGCCTTTGTCAGCAATGCCGCTCGCGAACTGAGCGACATGGTCGACGACCTGCTCGACCTGGCGAAGATCGAGGCCGGGCGCATCACCATCTCACCCGCCTGGTTCGACATGCTCGACCTGTTCTCCGCCCTGCGCGGCATGTTCCGGCCGATCGTCGACGCCAGCACCGTGGACCTGATCTTCGAAGAACCGATCGGTCTGCCAAGGCTGTACACCGATGACAAGAAGCTTGGGCAGATCCTGCGCAACTTCATCGCCAACGCGCTGAAGTTCACCACCCGTGGAGAGGTTCGCGTGTCGGCGAGCCTTGCGGGCGACGATAAAGTGCGTTTTGCCGTCACCGACACAGGAATAGGTATTGCGCCAGAGCTACATGGCGCATTGTTCGAAGACTTTTCCCAGGTCGACTCGCCGTTGCAGAAGCGCTTGCGCGGAACCGGCCTGGGCTTGTCCCTGTGCAAACGCTTCGCAGCACTGCTGGGAGGTGAAGTCGGGGTCGAGAGTACACCGGGGGTCGGTTCGACCTTTTTCGTGATCATCCCGCTGGCGATTGCCACGGAGCCTGCCGATGAAACGTGATATCCGCCTGCTGATCGTCGACGACAACGTCGCCACGCGCTACGCCCTGCGTCGACGCCTGGAGCGGCATGACTACGTCGTGATGGAAGCGGGAACCGGCAGCGAGGGGCTGGCCCTGATCGACAGCGAAGACTTCGACGCGCTGATTCTGGATGTCAATCTCCCGGACATGAGTGGCTTCGACATCGTGCGCAAACTGCGCGCGGACGCCACCACCGCCCTGCTCCCGGTGATCCACGTGTCGGCGGCGTCGATCCAGACCGGCGACATCATCACCGGCCTGGACGCCGGCGCCGATGCCTACCTGATTCACCCGGTGGACGCCGATGTGCTGCTCGCGACCCTGCGCACGCTGCTGCGGGTGCGCGACACGGAAAATGCCTTGCGTGAGAGCGAGGCGCGATTCCGTGACATTTTCGCCAACGTGTCTGCCCCCATCGCCGTGCTCGACGCCGAGCTCAAGGTGCACGAGTGCAACCATGCGTTTGCCCGGCTGATCCAGGACAACCGGACACCGGACGCCCTGCGTGAATCCTTTGCCGATCACCAGGAAGCCATTCTCGACGAGTTGCGCATGCGCCTGAGCGTGGGCGAGCGCTGGAAAGGCACGCTGAACATGCGCGTCGAAGGTGAACTGCGGGAAACCGAGTGGCAGATTTCGCCCTACCGTACACCGGAGCTGAGCCTGGTGTTCGTCGAGGACGTGACCGAACACCGCCACCGCGAACGCTCGCACCTGGCCCGGCTGGATGATGCCACCTCGCAGCTGGAGCGTGAAATCGCCGAGCGGGCGCGCACCGAGGCGCAGTTGCTGCAAGTGCAGAAGATGGACGCACTGGGCAAGCTGACCGGGGGCATCGCCCACGACTTCAACAACTTGCTGACCGGCATCATCACCAGCCTGGAACTGATCCAGAAGCGCATGGCCGATTCGCGGCCCGAGAAGGTCCAGTTCTATGCCGAGGCGGCCCTGAGTTCGGCGATGAGCGCCGCCTCCCTGACCCACCGCCTGCTGGCATTCGCCCGTCAGCAACCGCTCAATACCCGGCCGGTGGACATCAATGACCACATCCGCTCGCTGGAAGAGCTGCTGGTGCGCACCATCGGTGAACACATCGCGCTGAGGCTTGAACTGACATCCAAGGCAGCCATTGCCCTGGTCGATCCGGCGCAACTGGAGAGTGCCGTGCTGAACCTGGTGATCAACGCCCGGGATGCCCTGCCCCAGGGCGGCAATATCTGGGTCACTACCTATGCGGCCTATTCCCATGGCGACCCGAAACTGGCGGACGGCGCCTACGTTGCGCTGGCGGTGCGCGATGACGGCACCGGCATCGAGCACAACGTGATCGACAAGGTGTTCGACCCGTTTTTTACCACCAAACCGCTGGGCCAGGGCACGGGCCTGGGGCTCTCGAGCATCTACGGCTTCGCCCGCCAGTCAGGGGGGGACGCGCACATCCGCAGCGTGGCCCGGCGCGGCACCGAAGTGACGATCATGCTGCCGGCCAGCAGTGACCCGACGACCGAGAGCGAAGAACCGCCAGTCGTCGACGCGCCAGGCTTGGGCGAGCACATCCTGATCGTCGAAGACATGGCATCGGTGCGCATGTTCGTCACCGAGGTGCTGGTGGATGCCGGTTACCGCTGCACCCAGGCCAGCGATGTCGAAGCCGCCCTGGAGCGCCTGCAGAACGACCCGTCGATCGACCTGATGCTCACCGATGTCGGGCTGCCGCGCATGAATGGACGCGAGTTGGCGGACATCGCCCGTGGCTGGCGCGACGGCTTGCCGATCCTGTTCATGACCGGTTACGCCGAAAGCGCCCTCAATCGCGAGCTGTTTCTCGGCGATGGCATGGAGATGCTCATCAAGCCGTTTCAGATCAGTGAGCTGCTGGACAAGGTTCGCCGCAGTCTGGATGGCGGCTGACAGTCAATCGCGAGCAAGCTCGCTCCCACAGTGTTTTGTGTACGCCGCATAACCTGTGGGAGCGAGCCTGCTCGCGATGAATCCAGACGTTTCAACCCAAAACCCTGGCCAGGAAAGGCGCCGTTCTGCTCTTTCTACTGCTGGCCACCTTCTGCGGCGTCCCCGCCACCACGATTTTCCCGCCCTGATCGCCCGCCCCCGGCCCGATGTCGATCACCCAGTCACTCTGCGCCACCACGCGCATTTCATGCTCCACCACAATCACCGTGTGCCCCGCCGCCACCAGCAGGTTCAACTGCTCCAGCAGCCGATCCACATCCCGAGGATGCAAGCCGGTGGTGGGCTCGTCGAGCACATAGAGCGTGGCCCCCCGTTGATTGCGCTGCAGCTCGGTGGCCAGTTTGATCCGCTGGGCTTCGCCGCCCGACAGTTCGGTCGCCGGCTGACCAAGGCGCAGATAGCCCAGGCCAATGTCGCGCAGCACTTCCAGCGAGCGCCGGATGCTGGCTTGCTCGCTGAACACATCCACGGCCTGGTCCACGGTCAACTGCAGCACCTGGGCGATGTTCAAGCCTTGCCAGGTAATGGCCAGGGTCTCGGGGTTGTAGCGCGCGCCATGGCACGTGGGACATGGCGCATAGACACTGGGCATGAACAGCAACTCGACGCTGACAAAACCTTCGCCTTCGCAGGTCGCGCAGCGTCCCTTGGCCACGTTGAAAGAGAATTGGCCGGCGTCATAACCGGCGGCCTGCGCCTCGGCAGTGGCCGCATAGAGTTTGCGCACGTTGTCGAACAAACCGGTGTAGGTCGCCAGGTTCGAGCGTGGTGTGCGGCCGATGGGTTTCTGATCGACCTGCACCAGGCGCTTGATCGATTCCAGCCCGGCGCTGACCTGGCCGCCACTGACCTGCGGCGCATCATCCTCCAGGCTCAACTCGGTCGCTTCACCCTCGCCCGCCCCACGCCCGAAGTGCGCGCCCACCAGTTCCAGCAGCGCCTGACTGACCAGGCTGGATTTACCGGAGCCCGACACGCCGGTCACGGCGGTAAAGCAGCCCAGCGGAAACTCGGCGCTGAGATTGTTCAGGTTGTTGCGGGTGATGCCCTCCAGCCGCAGCCAGTCCTTGGGCTTGCGCTGGCTGGACGTCGTACCGAGCTGTTCGGCAAACAGGTAGGCACGGGTTTGTGACTGCTCCACCTCGGCCAGGCCTTGGGGCGGCCCGCTGTACAGAATGCGGCCGCCATGCTCGCCAGCGGCCGGGCCGACATCGATCAGCCAGTCGGCGCGGCGCATGGTCTCCAGGTCGTGCTCGACCACGAACAAGGTATTGCCGGCGGCTTTCAGGCCCTGCAAGGCCTCGAACAGCGCTTCACCATCCGCCGGGTGCAGGCCCGCCGAAGGTTCATCGAGCACGTAGATCACGCCGAACAACTGCGACCCCAGTTGTGTCGCCAGGCGCAGGCGCTGCAACTCGCCAGACGACAGGGTCGGCGTGCTGCGCTCCAGCGCCAGGTAGCCAAGGCCGAGGTCGGTGAGGATGCTGACGCGTTCCAGCAGGTCCTGGGCGATGCGTTGCGCAGCCAGGCGTTTTTCCACCGACAGGTTCGGCGTGTGGCGCACGTCCGGGGCATTGGCGTGGGCGCTGGCGCCATGGGCCGCGCGATCCTGCCGGGCATCGCGCGTCTGCTCATGGGTCATGACAGCGCCGGCTTCATCGGCCTGTTCGAGGTAGCTGTGGGCGGCCACCGGCTTCAGGACCTCGGCCACTTGCAGCAATGGCATTTGCGACAACTCGCCGATGTCGTAACCGGCGAACGTCACCGACAGCGCCTCGCGCTTGAGCCGTTTGCCGGCGCATAACGGACAGGGGCTGCCGATCATGAACTGCGAGACGCGCTTCTTCATCAACGCGCTTTGCGAGTGACTGAAGGTGTGCAGGATGTAGCGCCGGGCGCCGCTGAACGTGCCCTGGTAACTCGGCTCCATCTTGCGTTTGAGGGCGACGCGAGTTTCTTCCGGGGTCAGGCCGGCGTACACCGGCACGGTCGGGGTTTCTTCGGTGAAGAGGATCCAGTCGCGCTGTTTTTTCGGTAAGTCGCGCCAGGGAATATCGACGTCATAACCCAGGGTCACCAGAATGTCGCGCAGGTTCTGGCCCTGCCACGCCATGGGCCAGGAAGCGACGGCGCGCTGGCGGATGGTCAGGCTCGGGTCAGGGACCATGAGCGCCTCGGTCACTTCATACACCCGGCCCAAACCATGACATTCAGGACACGCCCCCTGGGGCGTGTTCGGCGAAAAGTCCTCGGCGTACAGCATCGGTTGATCCGCCGGGTAACTGCCGGCGCGGGAATAGAGCATGCGGATCAGGCTGGCCAGTGTGGTGACGCTGCCCACCGAGGACCGCGTGCTGGGCGTACCGCGCTGCTGTTGCAAGGCCACTGCCGGGGGCAAGCCTTCGATGGAATCCACGTCCGGCACCCCGACCTGATCGATCAGGCGCCGCGCATAGGGGGCCACGGACTCGAAATAACGGCGCTGCGCCTCGGCATACAGGGTCGAGAACGCCAGTGACGACTTGCCCGAGCCGGACACGCCGGTAAACACCACCAGCGCATCGCGGGGGATGTCGACGTCGACGTTCTTGAGGTTGTGTTCACGGGCCCCGCGCACTCTGACCATGCCTGAGGGAGGATTGGAGGTGCGTTTGGAGGTCATTGTGCGGCCTTGATTGAATTGAAGAAAACTCTGATACCCCGCTCCCCCGTTCTCAGTTGTGTTCAGCCATTGAGCACGGTCCGGACCATCCGGGTGAGCGCTTCGGGACGGTAGGGTTTGCTCAGCAGGAAGGTTTCGGGACTCAGCTGATGGTTGCGCGAGATCATGTCACGGGTGTGGCCGGAGGTGAACAGTACCGCCACCGGCGGGTTCTGAACCTTGGCCCAGGCCGCGAGGTCGGTGCTCTTGATCAGGCCGGGCATGACCACGTCGGTGAAAATCAGCTGCACTGCCGCCCCTTCCAGCAACATCTGCATGGCGGCATCGGCGTTGGCCGCCGTGAGCACCAGGTAGCCTTCTTCGGTCAGCAACTCCACCACCGACGTCCGCACCGCTTCATTGTCCTCGACCACCAGTACCGTTTCATGGCCACCCTGGTGGTGGGCATCATGGCCGGTCTCCTCAGTGGGCAAGGTCCGCCGGCTTCGCGGGAAATACAGCTGCACCCGTGTGCCCTCGCCTTCGACACTCGACATCTCGATGTGGCCACCGCTCTGCTTGACGAAACCGAACACCATGCTCAGGCCCAGTCCCGTGCCCTTGCCATCGGCCTTGGTGGTGAAGAACGGTTCGAACGCCTGATCCAGCACCTGTCGCGACATGCCGACGCCGGTATCGGCCAGGACCACGCGCACGTAATCGCCTTCGACGATGCCTTTGCCCGCACAGAACGGCCGGTCGAGCGTGACGTTCTGGGCCTGCAGCTCGATGACCCCTTCGCCTTGCATGGCGTCACGGGCATTGATCGCCAGGTTGAGAATGGCGTTCTCCAGTTGGTTGCGGTCGACGTGAATGTACCAGGGCTCCTCAGGCAGTCGCACCTCGAGCCGAATGGTCTCGCCCAACGCCCGTTGCAGCAGTTCGCCCAGCCCTTCGAAAATCTGCCGCGGCTCGCAAACCGCTGGCGACAGCGGCTGGCGACGGGCGAACGCCAGCAGTTGCGCCGACAGTTTCGCACCGCGTTCAACCGCCGCAATCGACGCCGTGACCCGGCGCTGCACATTGGCATTGTCCGGCTCATGCCGCGCCAGCAAGTGCAGGTTGCCGGCAATCACCTGCAGCAGGTTATTGAAGTCATGGGCCACGCC
Source organism: Pseudomonas fluorescens (assembly GCF_041354075.1). Classification (GTDB taxonomy): domain Bacteria; phylum Pseudomonadota; class Gammaproteobacteria; order Pseudomonadales; family Pseudomonadaceae; genus Aquipseudomonas; species Aquipseudomonas fluorescens_CE. The sequence goes on along the minus strand of NZ_JARZGC010000014.1, from coordinate 30,468 downwards.
GCCCGTGAGGCCACCGATGGCTTCGAGTTTCTGCGACTGGCGCAACTGCTCCTCCGCTGCCAGTCGTGCGCCGACTTCATCGGCGACGCGCTGCTCGAGGTTGCGGGTGAACTTCAGCAGGGACTCTTCGGCGGTCTTGCGCTCGTGGATATCGATCAATACACCCGGAAAGCGAAACGGCTTGCCCTGCTCATCGAACTCGCAGCCACCGCTGGCTTGCACCCACAGGTAACTGCCGTCGGCACGCCGCACCCGGTATTCGGTGTTGAAGGGTTCGCCGGTAGCCACGGATCGCTTGGCCTGCTCGTCGACCCAGGCAAAGTCATCGGGGTGAATGCGTGATTCGGCGAACGCACTCGGCAGATCGTCGAGGTTCTGGTCGGGCGCAAAGCAGAAGGTGCGGGCAAAACGTTCATCGCCGGAGAGCCGGTCAGCCTTGATGTCCCAGACGAACGAGCCGAGCAAGGCGCCGGCATTCAGCGCAAGGCGCACCCGTTCATTGTCGGCGCGATAGGCCGCCTCGGCTTCCTGGCGTCCACGTTCGGACTTCACATGCTCAGTGGTCTCGACCACGATCGCCATGACCCCGGCGGGTTTGCCTTCATCATCGGCTACCGGGCTGTAATAGAGGTCCATCCAGACGTCTTCGGGCACGCCGTCGCGCAACAGCACCAGTTCCTTGCTGCGATAGGACAAGGTGCCGCCGGCCAGGCAGGTATCGACGACATGGCGGTTGAACTCGGCGACTTCCGGCCAGCCCAGTTCCACCGGGGCCCCCAGCAGATAAGGATGGCGCCCCCCGGCGAACTCCGAGTAGGCGTCGTTGTAGATCATGTACCCCGCCCGCCCCCAGAGCATCACGATCGGCACGGGCGAGGCCAACAGCATCTGTACCGCGCTGCACAGGCTGGCGGGCCAGGTGTCGAGCGGCCCCAACTCGGTATGGCTCCAGTCGAACGCACGGATTCGCCCGGCCATTTCACCGCGCCATCCGGCACACCCGTGGCTATCGTCTAGAAAATGCATTGACTGATTTTGAGTCCTGTAATTGACACCCGTTTGTTTCGAGCATCATGCACGTCAATGGTTTCATAGCGATATAGCGGATTTATCCACGGGCAACTCCCCCCCTGTAGGAGCGAGCATGTCGAGGCGTCGAACCGTCGCGATGGTCGTTAACGATGACGCTAGCTGCCTGGACGCCCGCGGTATCCCTGCTACCATCGCGAGCATGCTCGCTTCTACAGGGGTGGGCGTGGATCAGGGATCAATGGAAATCCCGACTCCGCACACTGATCCCGTCCAGTAACGGGCTCAGGTCGCTCAGGCGGCCGGCGATCAGGTGGCGTACGTCGCCTTCCTTCTCCCAGCGGCCATCGACCTTGAGCAACTGCGAACCCACCAGAACCTTGCGCTGACGTTCGGCCAGGTCGCGCCAGACCACCACGTTGACGTTGCCGAACTCGTCTTCAAGCGTCACGAAGGTCACGCCACTGGCCGTGCCCGGTCGCTGGCGGCCGGTCACCAGCCCGGCAATGCTCACCGGACGGCCGTGCTCGACCTCCAGCAACTCCCTGGAACTGCGGCAGCGCCGGGCCCTCAACTCGCCGCGCAACAGGGCCAGCGGGTGCGGACCCAGCGTGGTGCCGAGGCTGTTGTAATCGGCCAGCAGGTTTTCGCCCACCGTGGGCTTGGGCAGCGATACCACGATCTCTTCCTGAGCGGGCAAGCCGGCGAACAACCCCAATTGCTTCTGCACCCCCGCCACTTCCCAGCGGGCTCGATGACGATCGCCCGCCAGGCCGCGCAAGGCCCCGGCATCGGCCAGTTGCTCCTGGGCGCGGCTATCGAGACGGGCCCGCTCGCCGAGGTCGGCGATGTCGATGAATGCGCCCTTGGACCTCGCGTCCTCGATACGCCGCGCATCGTCCTCGCGAAAGCCCTTGATCATGCGCAGGCCCATGCGAATCGCCGGTTGCGCACCGCTGACCGGTTCGAGGCTGCAATCCCAGTCACTGGCGCGCACGTCCACCGGGCGAATCTGCAAATGATTGCGGCGCGCGTCCTGCAGAATCTGGTCCGGGCTGTAGAAGCCCATGGGCCAGCTGTTGATCAGCGCACAGGCGAAGGCCGCCGGCTCATGGCATCGCAACCAGCAACTGGCGTAGGTCAGCAGGGCAAAACTGGCGGCGTGGGACTCGGGAAAACCGTAGCTGCCAAAGCCCTTGATCTGCTCGAAGATCTGCGCGGCAAACTCGGCGGTGTAGCCGTTTTTCTGCATGCCGGCGGCCAGGCGCTCCTTGTGCGGTTCGAGCCCGCCATGGCGTTTCCACGCGGCCATGGCGCGGCGCAGCTGATCGGCCTCGCCGGGGCTGTAGTCGGCGGCGACAATCGCGATCTGCATCACCTGCTCCTGAAACAGCGGCACACCGAGGGTTCTTTTCAACACCACTTCCAACTGCGGTGACGGATAACTCTCCGGCTCCTGCTTGTTACGCCGCCGCAGGTAGGGATGCACCATGCCCCCCTGGATCGGCCCCGGCCGGACGATCGCCACCTGGATCACCAGGTCGTAGAAGGTTTGCGGTCGGAGCCGGGGCAGCATGGACATCTGCGCCCGGGACTCGATCTGGAACACGCCAATGGTGTCGGCGCGGCTGATCATGTCGTAGGTGGGTTTGTCCTCCGGCGGGATGGTGGCCAGCGTCAGGTCCTTGTTTCGATGCCGGCGCAGCAAGTCGAAACAGCGGCGAATCGCGCTGAGCATGCCCAGCGCCAGGATGTCGACCTTGAGCAGGCCCACCGCGTCGAGGTCGTCCTTGTCCCACTGGATGATGGTGCGATCGGCCATGGCGGCGTTTTCCACCGGCACCAGGGTATCCAGCGGCTGCTCGGAAATCACGAAACCGCCAGGATGCTGCGACAGGTGCCGGGGAAAGCCGATCAACTGCGCGGTCAGGCTCAACACCCGGCGCAGCACCGGGCTCTCGGGGTCGAAACCGCCTTCGAGCAGGCGCTCCAGCGGCGGTGTCTCGTCACTCCAGTGGCCGCAGCAGTCGGCCAGGGCATTGATCTGGTCCGGCGGCAAACCCAGGGCCTTGGCCACATCGCGCACGGCACCGGCGGCGTGGTAGCTGCTGACCACTGCCGTCAACGCGGCACGCCCCCGGCCGTAACGACGAAACACGTATTGCAGCACTTCTTCGCGGCGTTCGTGCTCGAAATCAACATCGATGTCCGGCGGCTCGTTGCGTTCCTTCGACATGAAGCGCTCGAACAACAGCGTTGTCATGTCCGGGTTGATCTCGGTGATGCCCAGGGCGTAGCACACGGCCGAGTTGGCGGCCGAACCGCGACCCTGGCAGAGAATCTGCTGCTCACGGGCGAAGCGCACCACGTCGTGCACCGTGAGGAAGTAGCTTTCATAGCCGAGTTCGGCGATCAGCCTCAGTTCCTTGTTGATTTGCCTGAGCACCTTGATCGATGCACCGTTTTTCCAACGCCAGGCGATACCCTCCCGGGTCAGTTGCCGCAGCCAGCCGCTGGCGGTGAATCCCTGCGGCACCAGCTCCCTGGGATATTGATAACGCAACTGCTTCAGGTCGAAGGTGCAGCGCCGGGCCAGGTCCACCGACGCCTGCAACAACGCGGGCGGATAGAGTTCGCCCAGCAGATCGAGGCTGCGCAGGTGCCGCTCGCCATTGGGATGCAGGCGCAGCCCCGCGTCGGCCACCGGCAGGTGATGACGGATCGCGGTCATGGTGTCCTGCAAGGCGCGACGGCCACGGCAATGCATGTGCACATCGCCGCTGGCCACGGCGGGGATGTCCAGCGACCTGGCCAGTGCCAGCAACTGGCTCAACCTTCGCTGATCGTTCTGGCCGCGATGCAGTTGCACCGCCAGCCACAAGCGGTCGGCAAACACCTGCTTGAGCCAGCGGCCCGGCTGCGGGTCATCGACCTCGTCCGGCACCCACAACGCCAGCAACCCCGGCAACGGCTCGCTGAAATCCTCACGCAGTACCTGGTACTGGCCTTTCTGCGTACGCCGGCGCGCCTGGGTGATCAGCCGGCACAGGTGCTGATAGCCTTCGAGATTCTCCACCAGCAACACCAGTTTCGGACCGTCCTCAATCCGCACTTCGCTGCCGATGATCAGCGGCAATTCCACTGATTTGGCCGCTTGCCAGGCGCGGACAATCCCCGCCAGTGTGCATTCGTCAGTGATCGCCAGGGCCTGGTAGCCGTGTTTTTTCGCCCGCTGGAACAGCTCGAGGGCGCTGGACGCACCGCGCTGGAAACTGAAGTTCGACAGACAGTGCAGTTCGGCATAGTCGAGGCTCATGCGAACCAGCCCTGCAACCACAACGGTCCGTCCTCACCGACCGCCCGATAGGCCCAGCCCTGCTGCCCGGTGCGGGTCTGGATCAGATAATAATCGCGGCGCACGTCGTCGCCGTCCCACCAGCCGGACTCGATGCGTTCGGGCCCCATGAGGATGCGCGTCGAGGCTTCATGGACCGCCTGCGGCTCAGTCAGCAGCCAGCCCGGACGCTGCACACCCGGCAGGCCCGGGCAACGTTGCTTGTCGTCACGGGCCTGCCACGCGCACTCGGGCCGGTGATCGGCCTGGAAGCGCAAGCCATGCACCGCATCATCGCCCAGTCGGGCGCGCAGGCGCTCGCGCAGTTGCTCCCAGGGCAACGTCTGCTGCGGGCGCTCGTCGAACAGCTCCTGATACTGCGGCACGAAGGCCGGCAGGTCTTCGGCGCGCAGACGAAAACCACGTACCGGGGCCTCGACCTGCACCTGTTCCAGGCGCCCACGGGCCAGTTCGAAAAGCATCGCCGGATCGCGCTCGGCGCTGAGCAGCCCCACCTTGATCACGCTGTCCGGCAACCCGGCGTGCTCCAGGTGCAGGTCAAAGCGCTGCACGCCACTGTCCCGCCCGCAGAGAAACGCTGACAGGTCACTGGTCAGGCGGCGCAGCGGAAACAGCAGCGCCTGATGGGATTGCACGTCGAAGTTGAGCTCGATGCGCACATCGAAGCGGTCCGGCGGCAAGTAGAACGCCAGCGCCAGTCGCCGCCGCCCTTGCAAGGCGTCCAGATGCTTGAGCACCTGCGCCTCGAAGCGCCGGGCCAGGGTTTGCCGGGGCAACGCCTGCACCTGGTGCAAGGTTCGCAGGCCCATGCGCGACAACGCCGTGGCGACATTCGCTTCAAGACCGATGCGGTCGACGGGCAATGGCCCCAGATGATGCTGCAAGGCTTGATCGTCGCGTACCACCAGGCCGTCATGGGCGTTGGCCAGAATCCGCGCCGCCACCGGGTTGGGCGCGGCGACGATGCGATGGCGAAACCCCAGTTCGTCGAGTTCAGCGCGCAGGCGCGCTTCCAGTTGCGCCCAGTCGCCGAACAAGCCGAGGCTGGACTCGATTTCAAACACCACCGCCCGCGGGTAATGCACGCTGACCTGGGAACTGAAGCGATAGGCCCAGGCCGCCAGGAACTGTTGCCAGTGCTCGATCTCGGCGACGTCGTATTGCGCCGTGGCAAAACCTTTGCTCAATGCCTGGGCGGCGGTCATCGACTGGCCGGGGCGCAGGCCCAGGGCTCGCGCCGACGCATTGACCGCCTGCAGCACCCGACGCTGCGCCGGACCGTTCAGCAGCGCCAGCGGCTCATCAGGGTCGGAACGCTGGCGCAGTACCGCGTCCAGCGCCAATTGCGGGAAAACAATGCACACCCAACGCATGGCAACCTCAATGCCCCACGGCAAAGGCTATCGGTGCCGACCGGGCCAGCCCGCCCCGGCACTTGAGCACACGCAATTGCGCAGGCCGGGCATCGATGGCGATGCGCAGGGCCGCCGGCGACGGGTTGATCGCTTCCTGGATCGAGCGATAGGCAAACGCCAGGGTCGATCCGGTTTCCGCCGCCACCTGCAAGCGCCGCAGCGCCCGGTCATCGGCCTTGTGCGGCCAGCACAGCACCGCGCCGCAACTGCCTGAGCGCAGGCATTGTTCCGCCGCCCACAGGGCATCGCGCTCGCTGGCCTGGATGATCGACAGCTGACGCAGGTCGATCCCGGCGTTTTCCCAGGCCTGGGGATAGGGCACGAACGGCGGCGCCACCAGCACGATGCGCTCGCCCGCCGCCGACAACCGCGCCAGGGTCGGCCACACCAGTTGCAATTCGCCGATGCCCTGCCCGGCCAGGAGGATTTCGCTGAGCGCCGCTTCCGGCCAGCCACCGCTGGGCAACGCCGCATCCAGGGCGGCATGCCCGGTGGGTTGCGGGCTGACGGCAGGCGGCGCCGGCCGGCCCCTCCAGACCTGGCCGCCATTGAACAGCGTGTCCAGCGCAACGACGGCACCCATCAGCCTTGCCTCACCAGGCCGCAGAACACCCCTTCGATGGCGAGGTCCTGATCGGCTTCAACGATGATCGGCTGATAGGCCGGGTTGCGCGGCAACAGGCGCACAGCATCGCCGACCCGCTCGAAACGCTTGATGGTCACCTCGCCATCCAGGCGTGCGACGACGATCTGCCCGTTGAGTGCCTCGGGGCTGCGGTGCACGCCTACCAGGTCGCCATCGAGAATGCCGTCCTCGATCATCGAGTCGCCACGAACCCGCAGCATGTAATCGGGCGTTCTGGAGAAGATCGACGGGTCGAGCAGCAAGCGGCCATGGACATCGGCATCGGCACCAATCGGTGCACCGGCAGCCACCCGGCCCAGCACCGGAATGTCCAGCAATTCGGGACGCGCTGGCTGGCCGAGCAGGCGAATGCCCCGGGCCTGATGCGGGTTGACCTCGATAAAACCGGCTTCGGTCAACGCCAGCACATGCTTGCGCGCCACGCTGCGCGAGGCAAAACCAAAGGCCTCGCTGATTTCAGCAAGGCTCGGGGATTGACCGTGCTCGGCGATGCGCTCGCGGATAAAGGTCAGGATGGCGGTACGGCGGGGAGTCAGATTGGTCATGGAGTACATTTGTACTCTTCTGGGAAATTTCTGACAAGGATTTACAGACAAGCTGTAGGAACAGACCCCACGAACGCCCTGCCCCTGTAGGAGCGAGCATGCTCGCGATGGAGGCATAGGCACCGCAGGGCTTCAGACAGTCCACGTCATCGTTGACGACCATCGCGACGGTTCGACGCCTCGACATGCTCGCTCCTACAGGGGCATCAAGGCGCTGATGGGGTCATGTTTTCCAGGTAACTCCAGGGGTAGATACCGCGCTCATGGCCGTCGCTGAAAACCAGTTGCAGGCCATAACCCTGGGCATTGAGTTCAACCACGCGGATACGCGGATCGACTTTTACCCTGAGCCCCTGCAACCGAAACGCCCGGCATTGCGAGCACGGGCATTGGCGGCGCAGATCGGCGTGGGCCAACAGTTGCTCACGCCCGTCCGGCCAGTTCAGGCGCAGTTGCTGCTGGCTGCGCGAGTTGCCGATCGCCAGCGGGTTCATTGCAACTGACTCAAGGCGATGCGCACAGCCTTGCGCACTTCCGGGTCGCCGTCGTCCTGTGCGGCGAGCAAGGCGGCGATCGCGCCTTTTTCATTGAGCTCACCCAAGGCCAGCGCGGCTTCCTTGCGCAGGTTGCTGATGCGATGGCCAAGGGTTTCGATCAGCGCGTCCAGCGCCGGGGCGTAGCGCAAGCGGCCGAGGCTGCGGGTGGCGCGCAGGCGCACTTGCCAGTAATCGTCGGCCAAGGCTTCGATCAAGGCCGGACCGGCATCGCTGTGACCGACCTTGCCCAGGGTGGTTGCCGCTTCCTCGCGCACTTGCCAGGCCTGATCCTGCAAGGCCTGACCCAGCGCCGGCAGCACCTGGGCATCAGACGCCAGCCCCAGCGCTCCGGTGGCGGCACGACGCACTTCAGTGTCCGGATCATCGCTGGCCAGTCGCGCCAGCGCAGGCAGTGCATCGAGCTGCTTGAGCCAGCCGAGGACACCCACCGCTTCACGCCGGACATTGGCGTCGGCATCGCGCAACGCCAGCAACGCTGCCGGCGCCGCCTCGGCAAAGCGCAATTCGCGCAGGGCGCGGAACGTGGCAATGCGCACGCTGGTATCGGCATGCCCTGTCCACGGCAGGATCACCCGCCCCGCCGCCTCACTCTTGAGCAGGCTCAAGCTCTGCGCAGCAGCGGCCTGCACCGCCAGCGCAGGATCGGTCAGGGCCTGGCACAACGCCGCGACCACCGGCTCATCCTCCCAGGCTTCCAGCAAACGCGCCGCTTCGGCGCGGACCTCTTCGCTCGGGTCTGCGGCCAGTCGATCGACCAGCCACAGCAAGCCATCCGGCTCTTCGAGGTCGGCCAGCTCGATCAGGGCAATGCGCCGCACACCGGGGTCTTCATCGGTCAGACGCGGTTGCAGGGCGAGGATGTCGTCGTTTTCGGTTACATCGAATAGGGAGGTCATAGGGCAAATCGCGGCAGTTTATTTTCAATGGGAAGTCCGAGAGGGTTCAGGCGCGGTAACTGCCGGCCCTCCTGGTGGTGCAGCAGCTCGAGGCAGTGGCGCTTCAAGTGGGAAAATTCGTGACTGGTCACCAGCTCGGTGGTACGCGGCCGGGGGAAATCCAGGCGCAGGTCCTCGATGATCCGGCCAGGGCGCGAACTCATCACCAGCAGACGGTCGGCCAGGAACAGCGCCTCGTCGATGTCATGGGTGACGAAAACCACGGTGGTGCGAATCCGCGTCCAGATATCCAGCAGCAACGCCTGCATGTTCAACCGGGTCAGGGCGTCGAGAGCACCAAAGGGCTCGTCCATCAGCAGCAGGCGCGGCCGGTTGATCAGCACCCGGGCGATTTCCACCCGTTGCTGCATCCCGCCGGACAGCTGATCCGGCCAGCGCTCGGCGAAGCCTTCAAGGCCGACCAGTTCGAGGATTTCATCGGCCGCCCGGTGTCGCTCGGCTTTGCCGATGCCGCGCATCTTCAGGCCGAACGCCACGTTGTCGCGCACCGTGCGCCAGGGGAACAAGGTGTGCTGCTGGAACACCATGCCGCGCTGCGGCGAAGGGCTCGACACCTCGGCACCATCGACCTTGAGGCTGCCGGCGCGGGGTTGCAGGTGGCCGGCCAACGCGCCGAGCAAGGTGGATTTGCCGCAGCCGGACGGCCCGAGGATGCACACGAACTGCCCCGGGTCGATCTGGCAGTCAAGACTCTGCAGCGCTTCGAACGCTGCCGGGCCTTCGCCCAGACTGATCGACAGGCCGCGAATGTCGATACGCCCTTCAGGCTGTTGAAAAATACTCATCAGGCTTTTCCTCGTGGTCGATGCCATGGCGTGAACAGCCCGCCCAGGCGTTTGATCAGCAGGCTGCTGCCCATGCCGAGTACGCCGATCAGCAACATGCCGACCACGATGTCGGGGTAGTTCTGAATGGTGTAGGACTCCCAGGTGTAATACCCGATGCCGAACTGGCCGGAGATCATCTCCGCCGTGACCAGGCAGAACCACGACGTGCCCATGCCGATGGCCAGCCCGGTGATGATGCTCGGCGCAGCGCCCGGCAGAATCACCTCCAGCAGCATCGCCCGACGCCCTGCCCCGAGGCTTTTGGCCGACGCGATCAGGCGTGGGTCGACGCCTTCGACGCCGTGCACGGTGTTGAGCAGGATCGGGAACAAGGCGCCGGTGAACGTGATGAACACCATCGACAGCTCCGAGGAGGGAAACATCAGGATCGCCAGCGGAATCCAGGCCACGGCGGGAATCGGGCGCAGCACTTCCAGCGGTGGCAGCAACAGGTCCTCGGCCCATGTCGAACGGCCGATGGCCAGGCCCAGGCCAATGCCGATGACCATCGCCGCGAGGTAACCGGCGAACACCCGGCTGAGGCTGCTGCCCAGGTGCTGGATGAGTTTGCCCGAGTCGCCCAGGCCCAGCGCAGCTTCGATGACCGACCAGGGCGTGGGCACATTGGCGAAGGTGACCAAGCCGAGGTTCCAGTGGTGACTGGCGGCGAGCTGCCAGAACAGCAGGCACAGCAGCAGTGATGTGGCTCGGGGGAGCCAGCGTTTGAGTGATCGGTGCACAGTTCTTCCTCTCAACATGTGCTTCCTGTAGGAGCGAGCATGCTCGCGAGGGTCGTCAACGATAAAGTTGGCATCCTGAATGCCCGCGTTGTCTGGGCATTCATCGTCGGAACGCCGCCCGGAGCATGCTCGCTCCTACAGAGGGCATCGTTTGGCGTTAACGAACAGCGACGGCCTGAGTGGTCGCATCCGTGAAATCAAACACCTTGCCGCCCTGGGCCGTGGCGTACTGCTGGGCCTGGCCCTTGAGCAGGAAGGCGCTCAAGCGGCCCTTGGCGTCACTGGCAAACCAGGCCTGATCCGCCAGCAGCTTGATTCCGCTGTCGCTGGCCTGGGCATACACCGCACGGATGTTCCTGCCTTCCTGCTTGAGGCTGGCCAAGGCGTTGAACGCCGATTCCGCCGAGGCGTACTGACGGACTTTCGGCTCGCCACGCACCCAGATCTCGGCCACGTGCTTGAAGTCGGTGATGGGTTTTCCGCTCGTGGCATCCACTGCCTTGAGCGGGGTCTGGGCGTAGTTGGCCAGTTGCGCGGTGTAATCGAGGTTCGAAGCCTTGAACGCGGCACGGATGTATTGGTCGTCGATGAAGGTATTGAGGTCCAGGCCACGGTCAGCCTTCTTCAACAGTTTCAGGGTGTCGATGGCGGTGCCGACGGCCTGGCGGTATTCCGGCTTCCAGCTCAGGTCGCGGGTCTGCACGCCCAGCGGACCGTGGAACAGGTAGTTGACCTCGGCATCGACGCCGGTGACCTTGGCGATCAGCTCGCTGTATTTCTCCGGCTCATCGGCCAGCAACTGGTTGGCTTCGATGCTGGCGCGCAGGTAGGCGACGACGATTTCCGGGTACTTTTTCGCGTACGCCTGATCCACCAGCGCGCCATGGAACGTCGGCGCGTTGGCCTGGGAGCCGTCGAAGATCTTGCGGGCAAAACCACGGCTGGTGAACAGCTCGGCGAAGGGCACAAAATCGGCGTGGGCATCGATCTTGCCGGCCTGCAGGGCGGACCCGGCAACTTCCGGCGCCTGGGCGATGATGTTCACGTCCTTGAGCGGGTCCCAGCCCTGGTCGGCCACGGCGCGCAACAACATGCCGTGGGCCGTCGAGGCGAACGGCACGGAAATGGTCTTGCCCTTCAACTCGGCCAGGGACTGCACGCTCGAAGCGCCCGGCACCACGATACCGTTGCCACTGCCCTTGATGCTGCCCGACAGCACGTTGATGAACAGGCTGTGCTTGCCCGCCGTCTCGAAGGCGACGCCATTGAAGGAGCCGGGGAAGTCGGCCATGGCGCCAAAGTCGAGTTTGCCGGCGACCATCTCGTTGGTCAGCGGCGCACCACTGGTGAAGTTCTTCCACACCACATCGTACGTGGCGTCCTTGTACTTGCCGTCATGGGGCAGGTATTTGTCCAGCAGGCCGAGTTCGCGAATCAACAGGCCGCCGGCGGCGCAGTTGATCGTGGTGTCCTGGGTGCCGATGGCAATGCGGATGGTTTCGGCCGAAGCCGACAGGGTGAACGAAGCCAGTACCAGACCGGCGAATGCTGCACGCAGCGGCGTTGAAAAAGCCATGGTGAATCCCCTCGAATCATTTATAGGATGTTCGTCTCCGCCACGATCAGGGCGTGGTGGGAAACGAGGGGTGTTGTGAATCAGGCGTCCGGGGGTGGCCGGGTAGCTTTTTTGTTGTTTGTGGGGCCTCATCGCGGGCAAGCCCGCTCCCACAGGTTTCTCGGGTGTCTGCAAAAAACGGTTCGCCACAAATCCTTGTGGGAGCTGGCTTGCCAGCGATTAGGCCAGATCAGTCAGCGCAAAAGGTATGGAATCTCCACCTTCACCGCCCCCGTCGGGCAGTCCTTTTCACACGGCATGCAATACCAGCACTCATCGAAGGCCATGTAGGCTTTCTGGGTGGCCGGGTTGATCGCCAGCAGATCCATCGGGCAGACGTCGACGCACACCGTGCAGCCCTTGTGGGCGATGCACAGGTCTTCATCGACCGTCACCGGCGCGTTGGAGCGAAAGAAGATTTCCTGGGGTTGATAGGCCATTTCACGGTCTCTCTTGTTGGGGGCTCAGGCCGCAAAGGCACCGACGCGCAGACGGTCGTAAGCCTGCATTTCCTCGGCATCCAGCGGGATGATGTAGGGCTCGACGGCTTTCTTGAAACTGCTCATCAGGCCGTGTTCATCCTTTTTCAGGTGGCAGTGGCAGAACCACTCGCTGTCGTTGCGCTGCGGGTGATCGACCCGATAGTGGTAAAGCCCCCAGCGACTCTCAGCGCGGAACAACGAGGCGCGGGCGGCCATTTCCGCGCAGTCGCGGATCATGCTGACTTCCATGGCGCGCATCAGTTCGTGGGGGTTGTGCGCCTTGATCTGGTCGAGGTCGCGCTGGATATCGCTGAAGCGTTGCAGGCCGATCTGCATCTTTTTGGTCACTTTCGGCGGTTGCAGGTAATCGTTCACGAAGCGGCGCAACTTGTATTCGACCTGGTCCGGCGGCAGGCCATGCTCACGATCCAGCGGGGCATAGACCCTTTGCTTTTCCGCCTCGACCTGCCCGGCATCCACCGCAGAAAACTCACGCCCGGCCACGAAATCCGCCGCGTTGTTGCCGGCAAACCAGCCGTAGGTAAACGCCCCCAGCATGTAGTTGTGCGGTACGGCGGCCATGTCGCCTGCCGAGTACAAACCCTTGACCGAGGTTTCCGCCTTCTCGTTGACCCACACCCCGGACGCCGAATGGCCGCTGCAAAAACCGATTTCGGAAATGTGCATCTCGACCATCTGCGTGCGGTAGTCGGTGCCGCGATTGGCGTGGAACTGGCCGCGACTCGGGCGTTCGTTGCTGTGCAGGATCTCCTCGATGTTCTGGATGGTTTCCTCGGCCAGGTGATCGAGCTTGAGAAACACCGGGCCGTTGCCGCTTTCGAGTTCCTGGTGGAACTCCCACATCATCTGGCCGCTCCAGTAGTCGCATTCGATGAAACGCTCACCCTTGTTGTTGGCGGTGTAGCCACCCAGCGGACCGGTGACGTAGGCGCAGGCCGGGCCGTTGTAGTCCTTGATCAGCGGGTTGATCTGGAAGCATTCCAGGTTCGCCAGTTCCGCCCCGGCGTGATAGGCCATGGCGTAGCCATCGCCGGCATTGGTCGGGTTTTCGTAGGTGCCCATCAGGTAACCCGAAGACGGCAGGCCCAGGCGCCCGGCGGCGCCACAGGCGAGAATCACCGCCTTGGCCTTGATCACATGGAAATCGGCCGTGCGGCAATCGAAGCCCATCACGCCGTTGACCGCACCCTCCTCGTCCTTGAGCAGGCGGGTGCAGACCACCCGGTTGGTGATGCTGACCCGCGCCCGCTTCAACTGGCGGTACAGGACTTTCTTGATGTCATGCCCTTCCGGCATCGGCAGCACATAGGCGCCCATGTGGTGGACCTTCTTCACGGCGTAGTCGCCGGTTTCGTCCTTCTCGAACTTCACGCCCCAGCGGTCCAGTTGTTCGATGGTCTCGAAGCTGTGGGTCGCGTAGGCGTACACCGCCGCCTGATTGACGATGCCGTCGTTGGCGATGGTGATTTCCTTGGTGTACTGCTCAGGCGTCGAGTGGCCGGGAATGATCGCGTTGTTCAGGCCGTCCATGCCCATGCTGATCGCACCGCTGCGCTTGACGTTGGCTTTATCGATCAACAGCACGCGCAAATCGCGGTTGCGCTCCTTGGCCTTGATCGCCGCCATGGGGCCGGCGGTGCCGCCGCCGATCACGACGATGTCGAATTCCTGCTCCAGGGTGGCTCTTGTCACGGAATGGCTCATGCCTGATCCCCCTTCTGGCGGTCGATGCGCAGGCGGTACTGAAAGGCATCGCCACGGTAATAAAGGTGTTCGAAGTCCAGGGGCTGGCCGCTGGCATCGTGGGTCAGGCGTTCGATGCGCATGATCGGTGAGCCCGCCTCGACGCTCAGCGCCTGGGTCAGATCGCTGTCGGCCAGCACGGCGTCAATGGCCAGGTCGGCATGACCGAGGGCCAGGCCGCAGTCGTTTTCCAGAATCAGGAAGATGTCGCGGGTGACCAGGTCGGCCTTCTCCAGCCGCTCGCCAATGGCTTTGGGCAGGTAGGTGATTTCCAGCGAGATCGGCTCACGGTTGATCAACCGAACCCGCTTGATCTGGGCCACGGTCTCGCCTTCGGCCACCTGCAAGCGCTCGGCGACCAGCTTGTCGGCGGCGATGAACTTGAAGCTGCGCAGGCGGTTGATCACCTCGTAGCCGCGACCGGTCATGGACTCGGCGAGGCCTTGCAGGGTGCTGACGTTCTGAAAGGTTTTCGGCTTGGCGACGAACGTGCCCTTGCCGTGGATCTTGAAGATCAGCCCTTCCTTTTGCAGGTCGCCCAAGGCCTGGCGCACGGTGATGCGGCTGACCTTGAACAAGGCACCCAGCTCGCTTTCGGACGGCATCTGGCTGTCCTGCGGGTACAGGCCATCGAGGATACGCGCACGTAACACGTCCCGCAGTTGGGTGTGCAACGGGACGCTGCTCAGAGATAGAACGTTGTCGGTCATGGGCTCATCACTTGTTATAACGAGTTATGACGTGATCTTATGGTTCTAATGACCGTGGTGAGAAATACTGTTTGAGAATAAGGTTAGAGCTACAAGTGGTCCGCTTCTCTGTAGGAGCGAGCATGCTCCGGGCGGCGTTCCGACGATGGTCTTCAGAACACCGCTGGGTGTCAGGCATCCAACGTCATCGTTCACGACCATCGCGAGCGTGCTCGCTCCTACAGTGGAAAGTCAGCGTCTGTTGAGGGCACGCAAATCCAGATGCCCATCCTTCAGCGGCGGGCACCAGTAGTACCCGCCGGTGATCGGCCGGCTGATGCGATACAAGCCGTCGGTGATGCCATCTTCCAGGCCGCTCATGCGCCGCAGTTGCGCTTCGAAGGCATCCAGGGAAAAGCCGAACGCCAGGAACATCAGGCCCGCACGATTGCCTTCGATCCACGGCATCGAGCGGCGCACCACAAAGGCTTCGGGGGCGAAGCTTTCCTGGGCGGTGCGTTTGACGTGGGCGGAGATCGGCGCGTCGTCGATCTCCTCGTTATCGCTCAGGCGACGGCCCATGATGTCGTCCTTCGCCTGCGGCGTCAGGGCATGAAAGCCCTTGAGGTCGTGCTGCCACTGCTGAATCGCGGCAAAACTGCCACCTACCAGGCCTTCATCGCCTTCGCTCGCCAAGGCTGCGGCAACGGCAGCTTCGTCGTGAGGGTTCTCGGTGCCGTCTTCGTAGCCCGTCAGGTCGTGGCCGGTCAGGTGGCGGAAGGTTTCGTTCATCTGCACCAGGCGCAACGCGGGCGCCAGTGCGGCTTCGATGGCGGTGCTGCGGTTGAGCAGCTCGCCACGGTCGACGCCGTGCAACCAGCACCACAGCGCGTGTTGGGTCGAGGGGTTGTCGACGCCCACGCCGGTCAACGCCGGAAAAGGTCGCAAGCCTTCGATCTGCCCGTGCATGGCCTTGACCAGGGACTCACCGAAACCGACCACCGCCGACTTGCCGTCCACCAGCCCCATCAGCCTGTCGAGCGCCGCTGGCAGTGCCTCGGCCGATACCAGCGCAAAGAACATGTGACGGGCCTGAAGTGGTACGGGTGTGGCGAGAATGCCCGGCTGGTAGTAGCTCATATCGACTCCTTAAGAATGAGCGCGAAGTTTACCCGCAGCGCTGGCTGTTGTGGGCGATCAAGGCAAAAGATCGCAGCCACGTGAAATCGGCGCTTAAAAAGTCGGACCAATAAGGCGTATAACCTCTTAAGAGAATCTGAACGGCAAGCCGCCAGCAACTGACTGGGCTTACATGGAGTAGCAACATGACCACAGCATCTATCCTTGGCAACCTGTTTCCCGACTCCAGCGACATCCCGGAAAAATATCGCCTCGATGGCCCGACCGAGCAGCGCGAATACCTGGTCGATGGCCAGCTTAAAACCTGGTCGGGCGCCCTCGCCCAGGTGCGCAGCCCGGTGTACCTCACGGGTGAAAACGGCGACGAACAAGTGATCCTCGGCAGCACCCCGCTGCTCGATGCCGACACTGCACTGACCGCCCTCGACGCCGCCGTGCGCGCCTATGACCGGGGCCAGGGCCTGTGGCCGACGATGCGCGTGGCCGAGCGCATCCAGCACGTCGAAACCTTCCTCGTCCGCATGCGTGAACAGCGCGACGCCGTGGTCAAGTTGCTGATGTGGGAGATCGGCAAGAACCTCAAGGACTCGGAGAAGGAATTCGACCGCACCTGCGACTACATCGTCGACACCATCAACGCGCTCAAGGAACTCGACCGCCGCTCCAGCCGCTTCGAACTGGAGCAGGACACCCTGGGCCAGATCCGTCGCGTGCCGTTGGGCGTGGCGTTGTGCATGGGGCCCTACAATTACCCGCTGAACGAAACCTTCACCACGCTGATTCCGGCGCTGATCATGGGCAACACCGTGGTGTTCAAACCGGCCAAGCTCGGGGTGCTGCTGATTCGTCCGCTGCTGGAAGCCTTCCGCGACAGCTTTCCGGCCGGGGTGATCAACGTCATCTACGGCAGCGGCCGCGAAACCGTCAGCGCACTGATGGCCAGCGGCAAGATCGACATCTTTGCGTTCATCGGCACCAACAAGGCCGCCAGCGACCTGAAAAAACTCCACCCAAAACCGCACCGCCTGCGTGCCGCGCTGGGGCTCGATGCGAAAAACCCCGGCATCGTCCTGCCCGAGGTGGACCTGGACAATGCGGTGAACGAAGCCGTCACCGGTTCCTTGTCATTCAACGGCCAGCGCTGCACCGCGCTGAAAATCCTCTTCGTTCATGAGGACGTGGTCGAAGCGTTCATCGACAAGTTCAACGCCAAGCTCGCCACCCTCAAACCGGGCATGCCCTGGGACAGCGGCGTGGCCCTGACGCCGTTGCCGGAGTCGAGCAAGGTCGCTTACCTGCATTCGCTGGTCGCCGATGCCGTCGACAAGGGCGCCCGGGTGGTCAACCCCAATGGCGGCGAGGCCCGCGCCTCGTTCTTCTACCCGGCGGTGCTGTACCCGGTGACGCCGCAGATGCGCGTCTATCAGGAAGAGCAGTTCGGCCCGGTGGTGCCGATCGTGCCGTACAAGCACCTGGACACGGTCATCGACTACGTCCTGGAATCGGACTTCGGCCAGCAGTTGAGCATCTTCGGCACCAACCCGGTGGCCGTCGGCCGGCTGGTGGACACCTTCGCCAACCAGGTCGGGCGGATCAACCTCAACGCCCAGTGCCAGCGCGGGCCGGACACCTACCCGTTCAACGGCCGCAAGAACTCGGCCGAAGGCACATTGTCGGTACATGATGCGCTGCGGGTGTTCTCGATTCGCACGTTGGTCGCGACCAAGTTCCAGGAGAACAACAAGGAACTGATCAGCGAGATCATCAGCGGGCGCAACTCGAGCTTCCTGACCACCGATTACATTTTCTGAGGAGCACCGCCTGAAAGCGTTCAACAGCCACCGACTGCCTCCACTG
This sequence comes from Pseudomonas fluorescens, assembly GCF_041354075.1. Classification (GTDB taxonomy): domain Bacteria; phylum Pseudomonadota; class Gammaproteobacteria; order Pseudomonadales; family Pseudomonadaceae; genus Aquipseudomonas; species Aquipseudomonas fluorescens_CE. The sequence goes on along the minus strand of NZ_JARZGC010000014.1, from coordinate 12,851 downwards.
GTGCGCCGGGTATTGCGTCCCCTGCTGGACCCGTACCGGCGCTACCGCCATGCCAAACTGATCCACGCGGTGCGCGTGTCGCTGGGGTTGCTGGCGACCATCCTGCTGACCACCGGCATCAACCTGCCCCACGGCGAGTGGGCGTCGGTGACGATGCTGGTGGTGATCGGCGGCTTGCAGCACCACGGCAACATCGGCAAGAAAGCCGCCGAGCGTGCCATCGGCACCCTGCTCGGCGCGACCATCGGCCTGCTGTTGGTGGTGCAACAGGCGTGGCTCGGCCTGCCATGGCTGACCTATTTCGCGATGGCGGTGATCTGCGGCTTTTTCTCCTACCACGCCATCGGCAAAGGCGGTTACACCGCGCTGCTGGCCGGGATCACCGTGTTCATCGTCGCCGGGCATGGCGACAACCCGATCTCGGACGGGTTGTGGCGCGGGGTCGACATCCTGATCGGGATTGGCCTGGCCCTGGCGTTTTCCTTCGCCCTGCCCCTGTATGCGGTGTATTCCTGGCGCTACAACCTGGCCGATGCGCTGCGCGATTGCGCGACCCTTTACGGACGAATCATCAACGGCCATCCGGTCACCGATGACGAGCACGTGAAGCTGATCAATCGCCTGAACACGGTGATGGTGCAACTGCGCTCACTCATGCCTTCGGTGTCCAAGGAAGTGAAGATTTCCATGACCGAACTCGACGCCATCCAGCGTCATTTGCGCATGTGCGTCAGCACCCTGGAAATCCTGGCCAACACCCGGCCCGATGCGAACGATCCCGATGCCATGGCTCACCTGCAATCGGCGTTGAAAGCCGAACATCGGCTGATCCGTGTGCAACTGGTGGGGATGGCGCGGGCGCTGAAGTCGGGAAGCTTTCAGCGCCTGAACCGGGTTGTCGAGTGGCCGGAATCGAGCCTGGACGCACCGGTTTATCACCCGCTGGACGGCTACCGATTATTGATCCGCCAGATGGCCAACAACATTGGCGAGATGCGCCAGCGACTGGCCAAGACCGCACCGCGCTGGAGCATCTGATCAGGACGTGACCGTGCGCCGAAACTTCAGGCTCCAGCCTTGCTGCATGCCGGCGGCCGCCAGCAGAATGGCCGCGACACCGATCCATTGCAGCACTTCCAGGCGATGGCCGAAGGCAAACCAGTCGACGAAAATCGCCGCAATGGGGTAGATGAACGACAGCGCACCGGTCAGCGCCGTCGGCAATTTCTGAATCGCGCCGTACAGCAGCACATACATCACGCCGGTGTGCACGATGCCCAGGGTGATCAGGCTGGTCCAGGCGCTCGGCGTGTGCGGCAACGCATCAAGATGCGCGAAGGGTGCCAGCAACAAGACGCCGGTGCTGACCTGGATCAGCGCGATCAAGTGCGGCGGCGTGCCGGTCAGGCGCTTGATGATCAGCGCAGCGATGGCGTACAGAAATGCCGCCCCCAGCGCCAGGGCGATACCCAGCAAATAGTCGTTGCCCGCCGCGCCCTGCTCGCCATGGGCGCTGACGATCGCCAGCATCCCGAGAAACGAAATGCCCAGCCAGAACAGTTTCTGCAGGGTGATTTTTTCGTTGAGAAACAGCGCCGCCAGCCCGACCAGCATGAACGGCTGGACGTTGTACACCGCCGTGCCGATGGCAATCGAGGCGCGCGAGTAGGAAGCGAACAGCAGCACCCAGTTGCCGACAATCGCCACGCCACTGAGCACCGCCAGCAGGAAGGTGGTGCGGGTCAGAATGCCCGGGCGCAGGAAGCCGAACGCCGCGCAGATCAGCAGCAAGGTGCCCGCACCGAACACGCAGCGCCAGAACACCACATCGAGCACCGGTTGCCCGGACACCAGCACGAACCAGCCGATGGTCCCGGAAATCAGCATGGCGGCGGTCATTTCAAATGATCCGCGACGTAGGGTCTTGTCCATCATCAGGCTCCTCAAGGTGTGGGATGAATTATGGCGAGCCACCGGTGGCCTTCTCCAGAGCAAAAATCAGGCTAAACTTGGCATCTGCCTTTTTTATCAAGGCAGTTTCGCTAAATTGCCTAACAGGGGTTGCGCCATGACCGACGATATCGACCAAGTGCTGATCAGCGCGCTGATGGAAGACTCACGACGCTCGCTCAAGGCCCTGGCAAACCTCAGCGGCCTTTCTTCGCCCAGCGTCGCCGAGCGTTTGCGCCGCCTCGAAGAGCGTGGCGTACTCAAGGGCTACACCGTCGAGATCGATCCCCGGCACTTTGGTTACCAACTCCAGGCCATCGTGCGCATTCGCCCGTTGCCGGGGCAATTGCACGAAGTGGAACGGCAGATCCAGGCGATTCCCGAGTTCACCGAGTGCGACAAGGTCACCGGCGATGACTGCTTCATCGCCCGCCTGCATGTGCGCTCGATGGAACAGCTGGATACACTCCTCGACCGCCTCAACAGCCACGCCGAAACCAACACCGCCATCGTCAAGAAAACCCCGGTCAAGCGCCGCCTGCCACCCATGGCCTGAGCCCTTGCGCAAACGCCGTGCAATAAAAAACCCGCCGAAGCGGGTTTTTTATTGAAGGCTGACGATCAATCGTCGCGGCCCATGATGCCGAATATCTGCAACAAGCTGATGAACAGGTTGTAGATCGATACATACAGGCTGATGGTCGCCATGATGTAGTTACGCTCGCCGCCATGGATGATGGCGCTGGTCTGGAACAGGATGCAGGCCGACGAGAACAGCACGAAACCTGCGCTGATCGCCAGTTGCAGGCCGCTGATCTGGAAGAAGAAGCCAGCAACCACCGCAGCCAGCAGGACGAAGAAACCTGCAGTGATGAAGCCACTGAGGAAGCTCATGTCCTTGCGGCTGATCAGCACGTAGGCTGACAGACCACCGAACACCAGCGCCGTCATGGCGAACGCCGAGCTGACGACTTCAGCGCCGCCCTGCATGCCCAGGTAACGGTTGAGGATCGGGCCGAGAATGAAGCCCATGAAACCGGTCAGGGCAAACGCCGACACCAGGCCCCACGCGGAATCACGGAGTTTGTTGGTCAGGAAGAAAAGGCCGTAGAAACCGATCAGCACCACGAAGATGTTCGGGTAGCCGACCCGCATCTGCTGGGCGACAAACGCCATCACACCGCTGAATGCGAGGGTCAGCGCCAGTAGGCCGTACGTGTTGCGCAGGACGCGGCTAACCTCTAGCTGCTCAGCCTGCACGCTGTTGTTCACTGCGTAATCCTGTTCGCGCATGGCGACACTCCTGTTGGTTTGAAACGTTCAGTCGCAAAGATCATAACAGACGCTCTGTAACAAGCTATGGGGAGAGTTTGACAGTGTGTTTCATTCAGGTATTATGGCGCCCGCAACGCAAACGGAGGTGTGGCCGAGTGGTTTAAGGCAACGGTCTTGAAAACCGTCGACTGTAACAGGTCCATGAGTTCGAATCCCATCGCCTCCGCCATCTTTATACGACAAAGCCCTGATTATTCAGGGCTTTGTCGTTTCTGGGGTTTGATGCAAGCCCGATAGGCGATCCCGTCCACGGCGAGCTGCAGGACATCGCAGCCTACTCAGCCTGTACCTCCGAGGCGCTCTGCATCTTTCTAACTGGGTCATGTGAGCGAACACGACCACCAGCGGCCGTGTATTTGGATTGAATCGGGGGCAAGGTCAGGCCCGGTCTTGCAACGCCTTGATGTGCTGCCACATCAGCGTGGGGTTGGAATACATCGGGAAATGGCCACAGTGGGGAATACAAGCCAACTGCACCCCCTGGGCAGCAATATCTTTCAAATACGACAGGTGGGAGTTGGTCTCGCCATACATGTACTGACGCGGGACTGGCAATTCCAGAAACTTGGCCATGAGGCCACCATTATCGGACAACTCAACCATGGACTCGAAGATCCCACGCACAGCCCCGGTCCGCACTTTGTGTGAAAGGCTGGCCGCGTAGAGTGCGCTGGCAGGATCTGGTGTCAGGCGGGTGCGCTTGATGAAGTCACGAAAGAAGCGTGCGTCGTCGCACGGATAATCGTGGATCTGGCGGCTGAGGAAACAATCTTCCGGTGCGATATTGCCCTCGATGTCGACGAAACTCAGCACACGTTCGGGGTTGGCGTGAGCGAGCATCAAAGCGGTCAAACCGCCCATGGAGTGGCCTACCAGATGGAATTGCTTGATTCCGAAGTGAGCAAGCAACGCCTGGGCAGTCTTCACCAACAAGGGGATGTTGATGCGAGATAGATCGCCACACTCCGTTTCTCCGCATCCAGGCGCATCGTAAGCAATGAATGGGTGACCTTCGAATGCCGACTGCAGAGTGATATCGGCGTAATCCTCTTTGGTAGAACCAAAACCGTGCAGGAACAAGATCGGTGCCTTTGGACCGGCTCGGTGGATTATCGCCAGTTCAAGCTGCACGCCGTCGATGTTCAACGGCAATTTCTCGTAAGTGAAGCGAGCAGTGTGCTGCACGGGGGAGACCTCCTTCTAAAGACTTCCCAATGTCGAGCTCCCGCGACAATCTGTAAAATACGAAGCCGCGATGCCTGTCATATGCTCAACCTATGATCCGTAAACTTGTTTGGCCTGATCGATCATTGCGTCGATCAACGGATTGTTATGCCCGCCATCCCACGCCATCGCGGCGGTGACTATCCTGACCTCCGGCTGCAGCGGCCGTACCAGCACATTTTCCGGGGCGAGCTTGTCCATGGACGTTGGCACCAGGGCTATTCCTTGCCCGCAACTGACGAATGCGACCTGAGACGAAACTGAACGGACCTGATGCACGATACGCGGTGCAAATCCACTGGCTTTGCATAGCCCCACCATGTAGTCGAAATACACCGGGCTGACATCACGCGAAGCCATGACCAGGGTTTCATCGGCAAGCGCCTTGAGTTCAATGGCCTCAGAGGCGGCCAGAGGGTGGTCATTGGGCATCGCGACTGCCAGACGATCCTCCGACAGGGACATCGACTGAAGGTGCCGGCCCAGATTGCCCTCCAGACGTGCGAAAGCGATATCGATATCTCCGGCCTCCAGCGCCGGAATCGCCTCTGCGCTGTCGATTTCCCGCACGGACACCGTGATCAACGGATGCTCTTGCTTGAAGCGCTCGATCAATGGCGGCAGCACATCGATCATCGCCGAGGTGATCGCGCCGATCGTCAAAACCCCCGCATGGCCGGCAACGGCTTCATGTACCGCCAGCTCGAGCCGTTCCAGCTGATCGGCAAACTTGCGTACCGCGGGGAGGATCGCAGCTCCAGCCGACGTGAGTTGTGCACCACGGCGCGAGCGGGTGAACAGTTGAACCCGCAACGACTGTTCAAGCGCTTGGATTTGCTCGGTCAAGGGTGGCTGCGACATGCCCAGCCGTCTGGCTGCGCGGCTGAAATTCTGGTCTTCTGCGACAGCCAGAAACAGCCAGAGATGGCGTATCAAGCGAAAATTGATCACGGTACATTTCCATAGGTTTGGAGTATGACAGGCTTAGCTTCTTCGTAATATACGTATCAAAGGGTCTTGCTGATACTCAAGCTTCATTAACACGAGGTCAGCAACCGATGAGTTTGAAAAGCCCGCTGGATCGCCTGGCTGCGCTGGATACCAACACGATTTCCGACGCGCTGGATTTTCTCAACCTGCCCGGAGCTACCAACGGCCTGATGCCGCTCTGGAAATGTCCAAAAATCGTCGGTCGTGCCAGTACCGTGCAGCTTGGCCCGAAACAGGATATGGCCCCCACCGTGCACCTGATCACCCCAGTGGTAGAGCAAATCATCACTGATGACCGCGTGCTCGTGATAGCCGGCGGCGTGGACGGAATTTCCAGCTGGGGCGACATCCTCGCCAACGCAGCCCAACGCAAAGGTATCCGTGGTTCGATCATCGACGGCTTCAGCCGCGATATCCATGGCAGCGCCGACATTGGCTACCCGATATTCGGCCGCGGCGTGACCATGATCAGTGCCCGTAACCGGCTCGTGCAAATCGACGCCGCCGTCAAAGTGCGCATGGCAGGCGTGGACGTCGAGGAAGGCGACTATGTTATCGCCGACGAGTGCGGCACCCTTTTCGTGCCTGCCAAGGCGATCGACCAGGTCCTGGACCTCGCCGAACGCATTGACCGTCGCCAAGCCGGCATGGTCGACGCTGTCCGCGCGGGCCGCTCAGTGGAGGAAGTCATGCACGACAGCCAATTCGAAGCCATCAAGGTGGAGCACTGATATGAGCCTTTCTGATAAAGATCTCGTCGCCTTGTTCGAAGGCCTGGATACCCCTGGCGTTTCCGACGCGATGGACAAATTGGGAATGCCAGGTCAAGCATTCGATATAGCGCCACTCGCCAATTACAGCAAGGTCGTGGTCGGCCCGGCCTTCACCGTGCAGTACGTGAGCGCGAGCACCCCGCCAGGCACAGTCGGCGATTTCATCGATGACGTGGCACCGGGCGATGTCGTGATGATTGCCAACGATGGCCGTACGGATTGCACCGTCTGGGGCGACATCATGACCCAATACGCCTTGGCTCGCGGCATTGCCGGCACGGTCATTGACGGCGTCTGTCGTGACGTGAACAAAGCGCTCGATGAAGGCTATCCGCTATTCAGCAAAGGACGCTTCATGCGTACCGGCAAGGATCGGGTGCAGGTGGTCGCCGTCAACCAACCAGTGTCGGTGGGTAACGCTCGGGTGTGCGCACGCGACATCGTGGTGGCCGATGCCAATGGCGTGGTCGTCGTGCCCCGCGCACGTGCCCAGGAAGTCGCCGAAACCGCGCGCCGTATCGAGTACGTCGAAGCGCAGATTCGCGAGCAGATCGCTGCCGGCAAGAGCCTGAAAGAAGCTCGTGCTGCCCTCGGTTACCATTCTCTGCAGAGCAAACCACAATGAGCCTTCCACGCGATTATCAGAACATTTCCAGAATGCTGGGTAGCTCCACCTTGTATGAGGCTTCGGGCCTTCCGTGTGCTGTCGACCGCCAAATCCGCCCTGTCTGGAAAGGCGCTTTCATCGCTGCACCGGCCTATCCGGTGCAATGTTCGCCAGGTGATAACCTTGGCCTGCACCTGGCCGTCGCCAATGCGCCGCGTGGCAGCGTACTGGTATGCGATACCGCTGATTTCGTGGCGGGTTACTGGGGGGAGGTGCTGACCGTTGCTGCAGAAACCGCCGGCATCGTCGGCCTGGTAATCAATGGTGGAGTGCGCGACATCGCGGCCCTCGAGGCCCATGGCTTTCCAGTGTTCGCACGTGGTATCTCGGTCAAGGGCACGGTCAAGGCGACCGCACCTTCGGTTGGCAAGCCATTCGATTTCAGTGGCGCGATGGTCAACGTTGGGGACCTGGTCGTTGCGGATGAAGACGGTGTCATCATCATTCCCGGCGCTGCTGTCGAGCGCACTCTGCTGGAAGGACAAAAGCGCATGGACAAGGAAGTGGTATTCATGAGCAAGCTGCGCGAAGGGTCTACCACCATGGAGCTGATGGGCCTCGCCCATCCGGAGGCGCACGCGTGAGCCTGAAAACACTGAACCGTCGCTTGGAGGCCGCCAGCCCTTCGGCCACCTACAAGATCATCGATCGAGTGGCGGCGCGCCGCGCTGAAGGTGCCAGGATCATTTCGTTGTGTGCCGGCGAGCCAGACTTCGATACGCCTGAGCACATCCGTGCAGCCGCAATCAGCGCAATTGACAGCGGCCACACTCGCTACACCCAGGTCGCTGGCCTCCGCGCCCTGCGTGAGGCGATAGCTCGCAAGTTCCAGCGTGAAAATGGCCTGGACGTCAGTTGGCAGGATACCTTGGTATGCAGCGGCGGCAAGCAGGTGATTTTCAATGCCCTGGCCGCGACCCTCAACGACGGTGAGGAAGTCGTCATTCCTGCTCCGTACTGGGTGAGCTACCCGGAGATGGTGCAACTTTGCGGAGGTGAGTCGCGGATCGTCACCTGTGGTGCGGAGTCGAGCTTCAAGCTGACCCCCCAGGCGCTGTCCGAAGCAATCGGGCCAAACACCCGCTGGGTGATTCTCAACTCTCCGTCCAACCCAACCGGTGCAGTCTATGAGCGGGAGGAACTCAAGGAGTTGGCCGAGGTACTGCTGACTCATCCGCATGTACTGATCCTGGCAGACGACATCTATGAGCACCTGATTTTCGATGGACGCGATTTCCTTACACTTGCTCAAGTCGAGCCACGTCTGGCTATGCGCACCCTGACGATGAATGGTGTGTCCAAGGCCTACGCCATGACAGGCTGGCGAATTGGTTTTGCGACCGGCCCGAACTGGCTGCTCGAAGCGATGGAGAAACTGCAAGGCCAGCAAACTTCGGGCGCATGTTCAGTTTCCCAGCATGCCGCTATCGCTGCCTTGGATGGTCCCAAGGACTTTATCGCTCACAGTCGAGAGGTGTTCCAGCGTCGCCGGGACTTCATGGTGCAATTGCTGAACGAAGCACCGGGCATCTCCTGCGGAACACCAGGTGGCGCGTTCTACGCTTTCGCAGACTGCAGCGGACTGATCGGCAAGCGCTCGGCAGGCGGGCGTGAACTGGTCGATGACGAAGCAGTAGCTGTGGCTTTATTGGAGGAAGCCAATGTAGCAGTGGTACAAGGTAGCGCATTCGGGCTACCCGGATACCTGCGGATTGCCTACGCGCTGGATGATGAATCTCTGCGTGGGGCCTGTGAGGCAATTCACGGTTTCTGCGAAAGCGCGCGATAGTCAAGGCCGCGTCCACTCATCATCTGCTTGACGAGCCAGGCCGATCTTACTTCACCACCGGAAACTTTCTGCTTCCGACAATGAGGGGATCGGCAATGCTCTCCGACAGTTTCATCTGTAGCGTTAAACAGCGCCTTGGTGATGAGGTCGTGATCACCCTCGACTGAGCACCAAGGTATGCCATTCGGGCATATCTCAAAGAAAAAAAAGGTAGTCGTCGTGCTCCCTGGTTCGCCCCATGATGAGGCGAAACAAGAGCAGCACTGGAGACAACCATGTCATCGCAAGAAGCTGAACAAAACTGGCAGGAAGACGTATTCCGCGTCCTCAAAGCCCACGACGTCAAGCACGTTGTATTCGTTCCGGATGCCGGTCATTCAGCCGCCATTCGTATGTCTTATCAAGATCCCGATATCAAGGCTGTCGTCCTGACTACCGAGGAGGAAGGCATTGGTTACCTCGCCGGTGCCTGGCTTGGAGGCGAGCGCGGTGCACTGTTGATGCAGTCGAGTGGTGTAGGCAACTGCATCAACACACTGGCTCTGCAGAATTGCGCAGGTTTTCCATTGCTGATGGTCGTGACCATGCGCGGTGACTGGGCCGAGTTCAATGCGTGGCAGAACCCGATGGGACAAGCCACCGAAGCCTCCTTGAATCTGATGAAGGTCATGACCTGGCGGGCGGACAAGCCCGAAGACGTCGCGCCTCTGCTGCACGGCGCTGCAACCATGGCCTTCAACGGCGATGCCGCCACCGCCCTGCTGCTCGGTCAGCGCCTGATCGGAGAAAAGAAATGGGTCAAGTAAGCGCAAATCATACGCTGTGCCGCCGCGAAGTGGTCAGCATCTTGCTGGCCGACCGCAAGGATGTCCTTGTGGTCACAGGACTCGGCTCCGCCTCCTATGACGTTATGGCTGCTGGCGATCACGACAACAATTACTACCTCTGGGCCGCCATGGGCAGCGCCATCACCGTGGGGCTGGGTCTGGCCAACGCTCAACCAGACAAGTCCGTGGTGGTTATCACGGGCGACGGCGAACTGCTGATGGGCTTCGGAGCCCTGGCTACTGTGGCATTGCAGAAGCCTGCCAACCTCACTGTTGTTGTACTGGACAACGGACACTTCGGCGAGACCGGCATGCAGGTCAGCCACGCGGGTTTTGGTATCAAGCTGGACAAGGTGGCACAAACCTGCGGATTCAGCTGGACCGATGAAATCAGGGACATGGAAGGCGTTCACGACCTGCGAGAACGTTTTGCCAGTCGCGATGGCGTGAAACTGGCCACCGTGAAGATCAAGGCTGAAAACCCTCCACGAGTGCTACCGCCGCGAGACGGGCACTACATCAAGAACCGCTTCCGCGCCGCGCTGGGCTTCCAACCGATCTGACCGTTTAAGGGAGGGGCTGGAGGTCAAGCCACGACGTGACCCCCCGCCCTGCCCGATCTGGAGAACAATAATGAGCGACATCAACAGCGAAGAACTCAATGCCATCCGCGAAGGCGTACGCGCCTTGTGTGCCGATTTCCCTGCTGAATACTGGCGCAGGATAGACGAGGAAAAAGGCTTCCCGGAGGCCTTCGTAAAAGCCATGACCGAAGCCGGTTGGCTGTCGGCAATGATCCCCGAGGAATACGGCGGCTCAGGCCTGGGGTTGGCAGAAGCCTCGCTGATTCTTGAAGAGGTCAATCGATGCGGAGGTAACTCCGGAACGATTCACGGCCAGATGTACAACATGTTCACGCTCTTGCGTAACGGCAGCGATAAGCAGAAGAGTTACTATTTGCCCAAACTTGCCAGCGGCGAACTGCGCTTGCAGTCAATGGGTGTTACAGAACCCACCACCGGAACTGACACCACCAAGATCAAGACCACTGCCGTTCGCAAGGGCGACAAATATGTGATCAACGGGCAAAAGGTATGGATCTCCCGTATCCAGCATTCTGACCTGATGATCCTCCTGGCCCGCACCACACCTTTGGCAGAAGTGAACAAGAAGTCTGAAGGGATGTCGATCTTCCTGGTCGACCTGCGCGAAGCCATCGGCAATGGGTTGACTGTCCAGCCGATCGCCAACATGGTCAATCACGAAACCAACGAACTGTTCTTTGACAACCTTGAGATTCCTGCGGACAGTCTGATCGGTGAAGAGGGCAAGGGTTTCCGCTACATCCTCGACGGCCTCAATGCTGAACGCACACTGATCGCCGCCGAATGCATCGGCGACGGACGCTGGTTCATTGAGAAGTCCAGTCAGTATGCTCGCGATCGCGTGGTGTTCGGACGGCCGATCGGCCAGAACCAGGGCGTGCAGTTTCCCATCGCCGAAGCGCACATCGAGATCGAGGCCGCAGACCTGATGCGTTGGCGCGCCTGCGCGGAGTACGACAGCGGCAAAAATGCCGGCGCCGCTGCCAACATGGCCAAGTACCTGGCGGCCAAGGCCAGCTGGGAGGCCGCCAATGCCTGCCTGCAGACCCACGGTGGTTTCGGTTTTGCCAACGAATATGACGTCGAGCGCAAATTCCGCGAGACCCGCCTGTACCAGGTCGCACCCATCTCGACCAACTTGATTCTGTCGTATGTCGCAGAGCACCTGCTCGAACTGCCACGCTCCTTCTGATCCGGATTGCCCCTTGCCGTACACGACAAGGGACTCGCCATGACAAAAGAGACAATAACCATGAGCCAGCCCAAGGGTATCCGCCCCCTCGACGGCATCACTGTCATCAGCCTGGAACACGCTATTGCCGCGCCGTTCTGTACCCGACAATTGGCCGACCTGGGAGCCCGGGTCATCAAGGTCGAACGCCCTGGTGTCGGCGATTTCGCACGTGGTTACGACCAACGCGTCAACGGCCTTGCTTCACACTTCGTGTGGACCAATCGCTCCAAGGAAAGTCTTACCCTTGATCTCAAACAACCCATCGCGGCTGACATCCTCGACCAATTGCTCGAGAAAGCTGACGTACTGGTTCAGAACCTCGCTCCCGGTGCCGCGGCGCGCCTGGGGTTGTCCTTCCCAACGCTGCACGAGCGCTTTCCCCGTCTGGTGGTCTGCGATATCTCGGGCTATGGGGTGGGCGGGCCTTATGAACAGAAAAAGGCATACGACCTGCTGATCCAGAGCGAAGGAGGCTTTCTCTCGGTCACTGGCGGGCCCGGTGACGATCAAATGGCCAAGGCGGGCAACTCGATCGCCGACATCGCAGCGGGCATGTATGCCTACACCGGCGTGCTGTCAGCCTTGCTGCTCAGAGACAGGACAGGCGTCGGCAGCCATGTGGATGTGTCGATGCTCGAAAGCATGGTCGAGTGGATGAATTATCCAATGTACTACGCCTACGACGGCTCGCCTCCACCACCACGTGCCGGTGCCGCCCATGCCACCATCTACCCCTATGGCCCCTTCCCCATCGGCGACGGCAACACAGTAATGCTGGGCCTGCAAAATGAGCGGGAATGGCGCCTGTTCTGCGAGCAGGTACTGCTCCAGCCGCAGCTTGCAGACGATGTGCGGTTCGAGGCGAACTTCAAACGTGTCGAGAATCGCGAGACATTGCGCAAATTGATAGTCGAGGCCTTTGCAGCGCTGGATTTCGACACTGTCATTGCACGCCTTGACGCAGCCAGCATCGCCAACGCGCGGGTCAATGACATGCAGGGTGTGTGGCAGCATCCGCAACTGAAGGCGCGAGATCGCTGGCGTGAAATCGGGACATCGCAAGGTTGCGTTCCCAGCCTGCTCCCACCGGGTAGCAGCAATGCCTTCACTGCGCGCATGGACCCCGTTCCAGGGTTGGGTGAACACAGCGCCGATATCCTGTCTGACCTTGGGCTATCCAGCGACCGTATCCAGGAACTGCGAACTGCGGGAGTCATCTGACCGCTGTTTTACGTCTCTTGCCGACCTATCCAGAGAGTCATACTGCCCATGAAAGTAGTCGTCGCTATCAAACGTGTGGTCGACTTCAACGTGAAAGTCCGCGTCAAGGCGGACCGCACCGGTGTCGACCTGGCCAACGTGAAAATGGCCATGAATCCCTTCTGCGAAATCGCAGTGGAAGAAGCCGTACGCCTGAAAGAGAAAGGCGTTGCGACTGAAATCGTCGTCGTCTCCGT
>NZ_JARZGC010000013.1:0-147050 GCF_041354075.1 Pseudomonas fluorescens | reverse complement strand
GGCAGGGTGACCAGCATGATCACGATCACCGATTGCCAGCCCCAGAAGGTGAAGGCGGCGAGGGTGTCGGAGTACAGCCGCACCTGGCAGGTGCGCTGCACGGCGTAGTAACTGGCGGCGAACTGGGCGCTGCCGGCAAAGCCGAAGATCACCAGGCTGGTGTGCAGCGGTCGCAGGCGGCCGAAGGTGGTCCAGGGCAGGTCGAGGTTCATCTCGGGCCACACCAGTTGCGAGGCGATCCACACGCCCATGGCCATCCCGACGACGCCCCAGACGACGGTCGCGATGACGAATTGGCGGACGACCTTGTAGTTGTAGGCCGGGTTATTTATCACTGTGCTCATCGTGCATATCCATCCATCAGGTCACAGGATGGTCACGGCATTGCTCGACGTGCGCTCGTTAAGAGTTGTGAATCGTTGTTGTTTGCGCCGATGGCAGGGGCGAACCGGTTACGGGAGAGTCGGAGCAATAATTGCAAAAAACTCAGCAATATGTGCAAAGCCCGGGACGCCAAATTTGTTGATAGTGAAACGGGTTTTACGATTAAGTTGTTGATTGAAAGCGTATTTATGCCTGCTTGCCGGTGATTGTAGGGTCGGGTAGCCGCGAATAATAAAAGTCGTCAGTGGCAAAAGGGTCGTGGAGAACTCTGCCATGACTACGGAGGTATACGCCTTGAGTGCAGCAGCAGAAGACGGTTTCGACGTGGTGTGGAGTTTTGGGCCCTTCCGTTTGTATCCAGTAGAAAGGCGCCTGGAGCGCTCCGGGGAATCCATCGCTATTGGCAGTCGCGCACTGGATATCCTGGTTGTCCTGGTGAAGGAAGCGGGGAGTGTCATCAACAAGCGAACGCTGATGACCAAGGCCTGGAAGAACATCGTTGTTGATGAAAGCAACTTGCGGGTCAACATCGGGCTGCTGCGTAAAATTCTTGGGGAGGGGGAAAATGGCGCTCGCTACGTCGCCAATGTCCCGGGGCGTGGCTACAGTTTTGTGGCGAAAGTCACCCGCTTGAATGTGATGGCTCGCCTGGAACTGAAGACCGATCAGCGTGCCTCGGGTGACGCCGTACCTCGCCGCTCAGGTCAGATGGTCGGGCGAGGCAGTGACCTTTGTTTATTGGCGAACGCGATCCTGCTGCATCGCTGTGTATCGATTATCGGCTCGGGCGGCCTGGGTAAATCGATGCTGGCCGCGGCGTGTGCCAGTCATCTGCAAGCCGAGTTCTCCGCCGCTGTGCATTACCTGAATCTTGATTCGCTCGGCCAGGCGCAGCCCGTGGTGCCCGCGCTGTTGACGATGTTCGGACTTGAGCAGGACGGGGCCGACCCGGTCACGGCCATCGCGGCAAAATTCGTCGCAAGCCGTGCTGTCCTGATCCTGGACAATTGCGATGGTTTTCTAGAGGGCGTCGCGACCCTGGTCGAGGCGCTCAGCGAAAGCCGCACTGAGTTACATGTGCTGGTGACGATCCGTGAAGCCTTGCGGATCGATGGTGAGTTCGCCTATCGCCTCGGTCCGCTGGATGTGCCTCCCAGGGAGCTGAAGCTGTCGGCCGTGGAGGCGCGGGCTTATTCGGCGGTCGAGCTTTTTATCGATAAATGCCTGGCGAACGGGCACCTGTGCGAGCTGCCAGACGAAGAGGTGGCGCAGATGATCGAGATCTGCCTGCGACTCGACGCCAATCCGCTGGCAATTACCCTGGCGGCTTCGCGTGTGGCGACCTTCGGACTCACCGGCACCCTCGCGCTGCTCGATAGCAGCTGCCGGCTGCACTGGACCGGGCGACGCAATGCGGTCTCCCGGCACCGGACGCTGGAAGCGCTGCTCGATTACAGCTTTCACGCCCTCAATGACCAGGAGCAGGCGTTATTCCTGCGCCTGGCGGATTTTGTCGGGGTGTTCAGCTTGAGTGATGTTCAGGCCATGGACCATTCCGACTTGCCGGATTTCGCCACGCTGATGGGCGTACTCGATGCGCTGGTCGGCAAATCACTGCTGGTGCCTCAATCCACCGCCAGCGGCACCATGGACTTTCGCTTGCTGGAAACCGTGCGGATCTATGCGCTTGAGAAAACCATCAAACGCGAGGGCGGAAAGCGCGAGGCCACCTTGCACTACGAACATTCCGGTCATGGCCAGAGTCCTTGGTGCAGCGCTGCCAAACCAGATTTGGAGCTGGAACCGTTCAACCTGTTTGGCAATGCAGCCTTGTAAATGTTCGGTCTGGGCGTCATGCCTTGTGGCGCGAGTCGGCTCGCACCACAAGGCAATCCCGGTTTGGCGACGGGCGTTGTCAGTGCCTTAGCCGAGCGCCGCCAACGCGCTCGCGACGCCTGCACCGTAACCGACATCAGCCTTGTTGCAGTTGGCAATGTGGCGCAATTGAACCTCCCGCGTCACCGAATGCAGTGAACGTGCGGTGTTTTCGAACAGCGCCTGTTTCTCCTGGTCGTTCATCTGTCGGAACAGGTTGCCGGGTTGTTCATAGTGATCGTCGTCAACGCGGTGGTCCCAGTGACCGGCAGCACCGGAGAGCTCCAGTGGCGGCTCGCGCCATTCAGGCTGATCCAGCCATTCGCCCCGTCCGTTGGGTACGTAGGACAGCGTGCCGCCATGGTTGCCGTCGACACGCATGGCGCCGTCACGATGGAAGCTGTGCACCGGGCACTGGGGTTGATTGACCGGGATCTGGTTGTGATTGACCCCCAGGCGATAGCGTGCAGCGTCGCCGTAGGAGAACAGGCGTGCCTGGAGCATGCGGTCCGGCGAAAAACCGATGCCGGGTACGATATTGGCCGGGCTGAACGCGGCTTGTTCAACGTCGGCAAAGACGTTTTGCGGGTTGCGATTGAGCTCGAAGAACCCAACTTCGATCAGCGGATAGTCGCCATGGGGCCAGACCTTGGTGAGGTCGAACGGGTTCACCGGATGGGCCTGTGCCTGGTCCGGCGTCATCACCTGTATGTACAGGGTCCAGCGTGGAAAGTCTCCCGCTTCGATGCTATCGAACAGGTCGCGGTGATGACTTTCACGATCTTCACCCACCAGTTGTCTGGCTTGTTCATCGCTCAGGTTTGCAATGCCTTGCTGGGTCTTGAAGGTGAACTTGACCCAGTGTCGTTCATTGTTGGCATTGATCAGGCTGAAGGTGTGGCTGCCAAAGCCGTGCATGTGTCGATAACTTCGAGGAATCCCGCGCTCGCTCATGACGATGGTCACCTGGTGCAGCGCTTCGGGCAGTGACGACCAGAAGTCCCAATTGTTCTGGGCGCTGCGCATGCCGGTTCGCGGATCGCGTTTGACGGCGTGGTTGAGGTCTGGGAAACGCAGCGGATCACGAAAGAAAAACACTGGGGTGTTGTTGCCCACCAGATCCCAGTTGCCTTGTTCGGTATAGAACTTCATGGCGAAACCGCGAATGTCCCGTTCGGCATCGGCCGCACCGCGCTCGCCCGCTACCGTGGAGAATCGGGTGAACATTGGCGTTTGTTTGCCGACCGCACTGAACAGGTCGGCCCTGGTGTAACGGGTGATGTCGTGGGTCACGGTAAATGTGCCGAAAGCACCCGCGCCCTTGGCGTGCATGCGCCGTTCAGGGATCACCTCGCGATCGAAGTGCGCCAGTTTTTCCAGCAACCAGACGTCTTGCAGCAAGGCGGGACCACGGGGGCCGGCGGTTTGGGTGTTGAAGTTGTCAACGACGGGAGCGCCGTTGGCCGTTGTCAGTTTGTGATTCGACATGGCGTAGCCTCTCGATGGTGCAATAAAAAGAGCTACGGATAACGACGACAGAGTCCGGGCTGAGGTGATCACCAGTCGCCATCAGAATCTCTCGGGTTCATCCGGCATAGGCGGTAAGAACCTGGCGTTACCCGTAGCTAAAGAGGGGGGAGCGTACTGAGGATGCGTTGGTTAAGGTCAGCTGCGCAGGAAGGCCAGCAGGTCCTGGTTGCACTGATCCTTATGGGTCTCGGTCAAGCCATGCGGGGCACCCGGATACACTTTCAACAGGGCGTGGGGCACCAGTTTCTTCGAGGCGCGGCCCGCCGCGTCGATCGGCACGATCTGGTCGTCATCGCCATGGATGATCAGCGTTGGCTTGTCGAATTTTTTCAGGTCTTCGGTGAAGTCGGTTTCCGAGAACGCCTTGACCGAGTCGAAGGTATTCTTGAACCCGCCTGTCATGCCCTGCATCCACCAGGCGTCAATCATGCCCTGGGAGGTCTTGGCGCCCGGGCGGTTGAACCCGTAGAACGGCCCGGCCGGTATGTCCTTGAAGATTTGCGAACGGTCGGCCAGCATGCCGTTGCGGATGCCGTCGAAGACTTCGATCGGCAGGCCGCCCGGGTTTGTCGCGGTTTTCAGCATCAGTGGCGGTACGGCTGAAATCAGGCCGATCTTCGCCACGCGGGAGGTGCCGTGGCGTCCGATGTAGCGCGCGACTTCACCGCCACCGGTCGAGAAACCGATCACGGTCACGTTACGCAGGTCCAGCGTATTGATCACGGTGGCCAGGTCATCGGCGTAGTGATCCATGTCGTTGCCTTCCCAGGGCTGGCTCGAGCGGCCATGACCGCGGCGGTCGTGGGCAATCACACGAAAGCCCTTGGATGCCAGGAAAAAAGCCTGGTAATCCCAGCTGTCAGCGTTCAATGGCCAACCATGGCTCAAGGTTACGACCGGGCCATCCTTCGGGCCCCAATCCTTGTAGTAAAGCTCAACACCTTCTTTGGTCGCGATGGTTGCCATGCCCTGGGTTCCTTTTGCATTGGAGGGAGCGGTTTTAACGGAGGCCGCTGAAGCGGAAGCCGGCAAGGCAGCCACGACCGCCGTCGCCAAGCCACCCAGCAACAAGTTTCGACGCACTGTTTCGTCAGGTGAAAGTGAGGAATCGTCTGCCATGGGAAAATGCTCCTGATTAATCCGGCTCAAGCTGAACAATTTGCCTGCTTACTATGGGTTAGTCCGTTGTAATGCGGTGTTAAAGGGTGCAAATAGTTGTGATGGCTTGTTGGTTTCAGGGGTAATTCGATGTTTTGCTGATAGGGTGTTAATTGCTGTATTGGCGATTTTTTAATATGGGTGGTGCACGGTATTTATAGCTAAAAAGGCTCTGTGCCGAGGGTTTCACGAAATGGAATGATTGCTCGGGTTGACTTCGAGTAATGGGTTCGTGTTCGCCGTTACATAACGGTATCCAAAGAAAAATATAAATGAATAAACAGTCGTGTATGGGTGCGCGAGAAATAAATGCATGCCTTGGCATTCGACCGTATTGGCAAATTGAGGTGACATATGGGTGAATATCGAAAGTTATGGTGGTACCTGATCGGGATATTAGGCGTGACTTTTTGCCTGCTGGGCTGGTTCGGGCGTGAGATCTATCGCCAGGCCCCGCCGATTCCCGAGCGAGTGCAAAGTGCCAGCGGCCAATTGCTGTTTCAGTCCGTGGACATTCTTGATGGCCAAACCGCCTGGCAAAGTGTCGGCGGCATGCAGCTGGGCTCGATCTGGGGTCACGGTGCGTACCAGGCGCCGGACTGGACGGCCGACTGGCTGCACCGCGAACTGCTCGCCTGGCTGGACTTGGCCGCACAGCAGGGTTATGGCAAGGCCTACGCCGAGATCGATGGCGATCAGCAAGCCTTGCTGCGTCATCAACTCAAACGCGAATACCGCAGCAACCGCCTGGTCGATGGCACCCTGGTGCTCAGTGAACGCCGCATCCAGGCGATCCGGCAGACGGGCGCCTATTACGATGCGCTCTTCGGTGGCGATCCATCGCTGAGTAGCAGCCGCCAGAGTTTCGCGATGAAGGAGGTGACGATGCCTGACCCGGCCCGGCGTCAGCAGCTCACTCACTTTTTCTTCTGGACCGCCTGGGCCGCCGCCACTGAGCGTGACGGACTGAACGCGACCTACACCAACAACTGGCCCCACGAACCCCTGATCGATAACAACGCCACGGCCGAGAACATGGTCTGGTCGGTCATCAGCATCGTCGTACTGCTGGCGGGCATCGGCTTCCTGGTCTGGGGCTGGGCGTTCCTGCGTAACCACGAGGAGGGCTCACCCACGGTGCCGGCGCAGGATCCGCTGAGCCTGATCACCCTGACACCGTCGCAAAAAGCCCTTGGCAAATATTTGCTGCTGGTCGGTGCACTGTTCGGCTTCCAGGTCATGATGGGCGGCGTGACCGCGCACTACACCGTTGAGGGCCAGGATTTCTACGGCCTGCCGCTGTCGAAGTGGTTCCCCTATTCGCTGACCCGGACCTGGCATCTGCAGAGCGCGATGTTCTGGATTGCCACCGGTTTCCTCGCCGCCGGGCTGTTCCTGGCGCCGTTCATCAACGGCGGCAAAGACCCCAAATACCAGAAGCTGGGCGTGGACCTGTTGTTCTGGGCCCTGGTGCTGGTGGTCGTGGGTTCCTACACCGGCAACTTCCTCGCCATCGCGCAACTGATGCCCGCCGAATGGAGTTTCTGGCTCGGTCACCAGGGTTACGAGTACGTCGACCTGGGCCGCCTGTGGCAGATCGCCAAGTTTGCCGGGATCGTGTTCTGGCTGGTGCTGATGCTGCGCGCGATGGTGCCTGCCCTGCGCCAGCCCGGTGACAAAAACCTGCTGGCGCTATTGGCCTGTTCGGTGATTGCCATCGGCCTGTTCTATGGCGCGGGCCTGTTCTACGGCGAACGCACCAACCTGTCGGTCATGGAATATTGGCGCTGGTGGGTCGTGCATCTGTGGGTCGAAGGCTTCTTCGAAGTGTTCGCCACCACCGCGCTGGCGTTCATCTTCACCAGCATGGGCCTGGTGTCCAAGCGCCTGGCGACGACCGCGACGCTGGGGTCGGCCTCGCTGTTCATGCTCGGTGGCGTGCCCGGCACCTTCCACCATATCTATTTTTCCGGCACCACCACACCGGTGATGGCGGTCGGCGCGACGTTCAGTGCACTGGAAGTGGTCCCGCTCATTTTGCTGGGTTATGAGGCCTGGGAAAACTGGCACCTCAAGGAACGCGCGGCGTGGATGACGAAAATTCGCTGGCCGCTGCAGTTTTTCATCGCCACCGCGTTCTGGAACATGCTCGGGGCCGGTGTCTTCGGGTTCCTGATCAACCCGCCGATTTCGCTGTATTACATCCAGGGTCTGAACACTACGCCACTGCACGCCCACGCCGCGCTGTTCGGCGTCTACGGCTCGCTGGCACTGGGTTTCAGCCTGTTGATCCTGCGTTACCTGCGGCCGAACCTGCAGTTCAATGATCGCTTGATGAACACCGGTTTCTGGTGGCTCAACGGCGGACTGGCGCTGATGATCTTCACCAGCCTGCTGCCGGTCGGCATCCTGCAATTCTACGCCAGCGCCAGCCAGGGCTTGTGGTACGCCCGCAGCGAGGCGTTCATGCAACAGGACCTGCTGCAAACCCTGCGTTGGGTGCGCACCTTCGGCGACATTGTGTTCCTGGTCGGCGCGTTTGCGGTGATCTGGCAAATCACCAAAGGGTTGCTGGGAACCTCCGAGAGAGCAGGGGCCTCGGCGGTGGGGATCATCACTCGGCCTTAGCCAAGGCTCAAGACGGGCAACGCCAGGCGCATCGAACCGCCTGGCGTTTTTGTGTCGGCCATTCGCCTGCCGGTTGCCAGGAAGGCGCCCGGAGTGTGAGACTTCGCCGGACCCTTGAACGACTGGGCCCAGAGAAGTCTCGATGCCGCTCCTTCGCTATAAACTCGAAAAATACAGTTCATCCGGATTGCTGCTCTCGTCGGCAGACCGCAACTGGAAGGGCCTGCTGGCCGAAGTGCGCAGCCATAGCGACGGTGTTATCGCCAAAAACACCCGCCAACCGACCACCGAATTGGTACTCGATGCCCGGGGCGACAGCGGCTCGGTGGTGACTCGCAAGGCCTATGATGTCGTCGAGCAGACGCCGACCCGGCGCGGGATGGCGTGGATCTGCCCCAAAGGCATTCAGGAAGACCTGGTCCTGCTCTCGGCGCGCATGCCCGATCTGTTGCACGTGCACCTGGGGGCCGAGCATTTTTCTGCCGAGGCGCTGGGTGAATGTTTCGATGGCAGCGAGTATTTGACGATGCGCTTTGAGCGCGGTTTTGAAGACGATCTGATCGCCAGTATCGGCAATGCCATCCTCATGGAGATGCAGCATTCGACGCCGTCGGGGAAGTTGCTGGTCGAGTCGCTGGCGTGCAGCGCCGCCGCCCGGCTCATTCAGCGATTTACCAGTGCCACGCCGGCTCGCCTGGCATCACTGGAGCGTGTGCCCAATCCAGGGGTCAAACGCATTCGCCAAGTGATGGATTACATCGAGGACAACATCGAGGCGAACATCAGCCTCGACGACCTGGCTGCCGTGGCGTATCTCAGCCGCTTTCATTTCGCCCGTTCTTTCAAGGCTGTCACCGGCAAGACGCCGCAGCGCTACGTCAACGAGCGGCGTATGGAGCGCGCGAGGTACCTGCTCACCTATAGCGCTCATTCTGTCGCCGAGGTGGCGATGATCCTGAGTTTTTCTTCCCAGGCGACCTTCAGCCGGGCTTTCCGCCAGCACACGGGAAGGACGCCAAACGAGTTCGCACGGCAGTCACGGGCCAGACGCCCGACCATTCGTTGAGTCAGACGCTCTGTTCGATGTACTCGAGCATCTTCTGGTTACCATCGAGGATGTCGCAGCAGATCGCCTTGCGCGCCGCCGCGCCGTCGCGCCGTTTCAGGGCATCGAGCACTTCCCAGTGATGGTCGATGGCCATCCGCTCGTTGAAGTTGCCATAGGCCCGCGCGATCAGCGGGCCGGTGCGCATCCACAGGCTGTCCAGCAGACCTGCCAACACGGGCATGCCGGCGATGGTGGTCAGCGCGTAGTGAAATTCCTGATTGCACTTGAGCGCGGCCTGCAAGTCCTGGGCGTTGATGGCGGCGATGTTGCGTTCGATGCAGTCTTGCAGGTCCTCGATCTGGCTGTCGGTGACCCTCGCTGCGGCGGTTTCTGCCGCCAGACCCTCGAGGGCCAACCGGATGCTGCGGATCTCGCCGTACTGCGCGGCCGAGAGGATCGGCACGCGGATGTCGCGCGGGGTCTTGAGGATCAACGCCTGTTCCTTCGCCAGCTGCAGGATCGCATCGCGTACCGGCGTGACGCTGGTGCCCAGTTGTTCCGCCAGGTCGCGGATGCGCAACCGGTCGTCGGGCTGGAAACGTCCCGTGATCAGGGCCTCGCGCAGCAGCTCATAGATGCCGCTGCCCAGGTAGGAATGCTTGAGGGTCTGAATGGGGTAGGGGTTGCTCATTGGTCGCTCGTCTACGGCGGATGCCCGGCCCGAATGATGGGAGTTTCCGGCCGGGATTTCCAGACTATTTCAAACGTGCTGGCCTCCGTTGACATGGATTTCCGAGCCATTGATATAGGACGCGCCGCGGGTGCACAGAAAATGCACCAGGGACGCGACTTCTTCGGGCTTTCCAAGGCGATGCATGGGGATTTGCTGGTCGACGATCAGCTCCGTCCCGGCCGACAGGATCGAGGTCTCGATTTCCCCCGGCGCAATTGCATTGACCCGCACTCCGTGGGGACCGAAGTCGTGCGCCATCTCTCGGGTCAACGCGGCCAGCGCCGCTTTCGAACAGGCATAGGCGACACCGGCGAAGGGGTGGACCCGGGAACCGGCAATCGAGGTGACGTTGATCACTGAACCTTGCGCCGCCTTGAGTTCATCGAACAGCCCCTGGGCCAGCAGCGCCGTGGAAAACAGGTTGACGTTGAAGACGCTGAGCCAGGTGGCGTAGTCGGACTCCAGCACGCCCAGTCGCGCGCCGGCCTCGCCCTTGGGTGAAATGCCTGCGTTGTTGACCAGCGCATCCAGACGCCCGCCGAGTTTTTTGCGGATGGCCGGGAGGCTGCGGCGGACCTCGTCGATGTCTTCCAGGTCCAGGTGGATGTGGTTCAGCAGCCCCTCCGCCCAGGGGCAGCCTTCGGTCCAGTCGTGTCGGGACGCGGTGAAGACGCGCCAGCCGGCGGCGTTGAAGTGCTTCACCGTGGCATGGCCGATGCCGCGGCTCGCACCTGTGAGGAGGAGGGTTCGTTGTTCGGACATGAGAGGCGCTCCTGAGGTGGGATGGCAGAGGATCAGACTATAACAATAAAAATTATGATGCATCATATTGCAAATATGATACTAATGAGCCGCGCCTCGGGATCGACGCCCGACGCCGGCCACCAGGTGCATGACACCCGGCGCCGACAGAAACACTGCTGCCAAAAACAAAAAACCACCTGCCATCCCTTAAAGCTGCCGCCAACGCACGTAGCGAATCGGAGAGACGCATGAACCGGAAAATTGCAGCTGTACTGATGCTCGGAGCCCTTGCCGGCCCGCTGAGCGCCGCCGAAAAACTCACCGTGGTGTCTTTCGGCGGCAACAACCGCCAGGCCCAGGAAAAAGCGTTCTACAAACCCTTTACCGCGCAGAAGAATGTCGCGATCACCGCCGACGACTACAACGGCGAAATGGCCAAGATCAGGGTCATGGCCGACACCGGCAAAACCAGTTGGGACGTGGTTGAAGTGGAGACCCCCGAACTGCTGCGCGGTTGCAGCGAAGGCCTGTTCGAGCCACTGGACTGGTCCCGGATCGGCAAGAAAGAAGATTTCATTCCAGCGTCCGTCAGCGATTGCGGCGTCGGCATCTTCATCTGGTCTAGCGTATTGACCTACGACCCGAAAAAACTCGCCAGCGCGCCGCAAGGCTGGGCGGATTTCTGGGACGTGAAGAAATACCCCGGCAAACGCGGCCTGCGTCGCGGCGCCAAGTTCACCCTGGAGTTTGCCCTGCTGGCCGATGGCGTCGCCAAGGAAGACGTCTACACCTTGCTCGGCACCGAGGAGGGCGTTCAGCGGGCCTTCCGCAAGCTGGACCAGATCAAGCCCGATATCCAGTGGTGGGAGTCCGGCGCGCAGCCGTTGCAGTGGCTGGCGGCGGGTGACGTGGTGATGACCTCGGCCTATAACGGGCGTGTCACCTCGGCGCAGTCAGAGGGCCAGTCGTTCGAAATGCAGTGGAATGGCAGCCTGTACGACCTGGATCACTGGGCGATCGTCAAGGGCTCACCGAAAAAGGCGCTGGCGGAAAACTTCATCGCGTTCGCCAGTGCGCCGGTTCAGCAAAAGAATTTCGTCGAGGCCATTCCCTATGGGCCGAGCAACACGAAAACCATGGCGCTGGTCGATGACACAGTGGGCAGGAAGCTGCCGACCTCACCGGACAACCTGAAAAACGCACGGGCCACGGACGCCGAATTCTGGATCGATCACGGTGAAGACCTGGAAGAGCGCTTCATCGCTTGGGCCAACAAGTAATGCAAGGGGCCTGTGCCGGCGTGCGCAGGCCCCAGTCACCGAGGCGAGGAACCATGAATGCCGCTTGAGAATGTATTTGCCGAAGCCTGTCTGCTGGAGGCGGCACCTGCCCGGGTCAGCGAGGCGCAGGTCCTTGAAGTCCTCCTGCAGCACTACGCGATCAGCGGGAAACTTGAGAGGCTGGGCGGCGAGCGCGACCTGAATTTCCGGGTCATCCTCGTGGACGGTTCGTCCCGTCTATTCAAGCTTTCCCATCCGCTGGAAAACCCGGATGTCGTCGATTTTCATAACCAGGCCATGCGTCAGATCGAGCGTCACGATCCCGCACTGCCCGTGCAACGTGTCTATCCGTCGCTGAGTGGCGGGTTCGTCGAATCGGTCGAGATCGAGGGCCAACGCATGCTGGTACGCTTGCTGTCGTTCGTCGACGGCCTGCCGCTGCACCGCGTCGCCTGCACCTGCGAGGCGTTCCGGCAGAACCTGGGGCAAGCACTGGCCCGTTTCGATCTGGCCTTGAGCGGCTTCAGCCATCCGGCTGCCGGGCATGTGCTGCTGTGGGACATGCAGCATGCACAACGCCTCAGGCCGTTGCTCGACTACATCGAGCCGGGGTTGCGTCGCGACAGGGTTGAACTCAGCCTGGACCGGTTTGAAGAGCAGGTGCTGGCGAGCGCCCCCACGCTGCGCCAGCAGGTGATTCATAACGACATGAATCCGCACAACATCATTGTCGACCCCGAGCACCCGGATGTCCTGCGCAACATCCTGGATTTTGGTGACATGGTCCGGGCGCCGCTGGTCAACGAAGTCGCGGTGGCGGCCTCTTACCAATTGGGTGTGTCGGGTGATGTCCTGGCCCCGGCACTGGACATGATCCGCGCCTATCACCGGGTCAACCCGCTGCTGGGCGAAGAACTTGAACTGCTGCCGGTGTTGATCTCGACGCGCCTGGCGTTGTCGCTGTGCATCAATTTCTGGCGGGCGGACCTGCACCCGGATAACCGCGCGTACATTTTGCGCAATGCCCACCGCGCCCAGGAAAGCCTGGCAGGCCTGTCCTTGGTATCCCCGGCGCATATCCACGACCGAATACTGGCCGCTTGCACTCAGGAGGTTGGCGCATGAGCATGATCAACGGTTTCACGGCGGGGGATGCCGATCGTCTTTCAGACACGGAAAAACGCCTCATCGAACGCCGGGCGCGCCTGCTCGGGCCGGCTTACCGACTGTTTTACGAGCGACCGTTGCACACGGTGCGCGGCGAAGGTGTGTGGCTGTACGACGAACAGGGTCGCCGTTATCTCGATGCCTACAACAACGTGGCGTCCGTGGGGCATTGCCATCCACGGGTGGTCGAGGCGATGACCCGGCAAGCCGCGCAATTGAACACCCATACCCGTTACCTGCAGGAAGGCGTGCTGGATTACGCCGAACAGCTGCTGGGCACCTTTCCCGAGGACCTCGAGCGGGTCATGTTCACCTGCACAGGCAGCGAAGCCAACGACCTGGCATTGCGCATCGCCAAACAGTTCACCGGCGGCACCGGCGTGATCATCACCCGGTTCGCCTACCACGGCGTCACGGGCGATATCGCCGAGTTGTCACCGTCCCTGGGCCCGAGCATGATCCTGCCGCCGCACGTGCGCACGGTCCGTGCGCCCGATGTCTATCGGCTGGGGCAGGGGGCTGTCGCCTCGACTTTCGCCGCCGATGTGCGAGCGGCGATCGAAGACTTGCGCGCGCACGGCATTCGTCCGGCCGCGATCCTGCTCGATGGCATCTTCGCCAGCGACGGTGTCCTGGCGGACCCTGCCGGGTGCATTGCCGAGGGGATTGCGCTGGCCCAGGCCGAGGGGCTGTTGTACATCGCCGATGAAGTCCAGTCCGGTTTCGCCCGCACCGGCCTGAACCTGTGGGGCTTCGAGCGCCACAACGTGCGCCCCGACATCGTTACCCTGGGCAAGCCGATGGGCAACGGCCAGCCCATTGCCGGCCTCGTCGGGCGGGCCGAGGTGGTCGATCATTTCGGCAAGAACATGCGCTATTTCAACACCTTCGGCGGCAACCCGGTGTCCTGCGCGGCAGGCCATGCGGTGTTGAACGTCATCCGTGACGAGCAGCTGCAACAGCGCTCGCACACCTTGGGTGAGTACCTGCTGACAGGGTTTCGCCGGTTGGCCGAGTGTTACCCGATCATTGGTGATGTACGGGGTGCCGGGCTGTTCCTGGGGGTCGAACTGGTGACCGATCGCACCATAAAAAGCCCTGCCGCCGCCCAGACCCGCAAAGTGGTCAATGCCATGCGCGAGCAGGGTGTGCTGATCAGCGCCGCCGGGCCGCTGGAGAACGTGCTGAAAATTCGCCCGCTGCTGGCGTTCCAACAGGAACACGCGGACTTGTTGCTGGAGGTGGTGGGGCATGCGCTGGACAGCGTCGAACCCTGAGCCTCGTTATTGCCGCCCTTGTCAGGCGGCAATCGGCCTCAGGCCTGCACCGTTCACACAATTTCGTCGATCAGGATGTGGTGCTGCCCACGGCTGCAACGTTCGATGCGCGCCTCGACCTTGTACACCTCGCGCAGCATTCGTTCATTGATCACTTCATGGCTCGGGCCACTCGCCTGGGCGGTGCCGTCTGCGATGACCAATACCTGGTCGGCGAAGCGCAAGGCCTGGTTCAGGTCATGGATGGCAATGAACACAATCACCTGGCGTTCGCGCGCCAGGTTGCGCATGAAGTTCAGCACCTGGACCTGGCGGTGCATGTCCAGGGCGCTGGTGGGTTCGTCCATCAGCAGCACGTCGGGTTCGCGCACCAAGGTCTGGGCGATCGAGACCAGCTGTTGCTGGCCGCCGCTGAGTTCACCCAGGTTGCGGAACGACAACGCGGTGATGCCGAGGGCCTCCAGGATGTCGTCGACCCGCTTCAGCTCATCGTCTTCAACGGCCCAGCCCGGGGCCAGTTGCTTGCGCGCCAGCAGCACCGATTCGTACACCGTCAGCCGGGCACTGGCGTTCAGGCCCTGGGGCATGTAGCTGATGCCTTGCGGGCCTTTTTGCGCGCCTTGCAGGATCACCTGGCCGGGGCCGTGGATCAGCCCTGCCATGCGTTTGAAGAGGGTGGATTTGCCAGCGGCATTGGGACCGACCACGGCCACCACTTCGCCGCCGACAAAGGCGGCCGTGCTGACATCGCTGATGATGGTGCGCTGACCGTAGCCGGCGCCGAGTGCCTCCAGCTGGATCGTTACCATGAGTTTTTCTTCCCGCTGAGAATCAAGGAAATGAAGAACGGCACGCCGATCAACGACGTGACTACGCCTATGGGGAAAATCGCGCCCGGGATCAGGGTCTTGCTGACCACCGAACTGGCGGACAGGATCAACGCACCGGTCAGCAACGAAGCGGGGAGGAAGAAGCGCTGATCCTCGCCGATCAGCATCCGCGCGATGTGCGGGCCCACCAACCCGATAAAACCGATGGTGCCGACGAACGCCACCGGGAAGGACGCCAGCAGGCTGACCATGATCAGCGTCTGGAAGCGCAGGCTGCGCACATTGATGCCGAAGCTGGCGGCCTTGTCATCGCCCATGCGCAAGGCGGTGAGGGCCCAGGCCCGTTTGGCGAAAATCGGCAGGGTGACCAGGATCACCAGGCAGATGATCCCCAGCTTGGGCCAGGTGGCTTTCGTCAGGCTGCCCATGGTCCAGAACACCACAGCCGCCACGGCCTGCTCGGTGGCAAAAAATTGCACCAGGGCCAGCAAGGCGTTGAACGTGAACACCAGGGCGATGCCGAGCAGGACGATGGTTTCGGCGGTGACGCCACGGCGCATGCTCAAGAAATGGATGAGCAAGGCGGACAGCATGGCCATGATGAACGCGTTGACCGGCACCATGTAGTGTGCCGCCAGCGGAAACAGGGCGACGCCGAACGCCAGCCCCATGGCCGCACCGAAACTCGCTGCGGCGGAAATGCCCAGGGTGAAAGGGCTGGCCAGCGGGTTGTTGAGGATGGTCTGCATCTGCGCGCCGGCCAGGGACAACGCCGCACCCACCGCCACCGCCATCAAGGCCACGGGCAGGCGGATATCCCACATCACCACCCGTACCTGCGCCTCGGCGCTGTCCGGTGCAAACAGCGCACCCAGCACCTGGCCAAGGCTGTAGCGGGCCGGTCCCAGCGCCAGGTCGAGCAGGACGCTGCACGTCAACAGCAACGCGAGTGCCGCGAGGATCAGGCGTTTGCGCACCACCAGGCGCCGGTAGGTGTCACGCTGGAGGCGTATGGCATCGGTCACCGAATTCACTGCGCTCATGGCTTGGCCTCGGCTTCGCGCAGACTCACGGAGTAACCCGGCTCGTAGGGCACCGGCAGGAATCGCTCATGCAGCTCGCGGAAGGCGGCTTGCGGATCGAGGTCGGCAAACAGCGTCGGATGAAACCATTTGGCCAGTTGCTGGATCGCCGCGAACTGATACGGGCTGTTGTAGAACTGGTGCCAGATGGCGTGGAAGGCCTGACTCTGCTGCGCCTTGATCCCGGCGTAGGCCGGGCGCTGGGTGTACCACGCGAGCTTGCGTCGGGCCTGCGCCATGTCCGCGCCCGGGCCGACGCCGACCCAATGGCCGCCCGGAGCAAAGGCCTCCCAGTTGGCGCTGGTGATCACCACCTGGTCCGGATTGGCGACGATCACCTGTTCGGCATTCAACTGACCGAAGGTAGTGGGGATGATGTCCTTGGCGATGTTGTTGCCGCCGGCCATTTCGACGAAGCGGCCGAAGTTTTCATTGCCGAAGCTCAGGCAGCAATCGTCGGTGTAGCCACCGATGCGCTCGATGAACACGTTGGGGCGGGCAGGGTGCTGCGCGGCAATCACGTCGGTGACCCGTCGGATCTGCTCGTTGCGAAACGCGATGAAGTCCTCGGCACGTTGCTCTTTGCCGAACAACTGGCCGAACAGGCGCATGGTCGGTTCGGTGTTCTGCATGGGGTTGTTGCGGAAATCGACGTACACTACCGGGATGCCCAGGGCGTCGAGCTTCTCGATGTAGCGCGCATCTTCGGTGGCGTGCTGTGCCTCGATGTTGAGGACGATCACGTCGGGGCGCTGGGAGATCGCCTGCTCGATGTCGAAGGTGCCGTCCTCGAAACCGCCGAACGTGGGGATTTTCGCGATGTCGGGAAACGCGCGCAGGTAGGCGTTATAGGTGTCGGGGTCGGACTGGATCAGGTCCTTGCGCCAGCCCACGATGCGCTCGATGGGGTTCTGCGTGTCCAGCGCCGCCACCAGGTACAACTGGCGACCTTCCCCCAGAATCACCCGCTTGACCGGCAGGTGCACCTTGACCGTGCGTCCGAGCAAATCGGTGACGCTACTGAGCGGTGCATGCGCCTCGGAGGCCGATGACGGTAACGAAACCCCCAGCAATCCAGCAAACAACAGCGCGGCCAGAGCGTGGCTGCGTCGAGCAATGGTGAGCATGATCAAGGCCTTTGCATGTGTCAGAAATCGACCGTGGCCGACAGGAGAAGGGTGCGTGGCGAGCCCTGGGAGAACGCCCCATAGGAGGCGACTCCCGACCAGTACTCGCGGTCGAACACGTTCTGCACCGTGGCGCGAAACGTGGTGGGTCGTTGCGCAATGTGCGTGGTGTACCGGGCGCCGACGTCGAAGCGGGTCCAGTCATCCAGTTGCTGGGTGTTGGCCTGGTTGACGTACTGGCGGCCGGTAAAGATCGCGCCGCTGGTCAGCGTCAGCCCCTCGACCGACGGCGTGTCCCACTCGGCCCAGAGATTGGCTTGAACCTCGGGTACGCCCACGGGCGTGTTGCCACGATTGGCGGCGACACCGGTTTTGGTCAGTTGCGCGTCCAGCAGCGTGACGCCACCGAGCAGACGCGTGCGCTGGGCGACTTCCCCGGACATGCTCAACTCCAGGCCCCGGTTGCGCTGTTCGCCCTGGACCGCAAACACCCCCGATGACAATTCGCCGCTGGGCTTGCTGATCTGAAACAGGGCGAGGGTCGACAGGAAGCTGCCGTGGTCGAACTTGACCCCGACCTCCTGTTGCCGGGACACATAGGGCGCGAAGACCTGGCCGGCATTGGTGGCGGTGCTGGGCGCGACGTCGCCCTTGCTCAGCCCTTCGATGTAGTTGTAGTAGAACGACACATGGTCCCAAGGCTTGAAGACCACGCCGTAGAGCGGCGTGGTCTTGCCATCGTCGTAGGAAGCGGTCACCGCGCCGGCCGCGTTGTAGTTGCTGGACTGGATGTTCTGCTGGCGCAGGCCCAAGGTCAGTTGCAGGCGCTGGTCGAACATCGACAGGGTGTCGGCCAGGGCGATGCCGGACAGCTCGGTGGCGGACACTTTTGGCGTTGCAGGTTCGGCAATGGACGGTTTGGGGCGGTCGACGGGGTGGTAGATATTCGACAGCACCGCTGGCCCGGAGAGGATGCCGCGCGACAGCTCATCGCGGTAACGGGTCACTTGCACGGCGGTGCTGTGGCTGATCGGCCCCGTGTCGAAGCGCCAGCGGGCACCGGCATCCACCGTGTAGCGCTGGACTTCGAATTTGTAGTAACCGGGGATCGACGAGGTGTCGCCGGCGGCGTTGACGATGGTCGGTGTCTGGTCGGACAGGCGTGAAACCGACGATTTTCCGCCGCCGGCGTGGGCGAACAGGGTCAGGTTGTCGGTGAGGTCGTATTCGCCGCTGAGCAATGCCGACTTGTCGCGGGTCCGGGACCAGCCCCAATCCTGACTGACGTTGGTGCGGCCATTGGCGGCAGACGGAATGTCCACGCCCGGTGCGATCAGGAAGGGCCGGGAGGCGGCGTCGAACGTTTCCTCCTGGCTGACCAGGTCCAGGGTCGTGCGCAGGCGCTCTCCCTGGTAATCCAGGGACAACGCACCAACGCCGACTTCCCGGGATTGATCGTCGATCACGGTGTCGCCTTGCTGCACGCTGCCGTTGAGGCGCACACCGAAGCGGCGTTCTTCACCGAAGCGCCGACTGAGGTCCAGGTGGCCGCCAAGCTGTGCGTCCTGGGCGTAACTGGCGGTAAACCGGGTCAGGTCTTCGTCCAGGGAGCGCTTGGGGACGACGTTGATCACACCACCCACGGCATTGTTCGGCGACATGCCGTACAACAGCGCGCCCGGGCCCTTGACCACTTCGATGCGCTCGGCGTATTCGGTGAACACCCGGTAGTTCGACGCTACGCCGTACACGCCGTCGAAGGCCAGTTCGCCGAGATTGCCTTCACCGACCGGAAAACCCCGGATGAAAAACGAATCGACGATGCCGCCGGTCTGCCCGGTGGAGCGCACCGAGGAGTCGCGCTCCAGCAGGTCGCCCACGGTTGTCGCCTGTTGATCCTTGATCAGCGCGGCGGTGTAGGTGCTGATGCTGAACGGCGCATCCATCACATCGGTGTTGCCCAACAGTCCGAGGCGCCCACCGACAGCCACCTGGCCGCCGGCATACACCGGCGGCAGGCTGTCGCTGCGTTGATCGAGGCCATCGACCGTCGTCGGGTCCAGGGTGATCCGGCGTGCCACCAGCGTGTAACTGCCGTCGGTGCGCAGGACCATGTCCAGGCCACTGCCGGCCAACAGGCGCGTGACAGCCTCCCGGGTCGAACAGGTCCCGGTCAATCCTGGGCTCATCAGCCCTTCGGTGAGGGACGGCTCGAACGACAGGGCGATCCCGGCGTCCACGGCGAAGCTCGACAGCGTGGCGCCGAGCGGTCCGGGAGCGATGTTGTAGGCATGGACCACGACTGAATCCAGTTGCCCCGGCACGGCTGCCAGAGCCGGCGGGCAGGCAGCGCTGATCAGGGTCAGGCTGAGCAGCACGTGGCGAATGACAGGCATGAATGGGCGACTCTAGGGGCGAAAGGGAATGGGGTTTCTTTCATTGCCAGCCGAGATCCGGAAAAGTATCAGCGGCCGGCAGGTATTTTTTCAGTGGGCTTCAGGCGGGGGACAAGGTGACCCAATAGCCGCTGAGGTGACCGGTGGCCAGCACCGGGTAGGTCTGTACCAGCATGTTCAAGGTGCGCTGGGTATCACTGATCGGAAAGGCGCCGGAGATCCGCAGGTCGGCAATCGCCGGGTCGCAGCGCACAAAGCCCCGACGATAGCGGGCCAGTTCAGCGACGAAGTCCGCCAGGCGCATCTTGTCCGCCATGAGCATGCCCTGGGTCCAGGCGCCGGCATGGGGATTCGCCTGGGTCAGCGAACCATAGGACTGGGCGGAGAACTCGGTGCTTTGCCCGGCGTTGACGATCAGCGGTGCGGTTTGGCTGTTCTCGGCCAGCACCACTTTCACCGCGCCTACCAGCACGGCCAGGTGAGTGAGCGGGCTCAGTTCGCGGACGATGAAGCGCGTGCCCAACGCCTGCATGTGGCCCTGGCGGGTACTGACCAGGAAGGGCCGGGACAGGGGAAAGTTGTCTGCGGCGGTCTGCACCAGTATCTCGCCCTCGCGCAGGCGGATCAGCCGCTGCTGGCTGTCGAACAGCACATCGACGGCGCTGTCGGTGTTCAGGGTGATGCGCGAGCCGTCGGCCAGGGTCAGTTCCCGCCGCTCGCCGACGGCGGTGCGATAGTCCGCCGACCATTGTTGCGACTGCGCCAGTTTCCAGCTGCCCCAGCCCGCCGGCATCAATGCCAGCAGCAACGCCAGTTTGCCCAGTGCTGCTCGCCGTTCGGGACTGTTCGGGCGGTCCAGCGCCGACATCGCCAGGGACGGCGGCAAGCCCCCCAGCTTGCTCTGCAACAGTTGCGCGCGAGCCCAGGCGCGACCACGCTCGGGGCTGCTGACCTTCCACAGTTCCCATTCGGCCCGCTCGTGGTCACTCAGGTCGTTTTCGCTCAGGCGCATCAGCCACTCGGCGGCTTCTTCGAGCACTTCGGCGGCCAGCGGCGGTTCCTTGCGCAGGGAGAGCATTCATTCCACCAGCATCAGGCACTGGACGAATGCCTGTTTCATGTAGCGCTTGACCGTGATCAGCGACACGTCCAGTTGGTCGGCGATGTCCTGGTACTTGAGGCCGTTGATCTGCGATAGCAGAAACGCGCGCTTGACCAGGGGCGGCAGGGCATCGAGCATCGCGTCGATTTCGTGCAGGGTCTCCAGCACCACGAAATGCGCTTCGGGTGACGGTACCTCTTGCAGCGGCAGGAGGGCGAGGGCGTCAAGGTAGGCGCGTTCCAGGGCCTTGCGCTGGTACCAGTTGACCAGGATGCCCTTGGCCACGCAGCTCAGGTAGGCCCGTGGCTGCTCGATCACCGTCACCTGCGAGGCAAGGATGCGGGTGAAGGTGTCCTGCGCCAGGTCTGCGGCATCCATGGCGTTGCCCAGCTTGCGTTTGAGCATCCCGTACAGCCAGCCGTGATGACCGCTGTACAGGGCTTCAATCGCGCGCAGGTGGGAGTGGTTCGCGGGAAGGGTTTCGCTCATGGCCGCAGGCTGACTTGTAATTGAGAAGTATTCCCAATGCTAGATGACTCGATGCCGGGAAAGCAAGTGCCATCATCGGCCGCCCGCAGGCGGGGAGAAGTGACGCACTGCGATCATCGGCAGCAACGCCATCGCGTACGCCAGGCAGACGAACAGGTAGGTGTACTGCAAGCCGTAGACCTGACTGAGCACGCCGCCGATGCAGATGCCGGCAATCGAGGCGAACTGCGAAGTGCTCTGGGCTATGCCCAGCACGTAGCCCTGTTGCGAGCCATCGGCGGTTTTCGAGATCAGGGCCGTCAGCACCGGCGTCGTCGCGCCCAGCAGCATGCCCCAGACGAAATAGGCCATGACAAAAACACCGGCGTGGCGGGTCACGCCGGCCAGGGCGGTCAGGGCGATGCACGCGATCACGACGTAGCGGATGCGCAGCAGCGCCTCCTGCACAGTGCGGTGCTCGAAGTAACGCGACCAGGTGGTGGCGCAGAGGATGAAACCCAGTGCCAGCAAGCCGTAACACAGGCCGACCAGCGAGTGGCTGGCCGCGAAGGTCGAGCTCACGTACAGCGCGAACGAGGTCTGGGGCAGCATCCGCGCCAGCAGCAGAAGTCCCATGACCAGCAGCAGCGGCAGCAGCGGTGAATGGCGCCAGGCCCTAGCCAAGTCCTGCGCTGCAGCATCGGAAGTCACTGATGCGGTTTTCTTCACCGGCGCAACGTCCGGCAATGTCAGCGCAGCGATGACCGTGCAGAGGGCGCACAACGCCGAAGCGCTGAGGTTGATCCAGAAGAAGGTCGCGTAATCGAGTATCAGGCCGCCGACGACTGCGCCCAGCAAGGAGCCGACGTTGGTCGATATTTGCAGGATCGCAAACAGCCGCGCCCGCCGGCTCGGTGCCTCGATGCTGACGCCATAGGCCTGGGCTGGCGCGATGTAGCCGGCAAAGGCGCCTTGCAGAAAACGCAGCACCAGGATCACCCAGATGTCGCTGGCAAAGGCCAGACCGAGCTGGGTCAGGGACAGGCCGGCGAGGGCGCGGATCATCATCAGCTTGTGGCCGTATCGATCACCGATGCGCCCCCAGAAGGCACTGGTCAGCAGGATGCCCAGCATCGGTCCGACGTACACGGCGATGCTGGCGAAGCTGAAAAACGACGCCGAGTCCGTCAGCCCACGCAGGTGCACCGGCCAGAACGGCCCGCTCATTTCCATCGCGCCCATGGAGATCAACTGGATCGCGAACAGCAGATAAATCAGGACTCTGACGCTCGATCCCGGAAGGGCGCCTGCGTGGGGCATGGGACAACCTCGGTAGTCGAATGGAGGCGCGCAGCCGCCAGGGAGCATGACATCCGCCGGCCGAACGGCGTGCATTTGACCCGGCTGCGGCGAATGCCGCAACCGGAAACACGCGACTGAAAAAAATCAAAAGGAGGGTGATACTTTTTTCGCTGATGGCTGGCATCAGGAGTGATTCCCATTTCCCACGTTCAAGGAACCTCTCGTCATGCCTGTTGCCAGTCGACCTTGCGGTGAGCGCGCATTAACACTCGCCATCCGCACCGCCATGCTGAATGTTGTACTGGTGGCTGGGGCCACCAGCGCCTGGGCTGCTACCCCCGAGCAAACGCAGAAGGCTGAAGATCATTCGGCGGGTGCCTCGACCGGCACACCGAACCTGACTCTGGACACCACCAACATCAACGCCCGATACGCCGGGCCGACCGCGTTGCCGGCGGAGTTCGCCGGAGGTCAGGTGGCCCGTGGTGCGCGACTGGGCATGCTGGGCAACAAGGATGTGATGGACACACCCTTCAGCGTGACCAGCTACACCGCCAAAACCATGGCCGACCTGCAGACGGTGACCGTGGCCGATGCCCTGCAGCGTGATCCTTCGGTGCGTTCCACCGGGCAAACCGGCGGCATCGTCGACTCGTTTTTCATCCGTGGTTTTGCCATCGGTGAAGGCAACCTCGGCGAACTGGCCTACGACGGCGTGTATGGCGTGGCCCCCAACTACCGGGCCTTCACCGAATACACCGAGCGTGTCGAAGTGCTCAAGGGGCCGGGTGCCCTGATGTACGGCCTCTCGCCCAACAGCGGTGTCGGCGGCGTGATCAACATCGTGCCCAAACGGCCCCTGGCCGAAGACCTGACCCGCTTCACCGCCAGCTACCAGTCCGATTCCCAGGTCGGCGGCCATCTGGACATCAGTCGCCGGTTTGGCAGCGAGAACCAGTTTGGCGTGCGCTTCAATGGCAGTCTGCAGGGTGGCGATACCGCCGTGGACGATCAGAATCGCACGGTGGATATCGGCGCCATTGCCCTGGATTACCAAGGTGAGCGCCTGCGCCTGAACCTCGATTTCATCAGCCAGAAGGAAAACTTCGAGGGCGCGTCGCGCCCGTTCACCATTGCGCCGGGGGTCGAGGTGCCTTCCGCCGCCAACGGTCGCACAAACGTTTCCCAGGACTGGGGCTGGTCCGACACCAAGGAGCAGTCGGCCTTGCTCGGCGGCGAGTATGACCTCAACGATTCCCTGACCGTATTCGCCCACGCCGGTGGTGGCAAGTCGGATGTGAAGCGGTTGTCCGACCAGGTGCCGCGCCTCCTCAACGACGCGGGCGACACCAGCAACCTCCCGGGTTACTACAAATTCAACGTCGACCGCTCGACCGCCGATGTCGGCCTGCGCGCGCTGTTCGCCACCGGGCCGGTGACCCATACCACCACGCTGATGGCGACCCGTTATCAGGATGAACTGTCCCGGGGCATCACCAACGGCACGGACATCCGGTCCAATATCTACCACCCGGTGGATGTGCCCAAGCAATACCTCGCCGCGCCCAAGGTGTTGCGCATTTCCGAATCGGAGCTCAGCGGCGTGGCGCTCACCGACACCCTGGGCATGCTCGATGATCGCCTCCAGCTGACCCTGGGCGTGCGCCGCCAGGACATCGAATCGCGCAACTATGCGGCGAATGGCTCGGTCAGTTCCCGTTATGACGACAGTGCCACGACCCCCTTGGTCGGCGTGGTGGTCAAACCCTGGGAAGACGTTTCGCTCTACTACAACTATGTCGAGGGCTTGAGCAAAGGCGACATCGCGCCGGGCACGGCGGCCAACGCCGGCGAAACCTTCGCGCCGTACGAGTCCAAGCAGCACGAGATCGGCGTCAAGTATGAACACGGCACGTTCATGACCACCCTGGCCTTGTTCCAGATTGAAAAACCCAGCGGCGAGATCGGCGCCGGCAATGTGTTCTCGGTGCAGGCCGAGCAGCGCAACCGTGGTGTCGAACTCAGCGTATTCGGCGAAGTCGCCAAGGGCACGCGCCTGATGGGCGGCGTGACCTTCCTCGACGGCGAGCTGACGGACTCGGCCACCGCCGCCAACCGTGGCAATAAACCGGTCGGCGTCCCCGACATCCAGGCCAACCTCTGGGCCGAGTACGACACCCCTTGGCTGGAAGGCTTCACCCTCACGGGTGGCGCGATCTACACCGACAGCCAGTACGTCAACCAGGCCAACACCCAGGAACTGGACGCCTGGACCCGCATCGATGCCGGCGCCCGCTACGCCACCAAGATCGACGGTCGCCCAACGACCTTCCGCGCCACCGTGCAGAACGTCTTTGACCGTGAGTATTGGTCAGGTGTTGCCTCGTATGGGGCGTTTTCCCAAGGGTATCCACGTACGCTGCAACTGTCGGCGACGGTGGATTTTTGAGTCCGCTGACGTCGGCCAACGGTCAGGCAGGGTTCCCTGCCTGACCCGTTCAGCGACAGCGTAAATTCCGCACGCCATCACCCAAGCGACGCACATGGCGAGATTTTGATACTAGACGTCGAGTCGGCGAGAGCCACCAAGCGCTGACGACGATTATTGTTTTCCCACAAAAGCGGGAAACAATCATCATGCTGCCTTCGACTGAAAGAATTGATAGCCACGTCCACTTTTACACTTCGGATGATCTTCATCGGGTGGCGGGTTTGCTGCCCTATGACTTACCTGCACCGCATCCACTGACGGCTTATCTGGATAAACTCATCGATGCCGGTATTGCTCCGACGGTCATTAACAATGTCCATCTGAGTATTCTGCCGGATTCGGAAAATGTGTTTGCTTCCTTTAACGAGCTCAAACAACTTCAGGCCGCCAATCCTCTGCGCTATGGCAACGTGAAGTTGGTGGGGACGATCAAGGCGGACCCTGTTTACGCCACCCTGGAACGGCTTTCGCATCCCCAGGTCATCGGTGCCCGAATCGTTCTGCACGATGCCCGGCCTGAAACGGTCACCCCCGATGACTTCAGCGGCGAGCAGTGGTTGGCGCTGTATGGCCG
Organism: Pseudomonas fluorescens; assembly: GCF_041354075.1. Classification (GTDB taxonomy): domain Bacteria; phylum Pseudomonadota; class Gammaproteobacteria; order Pseudomonadales; family Pseudomonadaceae; genus Aquipseudomonas; species Aquipseudomonas fluorescens_CE. Next base: position 121,854 of record NZ_JARZGC010000013.1, on the reverse strand, counting down.
CTTGCAGCCGCATCAGCATCTGCACCTCTATGCCAAGGAAGCCGAGACCAACCTGCGCGTCTTGCGCCAGGTCCCGGACGACGTGCGGGTGGTCATCGATCACCTGGGCAGTTGCCACGCCGAACGCGGACCGGCCGAAGCGGCGTACGTTGCATTGCTCGCCGAAGCGAAAAGACGCGGCAACGTGTGGTTCAAGGGGCCGGGCTATCGCACCTCGGCGCAACCCGAGGAAACCGCGCGTTTCGTCCTGCAGATCGTGCTGGCCGTCGGTGCCGGGAAAGTGCTTCTGGAAGCCACCGACGCACCTCATGTGGGGACCGATAACAACGGTTCGCCGTATGCCAGTCAATTCGATTCAAACAAGACTTTCAGTTTTGTTGATGCTGTTGCACGTCATGTTTCCAGTGAAACCCGAATGCCGGTTGACCAACTTCTTCGCGGAGCCTTTGGCCAACTGGTTAGTTGATCTACGCCCACGCTTTAACTTCGAGATATCAAGCGATGACAAACATTACTACAAAAGAAATCGACTTCGCCGTGAAGTACGCGGACCAGACCCTGAACTTGAAAGGGACGGTATTCAGTCCGCAAGACGTCGACGCTTCGCTGCCGCCGGTGGTCTTCAACTCCGGTTTCACCGGTGGGGTGTCGATGTACGGTCAACTGTTCGGACGTGCCCTGGCCGCTCGCGGTTATCGCGTCATGACCTACGACGTGGCGGGCTTTTTCACCAACAAACACATCCGCAACACGATCAAGTCTGGTGACCAGCTGATTACCAATGTGTCGCTTGAAGACCAGAAAGACGAAGTGCTCGGTGCCGTGCAATGGGCGCGTGATCATTTTGGTCAGATGCCGGTGGTGGCGTCCTGGGCCATGGGTTCGGTGGCAAGCCTCGGTGCCGTGGCTGAGCTGGCGGCGGCCGGTGGCGAGCAGATCCGTTTCTGGGTGCCGATGAGCTACACCAATATTCGCAAGCTGCAGGGCCTGCGTGCCGACCAGGCGGCGGCGGATGCAGCGATCCTGCAACTGGCCGACGACGCGGCGATCCCGCCATTCGACACCGGCACCGCAGCGACCCGGGTGGGTTACTACCCGCTGGACCCGGACACACAGGCCTATGTCGACCAGCAACTGGGAGGTTACACCGAAGCCGGGGGCGCCGACCGGTGGCCGGGCTGCACCCACGTGACGGCCAAGTCGTACAAGTCCTACGTGGCGTATGACCCGGCCCAGGCCATCGAAGGGGCGAGCGGGTTCCCGCCTGCGCTGATTATCCACGGCGCCGACAACACCCTGCACATGCCGTCCGAGTCCGAGCATCTGCACCGCCAGTACCCGGGCGACGCAGGCCCGAGCGCGCTGATCATCGCCAACATGCAACATGGTCAGCAGAACCAGGTCGACAGCCCGGTGTTCGCGACGATCATCCAGAGCATCGACGAAGCGATCCGCGCCCGCAGCTGATTTCTGCGCAGAAAACCTGTGAGGCCTCGCAATGAGGTCTCGCACGGCTCGCGCCTTTGTTTCGTTCATCTGGCTCAAAGCCGGCCCAGGCCCTAACATGGCTGTTCCATGACAAGGATCTGGCGATGACCGGCCCCAGTGAACCTGCACCCTCCGTGAACAGCCAGACCACCAAGCGCATCGGTCTGCTCATTCTTCCCCAGTTTTCGATGATGGCCCTGGCCGGTGCCAGCGAGCCCTTGCGCGCGGCCAATCGCCTGTCCGGCAAAACGCTGTACGAATGGACCGTTCTCACCGAATCGGGCGGGCCTGTCAGCTCCAGCAGCGGGTTCGAGATCCAGACCCTGCCAATTGATGACGCCCCCGATTTTGATCGGGTGTTCGTGTTGGCAAGCCTGGACATCGAACACCAGAAACCGCCGAAGATGCTGCGCTTTCTGCAGCGCGCGGCGGCACGCGGGAAAACCGTCGGGGCGCTGAGCACCGGCACGTTTATCCTGGCCCGTGCCGGGTTGCTGGAAGGCAAGCGTTGCACGCTGCACTGGGAGTCCATCGGTCAATTCTCGGAAGAATTTCCCACGATCGAGGTGACCCGCGAGCTGTACGTCAACCATGAAAATCGTTGGACCTGTGCCGGCGGCACGGCGGCCATCGACCTGATGCTGGCGCAGATCGCCCTCGATTTCGGCAATCCGCTGGCTGCCAGCATTGCCGAACAGTTCCTCCATGCGCGGATCAGGGCGCCGGAAGAACATCAGCGGATGTCGATCCAGTGGCGGTTCGGTATTCATGACAAACGCCTAACGGCCGCAATTGCCTTCATGGAGAACAACCTGGAGAACATTGTCGGCATCGAGGAAATCGCCGACCGCTGCAATCTGTCCCATCGTCAGCTGGAGCGCCTTTGGCACCAGCACTTCGGCATGACGCCCAAGCGGTTCTACCTGGAACTGCGGCTCAACGAAGCGCGGCGTCTGCTGCGTGAAAGCACCCAACCCATTGCGTCCATTGCCTACAGCTGCGGGTTTGTCTCGGCCTCTCACCTGGGCGCCGCCTACCGTCGGGTCTGGGGGTGCACGCCGGGAGAGGAGCGGCGGAAATTTGATGATGCGCACTCCTGAATCCCGTTCATGTACGCGTTGAACAATGAACGACCGTTCCTTGAAATCCCGATGAATCAGTCCTCGCCGGCAAACCACATAGCTAGCTAATGACTTGGCCGGCCAATGGCTGTGGGCCAGGCGCGGCTGCTGGGTGGGCGGCCTGACATTTTCCTTGGCGGTACACCTCCTTCAGATTGTTCCGAGCACTGACAGGCTTCGTGACGTCGATTTTTTGATAGAAATCGTCGCACTCGAAGCGCAGGCTCAAGGTGGGAGCGCGGTAATGTTTCCTACAGAAACGGCGCCCACTTCCAGATGCGCAGCCGACAAAAACAACAATGACGTACAGAAGGCCTTACAACCATGGAAACCTTGAGTTTCATTCTGGAAAACGGCGGGCTCATCAGCCTGCTACTCGGCCAGCACCTGCTCATCGTCGCGGTGGCGGTGGGCCTGGCGATCCTGACCGGCGTGCCTGTAGGGATCGCGATCTCCCAGCACCCCAGGACGCGTCGTTGGGTGCTGGCGTTCGCCGCCGTGCTGATGACCATTCCTTCTGCGGCGCTGTTCGGCCTGATGATCCCGGCCCTGTCCCTGATCGGCTACGGGATCGGCGTGGTGCCAGCGGTCATTGCGCTGTTTCTCTATTCCCAGTTGCCGATCATCCGCAACACCACGACCGCGATCTCCAACATCGATCCTGCGCTGCGCGAGGCGGCCATCGGCATGGGCATGTCGACCTGGCAACGGTTATGGAAGGTTGAGCTCCCCATCGCGGTGCCGCTGATCATGGCAGGTGTCCGGATGGCCACCGTGATCAACATCGGCATCGCTGCCATCGCCGCCTACATCGGTGCAGGTGGCCTGGGCAGCCTGATCATTCGCGGCATCGCCCAGTCCGATACCCGGCAGCTGCTGGCCGGCGCAATCATCATCAGCATCATCGCAATCGCGGCCGATTATGCGCTGTACGCCCTGCAGCGCATCCTGACTCCAAAAGGCCTGAACAAGAACAAAGTGGCCAATGGCCGAATGAAGGAAGCGACGACGTGATCCAGATCGAAAACCTCAACAAGCAATTTGGCTCAATCACCGCTGTGGAAGATGTCTCGTTCAACGTTGAAGAGGGACAGATCTGCGTACTGCTCGGGCCCTCGGGCTGCGGCAAGACCACAACGCTGAAAATGATCAACCGCCTGATCACGCCCACGTCCGGCACCATCCGCATCGGCGGGCGCGATACGTCCGAACTGGACAGCGTCACCCTCAAGCGTTCCATCGGCTACGTGATCCAGCAGGTCGGTCTGTTCCCGAACATGACCGTGGAAGAAAACATCTGCGTGGTGCCCAACCTGCTGGGCTGGGACAAGACCAAAAGCCGCAAGCGCGCTGCCGAGTTGCTGGAAGTCGTCGCACTCGACCCGTCCCGCTTCCTGCAACGCTACCCCTGCGAGCTCTCCGGTGGTCAGCAGCAACGCGTCGGTGTGGCCCGTGCCTTGGCCGCAGACCCACCCGTGATGTTGATGGATGAGCCGTTCGGTGCAATCGACCCGATCAACCGCGACGTGATCCAGGACGAGTTCATGCGCATCCAGCGCCAGGTCGGCAAGACGGTGCTGTTTGTCAGCCACGACATCGACGAAGCGGTCAAGATGGCGGACTGCGTGGCGCTGTTCCATAACGGCAAGATCGAGCAGTTCGGCACGCCGGACGATCTCCTGGCCCGGCCGACGAGCGAGTTCGTGGCCAACTTCATGGGCAGCGACCGGATCATGAAGCGCCTGTACCTGCTGAGCGCCGCTGACATCGCCAGCAAGATAGCGCCACGGGAGCAGATGCAGATCGTCGGCGGCAACAGCGGCATCGCCACGCAGTCGCCGCTGATCGTGAAACCCACCGATGACCTGCGCCAGGTGCTGTCTCAACTGCTGGGCCGTGGTCAGGACTGGGCGATCTGCAACGACCCTGACGGGCGCTTTATTGGCTATGTTCACCAGGCCGACATCCTGGCGCGACTCGTTGAAAACATGACGCCGGTGGTGCATTGATCATGTCCGAGCTGATCAGCAGATTTTGGCAGGGGCTCCAGTATTACTGGGGCGATATCAGCTACCTGACGGTCCAGCACCTGCAGATCGTCGCCATCAGCGGAGTCCTGGCGCTGATCGTGGCGCTGCCGTTGGGCGTGTGGATGAGCCGCCCGGCGAACCAGCGTTACGCCATGGCCAGCATGCAGTTCCTCAATGTGGGGCAGGCGATACCCAAGCTGGCGTTGCTCGCGTTGGCCATGAGCCTCATCGGCGTGGGCAGCGGCGCGGCCATCATCGGCTTGTTTGTCGCGACGTTGCTGCCGGTGGCTGTCAACACCTATGAAGGCTTGCGGTCGATACCGCCGCACTTGATTGAAGCGGCAGAAGCCATGGGCATGACGCCCGCTGAAACTCTGTGGAAAGTCGAAATTCCCAATGCGATGAACGTGATTTTCGCCGGGATCCGCACGGCGCTCGCGATCAACGTCGGGACCGCGCCGTTGGCGTTCCTGGTCGGTGGGGGAGGACTGGGCGAATTGATCTTCACCGGGATCGACTTGAACGACTTCGGCATGATGCTGGCCGGTGCGGCGTCGACCGCCATTCTGGCGATTGCCGTCGATCTGGGCTGCGGCGTGATCCAGACGCTGACGGTGTCGCGCGGCTTGCGGCTGGCCGGGCGCGATTGAACCCCAGGGCAATGTACATAAATCAATAATTACGAGGTGCATGATGACTGATCGAATCCTGGCCAGGCTGTTGATTACGCTGAGTCTTGTTTTGGGTTTCATGGGCAGCGCTTCTGCCAACAGCAACATTGTGGTGGGCGGCAAGAAATTCACCGAGCAACAACTGGTGGCCGAAATGACCTCCCAGCTGCTGCGCGCCAATGGCTACAGCGTCGACAAGCGTGCGGACCTGGGCTCCTCCGTCTTGCGCGCCGCCCAGGAAAACGGGCAGGTTGACGTGTATTGGGAATACACCGGCACCTCGCTGGTGATCTACAACAAGGTGACTGACAAGCTCAACGCCGACGAAACCTACCAGCGCATCAGCACCCTTGACGCGCAGAAGGGCATCACCTGGCTGAACCCTTCCAAGGCCAACAACACCTATGCCTTTGCGATGCGCAAGGATGAGGCTGAAAAAGAGGGCATTGTTTCGATCAGCGACCTGGCGCAAAACATTGGCGCCGGCAAGAGCTACAAGTTCGCGTCCAACGCCGAGTTCTTTTCCCGCACCGATGGCTTGCGTCCTCTCCAGGACATGTACCAGTTCGAGTTCGAGCGCAAGAACGTCGTGCGCATGGACGGCGGCCTGACCTATCAGGCGCTCAGGGACGGCCAGGTGAACGTGGCCCTGGTGCTGTCCACCGATGGGCGAATCCCGGCCTTTGGTTTTGTGGTGCTCAAGGACGACAAGGGATTTTTTCCCAGTTATGCGCTGACGCCGGTCATTCGCACTGAAGTCTTCAAGGAAAATCCCAAGGTCGGCGAACTGCTCAATGCCCTGTCCTCCAAGCTGGACGACGACACCATTGCCGGTCTCAATTCCCGCGTCGACGTTGGCCGTGAATCCATCGAAAGCGTGTCCAGGGAATTCCTGCAGCAGAACAAGTTGATCCAGTGACCTCGCGCTGACGTTCAACCGGGCCGGCCGACAGCGCCGGCCCGTTTTTATCCGATCTGTCTACAGGCCCGCGCCGACCACGGGAGGCGCGGGCTCATTGCATTCGTCTGTCATTCTTCGGAGAGTTACCCTATGCAGTTGAATAAACAGTGGATGGCTTGCTCGGTGCTGCTGCTGGCGGCCAGTGCCCAGGCCGATAACGGCATCGATCGCATGACCCTGGCCGATATGCGTCAGGCCCTGGACAAGGGCGACATCAGTTCCGAGCAACTGGTCAGGCACTATCTGGACAACATTCAGGCGAACAATCGTCAGGGGCAGCAGATCAATGCCCTGGTGACGGTCAATGAGCAGGCGATCGAGCAGGCCCGCCTGTGGGATGCCGAGCGGGCGAAAAATCCCGGTGCGCGATTCGCGCCGCTGGCCGGCATTCCGTTTGTGGTGAAGGACAATTTCGACACCGCTGACATGGTCACCTCCGGCGGTTCCTACGTTTTGCGCTCCTCCGTGCCGAGTCAGGACGCGTTCACCGTGAAGAAGCTGATCGACGGCCAGGCCATTGTGCTGGGCAAGGCCAATCTGTCGGAGCTCGCCGCGTCCTTTGGCTGGTTTGGCTACAGCTCGTTTGGCGGCCAGACGCTCAACCCGAAAAACACCCGACGTGATGCGTCCGGCTCCAGCAGTGGCTCGGCCGCCTCCGTGGCGGCGGCCTTCGCACCCTTTGCGCTGGGCTCCGACACCAGTGGCTCGATTCGCGCACCGGCCAGCGTGACGGGTACCGTAGGGTTTCGACCTTCGCTGGGGCTGATCAGCCGCAGCGGCATCATTCCGCTGTCGCTGGCGTTCGATACCGGCGGCGTGATCACCAACAGCGTGCGGGATCAGGCCATCGTGCTCGATGCGATCAAGGGGCCGGACACCCGGGATTCGGCGACGCTGGACATCGCCACCGACACCATCCAGTTCGAGCAAGCGCTCAAGGGCGCCTCGCTCAAGGGCAAGACCATCGGCGTGATCAGCAACTTCAAGGGCGCCAATGCTGAAGTGGACAGGGTGTTTCAGGCGGCACAGAAAACCCTTGGCGAGCGCGGTGCCCGTGTCGTCGCCATCGAACTGCCCAAGGCGTTCGAGACGCTCTGGAGCGATGTGCTCGGCCCGGTGGGGGAGAGTGAATTCAAGCCACAGTTCGAGCGCTATCTGGCGACTCTCGATCCAGGCCAGCCGCGCACCCTGGCGCAGTTTCTCGAGCTGGCCAGGAAAAACCAGGCCGAGAACGGCCCGCACGGGATGAACCCGGCGCGCCTGGCCGGCCTGGAAGCGCTGGCGAAAACCGACAGCACCGATTCGCCTCAGTACATCTCGATCCTGACGCGCAAGATCCCGCAGTTGCGTGCGCAACTGACAGACATCATGCGCCGGAACAAGGTGGACAGCCTGTTTTTCGCGACCATCAATTGTCCGGCGTCGGTGGTGCATGGCGTGACCGATGACAGCTACGTCTGCCATGCCGGCGATACCTACGCCTCGTCGTACATCGCCTCGGCGACGGGGTTCCCCGAGATCACGGTGCCGGCCGGCACCATCCGGGGCAACCTGCCGGTCGGAGTGTCGTTCCTTGGAGGTTATGGCGAAGATGCCAAGGTCGTGGGGTTCGGCTACGCCTTCCTGGGCCGCTGAGCCTGCAACTCAGATCTGTTCCAGCAACCACGAACGAAACGCGGCCAGGGAGGGCAGCATTTCGTTGCGCGGCGGGTAGGCCAGGTAGTAGCTGCGCTGGCTGGCAAAGGGCAGGTCGAGGCTGATCAGCTCGCCGTTGGCCAACTCGTCGCTGACCAGGATACGCGGCACCAGGCCGATGCCGATGCCCGCCCGCACGGCCTGGATCAGGTGTGAGGTGAGTTCGAAGCTCGGCCCCAGGCGCATCATGCGATGGGGCAGGCCGTGGTGGCTGAACCACTCGCCCCAGACGTTGGCGTTGGTCGCGACATTGAGCAGGGTCTGCCCGCCGATGCGCTCCGGGGGCCAGGTGCCTTCGGTTTGCGCCGCTTGCGGGGACATGATCACCATCAGTTCCTCGGTGTGCAGCCGATGGCTGATCAGGCCCGGCAAGTCGGCCGAGCCGACCACGATCGCGGCATCGATGCCGCTGGACTCGAAGTCGATGGCGTCGATGCGGGAATGGATGTGCACCAGCATGCCCGGGTGACGCGTGTAGAAATCATGCAGGCGCGGCAGCAACCACTTCGAGCCGAACGTCGGCAGGGTGGCCAGGCGCAGGGTGCCGCTGCCGGACTGATACGCCATGGCTTGCAAGGTGGCGCTGCGGATGCGTCCCAGCGCTTCGCTCATTTCCCGCTGGTAAAGACGCCCGACGTCGGTCAACTGCACCTGCCGGCCTTCGCGGCGGAACAGGGTCAACCCCAGTTGCTGCTCCAGCGCCTGGACCTGACGGCTGACCGCGCTCTGGGTCAGGGACAGCTCCATCGCGGCGCGGGTGTAGCTTTCATGGCGGGCGGCCGCTTCAAAGGCCAGCAGCAGCGACATCGATGGCGTAAGGTGGCGATAATTCATTCATAAAACTCATCGATAGCGGCCCAATTTTCCGTTTGTTCGACGGATGTACCTGCGAGATCATTGGCGAAACCAACGACCTGAGGCTGGCCTATTAATGCTCAGGCGACAAGTATTATGAATTTTCCGTGATGAGACCACCGCCATGATCGCCCAACTGACGACCGCGACGCCCACGCAGCACTACCCGGAATTTCTCCAGGCCCTGCAAGCCAGCGGCTTTCGCGGTCAAGTCAGTGCCGACTACGCCACCCGCACCGTGCTGGCGACCGACAATTCGATCTATCAGCGCTTGCCGCAGGCGGCCGTGTTCCCGCTGGATGCGGACGACATCGCACGCATTGCGACCCTGATGGCCGAGCCGCGTTTTCGCCGGATCAAGTTGACGCCACGGGGCGGGGGCACCGGGACCAACGGCCAGTCGCTGACCGACGGGGTGGTGGTCGACCTGTCGCGACACATGAACAAGGTGCTGGAAATCAACGTCGCCGAACGCTGGGTGCGGGTGGAGGCGGGGGTGGTCAAGGATCAGCTCAACGCCGCGCTCAAGCCCCACGGGCTGTTCTTCGCCCCGGAGCTGTCGACGTCCAACCGCGCCACCGTGGGCGGCATGATCAACACCGACGCCAGCGGCCAGGGCAGTTGCACCTACGGCAAGACCCGCGATCACGTCCTCGAACTGCATAGCGTGCTGCTCGGCGGCGAGCGCCTGCACAGCCAGCCGCTGACCGACGACGAGCTGGCACAGGCGTGCGCCAGGCCCGGTCGCATCGGCGAGGTGTATCGCACGGCGCGGCACATTCAGGAAACCCAGGCTGACCTCATCGAATCGGTGTTTCCCAAGCTCAACCGCTGCCTGACCGGTTATGACCTGGCGCACCTGCGCGACGAACAGGGGCGTTTCAACCTCAACAGCGTGCTGTGCGGTGCGGAGGGGTCACTGGGCTATATCGTCGAAGCCAAGCTCAACGTGTTGCCGATTCCGAAGTATTCGGTGCTGGTCAACGTGCGTTACGCCAGCTTCATGGACGCGCTGCGTGATGCCAACGCCTTGCTGGCGCACAAGCCGCTGTCGATCGAAACCGTGGACTCCAAGGTCTTGCTGCTGGCGATGAAAGACATCGTCTGGCACAGCGTCGCCGAGTATTTCCCCAGTGACGCGGAGCGCGCGACCCTGGGCATCAACCTGGTGGAATTCAGCGGCGAGGACGTGGCGCAGGTCAACGCCGAGGTGGCGGCCTTCGTGACGCACCTGCAAGCCGACACCACCATCGAGCGCCTGGGCCACACCCTGGCTGAAGGCGCCGAGGCGGTGAATCGCGTCTACACCATGCGCAAGCGTTCGGTGGGGTTGCTGGGCAACGTCGAGGGCGAGATTCGTCCGCAGCCGTTCGTGGAAGACACCGCCGTGCCGCCGGAAAAACTCGCCGACTACATTGCCGAGTTCCGTGCCTTGCTCGACAGTCATGGTCTGGCCTACGGCATGTTCGGGCACGTGGATGCCGGGGTGCTGCACGTGCGGCCGGCGCTGGACATGAAAGACCCGGCCCAGGCGGCACTGGTCAAGCCGATTTCCGATGCGGTGGCCGCGCTGACCCAGCGTTACGGCGGGCTGCTGTGGGGCGAGCACGGCAAGGGGCTGCGTTCGGAATACGTCCCGGCGTTTTTCGGCGAGCTGTACCCGGCGCTGCAATCACTCAAGGGCGCATTCGACCCGCACAACCAGCTCAACCCCGGCAAGATCTGCACCCCGCCGGACGCCGAGCAGGGTTTGCTCAAGGTCAACGAGGTGACGCTGCGCGGCGACATGGACCGGCAGATCGACGAGCGCGTGTGGCAAAGCTTCGGCAGCGCCGTGCACTGCAACGGCAACGGCGCCTGCTACAACTACGACCCCAACGACGCCATGTGCCCGTCGTGGAAAGCTACCCGCGAGCGCCAGCATTCGCCCAAGGGGCGGGCGTCGTTGATTCGCGAGTGGTTGCGCCTGCAAGGCGCGGCCGACATCGATGTGCTGGCCGCCGCACGCAGCAAGGTGTCGTGGCTGCGCGGGCTGCCCGCCCGGCTGCGCAACAACCTGGCGCGTTCGCGGGGCGAGGCGGATTTTTCCCATGAGGTCTACGACGCCATGGCCGGTTGCCTGGCCTGTAAATCCTGCGCGGGGCAATGCCCGATCAAGGTCAACGTTCCGGAATTCCGCTCGCGCTTCCTTGAGCTGTATCACGGTCGGTATCAACGGCCGCTGCGCGATTACCTGATCGGCTCGCTGGAGTTCACCATCCCTTACTTGGCCTACGCGCCGGGGCTGTACAATGCGGTGATGGGCTCGAAATGGATCAGCCGCCTCCTTGAGCGCCATGTCGGCATGCTCGACAGCCCGCTGATCCACCGCTTCGACTTGCAGACCACGCTGACCCGTTGCAAGGTCGCGGTCGCCAGCGTGCCGGCCCTGCGCGAGTTGAGCGCGGCGCAGCGCGAGCGCAGTGTGGTGCTGGTGCAGGATGCCTTCACGCGCTACTTCGAAACCCCGTTGTTGGCGAACTTCATCCAGTTGGCGCATCAACTCGGCTATCGGGTGTTCCTGGCGCCGTACAGTGCCAACGGCAAGCCGTTGCAGGTCCAGGGATTCCTCGGTGCCTTCGCCAGGGCGGCGATTCGCAACGGCACTCAACTCAAGGCATTGGCCGATTGCGGTGTGCCGCTGGTGGGTCTGGATCCGGCGATGACCCTGGTCTATCGCCAGGAATACCCGAAAGTGCCCGGCCTCGAAGATTGCCCCAAGGTGCTGCTGCCCCAGGAATGGCTGCTGGACGCGCTGCCGGACAACCCCCGCCCCGTGAGCCAGACCTTCCGCTTGCTGGCCCACTGCACCGAGAAAACCAACGTCCCGGCGAGCACTGCGCAATGGCAGACGGTGTTCGCAAAACTGGGGCTCAAGCTGGTGACGGAGGCGACTGGCTGCTGCGGCATGTCCGGGACCTACGGCCATGAAGCGCGCAACCAGGAGACCTCGCGGACCATCTTCGAGCAATCCTGGGCCGGCAAACTGGACAAGCCGGGCGAGGCGTTGGCGACGGGTTACTCCTGCCGCAGCCAGGTCAAGCGCCAGGCGGACAAGCAGTTGCGCCATCCGCTGGAAGCGTTGCTGGAGCATTGCGGGCGGGTAGGGGGCTGATACGCGTCCACTGCAGGAGCAGACTGGTCCCGGGCGGCGTTTCGCCGGAGTTCGTCAACGATGACGTTGGCAGTCTGACACCCAGCGGTGTCTGCGAGTCCATCGCGAGCATGCTCGCTCCTACAGGTGGGGGCGCAGGGGGCAGGTGAAAAAGCTTGAGATGTTATAGGGTAACAATATAAGGTGCTCGCCCTCTGTCCCGATGTTGCGAATACCCATGACCCTTGCACCCCCCCGTCCCGCCGTTGACCGTCTTCTCAGCATCGATGCGCTGAGGGGCCTGGTGATTCTGTTCATGCTGCTCGACCACGTGCGCGAGACCTTCTTCCTGCATCATCAGGTGGCCGATCCCATGAACATCGCCACGACCGAGCCTGCGTTGTTCTTCAGTCGTACCCTGGCGCATCTGTGCGCCCCGGTGTTCGTGCTTCTCACCGGGCTGTCGGCCTGTCTCTACGGCGAGAAGTACGCGGGCAAGGCCGATGTCTGTGCTTTTCTGTTCAAGCGCGGGCTTTTCCTGGTGGTGTTGGAGTTCACCCTGGTCAATTTCGCCTGGACCTTCCAGTTGCCGCCAACGGTCATCTATCTGCAAGTGATCTGGGCCATTGGCCTGAGCATGATTGCGTTGTCGGCGCTGGTCTGGTTGCCGCGTCCGCTGTTGCTGCTGCTGAGCGTAGTGATCATCGCCGGACACAACCTGCTGGACACGCTGCACTTTCCCGTCGAGTCGGCGCTGCACGCGCCTTGGGCGGTCCTGCATGATCGCGGCTGGATCGAGGTGTCCGAAGGCTTGCGACTGCGCACCTCTTATCCGCTGCTGCCGTGGATCGGGGTCATCGGCCTGGGTTATGCCATGGGGCCGTGGTTTGGGAAAATGGCCGACGCTGCCGTGCGTCAACGCGCCTTGTTGATCGGCGGTGGGGTCGGGCTGGTGGGGTTCTTCGCCCTGCGCCTGCTCAACGGCTACGGCGAGAAGCCCTGGAGCCTGGGCGAGTCGTCCATGCAAACGCTGATGAGCTTTCTCAATATCACCAAGTATCCGCCGTCGCTGCTGTTCCTGACACTGACCTTGAGCATCGGCTGCCTGCTGCTCCTGGGGTTCGAGCGGGCGCAGCAGCGTCGCTGGTTGCGTCCTTTGGCGGTATTCGGCGCGGCACCGATGTTTTTCTACCTGTTGCATCTGTATGCGTTGAAGGTGCTGTACCTCATGGCGGTGGCGCTGTTCGGCCTGAACCAGGGCAACTGGTTCGGTTTCAGCTCGATCGGCGCGGTGTGGCTGGCCGCCGTGGTACTGGCCATCGCCCTGTATCGGCCGGTCAAGGCCTTCGCCGGCTTGAAAGCGCGTCGCCGTGACATTGCCTGGCTCAAATACCTTTGATCGTGCACTTTTATAAAGCCCCGGCGCCCGGCGTTGCACTATGCGAAGGCAAACGCGCCGTTGATCTTCAGCGGCTGCCCGAGGCGCAAATGCCCATGGGGCGGTGCATTCGGGCAGGGTTGGCGCAATCTGGCACAAACACTGCAGTACACCTGGCAGGCCCACCACCAACGAGTCGAGTGGGCAGCCCGCCCGGTCAATGACGATCGAATCGTGGGCAACATCGGTGGATCAGGCATAGCTGTCTGGGCTCAACACCGCAAAAGAACAGGCAAAGACGCCTGGAACCGCAAGGTTTCAGGCGTTTTTTTTTGCTTTTTTAACCGTATTAGCCAGGTGCTCCTTATGAACTCCAATGTTGCCGTGTTGAACAAATTGCAAACGCTGGTCGTGATCGGCAATGGCATGGTCGGCCATCATTGCGTCGAGCAGTTGATCGAGAAGGGCGCGCTGGAGCATTACCGCATCCACGTGTTCAGCGAGGAGCCGATGCGAGCCTATGATCGCGTGCACCTGTCCGAATACTTCACCGGCCGCGACGCCGAATCCCTGGCCCTGGGTGACGCCGCGCTGTATCAGCGGCCCGGTGTGACCCTGCACCTGGGTGTGCCGGTGCTGGAGATCGACCGCGCCGCTCGCCAGGTGATCACTGCACAGGGCAGCACCGCCTACGACACCTTGATCCTGGCCACCGGTTCCTATCCGTTCGTGCCGCCGGTCGAAGGCGCCGAGGGCGATTCGCGCCTGGTGTATCGCACCCTCGAAGACCTCGATGCGATCCGCATCGCCGCGTCCAATGCGCGCCGTGGTGTGGTGGTCGGCGGTGGCCTGCTGGGCCTGGAAGCGGCCAACGCCCTGAAAAGCCTCGGCCTGGAAGCACACGTGGTGGAATTTGCGCCGCGCCTGATGCCGGTGCAACTGGACGAAATGGGCGGGCTGGCCCTCAAGGCGCAGATCGAACGGCTGGGCGTTGGCGTGCACCTGTCCCGCGCCACGCAGTCGATCAGCGCGGGCGATGCCTATCGCTACCGGATGAATTTCGCCAACGAGGAATTCCTCGAAACCGACCTGATCGTGTTCTCGGCAGGCATCCGTGCCCAGGATGCACTGGCCCGTCAATGCGCGCTGGAAATCGGCCCGCGTGGCGGTGCGGTCATCGACAACCATTGCCTGACCAGCGACCCCGCCATCTATGCCATCGGCGAGTGCGCTTCGTGGAACGGCAGCCTCTTCGGCCTGGTCGCACCGGGCTACCAGATGGCCCGCAACGTCGCCGCGCAATTGTGCAATGAGGCGGCAGAACCCTTCATGGGCGCGGACATGTCGACCAAGCTCAAGTTGCTGGGTGTGGACGTCGGCTCCATTGGCGATGCCCAGGGCAGCACCCCGGGTTCGCGCAGCTACCAGTTCATCGACGAAGCCAGTGCCAGCTACCGGCGCCTGGTGGTGGACGCGGGCGGCAAGCATGTGATTGGTGCGGTACTGGTCGGCGACAACAGCTACTACGACACGCTGCTGCAATACGCGCAGAACGCCATTGCATTGCCAGCGGAACCGGCCGGCCTGATCCTGCCGTCCTCCGAAGGCGCCCCGACCCTGGGCCCGGGCGCGTTGCCGCAGTCGGCCACGATCTGCTCCTGCCACAACGTCACCAAAGGCTCGGTCTGTTCGGCGATCGACAGCGGCTGCACCGACCTCGGCGTGCTCAAGACCCAGACCAAGGCCGGCACCGGTTGCGGCGGGTGCGCCAGCTTGCTCAAGCAAGTCTTCGAACATGAGCTGACCGCGCGCGGTGTCAGTGTCGACAAGAGCCTGTGCGAACACTTCGCCTACACCCGCCAGGAGTTGTATGCGCTGGTGCGCGTTGAAGGGATCATCAGCTTCGACGAATTGCTGGCCAAGCATGGCCGTGGCCACCACGGCTGCGACATCTGCAAACCGGCGGTGGGCAATATCCTGGCTTCCTGCTGGAACCAGCCGATCATGGACGCCTCGCTGGTGCCGTTGCAGGACACCAACGACACCTTCATGGCCAACATGCAGAAGAACGGCACCTATTCGGTGGTGCCCCGCATCCCGGGTGGCGAAATCACCGCCGACAAGCTGATCGCGATTGGCGTGGTGGCGAAAAAATACGACCTCTACACCAAGATCACCGGCGGTCAGCGCATCGACCTGTTCGGCGCGCAATTGCATGAGCTGCCGGACATCTGGTCCGAACTGATAGAAGCCGGTTTCGAGACCGGGCACGCCTACGGCAAATCCACCCGCACGGTGAAATCCTGCGTCGGCAGCACCTGGTGCCGTTACGGCGTGCAGGACAGCGTGCAAATGGCCTTGACCCTGGAAGACCGCTACAAAGGCCTGCGCTCGCCGCACAAACTCAAGTTCGCGGTGTCGGGTTGCACCCGCGAATGCGCCGAGGCGCAAAGCAAGGACGTCGGCGTGATCGCCACCGAGAAGGGCTGGAACCTGTACATCGCCGGCAACGGTGGCATGCGTCCACGCCACGCGGAGCTGTTCGCCACTGACCTGGACGACGAAACGCTGATCCGCTACATCGACCGCTTCCTGATGTTCTACATCCGCACCGCCGATAAGCTGCAACGCACCTCGGTCTGGCGCGAAAGCCTGGACGGCGGCCTCGATTACCTCAAGGACGTGATCCTCCACGACAGCCTCGGGCTGGGCGCCGAGCTCGAAGCGCAGATGCAACTGGTGGTGGACCGCTACGAATGCGAGTGGGCAAACGCCCTGCAAGACCCCGAAAAACTCAAGCGCTTCCGTACCTTCGTCAACGATAAACGCCCGGACCCGGACATCCACTTTGTCCAGGAACGCGGTCAGCGCCGGCCGATCATGGCCGCCGAACTCAACCTTATCCCGGTCACCGAGGAGACAGTCTGATGAGCCAATTCAATACCCAACGCGTGCAGCCCCTGAACGACACCGACGCCTGGCAGGCCGTGTGTGCGCAACAGGACCTGGTCAGCAACTCCGGCGTGGTCGTCTGGCTCGATGGAGCCCAGGTGGCGCTGTTCTACCTGCCCGGTGCCGAGGGCAAGACCCTCTACGCCATCGACAACCACGACCCGCAATCCGGGGCGAACGTCATTGGCCGTGGCCTGGTGGGCAGCATCAAGGGTGATCTGGTGGTGGCTTCGCCTATCTACAAACAGCATTTCCGCCTGGAGGACGGCACCTGCCTGGAATACCCGCAACAGCGCCTGCGGGTGTGGCCGGTGCGGTTGAACGGCGACGCCGTGGAAGTCAGCGTTTGTTGAAGGCAAGCGCCATGGCGCCGGCGCAGGAGAGACGTACATGAAAACAGCCGCACAGTTGCTCAAGACCAAGATCGTGCAGAACCAGCAGGTCCACAGCATCGCCCCCGACCAGATGGTGCTGGAGGCGCTGAAGCTGATGGCGGAAAAGAATGTCGGCGCCTTGCCGGTGATCGAGGCGGGGCAGGTGGTGGGCGTGGTCAGTGAACGCGATTACGCACGCAAGGTGGTGCTGCAGGGGCGATCGTCGGTGGGTACGCCGGTGCGCGACATCATGAGCGCACCTGTGGTGACTGCCGACAGTCAGCAGAGCATCGAGCGCTGCATGGCGGTGATGACCGACAGCCATCTGCGCCATCTGCCGGTGCTGGAGGGTGGGGCACTGATCGGTCTGCTGTCGATCGGTGATCTGGTCAAGGAAGCCATCGTCGAGCAGACCGAGCTGGTCCGCCAGCTGGAGCATTACATTCGCGGGCATTAGCCCCCACGTCGCCAGGGCGGGCCTACCTGGAAATGATCCCGTGATCGATGGCGTACTTGACCAGCGCCGCCGGCTTGTCGATGTTGAGCTTGCGGCGGATGCTCAGGCGGTGGGTTTCCACGGTGCGCACGCTGATGTCGAGGTCGCGGGCCATTTCCTTGTTGTTCATGCCCTGGGCCATCTTGTACAGCACCTGGCTTTCACGCGGTGTCAGCTCGTTGTCGGTGCTTTTGTCGGCGATCAGCCGTTGGGCGATCTCGGCGCTGTAGAAGGTTCCGCCGCTGGCAATCGCTTCGATGGCGGCGATGATTTCCCGTGACGGGGCGTTTTTCAGCACATAGCCGCTGGCCCCTGAACGCACCGATTCGCTGACGTATTCGTAATTGTCGTACATGCTCAGTACCAGCACTTTCAGCGCCGGGTACTGGCTGCGCAGCAGGCGGGTCAGCTCCAGGCCGTTGATGTCCTTGAGGCTGATATCGACCAGCAGCAGGTCCGGCTGGCAGCGCCCGACCATCTCGATGGCCTCGGCACCGTTCTCGGCCTCACCGACCACTTCCAGCGGGGACATGACCGACAACAGCGCCCGGATGCCGTCGCGGACCAGCGAGTGATCGTCGACCAGGGCGACGCGGATCGGGGAGGGCAGGTTCATCAAGGGCATCTCTCTCTTGTTGTCGGATCAGCGTTTGGCGCCGGGCATCTTCATGGGCAGCAGCACGTCCAGCCCGGTTCTGCCCGGAATCGAGATCAGCTCGAATCGCCCACCGAAATGTTCGACGCGCTCACGGATGTTGCGCAGGCCAATTCCGGCCTGATGGCGCTCGGCCTGGGCGACATTGAAACCGACGCCGTCATCGATCACCGTCAGTTGAATGGATTGTGCCGTGCCGCGCAGGGTAATGGAGACGTTTTTTGCTTGCGCGTGCCGTTCGATGTTGGTCAGGCCTTCCTGCACGATGCGAAACAGGGCCACGGCGGCGCCGTCCACCAGGTGGCAATCGAACTCATTGTCGTTGTAGGTCACGGTCAAGCCGCTGCGTTGCTCGAACTCTTCGGCAAGCTGGCCAATGGCAGCGGAGAGGCCGAGGGTGTCGAGCAGGGAGGAACGCAAGTCGTGAGAGAGGCTGCGAACTTCGCCAATCGCTTCTCCCAGGCGTTCGGTGGCCTCGCGCAAAATGCCCAGGCCCCGGTCCTGGCCCTTTTCCAGAACCAGGCTGGCCAGCTCGAACTGGAACTTGATGGAGACCAGCACCTGACTGATGCCGTCGTGCAGCTCCCGGGAAACCCGCGAGCGCTCTTCCTCCTGCAAGCTGACGATGCGTTGGGTCAGGCGTTGCAGCTTCTTGTCCGCCAAGCGGTGCTCGCTGACGTTGAGGGTCATGCCGCTGGCAAACACGAACAGCACCGCCACCAGTGCGACCGCCGCAATCGCCAGCATGGTGGTGCGGATGCCCTGAGCCACCTCGTCGCGCGCCTGTTGGGTGGCGCGTTCCACGTCTTCCAGGTAAATGCCGGTGCCGAGCATCCAGCCCCAGCGGTCGAGCATCACCACGTAGGCCAGTTTGTCGGTCACCTGGCCGGAGGAGGGTTTGTTCCAGGCATAACGCTGAAAGCCTTCACCCGATTGCGCGCTTTTGAGCAGGGCCTGGATCACCGGCAGGCCGTGCGGGTCTTTCATGTCCCACAGGTATTGCCCGACCAGGTCCGATTGCCGCGCATGCATCAGGCTGCGGCCATCGCGATCGTAGACAAAGAAGTAGCCGTTGATGCCAAAGCTGAGCTTGCGCAGCTCCTCCAGCACCTGCTGCTGGGCGTGTGCGTCTCCGCGACCGTCGTCGTACAGCGGCGCGATCAGGCTCTGGGCCATCTCCACGTAGTTTTTCAGCTCGGCGCGCTTGCTCGCCAGGATGCTGTCTTCGATCAGTTGCGCCTGTTGATCGCCCAGGTGGCGATTGAGCGAAATCACCAGCGCGCAGATGACCGCGACCGCCAGCACCAGCGGCAGAATCCCGAGGGCGACGATTTTGTGTTTGAGCTGCATGGGTACTCCTGCCTGGCTCCTGCAGGGGACTGGGGCGGGGCGGCGGTGGGCGAAGGCCGGCATCATAGGCCAAAGATACGCTTCTGGAGTAGTACTGCCGGGCGGAATGACCGATGGCTCGCCGTTGAAACACGGATCCCACAGGGTTTGTATTTCAAGGGGGATTAGAGGGTATCTACGTAGAACTACGTAGAAGTCACGTACGTAGTAACGCGGATTTATTTGTAGACGCCATGCGCAGATATTGGGTCCGCTCCGCACAGCGGACACAATTATAAAAATTACCGCCGCAGTCACGAGCTGTCGGCAGGAGATCTTGTATGCCCCGTCTGGCTAAACACCTCGCCTGGTTTGCCGTGGCTGTTCTGGGTGCGTTCGCGCTGAGTGTCGTGGCCCTGCGCCGCGGCGAAGCGATCAACGCCCTCTGGATCGTAGTCGCGGCCGTCGCCATCTACCTTGTTGCCTACCGCTACTACAGCCTGTTCATCGCCAACAAGGTGATGCAACTGGACCCCAATCGAGCCACGCCCGCCGTGCTCAACAACGACGGTCTGGACTTCGTTCCAACCAACAAACACGTGCTGTTCGGTCACCACTTCGCGGCCATCGCCGGCGCAGGGCCGCTGGTCGGTCCGGTCCTGGCGGCGCAGATGGGCTACCTGCCCGGCACGCTGTGGCTGATTGCCGGCGTGGTGCTGGCCGGTGCGGTGCAGGACTTCATGGTCCTGTTCCTCTCCACCCGCCGCAACGGTCGCTCCCTGGGCGACATGGTGCGTGAAGAAATGGGTCGCATCCCCGGCACCATCGCGCTGTTTGGCTGCTTCCTGATCATGATCATCATCCTCGCGGTGCTGGCGCTGATCGTGGTCAAGGCCCTGGCCGAGAGCCCATGGGGCATGTTCACGGTGATGGCGACCCTCCCGATCGCGATGTTCATGGGCATCTACATGCGCTACATCCGTCCGGGCCGCATCGGTGAGATCTCCATCATCGGCGTGCTGCTGTTGCTCGGTTCGATCTGGCTGGGCGGGCAGATTGCCGCCGATCCGGTCTGGGCCAAGGCGTTCAGCTTCACCGGCGTGCAAATCACCTGGATGTTGATCGGCTACGGTTTCGTGGCTGCAGTCTTGCCGGTGTGGCTGATCCTGGCACCGCGTGACTACCTCTCCACCTTCCTCAAGATCGGCACCATCGTTGCCCTGGCGATCGGCATCCTGGTGACCATGCCCGAGCTGAAAATGCCGGCACTGACCCAGTTCATCGACGGCACGGGCCCGGTGTGGAAGGGCGGTCTGTTCCCGTTCCTGTTCATCACCATCGCCTGCGGCGCGGTTTCGGGTTTCCACGCGCTGATCTCGTCGGGCACCACGCCCAAGCTGCTGGCGAGTGAAGGTCACGCCCGCTATATCGGTTACGGCGGCATGCTGATGGAATCGTTCGTCGCCATCATGGCCATGGTTGCCGCTTCGGTGATCGAGCCAGGCGTGTACTTCGCCATGAACAGCCCGGCCGCCATCGTCGGTGCCGATGCCGTGACCGTGGCACAGACTGTCAGCAGTTGGGGTTTCACCATCACCCCGGAAGCGCTGCAAGCGGTGGCCAAGGACATCGGTGAAACGACCATCCTGGCCCGTGCCGGCGGTGCGCCGACCCTGGCGGTCGGTATCGCGCAGATCCTGCACAGTGTCCTGCCGGGTGAAAACACCATGGCGTTCTGGTACCACTTCGCGATCCTGTTCGAAGCGCTGTTCATTCTGACCGCCGTGGATGCCGGCACCCGCGCCGGGCGTTTCATGCTTCAGGACCTGCTCGGCTCCTTCGTCCCGGCGCTGAAACGCACCGAATCCTGGACCGCCAACCTGATCGCCACCGCCGGTTGTGTGGCGATGTGGGGTTACCTGCTGTACCAGGGCGTGATCGATCCGCTGGGTGGCATCAACACCCTGTGGCCGCTGTTCGGCATCTCCAACCAGATGCTGGCCGGTATCGCGCTGATGCTGGCGACCGTGGTGCTGATCAAGATGAAGCGCCAGCGCTACGTGTGGGTGACCATGCTGCCGGCGGTCTGGCTGCTGATCTGCACCACCACCGCCGGTTTCATCAAGCTGTTCGATGCCAACCCGGCCATCGGCTTCCTGGCCTTGGCCAAGAAATACAGCGACGCGCTGGCCAACGGTCAGGTGCTGGCGCCCGCCAAGAGCATCGAGCAGATGCAGCACGTGATCTACAACGCCTACACCAACGCCACGCTGACCGCGTTGTTCCTGCTGGTGGTCTTCAGCATCCTGTTCTTCGCGCTCAAGGTCGGTGTCGCCGCCTGGGGCACCAAAGAGCGTACGGATAAGGAAGCACCGTTCCAGCCTGTACCGGATGCCTGATCGAGGAGTGCAGCATGTTCAATGACTTTAGTCGCCTGGGTAAATACCTCGGTCAGGCCGCGCGCCTGATGGTCGGCATGCCCGACTATGACACCTACGTCGAGCACATGCAGAGCAAACACCCGGACAAACCGGTGATGAGCTACGAGGTGTTCTTTCGTGAACGCCAGGAAGCCCGTTACGGCAGCAAGGCCGGGCCGAAGTGTTGTTGATTCGATTCCCGGCCTGATGCAACCTCTGTGGGAGCGGGCTTGCTCGCGAAAGCGGTGTGACATTCAACTTGATGTCGACTGACACATTGCTTTCGCGAGCAAGCCCGCTCCCACAGGGGTATTGGGTGAAGATTCATTCACGGCAACTCCTCCCACCTGACCTCGGTCAAACCCGCCTTCTGCGCGAACTCACGCAGTTGCGCCCCGTCACCCTCCGCGCAGGCGTCCTCGTGCCAGACACCGATGTCCGCATGCAGGCAGGCATAGAACCACGCATCGTCATCGCTCATGTGCGAGTCCGGCTGGACGAACAGTCGACGTGAGTCGTTCAAGCGATAGGTGATTTCGAAGTGCCTGGGGCGCATCAACCAATTCTCCAGATGATGCGACTCCGACCTAGATGGCATCGTGCCAGTTCCGTTTATTTTTGGATCCGGATTTCTTGATCGGCATCAACCGCACTCGGCGACGTCTCGGGTAGGCTGCACGCAGGCCCGACTCGAGCGCCAGAACCCCATGCTTTATCCGCTGTTTCTCACCTTGCACCTGTTTGCCGCGCTGATCTTCATTGGCACGGTGTTCTTCGAAGTGCTGTTTCTGGAAAACATTCGCAAGAAGTTGCCCGCCAAAGTGATGCTGCTGGTCGAGGAGGGCGTGGCCCGCCGTGCCCGCCAGTTGATGCCCTGGGTGTTGCTGGTGTTGTTCGGCGCAGGCATCGGCATGGTCTGGTTGCGTTACCTGCCGCTGTTGGCCACGCCTCTGGCCTCGTCGTTCGGCACCTTGCTGATGCTGAAAATCCTCGCCGCCGTGAGCGTACTCGGGCATTTCCTGGCGGCCATGATCCTGTTCAAGACCGGGCGCATGAACGCCCGTTACGTGCATTTCATCCATGCCAGCGTGTTCGGCCACATGGTGGTCATCGTCTTGCTGGCCAAGGGCATGTTTTTCCTGACCTGGTGACCGGCGGTCCGCTCCTTTAAACCCGTGGCTTGCAGCTTGATACAAGTCAAGGAGCGTTGAACGGCAATCCCGGAAACTAAGGGCCTGCGACCCGTCTCGGAGACCCGTCATGCTCGATTTCTTTGCCAAACCCGGCGAGCCGGTCGCTCGCTGCGATCAGGGCGTACTCGACCCCAACTGTCATGCCGATACGCAAAAATTCCACGACGGCATCGGCTCCCTGGACCTGCTGCGCGCCGTGCGCGTCAGCCGCCAGAAGCGCCGGCCGTTGTCGCTGAACGTTCAACTGCCGTCGAACCTCACGTCATCCTGCTGCACGCCGCCCGAGGCGCTCGGCGAGCACGCCGCCCTCGAGCAGTACCTGGAGCGCCTGAAGCGCGAGATCGATCTGGTCGGTTGTCACCTCAGCCCCGATCAGCGGGTCGAGCAGTTTCACCTGGGCGGTGGCACCCCGAGCATCGCCCATCTCCAGCAGTTGATGAATCATCTGCGTCGTCGGTTTCATTTCCTCGAGCATGAGTGCGGCGACTACAGCGCCGAGGTCGACTTGCAGCACACCGATTGGTCGATCATGGGCGCGTTGCGCGAGCAGGGTTTCAATCACGTCAGCATCGGTGTCCCGGATATCGACGGCAATTGCCAGAGGTCAGTGACCTGCTACCAGGACCCGGCGCCGATCAATTCCCTGATCGATGCCGCCCGCACCTTTGGTTTTCGCTCGGTGAATGTCGATCTGGGCTTCGGCCATGCCTGGCAAACACCGGACAGTTTTGCCGCCAAGCTCAGGACCATCATCGAGCTGGAGCCGGACCGGTTGCTGGTGTTCGACTATGCGCGCCCGCCACGCCGCTACCGGCCGATGATCGGTGACAAGGTCAGGGCGTTGTGCAGCCAGGAAGACAAGGGCGCGATGCGCCAGATCTGCTTCGAACAGTTGATCGCTGCCGGTTATCACTATATCGGCATGGGGCAGTTCGTGCGCCCCGACGATGACCTGGCCATCGCTCAGGAGCGCGGCCGCTTGCGTCGCACTTGCGACGGTTTTACCCGTCATGGCTTCTGTGACCACATTGGCTTCGGTGTGGGCGCCATCAGTCAGATCGATGACCTGTACACGCAGAACACCGAGGTGATCGAGCGGTATCAGCGCCAGTTGGACAACGATCAGCTGCCGACGGCCCGGGGATGGCGTTTCGAGTCGGGGGAGCAGATCCGTCACACGGTCACGGAACGGCTGGCGTGTGACCTGGAATTGGATATCCGTGCCATCGAGCGACGCTACGGTCTGGTCTTTCCCCGCTACTTCGCCTCGGTCTGGCCACTGCTGGAGCAATTGAGTCGTGACGGCCTGATCGAGTTATCGGACCGTTTCATCAGCATTCTTCCTGCCGGCCGGCAGGAAGTGGACGTCATCTGCAATCTGTTTGAAAAGGAATCGGGCAGTGCAAGGCATTAACCCTTTTTGTGAGTTGAATTGATGAAATCTTCGTTCGATTTCAATCGCCCCCTGGTCGAGAAATACGACCGCCCGGGGCCGCGCTACACCTCTTACCCGACGGCGCCGCAGTTTCATCAGGCCTTTGCCGTCGACGACTACCAGCAGGCGGCACGCAGCAGCAATCAGGCCGCCGCGCCGAAACCGCTGTCGGTGTACATCCACATTCCGTTCTGCAAAAGCCTTTGCTACTACTGCGCCTGCAACAAGATCATCACCCAGAAGACCCATCGGGCCGTCGAGTACCTGAGCTACCTCAAGCGTGAAATCGCCATGCAGTCGGCCCTGTTCGACAGCACGCGCAAGCTCACGCAATTGCACCTGGGCGGCGGCACCCCGACCTACCTGACCAGCGAGCAGTTGGCCGACCTGATGGCGTGCCTGCACCAGTGCTTCGACATGGACGACAGCGACAACCACGAATTTTCCATCGAGGTCGACCCGCGCACCATCAGCACCGAACGCATCGAGACCTTGCGCCAACTGGGTTTCAATCGCCTGAGTTTCGGCGTGCAGGACTTCGATCCCGACGTGCAGGCCGCCGTCAACCGCCAGCAGAGCGAAGAGCAGATATACGCCTTGGTCGCGGCGGCACGGCAGGCGAAATTCAAGTCGATCAGCGTCGACCTGATCTACGGCTTGCCACTGCAAACGGTGAACAGTTTCGATGTCACCCTGGGCAAGATCATTGCACTGCGCCCGGACCGGATCGCGGCCTACAGTTACGCGCACCTGCCGGAAATGGTCCGCGCGCAACGCCTGATCCGCCCCGAGGACATGCCGCCACCGGAGCGCAAGCTCGAGCTGCTGGAACTGACCATTCGCCGTCTCACCGAAGCCGGGTACGTCTACATCGGCATGGACCACTTTGCCTTGCCGGACGACGAGCTGACCCTGGCCCGCAGCCGGGGCACCCTGCAGCGCAATTTCCAGGGTTACTCGACCCATGCCGACTGCGATTTGATCGGCCTGGGTGTGTCGTCGATCGGCAAGGTCGGCGACAGCTACAGCCAGAGCGTCAAGGAGCTTTCGCAATATTACGCACGCATCGACCAGGGTTTGCTGCCGGTGCACCGCGGCTACCGCCTGACGGCCGACGACCTGTTGCGCCGCGAAGTGATCAGCGACCTGATGTGCCATGGGCGTATCGACTTCGGCACGTTCGAGGCACGCCATGGCATTCGTTTTACCGAGTATTTCGCCGAGGCGCTGGCGCAGCTCGAAGAGCATGTGCGTGACGGACTGCTGCAGATTCACCCGACCGAACTGGTGCTGTTGCCCCAGGGCCATTTGATGATGCGCAGCGCCGCCATGGCGTTTGATGCGTACCTGGGTGGAGAACAGAAAGGCCGCTTTTCCCGCACCGTTTAAGCCCCGTACGCGCTCTGATACGGGGTTTCCTGTCGAGTTGATTTCAATCAAGGGCAAGTGGCCAATCGCTACCTAAGATGGCCGCAAGCCCCTTCGAAATCAGCCCATCCATGACAGCCTTCCAGCCCCCGCGACATGTCTTCCCACGCTATTGGAGTGTCGGGCTGGTGGTGCTGGTGCTGGTGATGATCGCGGTGTTCGCGACGGTGCAGGCCAAATCCTATGGCGACATCGAACGGCAGCGAATCGACAAGGTGTTCCCGCAGACCGATGCGGTGTCCGAGCCGCAAGGCCGGTTCAAGGTGCGCACGCTGTCTGCCGCTGACAAGGTCATCGGCTATGTGTTCCAGAGCCTGGACGTGGTGGACATCCCGGCTTACTCGGGTAAACCGATCAATACCCAGGTGATTCTCGACACCGCCGGGGTCATCCAGGATGCCTATGTCCTGGAGCACCATGAGCCCATCCTGCTGATCGGCATTCCCGAAGAAAAACTCCACGGCTTCAGCGCCCGCTACAAAGGCATCAAGGTCACGCAGCGGGTCGTCGTCGGCCGTTCCAGCGACCAGAGCGCCGTCACCGTCGATGCGATTGCCGGCGCCACGGTCACCGCCATGGTGGTCAATGAAGTCATCATGCGGGCCGCCCATGATGTGGCGGTGTCGCTCAAGCTGGTAGCCGACACCGGCGGCGTGCGGAAAAAACCGGCCGTCGTGCGCCAGGACGTCTACCAGCCCGCCAGTTGGGCGCAATTGACCGGTGACGGCTCCATCCGCCGGCTGAACCTGACCCGTGGCCAGGTTGACGCTGCCTTCAAGGGTACCGAGGCCGAGGGCGTTGAAAACGCCAGCCCGGACCAACTCAACGACACCTTCATCGACCTCTACACCGCCGACCTCAACCCGCCGACCATTGGCCGCGCGCTGCTGGGCGACAACCAGTACCGTTTCCTGATGCAGGAACTCAAACCCGGCGAGCAGGCCATCGCCGTGCTCGGGCGAGGGCAGTACTCCTTCAAGGGCTCGGGTTATGTGCGCGGCGGGATTTTCGATCGGGTGCAGTTGCGCCAGTTCGGCAATGTCATCAGCTTCCGCGACATGGACCATCAGCGACTCTCCGACGTGTTCGCCCAGGGCATGCCGGAATTCGATGAGCTGTCGGTGTTCATCGTGCGCCAGGGGGCCGGGTTCGATCCGGGGTCGCCCTGGTCCCTGGAGTTGCTGGTGCGTCGTCAGACCGGTCCGGTCAACGGCATCTTCAGCAGCTTCGAAGTGGCTTACCAACTGCCCGAACCGTACATCGAGCGTCCGGCGCCGACGGCCGAAGAACGGGCGGCCATCGAGGAAGCCAGCCGGCCGATGTGGTTGAACATCTGGTACCAGAAGCAGTTCCAGATCGCAGTGCTCGCCAGTGCCTTGTTGTTGCTGACGGCCATCCTGTTCCTGCAGGACACCTTCACACGCCAGCCACGGTTCCTGCACTGGCTGCGCCGTGGCTACCTGATCTTCACCGTGGTGTTCATGGGCTGGTATGCCCTGGGGCAGCTGTCGGTGGTCAACGTGCTGACGTTTGTCCATGCGCTGTTCCAGAACTTCCGCTGGGAGCTGTTCCTCACCGACCCGCTGATCTTCATGCTCTGGGTGTTCACCGCCGCCAGCATCCTGCTGTGGGGTCGTGGCGTGTTCTGCGGCTGGCTGTGCCCGTTTGGGGCCTTGCAGGAGCTGATCAACGAAGCCGCGCGCAAGTTGAAAATCCCCCAGTACGAGTTGCCC
This sequence comes from Pseudomonas fluorescens, assembly GCF_041354075.1. Classification (GTDB taxonomy): domain Bacteria; phylum Pseudomonadota; class Gammaproteobacteria; order Pseudomonadales; family Pseudomonadaceae; genus Aquipseudomonas; species Aquipseudomonas fluorescens_CE. The sequence continues at coordinate 94,507 of NZ_JARZGC010000013.1, read as the reverse complement.
TTCGCCGTGCATGAACGGCTGTGGGCGATCAAGTACATCATTTTGCTGTTGCTGTTCGGCCTCTCCCTGGAGTCGATGTCCACGGCCGAGCAGTTCGCCGAAGTGGAGCCGTTCAAGACGGCGATCACGCTGCGATTCGACCGCCAGTGGTGGTTCGTGCTTTACGCGGTGGCGCTGCTGGTCATCAATGTGTTCACGCGCAAAGTCTATTGCCGCTACATCTGCCCGCTGGGCGCGGCGCTGGCGATCCCGACCCGATTGCGCCTGTTCGACTGGCTCAAGCGTCGCAAGGAATGCGGCAGCCCCTGCCAGTTGTGCGCCAGGGAATGCGAGATCCAGGCCATTCACCCCGATGGCCGGATCAATGCCAACGAGTGCCACTACTGCCTCGATTGCCAGATGACTTACCACAACGACAACAAATGCCCGCCGCTGATCAACAAGCGCAAGAAGCGCAACAAAACGGCGCCCGTGGCCGCGCAACTGATACCCGTCGTGGAAGTGGCGGCTTCTGAATGAGTTCCACGCGCGCAGGTGCGCCGTGTCCGTTTTTCCCTTCAAGGAGTAACACAAGATGACCGATAAAGAACCCACCACAACCGGACAGGAAGAAGACCCGGCAGGCTTGAGCCGTCGCGGTTTCCTGGGTGGCAGCGCCATGACCGGTGCGGTACTGGCGGGCGCCACGGCCCTGGGTGGCATGGCATTCACCCGCGAGTCCTGGGCGGCGGCCGTCAAGGATGCGCAGTCGAAGATCCATGTCGCCCCCGGCGAGCTGGATGAATACTACGGCTTCTGGAGCGGCGGTCATCAGGGGGAGGTGCGGGTACTGGGCGTGCCGTCGATGCGCGAGTTGATGCGCATCCCGGTGTTCAACGTCGACTCTGCCACCGGTTGGGGCCTGACCAACGAGAGCAAGGCGATCCTGGGCGACAGCGCCAAGTTCCTCAACGGCGACTGCCACCACCCGCACATCTCCATGACCGACGGCAAGTACGACGGCAAGTACCTGTTCATCAACGACAAGGCCAACACCCGCGTCGCGCGTATCCGCCTGGACATCATGAAGTGCGACAAGATCCTCACCGTGCCGAACGTACAGGCGATCCACGGCCTGCGCCTGCAGAAAGTGCCCTACACCAAATACGTGTTCGCCAACGGCGAGTTCGTCATCCCGCACCCGAATGACGGCCACACCTTCGACCTGCAGGACAAGAACAGTTTCACCCTGTTCAACGCCATCGACGCCGAGAAAATGGAAATGGCGTTCCAGGTGATCGTCGACGGCAACCTCGACAACACCGATGCCGATTTCACCGGCAAGTACGCGGCGGCCACCTGCTACAACTCGGAGAAGGCCTACGACCTCGGCGGCATGATGCGCAACGAGCGTGACTGGGTCGTGGTGTTCAACATTCCGCGCATCGAGGCGGCGATCAAGGCCGGCAAGTTCATCACCCTGGACGGTTCGAAAACACCGGTGGTGGACGGCCGCAAAGTCGATGGCAAGGACTCCGAGTTCACCCGCTACATCCCGGTGCCGAAGAACCCGCACGGCTGCAACACGTCCCCCGACGGCAAATACTTCATTGCCAACGGCAAGCTCTCGCCCACGGTGTCGATCATCGAGATCGCCCGCCTGGACGATCTGTTCGCCGACAAGTACAAGGACCCGCGCGAGGTCATCGTCGCCGAGCCCGAGCTGGGCCTGGGTCCGCTGCACACCACCTACGACGGTCGCGGCAATGCCTACACCACGCTGTTCATCGACAGCCAGGTGGTGAAGTGGAACGTGGAAGAGGCGATCCGTGCCTACAAGGGCGAGAAGGTCAATTACATCAAGCAGAAGCTCGACGTGCATTACCAGCCGGGCCATAACCACGCCTCGCTGACCGAAACCAGCGATGCCGACGGCAAGTGGCTGGTGGTGTTGTGCAAGTTCTCCAAGGACCGCTTCCTGCCGACCGGACCGCTGCACCCGGAAAACGACCAGTTGATCGATATTTCCGGCGACGAAATGAAGCTGGTGCACGACGGTCCGACCTTTGCCGAACCCCACGACTGCATCCTCGCGCGCCGCGACCAGATCAAGACCAAGAAGATCTGGGACCGCAACGACCCGTTCTTCGCCGGCACCGTGGCGCGGGCCAAGAAGGACGGGATCAACCTGGAGACCGACAACAAGGTCATCCGCGACGGCAAGAAAGTGCGGGTCTACATGACCTCCATGGCGCCGGCGTACGGGCTGACCGAGTTCACCGTCAAGCAGGGCGATGAAGTGACGGTGACCATCACCAACATCGACCAGATCGAGGACGTGTCCCACGGCTTCGTCATGACCAATCACGGCGCGAGCATGGAGATCAGCCCGCAGCAGACCTCGTCCATCACCTTCATCGCCGACAAGCCCGGCCTGCACTGGTACTACTGCAGCTGGTTCTGTCACGCCCTGCACATGGAAATGGTCGGCCGCATGATGGTCGAGCGGGCCTGACGGTTGGCCATCGACAGGAGCGCAGCGATGACCGCAATCAAGGGCTGTCCGATCAAGGTGATCGCGTTCGCGCTGCTGTCGATGTCCGGCAGCGCGCTGGCGGTGCAACCCATCACTGACCTGCCGTTGCAGGTGGACGCTGAACAACGCTGGCACCTGCCGGCGGGCGAGTACCGAGGCTCGTTCAGCGTCGACCAGCCGATGCACATTGTCTGTGCACCCGGCGCCGTGTTCCAGGCGCTGGGGCAGGGCAACGGGGTCATCGTCAGCGCCCCCGATGTCAGTATCGAAGGCTGCACCTTTCTCGATTGGGGGCACGATCTCACGGCCATGAACTCGGCCGTGTTCCTGCAACCCAAGGCCCGTGGCGCAGTGATCAGGGGCAATCGCATGCAAGGCCAGGGCTTTGGCATCTGGGTCGACAGCACCCGGGACGTGAGCCTGATCGACAACCGCATCCAGGGTGACCCCCAGATGCGTTCCCAGGACCGCGGCAACGGCATTCACCTGTATGCCGTGCGGGGTGCCCGGGTCATTGGCAACCACGTGCGCGACGCCCGTGACGGCATCTACATCGACACCTCCAATGGCAACCTGCTGCAAGGCAATACGCTGGAAGACCTGCGTTACGGCGTGCATTACATGTTCGCCAACGACAATCAGGTGCTCGACAACATCACCCGCCGCACCCGCACCGGCTACGCCCTGATGCAAAGCCGCAAGCTCACGGTGACCGGTAATCGCTCCGAGCAGGATCAGAATTACGGGATCCTGATGAACTACATCACCTATTCGACCCTGCGCGACAACTTCGTCACCGATGTGCGCGACGGCTCGACCGGCGACACCATGATCGCCGGTGCCGAAGGCAAGGCACTGTTCATTTACAACTCGCTGTTCAACAGCATCGAACACAACCACTTCGAACGCAGCGCCGTGGGCATTCACCTCACCGCCGGCTCCGAAGACAACCGCATTGCCGACAACGCATTCGTCGGCAATCAGCGTCAGGTCAAGTACGTCGCGACCCGCTTGCAGGAATGGTCGCTCGACGGCCGTGGCAATTACTGGAGCGACTACCTGGGCTGGGACCGCAACAACGATGGCCTGGGCGATGTCGCCTACGAACCCAATGACAACGTCGACCGCCTGTTGTGGCTGTACCCGCAGGTGCGCCTGCTGATGAACAGCCCGGGCATCGAATTGCTGCGCTGGGTGCAACGGGCGTTCCCGGTGATGAAGTCGCCGGGCGTCATGGACAGCCACCCGCTGATGAAACCGACCACAGACAACCTGACCAAGGAGCCCATCGGATGAATGTCATCGACATCGAAGGCGTCAGCCAGCGCTATGGGCAGACCACCGTATTGCACGACCTGAACCTGAGCCTGGGTGAAGGGGAAGTGCTGGGCCTGTTCGGCCATAACGGCGCGGGCAAGACCACCACCATGAAACTGGTGCTGGGCCTGCTTCAGGCCAGCGCAGGGCGGGTGCGGGTGTTCGAGCGCTTGCCCAGCGATCCGCAGGTGCGGCAAATGCTCGGCTACCTGCCGGAGAACGTGACGTTCTACCCGCAGATGAGCGGTCTGGAAACCCTGCGCCACTTCGCCCGGCTCAAGGGCGCCGCGAATGCCCAGGTGGACCGGTTGCTGGAGGAGGTGGGCCTGGCGGCTGCGGCGCGTCGACGGGTCAAGACTTACTCCAAGGGCATGCGCCAACGCCTCGGGCTGGCGCAGGCATTGCTGGGCGAGCCGCGCCTGCTGTTGCTCGATGAGCCGACCGTGGGCCTCGATCCGATCGCGACTCAGGATCTCTACCGCTTGCTCGACCGCCTGCGCAGCCAGGGCACCAGCATCATCATCTGTTCACATGTCTTGCCGGGGGTCGAGGCGCACATCAACCGTGCGGCGATCCTGACCCAGGGCCGGCTGCTGGCGCTTGGCAGCCTGCGCAAACTGCGCGAGGACGCCGGATTGCCGACGCTGCTGCGGGCCAATGGACTCAAGCGTGCCGGGCCGTTGCAGGCCTCCTGGAACCGCGCCGGGCACGTCACCCAGCGCTGGGGCGTGGAGGGGCTGGAAGTGGCGGCGCTCAATGGCAGCAAGCTGGATTTGTTGCGCCAGTTGCTCAACGAAGATGACCCCAGCGACGTGGAAATCGCCCCACCGTCGCTGGAAGACCTGTACCGCTACTACATGGGCCAGGCCGCTGCACACGCCACTGGAGAGACCGCATGAACCCGATCTGGAACATGGCCCGCAAGGAGTTCAGTGACGGCCTGCGCAATCGCTGGTTGTTGGCGATCAGCCTGTTGTTCGCGATCCTGGCCACCGGTATCGCCTGGCTGGGCGCCGCGGCGTCCGGGCAATTGGGCTTTACCTCGGTGCCCGCGACCATCGCCAGCCTGGCCAGCCTGGCAACTTTCCTGATGCCGCTGATTGCCTTGTTGCTGGCCTACGACGCCATCGTCGGCGAGGACGAGAGCGGCACCCTGTTGCTGTTGCTCACCTATCCGTTGGGGCGCGGGCACATCCTGCTCGGCAAGTTCATCGGTCACGGCGGCATCCTCGCGCTGGCGACGCTGATCGGTTTCGGCTGCGCGATGCTGGCGATTGCGGTGCTGGTGGACGACGTCGAACTCAGCCTGCTGGTCTGGGCCTTTGCCCGCTTCATGCTGTCGTCGACGCTGCTCGGCTGGGGCTTTCTGGGTTTGGCGTATGTGTTGAGCAGCGTCTCTGCGGAAAAATCCACCGCCGCCGGCCTGGCCTTGGGCGTGTGGTTCTTCTTTGTGCTGGTGTTCGACCTGGTGCTGCTGGCCTTGCTGGTGCTTAGCGAAGGGCAGTTCAACCCCCGGGTGCTGCCGTGGTTGCTGCTGCTCAACCCGGCGGACATCTATCGCCTGATCAATCTCTCCGGTTTCGACGGCGGCGCCAGTACCGCCGGCGTATTAAGCCTGGGCAGCGAGCTGCCTGTGCCGGGCGCGATGCTCTGGCTGTGCCTGTTGCTGTGGGTCGCGGTGCCGCTGGGCTCGGCCTGGCTGCTGTTCCGCCGCCGGGCGAGCTGAATTCCTGTCTTGAAATGTTTGGAGTTGACGATGAGTACGCTTTATCTGAAAACGGTTGGCGCGGTGGCGGGCTTGATGGCCTGCCTGATGCTGAGCGGATGTGACAAACCGGTGGAAGCCAGCAACAGCCTGCAGCCTGTCGCCTTTCACTCCAGTGATGAATGCCATGTCTGCGGCATGATCATCGGCGAGTTTCCGGGGCCCAAGGGCGAAGTGGTCGAGCGCAGCGGGGTGAAGAAATTCTGCTCCACGGCAGAGATGATTGGCTGGTGGCTGCAGCCGGAAAACCAGCACAGCGGAGCGAAACTGTATGTGCACGACATGGGCCGCGTGGCCTGGGACAAACCCGATGACGCGCAACTGATCGACGCCCGGGATGCGTTCTACGTGGTCGGCACGAAACTCAAGGGCGCAATGGGCGTGGTGCTGGCGTCGTTCTCCAGCAAGCACATGGCCGACAAGCTGGCCGAAGAGCAGGGCGGTCGGGTGTTGCGCTTCAGCGAGATCGATCAGTCGGTGTTGCAGCAGCCGGCGATGTCGTCGCATTCGATGCATTGATTCACAAGATCGTAGTTGACTGAACCACCGCCATCGTCGGATTGCCGGCCCATTGTGAAAATCTGATCGCCGTCAAGTCGGTATTTCCATGCATGTTCAAAGATAGCCTCCCGCAATGTGGCGAGTGCCCGGCATCGACGATGCCCAGGAGAACATGATGAAAACCGAGTTTCAGGATCGTTTGGCGGTGATCACCGGCGCCAGTTCCGGGATTGGCCTGGCCTTGTGCGCGGCGCTGTTGCCCCGTGGGGTGAAAGTGTTGGCGATGTCGCGAACGGCGGGTGAGTTGCCGACCTTGCAGCAGATCTATGGCGAGCGGTTGCAATGGTTGGCCGGCGACGTCACCTGCGAGCAGGACCTGCAAGCGCTGGCGCAACGCGCGGCGGCATTGGGGCCGGTGGATTACCTGGTGCCCAATGCGGGGATTGCCGAAATGGCCGATAGCCTCGATTTGTCGGCCTTCCAGCGCCAATGGGCGGTCAACGGTGCCGGGGCGTTGAACACCCTGGCGGCGTTGCGCGGTGAGCTGGCGAGTCCGGCGTCGGTGGTGTTTGTCGGCAGTTTCCTCACCGGCTCGAGCTTTCCCGGCCTCGCCGCCTGCATCGCCAGCAAGGCCGCATTGGCGGCTCAGGCGCGGACGCTGGCGGTGGAATTCGCGCGCGTCGACGTGCGCATCAACCTGGTCTCGCCGGGCCCCACCGCGACCTCCATGTGGGACAACCTGGGCCTGAGCGACGGCGAGCTCGACAACGTCGCCGACTGCCTCGGCAAACGCCTGCTGCCCGGTCATTTCCTCGACGCCGGCGCGGTGGCCAACGTGATCATCTTCCAACTGTCCCAGGGCGCACGCGGGGTGTATGGACAGGATTGGCGGGTCGATCATGGGTACACCCTGGCGTAAGCGCACGAAGTCGCCTGTGGACCTGTGGGAGCGGGCCTGCTCGCGAAAGCGTCCGGTCAGTCAACATCGATGTTGAATGGGTTGGCCTCTTCGCGAGCAAGCCCGCTCCCACAGGGGCCGAGGTGGAAATCTCTAGTGCGACGTGCCTTCGGCAAATTCGATCTTGTTGCCGACGTTGTACTTGCCCGAGGGTTTGTTCATCGGGATGCGTTTGATCTCCTCAAGGGTGTTGCTGTCGTAGACGATCAGTGCGCCGTCGGTGGCCCAGATGCTCAGCAGCAGGTGGCGGCCGTCGCGGGTGAATTCGACATGGGCGGCGGTCTTGCCGGGCATGGGGCGCAGGGTGTGGGTGATTTCCAGGGTCTGCTTGTCGATCAGGTGGATGGCATCGTTGTCTGGCCCGAAGAACACGTCGGTCCAGGCGTAGCGCGAGTTGACGTGGCTGCGCATGAAGAAACCCGGCCCCAGGGTCGGGATTTCCTTGATCAGTTTCCAGGTCTTGAAGTCGATCACCGAGATCAGCCCCTTGCTGATGTTCGGCGTGGCGAACACCCATTCGCCGTTGCGCTTCCAGTAGGCACCGGAGCCCAGGTGCGGCATGCCCGGCAGCGGGATGTCGGTGACCACCTTGCCGGTGTCGAGGTCGATGACCTGGCCACCCTTGGCCTTGCGTGAGGTGGCCAGCAGTTGTTTGTAGTCGGGTGAGAAGGAGAAGTCGTCGAGCATGTCCTCGGCGGGAATGCGCCGTGGCACGAAATCCGGCGTGCCGGCGCTGGAGATCTCCCAGACTTCCTTCACGTCCTTGAGCGCGACGATGAAACTGTCCCGTGGCGGGGCGGTGTAGACCGCACTGACGCGCGAAGTCGTGCCGTCCTGGCCGATCGTGGCGATGGTTTTCACCGGCGACAGGTCGCGGGCATCGAGCACCACCAGGCTACCCGGCAGGTAGTTGCCGACCAGCACCCAGCGCCCGTCCTTGCTCACCGCCAGGTTACGGGTGTTGAGGCCGGCGCGGACCTCGGCGATCAGTTTCAGGTTATTCAGGTCGTACAGACTGACCCAGCCATCGCGCGACGCCACATAGACGAAGCGTCCATCCGGCGAAAACTTCGGCCCGCCATGCACGGCAAAGCGCGAGGTGAACCGCGCCAGGACGTTGAAGCGATCGCCGTCGAGGATGTTGATGTGGTGATCGCCGGCTTCGACCACTACGAACAGGTTCAGCGGGTCGGCGCCATGCTGGGGCGTGGCGGGCAACTGGCTGATATCGGCAACCACGACGTGGCTGTTGCGAATGTCTTGATCGGTCCAGACCGGCGGGGTGGCCGGCGGTTGTTGCAGGTAGTCCGCCAGCGCGTCGACCTGGGCGGGGGTGAAGACACTGGCATACCCGGCCATCTGACTGGCGGGGCGACCCTCGCTGATCACGTTGCGAATCTCGGCGGGTTTGATCCGGCTCAGGCTCTCCGGCAGCAACGCCGGTCCTGCGCCGCCGAAACGGTTGGCGCCGTGGCAGCGCTGACAATGCTGCTGATAATTGCTCGCGGCCTCGTCCAGCGCTGCCGAGGTTGGCGCAGCGCTCACGGGGGCCGCGCCGAGCCACAATAACGGGACCAGCAACACGCGTTTCATGACGCTACCTTGCGATGGCGTTGCACGGCCTGCACCGGATAGAAGCGTGCCGGGTGTTCCATCGGTTGCGCCGCGAACAGGCCGACCACCTGGCCAATCACCGTCAGTGTCGGAACCCCCGGCGGACACTCCCGCGCAAGGTTGGGCAACTGCTGCAACGCTCCGCGCAGAACCTGCTGGTCAGGGCGCGAGCCGTTGCTGATCAGGGCGGCCGGGGTGTCGGCCGGCATCCCGGCGTCGATCAGGTGGCGGGCGATGATCCCCAGGTTGGACAGCCCCATGTAGAACACCAGGGTCTGGCTGCCGTCGGCCAGGTCGTGCCAGGGCAAGTTCAAGTCGCCATCGTTTTGCAGGTGGCCGGTGATGAAACGACAGGAGTTGACCAGGTCGCGGTGGGTCAGCGGGATACCGGCGTAAGCGCTGCAACCGGAGGCGGCGGTGATGCCGGGCACGACCTGGCAATCGACGTTGTGCGCCAGCAGGTACTCCAGCTCTTCGGCGCCACGGCCAAAAATGAACGGGTCGCCGCCCTTGAGGCGCACCACCCGCTGGCCCTGGTCGGCGAGGTCGACCAGCAGCTGGTTGATCTGATCCTGGGGCAGGCTGTGGCAACCACTGGCCTTGCCCACGTAGTGTCGGGCGCAGGTGAGGGGGATCAGGGTCAGCAGTTCGGGGCTGATCAGGCGGTCGTAGACCACGGCATCGGCCTGCATCAACAGGCTCCAGGCGCGCAGGGTCAGCAGGCGCGGGTCGCCGGGGCCGGCCCCGACCAGGGCGACTTCGCCCGGTCTGAAGGGGGACTCGAGTGTGGCCGGTAGAGCGATCGGTAAAGGCATGGAACGTCCTTGGTGCTTCATCAGGTTGATCGGCCCCGACCTATTGAGGCGGTTGGCCGAGCGGGCAATTCAGTGGGTGCTGCAAGCAATGGTCGTGACCGGTGGCAGGCCGATTTCTTCATCGCTGAGGTGGCAACCGGGGTCTGGGCCCCAAAGGTCGCCATCGGCCCAGGCGCGAGTCCGGGTGTTGCCGTTGCAGATGGCCAGCCAGCGGCATTCGGCGCAGCGCCCGCCCACCGGGCGCGGGTGCACGCGCAGTTGCTGCAGCAACGCGTCGGGCTGTTCCAGCCAGAGGGTACGAAAGGGTGTGCGCCGCACATTGCCCACCGAGTGCTGCCACCAATAGGTGTCAGGGTGAACTTCGCCGGTGTTGTCGATGTTGGCGATACCGCTGCCGGAGGCATTGCCGCCCCAGTCGCGCAGCATGCGCTCCAGGCGCGCCGTGTGTTGGGGCAGGTGCTGGTCCACCCAGTGCAGCAACAGGATGGCGTCGGCATCGTTGTTGCCGCTGACGAAATCGCTGTCCAGGCCCTGCAGGATGTCCGCCCAGGCCCGCTCGAAGATCAGTGTCATCGCTTCGCGGCTCATCTGTTGCCGGGCGTCGAGCTGGCGGCTGCGTTTGCCGCGACCGCTGTAGTTGAGGTGCGACAGGTAGAACTTCTGCACGTCGTATTCGCGCATCAGCTCAAGCAATTGCGGCAGTTGCGCGTGGTTTTCCTGGGTGAGGGTGGTGCGCAGGCCGACGCGAATACCCTGTTCGCGACACAACTGGATGCCGCGCATGGAACTGGCAAAGCTGCCCTTGAGTTGACGGAATTCGTCATGGGTGGCTTCCAGGCCATCGATGCTGATCCCGACATAATCGAATTGCGCGGCGCGGATGTGCGCGATGTTCTGTTCGTCGATCAGCGTGCCATTGGTGGACAGGGCGACAAAGAACCCCTTGGAGCGGGCATAGGCGCTGAGCACGAACAGGTCGTGGCGCAACAGCGGTTCACCGCCGGACAGAATCAGCACCTTGACCCCTGCGTCGTGCAGGTCGTCGATCACGGCCATGGCCGTGGTGGTGTCCAGTTCGTCGCGAAACACACTGTCGGCCGAGGTGGCGTAACAGTGCTTGCAGGTCAGGTTGCAGCGCCTGAGCAGGTTCCAGATCACCACGGGGGCGCGGTGGCTGCCCGGTGGGCGGGTTCTGGGGGCAGGTGCCCCGCCTGCCAGCGCCCGCAGGTATTGGCTGATCCTCAACATGCAGCTCTCCTTGAGTCGGCGTGTGTCTAGAGTGAGGTGGGCGGCAGGCGCAGGCCGGTTTTCTTCAGGATGCGGCTGCTGACCAGCATTTCATCGGCGCTGCAGGCGTCGCCCAGCAGGTAGCGCAGGTGCTCGCGGTAGCTGTCGATTTCCTCGCTGCTGCGCCCGTGCACCATGGCGAACAGGTTGTAGCGCCAGTCGGTTCGGCGCGGGCGGCGATAGCAATGACTGACGAAGGGTTGCGCACCGAGCAACGCACCGAGGCGTGGCATCTCTGCGTCGCGCACATCCCAGACCGTCATGCCGTTGAAGCGATAGCCCAGGCGATAGTGGTTGGGCACGGCGGCGATACGGCGGATGGCGCCCTCGGCCTGCAGGCGCTTGAGCAGGGTCAGTGTCGATTCGACGCTCAGGTCCAATTGTTCGGCGAGCCAGGCCCAGGGGTCTTCGAGCAGCGGCAGGCCGGTCTGGGTCAGCTCGATCAGGCGTTGGGCCAGGCGGTCTTCAGACCGGGAAATACAGACCGACATGGTAAGTCTCCTCTTTGGGCAGATTGAGCAACGGCAGGCCGGTCAGGGTTTCGATGTGCTGCAGGGTGTCGTCCAGGCGCTGCTGCGTGGCGCAGGCGAGGACGAACCACATGTTCCACGGGTGTTCGCGTCGATAGTTGTGCGCCACTTCCGGCAGGGCATGCAGTTGCTCGGCTACTTCATCGAAGCGCTCCTCGGGCACCGCCAGCGCCGCGAGGGTGAAGGCGCCGCCCAGTTGCTCGATGTCGAACATCGGGCCGAAGCGGGTCAGTACGCCGTCTTCGAGCATCAGGTGCAGGCGGTCGAGCAGTTCGGTGTCGCTGCTGTGCAGCTCGTCAGCCAGTGCTTTCCAGGGATGGCGCACCAGGGGCAGGCCCAGTTGCAGGCGATTGATCAGGCGACGGTCGAGATCATCCATGGGATCGGGCTCCTGGAATCGAGGGGGCGAAGCGCCCGCCGCATTGCTTGAACGCGTGAGTGCTGAACAGCAGTTGGTGGGGCAGATCGCTCAGCAGGTGTTCGGCCAGCAACGCCTGGATATGCGCCTGGACGTACTCGCGTTGACGGCCATGAACCATGCAGAACAGGTTGTAGCGCCATTGCGGCAAGCGTCGTGGCCGTTGATAGCAGAGGCTCACCTCGGGTGCGCTGCCCAGGCGCTGGCCGACTTCGTCGATCAACGCGTCGGGTACATCCAGCACCAGCATGGCATTGGCGGTGAACCCCAGGGCACGATGGTTGAGTACCAGGCCGACCCGGCGGAACAGCCCCTGTTCGTGCCACTGGCGCATTTGCTCGAGCACACCCGGTTCGTCGGCGTTGATCCGTTCGGCGAGGGCCTGGTAGGGCCGCGAAACGTGCGGCAAGCCAGCCTCCAGGTGACGACGCAGGGCGGTTGCCTGCCGAGGGGTCAAACCCGCTTGCATGGGCTGTCTCCCAGGGCAAAACCGAGGTCGATGCGGTAGGCGGTGAGCATCGGCAGGTCCAGCGGCGTGAGGCCGGTATCGTGCTCCAGTTCCTCGAGCACGCGCTCGATGTGCTGACGGTTGGGGCCGGTCAAGACGAACCACAGGTTGTAGTGATGTTCGCGTGCGTAGTTGTGATTGACCTCGGGGTACTGATTGACGCGTTCGGCGACCTGGTGCAGGCGTTCGGCGGGCACGGCAAGGGCGGCGAGGGTACTGGCGCCGGCGCGGCTGTGTTCGAACACCGGGCCGATGCGCGACAGGGCCCCGGCCAGTTCCAGGCGTTGCAGGCAAGCCATCACCTGCGCTTCGCTGCAGCCCAGCACCTGGGCCATCTCTCGATAGGGTTCGGCGCACAGCGGCATGCCATGCTGGAAGCGGTCGATCAGTTGACGGCTGAGCAGGTCGAGGTCCATGTCAATAACCCATCTTTTGTGCACGGCTGCTGAAGAAAATGCCGCTCGGCGCGGCGGCGGGGAGGGTGCTGATGGGTGTGAGGCTGTAGGGGTTCCACACCTGCACCTGATCGCCATCGCGCAGCGACAGCCACAACTGATCGCCCCGCGCGGTGAACTCCATGTGCAACACCGCAGGTCCTGGGCGCAGGTCGGCGACCACGGCGTGGGTTTCGGTGTCGATGACCTGGACCCGGTCGTTGTCCGGATAGGCGAAGTTGACCCACAGCTGCCGACCGTCCGGGCGCGAAGTCACGAATACCGGTTGGCCGGCGACGGCAATGGCGGCGGTCTGTTTCCAGGTGCGCGCATCCATCACCAGCACCTGGTGGCGCCCGACCGCCGGCACGAATGCCTGGTTGTCGGCGACCGCCCAGCCTTCCAGGTGCGGCATCTTGTAGACCGGCAGCTTCGCCTGGCCGCGCCCGTAGTCGCCGAGCACGCGTTGCACGCCGCGTTCGGGGTGCCAGAGGTCGAGCTGGGCCATGCCGTCTTCACCGAACAGCCCGGCCATGTAATAGCGGCCGTCCGGGGTGATCAGCGCGTCATAGGGCTGTTGGCCAATGCCGGTGTAACGACTGATCTGCGGCGTGGTGCCCTGGCTGAAATCAGCCACCCAGATCTCGCCCGTGTCGAACAGGCTGAACACGAAACGCTGCCCGGGCGCGTCCACCAGGCCGACGGTCCGGGAGCGTTTGCTGCCATCGCCCAACGGCGTGGCCGGAATGTCTGCCATCTGTTCCAGGGTGCGGGCATCGAACACCTTGACCCCGCCCGGCACGTAATTGGACACGGCGATCAATTTGCCGTCCTGGCTGATGGCGCCGCCAATGGCGTTGCCGCCCTGGATGACACGTTTGTCGATGCGCCGGGTCAGCAGGTCGATCTTGCTCAGACCGCCGTCGCGACCGAACACATAGGCATAACGCTGGTCACGCGAGTACACCACCGAGGCATGGGACAGGTCGCCCAGGCCTTCGAGTCGGGCCAGCGAGGTATGGGTGTCGCTTTCGATGATCTGCACGCTGCCGGTGGCGCGCTCGACCACCACACCGAGATCGCCGGTGCCACGCAGCGGTGGCTGCGCACAGCCGGACAGCAGCAGGCCGGCGGCAGCCGACAGCAGGAAGGTTCGGATCATATAGAGGGGTATCCCTGGAGTAGGAGGTCGACCAGCCAGCCGATGTCATCGGCGCCGAGCAACGGGGCCCAGCCGGGCATGGCGGTGCCGGGCCGGCCGAAGGTAACGGTGGCAATCAGGCTGTCCCTGGATTTGCCGGCCAGTGCCGAGCGTGTCAGCTCCGGTCCGAGCCCGCCGGTCATGTGCAGGCCATGGCAGGCACCGCAATCCTGGACCAGCAGGTGTTCAAGTTGGGCCTGGCGCGAAGCGTCAGGCGAGGCCAGCGAAGTGGCGCAGAAGAGCAGGAGGGCCGCCAGGACGACGATGTGTCGGTAGATGTTCATGACGCCCTCCCATTGGTTATTTGAGACTCAGTACCCAGTTCGCCAGGGTTTTGGCTTCTTCATCGGTCACCGGGTTGGCGGGCATTGGCATCGCCCCCCAGTTGCCTTGCGTACCGTTCTTGATGTGCTTGGCCAGGGTGTCCGCAGCGCCGGCGACACCGGCATTTTTCGCCGCGACGTCCTTGAGCGCCGGACCGACCAGTTTGCTGTCGATCGAATGGCAGGCCGCGCACGGCTTGCTCTTGAACAGGGTCGGTCCGTCGTCGGCCATGGCCGGTTGCACGGCGAGTGCGGCGGTCAGGGCGAGCAGTGAAAACAGAGTATTTTTCATGGTGTTTCCTTGTATTGATGAAGCTCAATAGATGTCGTGTTGGGTGTTGTAAACGTTGAACTTGCCGGTCGGTGTGATCAGGCGCTTGTCCTTGATCACCGACTTGAGCTTCAGCGTTTTGTCGTCGATCACCACCAGTGCCGATTCGTCCGACTGACCACTCCACACCGAGAACCAGACCTCGTCGCCGGCCTTGTTGTATTCCGGTTGGACGACGCGCATTGCGCCTTCCTTGATGCCCGACCATTCGGCAATCGGCAGCACGGTGAAGCCGGCGTCGAGCTTGTCGATGTTGAACACCGCCACCGACTGACTGATCTTGGCGTCCGGGTTGAGGGTGGTGTCGACGTACAGGTGACGGGAGTTGGGGTGGGTCTTGATGAACAGCGAACCACCGCCCTGACCCTTGATCGAGGCCACCTGTTTCCAGGCGTATTGCGGGTGTTTGACCGGGTCGGTGCCGATCAGCGAGATGCCTTCGTCACCCAGGTGGCTGGTGGCCCACACCGGTCCGTAGGTCGGGTGATCGAAGTTGGCGCCACGGCCCGGGTGCGGGATCTTGCCCACGTCCACCAGCGAGGTCAGCTTGCGATCCTTGGAGTCGATCACGGCGACCTTGTTGGAGTTGTTTGCGGCGGTCATGAAGTAGCGATGGGAGCTGTCCCAGCCACCGTCATGCAGGAACGGCGCGGCGTCGATGTAGGTGATGTTGAGGTTCTTGATGTCTTCGTAATTGACCAGCATGACCTTGCCGGTTTCCTTGACGTTGACGATGAACTCGGGCCATTCGTGGGACGCGATGATCGCCGCGACGCGAGGCTCGGGGTGATATTCCTGCTTGTCGACGGTCATGCCGCGGGTCGAGACGATCTGTTTCGGCTCCAGGGTTTCGCCGTCCATGATGGTGAACTGCGGCGGCCAGTAGGAACCGGCGATGGTGTACTTGTCCTCGTAGCCCTTGAACTTGGAGGTCTCCACCGAACGTGCTTCGATGCCCACCTTGACTTCCGCGACCTTGGTCGGCTCCTCCGGCCACAGGTCGATCATGTCGATGCGGGCGTCGCGGCCAATCACCAGCAGGTAGCGACCGGATGCGGAAATCCGCGAGATGTGCACCGCATACCCGGTCTCGATCAGCTTGACGATTTTCTTGCTGTCACCGTCGATCAGGGCGATCTTGCCGTCGTCGCGCAAGGTCACCGAGAACAGGTTGGGCAGGTTGAGTTTGCTCAACTGCTTCTTCGGCCGGTCTTCGGGCTTGACCAGCACTTTCCAGGTCTTCAGTGTCTCGGCCATGCCCCATTCCGGCGGCGTCGGCGGCGTGTGCTGGACAAACTTGGCCATGGAGGTGATCTGCTCCTTGGTCAGCGCATTGGAGGTGCCCCAGTTCGGCATGCCCCCCGGCGAGCCGTAGGTGATCAGGGCTTCCAGGTACGCCTGGCCGCGGGATTGGGTAATGTCCGGCGTCAGTGGCTTGCCGGTGGCACCCTTGCGCAGCACGCCGTGGCAACCGGCGCAGCGCTGGAAGTAGATTTCCTTGGATGAGTCGAACTCGGCCTGGCTCATGTCCGGCGCGCCGGCGCTGGTCACCAGGGCCGCTTTCGCCACAGCGGGAGCGGCTTCGCCGGCCCCGACGGCGTGGCTCATGGCGAGTGTTGAAAACAGTGTGGCGGCAGTCACAGCTAACGTTTTTCTATTACTGATCAGCATTCCATTTCTCCTCAGGCTGGACCTCTTGTATGTGCCCAGACGACAGCACAGGACGCAGGTTCTTAGTGCGCTGCAAGGCTATGCCGGAGCACCTCAAAGGCTGCTTGACGGTGATCAAGTTTGCCGGCCGTGGCGCTTGCCAAGTTGTCGCAGGGGCTCGTAGCGTGTGCCTCGAATCCGTTGTCGAATCAGGTGTTTCATGGACCCCACCCCGTCACGCGCAAGCCACACCGAACCCTTCTACCAGCCACTCAACAACGAGCAGGCGCTGTTCGAACAGGCCTGGCATCACTGCATGCCGGTGCTGATCAAAGGTCCCACGGGGAGTGGCAAGACCCGCTTCGTCCAGCACATGGCGCATCGCTTGAACCTGCCGCTGTACACCGTGGCCTGCCATGACGACCTGAGTGCGGCCGACCTGATCGGTCGTCACCTGATCGGCGCCCAGGGCACCTGGTGGCAGGACGGGCCCTTGACCCGTGCGGTGCGCGAAGGCGGCATCTGCTACCTCGACGAAGTGGTCGAGGCGCGCCAGGACACGGCGGTGGTGTTGCACCCGCTGGCCGATGATCGTCGCGAGCTGTTCCTCGAACGCACCGGTGAAGTGCTCAAGGCACCGCCGTCGTTCATGCTGGTGGTGTCGTACAACCCGGGTTACCAGAACCTGCTCAAGGGCATGAAGCCCAGCACTCGCCAGCGCTTCGTGGCGATGCGCTTCGACTACCCGCCAGCGGCCGAGGAAGAGCGCATCGTCGCCCGCGAGGCGCAGGTGGACAGCGCGCTGGCAGCCCAGGTGGTCAAGCTCGGGCAGGCGTTGCGCCGGCTCGACCAGCACGACCTGGAAGAAGTCGCCTCGACCCGCTTGCTGATCTTCACCGCGCGCATGATCGGTTCCGGCATGAGCCCGCGCGAAGCCTGCCTGGCCTGCCTCGCCGAACCCTTGAGCGATGATCCGCTGACCGTCGCGGCGCTGATGGGTGTGGTCGATGTCCACTTCGGTTGATTCGACCCCCGGGTCGCCCGACCATCTGCCGGGCGACCTGGCGATGTGGTTTTTCATACTTGCCGAGCTGTCGGTGTTCGCCTTGTTGATCCTGGCGTTCGCCGTGACCCAGGCGATCAAGCCGCAACTGTTCGCCGACAGTCGCGCCTTGCTGGACGCTTCCACCGGGCTGGCGATGACCCTCAGCCTGCTCACCGCCGGCCTGTTTGCCGCGCTGGCGCAGGAGCAGGTCCGGCACTCGCAGCCCCGTCGCGGCGCGGTGTTCCTGCTGGCGGCGCTGCTGGCCGCCAGTGTCTATGTCGTGTTGAAACTCACCGAGTACCGGCATTTGCTGGCCACCGGGCTGGGCATGGAGCACAACACCTTCTTCACCCTCTACTGGATTCTCACCGGGTTTCATTTTGTCCACGTGCTGCTGGGCATGTGCATCCTCGGATGGCTGGCCTGGCGCTGCCGTCGTGGCCTGTACAAGGTGGGCAATCGCAGCGGGTTCGAATCCGGCGTGCTGTACTGGCACATGGTCGACCTGATCTGGGTGGTGCTGTTTCCGCTGGTCTATGTACTGAACTGAGGCGAGGGTTTATGTCGGCTTCCCGATGGCTGTGGATCTGCTGGGCTGCGCTGGCGACGTTGAGCGTGTGCACGGTCGTGCTCGCACATTCCGGTGCAACGGCGTGGCTGTCGATCGCCATCCTCTTGCTCGCGGTGGCCAAGGCCTGGCTGATCACCGAAGGCTTCATGGAATTGCGTCGGGCGCCGCGCCTGTGGCGCCGGTTGATGCTCGCCTGGGCGCTGATCCTGGCCGCCGTGGTCGCCCTGACACTTCTAGCTTGAAGCTTGCAACTCAACGCTTGCGGCTGCCCATCTCCTACTAAAACCATCTGATTTTCTTGATTGCCATCAAGCAGGTTTTGACCCTCGGCTTCCTATCATGGACGGGCCAAGCAATGAGGAAGCGACCATGTCAGAGACCTTCACCAAGGGCATGGCCAGGAATATCTACTTCGGGGGAAGCGTGTTCTTCTTCCTGATATTCCTGGCCTTGACCTACCACACAGAGCAGACCTTTCCAGAACGCAGCAATGTCGAGCAATTGACCGAATCAGTGATACGCGGCAAGACCGTCTGGGAGCAAAACAACTGCATCGGCTGCCATACGCTGCTGGGCGAGGGCGCCTACTTTGCGCCCGAGCTGGGCAACGTGTTCCAGCGTCGCGGCGGCGAGGAGGGCTTCAAGCCGTTCCTCCAGGCGTGGATGAAAATGCAGCCGTTGGGCGTACCCGGTCGGCGAGCGATGCCTCAGTTCAACCTGAAGGAGCAGGAGGTCAACGACCTGTCCGAGTTCCTCAAGTGGAGCTCGAAGATCAACACCAACAACTGGCCGCCAAACAAGGAGGGTTGAGAGATGAGCATTGCCAATCCGCATCTGAAATTCGCCTCGCAAGCCGTGGCCAAACCGTACTTCGTGTTCGCCCTGATGCTGTTTCTCGGCCAGGTACTGTTCGGCTTGATCATGGGCCTGCAATACGTGATCGGCGACTTCCTGTTCCCGGTCATCCCGTTCAACGTGGCCAGGATGGTCCACACCAACCTGCTGATCGTGTGGCTGCTGTTCGGCTTCATGGGCGCGGCCTACTACCTGATTCCGGAAGAGGCCGACCGCGAGCTGCACAGCCCCAAGCTGGCGATCCTGCTGTTCTGGGTGTTCGCCGCAGCGGGTGTGCTGACGATCCTCGGTTACCTGCTGGTGCCCTACGCGGGCCTGGCCCGGCTGACCCATAACGAGTTGCTGCCGACCATGGGGCGCGAGTTCCTGGAGCAGCCGACCATCACCAAGATGGGGATCGTGGTCGTCTGCCTGGGCTTCCTCTACAACATCGGCATGACCCTGCTCAAAGGTCGCAAGACCACCGTCAGCATGGTCATGATGACCGGGTTGATCGGCCTCGCGGTATTCTTCCTGTTCTCCTTCTACAACCCTGAAAACCTGGCCCGCGACAAGTTCTACTGGTGGTGGGTGGTGCATCTGTGGGTGGAAGGCGTCTGGGAACTGATCATGGGTTCGATGCTCGCCTTCGTACTGATCAAGATCACCGGCGTTGACCGTGAAGTGGTGGAGAAGTGGCTGTACGTGATCATCGCCATGGCGCTGATTACCGGGATCATCGGTACCGGTCACCACTTCTTCTGGATCGGTGCGCCTGAAGTCTGGCTGTGGGTCGGCTCGATCTTCTCCGCGATGGAACCGCTGCCGTTCCTGGCCATGGTGATGTTCGCCTTCAGCATGGTGAAGAAGCGTCGTCGGCAACACCCCAATCGTGCGGCCACCCTGTGGGCCAAGGGCACCACGGTCACCGCGTTCTTCGGGGCGGGCGTCTGGGGTTTCCTGCACACCCTGGCTCCGGTCAACTATTACACCCACGGTACGCAACTGACGGCGGCGCACGGTCACCTGGCGTTCTACGGTGCCTACGCAATGATCGTCATGACGCTGATCAGCTACGCCATGCCACGCTTGCGCGGCCTGGGTGAAGCCGGTGACGAGCGTTCGCAGACGCTGGAAATCTGGGGCTTCTGGCTGATGACCCTGTCGATGGTGGCGATCACCCTGTTCCTCACCGCTGCCGGTGCCGTTCAGGTCTACCTGCAACGCTGGCAGGCCGACGGTCTGGCCATGCCGTTCATGGCCACGGTCGATCATCTGCAAGTGCTGTTCTGGGCCCGTCTGGGTTCGGGTGTCGGCTTTCTGGCCGGGCTGGTCTGCTACCTGTTCAGCTTCAGGCAGCGCGGTCGCGCCGCGTTGCGCGCCCCGGCACCGGTAGTGCCTTCATGAGCCGGTGTCACGGTTAGAAAAAGGTCGGCCCGGCTGATACAGCGGGCCGTTTTTTTGGTTTTGCAAAGGGCAGACAAATGGCCTTTACCGTCGAACTGGAAGAGTGGGTCGGCAGTGTCTGGCACCGCTTCATCACCCGGCGTGCCAGCCCGGATTTTCCCGAGGCGCGCGTCGAGTTCGCCAGCCAGCAACGCGCGCTGGCACTGTTGTTCCGCGCCATGGGCGGCGCCAGTGGCATGGGCGTTGAAGCCGCCAGTGACCGCGATCTGCTGCTGCGGCGCAACGTCCTGCAGCAGATCGCCGGCACCTGCAAACAGGTGCCGTTGGCCTGGTGCGATGACGCGACGTTGCGCCTGCCGTCGAGCCTGGCGGTGTTTCCCGAGGCCGCCCTGAACGAAGAGCTGTATCGCTGGCTGGCCTTGCTGGCGGCGCAGGCCGGGCCAATGCGCCATTGGGGGCGCGACAATCAGCGCTGGACGCAGCAGTTGTTGCAGCGCTTTGCGCCGCTGCGCGCGCGCTACAAACGCCTGGTCGATGCGCACCTGCAACTGCGCCCCGATCCCGCCTCGCTGAACCGCAGCGAAGCGGCATTGGAGCGTGCGTTGTGCCAGGCGCTGCGCGAGCCGGGCAGTGTCGAGCATTTCCCGCGCAGCGAACGGGCGGCCTGGCCACTGCCGCTGTGGCTGTACCCGCCGCAGCATCTTGCCAGCCCGCAGGCAGCGGACCTGGGCGAGGAATCCGAAGAGTCGCTCGCCACCGCACCCGGCGAACAGAAAAGCGGGCGCAAGCGCGCCAAGCGAATCGATGACAGCACCCGCGACGGTGGATTCCTGGTGGTGCGCCTGGAGAACCTGTTCAGCTGGAGCGAACACGTGGACCTGGATCGTTGGGAGGACGACAGCGAAGACGAGGACGCTTCGAAGGTCGCCGACGATCTGGATGAATTGACCCTCTCGCGCACCCGCCTGCGCAAGGGCGGCGGCCTGAAGTTGCACCTGGATCTGCCGCCGGCGGATGTCGACGACGTTCCCCTGGGCGAGGGCATCAAGTTGCCGGAGTGGGACTTCCGCAAGCAGCAATTGCAGGAGAGCTTCGTCAACCTGCAAATGATGGTGCCCCGTGACTGTGAAGCGCAGCCGCTGCCGCAACGGCTCAAGGCCTCGGCTCATCGTCTGCGGCGCCAGTTCGAGCACCTGCGCAACGATCGGCAATGGTTGCGTCAGCAAGCCCAGGGCTCGGAACTGGATATGCAGGCCTGGCTGGACTTCCATGTCGAGCGCGCGCACGGGCAGTGTGTCGAGCGGGGCCTGTTCATGGAACAACGCCAGACCCGCCGCGACCTGGCGTGCCTGTTGCTGGCCGATGTGTCGATGTCCACCGACGCCCACCTGAATGATGAGCATCGGGTCATCGATGTCGTGCGCGACAGTCTGATGCTGTTTGGCGAGACGTTGTCAGGGTTGGGTGATGACTTTGCCTTGTACGGGTTTTCGTCCCTGCGTCGCCAGCAGGTGCGCATGCAGGAACTCAAGTCCTTCAGCCAGCGTTATGACGACACCACCCGTGGGCGTATCCAGGGGCTCAAGCCCGGTTACTACACACGCATGGGCGCCGCCATTCGCCACGCCACGCACCTGCTGGGGCAGAGCAAACGGCGCAGTAAACTTTTGCTGCTGGTCACCGATGGCAAACCCAACGACCTGGATCTGTATGAAGGGCGCTATGGTGTGGAAGACACCCGTGAGGCCGTCATGCAGGCCCGCCGCCAGGGCTTGACGCCGTTTTGCATCACCATCGACCAGGAGGCCGAGGACTACCTGCCGTACATGTTCGGCGCCAACGGCTACACCCTGATCCGCCAGCCCGAACAACTGCCGCTGCGCCTGCCGCAGTTGTATCGGCAATTGACTCAGCGGTGATTCGGCAGACACCGCTCCCACAAGGTTTAGTGTTGTGTTGGGAGGATCAGCTGATGCTCCGCGGCAGCCAGAAAAACATCACCACGCAAAACACCGTCAGGCCGACACAGAACCACATGAACCGGCGCTGCCGACGCTCCCCGGCACCGGCGGCCAACGCCGGCAACGGCATGCCGCACTCGCGACACTCGACTTCATGCGCCGGATTGGCGTGTTGGCAATACAGGCAGACGGGCAGGTCGCTCATTCGAATTGTTCCAGGCGCAGACGGTCGAGAATGGCGATCTGCCGACCGTCCTGAGTGATGATCTGTTCATCGATCAAGCGGCGAATGATCCGCGAAAAGGTTTCCGGCTGGATCGACAGGTGGCCGGCGATCAGTTGCTTGGCCATCGGCAATTCGAATTGATCGGTCTGCTGGCGCACCAGTTGCGTCAGCAGATACCGCACCACCCGGTGGGTGGCGTTTTTCAGCGACAGGGTTTCGATTTCGTTGACCCGCTGGTGCAGGCGAACGCACAGTTTGCCCAGCAGGGCAAAGGTCAGCCGGCTGTTGCTTTGCAGCAGGCGCATGTAGGTGCTGTTGGACAAACGGTAGAGCTGGGTAGGGCAGACGGCTTCCGCCGACGCCACGTAGTTGGGTGTGTCCATCAGCATCATCGCTTCGGCGAAGGTCTGCCGGTCGCCAAGGACCTCGAACACCTTCTCCTGGCCATCGGGCGTCAGCCGGTAGATCTTCACCGCGCCGGCAATCACGAAGTAGAACGAGTCTGCCGGCTCGCCCTGGCGGAACAGCGGCTCGCCCTTGTCGATGCTCAGCAACTGGCTGGTCGCCATGAGTTCATTCATTTGTTCGTCGTTCAGCGGTTCGAACAAATGATGACTGCGCAGAATCTGGTGGTGGACGCGATGAAGCACCATGGAAGTTCATCCTGAAAATTGAGAAGAGGGCTGGCGATCCGCTTAGACGAGGCCCAGCGAGAGGCCGCTGGCCAGCGCAAGGACCGAGCTCAACACCACAAACCAACCCAATGGCTGAACGATCTTTTTCATGAGGACTCCGGGCAATCAACGGTAAAGGTTTGCCCATGCTGAGCAAGACGCGGGCCATGCCTGATTTTCCCGTATTCGCGGGGCTCTACATTGACCAGGGTCAAAAACACCCGGGATTGATTGGGTCAAAATCACCGCAAGTTGTCATTTTGACCTTGTCCGATTGACTCAAGGATGACGAGAGCGCCCGCGCCCGCCTGGCCTTGGCAGTGGGCACAACCCTTGCACTCTTGATTTGCGACAAAGGCGTTTGATTATTAATCCCCGATGATTGCACCCGGACTGACCCGGTGCTGGAGACAGGCGCCGGGTAGAGCAGAGGAGTGGCTTCATGCAAGTTCTTGAGCGAAGTAAGGCGCTGGCGATTCCCCCGCTTTTGCGGCTGGCGTTTCGACCCTTTTTTCTCGCCGGCTGCCTGGTGGCGCTGTTGGCGATCCCGCTGTGGCTGGCCGCCTTCAGCGGTTCGATCGCCAGTTGGCAGCCTGCTGGGGGGTGGCTGGGCTGGCATCGACATGAATTGCTGTTCGGGTTCGGGCTGGCGATCATCGCCGGTTTCCTGCTGACCGCCGTACAGACCTGGACCAGTCGTCCCGGCATCAGCGGCCAGCCGTTGGCCGTGCTGGCGGTGGTGTGGTTGCTGGCGCGGGTGGCCTGGCTGGCGAATGCACCCTGGGCGGTGCTGGCGGTCCTGGAGCTGGCGTTCCCGCTGGCGGTGGCCGCGGTCATGGGATTCACGTTGTGGAAGGTGCGGCAGAAGCGCAACTACCCGATTGTGGTGGTCCTGTTGTTGCTGGCCGTGGCCGATGGCTTGTCGTTGTACGGGCTGCTCGCCGGTCATGAAGGCTGGCAGCGTCAGGGTGTGCTGGCCGGCCTCTGGCTGGTGGCAGCCATGATGGGCCTGATCGGTGGGCGGGTCATTCCGTTCTTCACCCAGCGCGGCCTGGGGCGCAAGGACGCCGTGGTGCCGTGGGCCTGGCTGGATTGGCTGCTGCTGATCGGCTCGCCGCTGGTGGCCGTGCTGTACGCCGTCGGCCCTGCGCTGTACGCCAATGTCTGGGTGGGTTTGCTGTTCGCGGTGCTGGGCGTCGGGCATCTGATCCGTCTGGTTCGCTGGCATGACCGGGGCTTGTGGCGGGTGCCGCTGTTGTGGTCGCTGCACCTGGCCTATGGTTGGTTGGCCATCGCTTGCCTCGGCATGGCGCTGTGGCACTTCGGCGCGCCCATCAACCCGAGCCTGGCCGTGCATTGCCTGACGATCGGTGCGATGGGTGGCCTGGTCCTGGCGATGATCGCCCGGGTCAGCCTTGGCCACACCGGGCGTCCGTTGGAGCCGCCTCGCGGCATGACCCTGGCGTTCATTCTGCTCAACCTCGGTTGCCTGAGCCGCGTCGCCCTGGTCCCGCTGTTCCCGTTGCCGGCGTTGTGGCTCGCGGGCACCTGCTGGGCGCTGGCGTTTGCGCTGTACACCTGGCGGTATGCGCCGATGCTGCTGCGTGCCCGGGTTGACGGACATCCGGGTTAAGCCCCGGGGAGGTAAATGCCGATGTACCCCTTTCTGTTGGTGACACACCTGCTGGCGGCCATCGCCTTCATCGGGACGTTGTTTTTCGAGGTGCTGATCTGGCATCAGGCCCGTTTGCAGGTGGTGGGCGCGGCGAGTGCGGACCGGGCGATTGCCGCGCGCTCGCGCAAGGTGCTGCATGGCGTGGTGTTGCTTTTGTATGGCGCCGGCATCGGCATGGCCTGGCAGTACCGGAGCGCGCTGAGTCAGCCGTTCGCCAGCCAGTTCGGCACGCTGTTGAGCCTGAAGATCCTGTTGGCGCTGAGCATCATCGGCCACTACTTTTTGCTGGCTTTCTGGCTAGCCAGGGGCCGCCTGAGCGATGCCCGCGCCACCTGGATTCGCCGCAGCATCCTCGGGCACATGGTGTTGATCGTGATGCTCGCCAAAGCGATGTTCTATTGGCACGGTTGAATGAAAAAGCCCGCGACGGCCGGGTGGCTGACGCGGGCTGCAGGGTTGGATGGATCAGCGTGGGTTGAGGGCGTTGATGAACAGGACGTTGTTTTCCAGATGGATGTGCTGCATCAGGTCATCACGGAATTCCAGCAGGCCGCGATACAGGGCGCGCCAGGTATTACAGGCATCGGCCGGCGGCGTGATGTTGTTGGTCAGGGCGAGCAGTTTTTCCAGCGATTCGCCGTGTTGATCGTGTTCGAAACGCATGACCTGGATCGGCGGCGCAGCCTGGGGGCCGAAGCCTTGTTGCAGCATCGGGAAGAGCACCTGTTCTTCCTTGAGCATGTGGCTTTCGAGTTCCTGTTGCAGATCGTTCAGCAGGTCGGCCAGGCCGTTGGGGCAGGTAGGGCGCGCGCCATGGACATGCTCCACGCGGCGCGCCAGGCGGATCAGTTCCGGCAGTTGTTCGCGGTGGCGGGCGTGGTAGCGGGTCAGCAGGTGGGCGATCAGTTCTTCGGTCGGTTCATGGCGCCAGTCCTGCTGGGTTTCGCCGGCGTCTTGCAGGATGTGCAGGGCTTCGGCGATCACCACCGGGTCGAGCTCTTTGCTCAACGCCGCATCGCGCAGGCTTTTGTGGCCACCGCAGCAGAAGTCCAGCTTGAAGGTGTGAAAGATCCGGGTGGCACCGGGAATGTCGCAGGCCAGTTGGCCAAGGCTTTGTTCCAGCAGATTCAGGCTCATCAGGGGTTCCTTGTTGCGATTTCAAACGGTTCCCCAGGTTTATTGCATTCGGCGTGCCATAGTTAATTGATTGATAACTATGGATTATTTTTTTTGGCGTGGTGGTATGCACCCTGATGATCCAGGGTCAATACCACCGTAGAGGGTGATGACTACCATGTTGCGTGAAAGCCTGGCGGCTGACCTGATTGTCGAGTTGCCCAATGCTGTGCGGTTGCAGCGTCTGGTGCAGACCTTGCGCGAATATTTCAACAGTGGTGCCGTGGGCCTGCTGCGTCTGGATGAGGACAGCCTGCGACCGGTGGCCACCGTGGGACTGGCCCATGAAGCGTTGGGGCGGCGGTTCATCATCGCGCAACATCCACGCCTGGCCGCGATCATGGCGTCACGCGAGCCGACCTGGTTCGAGCCCGACAGTCGCTTGCCGGACCCTTATGATGGCCTGGTCGATCATCAGGTCGGCGAGTCGCTGTCGGTGCATGACTGCATGGGCGTGAGCCTGTACGTGGAGGGGCGGATCTGGGGCGCGATCACCCTTGACGCGCTGCATCCCGGGACGTTCGACAGCCGTGCACGGGATGAGCTCAAGCGCTGCACCCTGCAGATCGAAGCGGCGGTACGCGTCACGCGCCTGGAGCAGGAAAACCGCAGCCTGCGCCTCTCGCGCAGCGACCCCCAGGATTTGCAGATGCCCGTCGAAGAGGGCGAGATCATCGGCCAGAGTGACGTGGTGCATCATTTGCTCAACGAGCTGGATGTGTTGGCCGACTCTGACCTGCCGGTGCTGTTGCTGGGTGAGACCGGCGTTGGCAAGGAGTTGTTCGCCCGGCGCCTGCATCGTATGTCGCGGCGCAGCGACGAGCCGCTGATCCAGGTCAACTGCGCGGCGTTGCCCGAGTCCCTGGCCGAGAGTGAATTGTTCGGCCATGTCAAAGGCGCCTTTTCCGGCGCCACTGCTGACCGCGCCGGCCGCTTCGACGCCGCCAACGGCGGTACGCTGTTTCTCGATGAAGTCGGGGAGTTGCCGTTGAGTGTGCAGGCGAAATTGCTGCGCACCTTGCAGAACGGCGAGATCCAGCGCCTGGGCGCGGACAAGCCGCTGCATGTCGACGTGCGCATCATCGCCGCAACCAACCGCCACTTGCCCGACAGCATCCGCGACGGCCTGTTTCGCGCCGACCTGTACCATCGCCTCTCGGTCTACCCGGTGCCGATCCCGGCCTTGCGCGAACGTGGCAACGACGTATTGATGCTGGCCGGGCATTTCCTCGAACTCAACCGGGCACGCCTGGGTCTGCGCGGCTTGCGTCTGTCACCGGCGGCCGAACGGGCGCTGCTGGCGTACAGCTGGCCGGGTAACGTGCGCGAGCTGGAGCACGTCATCAGCCGCGCCGCCTTGAAGGAACTCAGTCGTGGCACCAGTCGCGCGTTGATCATCACGCTGGAGCCCCAGGTGCTCGATCTGGACAGTGCGACGGGCACCCAGGGCGTGGTCGCCGAGCAGCCGCAGGGCGTGGCGAACGACGTGCCGTTCCAGGCCTTGAGCGACGCGGTGGACGACTGCCAGCGACAGAAAATCCTGCATTCCCTGCGCCTGGCCGATGACAACTGGGCCCGCGCCGCACGGATGCTGGCGGTCGATGCGAGCAACCTGCACAAGCTGGCCCGGCGCTTGGGGCTCAAGTAAGCGCGGCGCGATTGATGGCGATCAAGGTGGTCTGGCCCGGTAGCTCGCACACTGGGCAGAAAACCACCGGAGAACCTCGCCATGACGCTTTCCCTGGCGCAAATGCGCCGTAACTACACCCTGTTTGGCTTGCAGGACGAACAGGCGCTGGACGACCCGCTGGCGATGTTCCGCCAGTGGCTGCGACAGGCCCGTGAAACCGAGCAGGCACCGGTGGAGGCCAACAGCATGATGCTGGCCACCGTCGACCCTCAAGGCCGACCGCATTGCCGGGTGCTGTTGCTCAAGGGGATGAGCGACCAGGGCTTTACCTTTTTCGGCAATTACCAGAGCGACAAGGGCCGGCAACTGGCCGCGAACCCCCATGCTGCCATGACCTTTTTCTGGCCGGGGCTGGAGCGCCAGGTGCGCATCGAGGGCCAGGTTGCGCAGCTCGACCCGGCGTTGTCGGATGCCTACTTCGACAGCCGCTCGGTGGCCAGTCGCCTGGGGGCCTGGGCGTCACCGCAGAGCCGTCCGCTGGCCAGCCGTGCCGCGCTGGACCAACTGCTGGCCGAAACCACCAAGCGTTTTGTCGACGAGCCGGTCGTGCGTCCCGAACACTGGGGCGGTTATTGCCTGCACCCCGAGCGCCTGGAGTTCTGGCAGGGGCGCGCCGATCGCCTGCATGACCGCGTCGATTATCGCCTGCACGACGGCCTCTGGCGTCGCAGCCGGCTGGCACCCTGAACGTGCGGTCGCCGGTCGAGGTACCTCCTTGGAGGAATAGGCCAGGCCAGCGATCCGGTTCAGGCTTGGACCCATCATTTTCCATGGGAGGCTTGAACATGGCCCATCTGGCGCAACGCACTTTCGAACCACTGAACATTGCGGTGTTGACCATCAGCGACACGCGCACCTTCGACACCGACACATCGGGACAGACCCTGGCCGACCTGCTGCAAACGGCCGGGCACCGGTTGATCGATCGCGACCTGGTCAAGGACGACATCTATCAGATCCGCGCCACCGTGTCCCGCTGGATCGCCGACCCCCAGGTGCAAGTCATCCTGATGACGGGCGGCACCGGCTTCACCGCTCGCGACAACACCCCGCAAGCGGTCGTGCCGCTGTTGGACAAACACGTGGAAGGTTTTGGCGAACTGTTCCGCCAGGTGTCGCTGGAAGAGATCGGCATGTCCAGTCTGCAATCCCGGGCTCTGGCCGGCATGAGCAACGGCGTGCTGGTGTGTTGCGTGCCCGGTTCGCCGGGGGCCTGCCGCACCGCCTGGAACAAAATTCTCGTTGAGCAGCTGGACAGCCGCACCGGCCCGTGCAATTTCGCGCCGCATTTGAAAGCGCAGTCGCAGCGGGTGATCGACGCTTGCGAGACGCGCTCGTGAGCGGGCGGGTGTGTGACCTCGGGCACCTGATGCCGGTGGACGAGGCCATCGGCCGATTGCTGGAGCAGGTGCCGCCGCCCCCACTGGCGCAGATGATAGCGCTGGATCAAGCCATGGGCCGGGTGCTGGCGGCGGACATCCTGTCCCCGGTGCACCTGCCGGCCTGGGACAACAGCGCCATGGACGGTTATGCCCTCAGGGCTTCGGACCTGCCCCCGGAGGGCGGCTACCTGCTGATGGGCGGGCGCATTGCGGCGGGTGATCCGCCAGGCCCGGCCTTGCTCGCGCAGCACGCGGCGCAGATTTTTACCGGCGCGCCGCTGCCCGTCGGCGCCGATACGGTGGTGCCACAGGAGCGTTGTCGGGTCGAGGGCGAGGGCGTGTGGTTCCCGCCGGTGAACCTGGGCGATCACGTGCGCAAGGAGGGCGAAGAGATCCGGCGCGGCGCCTTGTTGCTCGCGAAGGGCAAACGCCTGCGCGCTCAGGAACTGGGGCTGCTGGCCGGCGCCGGTGTGGCGCGGGTCGAGGTCTACCGGCCGTTGCAGGTCGGCCTGCTCAGCAGCGGTAACGAGCTGCGCGAGCCCGGCGAGTCGCTGGAACCGGGGCAGATCTACAACAGCAACCGCTACCTGCTCGCCGCCTTGTTGAGCGGCTGGGGCGTCGAGGTGCACGACTACGGGGTCATGGTCGATGACCTGGCGATCAGTCGCCAGACCCTGAGCCGGGCCGCCTCAAGGTGCGATCTGCTGCTGAGTTCCGGCGGCGTGTCGGTCGGCGAGGAAGATCATCTCAAGCAGGCGATCAAGGCAACGGGCCGCGTGGATTTCTGGCGGTTGGCGATACAGCCCGGCAAGCCGCTGGCCTTTGGCGAAGTGCTCGGCAAACCCTGGATCGGCATGCCGGGCAATCCTTCGGCGGCGCTGATTACCGCTTTGGTGGTGGTGCGGCCGTTCCTGCTCCGGGCGCAAGGGGTGAGTGAGGTGTTGCCGGTGCCATTGGCCGTGTCGGCCGGGTTCGAGTGGGCGCAGCGCAACAAGCGTCGGCAATACCTGCGGGCACGCCTTGTACCCGATGCCGAAGGCCGGTTGAGCGTGGCGCTGCACCCTCAGCAAAGCTCGGCGATGTTGATGGCTGCCTGCTGGGCCGACGGCCTGGCGGTGATCGAGCGCGAGACCCAAGTGCTCAAGCACGACAACGTGATGTTCCTGCCTTTCGCCAGCCTGACGCAGTGAAGGCAATTGATTGCCGTCAAGGTCGTTCCTGCCGGTCTGGCTAGACTGGCAGCGCCTTTTCAGGTTGGTTGCGGACACTCTCGCCACAGGCACCAGGCGACGGTCCGCAAGGCGTTTTTTCACGAGGATTACCCATGCAACTGGTCTGCCCGGCAGGGAACCTGCCTGCGCTGAAAGCGGCGGTGCGCCAAGGCGCCGATGCCGTGTACGTCGGCTTTCGCGATGACACCAACGCCCGGCATTTTGCGGGGCTGAACATGGACGACAAACAGTTCGACGCCGCCGTCGCCCATATCCATCAGCATCAGCGAAAAATCTACGTCGCGGTGAACACCTACCCACAGCCCAAAGGCTGGGAACGCTGGCAGCGGGCGGTGGACCGTGCCGCCGATTTCGGCGTGGATGCGTTGATTGCCGCCGACCCCGGAGTGCTCGACTACGCCAGCAAGCGTCATCCGCAACTGGCCTTGCACCTCTCGGTACAGGGCTCGGCAACCAATGCCACGGCGTTGGCGTTCTATGCGCAGCGCTACGACATCCGTCGCGCGGTGTTGCCGCGCGTGTTGTCGCTGGCCCAGGTGCGCCAGGTCGCCGCGAGCAGTACGGTGCCGATCGAGGTCTTCGGTTTCGGCAGCCTGTGCATCATGGCGGAAGGGCGTTGCCATCTGTCTTCCTACATCACCGGCGAGTCGCCGAACCTGTGCGGCGTCTGCTCGCCGGCCAAGGCCGTGCGCTGGAGCGAGGATGCCGATGGCTTGAGCGCGCGCCTCAGCGAAGTGCTGATCGACCGCTACACCCCTGACGAACCGGCCGGTTATCCCACGCTGTGCAAGGGCCGTTTCCTGGTCGAGGGCAAACGCTTCCATGCCCTGGAGGAACCCACCAGCCTCGACACCCTGGACCTGCTCCCAGAGCTCACGGCCATCGGTGTCGAAGCGGTGAAAATCGAGGGCCGCCAACGCAGCCCGGCGTATGTCGAGCAGGTCACCCGGGTCTGGCGCGCCGCCCTGGATGCCCATCGCGGGGCGCCGAGCAGTTTTCGGGTCAAGGAGGAATGGCGCAAGGTGCTGGCCGGTCTGTCCGAAGGCAGCCAGACCACCCTGGGTGCTTATCATCGATCATGGCAATGAGGGGGAGAACATGAAACTCAGCCTTGGACCGGTTCTGTTTTATTGGGATAAAACACAACTCGGCAACTTCTACGCCGAGATGTCGAGCCAGCCTCTGGATGTGATTTACCTGGGAGAGACCGTGTGCTCGAAACGCCGGGCGTTTTCCCTCGACCAGTGGCTCGGATTGGGCCGCGAGTTGCAGGAATGCAGCCAGGCGCAGCTGGTGATGTCCAGCCTGACGCTGATCGAGGCAGCGTCGGAGCTGTCCAGCGTGCGACGCCTGTGCGACAACGGTCAGTTGCTGGTGGAAGCCAACGACATGAGCGCGGTGCAGTCCCTCGCCGAGCGCAAGTTGCCGTTCGTGGGTGGCCCGGCACTCAATCTGTACAACGGCCATTCGCTGGCGCAGATGCTCGACAGCGGCATGACCCGCTGGGTGCCGCCGGTGGAGTGCTCGGCGATCCTGATCCGCGATGTCATCGAGCAGGTGCGTGAACTGGGGCATGCGGTGCCGGAAGTGGAGATCTTCGCCTATGGTCATCTACCGCTGGCCTATTCGGCGCGCTGCTTTACCGCGCGGGCGGAAAACCGGCCCAAGGACGACTGCCAGTTCTGTTGCCTCAACTACCCGGACGGCCTGGCGCTGACCAGCCAGGAAGGGCAGGCACTGTTCACCCTCAACGGGATCCAGACCATGTCGGCGGAGGTCACCAACCTGCTTGCCGATTATCCCGGCCTGGTGGCCTGTGGTGCCGACCTGCTGCGCCTGAGTCCGCGAGCCCAGGGCATGGCAGAGGTCATTGCGGCCTATCAGCGCGTGCGTTCAGGTGAGGCGCCGCCGCTGTTCGTCGACGGCTGTAACGGTTACTGGCATGGCCAGGCCGGCATGTTGCGTGTCGAGGAGGTGGGCCTGTGCTGAACCGGAAAAAGTGGTTGTTGAAAGGCGCCGACCGGCTGTTGCCGCTGGTGCGTCGTGTGCCCTTTGTTGTGCAGCGCCTGGCATTGCAACAGGCCCTGAATCGTTGCCTCGCCGAGCCACTGCGCGACGGTGAGTTCGAAATGCTGCGCGGGCGCTGGTTATGCCTGCGCATCCCGGACCTGGGCCTGTCCTGGTTCATGACCCTCAACCGCGAAGGCCTGCGCATCGCCGAGCAGGCCTCTGCGCACGTGACCATCAGCGGCAACTGGCGGGAATTTCTGCTGTTGGCCAGCCGCCAGGAAGACCCTGACACCCTGTTTTTCCGCCGAAGGCTGGTGATCGAAGGTGACACCGAGTTGGGGTTGGCCCTGAAAAACCTGATCGACAGCCTCGATCCGGAGGTCCTGCCCGTGTGGTTGTGGCGAAATCTGGAGCGGGCGGGCAAGGGCCTGGCTGCGCAGTAATCTGCTAAGAACACCGATCAAGCTGTGGGCGCGAGCCTGCTCGCGCCTGCAGGTTTTTGAGTGAAAGTAAAAGTGGGTAATGGTCAGCGACCAAAGTCTATTTAAGAAAGGCTCTGCCAGACCGATAACTCCTCCAAATGGCAATACGATGACCACTTGGAGCTTATATGTTCGTATGGATGAGGAATATCCGCGTGGGTGCCAAATTGGCACTGGGTTTTGGTCTTGTGTTGGGCCTGGTACTTCTGCTGGTGATCGCCGGCTGGCATGCGCTGAGCACGTTGACGGAGCGGGGCGGCAAGATCGAAGACATCGTCAAGGTCGGGGAATACACCAGGGAGTTGCGCATCGAACGCATGCGCGCGGGCAACAGCACGCAAGTTGAAGCCTTACAGCCAATACGCAAGGTGCTGGAACAATTGGCGGCGCATCTTCAAAGTGTTCAGGGCCATTTCGTTACGCCCAATGACAAGAAGCTGCTGGCGGAGCAGGTCGACGCCGTTAAAGAGTACACACAAATCTTGTCGCAACTGGGTCAACCTTCTATCGATACCAAGCCTTTGTATGATCGATTGATACAGTTGGGCGATCGGTTGCTGATCACTTCCCAGGAATTGATTGATGGACAAAATGCCAAGCGTGATGCCGACTCGGCGTTCGCCAAGTCGCTGCTCATCGGGCTCGGAATACTGGCGTTGATCATCGGTGTGCTGACGGCCTGGGCGATCACCCGGCAGATCGTCAACCCCCTTCGACAGACCCTCGACGCGATGTCCCGGGTGGCGCTGGGCGACTTGAGCCACGATGTGGCGATTGACCGACGCGACGAGCTGGGCCAATTGCAAACCCGTCTGCAGCAGATGACCGTGGCGCTGCGCGAGTTGATCGGCGGGATTCGCCACAGCGTTGTGCAGATGGCCAGCGCCGCCGAGCAACTCTCAGCGGTGACCGAGCAGACCAGTGCCGGGGTCAACAGCCAGAAAATGGAAACCGACCACGTTGCCACCGCCATGAACCAGATGAACGCGACCGTACAGGATGTGGCGCGCAACGCCGAAGAAGCCTACAGGGCTGCCACCGTCGCCGATCAGCAGGCCACTCAGGGCGAGCAGGTGGTGGGTGAGGCCATCGAACGCATCGAGCGCCTGGCAGAGGAGGTCGGTGGTTCGGCGAAGGCGGTGCTGCACCTCAAGGGCCAGAGCGACAAGATTGGCGGCGTGCTGGATGTGATCAAGGCCGTCGCGCAACAGACCAACCTGCTGGCACTGAACGCCGCGATTGAGGCCGCCCGCGCCGGCGAGGCCGGACGCGGTTTTGCCGTGGTCGCCGACGAAGTGCGCAACCTGGCCCGACGCACCCAGCAATCCACCGAGGAAATCGAAAGCCTGATCGTTGGCATACAAAGCAGTACTGAGGCCGTCTCCCTGAGCATGGACACCAGCCTTGGCATGAGCCAGAGCAGCGTGGAATTCACCCGACTGGCCGTCGACTCGCTGGAAAACATCACGCGCACGGTTTCGACCATCCAGGCCATGAACCAGCAGATCGCCACCGCTGCGGAACAGCAAAGCGCTGTCACCGAAGAGATCAACCGCAGCGTGATCAACGTGCGCGACATCTCCGACCAGACCGCCAGCGCCAGCGAAGAAACGGCGGCCTCGAGCATCGAACTGGCCCGCCTGGGCCATGAACTCGAGGGACTCGTGGGACGGTTCACCGTGTAACCCATGAGAGCGAGCTTGCTCGCGATAGCGGTGTATCAGATGACATCCCTGCCGAATATGCCACCGCCATCGCGGGCAAGCCCGCTCCCACAGGGTCCGGGGTCGATCACAGATTTTGTGAACGATTCAAACCACTGTGGGAGCGGGCTTGCCCGCGATGAGGCCTGCTCAGCCAACATCAACGGTACCTGACACCACGCCATCGCGGGCAAGCCCGTTCCCACAGAGGGATTTCATTGAGCCTGGCTACGGGGCTCGTACTGGCGGGCATCGCTGGTAATCAGCTGTTTGATGCCTTCGAACAACTGGTCACTTTGCTCCTGCGTGCAGTCTTCTCCATAACGCTTGCGCAAACCGTAATGGCTGAGAATCAGGTGCACATCGGCATTCAGCCCATGCTGTTTCAGGCAGTTCTCCACGCATTGCAGCGGGCAGCCGTCCAGCGCGTAGATCCGGCGCCCCGAGCGCGCCTTGTTGACCAGCGACCCCACATGCCCGCCAAGGCCGGCGATGCAGGACATTTCCGCCACGCCACTGCGGTCCAGGCGCACCGCCAGGTTGTTGGCCAACTGGGCCACGTTGGAACAGCCCGAGCAGGAATAGACCAGGGGCAAGGGTGAAGGGGGCATTGGGGAAGTCTCCGGTGATGGGCTCTTCCATTTTGTGTGGGGGAACAGGCTTTGTAATTGATCGTGCGCAATTAGGGGCGGGCACGAGTCAAGGGTCAAACGTTCTCTTTTGGCGACGGAATGAATGGCAACGTAGTCCATTTCCGAAATTGCTGAAGGGGTGTTAAAAACGCTAAGAATCAGCTTTGCCACCTGCAGATTCGGTCGTAAGGTCTGGTCTTGAAGACGCTGATATCAACATCGTCAATGACCGCTGAGGTGAGCAATGAACAATTATGGAATGCGTCCGGTTCATCCGGGTGCAGTACTCATGGAAGAGCATCTGGTGGTAGAGTTCGTGCACGCAGAGGACTGCACCGTGAACAAGAAAACTCCCCCGAAACCTGAACGGCATGCACCTGGCCAGAAGCCGCCGACAACCGGCCAGAGCAAGCACGACCGTGTCACGTCAGAGCTCCAGGAAGTCGCTGCAGCGCAGGCTGGTCGAGCTGTCATGCATGAGCAGCTGGCTGTTGATTTCATCGAGGGCACCACAGTGCTCGATTACAGCACTGCTTACCGGTTGCTGGATAACCCTCCAGAACCGACAGAGGCGCTTCGCGCATTGCTTCACCTGCGCTAAGGGCTTCGAATCTTGGCTTCGATAAGTCGATTGATCGTTCTGCATTTGATTGCGAAGCGCACGCTGCTCTCAATGTGTACATTTCCCAGCGTGCCGGGCAGGACGAAAAGCGCAATGTCTCACGAACATTCGTCTACACCGATGGCGAGGTGCTGCGCGGCTACTACACCTTGGCGAATGCGTCTGTGTCACTTGATGAACTCAGCGACGGGCAGAAAAGGAGGATGCCGCGTTATCCGATGCCAGCCGTTCTTTTAAGCCGTTTGGCCGTTGACAAGTGCATGCAGGGAAAGGGGCTCGGTCAGCGATTGATGTCCGACTTCTTCCGCCGTGTTTACGCAGTGTCCAGGCAGTCCGGCGTGGCGTTCATCGTGGTGGACGCGAAGGATCTGACAGCCGTCGACTACTACCGGCATAAGTTGGGGTTTGTGCCTTCATTGAATAATCCACTGCGACTCGTATTGTCCACCGCCACCTTGATCAGGGCCTTTCAGGCTCGGGAGTAAGGGCGCAGTCGATCATCCATGATCCCCAGCGTGTGGCGACCACGACCATTACGTCAGAGCGCCTACTGAAACGCCGCCAACGCCTCCTCATCCGCCAGAATGCGAATATTGCGCCGCTCCATCGCGATCAGCTCGCACTCGACCAGCCGATGCAGGATCCGCGAGAAGGTTTCCGGCTGGATGCCCAGCTTCGACGCGACCAGGCGCTTGGACACTTGCAGGACGATCTGGCCCGTGTCGGGGTGGCGTTCCTGGAGCAGGAAGTTGATCACCCGCCGGCTCGCGCTGGCCAGGGTCAGGTTGTCGATGTCGCGCAAGCGCAGGTGCAGGTGAATGCTCATGCTCGCCAGGATCGCGAGGCAGACTTTCGGCTGGTCCTCCAGGGCATTGCGGTAGTGCTGGCCGTCGATGGTGACCAGCACGCTGTCCTTCAGCGCCGTGGCGCTCACCGGGTAGAGGCGGGCCTGGCTGAACAGCAGGGCTTCGGCAAACGTCTGCCCCGGCTGGATGATTTCCACCAGGTTTTCCTGGCCTTCACCGGTCAGCCGGTAGAGCTTGATCTGGCCGCTGATCAGCAGGAAAAAGCGCTTGGCCGGGTCGCCCTGATGCATCAGCGTGCTGTGACAACTCAGACGTTTGAGCATGGCCAGGGAACAGACTTCCTCGAAGACTTTCTCCGGCAACTGGCTGAACAGGTGATGACGACGCAAGGTTAGAACAATTGATGGATGGGTCAGCATGGCGTACCTCCGCTGTCGCTCATGGTAAAGAGCGCAGGCCCGTTGACCTATGCCTCTGCCGGCCTACCTCCAAGGAGGCATGCTCCTCAACCCGCACTGCGCAGGTGCTCCATGGCCCAGACCGCTGCCTCCACCCGTGAGCGCAAACCGAGCTTGTGCAGCAGGTTCTTCACGTGAACCTTGACCGTGCCTTCGGTGATGCCCAGCTTGTGCCCGATCACCTTGTTGCTCAGGCCCGCAGCGATGGTCTTGAGCACCTGGCGTTCGCGGTCGGTCAGTTCCACCTCCGCCTGGCGGGGCGGAGAGCGCAGCGCCTGGGCCATGACCCGGGTCAGGCCGGGGCTGACGACCAGCGTGCCGTTCATGGCATCGCGGATGTACTGGATCAGCAGTTCGGGCTCCATGTCCTTGAGCAGATAACCATCGGCGTCCAGGCGCAGGGCGTCACGAATGTCGTCTTCGGCATCCGACACGGTGAACAGCAGCACCTTGCCGGTGAAGTTCATGGTCCGCAGGCGACGCAGGGTTTCGATGCCGTTCAACTGCGGCATGTTGTTGTCGAGCAGCACCAGGTCAGGTTGCAGCGGCTCGATCAGGGTCAGCGCTTCCTCGCCATGGTTGGCCTCGCCGACAATCATGAAATCATCTTCGAGCTCGAGCATCTGACGGATGCCGCGACGCATCATCGGATGGTCGTCTACCAGCAGGATTCGGTGTTGAGTGTTCATGCGACGCTACCTTCCGTGTGCTGTCCGAGGAATTCCGGGCGGAATTGCAACTGGACGAGGGTGCCCTGGGGCTCCCTGGAAAAAATGTGCAAATGGCCGCGCAAGCTGCGCGCCCGTTCATCCATGATGTTTAGACCGTGGTGTTCGCGCTGGTCGACGTCGCCGCTGAAGCCGCGTCCATCGTCTTCAACCAGCAGCCGTACGGTTTCACCGTCCTGGCGCAGCTCCAGCCAGGCATTCTGCGCATGGGCATGGCGCAGGCAGTTGGACAGCGCTTCGCGGGTGATCTGCAGGATATGGATCTGTTCGCTGGCCGACAGCTCGAAGGCCAGCGTGTCGACATGCAGGTGGACCTTGAACTCGCCGCGCCGGGTGAACTCGGCGGCGGTGTCCTTGAGCTCCTGGATCAGCCCGGCATCGTTGATCTGCAAACGAAAGGTGGTCAGCAGCTCGCGCAACTGGCGATAGGCGTTGTTCAGGCCCTCGCGCAACTCGTTGGTGACGTTTTCCAGTGTCTGCACCGGTTCCCCGCGACGCATCAAGGTCTGCATGCGGCTGACTTGCAGCTTCATGTAGGACAGCGCCTGGGCCAGCGAGTCGTGCAGCTCGCGGGCGATGATCGTTCGCTCTTCGAGCAACAGCAGGCGGTGATCCTGTTCCCGCTGGCGCTTGAGCGACAGCGAGGTGCCGATCAGGTTGGCCAGGGCCTGGATCAATTGGGTTTCCCAGGCCTGCGTGGGGTGGCCATCGATGAAGTGCGCCTTGAGTTCGCCCAATTCGCTGCCCTGGTTACTGATGCTGAAGGTCTGCTGGCTGGTGTTGTGGTGCCTGTCGCAGGTGGCGCAATCGCTGCTGGCGCAGACCTCGCGGCTGTTGGCGCCGTGCAGGGCGATCAGCTGTTGGGCGGGGGCCTGTTCCTGGCCTTGCAGGCACAGGGACAGGCGCAGGCCGGGCAGGCGTTGCTGGAAGCGCCGGATCAGGTCGTCCAGGCCTTCGGCATTGGCCAGGCGCGTCGCCAGGTTGCGGCTGCTCTGATACAGCAGCTCCAGGGCGGCATTGGCTTGTTGCAGGTTGAGGGTTTTTTGCCGGACCTGGCTCTCGAGTGTGCGATGGGACTCTTCGATGGTCTCGGCCATGTCGTTGAAGCTGGTGGCCAACTGGCCCAGTTCGTCCTGGGACTGGTGATTGACCCGGACCTGGAACTCACCGCGACGAAAACGCTGGGTGGCGTTCACCAGTTCCTTGAGCGGCGAGACCACGCCGTACTGCAATTCGTAAAGGCCGATCAGCAGGATGATCATGGTGCTGAACAGCGCCATGCCCTGAATCAGCTGCTGCCAGCTCTGCTTCTGTTCGCTCTGGCGTTGCAGGAGGCTGACGAACTGGTTGAGGCGCTCGACGAAGGGCTGCGCCTGGGCCTGGAAGGTCGCGGCATCTCCGCGGGCCAGCGCCGGGTGCAACACCTCGCGCCACTGTTGCTGGATCTGCCCGTAGCTTATTTGCAGAGCCGTGCTCGGCCCGTCTTCAAGCACAGCCTTGAGCGACTGACTGTTGAGTCTTCGTTGCAGGCTGTTGGAGATGTCGGCGATTTCTTCCGGCGCCGCACCGGCACCGAGTTTCCAGCTCAGGTGGTAGGTCTCCATGCGCACCGAGCCTGCGGTGTTGATGGCGGCGGCATCGCCCTGGCTGAACCAGGCGATCAGCCCGGCGCTCAAGGAACTGGCGAGGGCGAGCACTGCAATCAGGATCACGGCCAGTCCGGCGCGGGCGGGCAGGG
This sequence comes from Pseudomonas fluorescens, assembly GCF_041354075.1. GTDB lineage: Bacteria > Pseudomonadota > Gammaproteobacteria > Pseudomonadales > Pseudomonadaceae > Aquipseudomonas > Aquipseudomonas fluorescens_CE. The sequence continues at coordinate 55,288 of NZ_JARZGC010000013.1, read as the reverse complement.
AGCTGCGCAACCAGCGAATCATGGTCGCGGGCCTTTACAGAACATGGGAAAACAAGGCATGACACGTTCCAGGGTAGGTGGGCACCTCGATCCAGGGCGCGCTACCTCTAAAGAGTTGTCGACGGGTCCTTGTCGACAGAACACTGGGCGGACAAAGTCAAAACACTTATAAACAAGGGGTTTCAGGCTTTTCCTGAGCTACCTCCTTGGAGGTAGATGGCGCCAGCATAGGCCTGGGGCGCTCAGGTCGACGTTGATGCAGATCAAGTTTTTGCGGGGTAGGGCTCTTTAGTCTGCGGCCATGGCTAACTGACTGGGAGAACATTGTGACCCAACCCCGTGTACAACAAGGCTTGGTACTGGGTATGAGTACCCTGGCCTTCACTGTCTGTTTCATGGTCTGGATGATGTTTGCCGTGCTCGGGGTGCCGATCAAGGAACTGCTCCAGCTCAACGAAACCCAATTCGGCCTGCTGGCCGCCACGCCGGTCCTGACCGGCTCCCTGGTCCGTCTGCCGCTGGGCCTGCTGACCGACCGCTTTGGCGGGCGCAGCGTGTTCTTCCTGCTGATGCTGTGCTGTGTCGGCCCCCTCTACCTGATCAGCCACGCCACCGCCTACTGGCAATTCCTGGTGCTTGGCCTGTTCGTCGGCCTGGCCGGCGGTTCCTTCTCGGTGGGCATTGCCTACGTTGCCAAGTGGTTCGACAAGGACAGCCAGGGCTTCGCCATGGGCGTGTTCGGTGCCGGTAACGCCGGGTCGGCGGTGACCAAGTTTCTCGCCCCGGCCTTGATCGCCGCCGGCAGCTGGCAACTGGTGCCGAAAGTCTTCAGCGCGATCCTGTTCATCACCGCGTTGCTGTTCTGGTTCCTCAGTGCCGAAAACAAGACGCACCGCAGTGCCTCGGGCGCCACGCTGCGCCAGCAGTTGGCCTCGCTGAAAGACCCGGCGGTGTGGCGCTACTGCCAGTACTACTCGATCGTCTTCGGCGGCTATGTCGCCCTGGCCCTGTGGATGACCAAGTACTACGTGCAGGAATACGGTTTCAGCCTGCAAAGCGCGGCACTGCTGGCCGCCTGCTTCTCACTGCCCGGCGGTGTGCTGCGGGCGGTCGGCGGCTGGATGTCGGATCGCTGGGGTGCCCAGAGCGTGACCTGGTGGGTGCTGTGGGTCAGCTGGATCTGCCTGTTCCTGCTGTCGTACCCGCAGACCCAGCTGCAAGTGCAGACCCTCAATGGTCCGGTGGATTTCCACATCGGCCTCAATCCGGCGCTGTTCACCGTGCTGCTGTTCGTCATGGGCATCGCCTTCGCGTTCGGCAAGGCCTCGGTCTTCAAATACATCGCCAACGACTATCCGAAAAACATGGGGGCGGTGTCCGGCATCGTCGGTCTGGCCGGTGGCCTGGGCGGCTTCGTCCTGCCGATCATGTTTGGCGCCCTGGTGGACCTCACCGGCGTGCGCTCCTCCTGCTTCATGTTGTTGTACGGCGTGGTCTGGGTCTCCCTCATCTGGATGTACCTCAGCGAAGTGCGCAAAAACCCGGTGCTCGGCAAAGAGCAACCGAAGACCCGCCCCTGAATTCAAGCATTACCTAGGAGAAGAACATGTCCGTTCTGCAAAAGCCTGACAAGGGCCCGGTCATCCACGACTGGCGCCCGGAAGACCCGACGTTCTGGGGGCGCAGCGGCAAACAGACCGCCACGCGCAACCTGTGGATCTCCATTCCTGCACTGCTGCTGGCGTTCGCCGTGTGGATGGTGTGGAGCACGGTGATCGTGCGGCTGAACGCCATCGGCTTCAACTTCAGCACCGACCAGCTGTTCTGGCTGGCCGCGCTGCCGGGACTGTCCGGCGCCACCTTCCGGGTCTTCTACTCGTTCATGGTGCCGATCTTCGGTGGCCGGCGCTGGACCGCACTGAGCACCGCGTCGCTGTTGATTCCGTCGCTGTGGATGGGCTTCGCCGTGCAGGACCCGAGCACTCCTTATAGCGTGTTCGTATGGATTGCCTTGCTCTGCGGTTTCGGCGGCGGCAACTTCGCCTCGAGCATGTCCAACATCAGCTTCTTTTATCCCAAGTCGCAGCAGGGCACCGCGCTGGGCCTGAATGCCGGCCTCGGCAACCTGGGCGTGTCGGTGATGCAGTTCTGCGTGCCGCTGGTGATCACCTTCGGCGTGTTCGGCTTCCTCGGTGGCAAATCGCGGGTGCTGCCGGACGGTGGCGAGTTGTGGCTGCAGAACGCCGGTTTCATCTGGGTGCCGTTCATTGTGCTGGTGACCGTGCTGGCCTGGTTCGGCATGAACGACCTGTCCAGTGCCCGCGCTTCGTTCAGTGAGCAGGCGGTGATCTTCAAGCGCAAGCACAACTGGCTGATGTGCTGGTTGTACCTGGCGACCTTCGGCTCGTTCATCGGTTTCTCTGCCGCGTTCCCGCTGCTGATCAAAACCTCGTTCCCGGATGTCATCGCGCTGAAGTTCGCCTTCCTCGGCCCCTTGGTGGGCGCCCTGGTTCGCCCGTTGGGCGGTTGGTTGGCGGACAAGCTGGGCGGTGCCAAGGTGACCCTGTGGAACTTCGTGTTGATGATCGTGATGGTCTTCGGCGTGCTGCACTTCCTGCCCGCCAGCCATAACGGCGAAGTGGCACAGGGCGGCAGTTTCTACGGCTTCCTCGGCATGTTCATGTTGCTGTTCATCACGACCGGCATCGGCAACGGCTCCACCTTCCGCATGATCCCGGTGATCTTCCGCACCCAGCACGAGAAAGCCTCGGCGGGCAAACCGCAAGCCGTGCGTGACCAGGCGCTCAAGGATGCCGGCAAGGAATCGGCGGCCGTGCTCGGCTTCAGCTCGGCCATGGGTGCCTTCGGTGCGTTCTTCATTCCCAAATCCTTCGGCACGTCGATGGCCCAAACCGGCGGCCCGGAGATGGCGTTCTACATGTTCGTCGGTTTTTACCTGAGCTGCATTCTCGTGACCTGGTGGTGCTACGCGCGCAAAGGCGCCGCGAACCCCTGCTGAGACCAACCGAATCCAACCATTGCGTGGGCGGGGCGCAGAACCCCGCAGCAAGCCTGAGAGGACTACACCTTGAGTCATTTACTGGATCAACTGCGGTTTTTCAATCGCAAGCAAAACGAGTTTTCCGACGGTCATGGCGAGACGCGTAAAGAGTCCCGCGACTGGGAGAACGTCTACCGTTCCCGCTGGCAGTACGACAAGATCGTGCGTTCCACCCACGGGGTGAACTGCACCGGCTCGTGCTCGTGGAAAATCTACGTCAAGAATGGCCTGATCACCTGGGAAACCCAGCAGACCGACTATCCGCGCACCCGTAACGACCTGCCGAACCATGAACCCCGGGGCTGCCCGCGCGGCGCCAGTTACAGCTGGTACATCTATAGCGCCAACCGGCTCAAGTACCCGAAAATCCGCAAACCGCTGCTCAAGCTCTGGCGCGAGGCGCGCCTGACCCTGGCGCCGGTGGAAGCCTGGGCCAGCATTGTCGAGAACAAGGCCAAGGCCGACTCGTATAAAAGCAAGCGTGGCATGGGTGGCTTCATCCGCTCGAGCTGGGATGAAGTCAACGAGATCATCGCCGCGTCCAACGTCTACACCATCAAGACCTACGGTCCCGACCGCGTCGTCGGCTTCTCGCCGATCCCGGCCATGTCGATGGTCAGCTACGCCGCCGGCGCGCGCTACCTGTCGCTGATCGGTGGCGCCTGCCTGAGCTTCTACGACTGGTACTGCGACTTGCCTCCCGCTTCGCCGATGGTCTGGGGCGAGCAGACCGACGTGCCGGAATCGGCCGACTGGTACAACTCCAACTACATCATCGCCTGGGGTTCCAACGTTCCGCAGACCCGTACCCCGGACGCCCACTTCTTCACCGAGGTGCGCTACAAGGGCACCAAGACCGTGGCGATCACCCCCGACTATTCGGAAGTCGCCAAGCTCACCGACCTGTGGCTCAACCCAAAACAGGGTACCGACGCGGCGTTGGCCCAGGCGTTCAACCACGTCATCTTCAAAGAATTCCACCTGGACAAGCCGAGCGCGTATTTCACCGAGTACGCCAAGCGCTACACCGATTTGCCGGTGCTGGTGCTGCTCAAGCCGATGGCGGACGTGGCTGAAGGGGCCGGTTACCAGCCGGATCGCTTCCTGCGGGCCAGCGACCTGACCGACAACCTCGGCCAGGACAACAACCCGGAATGGAAAACCATCGCCCTGGATGCCAACGGTGAACTGGTGTCGCCACAAGGCTCCATCGGTTATCGCTGGGGCGAGAAGGGCAAGTGGAACATACTGCCGCGCGAGGGTGGCGAAGGCCGCGAAATCGACCTCAAGCTCAGCCTGATCGGTGACGACGTCGCCGAAGTCGCCTTCCCGTATTTTGCCGGCGAAGTGCAGGAGCACTTCCAGCACGTGGCCGGCGATGCGGTGCAGTACCGCCGTGTGCCGGTGCACAGCGTGGTGCTGGCCGACGGCAGCGTGGCCAAGGTGGCCACCGTCTTCGACCTCTCGGCCGCCAACCTGGCGATCGACCGTGGCCTGGGTGGCGCCAACGTCGCCCGCGACTACAACGACGCCTCGGTGCCCGGCACCCCGGCCTGGCAGGAGCAGATCACGGGCGTGAGCCGTGAGAAAGCCATCCAGATCGCCCGTGAGTTCGCCGACAACGCCGACAAGACCCGTGGTCGCTCGATGATCATCGTCGGCGCGGCGATGAACCACTGGTACCACATGGACATGAACTACCGCGGGCTGATCAACATGCTCATGCTCTGCGGCTGTGTCGGCCAGACCGGTGGCGGTTGGGCGCACTACGTCGGCCAGGAAAAACTGCGTCCGCAATGCGGCTGGCTGCCGCTGGCCTTCGGCCTGGACTGGAGCCGTCCGCCACGCCAGATGAACGGCACCAGTTTCTTCTACGCGCACAGCTCGCAATGGCGCCACGAGAAGATGAGCATGCACGATGTGCTCTCGCCCCTGGCCGACAAGTCGCAGTTCCCCGAGCACGCGCTGGACTACAACATCCGCGCCGAACGCGCGGGCTGGTTGCCGAGCGCGCCGCAACTGAACACCAACCCGCTGCACATCTGCCGTGATGCCGCCGCTGCCGGCATGGACCCCAAGGACTACGTGGTCAAGTCGTGGCAGGACGGTTCGCTGCGTTTTGCCTGCGAACAGCCGGACAGCCCGGTCAACTTCCCGCGCAACATGTTCATCTGGCGTTCCAACCTGCTGGGCTCCTCGGGCAAGGGCCACGAGTACATGCTCAAGTACCTGCTGGGCACCAAGAACGGCGTGATGAACGAAGACATCGGCCAGGTCGGTGACTGCAAGCCTGAAGAAGCCGAATGGGTCGACGAGGGTGCCATCGGCAAGCTCGATCTGGTGACCACCCTGGACTTCCGCATGTCCTCGACTTGCGTCTATTCCGACATCGTGTTGCCGACGGCGACCTGGTACGAAAAGGACGACATGAACACTTCGGACATGCACCCGTTCATTCACCCGTTGTCGGCGGCGATCGACCCGGCGTGGGAATCGCGGTCCGACTGGGAAATCTACAAAGGCATCGCCAAGGCGTTTTCCGCCATGTCCGAAGGGCACCTGGGCGTCGAGCAGGACCTGGTGACCGTGCCGTTGCTGCACGACAGCGTGGGCGAACTGGCCCAACCGTTTGGCGGCACCGACTGGAAAACCGCCGGCGTGGCCCCACAGCCGGGCAAGAACGCGCCGAACCTGCAAGTGGTGGAGCGTGACTACACCAACATCTACAAGCAGTTCACCTCACTGGGCCCCTTGCTGGAGAAACACGGCAACGGCGGCAAGGGCATCAACTGGAACACCGAGGAGGAAGTGGAATTCCTCGGCGAACTCAATCATCACGAAACCGCAGCGGGCATCAGCCAGGGTCGGCCAAAAATCGACACCGCCATCGATGCCGCCGAAGTGATCCTGTCCCTGGCCCCGGAAACCAACGGCCATGTGGCCGTCAAGGCCTGGGCGGCGCTGTCGGAATTCACCGGCATCGACCACAGCCACCTGGCGCTGTCCAAAGCCCACGAGGCGATTCGTTTCCGCGACATCCAGGCGCAGCCGCGCAAGATCATCTCCAGCCCGACCTGGTCGGGGCTCGAGGACGAACACGTGAGCTACAACGCCGGCTACACCAACGTCCATGAAGACATCCCGTGGCGCACCATCACCGGTCGCCAGCAGTTCTACCAGGATCACCCGTGGATGCAGGCGTTCGGCGAGCAGTTCATGAACTACCGGCCGCCGGTCAACACCCGGACCATCGCCGGGGTGAAAGGCAAGCGCGGCAATGGCGAGACCGAGATCGTCCTGAACTGGATCACCCCGCACCAGAAATGGGGCATCCACAGTACCTACACCGACAACCTGCTGATGCTCACCCTGAGCCGTGGCGGCCCGATTGTCTGGCTCTCGGAGAACGACGCCAAGCGCGCGAACATCGAGGACAACGACTGGGTCGAGTGTTTCAACGCCAACGGTGCTTTGACCGCCCGTGCGGTGGTCAGCCAGCGGGTCAAGGACGGCATGGTGATCATGTACCACGCCCAGGAACGGATCGTGAACGTGCCCGGTGCGCAGACCACCAAGACCCGTGGCGGCCACCACAACTCGGTGACCCGCGTGGTGCTCAAGCCGACCCACATGATCGGCGGCTATGCCCAGCAGGCCTACGGGTTCAACTACTACGGCACCGTCGGCTGCAACCGCGACGAGTTCGTCGTGGTCCGCAAAATGTCCAAAATTGACTGGCTCGATGGCACCGACGGCGATGCCTTGCCGCGTCCACTGCCGACCGACATCGAGGAGAACTGAGATGAAGATTCGCTCACAAATCGGCATGGTCCTGAACCTGGACAAATGCATCGGCTGCCATACCTGCTCGATCACCTGCAAAAACGTCTGGACCAGCCGCGAAGGCATGGAATACGCCTGGTTCAACAACGTCGAGACCAAGCCCGGCATCGGCTACCCGAAAGAATGGGAAAACCAGGACAAGTGGAAGGGCGGCTGGATCCGTAACGCCAACGGGTCGATCAACCCGCGCATCGGGGGCAAATTCCGCGTGCTGGCGAACATTTTCGCCAACCCGGACCTGCCCAGCCTGGACGACTACTACGAGCCGTTCGACTTTGATTACCAGCACCTGCACACCGCGCCGCTGGGGGAACACCAGCCGGTGGCGCGCCCACGCTCGCTGGTCAGCGGCAAGCGCATGGAAAAAATCGAGTGGGGCCCGAACTGGGAAGAAATCCTCGGCACCGAATTCGCCAAGCGTCGCAAGGACAAGAACTTCGACAAGATCCAGGCGGACATCTACGGCGAGTACGAAAACACCTTCATGATGTACCTGCCGCGCCTGTGCGAGCACTGCCTCAACCCGGCGTGCGCGGCCTCGTGCCCGAGCGGCGCGATCTACAAGCGTGAGGAAGACGGCATCGTCCTGATCGACCAGGAGAAGTGCCGTGGCTGGCGGATGTGCATCAGCGGCTGCCCGTACAAGAAGATCTACTTCAACTGGAAAAGCGGCAAATCCGAGAAGTGCATCTTCTGCTACCCGCGGATCGAAGCCGGTATGCCGACCGTCTGCGCCGAGACCTGCGTCGGGCGTATCCGCTACCTCGGCGTGTTGCTGTACGACGCCGACCGCATCAGCGAAGTGGCGAGCACCGCCAACGAGCAGGACCTGTACGAGAAACAACTGGAGATCTTCCTCGATCCGAACGACCCGGCCGTGATTCGCCAGGCCCTGGCCGATGGCGTTCCGCAGTCGGTGATCGACTCGGCCCAGCGTTCGCCGGTCTACAAGATGGCCGTGGACTGGAAACTCGCACTGCCGCTGCACCCGGAATACCGCACCTTGCCGATGGTCTGGTACGTACCGCCACTGTCGCCGATCCAGAACGCGGCCGAGGCCGGCACCGTCGGCATGAACGGCGTGATCCCGGATGTCGACAGCCTGCGGATTCCGTTGCGGTACCTGGCCAACCTGCTGACCGCCGGCGACGAAAAACCGGTCAAGCGCGCCCTCAAGCGTTTGCTCGCGATGCGTGCCTACAAACGTTCCGAGCAGGTCGACGGGGTCAAGGACCTGCAAGTGCTGGCCGATGTCGGCTTGAACGTGGGCCAGGTCGAGGAGATGTATCGCTACCTGGCCATCGCCAACTACGAGGATCGTTTCGTGGTGCCGAGCGCGCACCGTGAAGACGCCATGAGCGACGCGTTTGCCGAACGTTCCGGTTGCGGCTTCAGCTTTGGCAGCGGTTGCAGTGGCAGCTCCGACACCAACATGTTCGGGGCGAAGAAGGCCAACCGCCGCGACATCCTCAAAACCGTCCAGTTGTGGGAGGACTGAGCATGCAAATCCTCAAAGTGATTTCGTTGTTGCTCGACTATCCGACCGAGACCCTGGTCAACGGCCGCGACGAGCTGGAGCAGGCGATCCACCAGTCCCGGGAAATCAGCCCGAAACAACGTGGCGCGCTGTTCGAGTTGCTGGAGTTGATCTGCGCCAACGACCTGATGGATGGCCAGGAGCACTACGGTGCGCTGTTCGGCCGGGGCCGCTCGCTGTCGCTGCTGCTGTTCGAGCACGTGCACGGCGAGTCCCGCGATCGCGGTCAGGCCATGGTCGACATGATGGCGCAGTACGAAGAGGCCGGTTTCGCCATCGGCGTCAAGGAGCTGCCGGACTACATCCCGCTGTACCTGGAGTTTCTCTCCACCCGCGAAGACGACGAGGCCCGCGAGGGCCTGGCCGATGTCGCGCACTTGCTGGCCCTGCTCGCAGCACGCCTGGAGGAGCGCGAAAGCGCCTACGCCAGTTGCTTCCGGGCACTGCTGCAGATTGCCGGGTCCGAACCCCATCAGGCCGTGGCCGATCTGCGCGAGCAGGTCGCCGCCGAGGTGCGTGACGACTCCCTCGAAGCCCTCGACAAGATCTGGGAAGAGGAGGCCGTGGATTTCCTCAAGGCCGAGCAGCAGGAGCGCTGCGGCGCACTGCCAAGCGCACCGGGCAAGGCCCGGGAAGAAAGCGCAGTGCCGTTGCACTGGGTGGATTTTCAGCATGAAGGGCTGGCCACAGCGCCAGCCGAGGAGGCACGCAATGTCTAAATGGAATCTGTTGGTGTTCGGGATCTATCCCTACGTCGCGTTGGCGATTTGCCTGATCGGCAGCTGGGCGCGGTTCGACCTTTCGCAGTACACCTGGAAGGCCGGTTCCAGCCAGATGCTCAACGGGCGCGGCATGCGCGTGGCGAGCAACTTCTTCCACGTCGGCGTGCTGTTCGTGCTGGCCGGGCACTTTGTCGGCCTGCTGACTCCGGCGTCGATCTATCACCACGTGATCAGCACCGAGCACAAGCAATTGCTGGCCATGGTGTCCGGCGGCTTCTTCGGTCTGCTGTGCCTGATCGGCCTGCTGATGCTGATCAAGCGTCGCCTGACCGACCCGCGGGTCCGCGCCACGTCCAGCACGTCGGACATCCTGATCCTGTTCGTGCTGCTGGCGCAGTTGCTGCTCGGGCTGCTGACCATCGTCGCGTCGACCGCGCACATGGATGGCTCGGTGATGGTGATGCTAGCCGACTGGGCGCAGAACACCGTGATGCTGCGGCCAATGGAAGCGGCGGCGTCCATCGCCCCGGTGGGCTTGACCTACAAGCTCCATGTATTCCTGGGCCTGACTCTGTTCGTGTTGTTCCCGTTCACCCGTCTGGTGCACATCGTCAGCGCGCCGGTCTGGTACCTGGGGCGTCGTTATCAAATCGTTCGGCAGAAATTCTGAGGAGGTCTTCATGTCAGGTTGTGGATGTGGCGGCGGTGGTGGGGGCGGCGGTGGCTGCGGTTCTTCCAGGGTGACCGAGGAAGTGCTCGAGGTCGCACCGGTGGCAGCGGCGCAGTTCGAAGCGCTCGCGGCAGAACCGGCGGCGGTCGAAAAGGCTCCGGCTCAGTTGATCGCCAGCAGTGAGCAGGAATGGCCGATCATCAGCGTCAACGAGGTGCTGATCACCCCGGAAGCGATGGCCCAGGAGCTGCAATATCACCCGGCAGACAGTCGCGAAGAGGCGGTGTACCTGGCCGCCAGGGCGTTGGTCATCCGCGAATTGTTGCAGCAGCGCATCGCCGAGCTCGGGCTGTCGCTCGAGATCGGTGCCGGCGAGAACGAAGAGGAGGCGGCCACGCGGCTGTTGCTCGAGCGCGAGGTACAGGTGCCAGAGCTGGATGAGGTGACCAGTCGGCGCTACTACGACAGCAATCGGGCGCGTTTTCACAGCGCACCGTTGCTGGCGGTGCGGCACATCCTGCTCGAATGCGCGCCGGACGATGCCGAAGCGCGGGGCGTTGCCCATGATCAGGCTGAAGTGCTGTTGCAGCGGCTGCAGGATTTCCCCGGCAGCTTCGCCGAGCTGGCCTTGAAGTATTCGGCCTGTCCGTCGAAGGAGCAGGGCGGGTCGCTGGGCCAGATCAGCAAGGGCCAGACCGTGCCCGAGCTGGAACGTCAGTTGTTCACCCTGGCCCCGGGCTTGGCGGGCAAGCCGCTGGAAAGCCGTTATGGCTGGCACGTGATCAGCGTCGATCAGCGCATCGAAGGCCAGCCGTTGCCTTATGAGGCGGTGGCGACGGCGATTCGCACCCAGTTGCAGCAGGGGGTCTGGCAAAAAGCCCTGGTGCAGTACCTGCAAACCCTGATCGGCGCGGCGGACGTTCGCGGCATTCGATTGCAGGGTGCCGACTCACCTTTGGTGCAGTAAGCATCGGGCAAACCGGGAGACGTGATGAACGCTGTGATGCAGGATGGTTTTGGGCGGCAGATCGACTATCTGCGGATGTCGGTGACGGACCGGTGTGATTTTCGCTGTGTGTATTGCATGGCGAAAACCATGACCTTCCTGCCGCGTCAGCAGGTGCTCACGCTGGAGGAATTGCAGCGCCTGGCCACGTTGTTCGTCGGCATGGGCGTGCGCAAGATCCGCCTCACCGGCGGCGAGCCGTTGATCCGTCCGGGCATCGTCGACCTGTGCCGCAACATCGCCGCATTGCCCGGTTTGCGCGAACTGGTGATGACCAGCAACGGCTCGCAACTGGGCCGGCTGGCGCGGCCACTGGTGGAGGCGGGTGTGAAACGCATGAACATCAGCCTCGACAGCCTGGACCCGCACAAATTTCGCGCGATCACCCGGATCGGCGACCTCGATCAGGTGCTCAACGGCATCGAAGCGGCGCGTGATGCGGGGTTCGAACGGATCAAGCTCAATTGTGTGGTGATGAAGGGGCGCAACTTCGACGAGGTGCCGGCGCTGGTGCAGTACGCCATCGACCAGCGCATCGACATCAGTTTCATCGAGGAGATGCCCCTGGGCGATGTCGGCCGCTCGCGCGGTGAATCGTTCTGTTCCAGCGAAGAGGTGAGGGCAGAGATTGCCCGCCACCATCGGCTGCTCGACAGCACGGAAAACAGTGGCGGGCCGGCGCGCTATGTACGCCTGGAGCGTCATCCCGAGACACGCATCGGTTTCATCTCGCCCAACAGCCACAACTTCTGCGGCACCTGCAATCGGGTGCGCATGACCGTGGAAGGCAAGCTGCTGCTCTGCCTCGGTCAGGACGATGCTCTGGACCTGCGCGGGCTGCTGCGCCGCTATCCGCTGGAGGACCAGCCGGTGATCAACGCCGTGCAAAAGGCCCTGCGCGGCAAACCCCTGCGCCATGACTTCACCCCGCAAGGTGAGGTGCAGGTCGTGCGGTTCATGAACATGAGTGGAGGGTGAAACGACTCGCAGATATTGAGTCAGACGCAGGCGCTTGAAACGAACACGAAACCGTGTGGGGAGCCTGCTCGCGAACAGGCCATCAGCACCCTCACCGATGTCGCCTGGAGGCGACCTCGCATCCTTTTCCCTCCCTTCCTCGCCGCTTTCGAGCGGCTTTTTTTCACCGGCGAATCTTGATGTCGATCAATTGCACATCAGCGTTTTGTCCGTACCCTTCACTGCATCTTGTGTTTTTTAATGACTAAAAATCAATATGTAGTGTTTGGAGGCCGAATGCAGAGCACGCTGATCTCAGTGGGATGTAACCGCTTGCACAAGCGCAATGGCGACCTGGTCGCCTTCGATGCCAACAAGATCCGTCAGGCATTGATTGCTGCGGGCAAAGCGACCGGGGAATACACCGACGTCGAAGTCGAAGGCTTGCTCGAGGCGGTTCTCGCCCGCCTGGAGGGCATGTCGAGGCTGCACGTCGAGCAGGTTCAGGACCGGGTCGAGCGGGTCCTGATGGACGCCGGTTACTTCTTCGCGATGCGCGCCTATATCGTCTACCGCGAACAGCACGGGCGTCTGCGCCGTGACCGTCGAACCATGGTCGAGGTCGCGACCTCGATGAACGAGTACCTGGACCGTGAAGACTGGCGCGTGCAGGCCAACGCCAACCAGGGCTATTCCCTGGGCGGGCTGGTGTTGAACGTGTCGGGCAAGGTCACCGCCAACTACTGGCTGGACGAGGTCTACAGCGAGGCCATCGGCCAGGCGCACCGCGAGGCGGACCTGCACGTACACGACCTCGACATGCTCGCTGGCTACTGCGCCGGCTGGTCGCTGCGCACGCTCTTGCATGAAGGCCTCAACGGTGTGCCGGGACGGGTTGAAGCCGGCCCGCCGCAGCACTTGAGCAGCGCCCTGGGGCAGATGGTCAACTTCCTCGGCACCCTGCAAAACGAATGGGCCGGTGCTCAGGCGTTCAGCTCGTTCGACACCTACCTGGCGCCCTATGTGCGCAAGGATCAACTGAGCTTCGACGAGGTGCGCCAGGCGATCCAGGAGTTCATCTACAACCTCAACGTGCCGTCGCGCTGGGGCACCCAGACACCCTTCACCAACCTGACCTTCGACTGGGTCTGCCCGCAGGACCTCAAGGAGCAGATCCCGGTGATCGGTGGTGAGGAAATGCCGTTTGCCTACGGCGACCTGCAAGTGGAAATGGACCTGCTCAACCGCGCCTACATCGAAGTGATGCAGGCCGGCGACGCCAAGGGCCGGGTGTTCACATTCCCGATCCCGACCTACAACATCACCCATGACTTCCCCTGGGACAGCGAAAACGCCGACCGCCTGTTCGAGATGACCGCGCGTTATGGCCTGCCGTATTTCCAGAATTTCCTCAATTCGGACATGCAGCCCAACCAGGTGCGCTCGATGTGCTGCCGCTTGCAGCTGGATGTGCGCGAGTTGCTCAAGCGCGGCGGCGGCCTGTTCGGTTCGGCCGAACAGACCGGTTCGCTGGGGGTGGTGACCCTCAACTGCGCGCGCCTGGGGCATGTGTTCAAGGGCAACACCAGCGGTCTGTTGCAGCGTCTGGACACGCTGATGGAGCTGGCGATGGAAAGCCTGGAGGTCAAGCGCAAGGTGATCCAGCGGCACATGGACGCCGGTTTGTACCCCTACACCAAGCGTTACCTGGGCACCTTGCGCAATCACTTCTCGACCATTGGCGTGAATGGCCTGCACGAAATGCTGCGCAATTTCACCGATGACCAGGAAGGCATGCACACCGAGAAGGGCCGTCAGTTCGCGCTGAACGTACTCGACCATGTCCGCGCCACCTTGCTGCGCTACCAGGAGGAAACCGGTCACCTCTACAACCTCGAAGCGACGCCAGCGGAGGGCACCACCTACCGCTTCGCCAAGGAAGATCTCAAGCGCTATCCCGAGATCCTCCAGGCCGGCAGCCCCCAGGCGCCGTATTACACCAACTCCTCGCAACTGCCGGTGGGCTACACCGAAGACCCGTTCGAGGCCCTGGAGCTGCAGGACGAACTGCAATGCAAATACACCGGCGGCACGGTCCTGCACCTGTACATGGCCGAGCGGATTTCCTCCACCCAGGCTTGCAAGCAGTTGGTGCGCAAGGCGCTGGGGCGCTTTCGCCTGCCGTACCTGACCGTGACGCCGACGTTCTCGATCTGCCCGGTCCACGGCTACCTCGATGGCGAGCACGAGTTCTGCCCGAAATGCGACGAAGCCCTGCTGCTCAAGGAGCAGAAGGCCGCCAATCTTCATTGATTCCGATCCACTCAACCGCAAGGAGCTTCACCATGACTGCATCGCAAACCCTGCCACAGGCTCAACGTCAACGTTGCGAAGTCTGGACCCGCGTGATGGGCTACCACCGTCCGGTGTCGGCGTTCAATCCCGGCAAACAGTCCGAGCACCGCGAGCGGGTGCATTTCACTGAAGGCGCGTCGTTGGCCGGGCGTCAATGAGTCGAGTGATCCGGGTCGGGGGCATGGTGCCCCTGACCACCATCGACTATCCGGGGCAGCTCGCCTGCGTGCTGTTTTGTCAGGGCTGCGCCTGGCGTTGTCGTTACTGCCATAACCCGCAACTGATCCCGCCCCGGGGCACCGAGGAAGTGGATTGGCGGCGGGTGATCGCGTTTCTGCAACGTCGCCAGGACCTGCTCGATGCGGTGGTGTTCAGCGGTGGCGAACCGACCTTGCAGGACAGCTTGCGCGGCGCCATGGATGAAGTGCGGGAGATGGGTTTTCGCATCGGCCTGCACAGCGCCGGGATCAAGCCGACAGCATTTGCCAGGGCGCTGGAGGGCGCCGATTGGGTGGGTTTCGACGTCAAGGCATTACCCGAGGATTGTCAGGCCATCACCGGGGTCGAGGGCAGCGGCACCGCCAACTGGCGCAGCCTGGAGCACCTGCTGGCCAGCGGCGTCGACTACGAATGCCGCACCACCGTGCACTGGCATCTGTTCGAGCCGCAACGTCTGTTGCTCATGGCGCAGCGCTTGAGCGCGCTGGGCGTCAAACGCTTCGCCGTGCAACTGGTGCGTACCGAACGGATGTTCGATCCGCTGTTGTCGAGCGTCTCGGCACAAGCTTTGCTACCCGATCTCTGGGACGCGATGCGCGAGCTGTTTCCAGTCTTCGTATTGCGGGGGTGATCAGGGACAGCGCAGAACAATGCAGCACCCACCATGAAGTTCAAATGCGCTGCCCATCGGGCAGGTATCAAACGGGGAGCATTTGATATGGCTAAATTAACGACCGCACAACGCATCGTCATCGGCTTCGCCATTGCGCCGCTGGCACTGATCGGCATGGCTTTCGAGGGCTTGCGCGACATGGCAATCCTCAAGGACCAGGCGGCCATCATCGTCGAGCAGGACTGGCCGAAGATCGAGCCGCTGATGGTCATTGCCACCGGCGTGCGCGACAACGCCAAACATACCCGCGACCTGTTGATCAACGAAGACCACCAGCCCTCGTTCCAGGCAATCGACGCCACCAAGCAACGCATCACCCAGGCCTTCGAAACCCTGGCGCCGTTGTTCGACTTGCCCGAAGGCAAGGCCGCGTACCTGACCCTCAAAAAACACCGTGAAGCCTACGTTGCAGCGTTCACCCAAGTGCAGGTCTTGATCCGCCAGGGGGCGCTCGATGAAGCCAGGGCGCAGTTGAAGGACAAGGTCGTACCGGCCGAAGCCGAGGTGTATCGCAGCCTGGACGCCGTGATGGCGCTGCAAGGAAAAATCTTCGCCGACCGTGAGCGGGCGGCGCAGCAACTGTACAGCGACGCCCAGCGCACCATGTTCGGCTTGTTTGTTCTGTGCATGGGGCTGGTCATCACGGCGGCGGTCGTTGTCACCCGCAGTGTCACCCGACCCTTGGGAGGCGAACCGGATGCTGCGGCGCGGGTCTTGAGCCAGATCGCCGAGGGCGACCTGACGATCGACGTGCCCAGGACATCGAGTGCCGACGGCAGCGTGATGATGAACATGCACCAGATGCAGCAAAGCCTCAACGCCATGGTCCGGCACATCGCCGGCTCGGTGGACCGGGTCGCCAGTTCGTCCGAAGAGCTGAGTGCGGTCAGCAGCCAGACGTCCAGCAACCTGCAATTGCAGGGGCAGGAGATCGAGCAGGCCGCTGCCGCCGTCAACCAGATGACCGCCGCAGTGGATGAAGTGGCGCGCAATGCGGTGAGCACCTCCGAAGCCTCCCGGCAGTCTGAAATCACCGCGCACCGAGGACGTGAACAGGTGCAGGAAACGGTGGCCTCGATTGGCGAGCTGGCCCATGGCGTGAGCGACACCTCGCAGCGCATCGAACAACTGGCCGGCCGGGTCCAGGGCATCAGCAAGGTGCTCGATGTGATCCGCAGCATCGCCGAGCAGACCAACCTGCTGGCCCTCAATGCCGCCATCGAAGCCGCGCGCGCCGGGGATGCCGGGCGCGGTTTTGCGGTGGTTGCCGATGAAGTGCGGGCGCTGGCGCATCGCACTCAGGAGTCGACGCGGGAAATCGAGCAGATGATCGACAACGTGCGCGAGGATACCGGGCAGGCAGTGACGGCGATGCAGGGCAGCAGCGAGCGTGTTCGGGTCGCCCTGGAAGTGGCGCAACGCTCGGGCGAGGCGCTGGATGAAATCACCCGGTCCATCTCGCAGATCAATGAGCGCAACCTGATGATCGCCAGTGCCACCGAACAACAGGCGCTGGTCGCCCGTGAGGTGGACCGCAACCTGGTGAGCATCCGCAGCTTCTCCGAACAGGTCCTGCTCGGCGCCCAGCACACCGACAGCGCCGGCCAGGAACTGGCGCAGATGGCCGGTGACCTGCACCAGACGGTGGCGCGGTTCAAGACATGAATTGGTGGGGTGGGCAAATCCAGCAGGGCGGCGAAAGGTCTACCGCTATCGCGGGCAAGCCCGCTCCCAAAGTGTTTTGTGCGGTTCACAGCATCCGGGATCACCCAAAAACCTGTGGGAACGGGCTTGCTCGCGAAGGCGGCGGTACATTCAGCACCGGAGTCAGCTGTTCTGCCGCCTCGCGAGCAACCCGACGCCCACAGAGTCAAGCCCATCCCCAGAACTGCAACCACCAGCCGCAACCGATCAAAGCACTGGCCAGCAACAGGCAGGCTTCCGCCGCAGCCAGCCTTGACAACGAAAGGCTTTCCCGGTGCAGCCGTTTCCATCCCAGCAGCAGGCTCCAACCCAGTGCCGCCACCAGCAAACATGCCCGCGCCGGTTGCACCCAGTCCAGCAACAACCCCTCATAGCGCAGCAGTTTCACCGTGGTTGCCGACAGTCCAAGAAACAGCCCGGCACCACCAAGGGGCGTCAAGGTCAGCGCCAGGGGCCAATACAGTGCAGGATCGCCGGCCAGGCTTGCAGCCAGGCGCATGAGGATCATCAACGCCATACCCAGAATCAGCGAACTCAAACCCAGGTAGGCGATGATGCTGAAACCATCGAGCCAGCTGAAGCTGTCATTGAGCTGCGGATAATGGGTGAGCAGCCACCAAGGCGCATTGTCCTCCAGGGCCCCCAGGTGATCGTGTTCCACCAGCCATTGCGCAAGGGTTTGCTTGAGAGCGATGAACCAGGGGCTGACGGTCCACTGAAACGCCCCCATTGCCAGGCCGATCACGCCAAACAGCAGCAGGCGCACATCCCAGGCCGAAACGCTTTGCGCCGTCGACTGCAGAATTTCCTGATTGCTTGAGCGGGCGATCAACTGCACCGCGCCACGTTGTCCGCTGCAGCGTCCGCAGGCATGGCAGTCACTGGCGCCGCGCAGGCGGCGGATATCCAGCAGCGGTGCGCAGTTGGGCGGAGGCAGACGCGGCGCGGTGTTTGCCACCCAGCGTTGTTCATCGACATGAAAGTGCACCGGCGCCAGGCGGGCGAGCAGGGCGAAGACGCCGCTGACCGGGCACAGGTAGCGGCACCAGATGCGCTTGCCACGGGCGAACAGCAAGCCGACGGCAACGGCCGCCACAGTGGAACCGCCGAGGATCAACAGCGCCGCCTGTGCGTAGTCATAGACGCTGATCAGCTGCCCATAAAGGGTGGTCAGGCAAAACGCCAGGGTGGGCCAGCCGCCCCAGCGCACCCAGCGCGGCACCCCCATGCCTTTGCCGTACTGGCTGGCCCATTCGCTGAGCGAACCTTCCGGGCACAGCACGCCGCACCAGAGTCGGCCGAACAGCGCGATGGACAGCAACACGAACGGCCACCAGATGCCCCAGAACAGAAACTGCGCGAACAGGGTCAGGTTGTCGAGCATCCGCGCCTGACTGTCCGGCAACGGTAACAGCGCCGGTATCACCAGCAATGATGCGTAGAACAGCACGACGAACCACTGCACCACGCGGATGACCCGCGCGTGGCGACGCATCCCGTCTCCCGCGCGCTGCAGCCATCGATTGCGCCAGGTCAGTTCAGGCATGGGAGTTTTTCCGTGCTGCGGTGGCGCAGCCAGCCACCGACGATCAGCCAGTAACCGACCCACGCCAGCACGGTCAGGGTACTGGGTGTTGCCCGGTAACCGGCAAAACTGGCGAGGAAACCGCCGAGACCGTGGCTGTCACCGAGCAAGGCGTTGCTGTCCCACAGGGCGTCGCCGGCGAGGTTGTAAACCACTTCGGGCATGTCCATGCCGAGCAGTTGGCCACCGATGCGCTCGACGGCACTGACCAGCAGCGCCGCGCCAAGCATCAGCAAAATGGTCTCGCTGATGGCGAAGAAGCGTTGCCAGGAAATGAACCGACGACTGCCGTGCAGCAGAGTGATGGTCAGCGCCGATAGCACCAGCCCGAACGCACCGCCGATGGCGAACAGGCCGAGCTGGGGACCGCGCAGTTGCGCACCGGCGCCATACAGGAACACCACGGTTTCACTGCCTTCTCGGCTGACCGCCAGCAGCGCCAACAGCAACAGGCCCCAGCCACCTTGACGGGAAATTTTGCTGCTGGCATCGCGCAGCAAATCCTGTTTGAGCGTGCGCCCGTGGCGGCGCATCCAGTGGACCATTTGCACGATCAGCAGGCTGGCGATCAGCGCAAGGGCGGCCTGGAACCACTCGCTGCCGGCCCCGCTCATGGCGTTGCCCGCCCACAGGATCGCCCCGGCCAGCAGCCCCGAGAACATCAGTCCAAGCACCACACCGGCCCAGAGAAACCGGGTCAGCCGCTGGTCCTGTTGCTGCTGGCTGATCCAGGCCTGGAGGATACCGATCACCAGCAGTGCCTCGACGCTTTCCCGCCAGACGATGAACATTGATTGATTCATGAACGCTCCGTACATGTCGGGTTATTTCGCGAGGAGGCTGCCTTCGGGCAATTGCAGGTTGAACTCGTCGAAGAACGGGTATTGACCGGGCCGCAGCGGGTGGATGACCACGAAGGTGGTCACGCCGGGCGACAGCACCTTTTCCACCCGCAACGGCGTGCTTTCGAACTCGGCGGGGCCCTGGCCGATGTTCTTCAGGATGATCTTGAAGCGCTGTCCCGCCGGCACTTCGAGCACGGCGGGGGTGAAGTGACCATCGTTGAGGCTCAGTTCATAGGTCGGCAGTTCGGCCAGGGCGGCCTGCGGCGCCAAGGCTGCGGCCAGCAGCCAGGCGAGCGGCAGACGCTTCATGTCAGTAGCCGCCCTTTTTACCGATGCCGGCGTAGACGAACTCGTAGTTCAGCTCGCAACGTTCGAACCATGGGGCGACGCCGGTTTCCTTGTCGGTGTGACGGCCCAGTGAGGCATGCCCGCCGGGCGGTAGGAGGGTGAAGGTCAGCTGGTATTTGCCAGGGCCGAGCAGCTTGACGTTATCGCCATAGTGCGGGCCGTCATTGGCAACCATGGCGTGGAAGTCGCCCTTGAGTTCCGACTCGCTGCCGACTTTCTTCAGTTTGAAGGACACGTTGAGGTAAGGCACGAAGCTGCCTTCCTGAAAGCCGTTGCGATTGTCCGCAGTGGCACGGATATCGGCTTCCAGGTGCACGTCGGAATCGGCGGTGGCGCGCATCATGCCTGCCGGCTCCATTTCAATCGGCTGCAAATACACCGCCCCGACTTCCAGCCCCGCACACATCTGTGGCGAACCGATCGGGTATTCCTTCGCGTGGGCCAGCGGTGCGAGCAGGAGCAGGGCGAGTGACAGCGAAAACGGGGTACGCATGGTGACTTCCTGAGGACTGACGAACAAGAACCCGAGTCTAGGAAGCTTTGCTGCGAACAATAATGATTGTTATCAAGTTTTGAGTATTTAAGCCGCCGGCTCATCACGTCGACGGAAGCGATCGGCGCGATCCACGCTGTGGGTCATATGGTCTGCCGCGTGAACGGTCAGGGGATGCTGGGTGAAACCGGGTCTTGGGGAAATGAAATCAGCCATCTCCCGCGCCACTTCACGCTGGCGTTCCGAGCCTTCGGCCAGCAGGGCAATCACCAGGTTTTCCAGGGCAATCACCCGCACGCGCAAATGCACCAGCTCGGCGTTACTCAGCGCCGGCGGTGCGTTGAACGCTTCGCTGGCGAGAGAGGCAGTGGTGTCCTTGTCGTCCCAGGTCGACAGCGTCGGGGGAGTAGAAGCATTTGGCGCAGGATTCTTGTTGAGCATCACGACTCTCCGGTCTGTATCAGGCGAGACAAGCTTAGCCCGTGGAGCGTGAAGCGTGTAGGGCGCATCGGGCGCTCATTCTTGATTTGCATCAAGGCCGACTCAAGTCCGGGGTTGTAGGCTGGGAATTCGCCCCTTGATGATCTGGAGATCGGCATGGCCAAGCACTTCCCCGTCAATCCCAGCCACCCCGAGCGCATCTGCTGGGGCTGTGACCGGTATTGCCCGGCGAAATCCCTGGCCTGCGGCAACGGCGCCGACCGAACGATGCACCCCGTGGAAATGTTCGGCGAGGACTGGGCCGAGCCCAATGACTGGGGGATCGATGCGGTGATTGCGACGGATCAGGCTGCGGGGGAGCGGGCCAAGGATGATTCGGCGGCGTGACCCGGGGTCTGCGATGAACGGATAACACCGCCAGACCTGTAGGAGCCAGCTTGCTGGCGATGGGCTCAACGATAACGCTGGGAACCAGATTCGCCGCGGTGTCTGAGCGCCCATCGTCGTAAACCCGTCCCGTGCCTGTTTACGCCTGCAGGCGCTCACCCTCAGCGCAGTGGCTTTTCAGCAAATCACCCGCTTCGCTGCCGTCCTGATATGCGTGCTGTACAGCGTCAGGCCGGTGAAGGCCAGGCCGCCCACCAGGTTGCCCAGTACGGTCGGAATCTCGTTCCAGATCATGTAGTCCATGATTGAAAAGTTGCCGCCCATGATCATCGCGGACGGGAACAGGAACATGTTCACCACCGAATGCTCGAAGCCCATGAAGAAGAACAGCATGATCGGCATCCACATGGCGATCACCTTGCCGCTGACCGAGGTGGAAATCATCGCGCCCACCACACCCATCGACACCATCCAGTTGCACAGCATGCCGCGCAGAAAAATCGAGATCCAGCCGGCCACCCCGTAATGCGCGTAGCCCAAGGTGCGTGCTTCGCCGATGCTGGCGATCTTTTCGCCGACGGCGCCTGGCGCGGTGTTGAAGCCGTAGGTGAAGATGAACGCCATCATGAAGGCGACGGTCAGCGCACCGGCGAAGTTGCCGAGGAACACCAGTCCCCAGTTTTGCAGG
This sequence comes from Pseudomonas fluorescens, assembly GCF_041354075.1. Lineage (GTDB taxonomy): Bacteria > Pseudomonadota > Gammaproteobacteria > Pseudomonadales > Pseudomonadaceae > Aquipseudomonas > Aquipseudomonas fluorescens_CE. The sequence goes on along the minus strand of NZ_JARZGC010000013.1, from coordinate 33,754 downwards.
ACCCGGTTGACCGTGACGCCGGGGCGCTTGTCCAGCAGCGCCAGCGGCGTCAGCACGAACACGCCGGTGAGCAGGTCGAAGCCCATCAGGTAGAGCATGGAAAAGCCCACCGGAAACAGCACGGCACCGAGCAGCGCCGAGCCGGTCTGGACCGCGATGGTGACGGCGAACACGGCCGCCAGCGCGAGGATCGCCCCGGCCATGTAGGCGCGGATCAGCGTGTCCCGGGTGGACATGTGAATCTTCGATTCGCCGGCATCGAGCATCTTGGTGACGAATTCAAACGGAAGCAGATAGGACATTTGGGTGACCCCTTGGCATGCGTGGGTGGCGGCGAGTGCGATGAGATGAAGCCGTTACCAGGATCGGTAAGGCAGGAACTTGCCGTTCAGGGTGACCAGCACGCGGTCGCCCTTGGGGTCTTCGATCTTGTCGACATGCATGGAGAAGTCGATCGCGCTCATGATGCCGTCGCCGAACTTTTCCTGAATCACGTCCTTGAGCGTCGGGCCGTACACGCCCACCAGCTCGTACAGGCGATAGATCAGCGGGTCCTGAGGAATGGCCTGGTCCCAGCCCTTGGTCGGGAATACCGTCATCGCCGCTGCCACCTCGTCACCCAGCTCCAGCGCCTGGCAGATACGTGCGGCGACGTCCGCTGGGGCGCTGTTCATCCCGTAGCAGACCGAGGCCACCCAGACCGGCGCTTTTTGCGCGGCATCGGCGAGGCTTTCCCAGCTCAGGTTCAGGCGGGCCTTGGCGGCCATGATGGTGTGGTGCATTTCGATTTTGTTCATGGGGCAGTTCACTCTCTTGGGTGGACGAAAGATGGCGGGTATTCGCCGTTTGCGAATCTACCCAAAGCGAGAGTTGTGCCAACTTTAAAATTATCTTTAACGTGTTGAAATATATAAGTTTTATCTCGGCTCACGAAAATGGGTTAAGTAACGATATTTCGTAAATTACGAAATGTGGTGAAATAAAAAACGAAATCTCGTATTTTCTTTGTGCGACCCTATGACCTCCAGGAGTGAACGCAATGACCCGTGCCGGTTTCGACGATGAAGCAATCGATCACGCGTCACAGGCGATGCTGGTGGTCGATCCCCAGAGTGATTCCCTGCTGCAGGCGAACTTCGCTGCATTGGCATTGCTGGGCTGTACCCGCGACGATGAAATCCCTTTGCGCTTCAGTCATTTTCTCGGCGAAGGCCTGTCGCTGTGGGTCAGCTTCAGCGATGAGACGCTGACCCAGGGCCAAGCCTGGTCGGATGACCTGATGCTGGTCGACATGAGCCGTCGGCAACACGCGGTGGAGGTGAGCGCCAACGCGTTGGCCGATGGACGGCGCATCCTGTTCACCGTCCAGCGCCGTGACCTGCTGGAAACGCGGCGTAACCGTTCGGAAGCGCGGCGACAGCACCGTCTCGGCCATGTGGGGTGGGAGCGCATTTCCCAGGTCTTCGAGCGCATCGAGCAGCAGAACCGGCTGATCCTTGGCGCGGTCGGCGAGGGCATTTACGGACTGGATGCCAAGGGCCAGACCACGTTCATCAACCCGGCGGCGGAGCGCATCCTCGGCTGGAGCGCCGCCGATATGGTGGGCCACGACGCGCACCAACTGTTCCATCACAGTCACCGCGACGGCTCCTGCTTTGCGGTTCAGGAGTGTCCCATCCATGCGTCCTTCAGCGACGGGCAGGTGCATCGGGTCGATAACGAAGTGTTCTGGCACAAGAGCGGCGAAGCCATCGCCGTCGAATACACCAGCACGCCGATCTTCGAGATGGGCCGGCTGGTGGGTGCGGTGGTGCTGTTTCGCGATATTCGCGAGCGCCAGCGCGCCGAGCAGCGCCTGCGTGAGGCACTGAATGAAGTCGAACAGCTCAAGCAGCGCCTGGAGGTGGAGAACCAGTACCTTCAGGAAGAGATCAAGGCCGAGCGCAACCACCATGAGATCGTCGGCGAGAGCCCGGCGGTGTTGCACCTGATTCGCCAGATCGAGCTCGTGGCGCCGACCGATGCCAACGTGCTGATCAATGGCGAGTCGGGCACCGGCAAGGAACTGATTGCCCGGGCCATCCACGCCAGCAGCCGGCGCAGCGACCGTCCGCTGATTCGGGTCAACTGCGCGGCCATTCCGAGGGATCTGTTCGAGAGCGAGTTTTTTGGCCACGTCAAAGGGGCCTTCACCGGCGCCGTGAATGCCCGCATGGGCCGCTTCGAACTGGCTGATGGCGGCACGCTGTTTCTCGATGAGGTGGGCGAGATTCCGCTGGAGTTGCAAAGCAAATTGCTACGGGTGCTCCAGGATCAGCAGTTCGAGCGGGTCGGTGACAACGTTACCCAGGCGGTGGACGTGCGGGTCATTGCCGCGACCAACCGTGATTTGCGAGCGATGATTGCCGAAGGACGGTTTCGCGAAGATTTGTATTTCCGCCTCAATGTGTTCCCGGTGCGCTCGGTGCCGCTGCGCGAACGAATCGACGACATTCCGCTTCTCGCCGGCCATTTCCTGCGCCGGGCGTCCCTGGCGTTCAACAAGACGGGGGTGCGCCTGCCGCTGGCGCAAGTGGAGCTGCTAAAACGCTACCCGTGGCCGGGCAATATTCGCGAACTGGAAAACGTGATCGAGCGGCAGATGATCGTTTCCCAAGACGGACGTCTGCGTTTCGACGATCTGCTGGTGGCCGGAGCACGGATTCAGAGTTCGATCGCCGTTGAGCCGCCTGAGGCGGGCGAGCCCGTCGCCGACGAATTGCTGCAGCTCAAACTGCGGTCAAATGCAGTGGCGATGCTCCAACGCACGGCGGGCAAGGTGTCCGGCGAGGGTGGGGCTGCGCAGCTGCTGGGCCTCAAGCCGACCACGCTGGCGTCGCGGCTGCGCAAGTGGGGGATCGATCCTCGGGAGTACAAGCGCACGCGATGAACGATCGCGATCCTGCCCTTTGTGGTTTCAGATCCACGGTGACAAGACCACCACCGCAGCCGGCAGGGCCACACCGGCCAGCAAGGTCTGACTGGCGATGATGCCGGCCATGAGCGGTGCGTCTCCACCCAGTTGTCGCGCCATGATGTAGGACGATGACGCGGTGGGCAGGGCCTGGAACACCAGCGCGGCGATCGCTGCCTTTCCGTCCAGGCCCGCCATTCGACAGGCCAGTACGGTGACGACAGGCATCAGCAGGAACTTGAACGCGGAGGAGTACGCCAGCGGACGCACCCAACTGCGTACGGCACCCAGTTCCAGGGCGGCGCCGACGCAGAGCAAACCCAGCGGTAGCGACGCCATGCCCAGCGCCTTGACCGCCGGCTCGATGCCCACGGGGAGCCCGAGGTTCAACGCCTGGAGCAGGATGCCGCCAAAACAGGCCAGCACCAGCGGGTTGAGTGCCACCTGCTTCGCCACCTTTGCCGCCGACATCCGCCCGCCAGCGCCATACCGCGCAAACACCAGCACACACAGGATGTTCACGGTCGGGACGATGGCTGCATTGGCCACTGCGGCCAACGCGATGCCCTGGGCGCCGAACAGGCCGGCCGCCGCAGAGACGCCCACGTAATTGTTGAAGCGCACGCCGCCCTGGAAAACCGAGGTGAACGCCGGGTCGTTACCCTTGAGGAACGGGCGAGCACCAACGAGCAGGACGGCCACCGTCAGCGTGGAAAACACCAGGGCGACGATCATGCCCTGGACGGGCACGTCATCCAGTTTGGCGGTCGACAACCCGTGCAGGAACAACGCGGGCAGGAGCACGTAGTAACCCAGGCGTTCGGCCTGCGACCAGAACGTCTCGGCCAGGAACTGACGGTGCTTGAGCCACGCCCCCAGGCCGATGAGCACGGCGATGGGCACAAGCGCCAGCAAAAGCTCGGCAATCATGAGTGCACCTGGCGGGTTCGCGGGGCTCGACGTGTCAGTGGCGAACGGTCAACAGCTTCGCAGAAATGGGGTGTCTTGGAGCGGGTGTGCATGGGACCTGCCGTTGGCGTGTGGACAGGCACTACGGTAAAAGCAGTGACTCAGAAATAAAATCGATTAATAATCCAGCGATCAACAAGTATTTCTCATGGTTGATCGGCGGCTGTCTGTTTCTGGATCACTCTCGCCAGGGCCGCCGCCAGGCGTGCGCGGGGACGGTCCTCGCGCTCGAGCAGCACCACGCGGCGCGTGCGTTGCGGCGAACCGAACGGACGAATCTCGAGGTGGCTGAGCTGCGCCAGGTTGCGGTTGGAGAGGGGCACCACCGCGACCCCCAGTTGCTGCGTGACCATCTGGGTAATCGCTTCCTGGCTGTCCAGCTCCATGGTGGTCTGCACCCGCAGGCGCATCCGCCGCAGGTCGCGTTCGATGGTGCGCCCGGCCCAGGCCCTGCGGTCAAAGCGTATGAACGGGTGCTGCTCCAGCAGGGGCCGGTCTTCCAGGCTGGCCAGCGAAACCGGTGCGATGATCCAGAATCCTTCCTCGTACAGCGTCGTACTGACAAGACCATAGGGATGAGGCTTGACCGGTTCAGTGGTGATCGCCACGTCGAGTTCGCCGGCCTCCACCCGTGTCGCCAGGTCGGCGGACATTCCCGACGCCACGGTGATGCGCAGGTGGGGCTGCTCGACACCCAATGCGGCCAGCGCCCGGGGCAGGGTGCTGGTGAGCGCTGTAGGGATCACGCCGATCTTCAATCGCCCACGCAGCTCGCTGTCGCCGCCAATTTCCGCCGCGATGCTGTCGTAGAGCGCGACGATCTCCCGTGCACGCTCCACGGCCACGTGGCCGGCGTCGGTCAGGACCGGCAGCCGGCGCGAACGGTCGAACAACGACGTGTTGAATTCTTCTTCCAGCGCCTTGATGTGCAGACTGACAGCCGATTGCGTCAGGTGCACACTCTGCGCGGCCTGGACGAACGAGCCGTGTTGAGCGATGGCAAGCAGGGTGCGAAGCGCGCGTAGGGACATGGGCCAGGACTTGTCGTTGAAGGTGTGCCGCCGATTCTGGCAGACCGCAGCGGGATCGACGACAGGCAAAGTGGCCTTGTCCCCTCAGGTCAGGGACATCCCGCCATCGACCAGCAGTTCGATGCCGTTGACGAACGCGCTGTCGTCCGAGGCCAGGTACAGCGCGGCACGCGCCAGTTCGTCGGCCTCGCCCAGTCTGCCGGCGGGGATCATCTCACCCAGCATCTTGAGAAAGTCCGGACGCTGTTCATCGGACACACCCAGTTTGCCGATGATCGCGGTGTCGACCGGCCCCGGGCTCAGCACATTGACGCGGATGCGGCGTGCCCGCAGTTCCAGTGCCCAACTGCGAGCGAACGCCGCAATGGCCGCCTTGCTGCCGGCATAGACCGCGTGATGCTCCAGGACCTTGGTGGCGGCCAGGGAGCTGGTCAGGATCACGCTGGCACCGTCACGCAGCAGCGGGGTGATCGACTGCACGCCAAAGAACACGCCCCGGGTGTTGATGTTGAACTGGGTGTCGTAATCGTCCGGCGACACCTGCGCCGTGGGCTGCAGGGAGATGACCCCGGCGTTGGCCATGTAGATATCCAGTGCGCCGAAGCGTGCTTTGACCTGCGCGGCAACGCTCTCGTGATGTTCCAGGCTGGCCACATCGCCCTCGATGGCAATGGCGCCATGACCGATGGCCTCGATGGCCTGATCCAGGATTGCCTTACGCCGGCCCGTAACAATCACCTGTGCGCCTTCCCGGGCGAACAGGCAGGCGCTGGCCAGGCCGATCCCGCTGTTGCCACCTGTGATGACGGCTGTTTTACCTTCCAGACGCTTCATTCGCTGACTCCGATCATTGATGATTCGGCGTATTATCCGGCGCGTCGTCTGCGTCACCAGTCCAGAATCTGGCACATCAGTTGTGCTTGGGAGTCACAAGATGTCCAGCCTGTTAAGTCAGTCGAGCCGCCTCATTGCCTTTGTCCGGGTGGTGGAGGCCGGTTCCTTCAGTGCCGCGGCGCGCCAGCTCGGCACGACGCCTTCGGCCATTTCCAAAGGCATTGCACGCCTGGAAAAACAGCTCAATGTCACGCTGTTTCGGCGCTCGACCCGGACCCTCAGCCTGACGCCCGACGGCCACCTGTTTTTCGAACGTGTGGCGCCGTTGTTGCGTGCGCTTGAAGACTCCGGGGATGCGATCAGGCCCACCGGAAGTGTGCGCGGGCATCTGCGGGTGAGCCTGCCCAGCGAGCTGGGTCGCCTGCTGCTGCCGGCAATTGGCGCGTCGTTTCTGGTGGAGCATCCGGACCTGGAGGTCGATCTCAACCTGCAGGATCACCACGTCGACCTGATCACCGAAGGCTATGACGTGATTTTCCGGGTGGGAGCGCTGGGCGACAGCAACCTGCGAGCCCGTACGCTGGCTCGGATGGACATGGTGCTGGTAGCGTCTCCCGGACTTCTCCAGGCGCAAGGACATCCGCAGACCGTCGCAGATCTGCGCCACCTGCCATTCGTACGCTATCAGTTGGGTGGTCGCACGCTGCCGATCGTTTTCGCCAGCGGTGAAACGTTGTTGCCGAAAGGCCGAATCGGCCTCGATTCGGGTTTTGGCCTGCGCACCGCAGCCCTCGACGGCATGGGCGTTGCCTACCTGATGCGCTGCATCGTCCAGCAGGATCTGCAGGAGGGGCGCCTGGTGCAGCTCTTGCCTGACCAGACGTTACCAGCACTGGAGCTGCATGCCGTGCACGGGTTTGGTGTGAACACACCCATCAGGGTCAAGCTGTTCACGGATTTCGTGCAGCAGGAGGTGGTGCGCCTGAGCAGCAGTGGCGCACATCTCGGGGCCTGATTACGCCACGGTACAAAACCAGCGATGATCATGCCGGTACGGCGCGCGGATGAAGGCGACATCCGCGACCAGGCGCATGCCGTGCTGTCTAAGCACTTCGGTCAGTTGCACCAGCGTGTCGGCTTCGAACTTCATGGCGGTTGTCTCGTCGGATTGGCTGCGCCCATGTTTGTTGATTGGGCGGGGCCGTCGCCAATTCAATTTGCCTAAGGGCGCAATTGAAACAGGGCATGCCGCGAACGTTCTGCCTCACGCTGGCTGCTCCGAGCGGGTCAGCGGCAGGTTCAGCCAACGCCTCCCGGTAGCCTTCGCCACAGCATTGCCGATGGCGGCGGCCATCGGGCCCTGGACGATTTCGGCGGCCCCGAGAAACGGCTGCCCGGGTTGGTCGAGCAGGTGAATCTCGACCTTTTTCGGCAGCTGCGAAAAGCGCAGGATCGGGTAGCCGCTCCAGTCGTAGCTGCGAATGCCGCCGGCGTCATAGGCGACTTTTTCGTAGAGGGTCCAACTGCTGGACTGCACGATCCCGCCTTCCACCTGGTTGCGCAGACCGTCAGGGTTGACGATTTTTCCGACGTCGACCGCCGTGACGACATGATCGATCCGTACCTCGCCGGTCTGCGGATGGACTCGCAGGCGCACGGCAATCGCGCAATAACCCATGATGTTCTTGTAGCGGGCGAAGGCCAGGCCGGTCCCCGCGCCGGGCTCGGGACTGTCATGCGGCCAACCGATGGCGTCGCGCACACGCTCGATCACCGCCCGTGCCCGTGGATCTGGCAGATGAGCCAGGCGCAAGGCGACCGGATCGACTCCGGCCTTGGCGGCCAGCTCATCCAGGCAGGATTCGATGGCAAAAATGTTGATGTGTGCGCCCAGCGAGCGCATGGCGGAGGTGCGAAACGGCATCTGGGTCACGAAATTCATGTCGATGCGCGTGGAGGCCAGCGTGTACAACGGCACGGCATTGCGATCGCCGTCGCCTTCAGGCTGGGCGATCGGCACCGAGGGCGCGGAGGTAAAGGGACGCGCCAGCAATCGCGCCGGCAGCAGCCGGCCGGCATTGACGATGCGCTCGTTGTGCGGCGTCGTCCACAGCTCGTAGTTCCAGTCCTGCAATCGACCCTGCGCATCCAGATTGGCCTGCACTTCGCTGACCATCGCCGAGCTGTAGGGCTCCCAGAGGTTTTCCTGTTCGCGCATCCACTGCACCCGCACCGGCGTGCCTGGCATGCGCATGGCAATCAGCGCTGCGTCCGCCGCTGCATCATCGGCGCCGTTGTGGCCGTAGCAGCCGGAACCTTCGGCGTGGATACAGCGAACGCGCTCGGGCGGCAGCCGGACCATTTCGGCGATGCCGGCGCGCAGCGGGTAGACGCCCTGGCTGTGGGTCCAGACCGTCAGGCTGCCGTCCTTGAACCAGGCCACCGCGCAGGACGGCCCGATGGAACCGTGCATCAGGTACTGCTTGGTCACCCGGGCCCGATAGCCCAGTTCGGTTGCCGCCTGAGGTGTGCCTTCATGGCTGATCGGGTAGCGGCGTGAAGGCAGGCGTTCGAGCAAGGCATGAATGTCCCGGGACTCAGGGATTGCCTGGCCGCCGCTCCATTGCGCCGACGCGTATCCCTCGCGCATGGCCTTGATGGCTTGCCACTCGTCACGGGCGACGACGGCCAGATAATTGCCGTCACGCATGACGTGCACCACGCCGGACAACGCCTCGATCGCCTGCGTGTCGAATGCCAGCAGTGTGCAGCCGGGACGAGGCGGGCGGATGACCCGGGCATGCAGCATGCCCGGCAGGCGGATGTCCTGAACGAACGCAGGCCCGCCGCTGACCTTGGCCGGGATATCCAGCCGTTGCAGCGAGTGGCCGATGAGCTTGAACGCGGTCGGCGGCATACTCGGCGACTCGGCCTTGGCGTAAAGGTGCAGGTCGACGTTTTTGACCGCGTCGGCGTAGGCCATCCGTTGCCCGCCGGGGCCGTGTATGACGCCTTCGGCAGTGCTCAACAAGGCCAGTGCGGCGCCCCAGGTGCGTCCGGCGGAATCCATCAGCAACTCACGCACCTGGGCCGCCGCGTTGAACAACGCCGTGCCGCTGTCGAAGATGCTGTGGCTGCCGGCGGTGTAGCCTTCGTTGGGCGTCAGGGCGGTGTCGGCCGTCAGCAAGGTGATGGCAGTCGGGGACACTTCCAGGCGTTCGGCGGCGATTTGCAGCAATGCGGTTTTGACACCGGTCCCCAACTCGACCTTGCCGGTATAGACGGTGATGCCTTCAGGGGCAATGCGAATCCAGGCATCGAGGTAGGGATTGGTGCGCAGGCTGCCGGGCAGGTCCGGCGCCAGCACCAGGGTGCCAAGGGTATCGACTTCGCTATCGGCCCAGGCGCGACGGGCCGCCGGCACCAGAGTAAAGGCCATCAGCAAGGCGCTGCCGCGCAGGAATGCCCGGCGGCTGGGGTTGAGGGCTGGCGCCTGGCTCATGCTGCGCTCCCGGTTGGCCCGGCCACCAGGCGGATCGCCTCGATGATCCGCAGGTGGGTGCCGCAACGACACAGGTTGACCGCCATGTGCTGGCGAATGGTCTCTTCGTCCGGGTGCGGGTTTTGTTCCAGCAGTGACTGGGCCCGCATCAGCATGCCGGCGATGCAGTAACCGCACTGGGCGGCCTGCTTGTCGATAAAGGCTTGCTGCAACGGGCCGGGTTGCTCGGCGCTGCCGAGACTTTCAACGGTGCGCACCTGCTTGCCCTCCAGGCCCGCGCAGGGCGTCAGGCAGGAAAAAACCGCCTCGCCATCGACGATGACGGTGCAGGCGCCGCACTGGCCCAGGCCGCAACCGTACTTGGCACCGTTGAGGCCCAGGTGATTGCGCAGGGCATAGAGCAGCGGCATGTCCGGTTCCAGCTCCAGGGCCTTGGCCGAACCGTTGACGTTGAGCGTGAGTTGAGTCATTTCGCCTCCTGACGCAGTGCGTCAATCGTGGAAGAAAGATCGGTCCATGGCTGGCCGGGGGTGGCTTGCTGGCGCAGGTACGACGCCAGGGCCGTGAGCTGTTGGTTGTCCAGGCTGGCTGCAAATGGCGGCATGACCGGGCCGGGCTCGCCCGGGATGGCGGGTATGCCTTCGAGCACGGTTTTCAGGAAGTTGCGCGCGCTCGGGCTTTGCAATGCCGAGGTGTGCGTCAGGGCGGGGCGCCCGTCGATCATCCGCATGGGCGCTGACGGGGCATGGCAGCCGGCGCATGCACTGGCGAACAGCAGGGCGCCGGGGTTGTGGTCGATGGGTGCAACGGTGGTGGCGCCGGAATGAACTTCCTTCACCGTCGACGCGGTTTGCAGGCTCAGCAGGTACTCGGCAATCGCCTGCGCATCACTGATAGGCAGTTTCGCCAGACCGAGGCTGACAGGGCGCATCGGCCCGGCCGCGGTGCCGTGACCCTCGACCACTTCTGCCCGCAAGTAGCGAACCAGTTGATCCTGGCGCCATGGGTTTGCCCGACGGGCCATGCCGAGCAACGATGGCGCTTCCCAGCCATCGACGCTGCCGCCGGCGAGATTTTCACCGGACTTCTCGGCACCGATCAGGTTCAACGGCGAATGGCAGCCGGCACAGTGCCCTGGGCCTTCGACCAGGTAACGTCCGCGATTCCAGGCCTCTGAATGTTCCGCCACGGGCGCCAGCACCTCGCCATGCAGGAACAGCAGATTCCAGAACGACACCAGCGGGCGAATGTTCATCGGGAAGTTCATGTGGTTCTGTTGCGCGGGTGAGTCCACGGCCGGGCCGCTCATCAGGTACGCATAGGCATCGGCGATGTCGGCAGCGGTCATCCGCCGGTAGTGCACGTAGGGGAAGGCCGGGTAGAGGAAATGGCCATCGCGGGCGATCCCTTCACGCATCGCCCGTTCGAACGCCGGCAGTGACCAGGACCCGATACCGGTCTGCGGGTCCGGGGTGATGTTGGTGCTGTAGAGCGTGCCGAACGGCGTGACCAGCGCCAGCCCGCCCGCCAGGTACTGGCCACCGGGTCGGGTATGGCACACCGCGCAATCGCCGGCCTCGACCACCCGCGCTCCGCGTTGCACTTGTGCGGCCTCGAAACTCGGCGGGTGATCGATGGGGGCGATTGCCGGGCGCCACATCAGCATTGCCGCGCCGGTTGCGCCGATCAACGCCAGGGCCGCGACGCCGATCCACAGGCGTCTTGACTTCAACAGGTGGCTGTTCATGGGCATTTCAAGCGCGGGAGTGCAGCAGCGGGTGACGTCATGATCAGCTCCTTGAACGGTCGGGTCAGGGCGTCAAGGGAAAGCCCGGCGCCAGTTGCCCCACGGTAGAGCAGGCGTCGGCGCCAGAGTATTGCCAGGTCGCGCAATACCGCGTTGCGCCAACAGCAACGGCCCGAACCGTTGCGGATGGCGCATCACTGCCTTGCTCCCGGCACCCATTCTCGATGCCGCGCGGGACCCGTAGCCTTGCCCTCACTTTCTCCATGCAATTGAGGTGTCATCATGCTCACGGGCAACCCTGCAGCAGCGGCCAAGGCCGAACAGCCTGCTTCGCTCTCCGGCCTGATGGTCGCGTTCCTGGCATTTTGCTGTGGCGCGGTCGTGGCCAACCTGTATTACGCACAGCCGATCGTTGAACTGATCGCGCCGCAGATCGGCCTGTCCAGCGCCAATGCCAGCCTGATCGTGTCACTGACCCAGTTTGGCTACGCGGTGGGCCTGTTGCTGCTGGTGCCGCTGGCCGACCTGATGGAAAACCGCCGCCTGGTGGTGGGCTTTACCCTCGCCGCGAGCGTGACACTGCTGTGCGCCGGGCTGACCCATTCTCCGTCTATGTTCCTGGTGTTTTCCCTGTTGATCGGCCTGACCTCGGTGGCGGTGCAGATCCTGGTGCCGCTGGCGGCGCACCTGGCGCCCGAGGCCAGTCGTGGTCGCGTGGTCGGCAACATCATGAGCGGCCTGTTGCTGGGCATTCTGTTGTCGCGGCCGCTGTCCAGCCTGCTGGTGGACGTGTTTGGCTGGCGCGGGGTGTTTTTCAGCGCGGCGGCGTTGATGACCGTCATTGCGCTGATCACTGCGGTCGCTTTGCCGCGCCGTGTGCCGACGCACCAGGCGACCTACGCGGCGCTGATCGGCTCGGTGTTTGCGCTGGTGCGTCGCCATGCGCTGCTGCGTCAACGTTCGTTGTATCAGGGGCTGTTGTTCGCAAGTTTCAGCCTGTTCTGGACCCTTGCGCCCATCGAGTTGATGCGTCACCACGGCTTCAGCCAGTCGCAGGTCGCGCTGTTCGCCCTGGTGGGCGCGGTGGGGGCGGTCGCTGCGCCGATTGCCGGGCGCCTGGCGGATGCCGGTCACGGTCGTCGCGGGACCTTGGTCGCTTTGCTGCTGGCACCGGCCTCCTTGTTGATTGGAGCCTTGCCGGGCAGCAGTTACCTGTGGCTGGTGGTGTGTGCGGTGTTGCTGGATTTCGCCGTGCAGCTGAACATGGTACTCGGCCAGCGCGAGGTGTACGCCATCGACCCGCACAGCCGGGCTCGACTGAACGCGGTGTACATGACCAGCATCTTCGTCGGTGGCGCCCTGGGCTCGCTGGTGGCCAGCCCGCTGTACGAACACTTCGGTTGGCACCTGTCGGCCATGGCCGTGGCGGTGCTTCCGGCGCTGGCGCTGGTGATGTTCCTCGGGCGCAAGGCCGATGCCTGATCATCTGGCGGTCAAGCACGGTCATACAAGACGTCCGGCGAACGGTGAGGCACAATCGGCACCGTTCCCTATCGACCGGACCCTACTGATGGACAAGTTGCTGGCACTGAAGATGTTTGTTGAGACCGTACGTTGCGGCGGCTATTCCTCGGCGGCGCGCAAGCTCGGTATCTCCACCTCTTCGGTCACGCGCCAGGTGGCGGGGCTGGAACACGAACTGGGTGCCAGTCTGCTCAACCGCACGACCCGCAACACCAGCGTGACCGTCGCCGGGCAGGCTTATTTCGAGAAAGCCGTGGCCATTCTCGAGGCCATCGACGAAGCCGATGCGGTGGTCGCCGACCGTGGCAGCGATGCGCAGGGGCGCCTGCGCATCAGCGTTCCGGTCGAGTTCGGTCGACGCATCATCGCTCCCCACCTGGACCGGTTGCTCGACCGCCATCCCGGGCTGGAAATCAGCGTGTCGTTGAGCGATCAGGTCGGTGACCTGCTGAGCGAGCAGATTGACGTGTCGGTGCGCCTCGGCTCCACGGTGGTCAGCGAGGACATCGTCAGCAAACGGGTCGGAGCCTTTCAGCGCTGGGTGGTGGCCAGCCCGGATTACCTGAGCCGCCATGCGACCCCCGGTCATCCGCGCGACTTGCTCGAGCATCAATGCCTGCGGTTCGACTATGGAGGCTCCCATCAGCACTGGACGTTCCAGGGCGACGAGGAAACCATTCAGCTCAACGTCCAGGGCCGCCTGCAAAGCAACAACGCCGACATCCTGCGCGAGGCCGCCATCAAGGGCGGCGGAGTGACCCTGCTCGCCGACTGGCTGGTGCGCGACGACGTTGTCGCAGGGCGCTTGACCCGGTTATTGGAGCACTACGAAGTCAACCCGGGCAGTGCGAGCAGTTGCATCAACGCGTTGTATCTGCCCAATCACCGGGGATCGAGTCGGATCAACGTGTTCATCGACTTTCTCGAGGAAATTCTGGCGCCTGCTGCGCCGCTTGAAAATGACCTGTCGTAGACAGTGGGCCCCAACTCTGGGCGCCGGGCAATAGGGTTTTGGTGGGCGTGTCCGATAAGTGTCTGGGAGACGGCTATCAGGGAATGGCTGATATACGCGAAGGACTGACTGGCATAAGGTTCAAGCGTTCGCCCTGCCAGCTGTTTCAGAGAAATGCTGAGTGGCCGCAACTGGTCAGGGTGGGCTTGTTCATGGGATCGCAAGGGCGGGTGCGGGTCCTTGCCGTCTCGCGCCGTGTTTCATTCAGGTGTCATCAGCACCGCAAGCGTCAGCTTGATGAACTCTTCATTCCTGTCGAGCACGTCCAGAGCGACATGCACGTTCTCGGCAATGTCCCCGGCCCCGTGTTTCTCGGCCCAGTTCGCCAGCTCCATGATGGCGGCTTCCAGGGCAAGCTGGTTCTCGTTGAGCTTGTAGAGCAAGGTCGGCATCAGGTCGGAATTGGGCATTGCGAATCCTCGGTTATCGGGACAGCCTAGCATCGGATTTGCCCGGTAGCTGGCAGGATGCGAAAGAAGTGCGCGCAGGGAAATTCCGCCTGGCACCGCCACACGGACGTGCGTTCGCGTGTTGCGGCTGAGCCCGCAAGCGTAGGACTGCCCATGCGCAACGTCTTGGACCGCAGAGAATAACCGCCGTTCGGTGCCTGGCAGGCAGCAAAAGCCCCGGGAGCCAATGGGCGCCCCGGGCTCCAATACAACCTGTCGCTACTTTTCCCACTCGGCTTTCGGGATCAGCAGGCCGTGATTGCCGTTGTAGGCGGCGCGCTCGGGTTGTTTCCAGCCTTCGAGCAGTGACGCGTCGAGGCGGTAGATTTCCACGCCCAGTGGGCGGCAGACCTTCAGCGGATCCTCGGCATCCGGGCCCCACATCGGCAGGGAGAGGTCGCCACCCGGGCAGGTCGAGAGCGCGCACAGCAGATCGATTTCGGCGAAGAACTCCAGGTAGTCGCCCTGTTTCGCCGGGCACGCCTTCATGAAGTACATGTCGTCGTGATTGAGGCCGGTGCACTGGAAGATGTTCAGCACGTCATGCACGTCGAACTCGGTCAGGCCGTGGGGCAATACGGCGCGAGTCAGGTTCGAATGGCAGTGGTGGTGAAAGTCTTCGCCGGTGAGCATCTTGTTCACATAAGGGTCGCAGCGGGTGCCGAGCAAGTCATGCAGGCGACCGCCGTGTTCGTCGATGCCGTAGTGGGCCAGGCTGTCATCGGTGATGGTGACCATCGGCCGCAGGAAGGGCAGGTTCGACCACAGGCGGTCGTAGGTGCTGACGTGGGCGCCTTGCAACTGGCGAGTACGGGCCGCCCACATGCGTTCGCGAGGGTCGTTGGCGCTCCACACGTTGAAGTCGCCAACCTGCGGACCGACCGGGGTGGTGACGCGAAAGACATGGCCGGCCGGCACCTTCCAGGCGCGACCGGTACGGATCGGCACTTCGAACTGCTCGACCAGGGTGCGGTTGTCCCTGGATTCGCGCACGCGATCATAGAAGGCTTTGTCGACTTGCAGTGCCGCGCCCTTGCTGACCTGGTAGGCCGCTGGATAATCCTTGTACATGGGGTGTCCTCTCTTTCAGTGTTTTGGGATGCTGCTCAGAATGTCCAGCAGCACGAGTTCGGAGTCGTTGAGGTAGCTGCTCATGGCTTCCTCGGCTTCTTTCTTGCGGCCTTCGCCCAGCAGGTCGTGAATATGCCGGTCACGTTCGAGCCAGGGTTTCTGGAAGGCTTCCTCGCTGGGCGCGCTGGAAAACACCAGGCGCATCTGGGCCGCGACATGGGTGAAGAATTCATCGAAGAGCGGGCTGCGCATCAGGCCCACGATATGTTGGTGAAAGCGCAGGCTGTGGGTGCCGAAGGCTTGCCAGTTCTCGCGGTCCTGGGCCAGTTGCGCCGCCTCGATGGCCTCCAGCATCAGGTCGGACTGGTATTCGCGCAGCGGCTTGCTCGCGACGATGGCCTGCAATTCGAGGGTGCGACGGACCTTGAAGATGTCGCGCACGTCGTCGATGCCCATGCGGCGCACCATCACGCCCTTGTTGCGCACGTAGCTGGTCAGGCCTTCCCGACCCAGTTGGTGCAACGCTTCGCGCACGGTATTGCGCGAGGCGTTGTAGGCATTGACCAGATCGCTTTCCACCAGCGGCGTGCCTGGCAAGAGGCGGCCGTTGATGATGTCTTCACGCAGCTCGATGGCGACCTGATCCGACAGCGACAGGCTTTTTTCCTTGGGTTGACTCACCGTTTTGTCCCCTCGGCTCACGCCAGTTGTACGTCTTTGAGGAACTTGGTCATGCGCTCGCTGCGCTGCTCCAGCATTTCACGCGGCGCGGCGTTCTGGATAATCTCGCCGCCTTCCATGAACACCACCCGATCGGAGAGCTTGAAGGCGAAGTTCATTTCGTGGGTGACGATCACCATGGTCATGCCTTCGCGGGCCAGCTCCTCGATCACCGCCAGTACGTCGCCGACCAGTTCCGGGTCCAGGGCCGAGGTCGGCTCGTCGAACAGCATCACCGAAGGGCGCATTGCCAGCGCCCGGGCAATCGCCACGCGCTGCTGTTGACCGCCGGAAAGCTGGTGCGGGTATTTGCCGGCATGTTCAAGCATGCCGACCTTGCGCAGCAGGGCCAGGCTCAACAGGCGCAGCGCTTCGCCATCGCCATGGGCGTGATAGACCGGGGCGAGCATGACGTTTTCCAGGGCGGTCTTGTGCGGGAACAGATTGAAGCCCTGGAAGACCATCCCGACATGCACGATGCCCTGCATATGCACCTTGTCGCCCAAGGCACCTTCCGCCCACCGGGTGCCGCGCAGGAACGGTTGGCCCTGCAGGGTGATTTCGCCGTGATCCAGGCTCTCCAGGCCGTTCATGGTGCGGATCAGCGTGGTTTTGCCCGAGCCCGAGGGGCCGATGATCGACACGACTTCGCCCCAGCGGACATTCAGCTCGACCCCCTTGAGCACCTCCAGCTCGCCATAGGACTTGCGCACGCCCCGCGCCTGCAGGGCAAACTCGCCCGGCTCGGATTGACCGGCAGCACGACGGGTCGCCACCTGCCCGAGTTCGGCCGGGGCGATGCGCTTGGGTTGGCGCCGGGTCACGTCCAGATGGTTTTCCAGCAGGCGCAGCAGGCGGCTGAACACGGTGACGATCAACACATAATAGAAGGCCACCGCGAACATCGTCTCCATGACCAGGAAGTTCTGGGTATAGAGCTGTTGGCCGACCAGAAGGATTTCCGACAGCGAGATCACCGAAACCAGCGAGGTCAGCTTGACGATGGTGATGTATTCGTTGGCCAAGGTCGGCAGGGCCACCCGCAATGCCTGGGGCACCACGATCAGTCGCTGCACACCGCGATAGCGGATGCCCAGGGCCTTGCCCGCTTCCAGTTGACCCTTGGCCACCGCCAGCAGACCGCCGCGATGAATCTCGGCGATGTACGCCGCTTCACTGAGCACCAGGGCAATCAGGCCGGCCGAATAGGGATTGGACAGCAGCGCACTGGTCGACGGAAACACCTGGGGCAGGTTGTAGACGAAGATCAGCAGCACCAGCAGCGGCAGGCTACGGAAAAACCAGATGTAGAGCCCGGCTGCATCGCGCAGCAAGCGTCGTTGCGACTGTCGCGCCAAGGCCAGGAAAAAGCCCAGGACGATGCCCAGCAGCCAGGTTTCCAGGCTCAGTTCGACCACGGTTGCCACGGCTCGCCAGAAATCGCCGTTCCACAACAGGCCCAGGGTGTAATACCAATCGAATTGCATGTACTTACTCCGCGTTGCTGTGATTTTTCCGGAGGCCGGAAAAATCGGTCAATCCGCTACTGGATGCGCTCGGCGCAGGGTTTCAAGGGGTGGTCGTGCCCAGCGCCGTGTTGATCTCGCCGGCATTCGGCTCGTCCAGGTTGTAGCGGGCCAGCAATTGGCCGTAGCTGCCGTCCTGCTTGATCTGCGCCAATGCTGTGTTCAATTCATCCAGCAGCGCCTGGTTGCCCTTGCGCACCGCCAGCCCGATGACCACCGGGTACATCAACTCGCTGGAGCTGATCACGGTTTTGCCCTGCAGTTTTTCCACGGTGATCTTGGCGACGGCGGGGTCTTCCATCTGCACATCCACAGCCTTGGCCAGCAGCGCTTGAGCCGCTTCAGGCGAGGTCGGGAATTCGCGCGACTGGATCGCCGGCTTGCCCGAGGCCACGCAATACTCGGCGGACACCTTGTTGAGCTTGGGCACCCAGGACGCGCCCTTGATCGAGCCCACGCGCTTGCCGCAAAGGTCTTCCGGGCGCTGCGGGCGGAAGTCGCTGGCGCTGAGCACCATCAGCGAGGAGCCGGTCTTCAGGTAACTGATGAAATCCACCTGCTTGGCGCGTTCCGGGGTGACATACAGCGCCGAAGCGACCACGTCGAAACGCTGCGCATTGACGCCCAGGATCAGGTTGGCAAAGCGGGTGTCGAGGAAGCGCGGTTCAAGTCCCAACTGCTTGCCTATCAACTGCATGAACTCGGGATCAAAACCGCTGGGCTGTTTTTGCTCCAGATAGGTGTAGGGCGGATAGGTCAGGTCGGAACCGATCGACAGTTCTCCCGGCTTGAGCGTGCCCTTGCTCTCTGCCGCCGACAGCAGCGGCGCCACGCAAGACAGGGCGATCGCCAATGCGAAGCTGGTTTTTTTGCCCATCAGACCTTTTTGCATGTTCGTATCCTCGGTTTCTCAACGCAGTTGAAGTGAGCATGATTGTTCAACAATCCTGTAGTTGTACTTAACCTAAAATCGTGCCAACTATGGGTTCTGGTGCTCGATTGATGGTTTTTTGTTGTGGGAATGGTGTTTTTTCAGGAGTCGAGCGCACTGAATGGGCGCGATTCGTTACCGAATGCCACAGGGTGGGGCGTAGGGGCGGGTTTTGGGTGGGGGAGGTTGGGCGCTGTTACTGGGCGGTGCTTGCACTTAATGGCGGGTAGCCGCGACGTTTGGGTCGCCGCTGAAAGTTGTGAGTAGGTTGCAGATTGACGCGTTCTTTTTGGTTCCCGAAAACGCCCCGACCCACGGAGGCCTCTATGTGTCGGATGGGCGGCTACAGGTGCTGGTGGTCGAGGGCCGGCTCGAAGGGTTGAAAGGCGCGGATGGCAGCCCCTCAATGTCAGCTTTTAGTTGCATTGTGCTCTTTGGTGGGAGAATTCCAACTGGAGTTAGCTGAAAAAATACTTAATGGTTCAATATCGTCGAATGAGAGAGACGAGCTGTGTGAGTTGATTTCCAATGAGTTCATGATGAGCGGCGTAGAGGAAAGCTTTGAGTCGAATAGTTATGGCCTTGAGCTGGAGCGGCTGCTGGATGCTGTCAATAGAAGGCCGCGGTAAAGTGGGATAAAGTTTCGTAATTTTCGTCTATTGTTTTTTTGTGAAAAAAGGGAGAGGTGTTGGCTCCGGTGCTGAAAATGCGGCCTTGTATTCAAGCTAAAGGGTCAACTGATACAAGAGAATCTGAGCAATATTGCGGCATGGCTCCCTGCGACCTTCCGATTTCTAAAAAGCTTCGGGAACGTCTATTGAAATGGACCACTATGTATGACAACACACTGGATGTTGATTACCCACCAAATTCCGGGTTCAAGAGTGAGGAGTTGGAGCGTGAGTTCAGGTCCTGGGGGACCGACTAGTTATAAGTTTGAGGGCTGAGCTCGGGCCAAAATTTTCTGTGTCTTTTAAATTTTAGTTAGTTCAAAAAGCGCAGGGGCTACGCTGAAAACCACCAATCCTATTGCTGTGATGGTAGACGGGCTATCGATGAGGCGAAGAGTTACGAAAGTGGCGTATGGGGATGTATGGAGAAGCTCTGACGACCAGAGACTATCCCGCCAAAGAAACGCGCAACAAGGCATCAAAGTGCCCAGCAGCAAGAATCAGAGTTTGCCTACAGAGGGCTTTAGGCGTCATCCGATATTTTGGTGCGTTGAGTAAACACTTGTGGG
Organism: Pseudomonas fluorescens; assembly: GCF_041354075.1. Lineage (GTDB taxonomy): Bacteria > Pseudomonadota > Gammaproteobacteria > Pseudomonadales > Pseudomonadaceae > Aquipseudomonas > Aquipseudomonas fluorescens_CE. The sequence goes on along the minus strand of NZ_JARZGC010000013.1, from coordinate 14,245 downwards.
TACACGCTGCGGGTGCCTGCCGATTACCCGACATCAGTAGGCGACTGTCCGGGTTTGAAGCGAAGACGACCTGAGCGCTGAGAGCTTTTCTATTTGTTGGCGCAGCTACTCGACGGCACTTCTGCGGTGGTACCAGGCGTCTCTGAACTGGACAGCAATCGAATTACCCCACTGCATTGTCCGTTGGACCGCTTCAGGTATGCCTCATAGTCCTTGCCCGCGACGGGAACGAATACACGATTGGGTGGTAAGCAAACCACTTGTTCTGTGACCATTTGCATCGCAACTACGGATGGCTGTCCTGCGGGGATGACAAACTCCGAGTAGGACTCTCCATAGCTCAGATGTTCACTTCTCCAGGATGCAGGCATCCCTGCGCTTCGCACTGTGTGTTTTCCTAATGTCGAGTTGACCTTGTCTGCAACGGTATATCCGTAGGCGAGAAGAGGTTTTTTACTCGAAGCACAGTCTTGTCCTGGATTGATTGCGACGGGCAAACCGTTGTTGCCGAATAGGCGTATCCGGGCCGTGGTCGTCTGATCATAGGGCTGTTCCTGTATGGGCTTTTCATAGCTTGTAGAGCCGCAGCCACACAGCAAAAGAGCAGACGAAAGGGCAAGCAAAAGGGGCTTCACAGACAACTCCCTGGTCTATATGTCCATTGGTTATCGGCCGGCAATTAAATACTTGAAGGTCGCAGCTTATGCGCGGCACGTCCGAAGACGTCCCACGCACAGCCGCCATGACTCAGCGTTGCAGACGCGAAGTCTACCGTCATCTGGCGCGCCCATCGACGCCACTCACCTGTTGAGAAAAGCAAAGACCGCCTCGGCGAACCGCTCTGGCTGATCCAGCATGACGAAGTGAAAGCTGCCGTCGATGCGCGTGAAGTTGATGTCCGGCGTCGAGGCATAGGCGGTGCGAAAGAGTGCATCGACGTTGGATGCTGGCATCCCGTAAAGAGGGTCGTAGGCGTAGACGACTTCGACCGGCACCTTGATGCGGCCCAGTTCAGGGCGCAGGTCGGTGGTCATGAGTTCATACGTGGCATCAGCGACTGTCCTGCGATCGGAGCTGATCCCGGCCAACGTCAAGGCGGGTCTGAGTGCTTCGGTTTTGGCGAGGCGGGCGATGGCTGCGGCTTGCATGGCCTCGGTCTGCTCAGCTGACGCGGCCAGCATCGCATCGCGCATGGCGGCGGCGTGCGGAGCAGCGGTTTCGCTGGTCGCGGAAGGGTTGAACAACAACGTGTAGAAGGGCAGCGCATCGACGATCATGAGGCGCCCAACCCGATCTGGATGGCGCGCACCGAGCATCAGTGCCACCTCACCCCCCAGCGAATGGCCGATGATCACCGGCGCCTCGATGTGCTGGCTCTGGATGTATTCAGCGATGGCCTCGGCCGTTGGCGCGACGATTTTGCCCTCTGCATCAGGTACGGCCGGCGAGCCGGCGAATCCCGCGACCTGGACGAGGTGAAGGCGGTGATCCTTGCGCAATCTGGACCCCAGATCCGCCCACACGTCGCGGGATGAGGCCAGGCCTGGAACCAATATGATGTCCTTGCCCGAACCTTCAACCTGCACCGAGATTCGCTTGTGGGTCATCGGTTGTGACGGCGGGTTCGAAGGCTGCGCGGGTGATGCCGACACCGACGCAGACGCCATCGACACGGCCGTTCCAATCGTGGCAAGGATCATTGAAACCCGCATGAAATCTTCCTTTTGGTGCAACGCGTTGAAGTGTTGATCGCGGGCATGGCCATTCCTTGGGCTGTGAGAGGCCGCCACTATACGGTGCAGCACGGCGTCGGAAAACCATTGAAGCCTGCATTCATGAGCTTGGCTGATGAATATCGGTCTCCATTGGAAGAGGCTCGTCAACCCTGGGTTTCGATCTCTCCCCGAAGCCACATCACCACTTTCTGTACCGAGGGGCTGGGTTGTTTGTCTGCACGGGTCAACAGGTGATAGGTGTAGCCGGCAATGGCGGGCCCGAAGGGCTGTACGAGATACCCCGCAGCGATGTCTTCAGCCACCAGCGCCAGGCTGAGCAGCGCAATGCCCTGGCCTGCAATGGCAGCCTGAATGGCGTGACCCTCATCCGAGTAGCGCAATTGCCCCTGAAGGGGGGTGCCTTGCAGGCCTGCATGGGTCAGCCACTTTTGCCAGGTAGGGTTGGCAGGATTGTCCCGTGTCCAGTCGAAGTGAATCACCGGCAATGATTTCAGTGATGCCGGCCCGTTGACTCGCAGCAGCGGATTCACCACTGGCGCATATTCATCCGTGAACAAGGGTTCGGCGTTAAAGCCGGGATACGGCCCCTGCCCATAGCGCAAAGCGATGTCGAAGGATTGATCCGACAACAGGGCGGCCTGATCGCTGGCCTGGATCTGCAGGTCGATATCAGGGTGCAGCGCATGCAGCCTGGACAGCCTGGGCATCAGCCACTTGGCCGTGAACGCATTGGTGGCGGTGATGGTGACGCGCTGGCGCTGGGAGGCTTGGGTCAATTGCTGCAAAACGGATTCGAAGGCATCGAGGCCCTGTTTCAGCACCGGAAACAGCGTTGCGCCCGCGTCAGTCAAGCTGACCTGTCGGACCGACCTTACAAATAACTCCAGACCGGTATGTTCCTCCAGTGCGCGGACTCGATGGCTGATTGCAGTCGGTGTGACCGCCAGTTCCTGGGCGGCTTGTTTGAAGCTGCCATGCCTGGCGGCGGCTTCGAATGCGCGAAGTGCTGAAAGAGGAGGAAGTCGGCGCATGGCTCAATGTCGTTCATGGATGATTTGAAATCATCTTACGCCTGATATTTGATCGTTTGTCCAGTTGTTGCGTGGTGTCCAGTATTGAGCTCGAAGCCAGGTCGATGATTTCAAGTCATCCATTTGGTCGTACTCAACTCCACTGGAGGCAATCATGATCGAACGCATCGTTACGCAACCCGACCCCTACGAACCGTACTTGCTGTCACAGGGCATCAAGTTTGGAAACCTTCTGTTCATCTCCGGCCAGGCGGGCAGCGGCTCGGATGGACAGATCGTCGACGGCGGGTTTTTCGCCCAGGGTGAACAAGCGTTCGCCAACCTTCGCCGGGCGCTGGAGGCGGGAGGCTCCAGCCTTGATGACGTGATCAAGGTGACGATATTCGTGACCGATATGGGGCACTTCGAGGAAGTCGTCGAGCTGCGCCGCCAGTTCTTCTCGGCACCTTACCCGGCCGACACCATCGCCGAAATCAAGGCGCTTTACGACCCGGCGGCGATGATCGAAATCGAAGCCATTGCAGCCGTACGTCAGTCGGGGGAGCAGTGAAATGACAGCCCATGCAGCGCACCAGAACAGTCATTTGCTATTTCAACCCACCACGCTCGGCCAACTCGCGTTGCCAAACCGCCTGGTGGTCGCTCCGATGACGCGCGTCAGCGCGACTGAACAGGGTGTTCCGACTGCGCAAATGAGTGATTACTACCGCCAATTTGCCGAAGGCGGCTTTGGCCTGGTGATCACTGAAGGCCTTTATACGGACGAACAATTTTCCCAGGGATATCTGTTTCAACCTGGCCTGGCCAATGCGGCACAGCTCGAAGGATGGCGAACGATTGTGGTCAGTGTTCACCGGGCGGGCGGTCGGATCATCGCCCAGCTCATGCATGCCGGGGCCTTGTCCCAAGGCAACGTACACAGCGACAAAAACCTCGGCCCTTCGGTCGTGCGCCCGAAAGGGCAACAGATGACGTTTTATCGTGGCAAGGGCGAGTATCCCGTCCCTGAGGCGATGACTCAGCAGGACATCCTGCACGCCGTGGCCGGCTTCGCCGAGGCCGCCGTACGTGCCCGCGAAGCGGGCTTCGACGGCGTCGAGATCCACGGTGCCAATGGTTATCTGCTGGATCAGTTCCTGACTGAAGGCATCAACCTTCGGGAGGATGGTTATGGAGGTGATGTCGCAGGGCGGACACGCCTGATCCATGAGGTGGTCGCGGCCGTGCGCGAAGCGGTTGGGCCTGACTTTACCGTGGGATTGCGCATCTCGCAGGCCAAGGTCAATGACTTCGCGCACAAGTGGTCAGGTGGTGAAGAGGAAGCTGTCGAGGTCTTCACTGCCTTGGGCAAGTTGCCTCTGGACTACCTGCACACCACGGAATATGAAGCCTGGAAACCTGCTTTCAGCGAAGGCCCGAGTCTGGCTGCCCTGGCGAAGAAACACAGCGGCCTGTCAGTCCTGGCCAACGGTTCGCTCCACGACCCGCATCAGGCCACCGGCATGATCGAGCGAGGCGAAACCGACGCGATCGCCCTGGGGCGCGGTGCTCTGACCCATGCGGACTGGCCGAGGCGGGTGGCGGGAGGGAAGTGTTTGAATGCGTTTGATCCGGGGTTGTTGGCGCCGGTGGCTGATCTTGGGAATGCTGAGCGGTTTTATGCAGGTACCCCCTGAGACAGGATCGATGGCTGCTGAGATTAGCGCAGAGGGTAAAATCAATACCGTCGAAGCTTGGAAGGCATTTCCTGCTCTGTCGGCCAAGGCACCCATTGGACGCTGCGTAAACTGGAAACCCGCTTTCATACGTGTGAAAGCGGGTTGGATTTCCACATGAACAATGTAGCTCAGGCTTGAAGCAGCCAATGAAGACTCAGGCCTGGGAAGCTTGCACCTTGGTGACGTGAAGGCCGGTGTTTTCCTCTACCTTGCCGTCGCCGCTGATATAGCCATGCCGAGTCAAATTTGGCATCAGCACCGACGCGATGAATGTTACGCACAGAACTGCTGCGACATAGAAGAAAAAGTAGCTTTCCGCACCCTCGGCACGGAATGAGAGCGCTACATATTCCGCCGTCCCTCCGAACGCTGCGTTACCAATGGCATAAGGGAAGCCCACGCCAAGTGCACGTACCGCTGGTGGAAACAGCTCGGCCTTTACGATGCCGGCGATCGGAGTATACAGCGATGCGACAACCAGCCCACCGAAGACCAAGGCGAATGCCATGAGCGGGTTGTGAGCGCCTTGCAACGCGAAGAGCAACGGGATAACCAACAGTATGCCCAGGCCAGAGAAAAGTAGCATATGCACCTTGATTCCCACCCGGTCTGCCATCAAGCCAAACAGGGGTTGACAAAGCATGAAGCCAATCAACGCCGACGTCATGATGAAGCTCACTGTCTCGGCATCGAATCCGACTGAGATCACCAGGAATTTCTGCATATATGTGGTGAAGGTGTAGAAGTACAGTGATCCACCAATGGTGAAGGCGATCACCAGTGCCACCGCTCGTTTGTGTTTGAACATCCCACGCAGGGATCCGGCACCTTCGCGATGCATTTCCTTCTTCGAAGCTGTCTCGTGCATCGAGCGTCGCAGATAAACCACGACAATGGCGCTCACAGCGCCGATGAAGAACGGAATACGCCAACCCCATTCACGCAGTTGTTCATCCGTCAGAGTCTGCTGCAAGGCAACGACGGTAAACAGTGCCAGCAGTTGCCCGGCGATGATGGTGAAGTACTGGAACGAACCGTAGAAACAGCGACGGCCAGGCGTAGCGATCTCACTGATGTAAGTTGCGCCGGTACCGTACTCGGCTCCTACGGACAGGCCCTGGATCAGCCGTGCCACGACCAGCATGATTGGAGCTGCTATACCGACGGTCTCATAGGTAGGCATGAGCGCGATCAGTAGCGAACCACTGCACATCATGAGCACCGAGATGATCATCGAAACCTTGCGTCCGCGGGTATCCGCCAACCAGCCGAAGATCCATCCACCCAAAGGGCGCATGAAGAAGCCGACAGCGAATACTCCAGCCGTTGCCAGAAGTTGCGTGGTGGTATCTCCTTTGGGAAAGAAAGAGGCCGCGAAATAGATGGCGGTATAGGCGTAAATGAAGAAGTCGTACCATTCAACCAGGTTACCTGAACAGGCACCGAGGATAGCCTTTACGCGGTTGGGTTGGTTGGTCGACGAGCGATCCTGATGATCGGGGACGGAAAGTGGTGCAGGCATGGTATTGACCCTCTGGCAAGGTGCAGGACACCACGGAAGGTGCAAGGCATGCATTCCGTGTACGGTGTAAGGAGTAATCGGAAAGTTCAGCGCAACTGTGCTGAGGTGATCCGGACTCGCAGCGTTTGGACTTGCGCTGCCAGGAGAGGAGGTGCGGTATGAGACATGTTGAAGCCCTCTGGTCTTATTCTTGTAGTCAGTCGAGCTTTAGGCATCGACATGCATTCAAGCTACTCCAGAGCAACGGATTCAATAAGGAGGCAGAACCTCTAACTGATATGCCGAGATTTTATAGCTGTTGCAGGTCTGTCTACTTAGACTCCCTATAATCGCAAGCACATTCAAAAACACTCTTTGCAGGCAAGCCGATGGACGTCGTACAACTAAAAACTCTCATCCATGTGGCTGAGCTTGGCAGCCTCAGCAAAGCCTCAGACCGTCTGCATATTGCACAGCCCGCCCTCAGTCGACAGATTCGCCAACTGGAAAAGGAACTGGGTGTCTATCTGTTCGAGCGCCATGGTCGGGGGATGATCATCACAGAGGCGGGGAGTGAGGTGTTGGCGCATGCAACCCGGATCATGGATGAGCTGGAGGCCATCCGCAGCTCTGTTGCCGGTGGTATTGCATCGTTCCGCGGAGCCGTTGCCATAGGAACCACGCCGACTATTGCCGAGATCATCACCGTCCCGCTGGTGAAGCGACTCCGGGAAGCCCATCCGGAGTTGTCGATTCGGTTCTCGTCGGCGTTCAGCGGTTATCTTGTTGACTGGTTGCAGCGAGGTGAACTGGAGCTGGCCATTTCTTACGATCTTCCACCACTACCCACCATTCGAATCGAACCGGTCATGATGGAAAATCTGGTTCTGGTAGGACCGCCAAAGGCCGGGCTGCTATTAGAGAAACCTGTGAAATTTTCGGCGCTCTCAAACGAACCGCTCGTGATGCCGAGTCCGCGACATAGCCTGCGCAAAATCATGGATCAATTCGCCAACGACGCAGGATTCAAAATAGTCACCAGCGTTGAAGCGGATTCGTTCGGGGCGATGATCGACCTGGTGCGACACGGTTTCGGTTATACGGCCCTGCCGCTTGCTTCAATTTATGCCCATCTGCAAAACGGCTCGCTTTGCGCTGCGCCACTTGTGGACCCGACACCGATGCGCAAGCTGGTGATGGTCTTGCCTGCGGACAGGCATGTGAGCCCAGCGACGCGATATGTGGGGGAGACATTCGTGTCGTTGGCGACCCAGCTTGTGGAGGATGGTATTTGGGCCGGGCATATGCTGTAGGTGCAGGTGAGTGTCGCCAGCAATTGCCGATGGCGGATCTGAACCTGGCGCCCTGCTACAAGCAGGACGCCCGACTTCAGTCAACGTCGATCCAGCCAAACCGTCTGCGCATTGCAGAACTCACGCACGCCGAAATGGGACAACTCCCGACCAAAACCACTCTTCTTCACGCCGCCGAAAGTCACTCGAGGATCGGTCGCACAGTAGCCGTTGATGAACACTCCACCGGTTTCCAGCTCGCCGGCCAACTGCTGAGCCGCGTCGACATTGCCTGTGTAGATGGTCGCGGCCAGACCGAACTCGCTGTCATTTGCCAATTGCAGCGCATGGGCAGCATCGCGTGCGGTGATGATCGACGCGACCGGACCGAACAGCTCCTGCTTGAACGAGGTCATTTGGTCAGTAACGTTGGCGAAGACCGTAGGCTCATAAAAGTTACCGACGCCCGCCGCTTTCTTGCCACCCAGCAATAACGTCGCACCTTCCTCAAGCGTGCTGCGGACCTGCTGATCCAACTCATCACGCAGATCAAATCGCGCCATTGGACCGATATAAGTGGTGCTGGACAGAGGATCACCCATTACCAGGTTGCGTGTGACTTCGACGAATTTTCGAGTGAACTCTTCGACAACGCCTTGCTCGACGATCAATCGTTTGGCCGCTGCACACACTTGCCCGGTGTTCTGGTAGCGGCCGATGACGGCGGCTTTGACTGCTTCGTCGAGATCGGCATCGTTGAGCACAATAAAGGGGTCGGAACCGCCCAATTCCAGAACACATTTTTTCAACGCCGCTCCAGCCTGGGCGCCGATCGCCATGCCGGCTCGCACGCTTCCTGTCAATGTCACAGCCGCGATGCGCGGATCGGCAATAGCCGCAGAGACTCCATCAGGGGTGACGTTGACTACCTCGAAAACGCCCTCGGGAAATCCCGCCGTCTTGAATGCATCGAGCAGCAGATAGGCGCTGCCCATGACGTTTGGCGCGTGTTTGAGCACGTAAGTGTTGCCGGCGATCAGCGCCGGGACCGCACCACGCAAAACCTGCCAGACAGGAAAGTTCCAGGGCATCACCGCGAGAATCGGACCAAGTGGACGATACTCGATGCGGGCCTTCCCACCTTCGACAAGCGTGGGTTCCGCATCCAGCATGGCTGGGCCGTGTTCGGCGTACCACTCGCATAACTGCGCGCACTTTTCAATTTCGCCACATGCTTGAACAATGGGTTTTCCCATCTCCAAGGCAATCATGTTCGACATGGCGTTCACGTTGTCTCGCAACACCCCGGCGAGCGAGATCAACAGTTGCGCGCGCACGGCGATGGATTTGCCGCGCCAGACGCGAAATCCGGACGCGGCGCGAGATAAGGCAAGTTGCAGGCTCGCATCGGACTCGAAAGGGTAGCTGCCGATCTGTTCGCCCGTTGCGGGGTTGATCGAAATTGCATGGGTAAGACTGGAAATCTGAGTCATCACGCCGTCCTTCACGTTGGAGATGACTTCAGGTTACGGTGGTGCTTGTGTTCTGTTAAGTGAATAATATTGAGTGAAACATTCACGAATGGAGAATGAAGTGGACCTCGTACAGCTGGAGATTTTCAGAGCCGTAGCCGATCACGGCAGCATCAGCGCCGCCGCCAAGCACATCCATCGAGTCCCATCGAATCTGACCATGCGAATCAAACAGCTGGAGCAGGACTTGGGAGCGGAGCTGTTTATCCGCGAGAAAAGTCGTCTGCGGTTATCGCCGGCCGGGTGGAGCTTTCTCGACTATGCCAGGCGAATTCTTGATCTAGTACAGCAGGCCAGGGCGACCGTTGCGGGTGCGGAGCCCCAGGGTACGTTTGCTCTGGGATCCCTGGAAAGCACGGCAGCAGTTCGTATTCCGCAATTGCTGGCGGCGTACAACCAGCGCTACGCGAAAGTCGATCTGGATCTGTCCACCGGGCCCTCCGGCACCATGATCGATGGAGTGCTGGCGGGCAGATTGGCCGCGGCTTTCGTTGATGGTCCTCTCTTGCACCCAGCTCTGGAAGGCGTACCGGTGTTCCAGGAGGAAATGGTGATCATCGCCCCGCAGCATCATCAACCGATTCACCGCGCGCAGGATGTCAGCGGCGAAAACATTTATGCGTTTCGCGCCAATTGTTCCTATCGCCATCACTTTGAGAGTTGGTTCAGCAAGGATGCTGCGGTACCGGGCAAGATTTTTGAAATGGAGTCCTATCACGGCATGCTGGCTTGCGTCAGCGCTGGAGCCGGATTGGCGCTGATGCCCCGCAGCATGCTCGAAAGCATGCCCGGATGCAGCACGGTGAGTATCTGGCCGTTGTCGTCAGCGTTCCGCTACTTGCGTACATGGTTGGTCTGGCGCAGAGGTACGGTGTCGCAAAGCTTGAATATGTTTGTTCGCTTGCTTGAGGAGCGTGGGGTGGTGCAGCCAGGGACCGAAACGGCATAGGCAGTTCGCCCGTGTATCGAATACGCCCTTCAGACAGCACCTCATGGATCGGTCAATTGCGGCATAACTGGTAGGCCTGGATTCTATGGCAGCACGTGACCGGGCTATTTAGACTTGTTCGCACGATGATGTTTCTCCTTGCGCAGACGTAACCCTGGACAGGCCGTTCTTGACCGGGGCAGCGCTGCTTGACTCCATTCCTACAATGAAGGACGTTTTGTGAGCACTGGCGTGCGTCTTCCCGGACCGCTTGGCATTTTTGTGCTGGGCATGCTGCAGATTCTGGTCTGGGGTGGTTCTTTTTTCCTGCTGGCTGTCATGGCCGAACCCATCATGCGCGAGACCGATTGGGACAGCCATTGGGTCTACGGCGCACTTTCACTGGGGCTACTGGTATCTGCGTTGCTTGCTCCACTGTCGAGCCGCTGGGTCGCCCGCCAAGGAGGGCGGATGCAACTGGCTGGCAGCGGCGTGATTGTCGGGCTGGGCCTGCTTGTGATTGCTGTCAGTCAGACCCTTCCAGTTTTTATGCTTGCGTGGGTGATTATCGGTGCCGGTATGGCGATGGGACTTTACGAGGCGCTGTTTGCAACGTTAGGTGCTTTGTATGCAGAGCATGCGGGCAGGGCGATTACGGGTATTACGCTGATCTCGGGTTTCGCCACTACGGTGATATGGCCCGTGGTCGCATTGGCCATTGGACATTTTGGCTGGAGAACGACTTGCCTTGTCTACGCGGTGATTCTGATCGTCGTTGTCGCACCGCTTTACCTTTGGGTGTTACCTGCCGTCCAGTACAAGGCCGTGCGGAAAAGCGAAGCTGTCAAGCCGAATGCCAGCGTTAACCGGCGCTTGTATCTTTTGCTGACCTGGACCTTCGCGCTGGGCGCGATCATCATGACTGCCATTTCCGTCCAACTAGTGGCCGTGTTGCAAGGGCTGGGATATTCGTTGGCCAGTGCCATTGCGCTCAGTGCCCTGGTAGGGCCGAGCCAGGTGGCTTCGCGCATTCTGCAAGTTCTCTCGAGCAAGCGACATCCGATCTGGACCGCTCTGATTTCCTCGTTACTGGTCGCTGCCGGCATGTTTCTCGTCGCTGTTTCACCGCAAGTGACGGCGCTGGGTTTACTGCTGTATGGGTGCGGCAATGGCCTGCGCGCCATCGTACGCGGTTTGCTGCCTTTGTCCCTGATGCCGCCCCAGCAGTACGTCGCGCTGATGGGCAAGATGTCGCGTCCTTCATTGATCGGTCAGGCGCTGACACCTCTGGTTGGCGGCTATCTACTCCAGCACTTCGGCGCTATGGGTGTACTGACGACACTTTGCGCGCTGGCCTTGATCAACGTTTTGCTGGTGGTGGTTCTTTCGCGATCTCTCACGGGGCAGTTAATGTGAGTCGCGCCAGAATCTTGAACGTTGGTGGCCTATGACTTCAGGACTACAGCCATGCTGAATGCAACACGCAACGAGATATTCATTGACGGGCCTGTCGGCCGAATCCAGGTGCTTGTCGATCAGCCTCCGGGCCCACTCAGGGGCGCTGTGCTGGTCAGTCACCCACAGCCGTTGTTGGGTGGCAGTCCGCGCCATATCGTTCCTTTGACACTTGCGCGCCACCTGAGCGCAAACGGCTGGTTGGTGATCCGTCCCAGTTTTCGTGGCGTAGACCGAACCGACGGTCAACATGATGAAGGGATTGGCGAAACAGAAGACAGCATTGCTGTAGTTGATTACATTCGCCAGGCGTTTCCACAGCTGTCAGTGGCTCTGGTGGGGTTTTCTTTTGGCGCACACGTATATGCACGAGTCGCCTGTAAATTGCCAGGACAACTCCAGGCGGTCGCACTGCTTGGTCTTCCTGTGGGAGAAGTACCAGGCGGTCGTCATTACGAAGCACTTCCTCTGGCGCAAGACTGCTTGCTGTTGCATGGTGAGCTGGATGAGATGGCGCCGTTGCCGAACTTGCTGCAATGGGCGAAACCCGATCATCGCGCGGTGACGGTACTGGCGGGAGCGAATCACTTTTTCAAGGGGTGCTTGAACGTCGCTGCAGAGCAGGTTGAGCGGCATCTGGAATACAAGTGGCGCTGAACCGTCGCTGCGGTATCAGGCCCATCCTATTCGCTCAGTGCGACAAGGGACATTCTCATAATCCATGTGCTGATTCGTTGTTCATCGGTTGATGCCGACTTGCGACGCATGCTGTCGGCAGCCTCGAGGAGCGCGGTGATCGCATCAGTGGTGTGATCAACGTTCTGGATGTTGTAGCGACCTTCCTCCTTGCCTTCCTCAAGAATTTGCCGCAGTGGCATGCGCAAGGCGCCCAGCATCTGGTCCAGCCAGTATTGTTGCTTGCAGTTCAAGTGACGAGACTCGTGACGAAGCAAGAGCTCTTCGCACGGGTGGGAGCGCTGGCGGTTGAGAAGAAAGCTCACATAGCCGTGCAAATCACGTGAGTGTGAGCCGTCGCGCCAGTCCTCCAGTCGCAATCTGAGGATATCCATGAGGACGTCGAGCAGCAGGTCCTGCTTGCTGGCCACGTGGTGATAGAGGCTTCCATGTTGCAGTCCAACCCGTGCAGCAAGCTGGCGCATGCTCATGGCACCGTAACCGCACTCGACCAGGAGTTCGCGTGCCGCTTGCAACAGTGTTTTCTTATCCAGCAATCGAGATTCAGTCATGGGGCGGTAACCTGGACAGGGCGTGGATCTCGCTGACTACCTCGAAAGCTTCAGGATTGCCCGGGCACGCAGAATTACGGGGGCATCAACCATCTGGCCGTCGAGGGTGAACACGCCCGCGCCATGGCTTGCACCCTGCACAACCCTGCGTGCCCATTCCAGTTCTGCCGCTGATGGTTCCAATGCCTGATGGATGATGCTGACCTGGCTCGGATGGATGCACAGCGCACCGCCGAATCCCATGTCGCGGGCAAACTGGACATTGCGAAACAAACCGTCGACGTCCTGAATGGCTGGAAATACCCCATCAAGAGGATCCGCCAAACCCGCGGCACGACTATGCACCAGCACAGCATACCGAGCGTGGCCCTGGACCTGGCCCGCGGCATCACTGCCCGTACTCAGATTGAGATCCAGTCCCAAATCCAGGCTGCCAAATGAGAGGCGCTCGACACCTGCGCAGGAGGAAAGTAGGGGGAGGGCAACCAGCCCGCGAGCGCTTTCGATGATTGGCCATACAGGTTTGCCTGTGGCCCACACCCGTCCCACCTGTTCAGCCGTTTCAGCCTTGGGCAGCAGAATGCCGGTGACTCCAGAGTGACGTTGGCACACCGTGAGATCGGATTCATGTGCCCAGTGTTCGGGAGCGTTGACACGAACGAGCACACGAGCATCGGGATGTTCTGTAAGGAAGTTATCCAGATTGTTCCGTGCATTTTCCTTTGCGGCCTCTTCGACAGCATCCTCCAGGTCGACAATGACCCGATCGGCTCCGCTGGCCAGTGCTTTGGGGATACGCTCTGGACGGCTTGCGGGGACGAATAGCGCCGTGCGCACTTTATCAGTGTTCATTTTTGCGCCTCCAACGTGAATTCGACTTCTGCTGCCTGAGCCATGCCGGCGTCAGTCGCTGCCCAAAGCTGAGCCTTACCGGCTTTCAGCAAGCGTCCTCCCACCTCGAATTCATCGGGAGAGATCAGTGGCCTCACGCCACGGAAGTTGAACCTATGAACGTGTACGGATGGATTTGCGCGTTGGAAAGCGCGCAGGTTCAGGGTAGCGATGAGCGGGCCATGGACGACGAGCCCCGGGTAACCTTCAGATTCGGTCACGTAAGGCCAGTCGTAATGGATCCGATGCCCGTTGAAAGTAACCGCCGAATATCGGAACAGTAATGTCGGAGTCGGAACCACCGTTTCCAGCCAGGTTCCTTGCGGTGCTGGTTCTGTTCCAGCCAATTTGGGTGGCGTTGGCTCCCGGTAGACAATGTCCTGTTCTTCTACAAGTGCATTCAATCCATCCTGTATGTATTCGTGTTTGACCGTGACGAATAACAACGAGCCCGTGCGCCCGAGTTTTTCCTCAACATTCAAGATGGTCGAGCGACGTGATACCTCTGCCTCCACTCGAAGCGGCCGAATGAACTCCAGACGACTGCCCGCCCACATACGATTGCGATTATCCGCCGGCGGCAGGAAGCCACCTCGAGCGGGATGGCCATCGTCGCCCAAGCCTTTTTCGTCTACCGGTTCCTGGAAGAACGCCCAATGCCACAGCAAGGGGAGGGCATCACCGGGGGCTGGCGCAGGCTCACTGAGCGTCGAAGCCAGGCGCTTTACCAGATTGTGCGTAATACGGTCGTGGCTGATTTCGCTTCGGCCAATCCAGGCGTTGAGATGTTGTGTTGTCATCGCGCAATCCTTGTATCAAAGCTGTGCAGCGAGTTGTGGGATGGCTTCGAACAGGTCTGCCACCAGGCCGTAATCGGCCACCTGGAAGATCGGCGCTTCTTCGTCCTTGTTGAT
>NZ_JARZGC010000012.1:0-158202 GCF_041354075.1 Pseudomonas fluorescens | reverse complement strand
CGGGTTCTTTCCTGTACAGAGTGAACACCCCAAAAACCTGGGGGAGCGGGCTTGCTCGCGATGAGGCCCTCACTGCCAACATCCATGGCGCCTGACACTCCGCCATCGCGAGCAAGCCCGCTCCCACACAAGTCTCGCGTGCTCAGGCGTTCACGGGCTCGGCGGTCAGCTCGACCGCTTCCGGGCGCTTCAGCAGGGCGTAGGTCACGGCGGTCAGCAGGCTGCCGGCGACAATCGCCAGCAGGTACAGCAAGGCATGGTTGATCGCATTGGGGATCGCCAGCACGAACAAACCGCCGTGCGGCGCCATCAGTTTGCAGCCGAAATACATCGACAAGGCGCCGGTCAGCGCGCCGCCGGCGATGCTGGCCGGGATCACGCGCAACGGGTCTTTGGCGGCAAACGGAATCGCGCCTTCGGAGATGAAGCACAGCCCCAGCACCAGCGCCGCTTTCCCGGCTTCGCGTTCGGCCTGCGCGAACTTGCGCCGGGCGAGGAAGGTAGCGATGCCCAGGCCAATGGGCGGCACCATGCCGGCCGCCATGGTTGCGGCCATCGGCGCATAGCTCTGCGAAGCCAGCAGCCCCACCGAAAAGGCGTACGCCGCCTTGTTGATCGGCCCGCCAAGGTCCACGCACATCATGCCGCCGAGCAACACCCCCAACAGAATCGCGTTGGTGGTGCCCATGCTGTCGAGGAAATGCGTCAGCCCGGTGAGCATCCCCGCCACCGGTTTGCCGACCACGTAGATCATCACCAGGCCGGTGAACAGGCTCGCCAGCAGCGGGATGATCAGGATCGGCTTCAGCGCCTCGAGGCTTTGTGGCAGACGCGCGTAGCGATTGATCGCCTGGGCCGCATAACCGGCGATGAAACCGGCAATGATCCCGCCGATGAAACCGGCGCCCAGAGTACTCGCCAGCAAGCCGCCGATCATCCCCGGCGCCAGGCCCGGGCGGTCGGCGATCGAATAGGCGATGTAGCCTGCCAGCAGCGGCACCATCAACTTGAAAGCCGTCTCGCCACCGATCTGCATCAGGGCCGCCGCGAGGGTGCCTTCTTCCTTGAACGCAGTGATGCCGAAGACGAACGACAACGCGATCATCAAGCCACCCGCCACCACCATCGGCAGCATGAACGAGACGCCGGTCAGCAGGTGTTTGTAGACGCCGGTCTTCTCCTTGGCCGGTGCCTTGGCTCCGGTGGCCGCACTTTCCTGCTTGCCCTCGGCCAGGGCCTTGTTCAGCGTGGCTTCGGCCTGTTTCAAGGCGATGCCGGTGCCGCAACGATAGATTCTTTTCCCGGCAAAGCGCTCGGTGGCCACTTCGATATCGCAGGCCAGCAGCACGACGTCGGCCTCGGCAATCGCCGCAACACTCAACGGATTGCGTGCGCCCACCGAGCCCTGGGTTTCGATCTGCAACTCATACCCGAGCTTTTTCGCGGCTTGCTGCAAGGCCTCGGCGGCCATGAAGGTATGGGCCACCCCGGTCGGGCACGCGGTGATCGCCACCAGGCGCGGGGCGTCCTGCGCAACGGCGGCAGGCTCGACGACCACTTCAGGCGCCACATACACCTGCGCCTCCTGCGCACCACGGCGCAACACCGCTTCGACATCCTGCAGCGCCTGCGCCGGGGTGCTTTGGAACACGCGCTTGCCGACAAATCGCGACAGGTCGACGGGCGCACTGGTCACCAGCAACACCCACTCGGCCGCCTCGATCGTCGCCGCCGACAACTGCCGCTCCGGGTGCGCCGGGTCCATGACCTCGACGCTGGTGCTCCAGCCCTGGCGCTGGGCCGCCGCATCGAGCAAACGGGCACACAGCACACTGGTGACCATGCCGTTCGGACAGGCCGTAACAATGGCTAACTTCATGACATACCCTCTTATTGTTCTGTCAGGGGATGCACGCGTACCCCCTGTTCGAGCTGCGCCAAGTGCGTCGCATCGCCAATGCCGAAACCGATCTGGGTGACCGCCATCGCGGCAATCGCCGTGGCGGTGCGCAGGGTCTGTTCCGGCGTGTCGGCACTGAGCAGGCCGTGCAGCATGCCGGCGAGCAACGAATCCCCGGCGCCCACCGTACTGGCGACGCTGACCCTGGGCGGCGTGGCATGCATCGCCGTGCCGACACTGAACCAGTTCACACCGTCGGCGCCGTGGGAAATCACCACGTGCTCGATCCCCTGGGCGTGCAACCGGCTCGCGGCGTCGGCCTGCGCCGCCACTGAAGTCACTTCGCCGCCGAGCACTTCGGCCAGTTCCTCGGTGTTGGGCTTGATCAGCCAGGGCCCGGCCTTGAGCGCCGCGCGCAAGGCCTCGCCACTGGTGTCCAGCGCCACGTGCAGCCCGAGTGCCTTCAGGCGCAGGACCAATGCCTGCAACCACTCGGGACTGACGCCTTGCGGCAGGCTGCCAGCCACTACCACCGCGTCATGCCCGGGGGCAATCTGCGCCAGAAGATCGAGCAACGCCTGCTGCGCCGCTGCACTGACTTGCGGCCCCGGGCCATTGATGTCAGTGATGCGCCCGTCACGCTCGGCGAGCTTGATGTTGCTGCGGGTCTCGCCGGGCACCCGGATGAACGCATCGACGAAACCGCGTTTGGCGAACAGGGTCTCGAACGCTTGAAGATTGTCTTCGCCGAGAAAGCCGCTGACGGTGAGCTGATGCCCGAGATCCGCCAGCACCTGCGCCACGTTCACGCCCTTGCCGGCGGCATGGCTGTGCATGTCGTCGCTGCGATTGACCTGGCCGGGCTCGAGGCGCGGCAACTGCACCGTCAGGTCCAGCGCCGGGTTGAGGGTCAGGGTGAGAATCCGGGCCATTACAGCGCCTCCACTAATGCGCGCACTTCGTTGGCGCTGCCCACGGCCAGGGCCTGTCGGGCAAGGGTTTGAGCCTGGATCAGGCTGAGATCGCGAACCCGCGCCTTGACCTCGGCGATACTGCGCCCGGAGACGCTCAATTCATCGACACCCAGGCCAACCAGCACAGGCACCGCCAGCGGATCGGCCGCCAGTTCGCCGCACACGCCGACCCATTTGCCATGGGCGTGGGCGGCGCGCACGGTGATGTCGATCAGTTGCAGCACCGCCGGGTGCAAGCCGTCCGCCTGGGCCGACAGGGTCGGATGACCACGGTCGATGGCCAGGGTGTATTGCGTCAGGTCGTTGGTGCCGACACTGAAGAAGTCGACCTCTTTGGCCAGCACCGGCGCGAGCAACGCCGCCGACGGCACTTCGATCATGATGCCCAGTTGCAGATCGGCGACCGGGATTTCCCGGCGCAGGCGTTCGGTCATGTCCCGCGCCGCGCGCCATTCCTCCACACTGCCGACCATCGGGAACATGATGCGCAGCGGCCGGTTGTCGGCGGCCCGCAACAAGGCGCGCAATTGCGCTTCCATGATCTGTGGCCGCTGCAAGGTCAGGCGAATGCCGCGCACGCCGAGGAACGGGTTTTCTTCCTTGGCGATCGGCCAATAGGGCAGCGGTTTGTCGCCGCCGACATCGAGGGTGCGCACCACCAGCGGCCGACCGGCCAGACCGTCGAGGACGCGACGGTACTCGGCTTCCTGGGTGGCCTCGTCCGGCGCCTGTGGGTGGGCCATGAAAATCAGTTCGGTGCGCAGCAGGCCAATGCCTTCGGCGCCCTGATCCACCGCGCTGCTGACGCCGGCGCTTTCACCGATGTTGGCGAACACTTCGACCGGGTGGCCGTCGCGGGTCAACGCCGGTTGATGCCGTTGTTCGGCCGCCGCTTTCAGGCGTTGTTCACGGCTATCACGTTCAGCACGGGCGCGTTGCAGGGTCGCTGCGTCGGCGTCGACATGCAGCCGACCGCGCTGGCCATCGAGCAGCAGCGGCGTGCCCGGTGCCAGCAGCAACACCGCCGCCCCCGCGCCGACCAATGCCGGGATGCCCAGTGCCCGGGCGACGATCGCACTGTGGGCGGTGGCGCCGCCCCGGGCGGTAAGAATGCCGGCGACCCGGGCAGGATCCAGACGCGCCACATCGGACGGCCCGACTTCGTCCATCACCAGGATGTACGGCTGATCCGGCTCACTCGGGGTCTCGACGCCACAGAGTTGCGCCAGCACCCGGCGACCGATGTCGCGCAAGTCCGCCGCGCGCTCGGCGAGCAGCACGTCCTGCAACGATTCCTGTTGCCGCGCCGCGCCCTCGATCACCGTCATCCACGCGGCTTCGGCGCTCTCGCCCTGTTTGAGGCGGGCCTCGACTTCATCGGTCAGTTCCGGGTCGTCGAGCATTTCCTGATGGGTGATGAAGATTTCGCGAATGGCCTTGGACTGGCTGCGCTCGATCAAGCCGGCGATGTCGCCCCGCACCTTCGCCAGGGCCTGTTGCAGACGCTCGCGCTCGACGGCGGCGGACTCGCCACGCAGCGGATAATCGATGGCCTGCACCACCTGGATATGCGCCGGGCCGATGGCGATGCCCGGCGCCGCCGGGATCGCTTGAACCAGACTGCCGGGCGCTGGGGCGAGCAGCACTTCGGCGATGTCTGTGATGACTTCGCGCGGCTGGCTGACGGCGGGCAATGGCTCGACGTCCTCACCCAGGCCTTCTTCGATGGCCGCCAGCAAGGCCGGCAAGGCATCGGCGGCGATGTCCGGCTCGGCAATGAACTCCAGCACCTGGCCGCGACGGGCACCGAGGCTGAGCAACTTGCTCAGGCTCTTCACCGACACGGCGCTGTCACTGCCATCGACCAGACGCACACGAATCTCGCCTTCAAAACTTTTCGCCAGCTGGGCGAGGATCTTCGCCGGACGCGCGTGCAAGCCATGGGCGTTGGCCAGGGCGATGCGCGCGCTCGGCCAGTCTGCGGGCAGCTCGCCCCCGAGCACTTCGAGGACTTTACGGCGGCTGGTGGCGCGGCCCAATTCATGGCCACGTCCTTCGATCAGCAAGGCGCACAGGCGCTCGAGCAGGGCCTGGTGCGCTTCACCGAGACTGGCCAGGCAAAACAGCCCCGTCAGCGGCTGACCAAGGTAACGCATGGGTTTGTCCGGGGTGACGAACGCCAGGCCCGGACGCTTGACCGTCTGTTCGCTGTGCAGCCACCAAAGGCCATCGCCCAGGGGCAGCGCTTCAACCTGCTGCAGGACAGCGGAAAAACCGTTGCTGACGCAGTCCGCCTGACGCAGCAGACGCGCACCGCGCCAGACCAGTTCTTCGAAGTCTTCGGCCGACACCCCCAGGCCGATCATCTGCGCATCAAGGGCAAGCTCCTGTGGCGCGCCTTGCAGCAATTTCAACAGGGCTTCAGGCGTGCTGGCGCGACGCAGGGCCTGGCCCAGATCGGTTTCGCCCAGGGCACGGGTCAGCAGTTGCAGGAGCCGCAAATGCTCGTCGGACCTGGCCGCGATGCCGATGGCCAGGTACACCATCTGGCCGTCGCCCCAGTCCACGCCCTCGGGAAACTGCATCAGGCGCACGCCGGTGGTATACACCTGGTCGCGGGTCTGTGGGGTCCCGTGGGGAATGGCAATACCTTGCCCCAGAAAGGTCGAGCCCTGGGCCTCGCGGGCCTGCAAGCCGGCGAGGTAACCGTCGGCCACCAGGCCGTCGGCGACCAGATGCCGGGCCAACTGCTCCAGCGCGGCGGACTTGTCCACGGCCGATTGGCCCATGGATATCTGCTCTATCGTAAGCTCGAGCATGGGATCTCCTTTTTGGCACCTCGGGCGCCAGGTATTGTTTTGAATGAGTCAGCTTAGGCGCTTGGTCGCAACTTTTGGCGGTTTCGCGGCAGGACCGGCCAAAAGCATTTAAAGTATAGAAAATACGCCTGCTGAAACGTTTAATCTAGAATGTTTGGCACGTTACTCGATAATCATCCAGGGTTGAAGCCCAAGCGGTCGGATGGTTGCGACAAAAGGTCCATGCCCGAATCGGTTAGGATTGACGAAAATCGCGGGGCACGCCCGAAAGAAGGAAATCCCGGTTTGAAACTCAGTGATATCGCGCAGTTGGCCGGTGTGTCCGTGACCACCGCCAGTTATGTCATCAACGGCAAGGCTGAACAGCAACGGATCAGCAGCGCCACCGTCGAGCGCGTGCGTGCGGTCGTCGAACTCCATGGCTTTACGCCCAACCCGCAAGCGGCCGGGCTGCGCAGCCGGCACACCCGCACCCTGGGGTTCATCCTGCCGGACCTGGAAAACCCCAGTTATGCGCGGATCGCCAAGTTGCTGGAACAAGGAGCCCGGGCGCGTGGCTATCAACTGTTGATCGCCAGCTCCGACGATGCGCCGGACAGCGAGCGGCAATTGCTGCAATTGTTCCGCGCCCGGCGCTGCGACGCCTTGATCGTCGCCAGTTGCCTGCCAGCCGATGACGACAGCTACCGTCAGTTGCAAGCCAAGGGGATGCCGATCATCGCCATCGACCGGGTCATGGCGCCTGACGACTTCTGTTCGGTGATCAGCGACGACCGCGAAGCCAGCCTGCAGCTGACGCGCAGCCTGCTCGACCCCGTACCCCGGCAGATCGCCCTGATCGGCGCGCGCCCTGAACTGAGCATCAGCCAGGAACGGGCCGCCGGGTTCAAGGAGGCGCTGGGTGGATTCACCGGCGAGATCCTGATCGAACACGGCGAGTCGTTCAGCCGCGAATGGGGCAAGCAATTGATGGAAGAACTGCTTGAGCGCCTGGGGCACCTGCCGGATGCGCTGGTCACCACATCCTATGTGCTGCTGCAGGGTGTGTTCGATGCCTTGCACGATTTCCCGCTGAAATCCCGCCCCCTGCGCCTCGGCACCTTTGGCGACACCCAGTTGCTGGATTTCCTGCCGCTGCCGGTCAACGCGATGGCCCAGCAGCATCAGTTGATCGCCGACAAGGCGCTGCAACTGGCCCTCGCGGCCATCGAGCAGTCCGACTACCAACCCGGCGTGCACGCCATCGCGCGGACCTTCAAGCAGCGCATTCGCCAGGACTGAGCCGTGGAGCTGATCGACACCCATACCCACCTCGACTTCCCGGACTTCGACGCCGACCGCCAGGCATTGATGGCCGAAAGTCGCGCCCTGGGCGTGCGACGGATGGTGGTGTTGGGGGTTCATCAAGGCAACTGGCAGCGGGTCTGGGAGCTGGTGCAAGGCGATCCGGACTTGCACGCTGCGTTCGGCCTGCACCCGGTGTACCTGGAGCAGCACCGGCCCGAGGATCTGCGCGAGCTGGGTGACTGGCTGGGTCGCCTGGCCGGTCATCGCCAGCTCTGCGCCGTCGGCGAAATCGGCCTGGACTACTTCATCGAAAGCCTGGATCGCGAACGCCAGCAGGCGCTGTTCGAGGCCCAGTTGCAAATGGCCGTCGACTTCAAGCTGCCGGCACTGATTCATGTCCGACGCAGTCATGCGGCGGTGATCGCCACGCTCAAGCGCTTCAAGCTCGAACGCGCCGGCATCATCCACGCCTTCGCCGGCAGCCGCGAAGAAGCTCGGGAGTACATCAAGCTCGGTTTCAAGTTGGGCCTGGGCGGTGCCGCCACCTGGCCACAGGCCTTGCGCATGCACCGCGTGCTGGCGCAATTGCCGCTGGAATCGGTGGTACTGGAAACCGACTCACCGGACATGGCGCCCGCCATGTTCGCCGGCCTGCGCAACAGCCCGGCGCACTTGCCGGCGATCTGTTCGGCGCTGGCGCAGATCATGGCGATCAGTCCCGAGCAACTGGCCGCCGCGAGCACGGCCAATGCCTGCGAGCTATTCAGTTGGTAACGTCAGTCGACGTGTGCCCTGGCGGCTTCCAGTAGCAGCGTGATGTGTTGCCGATGCCTCGCGTACTGCACAACGACCAGGTAGATCAGAATCGCCACCAGGGAAAAATTGATCTGCTCGACGACGCTGAGCAACCCGACCCACTCCATGACCAATGCCACCAGCATCGCGGTGCACACCATCACCAACGTACTGGCGCGCAACATCGCGAGCGAGTCCAGCGACTTGATCCGCTTGATCTGCTTCGGGTCGCTCAACTGCAAGGCTTTGTGGCAGTGGGAACAGGGAAAGGTTTCGTTGATGGCAATGGCATTGAGTTGCCAGGCTGCAAGCAGGCAGGTACTGCCGCAGTGGGCGCAGTGGCCATGGATTCCAGTGATAGCGATGGACATAACCGAGCCTCCTCAAGGTAGGTCAAGGTTGTGGATCATCCTTCATTGAAGTTCAAAAACCAGAGCCTGGAGGAAAACCAGAAAGGGCCGACTGGGTGGGGTAACAAGTATTACAAATTGTGCACGGGAGTCTGTAGGAGGGAGTTGCCTTCGATAGGGACCTTGAGGGGTATCAGGCACCCAGCGTTATCGTTGACGTCCATCGCGAGCATGCTCGCTCCTACAGGTCCGGCAGGTCTAAACGCGGAAGGCGCTGATCAGTTGCTTGAGCTCCAGCACCTGCACCGACAGCGCCCGGCTGGCGTCCTCGGTCTGGTGTGCGCCGTCGGCGGTGCGCTCGCCGGCCCGGTTGATCTCGACGATGTTCTGGTCGATGTCGTGCGCCACGGCCGTCTGCTGTTCGACGGCGGCAGCGATCTGCTGGTTCTGATCGACGATCATTCCTACAGCACCGAGGATGTTTTCCAACGCCTGCTGGACTTTTTCCGACTGCCCAACGGTACCGCTGGCCATCTGGTGACTGGTGCCCATGGCCTTCACCGCTGCACCGACGCCGCTGTGCAACCGGGTGATCATCTGCTCGATTTCTTCGGTCGATTGCTGGGTGCGCTTGGCCAGGGTCCGGACCTCATCGGCCACCACCGCAAAACCGCGCCCCTGCTCCCCGGCCCGCGCCGCCTCGATGGCCGCGTTGAGCGCCAGCAGGTTGGTCTGCTCGGCGATGCTCTTGATCACTTCCAGCACGCTGCTGATGGACTGGCTGTCGCTGGCCAACTGGTTGATCACCCGCACCGACTGATCGATCTCGCCGGCCAATGCCGCAATGCTGCCCTGCTGCGACTCCACCAGGCCGCGCCCGTTGAGGGTTTCGTCATTGACGCTGTGGGCACTGTTGACCGCCGCCGCTGCGCTGCGCGCCACCTCCTGAGCGGTGGCCGACATCTGGTTCATCGCCGTCGCCACCTGTTCGATCTGCGTACGCTGCCCGGCCACCGCCTGGTTGCTGCGGGCGGAGACAGTCTCGACCTGCCCGGCCTGACGCTCGACTTCCGCGACGGTCTGGCCAACCCGCTCGATCAGGTCATGGATTTTCTTCACGGTGCAGTTGAACACCTCGCCCAACTCGCCCAGTTCGTCACGGCTGTTCGCGTTGAAGGTCACCGTCATGTCGCCGGCCGCGACCTTGTCCATCATCGCGCCCAGGCGCTTGAGGGTGGTGCGCGTCGAAGCATAGAAACCGCCGTAGAGATAGAAAATCAGCACGAACACCACCGACAGCGCGATGGCCTGCAAGAGCATGTGGGTGCGGTTCTGGATCAGGCGCTGCTGCAACTGGGTATCGAGGAATTTCAGTGTGGCGTCGTTGAGCTGGTAGGTCTGCTCCATCAGGCCGCTGACCTGATCGTAGAACGCCTGCCACGGCGCATCGAGGGTGTCGGCCATCACCACCTGCTCTTCGAACAGTTCACTGGCCTGTTTCAACGACGCCTTGCTGATCTCGGCCTGGGCCGCCAGGGTTTCACGCGCGGCCTTGCTCGAGCCCAGCGCATCCTGGAGTTTCAGGCCGTATTCCGCCTGCTGCTTTTCGATCTGCGCCAACAACTCATCGAAGCGCGTACTCGACGACGAATTGAGAAACCCCTGCCCCAGGGAGTAGGCGCCCATGGCGCGACCGTCGCCCAGCATCTGCGTGACCGGTGGCGTGATGTGGGTGATGAGTTCGGTGAGCTGGCGCATGTCGCTCTGGGTGTCACGGCTCAACCCCGCCTGGCTGGCAATGATCTGACTGAAAATCTGTGCGTTGCCCAGCAGCTTGCCGATCAGCGCACTTTTGCTCTGCAGCGAGTTTTCCGTTTGCTGGGCCTTGAACGCGCCGATCATTTCATCGCGCTTGCCATCGAACACGGCGACCTGCTCAGGGTCGGTCGTCATTGCCGTCAGCCCTTGCAGGCGGGTCAGCACGCTGTGTTCAAGGGCCGTGATCCTGGCTTCGACATCACCGGCCTTGCCGGCCTGGCCAAGCACGACGTTGATCTGCACCAGGTTATTCAGGGTTTCCAGGTCGCGTCGCAGGGCCAGGCTGCTGCCCAGCAGGTCGAGGCTTTGCAGTTCCACCTCAGTGCCCTGGAATTCACGATAGGAATCGCGCACCAGATAGAAGTTGGTCACCAGCATCGGCACCAGGAACAGGATACTGATCAGGCTGAACTTCATGCCGAAGCTCAGGCGATTCATCAGCGCGACAGCGGGATAGAGCAAGCTCTTCACTGGAAGTCCCCCTTTCGAATTCTTATTGTTATTGGCAGGCGCGCATCGACAGCAGAAAGCCACCATTGAGCACTACCGTTGTATAACTCAAATCGACAGGGGGTTTTGTAACTTAAAGTTAACGGGAAACGGGCTGGAACCGGCAGCCGCAGGCGTGTCGTGCGACTGCGCAATCGGATTCAGGGCAGCACCGTCCACAGGGCAAAACCGGCGTACCAGAGCACGGCGGCGCGCAGCAGCAATTCCCAGAGCCGATCCAGGTTATTGATGCCATCCGGCCCGGCGACCGGCGCCGGAATTTCACCCGCCACCAGGCCGATTTTCTCGATCAGTTGCGCGGCGCTGATGTTCCAGTTCAACAGTTCATGCAGCATGAGCCGGCTCACGGCGACAAAATTGCCCACCAAGGCGAAGCTCGCCGCCAGCAGGCGCACCGGCACCCAGTCGAACGCATGGCGCAACTGCGTCGCGCATTCGACGACTGCCGGGTTTTGCGAATGCTCTTCGGCCAGGGCGAGCAAGCGGTAACTCAGCGCGGCCACCGGGCCGAGGAGGAAGTACCAGAAAATCACCGCGAAAAAGCTCTGGTAGGCCTGCCACAGCAAATGGCCCTCAACCCGTTCCAGCAGCTGTTCGCCGCTGTCGGCGCAGATATCGAGGTCACGCTTGGCCACGTGGGCGGCCGCCTGCAGGTCCTCCCGGCGCCAGGCATCCCGAAACGGCCCGAGACCGCCCTGCAGATCACCTCGTCCCAGGCTGTAAATCACCACCAGCAAATGCACCGGCAACGCCAGCAACCCATAAGCCACCGGTTCCAGCACCACCAACAGCAGCCCCAGCAATGCCACCGGCAGCAACACCAGGATCACCAGAACCCACCAGGGATGGTTGATCAGGCGCGGGCTGGCCTCGAGCTTGTGCAACTCACGCACCCAACCGCCGTCACGTTGAATCCGATGGCGCAGGGCCGAGAACTTCTCGATCCACACCGCCAACAGCAACACCAGAAAACTCATCGTTGTACCTCTTCAGCCAGGGCGGATCGATAGCGCGTCCAGTCGAACGCCGGCCCCGGATCGGTCTTGCGGCCGGGCGCGATGTCGCTGTGACCGCAGATGCGCTGGGGGGTAATGGCCGGGAAGGCGCTTTGCAGCTGCGACGTCAAGGCGATCAATGCCGCGTACTGGGCGTCGGTGAACGGCAGATCATCCGTGCCTTCCAGCTCGATGCCCACGGAAAAATCATTACAGGTTTCCCGGCCTTCGAAACACGACACGCCCGCATGCCAGGCACGCTCCAGGCACGAAACGAATTGCGTCACCGTGCCGTCACGCTCGATCAGGAAGTGCGCGGACACCCGCAGGTCAGCGATCCCCTCAAAGTAGGGATGCTCTGTGACATCCAGCCGATTCTGGAAGAACTCCTGCACCTTGCCGGTGGCGAACTGCGCCGGCGGCAGGCTGATGTTGTGGATCACCAGCAGGGAAATTTCACCCGTGGGGCGCGCATTGAAGTTGGGAGAGGGGCAGGTATTCACGCCCAGGCACCAACCGCTCGCGGGGTCCAACTGCATACAGGTTCCTTCAACGTCGACTGTGTTGGCGCCCAGTATGCCGCGATAGCCCCCCGGCGTGCGATCACTTGCCGCGATTGAGGCGTTGCAAATGGTCGATCACCGACTCCAGGGCGCGGTCGAAGAGCAGGGTATCGTCCAGGATGCGCACCGCGCCCTG
The DNA here is from genome assembly GCF_041354075.1 of Pseudomonas fluorescens. GTDB lineage: Bacteria > Pseudomonadota > Gammaproteobacteria > Pseudomonadales > Pseudomonadaceae > Aquipseudomonas > Aquipseudomonas fluorescens_CE. Next base: position 146,055 of record NZ_JARZGC010000012.1, on the reverse strand, counting down.
GCGGAAATCCAGTGCCAGGCCAGCTCGACTGCGCTCCTGCACCTTCATCCCGGTGCGGTCGACGAAGATGTAGTTGTCCGTGGCATCGATGATCGCCGCCAGTTTGCAGCGCAGGGTGTTGTCCTCGTCTTCCCTGAACTCGACCCAGCAGCCCAGCGCCAATCGATCGACCTGAACCAGGCTTTCGTCATCCAACGGCAGAAGCGCCGAGGTTGCCTCGAGCGGCCCTTCGTCAGCGGTGCGCAAATGAATCTTCTCCTGCACCAGCACCTCGACCTCGCCAGCCGTGGCCAGCGCCTGATCCGTGCGTTCGAACAATTGCAGGTGAAGGTGTTCCAGCTCACTGAAGAACTCGGCGGTGGCGAACGGATCGAACGCCGACCGGCTCAGGCCCTCGCGCAACGACTTGAGCAACCCCGGCACCAGCGCCAACAGCCGTTGCGCGGTATCAGGCTCAGCATGGCGCTGCACACTCCAGACCAACTGCTCCAGGGTCTGCACGTCGGCCTGCCATTCATCGGACTGGTCACCGTGCTTGAGACACGTCAGCAACAGAACCTGGCTCCAGGCATCCTGGACGAACGCCAGCACCGGCTGCGGCACCACCTTGCCCAACACCAGACTATTCAAGGCCTGTTCGACCCGTTGGCGGGCCAGCTCGGTTTTCGCCCGGCCCTCTTCGGCATCGCGAGTGCGCTGTTCCAGCAGCTCGCTACGGCGGCGTTCATCACTGGTGAAAGCCAGAAAATCCGCCAACAGCTCGGAGAAAATCGCCGGGTCATCGACGAAATCGCTCAACAACCGTTGCACCACCTGCTCGATCCGCAGGTACAGGCTGTCGCGCTGATGATCATCGCAATCGCCCCAGCCCATGGCTGCAGCGGCGATTTCGTTGAGCAGGCGCCGGGCCGGATGGTTGCCGCGACTGAAGAAGCTCTTGTCCAGCACCGCCACCTTGAGCATCGGGATTTGCAGGCGAGCGATCAGCGCCTTGAGCGAGTCCGGCAGATTTCGGTCATCGAGGATGCATTCGAACAACAGGGCGATCAGGTTGATCACGTCCTCGTCGGCGACGCCGACCACCCGCGACTTGCCGCTTTTCACGCTGATCCGGGTCAACAGCTGCTCGAGCTGGGCGCGCAGGTCGAAATCGTCCTGGATCGCCGATGCCGGCACGTATTGCTGCAGGTGCGAGAGCATGCGCAGCAGATCACGGCTGGAGATGGGTTGTTCCGGCGCACCGGTTTCCAGCGTCGGCGCCACACTGCCGCGCATCTTAAAGAGCAGCGCCTGCAGGGCGGCGAACACTTCCTGCACACCTTCGTCGAGCGGCGCACAGGCCTCGACGGGCTGTGCATTGACGCTGGCCTGGGCACGGTCGAGGGCGCGCCGCCCCGGGGCAGACTTGAGATCGGGCAGTATGCCGGTGGCGATCAGCAGCTCATTGGCTTCGCTGTAGAGCTGATCGGCATCACTGAGTACATAGCGCTCGAACAGCTTGAGGACGATCAGCTTGACCTTGATCTCGACCCCGAGATTGCGCCCGGCACGCAGGAAGTAGTCGCAGAGCATCGCCGGCCCCAGCGGATTGTGCTGGGTCAGCAGTTTCTTGCCGATCAGGGTACTGAGCCTGGCGGTCAGTTGATCGAGTGCGAAACCGTCTCGGTTCAGCACTTTATTGACCATGGCCTCCACGGCCACGGCGCGTTCCAGCTCATCGCCGGAGCGTTCGGTGGTCACATCAAAGGCAGAGGTCACAGGCGCGGCGATTGCAGTGGCGCTGTAGCGAGTAAGACCGACAAACGCCTCCAGGACCTCCTCGAAAAACACCCGTTCAATGCTTTTGCGTTTGAGGCGCAAGTCCCGCATGGCCTGGAAGAAGATGTTCTGTTCGACGTCATTGCTGGCGCGGTCGGCCATTTCGAACAGGGTGTCGTCGGCGTTATCGAACAGTTCCTGCAAACCATGGCGCAGCTGCAGCACGGCCTTGTCGCGAACCTGCAGCAGAATCACGGGCACACGGGCGAGCGGCGAAGCGGTCGCCGTATCGGTAGCGGCCTTGCGCAAAGGCACCACGTTCCCGTCATTGTGCATCCTGCCCTCCCTTACCCGTCAAAGCCATGGCGTCAAATGCAAGGCGCATTATCTTGCAAAACATGTCCCCAGTACCAGCAGACTCTCCACCTGCATGAAGACAGGCGCAGGAGATTGACCATCGCTTCACGCCAATTGCTCCGGTGGATTGCTCAAATAAACCGGGCCGGGGCGACCGAAAGGCGTCTCGCGCCTTGGGTTGCCTTGCGCCAAGGCCCTATAATCGGGCCACTTTGTTTGTGGAGTCCGTTATGCCGAATCTACGTCTCGCCAACCTGACCGCCGAAATCGAAGCCAACGTGCGCCGTGCGTTGCTCGAGGACGTCGGCAGCGGCGACATCACCGCGCAACTGATCCCGGCCGAACGCCTGGCCAAAGCCACGATCATTACCCGCGACCATGCGGTGATCGCCGGTACTGCCTGGGTGGACGCGGTGTTCCGCCAGCTAGACCCGCGTGTCGCGGTGCATTGGCAAGTGCGCGACGGCGAACGGGTGAAACCCGATCAACCCCTGTTTCACCTCGAAGGCCCCGCGCGTTCGCTGCTGACGGGCGAGCGCAGCGCGCTGAATTTTCTGCAACTGCTGTCCGGCGTGGCCACTCGTGCGCAATACCTGGCAGATTTCGTCGCCCAGACCCAGGTCAAGCTGCTCGATACCCGCAAAACCCTGCCCGGGTTGCGGCTGGCGCAAAAGTACGCCGTGACCTGCGGCGGCTGCCACAATCACCGCATCGGCCTGTACGACGCCTTCCTGATCAAGGAAAACCACATCGCTGCCTGTGGTGGCATCGCGCAAGCGATCAACGCAGCGCACAAGATCGCTCCGGGCAAGCCGGTGGAAATCGAAGTGGAAAGCCTTGAAGAACTCAAGGAAGCGCTGGAGGCCGGCGCCGACATCATCATGCTCGACGAGTTGAGCCTGGATGACATGCGCGAAGCCGTCCGCCTGAACGGCGGCAAGGCAAAACTGGAAGCCAGCGGCGGTATCAACGAAACGACCTTGCTGCCGATTGCGCAAACCGGTGTGGATTACATCTCGATCGGTGCAATGACCAAGGATGTGAAGGCCGTGGACCTGTCGATGCGCTTGAGCATCTGAGGAAATGTGGGAGCGGGCTTGCTCGCGAAAGCGGTGTGTCAGGCGATTATTTCCTCGTTTGACATACCGCTTCGCGAGCAAGCTCGCTCCTACAGGTTTGATGCCGCAGGGGCTCAAACCACCAGGTTATTCATCTCGCAGTACTCTTCCCACTCGACGCCCAACACCTCGGCCGCCTCCCGGTGCAGGGCCAGTCGTGCGGCCTCGAATTCCTCGGGGCTCGACGTGTACTTGAGCGTCAGCTCCCACGGCTGCAGGCCCTGGGCTTCAGCCTCGTCTTCGAATGCCCACTGAATCTGGTCTTTCTGATCGTCGGCGGGCAGGTCCTTGATCTCTTCGGCCAATTGCGGCGATTCGAGCAGGTACTTTTTCAGCGCTTCTTCGTGCCGGGCTTCCTGGCTCAATGCTGTTACGGTCATGTCGTTCTCGCTGATCGGGGGAATGGAAGATGGGTCTGGATCATCAAGGATCTCTCTGACGCAAAAAAACCACCTGTATTGCGGTTTTTCTGGCCTTCAGAACCATTCGGGGATCATCTGAAAACAGGAAATTGCTGGTGCCCGAAACAGGAATCGAACCTGCGACCTTCGCGTTACGAGTGCGCTGCTCTACCGACTGAGCTACACGGGCAGTGGCCTAAACCTAGCACTGACGGTAAGGCCAGGCAACTTCACGAATGGTTTCAGTTTCATGCAGGCGAAAAAAATGCCCCGCAGCGTTCACTGCGGGGCATTTTCATGACGATGAAGCCGTCAGGCGTAGCGGGTGATTAAACGCCCGAAGCCTTGGCTGCAGCAACGTCCTTGATGGACAGCTTGATACGGCCGCGGTTGTCCACGTCCAGTACCAGCACTTCCACTTCCTGGCCTTCTTTGAGGATGTCGGTCACTTTCTCGACGCGGGCATCGCTCAGCATCGAGATGTGAACCAGACCGTCCTTGCCCGGCAGGATGTTGACGAATGCGCCGAAGTCGACGATGCGCTCAACCTTGCCGACGTAGATCTTGCCGATCTCGGCTTCGGCAGTGATGCCCAGAACGCGCTGACGTGCTGCTTCAGCCGCTTCCTTGGTTTCGCCGAAGATCTTGATCGAGCCGTCGTCTTCGATGTCGATCGAAGCCTTGGTCTCTTCACAGATCGCACGGATGGTCGCGCCGCCTTTACCGATGACATCACGGATCTTGTCGGTGTCGATCTTCATCGCGATCATGGTCGGCGCGTTGGCCGACAGCTCGGTACGCGACTGGCCGATGATCTGGTTCATCTGGCCGAGGATGTTCAGGCGCGCTTCCAGGGCTTGGCCCAGAGCGATTTCCATGATCTCTTCGGTGATGCCCTTGATCTTGATGTCCATCTGCAGCGCGGTCACGCCCTTGGCGGTACCGGCTACCTTGAAGTCCATGTCGCCCAGGTGGTCTTCGTCACCCAGGATGTCGGTCAGGACGGCGAACTTCTCGCCTTCCTTGACCAGACCCATGGCGATACCGGCAACCGGCGCCTTCATTGGAACGCCAGCGTCCATCAGGGCCAGGGAAGCGCCGCAGACCGAAGCCATGGAGCTCGAACCGTTGGACTCGGTGATTTCCGACACCACACGAACGGTGTACGGGAACACGTCGGCCGCTGGCAGCATGGCCTGAACCGAACGACGGGCCAGACGGCCGTGACCGATTTCACGACGACCGGCACCACCCATGCGACCACACTCGCCCACCGAGAACGGAGGGAAGTTGTAGTGCAGCATGAACGGGTCTTTTTTCTCGCCTTCCAGGGTGTCCAGCAGTTGTGCGTCACGGGCGGTGCCCAGTGTTGCAACGACCAGCGCCTGGGTCTCGCCACGGGTGAACAGCGCCGAACCGTGAGTCTTGGGCAGTACGCCGACTTCGATGTTCAGCGGACGTACGGTGCGGGTGTCGCGACCGTCGATACGTGGCTTGCCGTTAACGATGTTTTCGCGAACGGTGCGGTATTCGATTTCGCCGAAAGCGGCTTTGACGTCGGCAGCCGATGGCTGGCCTTCTTCGCGGGCCAGCTTGGCAACAACCTGGTCCTTCAGCTCGCCCAGGCGAGCGTAACGGTCGGCCTTGACGGTGATGGTGTAGGCCTGGGAGATCGCTTCGCCGAACTCGGCACGGATAGCGCCCAGCAGTTCGGTGGCTTCAGCCTGTGGAGCCCAGGTCCAGGTTGGCTTGGCGGCTTCGGCAGCCAGTTCCTTGACAGCCTTGATGACCGACTGGAACTCATCGTGGGCAAACAGCACGGCGCCCAGCATCTGGTCTTCGGTCAGCTCCTTGGCTTCCGATTCAACCATCAGTACGGCTTCTTCGGTACCGGCAACGACCATGTCCAGGCTGGAGGCAGCCAGTTGCTCGTAAGTCGGGTTCAGCAGGTAGCCGGTGCTTTCATGGAAAGCCACACGAGCGGCGCCGATCGGGCCATCGAAAGGGATACCGGAGATGGCCAGCGCAGCCGAGGTACCGATCATCGCAGCGATGTCCGGATCGGTTTTCTTGCTGGTGGAAACGACGGTGCAGACAACCTGCACTTCGTTCATGAAGCCTTCCGGGAACAGCGGACGGATCGGACGGTCGATCAGTCGGGAAGTCAGGGTTTCCTTCTCGGAAGGACGGCCTTCGCGCTTGAAGAAACCGCCAGGGATCTTGCCGGCAGCGTAAGTCTTTTCCTGGTAGTGAACGGACAGAGGGAAGAAGCCCTTGCCTGGATCGGCTTGCTTGGCACCGACGACGGTCACCAATACGCTGACGTCGTCGTCAACGGTGACCAGCACTGCGCCGGAGGCCTGACGGGCGATGCGGCCAGTCTCGAGGGTAACGGTCGACTGACCGAACTGGAATTTTTTGATTACCGGGTTCACGGTGTCCTACCTTCTTTTGTGGCTCTTGGGGGAACTTGTCTTCTTGCGAAATTCTTGGGCAATGTCGGGAATCGGCCCAACGCCTGTCCAGGGTAAAACGTGCATCCAGATAAAACTTGAGGCTGGGAGCCTGCCATACGCCAGCGGGAAACCCACTGACGTACGACAGACAACCAACCTCTAGCGCAATCGCTGATTAGCGACGCAGACCCAGGCGAGCGATCAGAGCGCTGTAACGGCTCACGTCCTTGCCTTTCAGGTAGTCCAGCAGCTTGCGACGCTGGTTTACCATGCGGATCAGACCACGACGGGAGTGGTGATCTTTACCGTTGGCCTTGAAGTGACCTTGCAGTTTGTTGATGTTGTGGGTCAGCAGTGCAACTTGCACTTCTGGCGAACCAGTGTCACCAACAGCTTGCTGGTAGTCAGCAACGATTTGAGCTTTTTCTTGAACGTCGAGAGCCATGAGGCAATCCTTTTATCAGGAAACTGTTTCAGGGAAACAGCTTCAACAGGCCAGGGACAAATCCCTGTATCTAAAAATGAGTTGTGACCGTGCCTGCTAACAGCCACCCTCGCCGGCCTGCTTTTACACAGACCGGTTTCGGTCATTCCGACCGAATCAGTCGACGTGGCGCAATGCGCCCGTCTTCGCTCACTTCACCGATACCGATGAAGCGGCCATTGTGATCCTGTACCCGCACCATGCCGAATTTCGGAGCGTCGGGGGCACGTACCGGTTGGCCGTTGAGCCAGTAGAACGCGCTCGCTTCCGAGAACTGCAGCAGCGGCCAATCCAGCAGGCCGCTGTCCGATGGCATCAGGAAACGATCAACCGCTTCGTTGCCGCCTTCGGCATGTACCGCTTCGAGCTCTTCGAGCGTGACCGTCTGCGCCAGCGTGAAAGGCCCGGCCTGGGTCCGTCGCAGTTCTGCAACGTAAGCGCCACAACCGAGTTGCTCACCAATATCCTCCACCAGGGTCCGGATATAGGTGCCTTTGCTGCAATCCACCGCAAGCCGAGCAGTATCACCTTCGAAGGCCAGCAATTCCAAGCGCGCAATAGTAACAGAACGCGGTTCGCGCTCCACTACTTCACCTGCACGAGCGAGCTTGTACAGCGGCTGCCCATCACGCTTGAGCGCCGAATACATCGGCGGTATCTGACTGATTTGCCCACGAAATTTCGGTAGCACCGCTTCGACATCGGATCGACCAACGGTCACCGGCCGCTCCTGCAAAACCTCACCTTCGGCGTCCGCCGTCGTGGTGGTCTTGCCCAATTGCGCCAGGGTTTCGTACCCCTTGTCGGAATCGAGCAGGTATTGCGAAAACTTGGTGGCCTCGCCGAAGCACAACGGCAGCACGCCGGTCGCCAGCGGATCGAGACTGCCGGTGTGCCCCGCCTTCTCGGCGTTGAGCAGCCAGCGAACCTTTTGCAGCGCCGCGTTCGAGGTGAACCCCAGCGGCTTGTCGAGCAGGATGATGCCGCTGACGTTACGACGGATACGTTTGACCTGAGCCACCGGTTACTCCTTGGTGTCTTCGGCTTCTGCCGCAACCGGGTGCTGACTGTCTTCAGCCACCGCACGCTCGATCAGGGCCGACAGGTGCGCACCACGCACGACGCTTTCGTCGTAGTGGAAGTGCAGCTGTGGAACGCTGCGCAACTTCATTTCGCGGGCCAGCTGCATGCGCAGGAAACCGGCGGCCGAGTTGAGCACCTTGATGCTTTGCGCGATGTCTTCGGCGTTGTCCTGGCCCATCACGGTGATGAAGATCTTGGCGTGACCGACGTCACGGCTGACTTCAACAGCGGTAATGGTCACCAGACCAACGCGCGGATCTTTGACTTCACGACGGATCAGTTGTGCCAGCTCACGCTGCATCTGATCGCCGATACGCTGGGTACGGCTGTATTCTTTTGCCATGTCTTGTTACCTGTTACTGCCCCACGGTGAAATCCGCAGGGTCTGAAAGCGGCAAACGCCCGGCCTGACAAGAAGCCAGACCGGGCGTTGCGTTCAGAGCACTGACACCGTGCCGCGCATGAACATGCTGCGGCGTGGTGCGGCCCCTGAAGTGCGCGAGTTAGAGGCTGCGAGCAACCTGAACCTTCTCGAAGACTTCGATCTTGTCACCGACTTTGACGTCGTTGTAGCTCTTAACGCCGATACCGCATTCCATGCCGGCACGTACTTCGGAAGCGTCATCCTTGAAGCGGCGCAGGGATTCCAGCTCGCCTTCGAAGATAACGATGTCTTCACGCAGTACACGGATTGGACGGTTACGGTGAACGACACCTTCGATCACCATGCAACCGGCGATCGCGCCAAACTTCGGCGAGCGGAACACGTCACGCACTTCGGCCACACCCAGGATGTTCTCGCGAACATCGCTGCCGAGCATGCCGGTCAGGGCTTTCTTGACGTCTTCGATGATGTCGTAGATCACGTTGTAGTAACGCATATCCAGACCTTCCTGCTCGACGATCTTGCGCGCACCGGCATCGGCACGCACGTTGAAGCCGAACAGTACAGCGTTGGAGGCCAGAGCCAGGTTGGCGTCGGACTCGGTGATACCACCGACACCGCCACCGACCACGCGCACTTGCACTTCGTCGTTGCCCAGGCCATTCAGAGCGCCTTGCAGAGCTTCCAGCGAACCACGGACGTCGGATTTGAGGACGATGTTGAGCGTCTTCTTCTCTTCCTGACCCATGTTTTCGAAGATGTTTTCTAGCTTGCCGGCGTGAGCGCGGGCCAGCTTGACTTCGCGGAACTTGCCTTGACGGAACAGAGCCACTTCACGGGCTTTCTTCTCGTCCGCAACCACGCTCATCTCGTCGCCGGCATCCGGCGTACCGTCCAGGCCGAGGATCTCGACAGGGATGGCCGGACCGGCTTCCTTGATAGGCTTGCCGTTCTCGTCGAGCATGGCGCGAACGCGGCCATAGTTCGAACCGACCAGGACCATGTCGCCCTGACGCAGCGTCCCGTCCTGAACCAGAACGGTAGCCACCGGGCCACGGCCCTTGTCCAGGCGCGATTCAACCACCACGCCACGGCCAGGAGCCGACGGGGTTGCGGTCAGTTCCAGCACTTCGGCTTGCAGCAATACGGCTTCGAGCAGTTCGTCGACACCAGTACCCATCTTCGCGGAAACCGGAACGAAAGGCGTGTCACCACCCCATTCTTCCGACGTCACGCCGTGGGCCGACAGTTCGCTGCGGATGCGATCGAGATCGGCGCCCGGCTTGTCGATCTTGTTCACCGCCACGACCAGCGGAACACCGGCGGCCTGGGCATGCTGAACAGCTTCAACGGTCTGCGGCATCACGCCGTCGTCCGCTGCAACCACCAGGATCACGATGTCGGTCGCCTTGGCACCACGGGCACGCATCGCGGTAAACGCGGCGTGACCCGGGGTGTCGAGGAACGTCACCATGCCACGGTCGGTTTCAACGTGGTACGCACCGATGTGCTGGGTAATGCCACCGGCTTCGCCAGCAGCCACCTTGGCACGACGGATGTAGTCGAGCAGGGAGGTTTTACCGTGGTCAACGTGACCCATGACGGTCACGACCGGCGCACGGGAAACGGCTTCACCTTCAAACTTCAGGGACTCGGCCAGGGAATCTTCCAGGGCGGTGTCGCTGACCAGGGTCACCTTGTGGCCCAGCTCTTCGGCAACCAGTTGGGCAGTTTCCTGATCCAGTACCTGGTTGATGGTCGCAGGAGTACCCAGTTTGAACATGAACTTGATGATCTCGGCAGCCTTGACCGACATCTGCTGGGCCAGATCGCCCACCGTGATGGTCTCGCCGATCTTCACTTCACGCACGACAGGGCCGGTCGGGCTCTGGAAACCGTGGGCGTTGCGCTTTTTCAGCTTGGCCTTGCCGCGACCACCACGACGGAAGCCATCGCTTTCTTCGTCGGTAGTACGTGGGGCAACACGTGGTGCAGGCGCTTTCTCTTTGACCGAAGCACGATGCGGAGCGTTTTTGCGCTCGCCATCGCCACCGCCGCGACGATTGTTATCGTCGGCACGTGGCTTGTCGGGGCGACGCTGTTCGTCGCGCTTGCGGGCATCGGCCACAGGAGCAGGAGCCGCTGCGACAACCGGCGCGCTTTCACGCACAGGCTCGACGGCAGCAGCAGGCGCGGCAACCGCTTCAACAGCAGCAGGCGCTTCAACCTGAGCAGGCTGGCGGCGCGCTTCTTCTTCGGCGCGACGCTTGGCTTCTTCTTCAGCCTTCTGGCGCGCAGCATTTTCTACTGCGCGACGCTCTTCCAGCTCACGCTGGCGCTCGGCTTCGATTTCTTCCGCGCTGCGCTGTACGAACACTTTCTTTTTACGGACTTCAACACTGATGCTTTTGCTGCCAGCAACACGCAAGGTGCTGGTGGTTTTACGCTGCAGTGTGATCTTGCGTGGTTCTTCCACTTTCGCCTTGTGGCTGCTTTTCAAGTGAGTCAGCAGGGATTGCTTCTCACTGTCAGTCACATGTTCTTCGGCGGCGGTGTGCGGCAGACCTGCCTCACGCATCTGCTGCAACAGGCGCTCTACCGGTGTTTTGACCTCATCGGCCAGTTGTTTCACCGTGACTTGCGTCATGCACTTCTCTCCTCAGGCCGCGCCTAATTACTCGAACCAGTGGGCTCGGGCGGCCATGATCAACTTGCCGGCACGATCATCGTCGATGCCGTCGATGTCGAGCAGGTCGTCAATAGACTGCTCGGCCAGGTCTTCGCGGGTAATTACGCCGCGCACCGCCAGTTCCATCGCCAAATCCTTGTCCATACCCTCAAGCGAGAGCAGGTCTTCGGCCGGATGGGCGTCTGCCAGCTTTTCCTCAGTAGCGATGGCTTTGGTCAACAAACGATCCTTGGCACGAGCGCGAAGCTCGTTGACGATCTCTTCGTCAAAGCCGTCGATGTTGAGCATTTCTTCCAACGGTACGTAGGCAATCTCTTCCAGGCTGGTGAAGCCTTCATCGACCAGCACCTGTGCCAGCTCTTCGTCGACTTCCAGCTCGTCGATGAAGTTGCGCAGGATATCGCCGGTTTCTGCTTGCTGCTTGGCCTGGATGTCCGATTCGGTCATGACGTTCAGGGTCCAGCCAGTCAACTGGCTCGCCAGACGCACGTTCTGACCACCACGACCGATGGCCTGAGCCAGATTGTCTGCGCCAACGGCGATGTCCATGGCGTGGGCATCTTCGTCAACGATAATTGCCGCAACCTCAGCCGGGGACATGGCGTTGATCACGAATTGAGCCGGGTTATCGTCCCACAGGACGATGTCCACACGCTCACCGCCCAACTCACCCGACACTGCCTGGACGCGCGAACCGCGCATGCCGATGCAGGCGCCTTGCGGGTCGATGCGCTTGTCCTTGGAGCGAACGGCGATCTTGGCGCGCGAACCCGGGTCGCGGGAGGCAGCCATGACTTCGATCAGCCCTTCAGCGATTTCCGGCACTTCGATACGGAACAGCTCGATCAGCATCTCCGGCGCGGTACGCGACAGGATCAGTTGCGGGCCGCGGTTCTCGGTGCGGATTTCCTTGAGCAGTGCGCGCAAACGCACACCCACACGGAAGGTTTCGCGAGAGATGATGTCTTCACGGGCCAGCAACGCCTCGGCGTTGTTACCCAGGTCGACGATCACGTTGTCACGGGTGACTTTCTTCACGGTGCCGGAGATGATTTCCCCCAGGCGCTCGCGATAGGCGTCAACGACTTGAGCACGCTCGGCTTCGCGGACCTTTTGCACAATGACTTGCTTGGCAGTCTGTGCAGCGATACGACCGAATTCGATGGACTCGATCTTTTCTTCGACGACATCACCCACCTTGGCGCCAGGATGCGTCAGGGCAACCTTGCTCGGCCAGGTTTCGATCGCCGGGTCGTCCAGGTCATCTTCCTCGACAACTGTCCAGCGACGGAATGTCTCGTAGGCACCGGTGTGGCGATTGATTTCCACACGCAGGTCAACTTCGTCCTCGAAACGCTTTTTGGTAGCGGTGGCCAGTGCCACCTCCAGCGCTTCAAAAATCACGTCGGGCGGTACGCCTTTTTCATTGGATACCGACTCAACAACCAGCAGTACTTCTTTGCTCATCGTACGCCTCGCCTTTCGCAAGCCATTGGATCCGCGGGATCCGCAGTATCTGGCACGCCTCAGTCAAAACTGGGAATAATATTGGCCTTGTCGATCATATCGATCGGCAACAGGAACTCGTGGTCATCTACCTGCACCACAACGTCCTGCTCTTCTACACCACGCAGAAGGCCCTGAAAGTTGCGTCGACCTTCGAAAGGCGAGCGCAGCTTGATCTTCACTTGTTCACCGGCATGCGAGGCAAACTGTTCCAAGGTGAACAGTGGGCGATCCATGCCAGGAGAGGACACCTCAAGGGTGTATTCGGAACTGATCGGGTCTTCGACATCGAGGACTGCACTGGCCTGATGGCTCACTGCGGTGCAGTCATCAATCAGGATGCCGCCCTCTTTATCGATATAGATTCGCAGGACCGAATGTTTGCCTTGAGAGATGAATTCGATCCCCCAGCATTGATAGCCAAGAGCCTCGACTACCGGGGCCAACAAGGCCTGCAGCTGTTCTAGCTTGCTCGACACCTGAACCCCCTTGTGCATGCTTTGCAAATAAAAAATGGGCAAAAAGCCCACATGAGATCGCCATTGAACATCGGCGTCAAAAAGTATTCAGCTAACAAAAAGCCCCTGAATAGGGGCTCCTGAAACTGGTTGCGGGGGCCGGATTTGAACCGACGACCTTCGGGTTATGAGCCCGACGAGCTACCAGACTGCTCCACCCCGCGACAAAGCTGGGGCGGAAGTATACGACCGATCCCCTGCAGGGTCAATGTAACCTTCCACCTGCAAGAAAGCCCGCAACAGCGGGCTCTCCTGACTAATTGGTACCGAGAAGGGGACTCGAACCCCTACACCCTATGGGCACAACCACCTCAAGGTTGCGTGTCTACCAATTCCACCACCTCGGCAATACTACGTTTGAAACCCTTCTTACTTCTGCTCTTGAGCTGGAGGCACGTCAGTCGCTGGAGTAGCCGACTTTTGCTCTTGAAGCACCGGTACATCATCAGAAGCCGGTTGTTGCTTTGGAACTTCCAACACTGCCGGGTTTGGCAAACCTACTTGAGTCAGCTGGTGAGCTTTCTCTTTAGCAAAGTAACCTAACCCCAAGCTGGTTATGAAGAAACCGGCGGCAAGTATAGCAGTAAACTTACTGAGAAAGGTAGAGGAACCTTGGCTTCCGAACACAGTATTTGAAGCACCTGCTCCGAAAGACGCGCCAGCATCCGCACCTTTACCCTGCTGCAGCAATACCAGAGCAACTACGCCCAATGCACCCAGCAGATGAAAAACGACTACGACTGTTTCCAGCATTTTTTCAGTTTCCCGCGGCGCGACAGATCGCACCGAACTCATCTGCATTCAGGGAAGCTCCACCAATGAGCCCCCCATCGATATCCGGCATGCCGAACAGTTCGACCGCATTGGCCGCCTTCACGCTGCCGCCGTATAGAAGCCGCACACCTTGTGCGACCTCAGAATTCTCTGCCGCCAACTGGGCGCGAATGGCTGCGTGCACATCCTGCGCCTGTTGCGGCGAAGCCGTCAGCCCGGTACCAATGGCCCAGACCGGCTCGTAAGCAATAATTGCCTTTGCAAAGGCACCGACACCCAGCTCCGCGATGACGCTGTCCAGCTGACGCCCGACAACTTCAAGCGTTTTACCGGCTTCACGCTGCTCGAGGGTCTCCCCCACGCACAACACCGGAATCAAGCCACATGCCTGTGCCGCTGCGAACTTGCGAATCAGCACATCGTCCTGCTCGCCCATTATCTGGCGGCGCTCGGAGTGCCCGACAAGCACCAGGGAACACCCTGCATCCACCAACTGGCTCGGGGCAACTTCACCCGTCAATGCACCTTGCATGGATTCCACCGCAGAGTTCTGCGCGCCGACCGAAATCGACTTTCCTTCCAACCCATCAATCACTTGATTGATATGCAGGCAAGGCGGGAATACCGCGACATCTACACCGCTCGGCAAGGCCAGATGACTCAGGCCGTTGATCAGCTCAGCGACGCTGGCGCGGGTACCGTGCATCTTCCAGTTACCAGCTACCATAGGGCGACGCATGCTGTACCTCGTCGGTCAAAGTGGGCGCAGATGTTACCCAACACAATCATGGCTGGCAAGCCGAATTCAGGCAGAAACTTCAGTAACCAGTTTTGCCAGTGCCTCGGCATGACCGCGAACCACGGTTTCGTCCTCGCCCTCGACCATGACACGCACCAACGGCTCGGTGCCGGACTTGCGCAACAGCACGCGCCCACGACCGGCCATGGCCTGGGTGACACGCTCGCTGGCCTCCTTGACTGCCGCATGTTCCAGAGGGCTTGCGCCGCCACCGAAACGCACGTTGATCAACACCTGAGGACACTTGCGCAGCGCCTGACGGGCCTGACCCAAGGTTTCGGAACGGGTCTTCAGCGCCATCAGCACCTGCAGGGCCGCGATGATCGCATCCCCGGTCGTGGTGTGGTTGAAGCACACGATATGGCCCGAGTTCTCCCCGCCAACCAGCCAATTGCGCTCCAGCAGATCAGCGATGACATAGCGGTCACCGACATTGGCACGCACGAAGGGAATCGACAGGTCCGCAAGGGCCAGTTCCAGCCCCAGGTTACTCATCAACGTCCCGACCACACCGCCCTTGAGCATGTTGCGCTCATGCAGGTCGCGGGCAATGATGAACAGCAGCTCATCGCCATCGACCACCGCCCCCGTGTGATCGACCATCAGCACCCGGTCGCCATCGCCATCGAAGGCGATGCCCAGATCGGCATGCTCGGCCAGCACGGCCGCCTGCAAAGGACCCATGTGGGTCGAACCGCAATTGTCATTGATGTTCAGGCCATTGGGTTGCGCGCTCAGCACAACGACGTCGGCACCCAACTCCCGGAACACGCTCGGCGCCACCTTGTAGGTCGCACCGTGAGCGCAGTCGATCACGATCTTCAGGCCAGCGAAACTGGTCCCGGTCGGAACGCTGCTCTTGCAGAATTCGATGTAACGACCCGAAGCGTCGTTGATGCGCGAGACCTTGCCGATCTTGCTCGATTCAACCACCGTCATCGGGGTATCGAGCAGCTCTTCGATCATGTGCTCGACTTCATCCGGCAGCTTGGTGCCCTTCCCGGAGAAGAACTTGATGCCGTTGTCGTCGTGCGGGTTGTGCGAAGCACTGATCACGATGCCGGCTTCGGCATGGAAAGTACGCGTCAGGTAGGCAATGGCCGGTGTCGGCATCGGGCCAAGGAGCATTACGTCGGCACCCGCCGACGTCAGCCCGGCCTCGAGCGCCGATTCGAACATGTACCCGGAAATACGGGTGTCCTTACCTACCAATACCTTGCAGGCGCCCATTTTGCGGAACGCCATGCCGGCCGCCCAGCCGAGCTTGAGCATGAATTCAGGGGTAATCGGATATTCGCCGACCCGACCACGAATGCCGTCGGTGCCAAAGTATTTCTTAGTCATAAGTGCTCCATCATTCTTATTCGGCTGATTCCACTGCAGCGATCATTCGCACCACGTCGACGGTTTCGGCCACATCATGGACGCGCAATATACGCGCACCTTTGACGGATGCCAGCGCCGCGAGGGCCAGGCCACCCGACAGTCGCTCATCAACCGGACGATTCAGCGCCTGACCAATCATGCTCTTGCGCGAAACCCCGACCAACAGGGGGCGCCCGAGCGCATGCAGGGCTTCCATGTGTTTAAACAAGCTTAGATTGTGCGCCAGATTCTTGGCGAAACCAAAACCCGGATCAAGAATAATTCGTTCCGCCGGAATCCCGGCGGCCGCGCACTGCGCCATGCGTTCGGCGAGGAACCCGGCTACCTCGCGGGTGACGTCCTGGTACTGCGGATTATCCTGCATATCGCCCGGCTCGCCGAGCATGTGCATCAGACAGACCGGCAGGCCGGTGTCGGCCGCCGCATCCAGGGCGCCTTCGCGCCGCAGCGAGCGAACATCATTGATCAGCCCCGCACCGAGCCGCGCCGTTTCGCGCATGACGGCCGGCGTGGACGTATCCACCGAAATGATCACGTCCAGCTCGCGACTGATGCGCTCGACAATCGGCGCGACACGCTCCAGCTCTTCGATCGGCGACACCGCCCTGGCCCCAGGCCGGGTCGATTCGCCACCGACGTCGATCAGCGTGGCACCCGCCAGCACCATCGCCTCGGCGTGGCACAAGGCCGCATCGAGCTGGCTGAACCGGCCGCCATCGGAGAAGGAATCAGGAGTGACATTGAGAATGCCCATGACATGCGTATGGGCCAAATCAAGAACCCGGTTGCCGCAAGGCAACCGGGTCGAGGACTGAACAGAAGTCATTTCAAACCTTAGACGTCAGCAGCGGGACCGCCGATCGGTGTTTCCGGACGCGGATCCTGCACCACCGGAGGCGTTCCGGAACTGCCGGTACCGCCCGGCCAGTCGCGGGGCTCGCGAGGGGTACGACCCGCCATGATGTCGTCGATCTGCTCGGCATCGATCGTTTCGTACTTCATCAAGGCATCGGCCATGGCGTCCAGCTTGTCACGGTTATCCGTGAGGATCTGCTTGGCGGTGCCGTAGCACTGGTCAATGATGCTGCGCACTTCGGAGTCGATGAGCTTGGCGGTTTCGCCGGAGAAGCTGGCGTTCTGACCACCGCCGCCGCGACCCAGGAACACCTCACCCTCTTCTTCGGCGTACATCAACGGACCGAGTTTTTCCGACAAGCCCCACTTGGTCACCATGTTCCGCGCAATCTGGCTGGCACGCATGATGTCGTTGGACGCACCGGTGGTGACGCCATCGAAGCCCAAGGTCATCTCTTCGGCAATTCGGCCGCCGTACAGCGAGCAGATCTGGCTGATCAATGCGCGCTTGGACAGGCTGTAGCGATCTTCTTCCGGCAGGAACATGGTCACACCCAGCGCTCGACCGCGCGGGATGATCGAGACCTTGTAGACCGGGTCATGCTCGGGAACCACGCGACCGACGATGGCATGACCTGCCTCGTGATATGCGGTGTTCTGTTTTTCTTTTTCGGACATGACCATGGATTTGCGCTCGGCACCCATCATGATCTTGTCTTTGGCCAGCTCGAACTCTTTCATTTCTACGATGCGCTTGCCGGTACGGGCGGCGAACAACGACGCCTCGTTCACCAGGTTGGCCAGGTCGGCACCCGAGAAGCCTGGAGTACCACGGGCGATGACCGCTGGAGCGACGTCGTCACCCATGGGCACCTTGCGCATGTGAACCTTGAGGATCTGCTCACGGCCACGGATGTCCGGCAGACCGACCACGACCTGACGGTCGAAACGGCCGGGACGCAGCAGCGCAGGGTCCAATACATCAGGACGGTTGGTGGCCGCGATGACGATGATGCCGTCATTCATTTCGAAGCCGTCCATCTCTACCAGCAACTGGTTGAGGGTCTGCTCGCGCTCGTCGTGACCGCCGCCCATGCCGGCACCACGGTGACGACCGACGGCATCGATTTCGTCAATGAAGATGATGCACGGAGCGTGTTTCTTGGCCTGTTCGAACATGTCACGAACACGGCTGGCACCGACACCCACGAACATTTCGACGAAGTCGGAACCGGAAATGGTGAAGAACGGCACCTTGGCTTCACCGGCGATTGCCTTGGCCAGCAAGGTTTTACCGGTACCCGGAGGGCCGACCATCAGCACGCCGCGAGGAATACGACCGCCCAGGCGCTGGAACTTGCCCGGATCGCGCAGGAATTCGACCAGCTCGCCCACTTCTTCCTTGGCTTCATCGCAACCGGCGACGTCAGCCAGGGTGGTTTTCACCTGGTCTTCGGACAGCAGGCGCGCCTTGCTCTTGCCGAAACTCATCGGCCCGCCCTTGCCCCCCGCGCCACCTTGCATCTGGCGCATGAAGAACATGAACACGGCGATGATCACCAGGATCGGGAAGCTGGCGACCAGAAGTTGAGTCCAGATGCTTTGCTGCTCCGGCTGCTTGCCTTCGACCACGACGTGGTTGTCCACGAGGTCGCCGATCAGGCCATTGTCCTGAATCGCAGGACGGATGGTCTTGAAGCTGTCGCCATCGTTGCGCTTGCCGGTAATCACGTAGCCATCAACCGCTACGCGCTCGACCTTGCCATCCTTGACCTGCTGGATGAAGTCGGAATAGTTGAGGGTCTGCGGCTCGTTAGGACTGGAGAAGTTGTTCATCACCGTCACCAGGACAGCCGCGATGATCAACCACAGGATCAGATTCTTTGCCATATCGTTCAATTAACTACCCTCTGAAGCAAGCTCCGCTAATGGCGCGCGCTTCGCATGATATTCACCGGCCTAACTTACTACATTACGTACGGCTTGGCAGGCGCCGTCTGTAACCCTTTGTGAAACACTTTCTACACAGTATTCGCTAATGCTCGCGGGCGAAATACGAAAAACCTATCGACCCGACAAAAAACCTCGGTTTACTCGCCATTACCACGATAGCCCCATGCCAGCATGTATTGCTCGCGGGAGGTGCCACGGGAAGAGTCCGGCTTGATCATCTGGATCTTGTCGAACTTCTTGCGAGCGTCCTTCAGGTACACATCGAAGCCTTCGCCCTGAAAGATCTTGATCACGAAATTGCCACCGGGCTTGAGTATCCGCTCGGCCAGATCAAGCGCCAGCTCACAAAGAAACATGGCTTTGGGCATGTCCACTTCGGGCGTACCACTCATATTGGGGGCCATATCGGAAATCACAAGGTCTACCTGCGAATTACCCACGGCTTCCAGGATCCGCGTCAGCACTGCGTCCTCGGTGAAATCACCCTGGATGAAGGTAACGTCCGGAATGCCGTCCATTTCCAGGATGTCCGAGGCGATCAGACGCCCCTGACCACCGATCAGACGGCTGGTGACCTGCGACCAGCCACCCGGCGCCGCACCGAGGTCGACCACACTCATCCCCGGACGGATCAGTTTGTATTTTTCCTGGATTTCCAGAAGCTTGTAACTCGCACGCGAGCGGTAGCCATCCTTCTGCGCTTGCTTCACATAAGGATCGTTGACATGTCGTTTCAGCCAACCAAGGCTTGTCTTGGAACGCGCCATTGGGCACCTCGATGATTAGGGTCGTGATTAATTGGGCGGATCAACGAGCCCTCGGGTAAAATGGCCGCCATTTTACAGAATCCAGACGAAAGGGTCAGATTTATGCCGCTCACTCAAGAGCAGAAGAAACAGTACAAATCCATTGGTCACCACCTGAAACCGGTTTTGATCGTGGCGGACAACGGTTTGACTGAAGGTGTATTAGCCGAACTTGAACGCGCCCTGGCGGATCATGAGCTGATCAAGATCAAGCTCAACATCCTCGATCGCGAATCGCGCCTGGCCTCCATCGCAGAACTGTGCAAGGTTGGCAAGGCTGATCTGGTTCAGGTCATCGGCAAGATGGCCCTGATCTACCGCAAGAACTTCAGCGTCAACAAGCAGCTGTCGAACGTCCATCGCTTCAAGTGATGGCAAGGGTCAAGGGTGTGCTTCGCGCACCCTGCCACTCCATCCCGGCACCGGCTGCAGCACCAGTATGACCCCGGAAAAGCCCAGCACAAGATAACTGAACACCTGCCAACGCACGGCCTGCGGCCAACCCAGCAGCACCGCGAAGAACATCGCGCTCGCATAAAGCGCCATCAGCAGCAACTGCCCGCGAATATCCCGCCACAGACTGGCAAGGCCTTCGGCCCGAACCAGCACCATCGCCTGAAAAATCACACAAACTGCGGCGAAACCCACCATCAGCGCATTCAGCATGCCGGCAATTTCGTCGATCAGCAGCGGCGCCAGGCCAATTCGACCCAGCGCCGGCGGCAGACCCACATGCGACAACCACAGGCCGCCCACCCACAGCATCTGGGTCAGCTGCCAAAGCATGGCGCCCGCACGATACGGGCGCCCGCCGTCAGACGTGACGAACTTCGACAATCTCATACTCGATAACGCCGCCTGGCGTCTTGACCGCGACCACATCACCTTCTTCCTTGGCAATCAAGGCGCGAGCGATCGGCGAACCGACGGAGATCTTGCCGAGTTTGATGTCGGCCTCGTCCTCACCCACGATCTGGTAGGTCACGCTTTCATCGGTCTCGACGTTGGCGATTTCGACGGTGGTGCCGAAAATCACCTTGCCGGTGTGAGGAATGGAGGTGACATCGATGATCACCGCATTCTGCATGCGGCCTTCGATGTCACGGATCCGCGCCTCGACCATACCCTGCTGTTCGCGAGCAGCGTGGTATTCGGCGTTTTCCTTCAGGTCACCCAACTCACGGGCCGTACCGATGTCCTGGCTGAGCTTCGGACGCACGACCTTGGTCAGGTGAGCATGTTCCTCTTCCAGGGCGCGAGCGCCCTGAACGGTCATCGGGTATTTCGTTATGCTCATGCCTTCAACCCTGCATGTAGATCCTGCAAGCGACGCACGGTCTTTTCAGGACCGAACTTCAGCGCTTCGCAGATGGCCTCGCCCGCAGCAATGGTGGTGGTGCAGTAAATCTTGTGCTGCAGGGCATTACGACGAATGGAATACGAATCGGCGATCGACTGGCGACCTTCGGTGGTGTTGATGATCAGGGTGACTTCGTCATTCTTGATCATGTCGACCACGTGCGGACGGCCTTCGGTCACCTTGTTCACACGGCGCACTTTCAGGCCTGCGGCTTCGATCAGCTTGGCAGTACCGGCAGTGGCGACCACTTCGAAGCCCAAGTTGATCAGATCACGCGCTACGCCTGCAACCAATGGCTTGTCGTCATCACGCACGCTGATGAACGCAGTACCGCCGGTCGGCAGCACTTCACTGGCGCCCATCTGGGCCTTGGCGAAGGCTTCGCCGAAGGTGTCGCCGACACCCATGACTTCACCGGTGGACTTCATCTCCGGGCCGAGGATCGGGTCTACGCCCGGGAATTTGGCGAACGGGAACACCGCCTCTTTCACGCTGTAGAAGTTCGGAATGATTTCCTTGGTGAAACCCAGTTCCTGCAGGGTTTTACCGGCCATCACGCGCGCCGCGATCATGGCCAGGGAAACGCCGATGCACTTGGACACGAACGGTACGGTCCGCGAAGCACGCGGGTTGACTTCGATGACGTAGATGTCTTCGCCTTGCAGCGCCAACTGCACGTTCATCAAGCCGACAACTCCCAGCTCCAGGGCCATTTTCTTGACCTGTTCGCGCATCTCGTCCTGGATGTGCGCTGGCAGCGAGTACGGCGGCAAGGAGCATGCGGAGTCACCGGAGTGAACGCCCGCCTGTTCGATGTGCTGCATGATCGCGCCGATCACCACGTCTTTGCCGTCGCAGACCGCATCCACGTCCATTTCGATGGCGCAGTTGAGGAAGTGGTCCAGCAGCACCGGGCTGTCGTTGGACACTTGAACCGCTTCACGCAGGTAGCGCTTGAGCTCTTCTTCCTCGTAGACGATTTCCATCGCCCGACCGCCCAGCACGTAGGACGGACGCACCACCAGCGGGTAACCGATCTTCGAAGCGGCACGAATCGCTTCGTCTTCGCTGCGCACGGTGGCGTTCGGCGGCTGACGCAGGTTCAGGCGCTGAACCATCTGCTGGAAACGCTCACGGTCTTCGGCACGGTCGATGGCATCCGGGCTGGTGCCGATGATCGGCACGCCGGCGGCTTCAAGGGCACGCGCCAGCTTCAGCGGGGTCTGGCCACCGTACTGGACGATCACGCCTTTCGGCTTCTCGACCCGCACGATTTCCAGCACGTCTTCCAGGGTCACCGGCTCGAAGTACAGGCGATCGGAGGTGTCGTAGTCGGTGGACACGGTTTCCGGGTTGCAGTTGACCATGATGGTCTCGTACCCGTCATCGCGCAGCGCCAGGGCGGCGTGTACGCAGCAGTAGTCGAACTCGATACCCTGGCCGATGCGGTTAGGACCGCCGCCCAGGATCATGATCTTGTCGCGACCCGATGGCGCGGCTTCGCACTCTTCCTCGTAGGTCGAGTAGAGATAGGCGGTATCGGTGGCGAACTCGGCGGCGCAGGTGTCGACGCGCTTGTAGACCGGGAAGATCTCCAGCTTGTGGCGGTGCGCACGCAGGCTCTTCTCGGTCACACCCAGCAACTTGGCCAGGCGCTGATCGGAGAAGCCCTTGCGCTTGAGACGGAACATCAGGTCCTTGTCGATCGCCGACAGCCCCAGCGTCTTGACCTTCTCTTCGTCCTTGATCAGATCTTCCATCTGCACCAGGAACCAAGGGTCGATCATGGTCATGCCGAAGATGTCCTCGACACTCATGCCGGCGCGCATGGCGTCCGCCACGTACCAGATACGCTCGGCACCCGGCACGGTCAGCTCGCGCTTGAGGATGCTCATGCTTTCCGGGTTGCTCAGGTCAACCTTTTCGTCCAGGCCGCAAACGCCCACTTCCAGGCCGCGCAGGGCTTTCTGCAGGGATTCCTGGAAGGTCCGGCCGATGGCCATGACTTCACCGACCGACTTCATCTGGGTGGTCAGGCGTGCGTCGGCCTTGGCAAATTTCTCGAAGGCGAAGCGTGGCAGCTTGGTGACGACGTAGTCGATGGACGGTTCGAAGGACGCCGGGGTCTTGCCGCCGGTGATGTCGTTCGACAGCTCGTCCAGGGTGTAACCCACGGCCAGCTTGGCCGCGACCTTGGCGATCGGGAAGCCGGTGGCTTTCGAGGCGAGGGCAGAAGAGCGGGATACACGCGGGTTCATCTCGATCACGACCATGCGGCCGGTGTTCGGGCAGATACCGAACTGAACGTTGGAACCACCGGTCTCCACGCCGATCTCGCGCAGTACCGCCAGGGAGGCGTTACGCAGGATCTGGTATTCCTTGTCGGTCAGGGTCTGTGCCGGCGCCACGGTGATCGAGTCACCGGTGTGCACGCCCATCGGGTCGAAGTTTTCGATGGAGCAGACGATGATGCAGTTGTCCTTTTTGTCGCGGACAACTTCCATTTCGTATTCTTTCCAGCCGATCAGCGATTCGTCGATCAGCAGCTCCTTGGTCGGCGACAGGTCCAGACCACGGGCGCAGATTTCTTCGAACTCTTCACGGTTGTAGGCGATGCCGCCACCGGTGCCGCCCATGGTGAAGGACGGACGAATGATGCACGGGAAGCCCAGCTTCTCGAGGACCGCATTGGCCTCTTCCATGCTGTGGGCGATGCCGGAGCGCGGGCAGGCCAGGCCGATGGCCTTCATGGCCTTGTCGAAACGCGAACGGTCTTCGGCCTTGTCGATGGTGTCGGCGTTGGCGCCGATCATTTCCACACCGAATTTTTCCAGAACGCCTTCGCGCTCCAGGTCCAGGGCGCAGTTCAGGGCGGTCTGGCCACCCATGGTCGGCAGCAGCGCGTCCGGACGCTCTTTTTCGATGATCTTGGCAACGGTCTGCCACTTGATCGGCTCGATGTAGGTGGCGTCGGCCATGGCCGGGTCGGTCATGATGGTGGCCGGGTTGGAGTTCACCAGGATGACGCGGTAGCCCTCTTCGCGCAGGGCTTTGCAGGCCTGGGCGCCGGAGTAGTCGAATTCGCAGGCCTGGCCGATCACGATCGGGCCAGCGCCGAGAATCAGGATGCTTTTAATGTCTGTACGTTTTGGCATGGGTTGTCACTCAAATCCGCAGGTCAGTCGGCAAGCCGTCTTGTTCAATCGGTGAAGCCTGGAGGGGCCGCCGGTCTCGGGACCGCCTCCAGGCCTTGCTGCATCAGGGCCAGCGATCAGCGTCGCTTGGCCATTTCATTGATGAAGCGGTCGAACAGTGGTGCTACGTCGTTCGGGCCAGGGCTGGCTTCAGGGTGACCCTGGAAGCTGAAGGCGCTCTTGTCGGTACGCTCGATCCCTTGCAGGGTGCCGTCGAACAGCGATTTGTGGATCGCCCGGACGTTGGCTGGCAGGGTCGCTTCGTCTACCGCAAAACCGTGGTTCTGGCTGGTGATCATCACCACGCCGCTGTCCAGGTCCTGGACCGGGTGGTTGGCACCGTGGTGGCCGTGGCCCATTTTCAGGGTCTTGGCGCCGGACGCCAGGGCCAGCAGTTGGTGGCCCAGGCAGATGCCGAATACCGGAATTTCGGTTTCCAGCACTTCTTTGATCGCCTGGATGGCGTAGTCGCAAGGCTCCGGATCGCCAGGGCCGTTGGACAGGAACACGCCATCGGGCTTGAGGGCAAGCACGTCGGCAGCCGGCGTTTGCGCAGGCACCACGGTGACGCGGCAGCCGCGCTCAACCAGCATGCGCAGGATGTTCACCTTGACGCCGTAGTCGTAGGCCACGACGTGGTAAGGCAGCTCGGACGCTTCAATCGTCGCGTGACTGTCGGTCTTCAGATCCCAGACCGTCGAACGCCACTCGTAGGATTCCTTGGTGCTCACGACTTTCGCCAGGTCCATGCCCTTGAGGCCTGGGAAACCCCGGGCAGCGGCGATGGCGGCCTCGTCGGAAATGTTGTCACCGGCCAGGATGCAGCCGTTCTGCGCGCCCTTCTCACGCAGGATGCGCGTCAGGCGGCGGGTGTCGATACCGGCGATGGCCACCACGTTGTTGGCCTTCAGGTAATCGGACAGGGACATCGTGTTACGCCAGTTGCTCGCCACCAGTGGCAGGTCACGGATAACCAGGCCAGCGGACCAAACGCGGTTCGACTCGGCGTCTTCCGGCGTGGTGCCGGTGTTGCCGATGTGCGGGTAGGTCAGGGTCACGATCTGTTGGGCGTAGGAAGGATCGGTAAGGATTTCCTGATAGCCGGTCATTGCGGTGTTGAACACCACCTCACCAACGGTTTGACCGTCGGCACCAATGGCTTCGCCGCGAAAAATGCTGCCATCAGCAAGGGCAAGTATGGCTGGCTTAGTCAAGAAGACCTCCCGTAAATAAAGCCTGAAAGGGCGATCGCAGGTTGTAAAAAAGCGGAGTGACGTATGGACACGTCACCCCGCTTCTTCACTGAATTATTCTGCGCGCTTTTAGTGGACACACTAAAGCTGTAGCTTACAGAAAAAGGCGTTTTTGGTCTACCGCCAATGAGCCGTTAAGGCTGGAGAATGCGACAGGACGTCACTTGGCGTAATGAAACCGGGGCCCAATCGTGGATTTGAGCCCGGTTTCGGGGCACATCTTAACGCAGTTCGAGCACGTCTTGCATGTCATAGAGGCCAGGTTCGCGCGCATCCAGCCACAACGCGGCGCGCACCGCACCCTTGGCGAACGTCATGCGACTGGACGCCTTGTGGGTGATCTCCAGCCGCTCGCCTTCACAAGCGAACAACACCGTGTGATCGCCCACCACGTCGCCGCCGCGAACGGTGGCGAAACCGATGGTTTCACGCTCACGCGCACCGGTGTGACCCTCACGGCCATAGACCGCGACTTTCTGCAGATCGCGATCCAGCGCATCGGCGATCACTTCGCCCATGCGCAGGGCCGTGCCGGACGGCGCATCGATCTTGTGCCGGTGATGAGCCTCGATGATCTCGATATCGGCATCATCCCGCAGGACCCTCGCCGCCATGTCGAGCAGCTTGAGCGACAGGTTGACGCCGACGCTGAAGTTGGCGGCGAACACGATGGGGATATCCTTGCCCGCTTCGACCAGCAACTGCTTCTGCGTCGCGTCCAGGCCGGTCGTGCCGATGACCATGGCCTTGCCGGCCTTGCGGCAGAACGCCAGGTTTTTCAGCATGACTTCCGGCAGCGTGAAGTCGATCAGCACATCGAACTCATCCGCGACCGCGTCCAGGTTGCCGGACAGTGGCACACCGATACGCCCCAGCGAGGCCAGCTCACCGGCATCCACGCCGATCAGCGTGCTGCCGGGGCGCACGATCGCGGCGGTCAGGCCGGTCAGCGGTGCGCGTTGCTGCACCGCCTCGACGAGGATTTTGCCCATGCGGCCAGCGGCGCCCATGACAGCTATACGTCGCATGCTCACTCCTTACAGATCGCCGAAGAAGCGTTTCACGCCTTCGAACCAGCCGGTGGTTTTTGGCGAGTGACTGTTGTCACCCTCCAGCGAGCTGCGGAACTCCTCCAGCAGTTCGCGTTGACGGCGACCCAGGTTGACCGGGGTTTCGACCGCGACACGGCACATCAGGTCACCGGCACCGCCGCCACGCACAGGGGCAACGCCCTTGCCACGCACACGGAACTGCTTGCCGGTCTGGGTCCCTTCAGGGATTTTCAGCTTGACCCGACCATCGAGGGTCGGAATCTCCAGTTCGCCACCCAGCGCCGCATCGACGAAGCTGATCGGCACTTCGCAGAACAGGTGCTTGCCGTCGCGCTGGAAGATCGCGTGCTCACGCACGTTGATCACCACATACAGGTCGCCGGTCGGGCCGCCCTGGGCGCCCGCCTCGCCTTCACCCGACAGGCGAATGCGGTCACCGGTATCGACACCGGCCGGCACTTTCACGGACAGGGTCTTGTACTCTTCGACACGGCCGTCACCGTTGCAGGAGCTGCACGGATCGGAAATGATCTTGCCCTGGCCATGGCAGCGCGGGCAGGTCTGCTGCACCGAGAAGAAACCTTGCTGCATGCGCACCTGACCGATACCACCGCAAGTCGGGCAGGTCACAGGCGAAGAGCCTTTCTTGGCCCCGGAGCCGTCGCACGGCTTGCAGTTGACCAGCGTCGGAACGCGGATATTCACGGTCGTGCCGCGCACCGCTTCTTCCAGGTTCAGTTCCAGGGTGTAGCGCAGGTCGCTGCCACGCTGGGCGCCGCCACGGGCACCGCCGCGACCGCCACCGAAGAAGTCGCTGAACACATCACCGAAGATGTCGGAGAAATTCTGGCCACCGAAACCGGCACCGCCGCCACCCATGCTCGGGTCGACGCCGGCATGACCGTACTGGTCGTACGCGGCACGCTTGCTGGAGTCGGACAGCACTTCGTAGGCCTCGTTGGCCTCCTTGAACAGCTCTTCCGACGCCTTGTCATCAGGATTACGGTCCGGGTGGTGCTTCATCGCCAGACGGCGATAGGCCTTCTTCAGGTCCGCTTCGCTCGAGCCGCGCTCGACACCCAATACTTCGTAATAGTCACGCTTTGCCATAAGTCTTCTGCACCCTTGAGGACGTTCAGCCAACCTCTCCTGAGCTTCGCCAAACTCGTTGAGCCCCAATACAGGCCCGGACCCAACTCACGTCAATTCAACGATCCTGGTCTTGATTCGATGTGGCATTTGCGGCGCGGAAAGCAGGAGCATCCCCGGCCATGCCTGCAACACGCGAGCGTTGTCGCATGCTGTAAAAATTCGTGTACTCCAGACACGCCAACGCGGGAGCAGGCTCCCGCGCGGCGACATCCTACCAGTCACTGCCCGAAGGCAGTCAACCGGACGACCAACAACTTACTTGTTGTCTTTGACTTCTTCGAACTCGGCGTCGACCACGTCGTCAGCCTTCTCGGCCGATTCGCCTTGCGGTGCAGCACCTTCAGCAGGTTGAGCCTGCTCGGCGTACATCTTCTGCGCCACAGGAGCGGAGACTTTCGACAGTTCTTCGACCTTGGCTTCGATGGCAGCCTTGTCGTCGCCCTTGACGGCGGCTTCCAGGGCAACCACGGCCGCTTCGATTGCAGTCTTCTCTTCAGCGCTCACCTTGTCGCCAGCATCGGCGACCATTTTGCGCGTGGAGTGAACCAGTGCATCACCCTGGTTGCGGGCAGCGGCCAGCTCTTCGAACTTGCGGTCTTCCTCGGCGTTCGCCTCGGCGTCACGGACCATGCGCTCGATCTCTTCGTCAGACAGGCCGGAGTTGGCCTTGATCACGATCGACTGAGTCTTGCCGGTGGCCTTGTCCTTGGCGCCTACGTGCAGAATGCCGTTGGCGTCGATGTCGAAGGTCACTTCGATTTGTGGCACGCCACGTGGTGCTGGTGGAATCTCGGCCAGGTCGAACTTGCCCAGGGACTTGTTCTGCGCCGCTTGCTTGCGCTCGCCTTGCAGCACGTGAATGGTCACGGCGCCCTGGTTGTCGTCGGCCGTCGAGAACACTTGCGATTTCTTGGTAGGAATCGTGGTGTTTTTCTCGATCAGCGCCGTCATCACGCCGCCCATGGTTTCGATACCCAGGGTCAGCGGGCTGACGTCGAGCAGCAGAACGTCTTTCACGTCACCGGCCAGAACGGCGCCCTGGATGGCAGCACCCATGGCAACGGCTTCGTCCGGGTTCACGTCTTTACGTGCTTCTTTGCCGAAGAACTCGGTGACCAGCTTCTGAACCAGTGGCATACGGGTCTGACCGCCGACCAGGATCACGTCGTTGATCGAACCGACGTCGATGCCGGAGTCTTTCAGCGCGATGCGGCAAGGTTCGATGGTGCGTTGAACCAGGTCTTCCACCAGCGATTCCAGCTTGGCGCGGGAGATCTTCACGTTCAAGTGCTTAGGACCGGTCGCGTCTGCAGTGATGTACGGCAGGTTGACGTCGGTCGACTGAGCGGAAGACAGCTCGATCTTGGCTTTTTCAGCAGCTTCCTTCAGGCGCTGCATGGCCAGCGGATCACCCTTGAGGTTCATGCCGCTTTCTTTCTTGAATTCGTCGACGAGGTAGTCGATCAGACGGATGTCGAAGTCCTCACCACCCAGGAAGGTGTCGCCGTTGGTGGCCAACACTTCGAACTGGTGCTCACCGTCGACTTCAGCGATTTCGATCACGGAGACGTCGAACGTACCGCCACCCAGGTCATAAACGATCACGGTGTGATCGCCCTTGGCCTTGTCCATACCGTAAGCCAGAGCGGCTGCGGTCGGTTCGTTGATGATGCGTTTTACGTCCAGACCGGCAATGCGACCGGCGTCCTTGGTGGCTTGACGCTGGCTGTCGTTGAAGTAGGCCGGAACGGTGATCACCGCTTCGGTCACTGGCTCGCCGAGGTAGTCTTCGGCGGTTTTCTTCATCTTTTTCAGGATTTCAGCCGAGATTTGTGGCGGTGCCATTTTCTGGCCGTTCACTTCAACCCAGGCGTCATTGTTGTCAGCCTTGACGATCTTGTAAGGGACCATCTGGATGTCTTTCTGAACCACTTCTTCTTCGAAGCGACGACCGATCAGACGCTTCACCGCGTACAGGGTGTTGTGGGGATTGGTCACAGCCTGACGCTTGGCCGACTGGCCGACCAGGATTTCGCCATCGTTGGCGTAAGCGATGATCGAAGGCGTGGTGCGCGCGCCTTCGGCGTTCTCGATCACTTTGGCCTTGCCGTTTTCCAGCACGGAGACGCAGGAGTTGGTAGTCCCCAGGTCGATACCGATAATTTTGCCCATGTTCACTCTCCCGAAACTTTGGATTTGGTTGCCGCAGCAGTGGTGGCTAACTGCGGTAGCACTTAAACGCTTGACTTATAAATGGGGGCCTTGCGGCCAATTTCAAGCCTGCTCGTTGATAGAAGGCGAAACTGGCGCGACAGGCTTGCTGACCACGACCATGGCCGGGCGCAGCAGGCGACCGCTGAGCTGATAACCCTTCTGGAACACCTTCAGAACGCTGTTGGGCTCGACGTCGGCGCTTTCCTGCATGGCCATTGCCTGGTGAAGAGCGGCATTGAACGGTTCGCCATGCGGGTCGATCGCTTCCAGGTTGTAACGCTTGAGGGTGTCCTGGAACATCTTCAGGGTCAGCTCGATGCCTTCGCGCATCGGACGGATGCTTTCGTCGTCCGGGTTGGACAGCTCTAGGCCGCGCTCCAGGCTGTCGATGATCGGCAGCAAGTCGCCGGCGAATTTTTCCAGTGCAAATTTGTGAGCCTTTTCGACGTCCTGCTCGGCGCGACGACGGACGTTCTGCAGATCGGCGGCTACGCGCAAAGCGTTATCCTGCGCGCCGGCCAGTTGCTCTTCGAGCACTTGAACACGAGTCGCCAGGTCTTCAGCCGAAGCCTCGGGCGCCTGGTTGGCGTCTGGGTTTTGCGTATCTACTGTCTGTTCGTCAGCCATAGAATTCTCCTTTCAATAACGTCCGCGAGCTCGACTCGCGCTTCTGTCCCGGTATATGGGGCCGCAAAAACCAGCTTCAAGGGGTGCCCTTGATTAACCCTACAAAAAACCCTGCATTGTCATTCCTTGATGCGCTAACGATTTCGTCGGACCAAGCGAATCGACCTAAGCGAGGGCATTGTCAGCCGCAAATAAAACACTGTATAAATAACCAGACCTAAAGCCTGGGAGCGGCCGTCATGCTGGTGCACCTGTCCGTACACAACTACGCCATCGTTGAACATCTCGATCTCGAACTCGATCGCGGGATGAGCGTGATCACAGGGGAAACCGGCGCCGGCAAGTCGATCATGCTCGACGCCCTGGGCTTGACGCTGGGGGATCGCGCCGACAGCGGCGTGGTCCGCCCCGGTGCTGACAAGGCCGACATCCTGGCCACATTCGACCTGATCGATATTCCGGAAGCCAGCGCCTGGCTGGCCGAGCGCGACCTGGAGAATGACGGGCCGTGCATCCTGCGCCGGGTCATCACCGCCGAAGGCCGCTCGCGCGGCTACATCAATGGCACGCCCTGCCCACTGGGCGACCTCAAGGCCCTGGGCGAGCTGTTGATCGACATCCACAGCCAGCATGAACACCAGTCCCTGCTCAAGACCGACACGCACCGCCGCCTGCTCGACGAATATGCCGGCGCCACCGACCTTGCCCGTCAGGTGCAGCTCGCCGCCCAGCGCTGGCGCCAAACCAGTCAGGAGCTGGAGCGCCTGACCAACTCGGGCGACGAGCAACGCGCTCGCCATCAGTTGCTCAGTTATCAGCTTGAAGAGCTGGAAAACCTGGGCCTTGGCGAAAACGAACTGGAAGAGCTGGAGCAGGAACACAAGAACCTGACCAATGCCGAAACCTTGCTCGGCATCTGCCGGCAAGTGGTCGAGCAATGCAGCGAAAGTGATTCAGGCAATGTCCTGAACGCCCTGACCGCCAGCCTCAATCGTCTGTCGAGCGTCAACAGCTCGATTGGCGCACTGGGTGAGGCCAGCAGCTTGCTGACCAGCGCACAGATCCAGGTCGAGGAGGCCGTGGGCGAGCTGAATCGCTTCCTCGACAACTTCGACGCCGACCCGGCACGCCTGCAATACCTGGAAGAGCGCCTCGACGCGATCTACACCATGGCGCGCAAACACCGTATCCAGCCCACCGAGGTGGCCGAGTTGCAGCAACGGCTGCTGGATGAAATCGAGACCCTGAACGCCAACGACGAGTCGATCGAACGCCTGAGCGACGAGCTGGCGTCCTACGCCCGTCATTACCAGGAGAAGGCCCGGGAGTTGAGCGATCTGCGCCACCAGGCGTCAAGCAGCCTGGCCAGCGCCGTTGAGCAGGAGATTCAACGCCTGGGCATGCCGGGCGGTCGCTTCACCATCGAGTTGCGCCCTAACAGTGGCGGCGACCTGCTGCCCAATGGCCTGGAGCAGGTCGAGCTGCTGGTCAGCGCCAATCCCGGCCAGCCACTCAAAGCCCTGGCCAAGGTCGCCTCGGGCGGTGAACTGTCGCGGATCAGCCTGGCGATCCAGGTGATCACCGCACAGACATCGCGAGTGCCCACCCTGGTGTTCGATGAAGTGGACGTGGGCATCGGCGGGCCAACCGCCGAGATCGTCGGCCAGTTGCTGCGGCGCCTGGGCGAGCGCGGCCAGGTGCTGACCGTGACTCACTTGCCGCAAGTGGCGGCCCAAGGGCATCAGCATCTATTTGTGCACAAGGTGCGCGGCGAGAAAGCGACCCACACGGCCGTCTCCAAGCTGAGCAAAAATGATCGCGTCGAGGAGGTCGCTCGAATGCTGGGCGGCATCGACTTGACGAAGGAATCCCTGGCGCACGCGAAGAAGATGGTGGTCACCGCAAAAATCTAGCGGCGCACAAAGCACAAAGGCGACCCTGGGGTCGCCTTTGTTCGTTTCGCGAGCCTGGCAGCTCACGCGACATGCTTACTTTTTCTTGCGTACGTACAGCACCAGATTGTGATCAACCATTTCGAAGCCATACTTCTCGACGATCGCTTTCTGCAGGTTTTCGATTTCCTGATCGAAGAACTCGATCACTTCGCTGGTTTCGACGTTGACCATATGGTCGTGATGCTTGCCGTCGTCCAGCTCGAAGACCGCATGGCCCCCGTCGAAGTTGTGCCGCACCACAAGGCCAGCTGCCTCGAACTGGGTCAGTACACGGTAGACCGTGGCCAGACCGACGTCCTCGCCAGCCTCCATCAGCGCCTTGTAGACATCCTCGGCACTCATGTGGCGCTGCTCGGCGGAATCGAGCATTTGCAGAATTTTGACCCGTGGCAGGGTCACTTTGAGGCCGGCTTTGCGTAGTTCGCTATTTTCAACCATGGTCAGCTTTCTCGCGATGCTGCTTCGCAGCTTCTCTTAATGCGGGTATGATCGGCGTTTACGTTGTCCCAGCCAAGATAGTGGAAGTCGCCCACCGATGCAAAACACCAAGCTCTTGCTAACCAGTTTCACCTTTGTGGGACTGCTCGCACTCGCCGGTTGTTCATTCCCCGGGGTTTACAAAATCGACATCCAGCAGGGCAATGTCGTCACGCAGGATATGATAGACCAGTTACGCCCGGGAATGACCCGACGGCAAGTACGGTTTATCATGGGTAACCCCCTGCTGACCGACACGTTCCATGCCGATCGCTGGGATTATCTGTACAGCCTGCAACCGGGTGGCGGTGAACGCCAACAGGAACGCATCAGCCTTATCTTCAACCCAAATGATCAACTTGTCAGCCTCGCCGGTGACTTCATGCCAGGCGTGAGCCGTGATGAAGCCATTCTGGGCCAGGACAGCGGCACTACCGTGACCGCTCCTGCCGAGAACGTCGAGAAGCCAAAACCGGAAAAACCGGCCAAGCCAGGTTCGTTGCTGGATCAGATCCAGAAGGACGTCGACGGCGTAGAAACCGTCCCGGTCCCGACACCAGAACCGCTGGACACATCGCCGCAATAATTTGCGACGCAATAAAAAACCCGGAAATTCCGGGTTTTTTATTGCCTGGGTTTCAGCCGTCAGGCATTGCGCGCCTTCGCCTCGGCCGCTTTGGCAGCGCGCAGGCGGCGAACCTCTTTGGGGTCCGCCACCAGCGCCCGGTAGATCTCCAGGCGATCCCCAGCCTCAACCTGACGCGCATCCGGGTCACCGATCACCTTGCCGAAAACCCCGACCGGGCAATCAGCCAGGTTCAACTGCGGGAATTCGCTGTCCAGCCCGCAACTCAACAGCGCGGCGCGTACGCTGGTGCCGGCCGGCACCGAAAAGCTGCGCAACACCTGGCGATCAATGGCGGCATACACCACTTCAATCTCGATCACGGCTTCAACCATGCATCTGCTTGGCGCGCTGGCAGAACGCATCCACCAGGGTGTTGGCCGCCTGATTGAACAACGGCCCCAGGGTGGCGCGGACAATCGGCCCGGCGTAGTCGAACGACAGGTCCAGGCTGATCTTGCAGGCCTTGTCGGTCAGGGCCTTGAATACCCAGATACCGTGCAACTGGGTGAAGGGGCCCTCTTCGAGGTTCATCTCGATCGATTGCCCCGGCACCAGGGTATTGCGCGTCACGAAATGCTGGCTGAGCCCGCCCTTGGCCACGCCGACGCTCGCGCGCATGTAGTCGGGGGAGCTTTCCAGGACTTCGGCCGAGGAACACCAGGGCAGAAACTCCGGGTAGCGCGCCACGTCGTTGACCAGGTCATACAGCGCTTGCGCCGGATACGGCAGCAAGGCCGAACGTTGAATGTGTGTCGTCATGTCAGCGTCACTTCCACAGCTGGGCGGCAAACACTACGAGAATGCCGATGGGCGCCACATAGCGCATCAAAAACAGGGTCAGGGTGAACAGCCCGGGGTTACGGATCGACAATTCGTCGCGCACCGCTTCACGCCCCATCACCCAACCCGCAAACAACACGAAGCACAAGCCACCGAGTGGCAACATGATCCGCGAGGTGAAGAAATCGATCACACCAAAGAAATCCAGACCGCCGGCGGCACCCCACTGGTAGAGATGGAATACGCCGCCTTCGTTCACGAAAAACCGGGCCTGTTTCCAGATGTTGAACGAAAACACCGTCCCCAGGCCAACG
The DNA here is from genome assembly GCF_041354075.1 of Pseudomonas fluorescens. Taxonomy (GTDB): domain Bacteria; phylum Pseudomonadota; class Gammaproteobacteria; order Pseudomonadales; family Pseudomonadaceae; genus Aquipseudomonas; species Aquipseudomonas fluorescens_CE. Next base: position 111,721 of record NZ_JARZGC010000012.1, on the reverse strand, counting down.
AACCAGCAAGTGAACGCGAGCCAGAACGTCACCCAGGCGCGCCTGACTTTAGTCCGCTCGACCAGGTAGGCGACCATGGGCTCAAGCAGCGAAATGGCCGAACTCCAGGCCGCAATCGCCACCAGCACGAAGAACACTACGCCCATCAGCTGGCCAAAGGCTACGTTACCAAAGGCAAAGGGCAGGCTGACGAACATCAGCCCCGGTCCTTCGCTGGGGTTCAGCCCGGCGGCAAATACGATGGGGAAGAGCGCGAGGCCGGCCACCAGCGAAACGAAGGTATCGAGCAACGCGACGCCGACCACCGTGCCGGCAATCGATGACTGCTTGGGCATGTAGGCGCCGTAGATCATGATCGAGCCCACGCCGACGCTCAACGAGAAGAACGCATGCCCCATGGCCGGCAACAGGCCGTCGAGGACCTTTTCCGGGTGGAAGTCGAACATGAAGTGCAGGCCGTCCATGAAATGGCCGGTGGTCATGCTGTAGCCCAGCAACACCAGAACCATGACGAACAGCAGCGGCATCATGATGCGCAAACTGCGCTCAAGCCCCGCCACCACGCCCTTGGCGATCACAAACGCCGACAGCAGCATGAAAACTGTGTGCCAAAGTGTCAGGCGCCAGGGGTCGGCGATCACCTTGCCAAAGTACGCGCCGACCTGATCAGGCGTCACACCCTGGAAATCGCCACGCCCCATGTCGATGATGTAATCCAGCGACCAACCGCCGACGACGCTGTAGAACGACAGGATCAGCAAGGCCGTGATCATCCCGGCGAAGGCGCCCCAGGACCACCTCGCCGAGTGCCCGGCCTCCAGCGCCAGCACCTTCAGGGCATTGGCCGGACTTTGCCGCGCGCGCCGCCCGATCAGTGTTTCCGCCAGCATTACCGGTACACCGATCAGCGCGATACAGGCCAGGAACATCAACACGAAGGCCCCGCCGCCGTAGATCCCGACCATGTACGGGAATTTCCAGATGCTGCCCAGGCCCACGGCCGAACCGGTCGCGGCCAGAATGAAGACCCAGCGGCTGGCCCAGCTGCCGTGGACAGAAACCTTGTCTGTCGACATCGTTGTCACGTCCAAGCATTGCAAAAAGAGCGCGCATTGTCCGGGATTCGATCAACCTGCTCAAGCACGCAGCATGCCCGTAGCCGACTCGCTTGCAACGCCCTATAATGCCGCCCCTATGGCTAAACAGAAGAAACACCCTACAGGGACCATCGCGCAGAATAAAAAGGCGCGACACGATTACTTCATCGAGCACAAGTTCGAGGCTGGACTGGTCCTGGCCGGCTGGGAAGTAAAAAGTCTGCGGGCAAGCAAGCTGCAGTTGGTCGACAGCTACGTGCTGCTCAAGGACGGCGAAGCCTGGTTGCTCGGCAGCCACATCACGCCGCTGATGACGGCCAGCACCCACGTCATCGCCGACCCGACCCGTACCCGCAAGCTGCTGCTCAACCGACGCGAACTGGACAAGCTGGCCACCTCGGTGCAGCAAAAGGGTTACGCCTGCGTGTGCCTGTCCTGGTACTGGAGCAAGCACATGGTCAAGTGCGAAATCGCGCTGGGCAAGGGCAAGAAGGAATACGACAAGCGTGATACCGAACGCGAGCGCGACGCCGGTCGCGAGCTGCAGCGTGCGGTGCGCAACAAGGGCAAGGAAGAGTAATTCGCTCGTCCTGATGGCCCCATCGTCGGAGCGCCGCCCGGAGCATGCTCGCTCCTACAGGAATATCACGCCCCCTGTAGGAGCGAGCATGCTCGCGATAGCAATTGCCCTGTCACTGCAAATCTGCCGCCTACATCCCCTTCCGCCGCTCCGCCCGAGCCACCCGCTGCACTTCCTGACGCACCTCTTCCAGCACTTCCTGCACATACAGAATGTGTCGGCTGGAAACTTCCCGCGCCTGCTCCGCCCTGCCCTCGATAATCGCCATGTACAACTCGCGATGCTGCGTGATCAGCATGTCGCGGGTTTCCGTGCGTTGCTTGTACATGCCGCCGATGTTGGTCACCACGTTGCGCTTGAGCAGGTCGAACAGCCCACGGATGGTGTGCAGCAGCACGGCGTTGTGACTGGCTTCGGCGATGGCCAGGTGGAATTTGGCGTCCGCTGCCCCTTCTTCGGCGCGACTGACCTCGTCGTGGCGCGAGTAACAATCCTGCAACTCGTTGAAAGCGGTCGTCAGGCGTTCGCGGTCGACATCCGTGGCACGCAGCGCCGCGTAATAGGCGCAGGAGGCTTCCAGGGTGTGGCGAAATTCCAGCAGGTCTCGCTGGGCTTCGGGGTTGCTCTCCAGCAGGTGCAGCAGCGGGTCGCTGAACGTGGTGCCCAAGGACTCGACCACATAATTGCCGCCACCCTGGCGACTGACCAGCAAGCCCTTGGCCGCCAGTTTCTGAATCGCTTCGCGCAACGAAGGGCGTGACACGCCGAATTGCTCGGCCAGCGCACGCTCGGCCGGCAAACGCTCGCCCGCCTTCAACGTACCCTCGAGGATCATCCCCTCCAGCCGCTCGACAATATCGTCAGACAAACGGCGCTGACGAATCTGATCAAACCCCATAACTCAAATCTCCACGATCCCGACGGCTCGCCGGGCTCTCTATTCTGGCCTATCGGCGCCAGGCCGGCACGCACCAGACAGCATTTGTTCGGGCGAATCACGCAGATGGCACAGCGCTTATTCGACAAAAGTTTAAGTGCTGCAAATTGACACACCACCGACAAGGCTTTTACCCTAGCGAACAGCGATTGTAAATTGGTATTACCAATTAACCAAGCACGCTGACCAGTGCCTACCAACAACAACTAGGGGCCACCCCATATGCAAACCTGGCAACAGCTCTACAGCCCGCTCGGCAGTCTCGGCCTGTCCGCCCTCGCGGCCGTCATTCCCATCGTATTTTTCTTCCTGGCACTGGCGGTGTTCCGCCTCAAGGGCCACGTGGCCGGCAGCATTACGCTGGCCCTGTCGATCCTGGTGGCCATCTTCGCGTTCCAGATGCCGGCCGACATGGCGTTCGCCGCAGCCGGATATGGCTTCGCCTATGGCCTGTGGCCGATCGCGTGGATCATCGTGGCTGCGGTGTTCCTCTACAAACTGACGGTCAAGAGTGGTCAGTTCGAGGTGATCCGCAGTTCGGTCCTTTCGATCACCGACGACCAGCGCCTGCAGGTGCTGCTGATCGGTTTCTGCTTCGGTGCTTTCCTGGAAGGTGCGGCCGGTTTCGGCGCGCCGGTGGCGATTACCGCCGCCCTGCTGGTGGGCCTGGGTTTCAACCCGCTGTACGCGGCCGGCCTGTGCCTGATTGCCAACACCGCGCCAGTGGCCTTCGGCGCCCTGGGCATCCCGATCATCGTGGCCGGGCAAGTGACCGGCATCGACGCCTTCAAGATCGGCGCCATGACCGGTCGTCAACTGCCGCTGCTGTCGCTGTTCGTGCCGTTCTGGCTGGTGTTCATGATGGACGGCCTGCGTGGCGTGCGTGAAACCTGGCCGGCCGCGCTGGTGGCGGGTTTGAGCTTTGCCATCACCCAGTACTTCACGTCGAACTTCATCGGCCCTGAACTGCCGGACATCACCTCGGCACTGGCCAGCCTGATTTCCCTGACCCTGTTCCTGAAAGTCTGGCAGCCAAAACGCGCCGCCGGCCAACACATCGCCGGGGCCGTCTCGGCCTCCGTCGTCAACGCCAGCGTCGGCGGGTTTGGCCAGAAGCGCACCACCGAGGCCTCGCCTTACAGCCTGGGTGAAATCATCAAGGCCTGGTCGCCGTTCCTGATCCTTACCGTACTGGTCACCATCTGGACCCTGAAGCCGTTCAAGGCGATGTTTGCCGCCGGTGGCTCGATGTACAGCTGGGTGTTCAACTTCGCGATTCCGCACCTGGATCAACTGGTGATCAAGACCGCACCGATCGTGGCCGCGCCTACCGCCATTCCAGCGGTGTTCAAGCTCGACCCGATCTCCGCGACCGGCACGGCGATCTTCTTTTCGGCATTGATCTCGATGCTGGTGCTGAAGATCAACGTCAAAACTGGTCTGACCACTTTTAAGGAAACCTTTTTCGAACTGCGCTGGCCGATCCTGTCCATCGGCATGGTGCTGGCCTTCGCTTTCGTCACCAACTACTCGGGCATGTCCTCGACCATGGCCCTGGTATTGGCCGGCACGGGCGCGGCGTTCCCGTTCTTCTCGCCGTTTCTCGGCTGGCTGGGCGTGTTCCTGACCGGTTCCGATACGTCGTCGAACGCGCTGTTCAGTTCCCTGCAAGCGACCACCGCGCACCAGATCGGCGTCAACGACACCTTGCTGGTAGCGGCGAACACCAGCGGCGGCGTGACCGGCAAGATGATCTCGCCTCAATCGATCGCCGTGGCCTGCGCCGCGACCGGCCTGGTGGGCAAGGAATCGGATCTGTTCCGTTTCACCCTCAAGCACAGTTTGTTCTTCGCCACCATCGTCGGCCTGATCACCCTGGCTCAAGCCTACTGGTTCACCGGCATGCTGGTGCACTGAGTCAACACGCACGAACCGACGCCGCCCGGATGGCGGCGTCAGCTATTCACCACCCGGTCCGCAAGGCTGCTGAAAGCATCGCGCGCTATGCTTGAGCAGCCTCAGCGGACGAATAACCGGGACCACCCGGAGACGCCTGATGAGCGAGCTTTTTTACAACGCCGTGCCGAACGCGACCCGCGTCGCCCCGCCCCTGCCCGAGCCTCGACAGTATCCCGGCGAAAAACCGTCCCGGGTTTATCTGTTCGGCACCTGCGTGGTGGATCTGTTCTATCCGGAAGCCGGGATGGATGCGATCCACCTGCTGGAGCGCGAAGGTATTCGCGTCGAGTACCCGCAAGGGCAGAGCTGCTGCGGACAGCCGGCCTACACCTCGGGTTACACCGAACAGGCCCGGACCGTGGCGCGTGCGCAGCTGGCATTGTTTGCCGGTGACTATCCGGTGGTGGTGCCGTCGGGTTCCTGTGCGGGCATGATTCGTGAACACTACGCCGACCTGTTCAAGGACGAGCCGCACACGTTGAAACAGGTTCAGGCCCTGGCGGCCCGGACTTACGAATTGGCCGAGTTCCTGTTGTTTGTCTGCAAGGTGCAGCTCGAGGACAATGGCGCCCCGGTCAAGGTGGCCCTGCACACGTCGTGCTCGGCGCGCCGGGAAATGAATACCCACCTGCACGGTCGCGAGCTGTTGGCGCAACTGGGCAATGTGGAGCGGGTCGAGCACAGCCATGAAAGCGAATGCTGTGGCTTCGGTGGGACGTTCAGCGTCCGTATGCCGGATATTTCCGGGGCGATGGTGGCTGACAAGACCCGCGCGTTGAAGGAATCCGGTGCGCATCAGGTACTCAGTGCCGACTGCGGATGCCTGATGAACATCAACGGCTCTCTGGAAAAACAGCAGGAAGCGTTGCGCGGTCAGCACCTGGCGAGTTTCCTCTGGCAACGAACCGGAGGCGGCCAATGAACGCTTCCACGATCATTCCTACGGTTGCCGTAGAAGAAGATTTCCACACCCGTGCGCACAAGGCACTGGGTGACCCGCAATTGCGAAACAACTTTCGCAAGGCGATGGATTCACTGATGACAAAACGGGCAGCGTCCTTCAGCGATGCCCACGAAAGAGAACATTTGCGAGCGCTGGGCAATGCCGTCCGCGCCCGTGCGTTATCCAAGCTGCCCGACCTGCTCGAACAGCTTGAACAGAACCTGACCCGCAACGGTGTGACAGTGCACTGGGCGGAAACGGTGGACGAAGCCAATGACATCGTCCTCTCGATCATCCGCGCTCACGAGGGGCGGCAAGTGATCAAGGGCAAATCGATGGTCAGCGAAGAGATGGAAATGAACCATGTCCTCGAAGCTCAAGGCATTGAATGCCTGGAGTCGGACATGGGGGAATACATCGTTCAGCTCGACCACGAGAAGCCTTCACACATCATTATGCCGGCGATCCACAAGAATGCCGGTCAGGTCGCGTCCTTGTTCCACGACAAACTTGGCGTGGAATACACCAAGGACGTTGACCAACTCATTCAGATCGGTCGCAAGGTCTTGCGGCAGAAATTCTTCGAAGCGGACATCGGCGTCTCCGGCGTCAACTTCGCCGTGGCCGAAACCGGCACCCTGCTGCTGGTGGAAAACGAAGGCAACGGGCGCATGACCACCACCGTGCCGCCGGTGCACATCGCCGTTACCGGCATCGAGAAAGTCGTGGAAAACCTGCGCGACGTGGTGCCGCTGCTGTCGCTGCTGACCCGCTCTGCCCTGGGCATTCCGATCACCACCTACGTCAACATGATCTCCGGCCCGCGCAAGGAGCACGAGCTCGACGGCCCGCAGGAAGTGCACCTGGTGCTGCTGGACAACGGTCGCAGCCAGGCCTTTGCCGACAGCGAACTGCGTCAGAGTCTGAACTGCATCCGCTGCGGCGCCTGCATGAATCATTGCCCGGTCTACACCCGAATCGGCGGCCACGCCTATGGGGAGGTGTACCCCGGCCCTATCGGAAAAATCATCACCCCGCACATGGTCGGCCTGGCGAAAGTGCCGAACCATCCCAGCGCCTCGTCGCTGTGCGGGGCCTGCGGTGAGGTGTGCCCGGTGAAGATCCCGATCCCCTCGCTGCTGCGCCGCCTGCGCGAAGAAAACGTCAAGGCGCCGGACAGCCCGCATCAAGTCATGCGCGGCCAGGGCAGCAAGTATTCGCGCAAGGAACGCCTGATCTGGAACGCCTGGGCGCGGCTCAACAGCTCGCCGACGCTGTACCGTCTGTTCGGCTTTCTCGCCACGCGCCTGCGTGCGCTCGCACCGAGCAACGTCGGCCCCTGGACGCAAAACCACAGCGCGCCGAAACCCGCTGCCCGCTCACTGCACGACATGGCCCGCGAACACTTGGGCAAACAGGGAGACCGCTGATGAGCGCCAAGCAAAACATCCTCGGCAAATTGCGCAAAAGTCTGACCGGTACCACACCCGTGCCCGACAACTTCGATGTCGAATTGGTGACTGCGCCCTACACCTACGCACCGGAACAGCGCATTGCGCAACTGCGCAAACTGATGGAAGCGGTGCACACGGAAATCCATCTGACCTCGGGCGAAGGCTGGCCGGCGTTGCTCGCGCAATTGCTTGGCGAGCGCCAACTGCCGAGCCTGCTGATCGCGCCGACCACCGCTCACGGTCAACAGATCACTCAGCACTGGGCGAACAATCCGGGGTTGCCGGCACTCAAATCCTACGACCGTCCGGTGGAGGAATGGAAAGCCGAGCTGTTCAACGACACCCCGGCCAGCCTGACCGGCACGCTCGGGGCCATCGCGGCGACAGGCAGCCTGATTCTCTGGCCGACGCGGGAAGAACCGCGCTTGATGAGCCTGGCGCCCTCGGTGCATTTCGCCCTGGTCAAGGCCAGTGAAATCCGCGACAACTTCTATCAGGTGCAGCAGGAGTTCAACTGGGCCCAGGGCATGCCGACCAACGCGCTGCTGGTGTCCGGCCCGTCGAAGACCGCCGACATCGAGCAAGTCCTGGCATATGGCGCCCACGGTCCGAAGGACCTGGTGGTTTTGATTCTGGAGGACCAATGAGTCTACCGGCCGCTTTCCTGCGAGATGCGCAGCAACTGATCCCCCCAGAGCGCCGTTTCGACGACCCTCTGTCGACATTGGCCTTCGGCACCGACGCCAGTTTCTACCGGCTGATTCCGAAACTGGTGATCCGCGTCGAATCCGAGGACGAGGTGATCGCCCTGCTCAAGCTGGCACAACGGGATCAGGTCCCGGTGACGTTCCGCGCCGCCGGCACCAGCCTGTCCGGCCAGGCCATCAGCGGCTCGGTGCTGATCGTGCTGGGGGATAACTGGAACGGCCGCGAGATTCGTGGCCAGGGCACGCAAATCCGCCTGCAACCGGGCGTGATCGGCGCCCAGGCCAACGCCTGGCTGGCACCGTTCGGACGCAAGATCGGCCCGGACCCCGCCTCGATCAACGCCTGCAAGATAGGCGGCATCGTCGCCAACAATGCCAGCGGCATGTGCTGCGGCACGGCGCAAAACACCTACCACACGCTGGCCGGGATTCGCTTGGTGCTGGCCGACGGCAGCCGTCTCGACACCGAAGATGCGGCGAGTGTCGCGGCGTTTCGCCAAAGCCACGGCGAACTGCTGGATCGCCTGGCGCAGCTGGGCCGCGAAACCCGCGCCAACAGCGAGCTGGCCGCGAAGATCCGCCACAAGTATCGCCTGAAAAATACCACCGGCCTGTCACTCAATGCCCTGGTGGATTTCGACGAGCCTGTGGATATCTTGAGCCACCTGCTGGTGGGCTCCGAAGGCACGCTCGGGTTCATCAGCGCGGTCACCTACGACACCGTGATCGACCACCCGAACAAAGCCTCGGCGCTGATCGTGTTCCCCGATGTGGAGACCTGCTGCAACGCCGTCAGCGTGTTGAAGAGCCAGCCGGTGTCGGCCGTGGAACTGCTCGACCGGCGCAGCCTGCGCTCGGTGCAGAACAAGCCAGGCATGCCGGATTTCGTACAACACCTGTCGGACAATGCCTGCGCGCTGTTGATCGAATCCCGCGCCGCATCCTCCACCCTGCTGCACGAGCAACTGGCGCAGATCATGGCGTCGCTGGCGTCGTTCCCAGTGGAGAAACAGGTCGACTTCACCGAAAACCCGGTGGAAAACGCCCGTCTCTGGGCCATCCGCAAGGACACCTTCCCCGCCGTCGGCGCCGTGCGTAAAACCGGCACGACAGTGATCATCGAGGACGTGACCTTCCCGGTGGAACAACTGGCGATTGGCGTGAACCGCCTGATCGAGCTGTTCGACAAACATCACTACGACGAAGCAATCCTTTTCGGACACGCCCTGGAAGGCAATCTGCATTTCGTCTTCACCCAAGGCTTCAACAACCCCGAAGAAGTCGCACGCTACCAGGCGTTCATGGATGACGTCGCGCAGTTGGTCGCCGTGGAGTTCGGCGGCTCGCTGAAGGCCGAGCACGGCACCGGCCGCAACATGGCGCCCTTCGTCGAACTGGAATGGGGCAGCGACGCCTATCAGTTGATGTGGCAACTCAAACGCCTGCTCGACCCCAACGGCATTCTCAACCCGGACGTGGTGCTCAGCGAAGATCCACAGATTCACCTCAAGCACCTGAAACCGCTGCCGGCCGCCGACGAGATCGTCGACAAGTGCATCGAGTGCGGATTCTGCGAACCGGTGTGCCCCTCCAAAGGCCTGACCCTGAGCCCGCGCCAGCGCATCGTGATCTGGCGTGACATCCAGGCGAAAAAGCGTGCCGGCGTGGACACCCGCGAACTGGAAGCCGCGTATGAGTACCACGGCCTCGAGACCTGCGCCGCCACCGGGTTGTGCGCCCAGCGTTGCCCGGTCGGCATCAACACCGGCGACCTGGTGAAAAAGCTGCGCGGCCGTACAGCCACCCATACGAAAACCGCCAACTGGCTTGAAGGCAATTTCGCCACCGCCCTGCAAGGCGCACGCTTCACCCTGCACGTGGCCAACGGCGCGCGGATGCTGCTGGGGGCGCCACGCCTGGCCAAACTGTCGGCGACCCTGACGAAGGTGTCCAAGGGCCAGGTCCCTCAATGGACCAACGCCATGCCGCAGCCGGAGAAAGCGATTCGCTTCAGCCCGAGCGTATCGGACGCCCGTCCGCGCGTGGTGTACCTGGCGGCTTGCGTCTCGCGAGTGATGGGGCCGGCGGCCGGTGACAAAGAGCAAACGTCGCTGTACGAAAAGACCCGTGGCCTGCTGGAAAAAGCCGGCTACCAGGTCGTCCTTCCGGACAACCTCGACAGCCTGTGCTGCGGCCAACCGTTCGCCTCAAAAGGCTACGCCGAGCAGGCGGAACACAAGCGCCAGGAAATGCTGGGCGCCCTGCTGCACGCCAGCCGTGGCGGCCTCGATCCGATCTACTGCGACACCAGCCCCTGCACCCTGCGCCTGGTCCAGGACCTGGGCGATGTCCGACTCGACCTGTACGACCCGGTGCGTTTCATCCGTACGCACCTGATGGACCGGCTCGAGTTCATGCCCCAGGAAGCCCCGATCGCAGTCCACGTCACCTGCAGCACCCAACACCTGGGCGAAAGCCAGGCGCTGATCGACCTGGCCCGCAAGTGCAGCAAAAACGTGGTGATTCCCGAAGGGATTCATTGCTGCGGGTTTGCCGGCGACAAGGGCTTCACCACACCGGAACTGAACGCCCACTCGCTGCGCACCCTCAAGGACGCCGTGCAGACCTGCAACGAAGGGATTTCCACCAGCCGCACCTGCGAAATCGGCCTGACCCAACACGGCGGCATCGACTACCACGGCCTGGTCTACCTCGTGGATCGCGTCACCCGGGCGAGGGCCATCTGAAGAAAAATAGAACCCTGACGCGCGGCTGTAGTCCACCGAATAAGCCCGGACATTGCCGGGCCATACCCAAACTCGGCAGCCCGTGCTGACGGCCAGCAAATGCCTGGACCCTCAGTTCAAGGAGATACACATGAAACGTTCTGTACTGTTAGGTCTGTTCGTTACAGCTTCCATGATGGCGTCCACCACGTTTGCGGCGAGCAAGACGGATAATCTGTGTGAAACCAATATCAAAACCATCGAGAACAACAAGGCACAGGTCAAGCCGGACATGCAGGGGCAGATTGAAGTCTCGCTCAACAAAGCCAAGGCGTTGCTGAACAAAGGTGATGACACCAGCATCAAGCAATGCATCACCGAGACCGAGCAGACCCTCACCGAACTGCAGAAAACCAACAAAGACGGCAAAAGCAGCTGACCTGGCGCGCAGGCCAACCTTCGGGTTGGCCTTCCGGGCCGCTTTGGCGTACACTGCACAGGCCTGTTGCTCACATGATTCACCGAGCATCAGGCTCGGGGCCGTTTAGGATTCGACGCCGGTTGCGAAACTTTAGGTGCATGCCGAGTTGGTAACAGAACTCGTAAATCCACTGTTGCAACTTCTTATAGTTGCCAATGACGAAACCTACGGGGAATACGCTCTCGCTGCGTAAGCAGCCTTAGCTCTTCCCTTCTGGTACCTTCGGGTCCAGCAATCATCAGGGGATGTCTGTAAACCCAAAGTGATTGTCATATAGAACAGAATCGCCGTGCAGTACGTTGTGGACGAAGCGGCTAAAACTTACACAACTCGCCCAAAGCACCCTGCCCGTCGGGTCGCTGAGGGTTAACTTAATAGACACGGCTACGCATGTAGTACCGACAGCGGAGTACTGGCGGACGGGGGTTCAAATCCCCCCGGCTCCACCACTTCATCATCTAAAGACGTCCACGGACGTCTTTTTTGTGCCTGAAACCCAGTTAAATCAAGGGCTTAAGGGCTATTGGGCTCCACTGATGCCCTTTGGGTTCCAGGCGCATCGGTATTCCCAATGGTATTCCCAGCCTCCGGCTGCTAGTTTTGGGAATACCAAAAACGGCAAGGAGCCTTAATTGGTCGTGCTGACTACCCATTTGTTTTGCAATTTGGCGGCTGTCTAGACGGGGCTCGCCGTCAATCTGAGTCAGGAGGAATGCACTCATGTTGACACCCCCCATGACTGATCGACGCCCTTAGGCGTGCTGCCATTTCATGGACAGCCATAATTGCGCGCTTTTTGGCAGGTTGAGGGCGCGGTCTTTTCCCGCGTTCGCCCAAGACTTCCAGCTTTTCTCGTAACTTTTGGATTTCTAATTTCTGTGACTGTATGGTTCGTTGTTTTGCAGATAGCTCAAAAATACTAAGCCTATCTCGGTTCTCGAGCACAGCAATCTCAACACTTTTCGCGAGGACAATAATTTTAGCTTTTTCAGCCCGAGCTAACGCAGATTGCAGTTCAATTCTGATCTTGCTGGCTGATTCGATTGACCAACGCCAAGCGTGCGTTATCACCACCACAAAGGGGCATAGTTACGGACACGGTAACGATGCCCCTTTTTCTTCAAGATCCTTTCAATTTCAAAGTTTAAAATTTCAGTAAGCTGCGCAGTCTGTAGCTAACACGATGCCGCGGGTTACCGACCCCGTACGTCTTTGAACTACACAGGGTCCTTGGCTAGAACCAGAACCCATTCTAACTTCTGAAACTTGGCACCCGACTTCCTAACGCTGAACCCTTAATCCACCTTTAAATCTGGCGTATTCAAAGCAATCTAACATTACTGCAAAAGCCGTATTTTCCTAACTAGTTGATCACCATCAAAATTTATACCAGTAACATACTCTACCAAGTCCCCAACCTTAAAATTCGAAAAATTACAACTACCATCAACAGTCAAAAAATGAAAGTATAAAGTAGCATCGCCCGACCTAACAAACCCGTACCGCCCATGCAACGTAACAATATGCCCAGAGCAAATTTTTGAGGAGCTAGAGAAGTCATAACTCTGCTTAACACAAAACAGCCGCAACTCTACCATCCGGAGTGCTGGTCAAATTAAACCTGAGATAATCTTGCTTATTGAGAGCGTAAAAATCAGCATCATCCATAAACGAGCGAACATTAAAATAGTATGTCTCGCCATCATTAAAGACGAAGCCGTACCCTTTCTCATGATCGATAGTTGTGACCACTGCCTCTCGCCACAAATTAGTTGGTTGCTCTATCGTCTGATGAATGTTTGCTAAAGAAAGACTAAGTGGCTTTTCTGCATTGAGGATAAATATTATCTGATCTGTCAAAGAATAGGTGTGCTCTATATAATGAACATGCGGAGAGAAATCATCAGCAATCCAATCACCCTTACTTTTCTCGTTAGTCAAGAACACCGCGTGCTTAGCTTCCGCTTTTATAAACTTCAAAATCTCATGATAAATAATGAAGTCACCATAAGGGTATTCTTTCCCCTTGGAGTCGCCTGCACCAGGAAAAACCGTGTAAGGCTTGGTTGATTGATTAGAATTTTTATGTGCATCCAACAGCTCTGCATATAACTTCTCAATCCCAGAAATTTCGCCTTCACTTAACTTTTCGGTTGTATTCAAACTAGCACAAGTAAATAAAAGCTCATCTTTTATCTTAACATCCTTAAAGTCATTGGTGGTTTCTGAAATACGCGCCTTCAGCTTATCCAGCGTAAGCTGAATGGACATTACCTCATTCAACTCATCCCGCACCTTTTCTAGCTCCCTCCACTCTTCCGGATAGTCGTTAACTAGAATTTTTTTATTAAGGTGCAGTACAGCCTCAAATTTATTCGTTATTTCATCACACACCCCAACAAAACTATCAGGGATTTTTCTCAGAGGTTCAAAAAGATCCTTCTCAATATTCTTAACACGATTTCTTCTGAACTCCTCTTGTACTTGAGCAGTCAGGTAAATATGCGAACTATTATCTTTCAAGAAGGATAATAGTTTAGTTTTTTCGCTCGCCGCCATGCCGTAATAGCTTAGTAATACGTTCGTATCTAAAAAAATGGCGACATCTTTTTTAAGTGAATAAGCCTTCTCAAAATTTTCTGCATAGGTTTGCAATGCTTTTGCAGATAGCGATATCGGCAATTCTTTTCTTATGTCAAAATTTATCACCAAACACTCCCTTATAGATCAATACTATTTTTAGTCGGGCTGTCGAGTATTTGTAGATACAACATCGAAAATCTGACTATTTGGCAATCAAGCATTATGAATAGAATCCATCCATACCGATAAACTTTCTAATATTCAGAAGGTCCAGCATGTCGACTCTTGTATCCCAACCTGTATCCTCAAAACTCGAATGCCACAAACCCCAGTAAAAACGGCAAATTTAGCGATAAGTTAAAATGACCCCGGCCCACCAACACTGAAAAAAAGAGGCCTTAGGGCGTCTTTTTTATGTGTGGGATACAGAGAAACCTAACGTTAAGCATCCATTGAAGACTGTCAAAAATCTTGGTCAAGCCCCCACCCGGTATCAAACATGATAGTCCAGGCTAGGCAATAGTAATCATGCGACGCACCGCTACAAACTATCGGTTTCAGGGCTGTCAAATTTTACCGTCAAGGTCAGAAGGTACTCTTCGATCGAATGAGCACTGTCCAGGTAATTTGCCGTCAGTCCTAGCCCCTTGGCCGGCAGGTTAAGCTTGGCCACTACGCCCAAAGAACGCTTCGATTCACTCGACAGGCTGATGACCACCTTCTGTTCAAGGATCTGGTTGTCTTCATCAGCGCACTGCTCGACCAGGCTTCGCATTACCACATCGCCCCACAGCTGTTTGCCACGCAAGTATTTTTCAGCTGCCTCGGTGTTGGGTTTGCCTCCGCGAAACGAGGCATTGATGGAAAACTTTCTGGCCAGTGAATTGCCCACTTTGTTTTCGACCTTGACATCGAGCTTGGCAACAGGAGCTTTGCCGTGCAACTCGTACACTTCGGACGAAGAGTCCTTGCTGACTTCGACCTGCTCAACGGTTACGTCCCGAGCTCCCAGGTATTGGCAGAGACGCGAAAAATGCCGCAGCTTCTCAATCGCGAACTGATCCGTGGCCTGGCTCAGGTCCACATAGGCGTTACGGTCATACGGGCTCTGTAAGAGCACCGCGCCCGGTCGAAGCAGGTCAGCATCGATAATATTCTGTAGCGCCTGGCTATCTGGCTCATCGACCGTAAGCGGGTACTGCAGGACGTGGGACTGGGTATCAAATAGAAACCCCTTGGCTTCGGGCTCGAGATCATAGAGACACTCATTGATCGTGTTCTCATCCAACACGAGCATCACTCTGCGTGCGCCATGGTCCAGCGGAATCTTGCCTGTTGCCACATTGCTCCCCTTTCGCGCGATGCGCGTGCCCTGTTCGTTCATTTGCCGAAAGTTTTCAGCGCCGCCAGTGTGCGTCTGAGCCACGCTGCCCACTTGCGCTGTAAAAGTGTTATCGCCAGGGCTATGAAGCTCTGGCTCGAATGCTTTTTTTCGAATTGCTCAAGCGCCTCCCGCGCAGCCAAGCGTTTAGGCTCTGAAAAGCTGCGCCCGATGGCGGTAGCGAATTGCTCGAGCGATGCCCACACCGCATCGACACCAATCGCTCCTGGACCCTGCCCGGTGTTGCGCTCGATCCAGCACACCACTGGCGCCAAGCGGCCCGCGCGGTCCCGCTCCTCGGCGACGACTTGCAAAACTGCTGCGTTGCCTTTGACGAACAACTTCACGCCATCTTGTGCGTACAGCACACTACCTTGCGCGCTAATACGGGTCAGTGCGGAATACGTTTGCTCGCGGATCGGGCTGCGAATTTCCGCCCCAGACTCCGCCAGGCGCAAATGGTCCGAGGAGCTGTTATCCAGCGCTTGAGCCTGAAAAACCTTGGCGTGCATCATGCCGTTACCGTCTTGATCAACGTCGCGACAAGTCTGGCCGCCTGATCTCGACTCACAAGACTGCCGAGAATGATCGGCGGCCGTTGACTGAGTTTCGACAGGCCTGCATCAAGGTGGAGTTTGACGAAACGATCACGGAAATGCCCCTGACTGGACACGGGAGTGGCGACGTACGTAGGGTCGAGGTCCATATGCGTGACGATCACGACCAGTTTGGGCGATGGCGCCGGAGCCTTCCTCCAGCTTTCAAGCTTTTCGAGATCGCGCTTGATACGTTGTTGATTGACCTCTTGAGCATTGACCAGATAAAGAACGATGTCCGCTTCATTGTGCAGTGCTTTCCAGTCCTCGATTGCATCAGGCGCACCGGGAACGTCGCGGGTTTCCTTAAGGTCCAGCTTCAGGTCATCCAGCGCAAACCGTTTCCCTTGGACTTTCTCGGTCAGCGTGGTTTGCATGTATTCGTCGGGAAGCTCGCCGCTGGCAAGGAACTTCAATAGCACCGTCTTGCCGACGTTACGCTCTCCCAGCACCGCCACGCGCTTGCCTTTGAGGCTAATGATCAGGCTGTCCCAGCCATCCTTGATTTCGTCACGCTTCCAGTAAGCGACGCCAGCCGCGACCACAGCTGCGGCTCCGGCAACGATTAGTCTCTCCCAACCCATACGAGCAGTCCCTGTCCTTCGTTTCTCGAATGGCCAACATTGTGGCCCATTTGTTTATAAGCGTGCATAAGCATGGAGAGGCTATCGGCTACCCAGTGTTGCACTTAAGTACGCGGCGGGTTTTACGCTGTGGGAGAGCCGGCTAGCCACTATGCGTCGACCTGAACTGCATAGCCCATGAAGTCAGACGACGCGTCTGACCAATTGCAAAATCTTTCGCACAAAGTCAGCATACTGGTCTTCAAGGGCAGAACGCCACCATGGAAATTGCTCCAGTCAAAAGGAACTTGGAATGTCCCTCCCCCCGCGCCCGACTAAAGAGGCCGTCTGCCGTGAGTTATCGGGCAACGACGATTCCCCGAGCTTCCGACAATTCGTACAGCCCCTCCCCCGATACCCCTCATCTGGAAGACTCGGACGAGCCCTCTTAGAGACGCCGCCCCCCTCATGGAGCAGAGCATGAAATTCAGGAAACTCGGTCTTACCCTATCTGGCGGCGGTGGTAAGGGCGCCTATCAGATCGGCGTCTGGCAGGCTATGCGCGACCTGGGACTGGACAGCCAACTGAGCGCCATCTCCGGCACTTCAGTAGGCGGACTCAACGGGGCCATGTTTGCTCAAAACAAACTCGACCAGGCCAAATCCATGTGGCTGAACATCGAAAGCAACAACATGCTTTCCGTACAGGATGTGCCTGGGCTGGCTTCACGGCTGGCGTTACTGACCGCAAGCGGCATGATCTCGCCATTGCTCAGCCACTTCATCAGCACCAAGGGCTTTTTCAAGCAGGATGGCCTCAAGAGCATGATCGCCGAAGGCCTGGACGCAGGCAGGCTGGCTTCCTCGGCGCTGCCGCTGACCGTGGCGCTGCACAATACTGCCGCCAACCGGGTCGACTACCTTTCGGTACGCGACACCCACACTGCAGCGGACATGCTGCTCGGTACGGCGGCCCTGCCCCTGATCTTCGATGAGGTCGCCATTGACGACGGCATTTATACCGATGGTGGCTTTTACTGGGGCTTGCCGCATAAACAGATTGATAACACCCCGATCCGGCCACTGATCGAGACTGGCTGCGACACCATCGTGGTGGTGTATCTGTCGCCCGACGACCTGAGTATCGACCCGCGCCACTATCCCGGGGTGCGAATTTTGCCAATCGTTCCTGCCAATAGCCTGGGCGGCGTCAGCGCCACGCTCGACTTTTCCAACGAAGGCGCTGCAAGGCGCATGGAACAAGGTTATACCGACAGCCTTCATATCTTTAGTCACCTGCAGATGTTCCTGGACAATGAGGCGCAGTACGAAGCCCTGTGGGAGCGCGCCCGCCTGGCAGCCGAAGAGGAGCGCAAGATCAGTCACAAGCTGTACGAGGTGGACCGTCAACACAGCCGCACCATCGGCGATATCCATGACTTCGACCGGCACATTCGCAACGACGATTTCAGTCAGAAATTCGATTTGGCCGAAGACGATATTCCCCTCGCGCTCGAGCACCTGGCTCTGGACAACACTGCGCTGCTGGCTGATATCGAGCGGCAGCAACTTGAAACGGCCGTCGTCAGTTTCCTGGCTCAGAACAGCAACAACCGCAGGGCGGTCGAAACCTCGGTGCTGGACGCCCTCGCCACCCTTTCCCCCGTCAGCGGGCGGGCCACACACCTGCGTGAACAGGGAGTGTTGTCGCGTTTCATGAGCGCCATCACCGGCAAGAATCAACACATTGCCGCCGAGAACGACCGTGATCTGGCCCAGGCGCAATTCGCCGCCCTACGCCTGATTGCAGCGGTTCAGGAAAAAGGCGCAATCTCCCTCGAGTTCGCCTGCACGTTGCAGAACCGCTTGAACGGCGCCTTCGCCGAGATCCAGCGATTGGGAGATCGTCATAACCGGGATCTGCGACGCGTCTATCTCTCGCTCGCCGGAGTCTACTGCAAGCTACGCGACCGCCTGAGTGCGCATGAGAGCCGCCTCGATACCCTGGAACGCACCAGCCGCCTGCACGATTGGCTACTGCATCCCAACAGGCGTCATCTTGACGGCAAAGCGCTCAGCGAGCTGCCTGCGGCCTTGCGTCTCAGCTGTCTGGCCAACGATTTCTTTCGCCTCACCGACGGCCAGTGGACAGTCCACGAGCTGAACAGCCTCAAAGAGATGTGCCTGCTCGTAGGGCTGGATCATGCTCACCCCGTGCACATCGGCAAGTTCTGTACCCAGTTGAGCGAGCAACCTGCTTGTCTGCAGGCACTTACCCTGCAACTGGCCGCGCTGCCTCAGGCTGACCTGTGCAACCCGAACGCCCTCTGGTTGCTTGATTTGCGCGGCGGTACTGCACCAACAGACTTCGACAGCGTATCGGCCCGCTGGGGGTATGGCGCGGCCACGGAGCTACCCGCCTGGGACTTTCTCGCCGAACTGCTCTACCACCTCCAGTGTGCCGGATTTTCGGTGGTACGCAGCAGCGACCTGAGTCGGTACAAGGAGCACTGGCTGGGGCAACTGCAAGTGCTTGACGACCTGCTGGGCGACAACATCCTGCCCAAGAGCTTCGCCGGGGAGATCAACGCCCTACGCCAGCAGATCACCGGCTTCCACCTCAAGGTGCCGCTGATCGGCAAGTTCAGTGTTGGCAAGTCGACCCTGCTCAACTGCTGGCTGGGCGAGGAGATCCAGAAGGACGACCTGGGTGCCTGTACCAGTCTGGCCACTGAATTTCACTATGCTGAACCGGGCACGGAAAAGCTGGTCATCCACTGGCTGGAGGACGCCGCGACCGGCCAGGTAAGTCGCGAAGAAAAACCGCTCACAGCCTACGACGCACTGATCGCCAACCCAGACACCAGCGCCCGGCCACCGCTGTTCGTCGAACTGCACCTTTGCCGCACTGCCCTCGCCCGCCACCCTGATCTGGTGCTGGTCGACACGCCGGGCCTGGGCTCCAATAACGGCCAACATGAACGTGCCCTGGAGCAGTACATCGGTGAAGCAGTTTCGTGCATCCTCTGCGTCACCCGTATCAGCCAGGTCGGTATCGACGAGCTGGCATTCATTGATCGCCAGCGCTCCCTGGGTCAGACGTTTTCCCTGCTGGTCTGCCAGGAGGCACTGAACAGCCGTCAGCAGCGCGAATCCTTGCGCCGCTCCCTCGCCGAACAGGCTGGCCTAGACCCACGCCAGCCGACCCGAGGTTGCTCTGCGCGTGAGGGTGATCTGAGTGGCTTCGAGGATTCGCTTGCTGGCCTCGAAACACGCAAGGCGGACTTGTTCCACGAGCGCTTCGCTGCGCAGATCAAGGCATTGTTGGTTCAGGCCGAACGTCTGATTCGTCAGCAATTGGCGATGGACACCAGCGCCGAGCAATTGCTCGAGCAGCAGAAGATCCTCGACAAGGGCATGGCCCGCCTCAAAGAAAATTACACCAACGAGCAAGACAGCCTGCTACGCGACTGCCGCGGACCGATCAGCCGCCACGTGTTGGCCACCGTCAACAGCTACCTGCGCAACCGTCGCCAGGCCTACAAGCAGATGCTGCTGGCTGGCCAGGGCATTGGCCCGCTGCTCACCGCCGATGCGCGTAACGCTAGCCAGTTGGCCATTGAGCAAAACCTGACCACACGCCTCAAGGACGCCTGTCAACGCCTGGGCAGTCATATCGAGTTCAACGCCGGTGAGGGACCTCAAATCTCCGGCGACGGCCCGGCCGGAATGGAGGCCGAGTCCGGTTTGGGTGCCTCCGCAGCCGGTGCAGCGGCCGGGGCGGCCATAGGCACCATAGTGCCGGGAATTGGCACCTTGATCGGCGGTTTGATCGGCAGCGCGGTTGGCCAGCTTGCTTCGCGCAGCAACAAGGAGAGTGAAGCTGAAGGCAAAGCCAATGACGCGATTGAAACAGTCATCAGCCAGTTGCAAGGCGTGATTCCCGATGCACTCGACAAGCATGCCCGTAAATTCATCTCCGATATGTGCGACAGACTGGCCGCACAGTTGGCCACGCAGCGGGAAAACCTCGAACGCATCGAACAACAACTGATGGCCGACCGTGAACGCAAGCAACAAATCCAGCACAAGGCCGAACAGGCGCTGAACAGCGTCGCCCAATTGCTCGACCACAGCAGCCAGCACCAACCCTGCCCTGCGGAGGCCTGCACCGATGTCGCTTGATTTCAACCTCTCCCTCGAAGACCTGGAAGCTGCGCAATCGGCCACCACCAACCCTTACCTGAGTGACCCCGACAAAGGCTTGCAACTGATTGCCAGCCTGGTCGGCCAACCACGCCCTGGCGTGGGCCTGTCGCAAGGTCAACAACTGTCCGCCACGCTGCATCGACTGATCCATGAGCGCTTCATCGACCTCACGTCTAAAGGCAGCTATCCCGGCGAAGCCAAGGCGTTGCGAGAACTGCAGGCGCTGGAGACGTCACTGGAAAACCTTGCTCTGTTTCCCGATCTGGCAAACAAGACCGTGATCGGTGTCGGTGGTGGCTTCAGCGCCGGTAAATCGCGCCTGCTCAACACCCTGCTCGGCGTGGATCTGCTACCGGAGTCGCTGGAGCCGACCACGGCGATTCCCAGTTTCATCACCCGTGGCGAAGACGGTATCGTCGCGCTAAACACCTTCAACCAGCAGATTCGGCTGGACCACGACGGCCTCCAGGCCATCACTCACGCCTTCACCAGTCACTACCGCGACAGCCTTGATGAGTCATTCGGTCTCGCCCATGTGCTCAAGCTGTTGATGCTCCACTGCGCAAGCTTCGACTGGAACAACCTGGCCTTTCTTGATACGCCCGGCTACAGCAAGGCAGACGCCCTTGGCAGCCATCACAGTGATGAGACCGTTGCGCTAAGACAACTGGCCGAAGCCGACTACGTGATATGGCTGCTCAGCGCCAGGAACGGTTCGATTCGTCAGGATGATCTGGCTTTTCTGCGCAGCCTCGATCATCCCAAACCGATTTTCTTCGTTGTCACTCAGGCCGATCTGGTTGGCCGCTCGTCTATCGGTTCTATTCTGCAAGCCACAGCAGAGGCGATCGACGCATCTGGCATTCCCTGCGCCGGACTGATGGCCTGGGCGGCTCCCCTGGAAACCGAACAGGGAACGTTGATCGCTGGTGATGATATTCGCGTGTGGCTCCAAGCACTGGACGAAGCGCCCAAGTACACCCACCACAGGCGCACATGCGAACGTGTGCTGGACGGTTACATCCATCACAACCGGGAAAATCTGTCCAACAGCCGCAGAAAATTATCGCTGTTCAATACCCTGATGCCCCTCCGGGAAAAACTGCCTCAAAGTGAACAGGTAACGCTCCAGGAACTGCTCCAGGAGCAACGTGCCCAGCAGAAAATTTTTGCTGAACTGGTCGACGAGTTCACCGCTTTGAAACACGAGATGCAGGAAATCATCACGCAGATCATCGGTGATCTGGCCATTGATGCGCTTTCCATTGAAGAACTGTTTGCCAAGGGGCTGGCCCTGCATGAAGAAGGCGATTACGACTCAGCGATTACCTTCTTCCAGCAAGCAGCGGACCAGGGTAGCTCCGCTGCTCAGTTTCACCTGGGCATCTACCACGAGCTAGGCCAGGGCGTGTGTCTAAACGAACGCCTCGCAGCAGAGTGGTACCGCAAGGCCAGAGATCAGGGCCATATGGAGGCTCAGTTTTACCTGGGCGTCTGCTACGAGAACGGTGTAGGCCTGCAAGAAAATCTGCAAAGCGCTGTGGCCTGCTACCTTCAGGCTGCGGAGCAAGGGCACATTGACGCTCAATTCAACCTGGGCGTCTGCCTTGCCAATGGTGAAGGTACTTCGAAAGACCACCAGCAGGCACTGCACTGGTTTGAAAAAGCAGCCGAGCAAGGTCACCCCGAAGCTCGCTTCCACGTGGTCAATTTCGCGGCCCAACGAGGCAGCTCCGCCGGACAGTACGCGCTCGGGGTGCTCTACGAGAAAGGCCTGGGCGTTTCCCAGGACCTGGAAAAGGCCATCGCGGTTTATCGCAAAGCGGCCGAGGGCGGAAATGCCGATGCCCAATTTGAACTTGGCCAGCGCTATTTAAATGGACAGGGACTACGGAAAAACTCCGCTCACGCGATCAGTTGGCTGGAAAAGGCGGCGGTGCAAAAACATGCCAAGGCCGCTTCATTGCTGAATCAACAACGATTGAGTCGCCCCCCTCAGTCGGCAGGCTGGTTTTCTCAGATTCATATGTTCAGGAATAAAATCCAATGACATCCCATGTGTTCTCCCTGGATTCGCTGACCCCGCATGCCGCCGCTATCGACCCAGAACAACTCAGTGGTTTGAAAGCCTTGCTCGACGGGCTGGAAGTTAACCTTAAAGCTGTACGCGAAAAAGATCGCGACCTGCGCATCGCGGTTGTCGGTCAAATGAAGGCCGGCAAGTCCTCGTTCCTCAATGCTGCCTTCTTCGGCCGCGACTTGCTGCCAAAGGCGGACACGCCAATGACTGCTGCATTGACCAAAATTGTCTACGCCTCCAAAGCCAAGGCTGAAGTGGTGTTCTACAGCGCCGACGACTGGGAAGATATCGAACTACGTGCCAACGAGTACCCCAAGGCGTATGCCGAAGCAGAGCGCAGGCTGAATGAGCCGCAGAAGTCCGACAGCCCTTTCGCCAAAGCTAACGTGACACCTCGCATGCATAGTGCGCAGGAGATCGATCGCCACGTTCCCGAAGCCATCCGTTCCTCAAGGGAGCTGGTGGAAATGGCACGCAGGAAGGGCCTCGACGTCCGCGACTACTTGGGTAAAACCGAGGTACTGGACGTCGCCGGCGGCGCAGAGAATCTCGCCCATGCACTGCACGAATATGTTGGCAGCGGCGGACGCTTCACGGCCATCACCAAGATGTCCGTGCTGCATGTCGACGACAAACGATTGCAGGGCCTGGAAATAATTGACACCCCCGGCTTCAACGACCCAGTGGTATCCCGTGGCCAAATCACCCGAAGCTTCCTTGGCCAGTGCGACGTGATCTTCCTGCTCTCCGCAGTCAGCCAGTTCCTCACCTCCTCCGACATGGCGGTGCTGCGCGAGCAGCTACCCGAAGCGGGTATCGACGAAAAGGCGGTGTTTCTGGTCGGATCGCAGCGCGATCTTGCTCTGCGTCAGGATCGTGGTATCGCCATCACAGCCAGCAAGCTCGCCGAACGGGCACCTGCCGAGAAACGTTCTGCGGTACGAACCGGTGCCATGCTGCAGTTGCTGGACAAGAAAATGTCCGATCAGGCCAGCCTGACACTGGAAGCGCAGATCAACCAGCCAGACCAGGATAGCAAGACCCGGCGCATCCTCGGCGCTGTCAAAAAATCCCCACCACGCTTCATTTCCAGCTGGGCGTGGCTGGTCGCCGAGCACTTCGATGCGCTGTCCGAAGAAGACCGGGAACAACTCGATCAGCTGTGCACCACCACGGGTTTTGCCTTTGAACCGAACAGCCTGCGGCAACTCTCCAACATTCCGGCGCTACGCGACGAGATCCTCGCCCAGCGAGAACGCAAACAGCACCTGATTGCCAGCAAGGAACAACAGCTGATCGAAGGCGTGCACAACGGGACGCGCGAACGCCTGCAACAGATTGAGCTCAGCCTGCAGGCGCGCAGTGAACGGGTTCGCAACGGCGACATTGGAGGGTTGGAGAGAACCGAACAGGATATGCTCCGGCGCATGCAAAGCGGCAAGGCGCGCCTGGAGGGAGTGTTTGACGAGCAGGTGGTCAAAGCCAGCCAGCAATTCGCGCTGCTCAAGACAGATATTCGCGAGCAGGCACAGAAGCATTCGAGGGTGGATGTAATCAAGGAAACCAAGACCGAGTCTTACTCAGTTTCGACGTCCAACTGGTACAACCCTTTCTCTTGGGGTAATCGAGAAACACGCTACCGTGACGTAGTCACCGCCTACGCCAGCGCCCAGGATGCCATCGAAAAGGTCCATGTTTTCGCCTTAGAGACCACCAGGGCGCTGCAGACGGCAATCATTGGCTGTGTCGACCTCGATCAACTGCGCAGCAAAGTGGGTGTCGCGGCGATGTCGCTGTTCGACACTGGCAGCGCCGAATTCGATGCCGAACTGATGCTGGCAGAGGTCAACAAGAGCCTGCGCCGTATCACCATTCCAAATGTCAGCTTCGGCGACAAGGACTACAGCCTCAGCATCCTCAAATCATTTGGCAGCGACCGAGTATCAGAGAGCCAGATCAACGGCCTCAAGGAAGCTCAACGCGAAGCAGTGGCCGCGATCATTCGTGATCTGGAAGGCGAAGTGAAGGGCAAGGTAGAGGCAATCGAAAAGAGCCTGGGAAGCACCGGCCAAACCTTTGTCGAAAGCATGAGCCGCGACATTCAGCAGAGCCTGACCAGCTTGCGCAATGACATAGCCAACAAGGAGCAGAGCATCCAGCAGATCGCTGCCGCCCGTCAGGCGGTAGCAAAAGCGCTGGCAACGCTGTGACCGTGAAGTGCCGAGCGTCTGAAAGCGTCATGAAATAGAGGCCAGCACGAAACAGTGGCTTGCAAACAGAAGAACTATATATGTCCCTTGATTACATCTTCTCCCCCGAAGAACTGGAGGCCGCCGAAGCCGAAACTGCCAATCCCTATCTGGCGGATTCGGCGATGGGCCTGCAGCTGATCACCCGGCTGATCGCCCAGCCTCAAGGTACGATCCGCAGCCAACATCGCCAGCAGTTGCATCGATTGCACCAAATGATCCACCATAGCTTTGTCAATCTCGCGGCGCGCGACGACTACCCGGCCGAAGCACAAGCCTATCGCGAGCTGGTGGCGCTGGAGCAGTCGCTGGAAGACCTGGTTGCTTTCCCCAACCTGGCCAACAAAACCGTGATCGGTGTGGGCGGCGGCTTCAGTGCCGGCAAATCGCGTTTTCTCAACAGCCTGCTCTGCGTCGATGTGCTGCCCGAATCGCTTGAGCCCACCACCGCGATCCCCAGCTACCTCGTGCAGGGCGAGCGTGAGGAAATCATCGCGCTGAACAGTTTCACCCAGGAGGTTGCCCTGGACCGCAGTGCTCTAGAGGCAATCACCCATGCCTTCCAGAAGCATTACCAGGAAACGCTCGGAGTGGAGATCGGTTTCGCTCATGTCCTGCGCCTGCTGATGATCCATTTGCCAGGCCTGTGGCAGCGCCTCGCCTTCCTCGATACGCCCGGCTACAGCAAGGCTGACCGCAACGACGCCGTGCACAGCGATGCACGGATCGCCCAGCGCCAACTGGCCGACGCCGACCACGTGATCTGGCTGCTCAGTGCCAAAAATGGCTCCATCCGCCGTGATGACCTGGAGTTTCTGCAGACCCTCAACCACCCAAAACCCATCTTCTTTGTCGTCACCCAAGCGGATCTGGTCGGTCGTTCACGCATCCAGGGGATTCTCAACAGCACAGCGCAGGCACTCGACGAGGCTGGCATCATCCGGGCCGGGCTGATGGCCTGGGCCGCCCCACTGGATGATCTCGCGGGTCAGCACGTTGCCGGCGATGACGTACGCGCCTGGCTTGATACGCTCAGTAACCAGCCCAAGCGCACCCAGAAGCGTTTGGCCTGCGCACGAGTAATGGACGCCATCATCGCCCACAACAGTAATGCTGTGGCCCATAACCGTGAGCTGCTGGCTGCCTTGAACGAGCTCTTGCCTATCGCCGAAAATTTGGCTGAGAAACGGCGTAGAACGATCAAGCAAAAGATCGAAAGATTACGCAATGATCAGCGCCGACTCAAAGAAATGGTCAGCGCGTTCAGCGAACTCAAGCAGGAAATGCTCGATACCATCACTCGCATCGTTGGAGGTATAGCCGAAGATGAAGAGGTCGATCTGCAATCCGCATGCAGGAACCTGAACACATCGCGGCTACCTGAGAAGTGAGGTAGCGATGCGGACAGACGCAATACCTAACTGGTGAGAGAGTGTCTCAAATGTCGCATCTAAACTTCGTATTACACAACCTCTCCAGTTTCCGCTTCGGATCGAACGTCAGTCGTAGCTGCCGGCGCTGGATTCAGGACAAAGATATCCCTGGCCACGTTGCCGACAGTGTTTGTGGTCACCGAATCGAACGCTGCCCCAACCAGCCCCCCCAAAAGAGGGACGGCCTTGCCGAGATTTATCGCGCCTGTAGTGCCGAACTTGGTCAGCAGACGGAAACCTACGGCCTGGTTTATTTTGGTAATCGTAGCTCGGCTGATATTGTTGATTGAGCTCATGGCCACTTTACTGGCTATGACAATACCGACATCTTTCAAAATATCCTTGGCTGCATTTCCTGCCAAGCATGTGTAAACGAGGGTTTTAACCCGATCATCACGCGGGTCATGCCCTCCAAGATAGGCCATGGCAGTGATCATACGCAGTTGTACATACATCACGCTGGCAACGTTTGCGGGAACGGTTACCGGAAGTGTGATGATTCCGCCGAGCCCCGTCAGAAAGCCTGATGTAGCCGCTTTAGTATTTTGCCAACGAATAAGGGAGTTGGCTGCATCCAGCGCGCTGTCGTTATTTTTTCGGTATTCTTCAGCGAACTCTCGAGCCGTTTCCGTCCCAGGAATGCCGTCCATTGCCTTTTCGTAGGCCCAATCCAGCGCTTGGGTCAGTTTGCTCAGCGTCAACTCGTTAGCCATAACTTTTCCTGTCCTTTTCCTTGGTGGCGTATCGAAAGGGGCTACCCTGAAGCCATCGGCAGATGGGTCCATATCTTGATCGAAATCCCGAACCAGCCCTCGCGTAGACAAAGCTCGAAGCTCGAAGCCTAGCAGCGTAATATCATTACGATATCACGCGCAATTTTTCGATTCATTTTTTATTATTTATTACGCTGCGACAGGGTGCGACGCACGTAGTAGCTAAAAAGAGCAAATGCCGAGCTCATCCAAAATCGAAAAAAACGGCTCGGTGCGACTCGTAGAATGGCCAGTTGATATTAGACAAACTTCACGCCATGCTCTGCTCTCCGTGAGCCAGAGTAAGGAAGCGAACGTTGCCCACGCACTCGACCGGCAGAACAATTTCCCGCCAATGGGAAATGCTCAAACTATTACCCAATCGTGCCCCCGGCTTATCTGCAGCCGACCTGCACCAGCAACTGCAAGACGCTGGCCACCGCACGACAAAGCGCACGGTTGAACGAGATCTCAACGAACTCTCGCGGCTCTTCCCGCTGCACTGCAACGATAAAGGCACGCCCTACGGTTGGTACTGGCAACCAGGTAAATCCATTGACCTGCCGGGCATCACGGTGGGAGAGGCATTGACCCTGCGTCTGGTGGAAGACAGCATTCGCCCCCTGGTTCCGGGCCTGATGCTCAAAAGCCTGGAACCTCGCTTCAACCAGGCTCGACAGAAGCTGAAGGCATTGAGTGAGGAGAGTGCTTCGGCGCGCTGGATCGATAAGGTTGCCAGCGTTCAACCGACGCTGAATCTGATTGCCCCGGAAATCAACGCAGAGCATCTGGACGTGCTCCAGCAAGCGCTGCTCGAAGATCAGCAGTTGCTCTGCCTCTACCAGTCGGCAAACAAAAACCGCGTCCAAGAGCTGACGCTCAACCCGTTGGCATTGGTTCAACGAGGGCAAATCACCTATCTGGTTGCCTGTGCCGACTCATTTGACGATGTGCGACTCTATGCCATGCATCGCTTCGAAGACGTCGCACTCAAAGGGAAATCCAGCCGACGTCCTGCGGATTTTGAGCTTCCGGATTACATCCAGAGTGGTGCAATGCAATTTGGTATCTCCGAGTCGATCAAACTGCGTGCCTGGGTCGACCCTGCTCTCGCCAACCGCCTTCGTGAGACCCCGCTATCAGAAGATATGGCTCTGATGGTCGAACCCAATGGCGCTCGCTTGACCGCTACAGTCAACGACAGTTGGGAGCTCAAATGGTGGTTGCTGTCTCAGGCCGGCGCCATCCGTGTCGATGAGCCGGCTAATTTGCGTCAGGCATTGATCGACTGTCAGCGGCAGAGCCTGGCTCTGCACGAAACCGCAATCTGACCGATATTTCCTCACCTTTCCGAACGAGCCAGCATTCATGAATTACCAGACCCTCAAGGCCCGCCACCGTCTTGAACGTGACAACCACCACGTCAATCTGACCCTGCGTGTGCACCGCGCCTTAAGTTGGTTGCAACGAGCCGAACAGACAGACGACGCCGACGGCCGTTTTGTTTTTCTTTGGATCGCCTTCAACGCGGCTTATGCCACTGACATCGACGAGAACTTTCGGTTGTCGGAGCAGGAAACTTTCCGAGCCTTCCTGTGCAAGCTGTGTGACCTGGATCGCCAGCGACAGATCGAGAATCTGGTTTGGACGGAATTTTCGGGAAGCATTCGAGTACTACTGGACAATCAGTATGTTTTTCAAAGTTTCTGGGATTACCAGAATGGAAAAATCTCGCAAGATCAGTGGACGGAACGCTTCGCAGCAGGCCGACGTCGTGCGCAGTCCGCTCTGGCAAAGCGTGATACTGCCGAAGTACTCGCTGTGTTGTTCAATCGAATCTACACCCTGCGTAATCAGGTGATGCACGGTGGTGCAACCTGGAACAGCAGCATCAACCGGCCGCAACTGCGCGACTGCAGCAATCTGCTAGGCAAGCTGGTCCCGTTGATCATTGAGTTGATGCTGGATAACCCCG
Organism: Pseudomonas fluorescens; assembly: GCF_041354075.1. GTDB lineage: Bacteria > Pseudomonadota > Gammaproteobacteria > Pseudomonadales > Pseudomonadaceae > Aquipseudomonas > Aquipseudomonas fluorescens_CE. The sequence goes on along the minus strand of NZ_JARZGC010000012.1, from coordinate 83,016 downwards.
ACACACTCTGGGGAGATGCCTGTTACCCGGTGGTCCAGCTCTGATTTGACCGCTTGCATCGTGATTGTGACGTCCATCCAACGATGTTAGCTACGGCTACTGGTTCAAAACTCGCAGCAACAAGGAAATTTGCCGTGAACAAAATGTTTGTCAGCCCTTGGCTGTTGGTTTCTCCCGATGGTCCGGTTACCTGCGCCCTAGATGAGCCGGGCCTGGTCCATATGCGTCAAGGCGATGCGGACGGTGCCTGCGGGCCATACGCATTGATGATGGGCCTGATCACCTTGGGAGCACTGAAACGGGACCGTATTGCCTACATGGGTGACTGGGACGGGCGCAGCCGCGAAGGACGCTTTCGTAACGCACTTCGAGAGCATGGCGCCTTGGTTTCCCGGGGCACCACCACGAGAGACCTGATGGAACTCGCTGAGCATTTTCGCCGTGAAGATGTTATTTCAGCGCTGATCGATGGCAACAAGAAAGAGCTTGTTAAATCCGTACAGGACGAGATTGCTCGCGATGCTGTTGCTCTGATCTGCGTGAGCTGGTCGAAACTGGAAGGTCACTGGTTGATGGTTGTGGGGCATCAGGGCTACGAGGAAAATGGCGTCTACCAACCCACTCATCTCCTGTGTCTGGACCCGCTGAGCGAAGCTCCGAAATCATCACTCTGGAATGCGGTGATTGCAGTTTACGACGATGACGGAAAAGCGCTGCGCGGCGGCACCTACTCCTGCGACCACTGGGGCATGGATGGCCAGGTAACGTCATGCAAACTGGATCAGTTGCTGACGCTGTCCCTGCAAAGCTAATGCACACTGCCCAAACCTGCAGCCTCAAGGATCATGCGGTCGAGCATTTCGAGCATGTCGTCGACGTCAATTTCCTTGAAGCAGCCATTCTCCTCCTGATCGAGAATCATGGCTGCAAACTCCTCGCTGTACTCGGCTACATCCCCCGACTGATCCTGCAAGGATGACAGGATAATCGCGGGAGTATCAGCATCATCTTTGCACATCGGGGACCTCGAATTGAGATGGAAATCAACTGAACGGACGCACTAGCTTGGCCTTGAAGATCTCGAGTCCCGTCGCGGGTCGGACATCCAATTCGATGTGCTGGCATGAAGGGCACGCCGAAAACCAGTCTCTGCCCTCACGCAGCGCATCACTGGGTGGTACCGTCGTTTTATGCCAATGGCATTGGGGGCAGGTAAATGTAAAAGGATGGGGAGGCCAAGGCATGAAAAAAACCTGTTTGTCGTGAGTCTGATTGAATGGCGCTCGTCGGCGTGTGTCAGGCTGGATCACCGGAACGCTTTCTTTCCAGCTCCTCTTTCATCTCGTTGTACTCGCAGAAGAACTCGTAGCCCTTTTTGACAACGACGATGACGCCAATGAATGCGAAAAGATTTTTCATGCTTCGGTCTCCTGTTTTGGCTGACGAGGTAAGCATGGGTTAGCCACGCGACAACACGTGTCGTGATCACATGACCCCCTGCCGTTTGACTGATGTCTGCATCCTGTTCGAACGACCCCGGCAAGAGCCTGGTTGCGCGACCTTCACGCCCTCCACGCACTTAGTCTGCCGGAGTACATGACGCGCACTGGTGGTACGCTCATCACCTCGAATGACGAAATGAATTGGGAGGTTCATGTGGTGTAACGCCCCAGGCGAAGTCGGATCTCGGGGCACTTCACCAGAGCCCTCGTCCCCTACCTCTAAGGCAGCAATGCCTGCAGAATCTCAACTTTGCGCTGCAACTGCTCCACATGAGCCTTTTCCGCCCGCAGCGCCGATTTCAGCTCTCGATTTTCTTCGGCATGCCAGCTCAACCGCGCCTGACGCTCCTTCGTGGTCGCATGCCAATGCTCGAGCAATCTCCAGGCTTTGTTAGTCTGCAGATACTGCACCAAAAGCATCAGCAGGATCGTCAACAGCATCAGCATGGCTACCAAAGCCACCCAATCCCAACCGTCCATAAACATGTCCCTCATGTCATCAACTCCAAACTTGCCAGAGTCACGATATGTAGTGTTCAACGACACGTCTAGAATGTAGACTTATACAGGTAAAGTATTCACTCACATGGAGGCGACATGAAACGCAAGCAAACCATCGAGCAGGTCCGTTGGGACCTCGCCCTTCGCTATCGTCTGATTGAAACCGTCGCCTGGTGGGAAGGCCGGCTGACCACGGTGCACTTGATGCAGAGCTTCGGCATCAGCCGCCAACAGGCGTCAAAGGACATCAATACGTACATCACCGAGCATGCGCCCAAAAACCTTACATATGATCGACAGATCAAAGGGTACGTGCCGGGCAAACAGTTCAAGCCCCTGTTCATCGACGACAGTGCCAGCGCCTACCTGCACCTGCTCTACCAGAACAATGCCCGAGCGCCACACGTTGAGGGCCTGGCGTTGGCCTACGCCCATACCAAAGTGCTGGAGGTGCCGGATCGCTCGATCAAGGCCGAGATACTGCGCCCACTGCTCAAGGCTTGCCGGGAGCATCTGCGCCTGGACATCGACTACGTTTCGCTCAACAGCCCTGAACCTGAAGGGCGAACCATCGCACCGCATACGTTGGTTTACACAGGCATGCGCTGGCACGTGCGCGCATACTGCGAAAAAAACCGTGAGTACCGGGACTTTGTACTGAGCCGACTACGCGGGATCCCTGAGTTGATGGACGGCGAAACCGAGAATGGCCTCTCGGACGACGACCAGTGGAATAGCGAGGTCAACGTCATCATCAAACCCGACGAGCGTCTGACGCTGATGCAAAAAGCGATAATCCAGGAGGATTTCGGGATGGTCGATGGGCGACTGCAGATTCCCTGTCGCCAGGCGTTGGTCAAGTATGTACTGCAGCGCTATCAGATTGATCCAAAGAACATGGACCCAAAACCCGAGGCGCAACAGATCGTGGTGGAGAACCTGAAGGAGTTGAAACCCTGGCTGTATGACTGATACCAGTTCCTTTCGACTGCCGTGTTCGCGACAACCTGCCGCTGGCAATCGACTCCAAAAAATACCGAGCCCTGACGCCGTGCGACATGATCTGTCGCACGAGTGAATCAAGCTCTGTATCAGACCCCACGAGAGAGTGCGATGTTGAATAATCTGGAAGTCCTGAAGCTGGTGGAAACCACGTTCACCGAGATACTGAACGCCGACAAAGTGTCCGACCTGAAAAAGATACTGACGTCCGATCCCCTACTGGAAAAATGGCAGATGGACCGCAACAAGTACCCAGAATTGCAGTTGAAGTTGACGGACCACGACATCAGTTCCCTCATGACCAAGGTTGGCAACGATCTTCGCTTGCATACGGACCTCAGCGCCAAACTGGAAACGCCTCTGGAGAAGCTGCTCTACGCCCTCGTCTGGAAGAACGGCGACCTGCAAAAGGTGGCGCACATCATCAAAGGTGCAGCCGATGTCAGACCAACATCGCTGACTAACGGCCCAGGTCAGGTATTCAAACAGTTCGGTCGACACCTGGCTGATCGCTCGGAATCCATTGTCGATCAGCACGTGCTTCGTGCCTTCGAACTCTATGAACAGATCAACGACCCAGACTTTTCCAAGATCCAGACCATTCGCAAGAAGATCAACTGGGATAACGATGTCGCCTGTATCGAACGCTACAAAGGCTGGCTCTCGAAGCACTTTAAAGTGCGTCAGGATTCGGAACCGGGATTCGTAGTAAACATCGACATGCTGCTGTTTGCGCTCGGTCGAGCGGTAAAGATCACCAGCAAGCGTGGTAACGGCGAAGCAGCGTGATACCACCGCCATCAAGGACAGCGCCATGAAAACCTACAAAGCCTTCATGCAACGTGTGGTTGCCACCGCCGGCCCCCAAGCCAACTTCTCCATCACGGTCCAAGCGGTGACCTCTGCCATGGCAAAGGTCACCGCTGAAGCCCAGTACCCAGGCTACAAATGCCTGAACGCCCCCACTCAGGTGCGTTGAAGTTTTGCCAATTCATCTTGCAGTTGCAGCGCCAGGCCGCTGGTGCGCTGCACATTGCGACTCACCGCCCCTTCAAACACACCCGGACTGCTTTCGACCAGGCTGAACCACTGTTTGGCACGGGTGATGGCGGTGTATAACAGTTCCTTGGTCAACACCGGGTTCAATGCGTCGGGCAATACCAGAGCCGTATGGTTGAACTCCGAACCCTGGGACTTGTGCACCGTCATGGCGAAAACGGTCTCAACCTCCACCAGCCGACTCGGCATCACGAAACGTACGCCGCCGCTGCCATCGTTTCGCGGGAAAGCCACACGTAAAATTCGTTCTGCAGAGGGGCCCGGTACCCAGAGAGCAATGCCGATGTCACCATTCATCAAGCTCAGGCTGTAATCATTGCGGGTGACCAGTACCGGTCGCCCTTCGAACCATCCCTGATCCCCTGACAACAACTCACAGCGGCGCAGTTCGGCGGCCACTCGTTGATTCAATCCCTCGACACCCCAGGGCCCGCGACGCAGCGCACAGAGCAGACGGAACTCATCAAACGTGCCCAATACTTTGCTAGCCCAACCGGCCCAGAGCGCACTGTCCCAGGGAGTGTCTTTGGCAGGACGCTGGTCTCGTAGCTGCTCAAGGTAATGGCGATAACCAGGAGCATCGCCTGTGCCGTTGATAATCAGTTCGGTGAGTGCGGCATCATGCTCGCCTCGCAACTTGAGGTTGAACAGCTGAGGCAATTGCTGATCAAGCAGGCTTCGTGCTTCGGCGGCATTTTTCTCATTGACCAGTTTGGCCAGACGCCCGATGCCCTGCTGGGCGTCGAAGCGTCGGGAGTATCGCAGCATGACGGTTTGCTGGGCCAGCGGATCGCCAGCACCGACTGCCGTTTGCAACCCCGGAGCGCTGACCGACTCGCCACTGTGGGCTTCCAGCCAGGCCACTGTTTGCTCGCTATAGCCGCCGGTTTCAGCGTCGCGGCAAAGGTCGCCCAACACGGAGCCTGCATCCACCGAGGCCAGCTGATCCTTGTCACCCAACAGGATCAAGCGCGCCTGCCGAGGCAAGGCATCGAGCAGGCAAGCCATCATTTCCAGGTCAATCATCGACGCTTCATCGACCACCAATACATCCAGCTCCAGCGGCTTATCCCAGTGGTGAATGAAGTTGCGCGAATCCGGTCGACTGCCCAATAGACGGTGCAATGTGGAAACATCCGTCGGGATCGCCTCCTTCACCGGGGCGCTGACCGGCAGCTCACGGACGGCCTTGCCAATGGACTCGGACAAGCGTGCTGCTGCCTTGCCGGTGGGGGCGGCGAGACGAATGCGCAGCGGCTTCCCCTCTTCCACTGCCGGTGTTTGCAAAAGCCCCAGCAAGCGCACGACCGAGGTGGTCTTGCCGGTGCCAGGGCCGCCGGTGATGACGCTGAAGTTACCTCGCGCTGCCAGCGCACAGGCAATTTTTTGCCAGTCGCTGCGGCGTTCACCGTTAACTTCGAAGGTGTCAGGGAACAAGGCATCGAGCCGACTCGAAAGTTTTCCCGGTGTTACCGCGTCCACACTCAAACGGGCGCTCAGCGCCTGGGCAATGCTGCGCTCATAGTTCCAGTAACGACGCAGGTACAGACGCTGTCCGGACAACACCAGCGGCCGCTCCGGGAATCGCTGCGGCTCGTCCCGATCCTCCACCATCGTGCTCAAGCACAACGCCCGGCGCCATTGCGCGACATCCAGGCCCAGCAACCATTGCGACGGTAATTGACCACCCTCCTCTCCTTCAGGAGGTAACGACAGCACAAAGTCAGGCGCTTGCACGGTAGCGACCAGATCCAGGCAGGAATGCCCGCGACCCAGTTGATGACTGGTCATCGCGGCGGCCAGCAACACACTGGCCTGGGCCTGGGGATCCTGTTCAAAAAGGAAGGTGGCGAATGAGCGATCCAGTGCGCGCAACCAGCCTCGGCTCACCCAATTGTCGAGTTGATGCAGCAGCGCGCTGCTGTCGGCATCGCCAACGAACAACAGCGGGTGATCAACGTTGCGCTGGCTGTTGCTCAGTTGCTTAAGGGTCTGGCTCATGCGCTGACCTCCGCGTGTTGGCCCATGAAGAGTTGGTCCAGTTGTTCAATCAACTGCCGTGGCGGTCGTTCGAAATGCACACCATGGGTGGGCGCCTGGTGCCCACGAACGAACAGGTACACCGCCCCGCCCATGTGCTGTTCGTAGTCATACCCGGCAAGGCGCAGCTTGAGCTGGCGATGCAAAGCCAGCAGGTACAGACACAGCTGCAGGTCGTAACGCTTGTCCAGCATGGTCTCGACCATCGCCTCGGCGTCGTAGGCCTGATCGTTGCTGCCCAGCCAGTTGGATTTGTAGTCCGCCACGTAGTAGCGACCCTGATGTTCAAACGTCAGGTCGATGAAGCCTTTGAACATGCCGTTCAACTCGTTGGCAGCCAGTACTGGGCGCGGTGCACCACCCAACGTGTATTGACGCACCAGTGCATCGAGGCGCTGAACGTTCACCGACCGGCTGGAAAACCAGAACTCCATCTCCACCTGATAGGTGCTCAGGGTCGAGAGTTTGCATTGGGTACCGTTGAACCGCAGCGGTGCATTCAGATAGCTGCCCAGCCAGGCGGACAGTGGCTCGATCCAGGTTTCCCAGTCGCGCAGGTTGCAGCGTCGGGCAACGGTGTTATGGAGAGTTATTGGATCTCCAGCGGCCTTGGCAAAACCTTCGCGACCGGCCCATTCGAACAGTCCGTGGAGAAAGGTGCCCGGTCCTGCGCCACGAGGGAACCCGTGAATCCCGGCCCCTGCAGGCAAAGCTTCAACTTCGTCCTCTTCTTGCAAGTTGGCTTCCAGTGCGGTCGCCGGCTCAAGGTTGACACTCGGCTGCGCACCCATCAAGACATTACCGTCGGCAATGGCCAAGGCCGAGTAACTGGCGATCCACCAGTTCGCCGCGAGCGTGTGCATGGGGCGCAATGCCGGCCCCACCAGCGGTGGCGTTGGCGCCGTATGCACAGCATCAGACGGCACCGGGGCTGCGCACACTGCAATGTCTGCGCAGCCGCTGGCCAACGCTGCAACCACGTCAGGCAATTGAGCCGCTGAGATCGGCTTCTCACCCGCTAGCATGTAGCCCAGGCCAGCCTTGTGCAGGTCCGTCGATGCACCGCCAGCCTTGAAGCCCTGGGGCGCCACACAGATCCAGGTGGCATAACGGGCTCGGGTCAGGGCGACGTAGAGCAAGCGCATCTCTTCGCCCATGCGCTCATCGTTGGCAAGCGCCTGAGCCGGTTTCGCCAGATCGCCCTTGATCAGCTCGATCACCAGCCCCTTGTCGTCGTGGAACATGGGCGGTGTTGTGCTTCGGCCATCGATCGCCCTGGCGCTGCAGGCAAACGGCAGCAGCACCAATGGGTATTCCAGTCCCTTGGACTTGTGCACGGTGATGACCTTGATCAGATCCGAATCGCTTTCCAGGCGCAGAATTTCTTCTTCGCTCTGGCCATCGACCTGCTCGGCCAGGTGGCGGATCAGCGCATGCTCGCCATCGAGTTCGGCGGCGCTGCGCTGCAACCACTCGGCCAGGTGCAACAGGTTGGTCAGGCGACGCTCCCCCTGGTCTTCCAGAAGCAAACGGGCCGGAACCTTGAACGTGGCAAGCAGTTTTCGCAGCATCGGCAGCACGCCCTGTTGCTGCCACAACGCGCGAAAATCCCTGAATAGCAAAACCTGTTGTTCCCAGAACAACTCATCCTGATTCAATTGCTCCAGGGTCTGCCATGTCAGCCCGACGCTGCGGGTCGCCATGGCAGCACGCACCAGCCGGTCGCTGGTGGGTTGAGCGCACGCTCGCAGGATATACAACAGGTCTCCGGCCTCTTCGCTTTCGAAGACCGAGTCCCTGTCGGAGAGATAGACACTGGCCAGCTGTCGATGCGCCAGGGCCTTGCGGATGGCTTCGGCTTCCTTGCGATTACGTACCAGAATGGCAACATCGGCGGGCCGCAAGGCGACGAATTCACCCTTGCCTTTCAGCAAACCGGAACGCTCGGTTGCAGCGGGATCAAGCCAGGCCTGAATCGCCGATGCCGAGGCTTCAGCGGCTTTACGCAAGTAGGTGGCGTTATTGACCACACCCTCGGTTTCCAGCTGCCAGAACGTCAAGGCAGGCTGATCCGCACCCTTGATCTGCAAAACATCGTCACGACCATTGGCCTGGACGGTGTTGAACGGCACCGGGTTGCCCTGGTCTTCTGTGGCAAACCGAAACGCGCCCCGAGGCTGGGCTTCGGCGTATCGGAAGCAGTGGTTGACCGCGTCGACCATCGATTTGGTGGAACGATAGTTGGTCCCCAGTGTGTAATGACGGCCAGCCGTTGCCTCGCGCGCCTGGAGGTAGGTGTAGATGTCCGCACCACGGAAGGAATAGATCGCCTGTTTCGGGTCACCGATCATGAACAGGCCGCAGTTATTCAGGTTGTCGGGAATGCGGTAAATGGTTTCGAAGATCCGGTACTGAACCGGATCGGTGTCCTGGAATTCATCGATCAGGGCAACCGGATATTGCTTGCGAATGGTCTCAGCCAGACGAGGGCCCGACGGGCCTTGCAAGGCCTGGTCAAGACGATTGAGCAGGTCGTCGAAACCGATTTGCGCCCTGCGCACTTTCTCGGCATTGAACGAACATTGCACCTCACGCAGTGCATGTAGCAGCAGTTGCGCGCGCACCTCGGTTTTTGACTCCAGATGATCGACCCACGTATCGATGGCCTGAAAAGCGGGGTGCATGCTGACAACGCCGCCTTTGTTCACACTGAACCGGGTTTGCCCACACTTGCGAACATGAGCACAGGCTTCGTCTCCCAGGCTCCATTTCGCGATATCACCAAGCATCTGCTCGAAGGTTTCGGGAGTCTTGGTTGGATAGGATTTTCCGCTCAACTTCGTTCGTACATCACCCAGCAGCGTATTTATCCCGGCGACGTCTCGCGACCACTCAGCTCTGGCACGGTCCTCAAGCGCAATACATCGCTGCTCCCAATCGATAGGGGACTGCAGAAGCGCATCCAATCGTGCCGGAGCGCTGATCGATGCCCCTGCCTGCCGGAACTCCGCGTCTGCCCGCGATAGCAGAGGACTGAGCGCCTTCTGTAGATCAGTCGGGGTTTTGAAGCAATCGGCCACCACCTTGGAGAGCGCCGGTGACAAGGCATAGAAATGCCGACGCCAATAATCCCTGCTCACCTCCGCCAGCAGCTCGCCCTGGTCGGTTTCCAGTGTCTGGGCGAACAGGCTGCCACTGTCGAAGGCATGCTCTCGCAGCATCCGATAACACCAGCCGTGGATGGTCGAGACGGCGGCCTCATCCATCCACTCCCCGGCCAGTTGCAAGCGCCGTGCACAATCGGGCCATTGCTCAGTTGGGTACTCGGCACGCAGTTGCTGCAGCAACTTGTCATGTTTGCGATCCGGCTCCAGAAAACACTGCGCCGCTTCGGTCAGGCGCGCGCGAATACGGTCGCGAAGCTCCTGGGTTGCGGCGTCCGTAAACGTCACCACCAAGATCTGCGGCGGTGTCAGCGGTGTCTTGAAAGCGTTTTCGCCGCCATGCCCCAGCACCAGCCGCACATAAAGCAAAGCGATCGTGAAGGTTTTGCCCGTGCCGGCACTGGCCTCGATCAATCGGCTGCCATGCAATGGAAAGTCCAGGGGGTTGAGATTTACCGGGCTCATTGGTCGCTCCCTGCGCGGCTGGAAAGTAAATGTTTGAACAGTCCGCCATACAACCGCTTGGACCATGTGACGAAATCACCGGAGGCGCATAACTGGTCGAAGTCAGCATAGGCGCGGCGCAAGGCAAAGGAGCTCTCTGCTTCTCCGGTGCGCATGAAGCCACCCTCGAATGTCTCACGGGCCTTGTCCAAGGCCGAGTCTTTGTCTTCGCCTTCCACCCCCACCTCCTCAAGCCATGCGAATGCGCTTTGACAGGCAACCGGCAACGGCTCACGCATGCCCGCCACCCAGGCGTCGAGCAGCGACTGCAACTGTTCCTGCGCCTGTTGCGCCGGCATTGGCCGGAACACTACATCCCCGTTCAAACTGACCAGAATTGTGGTGCAGCCCGGTTCACTCAATTGCAACGCCAGATGGCGCACCCAGGGACGAACCAGGTTGTGCCAGCGCCAACTGTCGTCGTTGCATAGTTTCTTGCTGTCCAACTGTAAGTAGGCTCGCTCACCTTGGGCGTTACGGCGAATGCCACCCAGCCAATCACTAAATCCCGGGCTCGGGTCCTGCGCGGCGATCGTTGCGGCGGTCTGGCCGTCCTCGATTTCAGGCCATGCTTGCAACTGCGCGTGGTAACGCTCCAGCAGGTCCGGCAGCGGCTCTGCCAATGCCGAGGCACTCAAGGTTCCGAAGCCGCCCAGCGGCAAATTGCCTTCGCGCTGCAAACGCTGAACATGTCGATCAAGCTCGGCCACCGCGTCCTCGGGTCGGTACTCTTCTTCAACCCAACGCTTGAGCGCCTGGCTGAGCCGGTCCTGGTGCTGCCAGTTCTCAAGGCCGTCGAGCTGAAAGGTTTCGTCGTCGCGGCTGGTCAACTCGTCATTGTCGAAGTTAACCTTGAGCCGTTGCTGGAAGAACGCCCCGACGGGGTCGCGCACAAACCCGGCCAGTTGGCGCAGGGTTAAAGGCGTGTCTTGGGCGAGTGCTGGCAACAGGTTTTCCGATGGCTGCTGATCTGGCGAATCATGCACCTCACGCCATTCGTGAGAGTAAGTGAACAGCCCGTCCGGACCCGGCTTGTCGGCAAAGTAGGCGGCGCTGAAAGGCTGTAGCGGGTGCTCCTGGGTCAAGGCATGCAGCAATTTGCCAGGCTGCGCCAAGCGCCAGCCGCTGGACAGGTGATCGCGCAGTTGCCCGATCAGTACCGAAGGTACGCGCTCGCTGTTGTCGCGAATGTTGCGGCCAACCCAACTGACGTACAGTTGTTCTCGGGCCGATAGCAGCGCCTCAAGCAACAGGTAACGATCATCCTCGCGCCGTGAGCGATCGCCCGGACGGTAATTGTTGCGCATCAGGTCGAAATCGACTGGCGACTGTTGGCGCGGATAATCGCCATCGTTCATGCCCAGCAGGCACACCACTTTGAAAGGGATCGCACGCATCGGCATCAACGTGCAGAAGTTCACCGCACCGGCGAGAAAACGTTGCGACAAGCCGCCATCCTCGATGCCGGATAGCCAGGTTTCATGCATCACGCTCAGCGGCAAAGGCTCGTTGAATTGCGCAGACTCACAGGTGCGCAGCCAGTCATCGAGCAGTTTGAGCAACTGGTTGACCAGTAATTCTTCGCCATCCCCCACCGGACGGAAGAACACCTTCAACAGCGATTGCAGGCGCTCAACCCAGAGCACCGGTGTCGCTGGCTGCTGCAGGTCTTCGCGGGCGACTTCCAGGTGATCGAGCAGGGTCAACAAAGGCCCTGCCAATGCCGCCTCCAGCCCGGACACTTCATCGTAAGGCTCGATGCCATTGAGCTCGGGCCCTTGCCCGGCTGCGTAGCCCAGCAGCATGCGGCGCATCCCGAAACGCCAGGTGTTTTGCTCCAGGCCCGCCGGCATGCCCAGACTCTCACGCTGCTGCGCATCGAGTCCCCAGCGCACACCGGCACCATCGATCCAGCGTTGCAGGATCGGCACATCCGCTTCCTTGATACCGAAGCGCGCCCGCAGCGCCGGCACGTCCAGCAGGTCGAGAATATCGCTGACGGCGAAGCGGCTATGAGGAAGTTTGAGCAAGTGTTCGAGGGCAATCAGCAATGGCTGGCGGCCACGCTGCCCCTGGTCGGCCAGGGTAAACGGCAGATAACGAGGATCATGACGCGGTACCTGGCCGAACACCGCCTCGATATGCGGTGCGTAGGCGTTGATGTCCGGCACCATCACGATCACATCCCGAGGGCTTAGCGCCGGATTGGCACTGAAGCGGGCGAGCAACTGATCATGCAGCACTTCCACTTCACGCTGCGCGCTGTGGACCACGTGGAAGCGTACCGAGCGATCTAGGGCCAAGTCGACGGGGCCCCATACTTCGCGGGTTTCCGCCGGAGGACGCAATTCAAGAATGTCGCTTTGCAATTGGCTCAGCAGGCTTGAAGGTGGCTCGTCATTGAAAAGGTCGATACGTCCGCCGTTCAGGCCCTCGAACAGGTATCGATAACTCGTCGGCTCGTCATAGTGGTCGAGCAAATTGATGTAGTCGCGACCTTGCTTGCCCCAAGCGGCGAGCAATGGCTGGCCATGTTGGCTCGCTGCCACAGAAGTGCTTCTGTTTGGCTGGCGGCGATAGGCATGGCCCAGCAAGTCTTTGTCAGCGACGATATCGCCCCAATGGTGGCGACAAGGATTGTGCACACACAGCAACACCTGGCTGTAGCGCGAGAGTATGGCCAGAGCTTCGAGAACCTGTGCCGGCATAGACGAAATACCGAACACCACCACACGCCGAGGCACCCCGGACGGGGCCTGCCCGGCTTCACGCAGGTGTGTGACAAAGCGCTTGTGAACACCGGCCCGGCTCTGCTCAAGAGCGCCCTCGCCAACATCCGCCAATACTTCCCGCCACAGTTCCGCTTGCCACAGGTTATCGGGATCCAGCGGTTTCACACCGCGTTTGATGTGCCTTAGCTGATCACGCCCGGCCGCCCAGTCCTCCAGCCAATCGGCACGATAGACCTGATACTGATCGAACAGGTCCGCCAGCCGCTCGGAGAGTTGGTAGAGTTTGCGCTGATCGTCATCCTCCTGAAGAAATCGCCGCAAACTGCTGAAATTGGTTTTACTTAGTAATTGAGGCAGCAAGCGCATGAGTCGCCAACTCAGTGCCGCCTTGTCCAGCGGGGAGGTCTCTGGTGTCGTCTCCGAACCCAAGACAGACCTGTAGGCTTGCCAAAGGAAACGCGCAGGAAGTTGCACATCCAACGCTGCGGCGATACCGCAGCCACCGACATCAGGATCTTCAGCCAGCGCCAGCTTCAACCATTGAGCAATGCCGTTGCTGTGCACCAGCACGACTTCATTTTCCAACGGGGCTAATGGGTAGCGCTGCATCCAGCTCACCGCTAGCTCACGCAAATCGTCAAGGCGATTGCCGTGGATGATCATGAATCCGGGCTTTAACGCGTTTGCATCCTGCATAGGGCATCCTGAGGTTTGAATGCGCTGCTCGGGGGGAACAGCAAAAGGCCACTACTCTAGAACAATAGAAACCGGTGCCGCCAGCCCTACAAAAGACGCAAGACCTTCGACAAATCGAATTCATCGTTCAGAAATACCAGAGCGCTTACGAGGTGCTTTTCCGCATAGCTGAGCAAGCCTGCTGGAATACCAAGCGGGCTTCATTCCTTCCAGACTTCGGCCGCCAGCGGGAGCTCATTCAACTCGGCACGGGCCTCACGCCACGTTGGAAAATGCTCACCAAGGAGGAGGATGAAGCGTTCATTGTGAGTCGGCTCAAGCAAATGAATCATCTCGTGGACAATCACGTACTCCAGCAGATCTTTCGGCTTCTTCACCAACTCGGTGTTCAGTCGAATGTTCCCTGCTCGGTGGTTACAGCTACCCCATTTGGTTTTCATCCGTTGCAGGTAATACCCCGCCACCTTCACCTTAAGCTTGCGTTCCCACTTCTTGATCAACACCGGCACCGCGGCGTGCAGTTGCAGCTTCTGCCATTCGTACATCACGTCGGCACGCTTGTTCGCGTCGCTACCGGGGCGAACAGTCAAGGTGAGGCGTTTATGGTCGAGCACCACGGAGGGCTTGGCGTTCTGGTGTTTAATCACCATCAGGTACCGCCGCCCCCATACATGGTGGCTTTCCCTTTCCACAAACTGACGCGGCGCCTCACGTGCCTGGGCTTGCAGCTTGCTCTGCTGCTCACGAATCCACCCAAGCCTTGAAATAGCGTAAGCCCGAGCGACCTCGAGCCGCGTGCTTGTCGGGGCGACTAAGGTCACTCGCCCCTCGGGTGGATGCACGCTCAGATGGACATTCTTGATGTCTTTGCGGGTCACCGAAATTGAGATGTCGCCCAGTTCGATAATCTCGTCCATCAATAGCCCGGTTGGTTCTTGATGATCTCGAAAATGGCCATGGTCGCCTCTCCGTCACGTCCCATCAGAGGAAACAACGCATTGAGAATCCGCGATTCGCGTGTCGTTTCTCCTCGCCAGGCAGAAGGGGCTTCCTTACGCATGACTTGATCAATATCCAGTGCCAATCTGACTCTTGAATCTTCGTCCTGCGGGCACTGAAAGGTTTTCGCGGCAATGCTGCCAAGGTTGTTGAAGAGCACCGTCGCCTCTCGATGGCCATTGAGCGCGGCCGGAGTATTTCCTGAACCTTTTTTCGCCATCTGCCTGACCACCGCCTCGGCTTTGCGCAGGAACTCCTCGTAAGCCGCAGCATCATCACGACTCTGCTTGATCAGGTCTTCGAGCAGCCTAGACATCCCCTCGTAAAATTTCGGGTCGGTCAGTTGTTCACGAATGATGGTCTTACGCACATTGTTGATAATGCCTTCGGCGATCGCATCCTTGGAAAGATTGCCTTTGGCATTGAGCTTTTTGGCGATGGCATCATGCACGCCAGTCTGCACGATCAGCTCAACCAGCGAAAAACTATCGACTGTGCTCATTGGATCGGCTGGATCTGCCTGAATATACGTGTTGAGCAGATGCCGCATATCCGCTTCGAATGGCTTGATATCCAATTCTTCACCGGAGTGTTTCTTAATCGCTTCACGCACATCGGCGTAAAACTGCACTTCGGCCTGCAGTGTGGCAGCTTGCGCTGCTGAGTAACCGGCCTCAGTCAGGTTCTGCGCCAAGTCTGCAAAAGCCCGGGTGAACGAGGCCACCGCTTTGTAGAAAGCGACCCGTAGTGCTTCGGTCTCATCCAGAGCATTCGCATTAGCCGCATCACCACAGAAGTAATGAATAAACTGCTCAACCTCTCGCGGCGGCGCGACAGGTTCGCACAAGTAACTCAGCGCCTCTCGAGCTGCATCCAGCTGCTTTTTCCCTTCAACCAACCAGTTCTTCAGCTCGATGTTGTTGCTGCCACCGCTGCCCGTGTCGACATCCAGCTCATCCGAGGTGTAAACCGAAATCGCGTCTTGCACGTCACCGAACAATTCCTTGAAATCCACGATGTAGCCGAAATCCTTGTCATCTCCGTCCAATCGGTTGGTACGGCAAATTGCCTGGAACAGGTTATGGTCCCGAAGCTCGTTATCCAGGTAGATGTAAGAACAGCTGGGCGCGTCAAAACCGGTCAACAGCTTACTCACCACGATGAGCAGTTTCAGATTGGCGGGTTCTTCGATAAACCGACGCTTGGTTTCCTCTTCGTACGCCGTGGTGGTCTGACCTGGCTTCAGCACGTACTGTGTGTAAGTGTTGAACTTGTAACGCTCATCACTCTGCGCTGGGTCGCGGGAGATCGAGTTGTGGTTCGGCTCATACGAAGTGACGATGCCGCAGTAAGGGCCAAACGAAGTAGTTTCAAACAAACGGAAATAGTGACAGGCATCATAAATGCTGGCTGCCACCAGGATGGCGGTGCCCCGGTCGTTATTCAGCCTCGGCTTCAGGCTGAAGTCCTCGATAATGCTGGCGACGATCCGCTGCTTGCGTTCGCCAGCGCTCATCAGCGACTCCATGGTCGCCCAGCGCTTGCGCAAGATCGATTTCTGATAGTTGTTCAACCCCTTGGTTTTCTGCTCGAACCAGGCATCGATGGCCTTTTGCGAAGTCAAACGCTGCGGTACGTCACGGGCTTCATACTTAAGGTCCAGCACAACCTTGTCCGCAACGGCTTCGTGGAATTTGTAGGTGTGTATGTAGGTGCCGAACACATCGTGCGTGGTCTGCTTGTCCTTGCGCAGCAAAGGAGTTCCGGTAAAGCCAATGAAAACGGCATTGGCCAGCCATTGCTTCATTTGCTTGTTCATGTCGCCACCTTGAGTGCGGTGGCATTCGTCCACGAAGACATAAAAACGGCCATGCATGGGCGGCGGTGGCACGCTCAGGTCCGGCTCGAATTTATGCAGCAAAGCGCAAAGCAGGCGCGGCGCAGGTGCGGCGAGTTTCTGTACGAGATCGGCACGAGAGATGATCCGTGGCGACGGAGCGTCACTGCCGATCACCCCGGCGTTGCGCATGACCCCGGAGATTTGCCTGTCCAACTCATCGCGATCAGTGATCACCAGAACGCGCGCGTCAGCATCATGTTCGAGCAACCACTTGGCGATCAGCACCATCAGGATGCTCTTGCCACTGCCCTGTGTATGCCAGATCACCCCACCCTCGTTTCGCCGAACCCGCTCCTGTGCTGCCTTCACAGCGACGTATTGATGCGGACGCGGCACCTTTTTGATCCCCGCATCGAAAATGATGAAGTTGCGGATCAGGTCAAGCAGACGGGATTTCTCGCACATTTGCGCCAAGGGGCGATCCAGCAGAAAACCGCACTGCGCCGCTTCTGCGCGGAGCGTTACGTCATAGGGGGCAGGCATCTCGCGCTGGGTGTCCAGTTCGACTGACGCTGATTTTTCCGCCGAAGCCTTCCACTCGACAAAAAACTCGGCGCGAGTCGTTGCCGTGCCGTAGCGCAGGCCCTGAGAGTCGCTGCCAGCGAAGACCAACTGCACCGTGCTGAAAAAACCCTGATTGAAGATTTCCTCCTGGTTGGTGATCAGTTGGTTAATTCCATCGGCTACCTCAACCGAACTGCGCTTGAGCTCGATCACGCCGATGGCGATACCGTTCAGGTAAATCACCAGATCAGGACGGCGCTCATGGCCACCGCGCAGGGTCACTTCCTCGGCAATGGAGAAGTCATTGCGCTCAGGGTGCTCCCAATCAATCAAATGCACCGTTTCGTGGGCCTGCCCGACGACAACCTGCACCGGCACACCATACCGAAGCAACTGGTAGGTACGCAGGTTGGCCTGGTACAGGGTGATGCCCGTGGCATCCGCTGCGGTCTTCAGCTTTTGCAACGCCGCCGATATCTGCGCATCGGAATAGCCGCGCTGCTTCAGATTTGCCTGTAGCAGCTCGTCTTCGATGTTGCGGTTTTGCCCACGCTTGCCCCAATCGCCCAAGTAGTCGTAGCCAAGGTAATCAGGCCGCGTCTTGTCTGTAAACAAGGCTCGAACACGATTCTGGGTGCGGCGTTCGGAGCGAGGTTGTTGAGTCATCAGGTGCATCCTGCAGGGTTTATTCGGTTTCGTGTTTACTGGCGAGGCTGTTGAGCAACACGTTACTCATTTGCTCGGCATGGACGCGAATGGCGCTGGCATCCCAAGGCTTGGTCTCCATCATCAAATACTGCTTGACGCTATCAATGGAGTTTTTCAGATAAAACTCGCTTTTCGCCGATGGCATGAAATTGCTCAGGCGGGAGTTCTTGCTATGGCTGATCAGGCATAGATTGCCGAACGAGTTGAGCGTGTCAGTGTCGAGCTGAACTTGTCCGTCCAATGGATGCTGCGGGTAATAATGCTCCACCGAACTACGGAAGGTGAATTCGTAGGGTTTGACCTTCTCGCTCGCTCCGTGCTCAAGCCAAAGCAGATAGTCCAGGAAGTTGAACACCAAGTTGTTTTCGATATTGCCGAATCTCAACCGGGGCTCAAACGTCTGTACTGCAATACTTTCGCGGCGTGTCTGACAGACACCTTGGTTCGTATAGATCATCGCAAAGTATTCCAAGCCTGCCGCTGGAGCCAGAAAGCGGTCGAAGACAAACGCTTTTGCTACCGACTCCATGTGCTGCAGATAGGCCTGAGCCTCAACTTGCCTGGCCTGGAAGAGGTAATGCAACGCCGCATTCAGCCAGTGCTTGTAAACCAGCGTTGGCGTAGAAACATGAAACGCCGACAGCAGCATCAGGATGCGACGGTTGATGCCATCGCTGCCTTCTTCCTCACCGAAGGTATTCACGTAACTACCGCGACCTGCTCCGCCAGCCTTGCCGCCGTCATTCCATTTAAAGCGCTTGAGGCTCCAGCCATCCGAGCCCTTGATAAACTCGCGCTTGATCACGTACTGGTCAAACAGATACTTGCAACGCAGCAGGCTGAAGGTAAAACGCTTAACGGCCGCAACAGGGTCGGGCTGCTTGAGTACATACCTTTCAAAGGTATCGAGCAGGCGCTTGTCATCCAGAGGAAGGTCCGCCTGCGTATCGACACGCAGTACATGCAGCAGGAAGTTTGGAAAGTTGATCACTGTGTTGAAGCGTTCTGGCGCGTCGTCACTTGACTCTTTCGCCTCTACGCTACTCGGTGCCTTGGCAATAATCTGATCAAGGGTTAACGCCTCGCTTTCTCTGGTTGCCACTTTTTGCATACGGTGCAGCGCTTCCCGAAGCGCATCAAAGTCTGCGAGCTCAAAAGTCCCCCAATTCTTATCGCCAAAGAGGTTGCTGCGCTGCTCGGGTGTAAAGCCCATTTGCACGTAGCGCTCCATGTTGGCGCACGCTTCCCAAACAGCATGCAGGCAATTCTGACTTTGCTCGCAACCCTGCAACGCTTTCATCATCCGCGCCTTGAGCACTTCGTGCTTTTCCAACTGCTCACCGCGGTTATTCATGATCTCGAAGTAATGGTTCAGGTCCGTATCCGCCGGTACTTTCACCCGCATGATTTGCACGTAGCGAAACAGGTAGTCAGCAAACTGCTGAGGCGAAACGTCGTTTTCTTTCAGCTTTTGCGGAAGGACTTTCTGGATCAGCCGATAGCCATTGAGGATGCCTGTGTTGATCTGCTTCTCAACCAACACCTCGGCAGGGTCATCGTTGAATTTCCCCTCGAAGATGGCCGCAAAAGTCGCGCGCGAATGCTCACGGCTATCGAAGTGGATACTCAGCGTCGAATACCAGTCGAGCTCGACAGCTCGGGTATTTTTCAAATACGAGGTCAACAACGACAGGGTCGTCAGGCGCTGCTGCCCGTCAATGGTTTCGAATACGGGTGTTTTGGTATCCCGGCGCTCATACACCACCAGGGTACCAATGTAGTAATTTTGCGCGGTACTACCTTCCTCAGGCAGGTAATCGATCACGTCCTGAATCAGCTGCGTGATTTCTCCCTCCTCCCAGGCGTAGTTTCGTTGGTACATCGGGATCATGTATTCAACTTTGCCGCTGAGCAGGGCCTTGATGGAAAGCTGGGTGATCTCCTCACTCATAATATTTCATCTCCCTGAACAGAGCCTCGATCTTCTCGGTCTTAGTTGAGTTGTTGCTGCTCAGCACGGGCAGGCTGCAGTTGATAAAGTCCGCAGGGCGAGTGGCTTCCTTGATCAGTCTGAACAGGTTGTTCCTGAGTACGTGGTTATCCATGCTCGCCAGCTGCACCACCTGCATCTGCAGGCGCAAGCTGTAGGCCCAGATGAAAATCTTCTCGATGGCCCGGGAAATATCCGCATGGCCAAACTTGTCGATGTAAAAAATCAGCAGGCTGTCGAACATCGCCCGCACGTAACAATCGCCGGTGCGGTTTCTTGCCGGGTAGGTATTGAGCGTGTCCATGATCGTCTGCGCGTAGCCATCGAGCCCTTCAGTACCCACCAACTCGTGTCCGCTCCAGGACTCGGCGCTGATCCGCGCCACCTTGCTCTGGTAGTGGCTGATCAGCTCAAAAAATCGCCGACCATTGATGATGATCTGATCCAGGTGGAAGGGAAAACCAAGCTCGCGCGAATCGATCCTGCGTTCGTATTGCCCGTTGTAGTGATCGACAAAATGGTGGGCGATACGCAGTTGTTCCACATAGGGGTAGCTGGCCACCGTGTCGATGTTCACGCCCTTGAACAAGTCGCTGTCATCCTTGCTGAAATAACGCGCCGAAACCCCTTTTGACCAATTGCGGATGCGGTACAGGTACTGCGAGAACAGCGTGGCCAATTCCTCGGTTTCACTGCTTTCCCAATGCGCGACCGTGGCCGCCTTCAATGGCTCGTCACGGGGGCTGAACTCACGCAGATGGTAAGCCTTGAGCAAATCATGGGGCTCCAGATCCCGGCCCCGTGCATTCTGCGAATCGAAAAACTGAAAGGCTTCCGACACATCGTTAAGCGCCACGGCAACGACCTGGCACTTGTTCAGGAAAAAGTCGATGTGCGCCTCGGTGAAGTCCGTGCGGGAAACGATGCGGGCCACCTCGAGGTAATTGCTGTGGATGTTTTTCTGTGAGATCTCGCTGGTAAAGCTGGGGTTCACCATCGCTTGCTCAAGCTTGAGCAGTCGGTTCCGCAAATCATCGCGTTTGAGCTTTTCTTCCTTGTTCCGCTGGATCAGCGCACGAGCCGCCAGCATCAGACTGATAGTGCGCTGCTGACCATCGACGATGTTCCTGGTCCCACCTTCCTGGTGAAACACGATGGTGCCTAAGCGGTAGGCGGACTTGTCCTTGTGGATGGCGATATCGGAGAACAGTTGGTTGATGTTCTTGCCGGTCCACTTGTAGGGGCGTTGGTACTGGGGAATATCCAGCGCAGAGTCAATGAGCAGTTCGTAAACGCTGATGATCTTGCTGGATAGCTCAGTAGCCTGCTGCGTTTGAATAGCTTCCATGCTCAGGTTGGTCATAGCAGTCGGGTTCTTCCAGTTAGCAGTTCTTGCATCATGCCTTGCTTGAGGGCGCGGGCTTTGGCTAGGCGCTGTTCCAGGGCAGCCAGTTCGGCGTCCATATCGGACAGCACGGCGGCGATGGCAGCTTGTTCGGGCAGGGGTGGAAGCGAGACCTCTGTGCCGGTAATCAGGCCTGTATTGAGGTTCATCTGCGAACCGGTTTGACCATGTTTAGACCAATCCGGCTCGATCCACTTCAGCGTGTAGTAAATAAACAGCTTGTCTGCTTGAAGATCGTCGAATACGACGAATCCGTCGTGAATACATACGTCAATCTTAGTGATGACAGGCCTACCAACAGTAGCGCAGATGCTCATGATAAGACTTCCCCGGGCGACTGGACGGCTGTGTTGAACGCCCAATGGTGAGAGTCTTTGTGTAGTTTCGCGAAGGTACATCCCCGACTTCGTCACATCTGAGATGCGTACCCATCCGACGGAGGAGTTCTGATCGAACCAGACTGGACTATCGATTGGACGCGGTGAGGCTCCACGCTGAATTCGAGCAACATCCCCCAGCCGCTTCACCATCCATTCTTCATAGAACCCAGGAAGACGGGTTTGGCCGGTGAGGAGCTGTTGCATGGTGGCCTGTTTGAGGTCGCGTTTCTTGGCGGTAAGCCGCTCCAGCGCACCCAGCAGCGCATCCACATCGCTCAACGCCGTCGCGATGAAGAGCTGTTCGGAAAGGGGCGGAATCAGAACTTTGATCTTTCTCAGATCAGCAAGTGTGATTTCACGAAACGTTGTTCCCTTCGCCTCTATCTCTGCCTGCCGTACAGTCGGCGGATTACGCAGCGCCCAAAGAAAATAATCGCTTAATACTTTCTTATTTGGAGATAGTCTTGCTGTCCCTTGTGTAAGATTTGCGCCTGCAACATCTGCACGAACTTGACGCACCTCACCTAGCTTTCCTCTAAGCGCGTAAACAAGATCTCCCTCTTGAACGGTTGAACGCCCAAACCTTGATGCAATTGAGGGGGATGTGCGAAGCATTCCGTCCACGTTAAGTTCCGGTTCATCCATATCAGAAACCCGTATGTATGGAATACCTGAATTTAGATGAGGACCACATTGAACGATGCCGTAAGAGATTGGCTCCTGGCATGCGTCTTGAAGGGTGGAAACCTGCCACTCGTCCGGAATTACACCTACTTCGGTCTGCTTGTAGCCTGGCTTTACTGCCATACCGCCCCCATTTTTTTCAAATGCTCTGCCACACGACTGGCAAGGGTTACCACTTCATCGGTGAGTTGTGGCAACGGGGTGGCGTAACGCTCACTCAGCTCGCGGATGCGTCCGGTCAGAGTCTGAGAGACTCGGTCGAGTTCGCCATGCACGGCAGCGGCCAAGGTAGCCAACCATTTATCATCCACCACCAGGCTTTTGATATCGTCCTCGCTTAGCAGCGGGTATTTCGCGTGGATCTTGTTCTCAAGGTCTTCCTCAGCCTTTTTGAGTTTGGCCTTAAGGCTGCTTTGCTGATCAATCAAGGCGTCGTATTCGGCCAATACCTTGAACTCATCCTCATAATTCGGATCCATGCCAATCTCGCGTTGACGTGTCTTGATCGCTTTGGCGGTCACCTTTTGCCTGTCACCCTCGCCTTCGACTACTTCGCTGAGCGAGCCATCCTCCCCGCTGTGCTCTTCAAGCATTTCGCTCATGCTTTGCTCAACGCTGGCAAGCCGGGCTTCAAGGTCTTCAATAGCGTTGCGCTCGGCCATGAAATAGCGGGCAATCAGAATCTCGACCGGAATCAGGTCCGACTTGAAGCGGCGCTTGCCTTGGCAGTAGTCATGCTTCTCAGCCCAACCCAGCTTGTTGTTCTTGTCCTTTACTTTGTGAATTTCACGTGCTTTAGCGGCGGCTTTCCAGCCGTCGGCACTGATCAGGTAGCAGTCGTCCTGCATGGTCTCGGTCCAGTAGTCCATGAGGTGCTGGTAGATGTCGTAATAGTCGAGCAAAGGCGCTTTGGCGAAGGCGCTGAGCAGGTCTTCAGACAATGTCGCGATCAACGTCTTGGGGTGGCTGCTGGCTTCATTGGCAGCGAAGCCATTCAGTTGTGGGGTACTTTTTTCCAGCCACTGGTTAAACAACTTATCAACGCCAGCCTTGAAGTCGTTGAACTGTGGATGAGCGAAGATGGCCGACTTCACCTCTCGACTGACCAGTTCAAAGTAGCCGGGGTTGCTGGCCGGCTTGAACAGCGCTGTGCGCAGGCCAGGCATGACCTTCCAGTAGCTATCGAACGCATCGATATCCCGCCCAGGAATGCCACCGCGCAAGTGACCGTCGATGTCCTGAATGTCCTCAGGCTCGGTACTGTCGATATAGCGCGGCAGGTTGAGATTGAAGTCGTTCTTCGGATCGCAGATCTCGTCGAAGGAGACCATACGTGCGTAACGCGGCACGTCTGCCATCCGGGTAAAGACATCGACGATCTTGTGTACGTCCTGATCGCGCAAGCTGTTCTTCGGGCCGTCCTTGATAAAGCCTTTGGCGGCATCAATCATGAAAATGCCTTTGCGAGCGCTGGCGTTTTCCTTGTCCAGGACCAGGATGCAAGCGGGTATGCCTGTGCCGAAAAACAGGTTCGCCGGCAGGCCGATAATGGCTTTCAGATAGCCGGAGCGCACCAGTTGCTCACGGATCACTGCCTCGGCATTGCCGCGAAATAGCACGCCGTGGGGCAGAATGCAGGCACCTTTACCGGTACTTTTCAGCGAACGGATGATGTGCAGCAAAAAGGCGTAGTCACCCTGCTTCGCCGGTGGTTCTCCCCAGGCGAAGCGCTGATAGGGGTCATTGGCGGGCGTCAGCCCGACGCTCCAGCTCTTGACCGAGAACGGCGGGTTCGCTACGACATAGTCATAGGTACGCAGCTGCTCGCCGTCCTTGAACTTGGGCGTGGACAGTGTGTTGCCCTGCAGAATGTTGGCAGTCGGGAAGTCGTGCAGGATCATGTTCATGCGGGCGAGACCAGCAGTGGTCACATCCATCTCCTGACCTTCCAGGGTGATGTGCTTGCCCGCCTGATCGGCCACTTTCAGCAACAGCGAGCCTGAGCCGCAAGTCGGGTCATAAACAGTCGTCGACCCTACGGCATTGGCCGGGTTGATACCGATGACCTTGGCGATGATGCGGCTCACTTCTGAAGGGGTATAGAACTGCCCCTTGCTCTTGCCACTCAAACTTGCAAAGTGACGCATCAGGTATTCGTAAGCATCTCCCAGGATGTCGTCGTTATCGGCGCGGTTCTTCGAAAAATCCAGCTCGGGCTTCTCGAAGATCGACACAAGGTTGGTCAGACGCTCCACCATCGCGTCGCCTTCGCCAAGCTTGTTGGGATCGTTGAAGTCGGGAAAGTCACTGCGCGCCAGCCGGGCGTTGGCATCGATCAATGGCTGGATGACCTGCGTGTTGATCTTGTCACCGATATCGGCCTTGCCCTTGAGCGCGACCATGTCCTTGAAGCTGGCACCCGACGGGATATTGACCGGTGGCGCAAAGTCGTCCGAATTGCCGTACTTGTCGGAGATGTACTTGATGAACAGCATGAAGAGGACATAGTCCTTGTACTGGCTGGCATCCATCCCACCGCGCAGCTCGTCGCACGAGGCCCAGAGGGAGGAGTAAAGATCGGATTTCTTGATAGCCATTGGCAATCCTGAATGGAGTAAAAAGTAAGTGCGCAGGCGTCCCCTGTTGCGCGCCTGGGAATCAGCCCAGAGCGCCAACGTTAGACAGGGGTCGACAGATATTCGGAGCGGAGCTTTACCTGCGGTTAATGGGTGAACCTTATCTATTTCGGTTACGTCGGGCCAGTATTTCGCCCTTATTTCTGGTCTTCATCCACTACCTCAGTCAATCACCCGAAAAGTCGCAGAAAGCGGCGGCAGACCTGAATGCCACGCACATTAAGTCGCTGCGCTTCCGGCGCCAATACTGGACGTGTGCACAGGTAAATAATCCGCTCATAAATTGATCGCAATATGATAGCAAGCAAGCAGCCTTCGCTGTTTTTTGCTCATAGGCAAAGCTGAGGATGAACTGACCTGTACTCATAATTGACATATCACCCAGCCCTGGTTTTCGGCAGGCGCATTCAGCGTGCTTTCAGCAATGCCTCAAAATCCGAAACCTGAATATCCGAAGCCCCGCTCAACATGTCCCGCGCCAACGCTCGTCGCTTACTCAGCAGCTCATCCAGCGTCGCCTCAAACGTCGGCATCGCGGCATCTCTAACCGTTGGGTAGTACACATACACATCCTTCTGCTGCCCAATCCGATAGGCCCGATCCGTCGCTTGATCTTCCTTGGCCGGGTTCCAGCAACGAGTGAAGTGAATGACATGGTTGGCCGCCTGCACGTTCACCCCAAAACCGACGGCGATGGTCGACAGGATGATAACTGCGAAACCCGGCAGCTCCTGAAATTGGTCGATCAACCTCTGCCGACTATTGGCGCTCTGACTGCTGGTACTGGTATCGCCGTTGATGACGGTCGCCCGAAACCCGAAATGCTCCTGGATCGCATGCTGCAACTCCCGTTGAATATCGCGCAACTCGGTAAAAACAATCACCTTGTCACCGTTGCCAGCTCTTTTGATCGACTCAAGTGTCTGCATCAACCACTGCAGCTTCGGCGAGTTGTCGCGAAGTCGCGTATCTGGCTGGACGCTATATGGGTGGGCACAAATGAGCTTGAGCTTGTGCAGCAACCCAAGCATCCCGGAGGTCTTTTGATCGAGCTGTTCCTCGATCTGCTGCTTCTGGCTGTACGCAGCTATTTCGGACAGGTACAGATTGCGCTGCAAGGTATGCATACCAAGTGAACGGCAGGCTGTGTCTTCGATTTTGGCCGGCAGGTCCTTGGCAATGTCTTGCTTGGTGCGGCGTAAAGTCTGCGGATCGATAAGCCCACGCAGGCGTTCCAGGGCAACAGTGTCACGCTCCAATGCGGCCTCGATTGGGCGCTGGTATTCGCGACCGAACTGATTCAACCCCCCCAGAAAACCTGGCTGAATGAAATCGAACAGGCACCAGAGGTCGATCAGGGTGTTCTCGACAGGCGTACCGGTACACGCCACTCGAAATCTCGCCGGAATGGCTTTAATCGCCTGCGTGACCAATGCCGCAGGGTTCTTCAGTTTCTGTGCTTCATCGCACACGACGATCGACCACTGCTGGCGCGCCAGGGAAAACTCCTGATCGCGAAGTGTCTCGTAAGTCGTCAGGACGATTCGGGCGCCGCCCACCCAACCTGGGCGCAGCAAATTCTTGATGCCTTTTGCTTTCAAGTCAGCAGGGATTTCTTCCTTCTTGAACTTCACTGCACTCAAGGCCGAGCCATACAGTTTTAGCACTGGCAGCGCGTCAGCGAAGAAGAACCGATGAAGCTCGCGCTCCCAGTTATCGAGCAACGAAACTGGTGCCACGATCAGTGTCGGTTTGTCGTCTGGGTACTTTTCCAGGTACCAGACCAGGAAGGTGAGCAACTGGATTGTTTTCCCCAGCCCCATGTCATCAGCGAGCAAGCAGCCTGACACGTCCGAGGGGGACAAACGGAACAAGTGCTGCAACCACGCGACGCCTTGAAGTTGGTGCTCACGCAAGACGACTTCAGGCTTAAGCAAAGTAGGCAACTCTGGCGTCGCGTCCAAAGCGGCGCGCAAGGCTGCCTGGCGAATCTGAACGTAGGTCGGTTCGTCGATGTTGTGGCCGATTTGCAGTACGGCGCGGCCAACCTTTTCCTGTGGCTGGACGAGGCTGGTCTCGACAGGAGCGATCTTTTTGGACCAGGCCGCAAACAGTTGCTCGGCGGCGGCAATCGAGAGCGGTGTTTCGGACTCTGGCAAACAGACTGTTTCATCTCCAGCAGCGCGAGCTACGTCCAGTCGCTGCTCAAACGCTTCAAATTGAGCTCGGTCAGAAGGATCCCAACGTCCGAGGATTTCTGCGTCAATGCCCAGCGCCGCCACATCCTTCGGCAGCCAGTTCTCGGTCGCTTCCTTGACCAAGAAAGGCGAAGTGATTTTTTCCGCTTCCCCGATGCCTGTCACACGGTCGCCGTAAAGCGACAGGTCCAGGACGGCGTCGAACTCGATATCCACCGCTTCGTTTTGCCAATGCTTAAGCAGGTCGCTGATACCCGCCAGCTGGCGCAAATCAAAATCGCTGAGTTCCAGCTCATAGCCCTGCCAGAAACCGGCAGGCATGCCAGCGGCCAACTTCAGCTGCAACTCATGCACGAACGGCGCAAGTTCATAAGCCGCTTTGAATTCAACCTCGATGGGGGGCTGCGGAGTTGGCGAGATGGGTTCGAGCGTCAGATTAACCTGCTCGATGCGCTGTCCCGCTTCATCCAGTTGGGGTTCCAGATGAAAGCGGTGGAAGAAAATCCCCGCCTCGGCGAGCTCGCCTTCATAGGTCTCGGCATCCAGCACTCGCGCGGCACTGTCGCCGAGTGCGCTGTATGGGTTGCGGACGAAAGAAAGGGCATCGTCGCCAGCGACCCGGCGCCCGGGCAACGAGCGCACATAGTCCAATACCGATTTGACTTCAGGCTCAATCAGGACGTGGGTCAGCGATCCATCAGCACCGGTCACCCGGTATCGATCCTGTACCTGATTGGCACCGTCGAAACTCTCAAGCCAGTTTGCCGGCTGGCCTTCGAAGCTGGGTTGCAGTTCGATAACCGGTGTGTCACCTACCGTCGATTTTCGCGGGTTGAGTCGAAGGCTTTCGGGTTTGATTACGACAGTCTTATCCAAGAAACCATCCATACCGGCACCCGCCTTGCGCGCCAGTTTTCTGATGCTGGCCCAGCCGATTTGGTTGGTTACTTCACCTGGCTCATTTTGTTGAGCCAGATAAAGCTGTCGTACCGCACCGGTCAGTTTCCAGGACGACTCAGGCAGAATCTCCGTTTTTCCGTGGTACTGAAGGATGGCGCCCGTACGCTGCACCTGCACATTGGCGTTGGATTGCGGATCACGCCATCCACTGACGGAGACTTTGAAATCGTCGGAAGCAAGACTGCCTTGGCTGCTCAGTTGAGGAATCAGTGCAGTCTTTGGTGGCAAGCCCAATAGTGGCAGGCTTGTTAGATGCTCTGGTTCATCAAGCAGCCGATAGAGCTCATCCCACGTCAGCAACCAGCGATCGCTGAGTTGGGAGACGAACTCCTCTTCTTCCAATTGATCCAGATAACTTGCCAGCGGCCAGGACTTGGTAGCCTCTGCCAGGCTCAGGGGGTAGCAAATGCCCTGCTCTTCTATGGAAAAAACAGACTCGGTATTTTCCGCTGCCACATTCGTCTGACGGCCGATACCTTTGAGCAAATGCTTGAACATTAATGGCTCCAGAACCTGAGCGGCTGCTGATTGACGGGTTTGAAGCCCAGGCGTTGAAGTGCTGCGACGGCAGCCAGGTCGTTGTTATCAAGCTGGACCTGAAACGCACCGCCGCGCGCGCGCTGGTCATAGACTTTGTGTTTGACCGACCTCAGAGCGTCACGGACCTGGTCTTCAAAAGCGATCGGTTTGGTTGCTCCTGACGCTGCGACCTGACTCTGCACACGGATGCCCAGTTTGCCGAGCTTGTCGTCGAACTTGCTCAGCCAACCCTCGATGCGGTCCGGGCGGCCAGGCGCAGGTGAATGAGTCATCCACTCTATCGTTCGATGGCGTTGCTTGAGTTCTTTGGTGAGTTCAAGCTGGGACTTGTCCGGGTTAAACGGCGAATCGTCCGCCTTATACACAAAGCAGGCATTCCCCGTTCCCGAAAACTCCACGAAAAAGTAGTCCCCAATCTGCATGACTACGGCATTGTTATGCCCTGGACCGCCGACCAGCTTGCTCAAGCGCCCTTTGTTCTTCTCACGAAAATGGACAAAGTCTTGCCCGCGGTCATGCCAGGCATCTGCGCCCATGACGATCCGGGTATAGCTCATCTGGTTGGCAAATCTTAGCCAGTAATACAGTCGAGATTGATCAACCTCGGAGTCTCCCTTCAACAGATTGAAGAAGTGCTCCAGATCCTCCTTCGCGAACCACGCCACGACCATCGCACAGACGTCCTTTTCAACGTACTGCAGCCAGCTGTTTTGCCTGGAACGAATTTGGGGGCTGCCCCAATTGTCGAGTGCAACCTGCTTGAGCAGCGACGACGGTCTTTCTCGATAAGCTGCCAAGTGATAACGCGACAGACACGCACTCAGAATGTCGTTCATGTAGCGCGGGTGCTGTCGACCGATGTCGACGAGGTCGGCTAGGCGCTGAGAAAATTCGGCGTCATTCAAAATGAAAATACGAGAGATCAGTACACTAAAGATCCTGCGCCACAGCCAACTGTTGTCGGGGATCTGCGCAATCGTCTGCAGTGCCGAAAGATCGTAGATCTCCCCCTTGAACATCTGGTCACCCAGCCTTGCACCCGCCTGCTCGGAAAACAGCTCCTGATGCTGCTGGACGATTTGCACCCATTCCTTTTCGCGCTTTTGCTGGCCCCTGACGCATTCGAAGCCAAGCTGAACGTCGTCGCGCAACAAGCACCAATTGGCGTTCTTATCAGGCGTGACGGCCTCGTACCCGAAGTAGCTGAAGCACAGCGCCAGCCAATCCCGGCGGCTCAGTCTTTGTTTTTCAATACGGTGATGGATTTCTTTGTGCACTCGGGCATACAGCTGGTCATCGTCCAGTATCGGCCCGACTCGCTCACTCTTGTCCGAGAGGCCGGCGAAGACCAAGCGCCACTCTGAGGCGTTGAGCGGCAGTACATTGCGGAATTTGCTTATCGCCGCACGGCGCTTTTCCTGGGGTGGCGGCAAGGCCTTTTCAGCGCGCTCGAATCGCTCGTAAAGATCTATTCCTGCAGCACCCAGACGGGGGAATCGCGCCAACGGTTCTGGCGCAGGACCCGCTCGATGCGTGGATAGACTCAGGTTAATGGAGGCGGAAAGCCTCGCGATCGGGCTAGTCATCGGTTCATCGCCAACTGACACTTTTCCATATCGGTGTTATTGAACACCGGCACATCTGGCTTGAGGTTTTCTTCCTTTTCCTTCAAGCCAAAGAACTGCATGCGCAACTCCACTCGCCGGCTTTCTTCCTTGGTGTCCTTTGCATTGTTGAAGGACACGCCACCTGCCAGGAACATCGACCTGATTTGCTGTTGGTGCTCCGGCGACAATCCGACCTGGAGCGGGCTGCGACTATCGAGCAGGCTGCACATCACCCACTCTGAACGCTGCAATGAAAGGTGCAGGTTATAAAGATAGGAACCGTCGGTGTCTGTCGATCCCTCGATCACCACCTGTTTGAACCATTTACGACCTACCTCACTGTTGGCCGCCTCCAGAATCATTGGCACAACCTCTTGAAGTGCCGACTGACCATCGTTGCTCAGCGCGTACTGGTTATGCCCAAAGCGGCCAGCGTCGCCAAAGCTAATCCGGTTGTCTTTGCAATCCACCAAGATGGTCTTACTGGCAGTCTTCGCCTTAAGACTCAAGTGCTCGCAGATCTGACTGATGTCCTTGTTACGCTGTTTCTCCCCCTGCTCCGCCTGGTTAATACGCTGCGTTACAGAACTCAAGGCCGCCACCATGACCACGAGAAACAAAATCATCATGGCGGTCATCAAATCAGCGAAGGAGATCCAGAAAGGCTTTTCTCCCTCGTCCTTTGAACGGGCAGCCGAAGGCATTTGCTTACCGAACATCGACTAGCCTCCGTTACTGTCTGATTCGTTCCATGATGTCGCCGAAGTCTTCGAGACTTTCCTTGACCCCTTCTACACCGCCAGCGAGGCTTTTGACTGCCTTATCGAGCTCGGCATCCAGGCTACCCAGGGTTTGTCTCAAAACCCGATCCATGCCATCACCGAACTCTTTGAAGCCGTTACCAAGCACACCACTGATGTTTTCCAGGTATTCATAAACTTCTCGGTTAAGCGCCTGCATCCGCTCGCTTTGAACCTTCAGGTCCTGGAGATACTGGCTGCGACCGCTGGCCTCCCCTTGTGCACTTGCGACAACCCCTTCGATGACCGCAAGCGTTTTCGCCAGCGCTTCACGATTGTTTCGATAGTCCGCGACTACGGTGTTGAGCTCACGTGATGCCTGTGCAAGCTCAGTACCTGCGCCCTGGACTGTCCCTATCAGCCCCGCAGTCGACTCACTGGCTCGCGCAACGCTTTGTCCGGCCGTTTCAAACCGCTCAGCAGCCGCCCGCATCTTGTCTGCGCCTAGCTGCATGCTCTGCAAATGCTGCTCTGTTTGGGCACTCAACGCCTTAACGGTGTCCTGTGCAGACTTCTGTTGTTCAGAAACCGTTTGCAGCAACGCCTTGACCTGCTCGTCAAGTCCGCCCACCAGGTCGCGGGTGCCTTGATGCAGGTCAGCCTGTGCAGCGCGAGTGGATTGGTCCATCTGCTGCTGCCCATTCTCCAATTGTTTGAAGACTGCCGAGAGCTGCTCACCCAGCACCTCAACGGAACCCGCAATCTTCGCCATGGTTTCCTGCTGACCCTGGCCGATGTTTTGCTTGATCGACTCAACAAAAGCCTGGAGATTCTCAGCCATTGCCTGTTGGCGAGCCTCGCTTTGAGCAAACAACTTCTCCAACTGCTCGGCCATTCGAGCGCCTGCCCCCTCCCCTTCGTTGCCGATACGGGCTACCGAAGCCTGAAGATTGGTGAGCATCTCGTTCATCCCCGCTTGCATGGCGCTCTGTCCGGCCTGCATATCGGACAGTAACTGGGCGATCATGGTCGAGCTGTTTTGCGTCGAGGACTCGCTAGCCGAACGCAGATCCTGGATAAGCGTAGAAAAACCCTGCTGCATCGACTGCATGGCGGCAACGGACTGGCCCATCAGTTCATGCAGACCATTGAACTGTTGGCCGAACGTACCTTCCAGCTTATTCATGAAGGCAACCAAGACATCCTGAAGAAGGTTCTGTACTTGCCCTGACTGATCGCCACTGGCGGCCTGAACTGCACCCGCGATTGCTTCAAGCGGGGATTTGAGACTGTTCTCTATGGCACCGCTCACCTGATCGGCCAATAACTGTCCAGAGTCGCGGTAAGTGGTCGACAAGGTATCCGCTAATTTGAGGCTTTCGCGGACTTGGGTATCAACGAGGTTCTGCAGCATTTCACGCAGATCAGTCACCAAGCTGTCTTTGAGCTGACGGGTTTGCACGGAGCTTTCAGCGCTCGAGCGCACAAGCTCCGCCAGATATTCCTCACCGACACCGCTGTCGAAAAGCCCATCGATGGTTTCATTGAACGTTTCAAGGAGCCTGTAGCATTGGCCCAGTCGCCACTTTTCAGTGATCGTGACAGCAATAGAAGCCATGATTGAAACAAAGGAGCCGATGAACGCAAACAACACGTCCTTGAGCAGCTTATCAACGCTGGCATTAACCTGTTCCGGGGTACTTGGATCAAAATGCTGGAGACCAAGCATCAGACCAAAGAAGGTGCCGACAATACCGATACCCGTCAAAATCCCAGGCAGGTGTTTATAGAATTCGGTCCCCAGCGGCGTATCAACCACGCTTTGTGGTGAGAAAAAATGCGCTGCACCGGCGGTGGCACGCGACCGGACCAGAACCTGCTCACCCTCCTGAAACTCAAACTGGTCATGGAGCGTTTCAGCGTACTCGCGCCATGAGTGCTCAAGTTTGCCTCCATTGAACAGTTGCTCCAACTCAGACCGCCGTTGAGACGGGGCGAGCGCTTTCACACCGCGCACGTGTAGAGTCAGTTTTTTCAGGTGACTGCCAAGTTTGAAGGACCTGTAAAAGTAACGAACCAAGTACCAAGCGCATAAAACGAAAACAAATCCAACTACCGTTATTGGAGCGATCAGCTGCTCGTAGCTTGCTGCAATCCAAAGATGCAACAGCGTCGAAAAATCCATAGTTTCCGCCTTCACCTTAGCAATTTTTAATGTTCGGACGCTTGCAACACCCACAGTGATGCACCAATCGCCACCGCTGCTGTCGATTGAGGAGCACCTTGCTCGGCACGCGTTCTTCAGGGCACTACAATTCGGAAAGGAAGAGCAGTAGTTCTACTGCAGCTGAAAAGAAACCTTCCGTGGACAAATCTGAGAGTCATGTCCTTATGCCAGCACATTAGCCTGAGCCTTGCCCGTCGTAAAGCTGGACACGATCAATGGGTCCTGACGACAGAACCGATACAGCAATTAAGAAGCTTGTCCAGCTCCGGCGCGGGTAAAACTTGTTAATCAAAAAACAGCTAAACCATTTCTCCTTACTGACGACTCTGATTGCTGGAAAGAATCGAACATCTCCAAAGAGCCTTCCTTGACCCGTCTAGCCTGCGCTTAAACGCCAGCGTTTAAGCGCACCCACGGATTACGTCCACAAAGCTACAAAACCTTGTGCCATTCCCTACGTCTACGCCAGAATCCGCCGGCTTGTGCGCAGTTCACCCGAGCCCTAAAGTTTCCCGGTCGCTGAAAAACAGTGATCGGGTTTGGTAGCCCGGCTGACTTGCGTGCATAGCATCACCTGATCCAAGCCTTGGCTTGAGTCTTCAGAGGTGGTCATGCGTGGGGCGCTTTCGGGCGCGCCGGTTTCCAAGTCTCCGGTCTACCAACCCGCGTGTGGCCGCCACCCCTCGTTTGGTAGCGAGTGTGAGGGCTCCTTTTTTCTGACTTGGAGCTTCATCTATGCACAAGCAAGCACCCATTTCTCCGGAAACCGATCCATCCGCCCCCTCCGAAAACACCGATGCCCCCCTCACCACCATCGGCCTCACCCCTTTCCACTACTGCAACAACGAACCGCTCTTCCGTGTTAACCGTGGCGTACCCGTGGCGGATGCCCTGGAGCAAGTTTCAGATTTACTCTTCCTGGCCAGATTGTTGACCGTTGATGCCGCCTACTCCAAGGACAGCGACCGTCACGCTTGGGCGGCACATCATTTGATGTCGATGAGCAAGGCGGTGATCGATGATGTGCAGAAGGTGTTGAGTCGTTGGCCGCCGATGAAGACTGGCGGTTAGCAGTCGCTTGCGAAGCCCTGGAGGTTTCAGGGCTTCTTGAAAACGATTGAAGAACGGTATCGCTGCAAAGGCTTGATAATGTTGCGATGAATCCATGTTCGAGACTGTCAGAAACTTTGTGTTCGCCCCCCTTCAACAACAAAACACGTTCAACCGCGTCTTTTGTTATGCCCTCACAGGAAACCCGAAGTACTCAGCGCCACCGACTAGCGCCGCACCGTCCCCCTCATCCGCTGATGCTCTTCACAGCGACACCCCGTACTTCCCACCAGGATACTGTTGTAGGTCCTCTCCCCCACCTCTTGCTGCGTATAAATGCACCGGAACCTGTATGTCACATCCTGCTGTGCGCTTCGCCATTGGTTATCCAATAGTTCCAGCCCCAGTTTCAGCGCTCGCTCCTGTAACGAAGCCAGGTATTGTCCATTCCTGGACTGCATCGTCTGTTTACGTTGCGCTATCACCTCGGGCAGGCTTCTCGCACATTTCGGGCAGCATTTCCATTTGGCGTCCTTGCGTACACTGTACTGGGCCTTGAACGCGTGATTGCATGCATTGCAGGTCCAGGAATAGTCATGCCACTTGCCGTGCCAGGCCGTTTCTTTGACCGTAAGGTTGTGTTCGGCGGCCAGAGCCTTGAGCTGCTTCAGTCCCTTGGCATTGACCAATGGGATGTGTAATTGCAGCGGCAAGGGATCCGGCAGGCTGCACGCGTGCTCCAGTTCGGCCTTTTGCAGGCCGCCGAGGATTTTTTGCCTGACATCGTTGGCGTCAAAGGGGTAGGTGAATTCATTGACGATGACCAGTTTGATCTTTAGCGCTGAGCACATGTCCACTTTCTGCGCATCCCTTTGCAACTGCTGCTGGTAGCTCTCCTCTGTGCGGTGTCGCAATCTCTGCGAATGCCATGCGCCCTGGTATTCGAAGGCAATTTGCTGACTGGCGTTGTAGCCATCCAGTTCAAGGCTGGCATGGGGGGAAATCAGATCGGAATGATCCTTCTGCCTGAACCTGCGTTTGAGCAGTACGATGCCCAGGCCTTCTTCCAGAACGCTGCGGGTGATCGCCTCACCGACGTAAGGAGAGCAATGGGGACAGCCTCTGCCGCTGAAAATTTTTTGTGCTATCACGTCGAGCTCATGCCCTTCGTTGCAACGCACCAGCACGGCCTCGCGCTGGTTCTGATATGCCTCCGCCTGGGTGAGAAGGGTAAATCCGTGGGTTGCCAATCTAGCTTTGACCTGATCATAAGGCGTGCGATAACGCAGTCTCGAAGCATCGCCCTTGCAGCGCTGACATCCAGCAGGGGAACGGTTACCCGTTTGCACATGCGCCGCAGCGGAAGGGGTAAACGTGTACTCATGCACGGGGCAATAGACCGTGATCTTACTGATGCGCGTCACCAGCTCGTCCTTGAGCTTTGGGTACTCGTACTTGCCGGCATGGGCCGCATGGGCCTGTAGCTTGAAGGACTCGACCAATGACACTTTCCTGGCCTGGCGCCGCTGCGCCGTTGTCACAGCCCGGGACTCGAGCCGACACTGGCTGCAAAACGGCGTATCGCGCAGGTGCGCCTCAGCGCTCTGGATGCCGCTGATGTCGTGCTTAATGCAGCGGACGCTGATCCGGTCCTTGGCATGTGCACGACTGAAACGCGTCGAGGCGTAGTCGAATCGATCAGTAAAACGTTCGCGAGCGGCCGCGATGAAGGTGCGCTGGTAATCGCAGACCGGGCATCCCGCGCCATCCAGGTGTTCCTGGGGCCGAATCTTGAACGCTCGGTGCTCCGCGCAGGTGATCTGGCATTGGCGGGAAAATGAGACGAAGTGGTTTTCTCGATAGTGGTAGCGTGAACCATGGATTTTAAACGCGGCCATGGCGAATGTCAGGAACTCGGGGTTCGGGCTGTCGGCCAGGTAATCCAGGTCTGAAGGCAAGGCATCACGCAGCGCCTGAAGCCGCGGTTGGTTCTTCTCCTCCCGCACGCAATGCCGGCACCCGGTACCGTTGAGCAAGGTGCCAGCATTCAGGCTCCAGTTATGGTTGTGCCGGCTGCAAGACGCTTGGACAGGGGTCTGGAAGCCGGACCAGACCTCGGGCAACTGGGCGGAAAGCGTCGCACCGAACTTTTCCTGAATCCTGGATCGCCAGGTTGGTTCGGTGATTTTCAGTTTGTCGACCACACAGCGCCGGCACTCGCTTCCCTTGGCATGTCGCTCGGCACGCTGGCGAAAAACCCCATGGCTTGGGCACGTGATGCTCACATTCTCGCCAAAGCCTGCGTAGCTCGCGCGATCGTATTGGTAGTGGCTTCCATGAGTGGCCCGGGCCCGGGTCATAAATTCGTCGAAATCGACGCTCCTTTGCGCGTAGTTCAGTGCATTGCCCTGTTTGATATTGTCCCGCTTGCAGCCGGGGCAGCCGCTCCCGCTCAAGTGCGCGTCGGGAGTCTGCTCAAACCTGACCTTGTGCTTGCGGCAATGGATCACGACGTAGGTCTTGGCGTTGACGTAGACAACGTCTTTGTAGTCGTAAAGGTCGCCGTGCCTGACCTGCGCCTCGGCGATAAAGGTCTCGCGACTCTTGCCATGGCGAGACCGGACAGCGTTCGACTTGCATCGCCTGCAACCCCCTTTCTTGCTCAAATGCTTATCGGGCGTTATTAGTAGTTTTTCGGCAGGCTCATGGTTGAGGCAGTAGAGGATCACCGGCGTACGGGCACTCACCCATATTGCATCCTTGTAACTAAACTGCTGGCCAAACTTCGCCGTGGATTTTGCGACGAAGGACTCTGTGTTATTGACCCGGCTGATGGCTCGTCTCCCTGAATGTCAGCGTAATGAAACTCCGTGAATCCGCTATATAACTGGACCTACACCGGGCTGGCAAATGGAAAGTCTGCGGCGCACAGAATTACCCCGGAAAATGAAAAAGCCGTGAAACCTAAAAATGGGCTTCACGGCTTTGCAGTAGCGAGCATTGATTACCCTGCTCTCAAGACGCCTTCAACTCCACCGAAACATGCCCCCGCGTCATCCGCGAATACGGGCAGATCTCGTGCGCCGCATCCACCAGTTCCTTCTTCACCTTGTCATCCAACCCTGAAATCTTCACATCCAGCCGAACCGCCAGCTGAAACTCGCCATTCTTGGTTTTGCCCAGATCCACCTCGGCATTCACTTCCGTGTCCTGCGGCAGTTTGACCTTCTGCTGCCCGGCGGCGACCTGCAGGGCGCCGAGGAAGCAGGCGGAGTAGCCGACGGCGAACAGTTGCTCGGGGTTGGTGCCGGGCTTGCCGGCGCCGGGCGAGCTGAGGGTGACTTCGAGCTGGCCGTCGCTCGATTTGCCGGTGCCGGTGCGTCCGCCGACGACCTGGGTTTTTGCGGTGTACAGAACGGTTTCCAATCCAGTGCTCATGACGATGACTCCTGATTGATGTGTGTTGCGGTTTATTCGCCGAGGGTGCCGGTGTGGTGGGCCAATCGTATTTCTACGTCGGGATTTTGCTGCAGGCCCAGTTCCATCAATTGTCCGATGCGCTGCTGGGCTGCCGGGCGTTTTACCGAGCCGATGAAGCCTTCCCATTCGGCGGCGATGGCTTCGGTGGGTGGCAGGCTGGAGGCGTCGACCAGGCGTTTGATTTCGCTGATGGACTGTTTGTCGAAGCGGGCGATGCGCCGGGCGGTGCTGTCGACGAAGGCGTCGAGTTCGGCGTCGGGGAACGCGCGGTTGACGTAGCCGTAGCGTTCGGCGAGTTCGCCGTCGATGTCGTTGCCGGTGAGCAGTATTTCCAGTGCACGGCCACGGCCCATCAGCCGTGGCAGGCGGGCCATGGGGCCGCCGCCGGGCACGAGTGCGGCGCCGATTTCCCACTGGGAGAGGATGGCTTTTTCGCGGCTGGCGAAGCGCATGTCGCTGGCCAGGGCCAGTTCGCTGCCGACGCCGGTGGCGCGGCCGCGGATCGAGGCGATGGAGACGACCGGGGCCTTGCTCAGGCGCACGAGCATGTCGGGCAGTGGCGGCAGGCCGGTGGGGCCGTTGGGCATGTTGGTGGTGTCGGTCAGGGGCGGGACGAAGTCGTAGTGGGTGAGGAAGAAGCCTTCGACGTCGCTGTCGAAGACCACGACCTTGACCTGGGGATCGGTCTCGAGCGCGGTGATGACTTCGTTCAGCTGCGGCATGGTCAGCGGGCCGTAGATGTTGTACGGCGGGTTATGGAAGGTGACGCGCCAGTAGGCGGGGGTGACGCGGGTGAGCAGGATCTCCTGGGCGTTCATGCGACATCTCCAAAGCGTGAGTGGAGGACATGGGTCGGAGAGTTTGCCTAGAGTCGATGAGGGGGTGGGCGAGGGTCGGCTTGATGGCTCGAGCCGTGCTCGAATCAAGGGTTGGCCCGGAACACATCGCGATGAGCCGGCAGCTCCGAGTGATCAAGGCTAGCAGCGGGGGTTG
This sequence comes from Pseudomonas fluorescens, assembly GCF_041354075.1. GTDB lineage: Bacteria > Pseudomonadota > Gammaproteobacteria > Pseudomonadales > Pseudomonadaceae > Aquipseudomonas > Aquipseudomonas fluorescens_CE. The sequence goes on along the minus strand of NZ_JARZGC010000012.1, from coordinate 44,815 downwards.
GTGTTTCAAGTGGGGCCGACCGCCGGCTGTTTGGGTGGAGGTTTCTGTCGGTGGGTCGGGTACGCCCAATCCACTGTAGGAGCGAGCATGCTCGCGATGGTTTTGAGAACGCCGTGGGGTGTCAGGTGCCCAGCGTTATCGTTGACGTCCATCGCGAGCAAGCCCGCTCCCACAGGTTCCGTGCATGTTCATGAAAGGGGTTGGTGCCTCACCGGGTCGAGAGCATGAAGGTGTCGTACTCCAGGTCTTCCAGAGCCGTGGACAGCCGGTGTAAACCGAGCAATACACACACCAGCAGCGACAGGGTGAAGCCGTAGCCGAAGAAGCTCGGGCCCAAGTGCATGCTGAGCAGCGTCAACGCGCCGTTCAACACCGCGAACAACACGCACAACTCCAGAACCACAGTGCGTTTGTCCAGGTAGAAGAACACGTTGAGCAGCGCCATGAACACCACCTGGATGCTCACACCGATCAGGTCGATGTAGAACAGCGGCAGGTAGTAGCTGGACATGCCCAGCCAGTCGAGCAGGCGCGGGGCGAAGAGGAACAACAGCACCACGGTCAGGCCCTGGACCTTGCAGATTTCCAGCAGACCCTGACGGATCGACAGGGTCATTTCGGTTTTCAGCGAGCCGATGTGCTGCAGGGTTTCGCCTTCGCGGATGGCCCGGAACAAGCGGTCGTACCATTCGGCGAAATCGGTTTCGATGCGCACCAGGAACACCGCCATCCCGGGGATGATCGCCAGGTAAGCGAGGAAGATCGGCAGGTCGTAGAGGATCGAGGCGCGCAGCGGGCCGATGACGTTGTTCGAGGTGCCGGGGTTGAACCAGAACAGGAACTTGTCGACCCAGATGCCGAAGTTGTAGAAGAACCCGGTGGCCAGCAGACTGAGGAACACCTGTTTGCGGTCGAGGAAATCGAAGGCGATCAGTTTCTCCGCGCGGTACTCACGCAGGATGTCGTAGAGGTACAGGAACAGCAACGTGCTGTGCCCGATCAGCAGCGCCAGCAGCAGGCCCGGGATCTTGAGAAACGCCAGCACGTAGGCGCTCGCCACCATCAACGAGTAGCCCACCAGCATCACCAGCAGGATGCGGTTGTAGGCCTTCATCCCCGACAGGAAGATGATCACCAGCCACAGGTTGCACAGCACCACGAAGTTCGCCAGCACCAGCAAGCGGTAGAGCAGCGGCTGGTCGAACAACAGGCTCAGCACGATGATCCCCAGGACCCCGGCCGCGAGCGTGACCAGCAACAGGATGCCCAGCAGGTTGGGCAGGATCTGCTCGTACTTGTGCTCGAACAGGCGGTCGGAAACGAAGCGGGTGAAGTACAGCTGCAGGCCACCAGTGAGGATCAGCGAGGTGGCCATCAGGTACGTCACCGTCACCAGGAACTGCCCCACCAGCGTGTTGGGAATCACCAGCCCCAGGCTGATGATGCCCACCAGCATCACGCTGATGATCGACAGCACCCAGGGCCCGGAACTGATCAGGCCGGCGTACACGTAGGCGTGCAGGGTTGCGGTGTAGGAATCGCGCGAGAGGATCTTGCGCAGTTCGAAGCCAATGCCGGCCATTCAACTGTTCTCCATGGCTGCTTGATACAGGTCGCGGTAGCGCTGCAGCATCAAGGCTTCGGTGTAATAACGGGTGACCCGCAGCAGGCCACTGGCCTGGGCGTCGTGCCAGCGTTGCGGGTTGCGCAGCAGTTCGAGGATCGCGCTGCTGGTGGCTTGTGGATCGGCGATCGCCACCACCTTGCCGGCCAGCCCGAGGTCACGGTCTTCGGCGCTGCCGCCTTCGATCAGTTCGCGGCACGAGCCCACGTCACTGCTGACCACCGGAGTGCCGGCGGCCCAGGCTTCGAGGATCACCAGCGGTTGCGCCTCGCTGATCGAGGTCAGCACCATCAAGCCGAGTTTTGGCAGGATCTCCTGAATGCGCTGGAAGCCAAGGAAATGCACCTTGCCCTCCAGCCCCAGACTGGCCATCAGGCTGCGGCATTCGCTGACGTACTCGGGGTCTTCTTCCTCGGGACCGACGATCCAGCCTTCGGCCTCGGGCATGGCGCTGATCACGCCGCGCATGGCCCGCAGGAAGGTTTTCACGTCCTTGATCGGCACCACCCGCCCGATCAGCCCCACCACCGGGGCGATGCCCGGAGCACGGGATTCCAGCGCCGCCGTCCACTGCGGCAGGTCGATGCCGTTGGGGATCACCTGGGTGCGCGCCGGGTCGGCACCGTCCTTGATCTGCCGCTGCCGGTTGCCGTCATACAGCGCGATGATGTTGTCGGCGCTGTTGTAGGTCAGTTGGCCAATGCGCTCGAAGAACCTCACCCACAGCGTGCGGATGTAACCCGAGCCGGCGTCGAGGCTGCGGTTGAGCGCCTGGCCGGAACTCTCGGCAATCCAGCTGGCCTGGGCCAGGTCGATCTTGCGTTCCTTGGTGTAGATGCCGTGCTCGCTGAGCAGGTAATGGCACTTCCAGCGTTGTTTGAGGATGCACCCCAGCAACCCGGCGTAACCGGTAGACACCGAATGCAGCATCCGCGCACGCGGCATCTTGCGCGATGCTTCGGCGAGCATCAGCAACGGCGACTGCATGGAGCGCAGGGTCCAGAAATAATTGACGAACGACGGGTCGGCGCAATGCAGGCGATAGCCCTCGCTCAATGCCTCCCAACTGGCGCGGCTGCGCAGCACGTCGTCGAGGCTGATCTGGCCATGGGCGATGCTGTCGAGCAGGCGCTCACCGAGTGCGGGCTCAGGCGCATCCGGGTGATGCAGGAAGCGATACAGGTCCATGAACTGCTGTTGATCGGCTTCGCGTGGCGTGCCGAGGGTGTTGACCGGATGGGTCGCGTCCTCGAGGAACACTTCTTCGATGTGCAGCACATTCGACGGCACTTCGTAGCGCCGCGCCGGGTAGGCCGAACGCTGACCGCCAATGAACATCACCGAGAAGGTCAGGTCCGGCAGGCCGAGGATCATCTGGTGGATCCAGCTCGACACACCGCCGCGCACGTAGGGCCAGGTGCCTTCGAGCAGCAGGCAGATATCGGCCAACGGCGGCTCTTGCTGATGATTCATGTCCAGCTCCTGACCAGATCAGCGAACGGTGGCCGCTGACGGGTTTTCTCGGGAAGTTGCGCCAGCAGCCCGGGGATCTCCGAGTAGCGCCCGGCCTCGAACGCCAGTTCGGCGTGAAACGGCAGCACCTGGGCCGGGTCCATGCCGTCGTCCTGGGCTTGATGCAGGAGCACTTCGGCGCGCTCGATGTCACCGCGCACCAGGGCAATGCGTCCGGCGAGCAGGAACAGTTCGCCGCCCTCGCCCGCTTGCAGGCCCTGTTCGGCATGGTCGGCGGCTTGTTCGAGCACGTGCTCGAGCACACTGCCCTGGGCCAGGCCCAGATAGGCCAGCTCCCAGTACCAGCGCGCCAGGGTGGCATGCAGCGCACCGGCCGCGACGGGGCTGGCGCCGACCAGTTGCCCAAGGGCAATCTGGATGTGCAGGTTGATGTCGCTTTCCTGCTTGTCGAGCATCGAATAGGCCAGCAAGCGCACGTCGTCGCTCGGGTCGCCCAGCGCCAGTTTGAGGATCGGCACCGCTTCCTTGCCCGGCATGCGCCGCGTGGCGACCAGGGCAGCCAGGCGTTGATCCGGGTCGGGGGCATGGCGCAAGACATCCTGCAAACCGCCATCGGCAAAGATCGGCGAGTGCACCTGTTGTTGCGCGCGATATGGCAGGTCCGGGATGCCCACGGCCTGCCAGGCCTGCTTGTCGCGTTTGCGCGGCAGGTACAACGCCGGGAAGATCGACAGCACCACGCCGAGCATGCCGATCACCGGCACGAAGAACGCCAGGCTGAAAATGAACAGCGGGCTCCATGGCAGCGGCGCACGGTAGCGGGCCGGCAACAGCAGCCAGACCGCACCGCACAGCATCGCGCACGCCAGGGCGTGGCTGACGCTGAACACCAGCAATTGCTGCAACTCGGGCGCCGCCATCCACAGGCTGGCCCAACTGCCTCCCTCTAACAACAGGGCTCCGCTAAACAGCCACTTGCTGATCATTCAGGCCACACTCGTTGAACAGGAAATTACGCAGTTCCTGGCGATCGACGCCAGGCTCCAGATTGAAGGGCATCACCCGCACGCCCAGGCTGTCCATGTCACTCTCGATACCGAAGTGCTCATGCAGCATCAGGCCGATACGCGCCAGGTAACCCTCGGTGCCCTGCGGGCTGGTCAACGGCAGCAGCACCAGCAGCAGCTTGTGATCGCGGTTGTTGATCACCGGCAAATGCAGGTCGAGGCCGCGCTGGCTGCGCTCCATCAGGCGCGTCAGTTCCTCGTTGGGACGGGTCATCTCAAAGGCGAACAGACCGGCCGGCAGTTGGTGCAGATCGGCATCGGCCAGCGAACGCTTGAGCTGCGAGGTGAACTGCTGGGCACGGGCGTCGGCCAGTTGCAGCACCTGCGGGTCGCGGCGCAACAGGTCGGCGATGTGCCCGGCCAGCAGCGCCAGCAGGCTCAGGGTGCGATCCTTGAACGCGAAGAACGGCATCTGCCGCACCGCCAGGATCGCCAGCAGATGGCCTTCGGCATCGATCAACGGGATGCACGCCTGCAAGGACGAGAACTCGGTGGACGCACCGCTATCCATCAGTTCCTGGCGTACGCTCACCAGCTCGCCGCGTTCCAGGCACAGCTTGACCAGGCCGTCCTCGGTGCTCAACGGCCCCATCACGCCGATGGTGGCCAGCGCCTGCGGCAGGACGTTTTCTCCGCGCTCGTCGACGCGGTACAGCCCCGCCACGCGCAGGGCGCCGTATTGCGCGAGCATCGCCACCACCGGCTCGGCCAGGGCGGTCAGCGCATCGCCGGCGTCCGGCATCACCCGCAGTTTTTCCCGCAGGCCCAGCAAGGAGCTGCGCAGGCTCTGGTCGCTGCCCGCGACGCGCTGCTCCAGCAGGTCGTGGGACACTCGCAGGATCTGGTGCGCCCGGGTGAAATCGTCGAGACGGTACTGACGGTATTCGTTGGCCATCTGCAACCGCTCCAGGCGGCGCATCCACAGGTCGCGAACTTCCCCCACCAGCATCCCGCTGACCAGCACGCCGACGATGAACGACGAGTCGATCTGTTCGTAGCCCTCAAGCCCGCGATAGCGCAGGGCGAACATCGCCAGCACCAGCAGCGCCGCACTGGCCAGGCCACGCACGAAACCGTAACGCACGCCCAGCAACAGCGGCGCGAGAATCGGCCAGGGGAAACCGCCGTGCAGTTGCAGCGGGTCTGCCGGGGTCAGCCACAAGCCCAGGCCGATGGCCAGGCCGGTCACCAGCAGCGTTTCCAGCCATGACACCGGGCCGCTGGCTTGCGGCGCCAGGCTGTAATCCATGTGGGGAGAATTCATTGCGATCACTCGAACCGAAGGGCACCAACAAGTTTGTCCAACACTGTTTGCGCAGTGCCGGCGAGGCTTTCACGGGACCAGCCGGCACGGGCGCCGCTCTTGCTCCACAGCACACGACCGCTGCCGGCTTCGAGCACGCGCAGGCTGATGCCGACCGCCGGCTCGCCGTCCAGGCCGTTCTTGTACTGCCACTCTTCGACGCTGCCGGCGATCACGTAGTCGAGTTTCTGCTCGCGTGCCCAATCCAGCGCGCCCGCCAGGCGCTCGTTGTCATCCATCAGCGCCTGTTCGCCCTGGGTGCTCACCGGGTAGACCCGAGGTTGCAGGCCACGGCTGCTGAGTACGCTGAGCAGGATCTGCTCGCTGCGCTCACCGGCCTGCGGCGTCTGCGAATAGTTGACCATCGGCACGATGCCCCACTGCGCATCGCGTGGCAGGTTCGGGCTGGTTTCATCGGTGAAGCTGGCGCAACCGGCGATGACCAGGGACGCAAGGGCCAGGCCCAGATTACGAATTGCTTGCATAGTGTTTCTCCGTAGACATTCCATGATCAGCGCCCGAACCGCACGCCGTAGCTCACACCCAGTGTTCCGCCCGATTGACCGTCCCCGCCTTGTGGCGCGGATTGGTAACCGAAGGTCAGGGCCAGTTCGTCATCACCCAGCACTTCAAAACCGATGCCGGTGTTGAGGCCGTAGTTGAAAGTTTGGTCCAGCCATTGCCAGCCCGCCGTCACGTCCACCAGCCAGGTGTATTGCGGCTTGGTGCGCACCAGTGAACCCGGTATGCCGCGACGCCAGGAACTGCCGACGTAGAGTTGGCCGTAGCGGCTTTGCAGCAAGTCGCCACCGTTGATGGTTTGCAACTCGACCGGGTCCGCAGGTTCCGGCAGGCCGGTGTCGGGATCGAGCACGACGGGGGCAGGCGCCTGCACCGGCACCTTCACCGGCCCGCCAAAATCGGTCGACAGGTAATCCAGCGGACGATCCTTGACCCGATTGTGCTGATAGTCGACCCCGCTGCGCACGGTCCAGTTCGGCCCGGCGAATTCCAGCGTGTGCAGAAACTCCATGCGCAACGCCTGGCCATTGCCCAGATCGTCGCCCGCCCGGGTGGAGAATGATTTCTGCGCCACTTCCCAGCTCAACTGGTCGCGAGCGGTGAGGCCGTGACGGCCACCCACCCAGACGCCGTCGTGGCGACCGAAGGCGCGCATCAGGCCGCTGTCCTCGCTCTTGCGATGCCAGTCGACACCCAGCTCGAGTTCATCGCTGCTGCTCAGGCGCCAGGTCCGGGACAGGCCCAGGCCATTGCGGTCATCGTCGCTGCGCTGGCTGGTGTCGGCGAACAGTTTGTAGCTGCCATTCTCCACCGAGCGTTGCAGGGTCAGGGCGGCATTGCGCTCCTCACCGATGCGCGAGGATTCGATGTCATCGCCCCGATACTTGCCCTGCTCCAGTTCCAGGTTGGCGTACCAGTTGTCGCCCAGGTTGTGCGCAATCTGCAGGGTCGGCGCGTTGAAGTCCAGGCCGCCAAAGTCCTGTTTCTGCCAGGAGAGCAACGCACCCTGAGGCGTCGTTTCATGGATTTCCACGGCCTGACGGCGCAGTTGTTCGCGCACCGCCATCGGCTGATCGTCCCCCAGTGCCGACAGGCTGGTGTCGAGCGCTTCACCCAGACGTCCCAGGCGCGTGAGGGCCTGGGCGCGTTGGGCCGGGTTCAGGTCGCTGCTGGCCAGCAGGGCTTCGACGTGCGCCTTGTTGCGGCTGCGCAGCGCTTCCTGGATCTGCTCGTAGCGATCGACTTTCAAGCCCTGGCTGCGCGCCCATTTCAACCACTGGTCCTTCTGCGCTTCCTGATTCGCGGCGTCGAGTCGCGCCAGCAAACGTTCGAACCACAACTGCAGCATGGCAGGCGAACCGTCCTTCCAGCGCAGCACTTCCTGCTGCGCCTTGCGTGGCGAAAAGCTGCTGGCCATCAGGCGCAACCAGACCGCGTAGCGCTGGGAAGTTGGCTGAATGTTTTCCACTTCCGGGCTGCGCAACAGCTGCAGGCGCAAGCGTTGGGCGGCGTCCTGGTAACCGGCGCTGTCCAGGGCGTCGGCGTACGCCGAACGCACCAGCCAGTCATTCGGGCTGCCCTTGAGGTACATGCGGTACCAGGCCAGGGCTTCGCTGTCGCGACCGAGCAACTGACTGGCACTGGCAAACGGCAACCACAACAGGCGATCCTCACGGGCCCGCGCTCGCCACTGGCTGAGCAACGGCTTGAGTTTGGCCGAGTCGAGCTGATCGACGTACAGCCACATCAGGCGCTCGCGGAACACGTTGTCGTCCGGAAACTTCGACAACCCCAACAGGTACAGGCGCTCGGCTTCGGCTGGCTGGCCCTGCTGGGCGGCCAAGGCGGCGCGCACGGCCAATACCTGGGATTGCTCATAGGCGTCGGGGAATTGCTTGGCATCGTCCAGCAGCGCAATCACTTGCGGCCATTCGCCAAGCTCCTGAGCCTGCTGCAAGGCCTCGACCAGACGCTGCGGATCGCGGCCACGCTCCCAGCTGGCAATCATGAGGGCCAGGGCGCGCTGCGGGTTTTCGACGCGGTACAGGGTAATCAACTGGCTCTCGTCGCCGCTGGTGAGCTTGCCGTTGAGGGTCAGCAGTTTTTCCAGGGACACGCGCAAGTCTTCGTCACGCTCCAGCTCCCAGGCGAGTGACGCACGGGTGTGCCAGTACTCGGGATCCTTGATGGAGTCGTCAGCCGCCTGCACCACACTCCACGCGGCCTGGTTATCGAACATCTTGAGGTAGGTGTTCGCCCAGTCCACCTGCTCGGCGGAGGTCAGCTTGAAGCGTTTGTCGTAGGCTTCGAACACTTCGGCCTTGGCTGCAAACTGCCCGGTGTTTTCCAGGTTCTGCAGCAAGCGCGTCCACGCCAGGCGGTGCGACGGATACTTGCGCAGGTAGGCATGCAACCAGGCTTCGGCCTGCTCCGGCGTGCCGCGCGATTCGTGGCCGTAGATCAGCGCATCGAGTTCGACGTCGGTGAGCGCACGCTGCTGCATGATCTCGGCCAGCAACGGAATCGAGCGATCGAAGTCGAACTGCTGGCTCGCCAGACGCCAGGCATGCTCGCGGGTCTCGGGTTTCTCCTGGATCGCCAACAGGCGAATCCAGTAACCGAGCGCCGCCGCAGGCTCGCCACGCCACTCACCCAGGTGCGCCATCTGTTCGAGCAACGCCGGATCGTTCATGTCCTCATCGGCCAACTGCTGGCCGGTTTCCCAGGCGCCCGCCAGGTCACCAATGGCCAGGCGCACGTGGAATTCCTTCGGCGCGATCAGCGGGTTGTCCGGCTGCAAGGTGCGCCATTGATCGAGCAGGCGCTGCGCCAGCTCGAAACGCTTGGTGGCCACCGCCACGTCCACACCCTGTTGCAACCAGGGGGCGTCGGTTTGCGGGTTGTCGAGCAGCGGCAACGCGTCGGACAGCACCTGCGCGGCCTGGTCGTCGCGACCGGCAGACAGCAGGCTGTCGAACGCCAGTTGCGCGTACTCACGGCGCTCCCCCGGCTCGGCGCTGCGCAGCAATTGCAGGTAGATATCGGCGGCCCGGCTCGGTTCCTCGCCTGCCATGTGCCACTGCGCGGCGGACTTCAACGATTGCTCGCGCAGCGCCGGATCACGCTCGGCAATCTCTTCGAAGACCGTCGCGGCATACACCGGCGCCTGCAGCTCCAGCGCCAGCTTGGCCAGATTCTGCAACAAGGGCACAGGCAGCTTGCGGTGATCGAAACTGCCCAGCCGCTCCACCAGGGCGCGTTGTGCAATCAGGTCGTTGGCGACAGCGGCAGCCCGTGCGTCGAGTTCGACACGGTAATACGCCTGGGTTTCGGGCTGCGGTGTCGGCCACGCTTCCAGATACTGCCGGGCCTTGTCCAGCTCACCGAGACGCATCAGCAGGTCGATCAGTTGCAGGCGCAGGCGATCGTCGTCCGGGTGCGCCGCCAGCAACAGCTCGGCGTAGTTGGCGGAAACGGCGTCCGGCTCGCGACCATCGGGCTGGAAAGTTTCTTCGCGCTGGAAGGTCGCCCATAACAGGCCACCCACGGCCACGGCCACCACGCCCAGGGCCCAGGGATTGAGCAGGCGTTTGTTTTTATCCGGCTTGTTGCCGGACGGCGAATTAGTTGCAGACGAGTTGAGCATGACTCACCTGCTTCATGGATAATTGGAAAGTCCACAGGCCGGCCGCCGCCTTGCCTGCAAAACGCTGCCCGTCGACTTCGACCCGGCACGCTGTGGACGAGCGCACGGAGAAGGTCAGATCGAACTGGCCGGCGAACCCGAAGCTCACGCGCTTGTCATCCAGGTACTGCCACTCCACCAGCGGCAGGTTGGCTTCCTCCAGCGCGGGGCGTTCGTCGCGGTCGGGACGCAGGACCAGCAAGGCGCGATCACTGCTCAAGTGCACGTAGCGCCCTTGCGGCAAGTCGCGCACGCCGGCGATGCCTTGCGAGCGCAGCAGGTCCGGCCAACCCATTTGCGGGTCCAGGCGCACGGTGCGCAAGGCGTCCATCCCGCGAATCTGCCAGGCACCGTCGGCGGTACGCGCCAGGCTGGCCTGGTACAGGCCGTGCAGACGATCGATGTAATCACTCATCCACAGCGACAGTGGATGCTGGTCGCGCATGAAACCGTAGATCTCGTGCATGGCCTTGATCGAGGCCTGCTTGGTGCTGGAGTAGAAATGGTAATAGAGGTGCAAGCCACGCAGGCGACGCGGGCTGTCGGTCAATTCGAAGGTGTCGATCACTTCGCGGAAACCGTAGTACGGGCCTTTCCACAGGTTGGTGAACAGGTTCTCATTGATGACCGGCGCGTAATACTGCAAGCCGCCTTCGGTGGGGCGCAGCAAGGGGTTTAACCCCGTCAGCGATGGGTTGGCCTTGGTCATCATGGTTTCTGCGCCGTTGACGTTTTTCAGCCCGGCGTCATACGCCAGCTTCAGGGTCGAGGCCGAAGGCAGCGCATCACCTGGCCAGAACACCATCTTCACCGGTTTTTCCGGGGTGGTGAGGTTCTGGTTGATGTAGTCGCGCGAGCCGAAAATCTCCCGGCGAAAATCGATCTTGCCGTAGCCCGGAATGGCCATGTTCATGCCGTATTCGGGGTGAAAATTTTCGCGCTTGAGCGCTTTGTCCGGCTGCATGAAAAACGGGTGGCTGAAGGTGTGCGTGGCCACTTCGACTTTCGGGTTGGCGAAAATTTCGCGGGCAATAGGCTCCAGTTCGCGGGCCAGGTGCGGGAACATGCCGCGCGGTGAAATCTCACCCTCGACGATCGACACCGAGGTCAGGAACGGGTTGGGCTTGATGTAATCGTCCAGGGTATGACGCCCGGCGTAAGGCGTACCCCGTACTTCGGCGCGGGAAGGGAAACCGTCGCCATCGATGTGCACGGTGGCGACTCGCCGACCGTTTTCGGTGGTGGTGTCCGGGCGCGGTTGCTCAGGTAGTTGCAGGCTGGTTTGCAGGAACGCGAGTGGATCGATGATCCAGCGACTGCGCTCGTTGTTCGCCTCCAGCAGATAAGGTGCGAGCGCCAGACCGCCCCACTTGGCGGTGACGACCGGGGTGAACACCTCGCCACTGGCGTTGGTCAACGACAACACCGGCTTGGGTCCGTTGGGCAATACCGAAACCGCCGTCAGGTCACGGGAGCGTGGCTGCACCGGCGCTTCGAAGGCGCCGATCAGCGCCTTGTCCTGGTGGGTGATGGTCAGCGGCTGCACGCCCGGGGGTGCTTCGCGCTTGAGGCCCATGCGCTTGAGCAGCAACTTGTCCTCGACCGGAAGGCCGCTGAAAAACACCACGGGCACCTGTTCATCCAGGCGTGCGGTGATCCAGCGGTTGAAGGCCGGGGCGTCCTGCGGTGGACCACTGGTCATCCAGGTGACGACACCGGCGTACAAACCACTGAACCGGTAACCCGGCATGGCGCTGCTGGCGGGAATGTAGTCGACGCGATAGCCCAGGTATTCGAGCAGGCCACCGAGCACGGTGTGCCCGCCGTTGTCTTCCAGCGCGCCTTCGCGCTCGTCGTAGACGAAGGCAATGCGGCGCGGCTGCACTTCGATGTTGCTCAGGCCGATCGAATCCAGCTCCGGCGTGCTGATGAAGGGAATGAAACCTTCATCGCGCAAGCGCTTGGCCAGCTTGCGCGCTTCGTCGCGGCGCTCCGGCGGCAGGTAGTCGATGGCCACCAGCGGAATGCCTTTGGCACGCAGCGGCTGCAGTTGGCCCAGCAGCCACTGGCGGTCGGCTTCCGGCACCGGGCGATAACGCTTGGCAGCGGCATCCCAACCGGCATACAGGGATTCGAAGGCCACAGCAGACGCGACACCGTCCAGCTCCGGCAGCACTTCGAAACCACGGTTGAAGAACAGTTTCAGCGTGGGCTGACGCTTGTGCATTTCGCGCAGCAGGCTGGCCAGCGCCTGGCGCTGCGCTTCCCGGGAGCCTTCCGGCAACAACTGGAAGCTGTCGAGGGTGTCGAGAAACAGCCCGTCATAACCCTGCGCCTGCAAGGCCTTGGCGCGACCGAGCAGGTGTTCGCGCCAGGCCGGCGCGGTCAGGTCCATGACCTGACTGTTCCAGGAGTCGTTACGCACCGGGCTGATCGCCTTGCGCAGTCCGGCCTTGTCGATTTCAGCCTTGTTGCCGTCGAACTCGCCGATGGACACGTAGGCGAAGGGATGACTGCCCAGCTCACGAAGGGTTTTGACGTCGCCGGACGTCATGTGCCCCGGCTCGACCACCGACCAGTCGAACTGCGCCAGCTCGGACAGCGGCGGTTGGTCGGCGTACCAGAACGCCACGCTGGCCGGTTGCGGCAAGGTTGATGCCTGGACAGAGGGTCCGCTGGCGAAAAGCGCCAGAGCAGCAAACAGCCGCTTGGCCACCGCGCGGACGCGCGGCCTGCGAAAAACGATTTCCATAATCCACTCTTGAATGACTGAACTGATACTGCTCGGACGTCTGAACTCTGGGCGGGCAGGCTTTACAAGCTGCGCAGCAATTGCGCCAAACCATCGCCAATGGAGGTCGGTGCAGGGAGCGTGAAGCGCTCCAGCAGACGAGTGTTGTCAGCGCGCGAGTGGCGTATGTCGCCTTGCCGCGCCGCCTGGTAGCTCACCGTCAACGCCGTGCCGGTGGCGTTACCCAGTTCGGCGATCAGGTCGTTGAGGCTGGTGGAGCGACTGAGCCCGACATTCACCGCACCGGGGCGCGGTTCGTTTGCTTCCACGGCCTGTACGAGAATACTGACAAGGTCCTGAACGTAAACGAAGTCACGGGTTTGTTCGCCGTCGCCAAAAATGGCCACCGGTTTACCGGCCATGGCGCGCTCGGTGAAGATGCTGATCACGCCGGAGTACGGCGAGGACGGGTCCTGACGCGGACCGAAGATGTTGAAGAAACGCAGGATCACCGGTTCCAGGCCATGCTCGCGGCGATAGAAGTCCAGGTAATACTCGCTGGCCAGCTTGTCGGCGGCATAGGGCGTCAACGGAGATTTGGGCGTGTCTTCGTCAATGGCCGTGCCTTCGCCATTGTTGCCGTAGATGGCCGCGCTGGAAGCGAACACCACGCGCTTGATCCCGGCCTTGGCCATGTGCTCGCACACATTGAGGGTGCCGACGAAATTGCTTTGATGGGTGGCGACCGGATCATCCACCGACGCCTGGACCGAGGCCACGGCGGCCAAGTGCACGACCGCGGTGCAGTCACGCATGGCCTGCTCGACCACGACACTGTCCGCGACATCGCCGACCACGAGGTTCAGGTTGGCATTGCCAACCGGCAGGTTGCCGACCTTCCCGGTCGACAGGTTGTCCAGAACGCGAACCTTGCAGCCCTTGCCCAGCAATGCTTCTACCAGGTGCGAACCAATGAATCCCGCGCCGCCGGTAACCAGTATTCGTCCATCAAGCATGAAGTTTCTTCCTGAAGATTCAATCGGACACTGCGAATGAAACGTCCGTAAAACAGTGGCCCATGGGACAGGTCACCAGGTTGATGGCACTTAGCCCTTCGGTATGGGCGATGTGACATCAACGAGATTTTAAAGGTTCAAAGTAACTTTTGAGAATGACGACTTTATGGCGGTATGCCATACGAGCGGCGCAGATGATGGTAGACGAGGCGCAAACTGTCAATAGTTTGTCTGTATGACTCCATAGTCACCGCATTGACGATTGATCGCCATTAATTTGACGATCTAAATCTCCTGCCCCGTAATGTATGGCAGGCAACCAGCATAGTCGATCACAAGCACTGAAACGATGTATCGATTAATTGAATGTAGCGCTGGCATCCAGAGGCTGAAGTTGCGCCACAGTTAAATTTTTCTTCACCCCACCGCCGCCTACCAAGCGGTACATTGCCCTCGCTCATTCAAGAAACTACGGTTTGCCCGCCCTCCCGCGGGCTTTTTTTTGTCCGCAAAACGCGCCTTCTGCCGTGTGCGGGCGTCCTCGCAACAAGCCCGACACTGCACCCGCCGGTATGCGCCCAGAACCGCTGCTGCCGCCCGCCTCAAACGTTGTTACAGATTCCGCCGACAAAACCTTTCAGCTCCAGCACTTGCTGCCGATACAGGCCTGCTACACATTTTTTGGCTACGAAAAACAACAATCTTCCAGCCAACCGACGACTACAGCGCAAACGTTCCTGGAGGAATTTGATGAATAGCTGGTTCGGCAACATCAGCATGAACATGAAACTGGGCCTGGGCTTTGGCCTGGTTCTGCTACTGACCGGCGTCCTGGCCCTGACGGGCTGGACGAGCATGGGCAGCCTGATCGACCGCAGCAACTGGATGAGTGACATCACGCAGCTCAACGCCAGCCTGACCAAGCTGCGCGTGGCCCGCCTGCAATACATGCTGGCCAACGGCGACGAAACCACCGCGCAGAACGTGCAGGTCAACCTCGATGCGTTTGCTGCGCAACAGAAAGCCGTGCTGGATAAATTCAAGAGCCCGGAAAACCTCAAGCTGCTCAACGAGCAAGCCTCGCTCATCGCCGCTTACCGGGTGTCCCTGGAAAAAATGCGCGGTGCCTACCGAGCCGGCAACTCGGCGCGCGAAGTCATGACCGCCAACGCACAAACGGCGCACTCGCTGATCAATGCCATCATCGCCGAAGTGCAGCAGATGCCGTTGAGCGATGAGCGCTTCGAGCAATTCCAGGCCATCACCGCCGCCAAGGAAGCCTTCATCCTGGCGCGCTACGAAGTGCGCGGTTACACCGCCGCCGTCAACGCCGAGACCGAGCAGAAAGCTGCCAACCAGCTCAACGCGGCCGTGGGCAGCCTGGAACTGCTCAACAAGCATTTCGCGACCACTCAGCAGGACGCCCTGCGCAAGCTGGAAAAAGCGTTGACCGACTACCGCACCGCGGTGCTCGCCTACAAAGTCACCAACAACGATGTGGTGCAGGCCCGCAAGGAAATGACCGATCAGGGCAACACGATCGTCAGCCTCAGCGAGCAGCTGTACCAGATCCAGCTTGATCGCCGCGACGCCGAAAGCGCCCAGGCGCGCACCCTGCAACTGATCAGCACGCTGCTGGCCCTGCTGGTGGGCGTGATTGCCGCCGTGATCATCACCCGTCAGATCACCGGCCCACTGCGCGATACCCTGGCCGTGGTCGAACGCATCGCCGGTGGTGACCTGTCCCACGACGTCAAGGTGACGCGCCGCGACGAGCTCGGCGTGTTGCAACAGGGCATCGCCCGCATGGGTGTGACCCTGCGCAACCTGATCAGCGGTATCCGCGACGGCGTCACCCAGATCGCCAGCGCGGCCGAAGAGTTGTCCGCCGTGACCAGTCAGACCAGCGCCGGTGTGAACAGCCAGAAGATCGAGACCGATCAGGTGGCCACCGCCATGCACGAGATGACTGCG
This sequence comes from Pseudomonas fluorescens, assembly GCF_041354075.1. Classification (GTDB taxonomy): domain Bacteria; phylum Pseudomonadota; class Gammaproteobacteria; order Pseudomonadales; family Pseudomonadaceae; genus Aquipseudomonas; species Aquipseudomonas fluorescens_CE. The sequence goes on along the minus strand of NZ_JARZGC010000012.1, from coordinate 29,420 downwards.
ACTGTGCAGGAAGTCGCGCGCAATGCCGAAGAGGCCTCGCAAGCCGCCGCAGCAGCCGATGGCGAAGCACGCGAAGGCGACAAGGTGGTCAACGAGGCCATTGCCCAGATCGAACGCCTGGCCAGCGAAGTGGTGCGTTCCACTGAAGCGATGAGCGTGCTGCAACAGGAAAGCGACAAGATCGGCAGCGTCATGGACGTGATCAAGGCTGTGGCCGAGCAGACCAACCTGCTGGCCCTCAACGCGGCGATTGAAGCGGCGCGTGCCGGTGAAGCCGGCCGTGGTTTTGCCGTGGTGGCCGACGAGGTCCGGGGCCTGGCCCAGCGCACGCAGAAGTCCACCGAGGAAATCGAAGGCCTGGTGGCCGCCCTGCAGAACGGCACGCAGCAAGTGTCGACGGTGATGAACAACAGCCGCACCCTGACCGACAGCAGCGTGGCCCTGACCCGCAAGGCCGGCGAATCCCTGGACAACATCACCCGCACGGTGTCCAACATCCAGTCGATGAACCAGCAGATCGCCGCCGCTGCCGAGCAGCAGAGCGCCGTGGCCGAAGAGATCAGCCGCAGCATCATCAACGTGCGCGACGTGTCGGAACAGACCGCCGCCGCCAGCGATGAAACCGCCAAATCCAGCGTCGAGCTGGCGCGTCTGGGTGGTCAGTTGCAGGAAATGGTCAGCCACTTCCGGGTGTAAGAATCGCGCAGAACCTGTGGGAGCGAGCCTGCTCGCGATAGCGGACGGTCATTCAACTCGATGTTGATTGAACTGACGCTATCGCGAGCAGGCTCGCTCCCACATTCGTTAGTGTCCTAAACGCTGATGGCGTTGGTGAACACCAACCGATTACCAAACGGATCAAGAATGGTCATGTCCTGGCTCCCCCATGGCATCGCCTGGATCTGCGGGTGCGAAAACTTGTATTCCCTGGCCAGCAATTGCTGCTGGAACGCTTCCAGCTCATCGGTCTCGATGCGCAGTGCCGAACCCGGCGTGCTGTCGCCGTGATGCTCCGAGAGGTGCAGCACGCATTCGCCACGGGAAACTTGCAGGTACAGCGGGAAATTCGGCTCGAAGCGATGCTGCCAGTCGATCTTGAAACCCAGGAAATCGACGTAGAACTCCACGGCCTTGCTTTCGTCGAAAATCCGCAGGATCGGGGTGGTTTTGCCGAAGCTCATTGCGTTGCTCCCTGACTGATAAGGCCTTGATTGTTGTAGGGCCAGTCTCAGCACTTCGGCTCCAGGCCAGCATTCTTTAATTGCAATGTGCCATCACTGTGACCCAGGTCTCGGAAACCTTACAGGAACCCGTCACGCAAATCCCCTTCCCGCGCCAGAAATCGCCCTTCCCGTTTGCCGTTGGCCTGCCCGTCGCAGTAACTCAACACCCCGTTGACCCACACCCCGTCGATGCCCTCGGCCGCCCGTTGCGGATCATTGAAGTCCGCGACATCGCGAACGGTTGCCGGGTCGAACAACACCAGGTCCGCCCAGTGGCCTTCCCGGATGACACCGCGCTGCTTCAGGCCGAACCGCGCCGCCGACAACCCGGTCATCTTGTGCACGGCGGTGTGCAGGGGAAACAGTCCGACGTCGCGGCTGAAATGCCCGAGCACCCGAGGGAACGCCCCCCACAGGCGCGGGTGCGGAAAGGGGTCTTCCGGCAAGCCGTCGGAGCCGACCATCGACAGCGGATGCGCGAGGATTCTGCGCACGTCCGCTTCGTCCATCCCGTAGTACACCGCCCCGGCCGGTTGCAGTTGGCGGGCGGCCTCCAACAGCGTAACGCCCCACTCGGCGGCGATGTCCATCAGGTCACGACCACCCTGCTCCGGGTGCGGCGTCGACCAGGTGATGGTGATGCGGTGGGCATCGGTGACCTGCTTGAGGTCCAGGGTCGAAGAGCTGGCCGCGTAGGGATAACAATCGCAGCCCACGGCGTGGGTTTTCGCGGCGTCTTCCAGACGCGCCAACAGTTGCGGGCTGCGTCCCCAGTTGCCGGCGCCCGCGCACTTGAGGTGGGAAATGATCACCGGTGACTGCGCATGGCGGCCGATCTGGAACGCCTCGTCCATGGCCTCCAGCACCGGCTCGAACTCGCTGCGCAGGTGGGTGGTGTACACCGCGCCAAATGCCGTCAGCTCTTCGGTCAGTTGCATCACTTCAGCGGTGGAGGCCGAGAAGGCGCTGGCGTAGGCCAGGCCGGTGGATAGACCGAGGGCACCGGCTGCAAGACTGTCCCGCAACTGCTCGCGCATGGCGCTGATTTCAGCCGCCGTGGCGGTGCGAAACAGGTCGTCGAGATGGTTGCTGCGCAATGCCGTGTGCCCGACCAGCGCCGCGACGTTCAGCGTGGTGTTCGCCGCTTCGACGGCCGCACGGTAATCTGCGAAGGTGGGATAAACGAACGCGGCGGCACTGCCCAGCAGGTTCATCGGGTCCGGCGGGTCGCCCTTCAGGTTCACCGGCGACGCGCTGATCCCGCAGTTGCCGACGATCACCGTGGTCACACCCTGGCTGAGCTTGGGCAGCATCTGCGGTTGACGGATGACCACCGTGTCGTCGTGGGTGTGCACGTCGATGAAGCCCGGCGCCAGCACACGCCCGGCAGCGTCGATGTCTTCGTTGGCAGTGTCCGCGTGCAAGTCGCCGATACGCGCGATGCGGCCGTCCAGAATGGCCACGTCGGCGCGAAAGCCCGGCACATTGTTGCCGTCGATGACCAGGGCATTGCGGATCAGCGTGTCGTACTTCATGTCAGTCTCCCAGCGGCAGGTGATCGTCGCCGCCACGGTAATCGTCCAGGGCGAGTTTGATCCGCCGCAGACGTTCTTGATTGTCTTCAGGATTGACCAGCGCCAGCTCGGTGGCGAGCACATCGATGGCCAGCAGCATGCCGTAGCGGGCGGCCGTCGGTTTGTAGATGAACGAGGTTTCCACCCCTTGCAGCGGCAGCAACACATCGGCCAATTGCGCCAGCGGCGAGTCGGCGCGGGTGATGGCCAGAATCCGTGCGCCGTAGCTGCTCGCCAGTTCCACCGCTTCGAGCAGTTCAGGGGTAATGCCGGTCAGCGAACAGGCAATCACTGCGTGCCCGGCATCGAGTCCGGCGGCGGTGATGCGCATCATCACCGGGTCGTGACAGACCGCCACCGGGTAGCCAAAACGCACCAGCCGCACCTGCAGTTCATCGCTGCACAGGGTCGAACAGCCGCCCATGCCGAACGCATGAATCATCCGCGCCTTGCCCAGCAGTTTCACCGCATCGGCGAAGCGCGACTCGTCGAAGGCCGACAGGTGCTGATGCAGGGTCGACTCGATGTCGCCGACGATCTGCCGGTAGAACGCCGATTGCTCCGGCGTGCCGGCCGGGTCGAGGAACCGGCTGCCGACGCCGCTGGCCTGGGCCAGTTGCAGGCGCAGGTCGCGCAAGTCACGGCAGCCCACCGAGCGGGCAAAACGCGACAGGGTCGCGGTGCTGACTTCCGCCCTCTGCGCCAGCTCATCGAGGCTGGCCGCCGAGGCAAATCCGACGTCGTCGAGCAGCAGGCGGGCGATACGCCCCTCGCCGGCACTGAAGGAATCCTGACGGGCGCGGATCTGATAAAGGATGTCCATGACGAACGGCTCCGGTTAAATCAGGTAGGAAAGCCCCACGGTCAGACCGAAGGCGACCAACGAAATGATGGTCTCGAGCACGGTCCAGGTCTTGAACGTCTGGGCCACGCTCATGTTGAAGTATTCCTTGATCAACCAGAAGCCACCGTCGTTGACGTGGGAAAAAATCACCGAGCCGGCGCCAGTCGCCAGCACCAGCAGTTCCGGATGCGGGTAACCCAGGCCGATCGCCACCGGCGCGACGACCCCCGACGCGGTGGTCATGGCCACGGTCGCCGAGCCTGTGGCGATGCGCATCAACGCCGCGAACAGCCAGCCCATGATCAACGGCGACAGGTGAAATTCATGGGCCAGGCTGACAATCTGGTCGGTGACGCCGGCGTCCACCAGGATTCGGTTCAAGCCACCGCCGGCGCCGACCAGCAAGGTGATGCTGGCGGTCGGCGCCAGGCATTCGCTGGTGAATTTGAGGATCGATTCGCGGCTGAAGCCCTGGGCGATGCCCAGGGTCCAGAAGCTCAGCAAGGTGGCCAGCAGCAGCGCGATCACCGAGTTGCCGATGAACAGCAGGAACTGGTTGAAACCGCTGCCCGGGGTAGAAAGGAGGTTGGCCCAGCCGCCGATCAGCATCAGCACCACCGGCAACAGAATCGTCGCCATGGTGATGCCGAAACCGGGCAGCCGGGCACGTGGCTCGCGGTCGAGGAATTGGCGCTCCAGCGGGTTTTCGCTCGGCAACTGAATACGCGGCACGATGAATCTGGCGTACACGGGGCCGGCGATGATCGCCGTGGGGATGCCGATGACAATCGCGTAGAGCAACGTCTGCCCCACCGACGCCTGATAGGCCTGCACTGCCAGCATCGCCGCCGGGTGCGGCGGCACCAGCGCATGGACCACCGATAACCCGGCGACCATCGGCAGGCCGACCATCAGGATCGACACGCCGACCCGCCGCGCCACGGTGAAGGCGATCGGCACCAGCAGCACGAAACCGACTTCGAAGAACAACGGCAACCCGACCAGGAAAGCGATGCAGACCATCGCCCAGTGCGCGTTGCGCTCGCCGAACCGGTCGATCAGTGTCCGCGCCACCTGCTCGGCGCCACCGGACTCGGCCATCATCTTGCCGAGCATCGTCCCCAGCGCCACCACCAGAGCGATGTGCCCCAGCGTCTTGCCGACACCCGCCTCATACGCGCCGACCACACCGGACGCCGGCATGCCTGCGACCAGCGCCAGGCCGATGGAAACCAGAGTGATGACAATGAAGGGATTGAGTCGATAACGGGCGATCAGCACGATCAGCGCAATGATCGCGATGGCGGCATACACCAGCAGCCAATAGCCGAAGGACAGGGTCATGCGGTACTCCTCGAAAGGGTCACGTCGAAAGTTTTGTGAAACTCTTAAAACATTTCGGAACACGATTTTCAAACGAGGTGAAAGTAATTTTCGTACAGGGGTAAGGGTTGTCGCGCAGGGGTATGGCGGGGTGAGGGTTATGAAAATCAGGGGGGTGGATTTTCATAACCCGATCATGATCGGCATATTACCTGTGGGAGCGGGCTTGCTCGCGATGGCGGTGTATCAGTCAGGGTGTTTTTTACTGACACACCGCCATCGCGAGCATGCTCGCTCCTACAGGGTTAGCGGATCAGGAATCATCAATCGTGACTCACCCGCGCCCGCTTGAGCAGCTTCTTGCAGCGCTCGGACAGATGCAGCACCCGCAGGTGCTTGCCGGCCTTGGCGTAGCGCTCGCGCAGGGTCTTGAGCGCGGCGATGGCCGAGTAGTCGACGAAGCTCAGGTGGCGGCAGTCGATCGTCACCACGGCCGGGTCGTTGGCGGGGTCGAACTGGTTGAGAAAGGGCGTGGTCGAGGCGAAGAACAGCGTGCCATGCAGCAGGTACAGCTTGCCGCCGTCGGCTTCGAGGTGACTGTCGGCGTACAACTCGCGCGCCTGCTGCCAGGCGAAATTGAGCGCGGCGATGATGATCCCGCAGAGCACGGCGGTGGCCAGATCGGTAAATACCGTGATCACGGTCACCGCGACGATCACCAGCACGTCATTCAGCGGCACCTTGTTCACCACCCGCAGCGAAGCCCAGGCGAAGGTCTGCTGCGACACCACGAACATCACCCCCACCAGCGCCGCCAATGGGATGCGTTCGATCAGCGGCGACAGGAACAGGATGAACAGCAGGATCAGCACGCCCGCCACCACGCCGGACAACCGGCCGCGACCGCCGGAGCTGAGGTTGATCACCGTCTGGCCGATCATTGCGCAGCCACCCATGCCGCCGAACACGCCGGAAACCATGTTCGCCGCCCCCAGCGCCACGCATTCGCGATCCGGGAAGCCGCGGGTCTCGGTAATTTCGTCGGTCAGGTTGAGGGTCAGCAGGGTTTCCAGCAGGCCCACCAATGCCATCAGGATCGCGTAAGGGACGATGATGCGCAGGGTGTCGAGCGTCCAGGGGATATCTGGCCATGCCAGCGTCGGCAAGCCGCCGGCGATGTGCGCCATGTCGCCCAGGGTGCGCGTCGGCAAGCCCAGCAGGTACACCGCCAGCCCGACGCCGAGAATCGCCACCAGCGCCGGCGGCACGGCACGGGTCAGGCGCGGCAACACATAGACGATCACCATGGTCAGCGCCACCAGCCCCGCCATCAGGTACAACGGCGTCCCGGTGAGCCACGCTTCACCGTCCTTGAAATGTTCGAGCTGGGCCAGCGCAATGATGATCGCCAGGCCGTTGACGAAGCCGAGCATCACCGGATGCGGCACCATCCGCACCAGCTTGCCCAGCCTCAACAGCCCGAACGCCAGCATGATCAAACCACCGAGCAGCACGGTGGCCAGTAAATACTGCACGCCGTGCTGCACCACCAGCGCGACGATCACCACCGCCATCGACCCGGCCGCGCCGGACACCATGCCCGGCCGACCGCCGAACAGCGCCGTCAGGGTGCAGATGATGAAGGCGCCGTACAGGCCCATCAGCGGGTTGAGATGGGCCACCAGCGCGAAGGCGATGCACTCGGGGAGCAAAGCGAAAGACGTGGTGAGGCCGGCCAGGACATCGGCGCGTAGATTTTTGGGTTTCATGGGGGGCCGCAGGCAAGTGTCACGAAAAGAATGTGCGGATGTTACGGGGTTGCGGGCAGCTCGGCCAGTTTCGGTGAGTTCAGGAATGCCATCGCGGGCAAGTCGAATCGTCGCACCGCCGCTCCCACAGGGATCGTTGGTGTGAATGCAAATTGATTAACACTGCAAAAACCTGTGGGAGCGGCGGTGCGACGATTCGACTTGCCCGCGATGAACGATGACGCGGTTTAAAGCGAACTCACACCATCTCGTCCCGAATCCACTCCACCACCGAAGTACGCTTCGGCACCCAGCCCAGCAACTCGCGCGCCTGCTTGCCACGCACCCGGCTGTTGGAGCCCAGGCCATAGTTGGCCATTTCGTAACCCCACTCGGCTTCGGCGTCTTTCAGCGGCCAGTCCTGGGGCTCGCCCAGATTCAAGGCCTGGGCAATCGCCGTGGTCATCTCGATGAACGACGCTTCACCGCTTTCCACGAAGTAGAAGGTGCCCGGTACGTTTTTCGTCAGCGCGAGCAGGTACAGCGCCACCACGTCTTCAATGTGCACGTTGGACCAGATATTTCGGCCGCTGCCGACATGGCGCACCACCCCGCTTTTGCGCGCCTGTTTCAGCAGGCGCGGCAGTTGCACGCTGTCGCGCTTGACGCCCAGGCTGTGGCCGTAGATCAGCGTGTTGCAGATCACTGCCGAGTTCACGCCGTCCTTCGCCGCCGCAAGGATCAGGTTGTCGATGGCGACCCGCGCCGCCTTGTCCGCCGTCGGTTCCGGCAGTGTGTCTTCGTAGTAGATCGCGTCGCCGGCCTGGCCACCCGACGCGTCACCGACAATGCTCGAACCGCTGGTGTGCAGGAACACTTTCTGCGAACCGCGCAGGGCGTCGAGCAAGGCTTGCACCGCGCCGCGATGATCGCTGCTGGCGGCGTTGATCACCGCGTCGGCCGCACGGGCCTGTTGCGCCAGGAGGGCGCTGTCGTCGAGGGTGCCGATCACCGGGGTGATGCCCAGGGCGCTCAGCTCGCTGGCCTGTTCGCTGCTGCGCACCAGACCGGTGACGCTGTGGCCGGCACGGATCAGGCCGGTGGCGATGGAACCGCCAATGAAACCGGCCGCGCCGGTGACGAAAACATTCATGGGGAATCTCCCTGCGTCAGTCATTGATGCCACCAGTATCCCGGCGACCTCACGGACGAAAAATCCCCATTGACCCAATTCAATCTTGCGCAGGGATCACGAATCAGTCCTTGAACTCCGAACTCGCATACAGGGCCAGCTTGCCCTGGATGAAATCCAGGAAACATTGAATGCGCAGGGCCAGTTGCGAGTTGCGGTAGTACACCGCGTTGATCGGCTGACGGTAGCCGCTGTTGAAATCCGCCAGCAGCACTTTCAGGCGCCCGGCGCGAATGTCGTCGATGGTCATGTAATGCGACAGGCTGGCAATGCCCTGGCCGTGGAGGGCCAGGTGGCGGATCGTCTCGCCACTGGAGGCGCCGAGCGCCGCCTGGATCGGCCAACGATCGCCATGCACATGACGTAATGGCCACTGGTTGAGGCCTTCGTTGTGGGTGAAGCCGAGCAACGCATGGCTGCTCAATTCCTCGACCACCAGGGGCGTGCCGTGTCGTTCAAGGTAAGCGGGGCTGGCGACGATGTGCAGCGGGCTGCAACCCAGTGAGCGGGCGTGCAGGGTCGAGTCGGCCAGGGTGCCGATGCGAATCGCGATGTCGGTGCTTTGTTCCAGCAGGTCAATGATCAGGTCATTGCTGTTGAGTTCCAGCTGGATGTCCGGGTACCGCGTTCGGAATTCGTCGATGTGCGGCACGATGGCGTGCAGCATGAAGGGCGAGGCGGCGTTGATGCGCAAACGCCCGGACGGGGTTTGCTGACGCGAGGACAGGCGATCTTCGAGCTCGTCCATCTGATCGAGAATCAGCTTGGCGTGTTCGAAGAAATACTTGCCCTCCTCGGTCAAGTCCATGCGCCGCGTGGTGCGGTTGATCAGGGTGGTGTCGAGCTTGGCCTCCAGCCGCGACAGCGTGCGGCTGACCGCTGAAGGCGTTTGCCCGACCTGCTCGGCCGCCGCCGAAATCGACCCGCACTCAATCACGCAGACGAAAATCTGCAACTCATCGGATCTGGCTTTCACAAAGGCCCCTCACTCAAGACTGGCTTGATAGTAGCTGGATGAGGGGCAAAAGGAACCTCAAGCCTTGAGATCGAACACCTCGGCCAGATGCTGCTCGTAACGTGCGATATCGCCCTCGATGTTCGGACGCTTCATCACGTCGACGCTCAGAAAGGTCGGCAGGCCGGTCATGCCCAGGAACTGGTTGGCCTTGTGGAACGGGAAGTACACGGCGTCCACGCCCTTGCCTTCGAAAAAGTCGGTCGGGTCGTCGAACGCCTGCTGTGGCGCGTTCCAGGTCAGCGACAACATGTATTGCTTGCCCTGCACCAGGCCACCGCTGCCGTACTTCTGCGAAGCGTCGGAACGGGTGCGGCCATCGCTGGCGTAAAGGCTGCCGTGGCCTTCGGTGAACACTTCATCGACGTACTTTTTCACGGTCCACGGCGCGCCCATCCACCAGCCCGGCATCTGATAGATGATCACGTCGGCCCAGAGGAATTTGGCCACTTCTTCGGCAACGTCGTAGCCTTCGTCGATGAAGGTGGTCTTCACGTCGAAGCCACCGCGATCCAGCACGCTCAGTGCCGTTTCATGCAAGGTGGCGTTGTAGCGGCCATCGGAGTGAGCGAATTTCTTGCCACCATTGAGCAACAGGACTTTTTTCATGGGTTCTCTCGAAAGGGTCAAAAATCGGATGGCGGCAGATTAGCGACCCGGCTCGCGCGGACCAAGCCGTGATCGCACAAAACTCATTTGACCAATACGCACGAATTCATGATTGATTGTTGCCATAAACTCTTGGCCATTCTAAGCCTGAGGAGATGTTTGATGAGTGGACGCCAGGGTTTCATCCTGCACGCCAAGACCCGCCCGGAAAAATCCGACGCCTTTGAAGCGTTCTTCCGCAGCTACGTGGAGGCCAGCCGCGCCGAGCCCGGCTGCATCGAGTACCACATGCTGCGCGATCAGCAGGACCCGACGCTGTTTATCTTCTTCGAGGTCTGGGAAACCCAGGCACACCTCGATGTGCACTCGAACCTGCCGCACATGAAGCAGTTTCTGGAACACCGTGAGGCGTACCTGGAGCGGGATTTCGAAATCCGCGCCATCGACATGCTCAGCCCGTCGTCCGCTACCCGCTGATCAGCAGGTGGGCACCGAGGCAACCCAGACCGATGAAAAATACCCGTTTGAACAACGGGGCGCTGATCCGCTGACGCAGCCACTGGCCCAGCCACATGCCCAGCACCGCCGGAATCAGCGCCAGCATTGACGCACTCAACTCGCCCCCGCCCAACGCGTCGCGCCACAACAGGCCGGCGGCGAGGGCGAGGGTCGAGACAGTGAACGACAGGCCCAGCGCCTGCACCAGCTCATCCTTGTTCAAGCCCAGTGCCTGCAGATACGGCACCGCCGGAATCACGAACACGCCGGTGGCCGAGGTGATCACGCCGGTCAGCACGCCGCACAGCGGACCGAGCCAGCGTTCGGCACCAGCACCGACGCGAAGGGTCGGCAGAAACAGACCGCTCAGCGCATAAAGCAGCAGCGCCGCCCCCAACCCGCGCACCACCCAATGCCCACCGGCCATGCCAATCCATAAGGTGCCCGCCCCCGTGCCGATGAAGATCGCCAGCAGCATCGGCCACAGCCGTTTCACCAGCCCGCGCAGATGCCCACCAAAGGCCAGTTGCCAGACGTTGGTCAACGTCGCGGGAATGATCAACAGCGCCGCAGCCTGCGACGGTGCCATAGCCAGGCCGAGCAAGCCCATGGCGATGGTGGGCAGTCCGAGGCCAATCACGCCCTTGATCATGCCGGCCACCAGAAAAGTGGCGATGACCAGCAGCGACAGGGCCAGCCCGAGGTTTTGGTAGTACGCGAGGAGTGTGTTCATGGTGCCTATCCTGAGCCTGGATGAGCGCGGTGGAAATCTGCCATATACTGAGGGTGGCTCTTGCTGTGGCAGAGGCTGAATAATTGAGTAGCAGCACTGGCCCCATCGCGGGCAAGCCCGCTCCTACAGGGTTTCCAGTGGTAATCGAATTGCAGTCCCACAAAAGATGCCCGCGATGAGGGCCGAACAGACAACACACCTCCAAAGGCTGCAACCATGCACTTCGACCTCACCGACCTGCGCCTCTACCTCAACATCCTCGACACCGGCAACATCACCGCCGGTGCCGCGCGCAGCCATTTGTCCCTGGCGGCGGCGAGCGCGCGGATCCGCGCCATGGAAGCCTCGCTGGGCATCGATTTTCTCCAGCGCGGCCGGCGCGGTGTCACGCCCACGCCGGCGGGAAAAGCCCTGGCGCACCACGCACGGCTTTTGCTGCAACACGCCGAGCGCATGCAACAGGACCTGGCCGAGTACGCCAAAGGCGTCAAAGGCCAGGTACGCCTGCTGTGCAACACCACGGCGATCACCGAGCACCTGCCGGAAGTGCTGGCCGACTTCCTCTGCCAGCACCCCAACCTCGACATCGACCTGCAGGAAATGCCCAGCCTGCGCATCGTTCACGCACTGCGCCAGGGGGCAGCGGACCTGGGCATCGTCTCCGACGCCGTGGACACCCATGGCCTGGTGACCCAGCCGTTTCGCGATGATCCTCTGGTGCTGATCATGCCGCCCGACCATCCCTTGGCGAACGCGCCCGCCCCTGCGTTCGGCGACGCCCTGCCCTACGACTTCGTGGGCCTGGGCGCCAACAGCGCGCTGGCGGTGTACCTCGAAGAACAGGCGCTGCACGCGGGGGCGCGCCTGTCGATCCGTATCCGTGCGGAAGGCTTTGACGGGGTGATGCGCATGGTCGCGCGCGGTGCCGGCCTGGCCATCGTGCCGCAGGTGGCGATCCAGCGACGGGGCACCGGGCTGCCCTTCAAGTGCGTGGCCCTGAAGGAAGACTGGGCGCAACGCAGACTGCTGCTCTGCGCCCGTTCGTTCGATGGCCTGCCCGGTTATGCGAAAGCCTTGCTGGTGGCGTTGCGCAGCGCCGGAACGGTATTACAAACAAGCGACCAGGCGTAATATCTGCGCTTTGAAAAATCAGGCCTGGCCATCACCACAAGGGAACGCAATGGCGGACGACATCTTGCAACAGCCCACGCTCAAGCGCGGGTTGAAAAATCGCCACATTCAATTGATCGCATTGGGCGGTGCGATTGGCACGGGGCTGTTCCTGGGCTCCGCCGGCGTGCTCAAGTCTGCCGGGCCGTCGATGATCCTCGGCTACGCGATTGCCGGTTTCATCGCGTTCCTGATCATGCGCCAACTGGGTGAGATGATTGTCGAGGAACCGGTGGCCGGCTCGTTCAGCCACTTCGCGCACAATTACTGGGGCGGTTTTGCCGGTTTCCTGTCCGGCTGGAACTACTGGGTGCTATACGTGCTGGTGGGCATGGCCGAACTGACGGCGGTCGGCAAATACATACAGTTCTGGTGGCCGGAGGTGCCGACCTGGGTCAGCGCGGCGGCGTTCTTCGTGCTGGTCAACCTGATCAACTGCCTGAACGTCAAAGTCTTCGGCGAGATGGAATTCTGGTTCGCCATCATCAAGGTCGTGGCCATCATCGGCATGATCGCCCTGGGCTGCTACATGCTGTTCAGCGGCACCGGCGGCCCGCAAGCGTCGGTGAGCAACCTGTGGAGCCACAGCGGGTTCTTCCCCAACGGCACCAACGGCTTGCTGATGGCGATGGCCTTCATCATGTTCTCCTTCGGTGGCCTGGAACTGGTCGGCATCACTGCGGCCGAGGCCAGCGAACCGAGGAAAGTCATTCCCAAGGCCATCAACCAGGTGGTCTACCGGGTACTGATCTTCTACGTCGGCGCACTCACCGTGCTGCTGTCGCTGTACCCGTGGGACCAACTGTTGGAAACACTGGGCGCCTCGGGCGATGCCTACAGCGGCAGCCCGTTCGTTCAGATCTTCGCCCTGATCGGCAGCGACACCGCCGCGCAGATCCTCAACTTCGTGGTGCTCACTGCCGCGCTCTCGGTCTACAACAGCGGCGTGTACTGCAACAGCCGCATGCTCTACGGCCTGGCCGAGCAAGGCGATGCCCCCAAGGTGCTGATGAAGCTGAACAAGCAAGGCGTGCCGCTGCTGGCACTGGGCGTGTCGGCGCTGATCACCCTGCTGGCCGTGGTGGTCAATTACCTCGCACCGCATGAAGCGCTGGAATTGCTGTTCGCCCTGGTGGTGGCCTCGTTGATGATCAACTGGGCGCTGATCAGCCTGACCCACCTGAAATTCCGCAAGGCCATGACCCAGCGCGGCGTGGTGCCGGGCTTCAAGGCCTTCTGGTCGCCGTACACCAATTACCTGTGCCTGGCGTTCATGGCGGTGATCATCTGGGTCATCTGGATGATTCCGCCAGTCCGTGCCTCGGTGTACGCCATGCCGGTGTGGGTGCTGCTGATCTACGCTTGCTACCGGTTGCGCATCGCCCGGCAGCGAAACCTGCCGGTCACCCAGTAACCCTGTAAAACAAAGCCCCGGCACTCCCTGAATGCCGGGGCTTTTTTGTGGCGGTATTCCTGTGGGAGTGCGCGTTTCTGGACACCTCGATGTCGAGCACAGACAACTCGGAGCGGGCCAAGCGGGTCAGGATGCGTCCTCAGCTTCCCCACCCCTGTCCGGAGTCATCATGACCGCCAACGCACCGATTACCGTTCTTCGCGACACTCACCCGCTGCCCGTGCTCGACGCCTGCAAATGGGAAAAACTCGAAGGCGATCCGCACACCGTCAACCTCAACGCCTACACCAGCGAAGACGGCAGCAAGATCATGGGCACCTGGATCTGCACACCGGGCAAGTGGTACGTGGAATATGTGAAGTGGGAATACTGCGACTTTCGCGAGGGTTACTGCATCATCACCCCGGAAGGCAAAGAGCCGATCCATCTGCGTGCCGGTGATATTTTCGTCATCGAGCCGGGGATGAAAGGCACCTGGGAAGTGGTCGAAACCGTGCGCAAGTATTTCGTGTTTGCCTGAAGGCAAAAAAACCGGGGAATCACCCGACGTGATTTCCCGGTAAATGCAGATGCTGGAACCTGTGGGAGCGGGCTTGCTCGCGAAGAGGGAGTGTCAGTCACTATCAACATCGACTGAAAAACCACTTCGCGAGCAAGCCCGCTCCCACAGTTTTTACTGCGGTTTGCGATAACCATTGATGATCGCCGAGAAGTCCTTGCCACCCTCCCCGCGCTGGCTCATCGCCTGGTACAACTGCTGGGCCACCGCACCGAGCACCACCGGCTGGTGCGCCTGACGCGCCGCTTCCGTGGCCAGTCCCAGGTCCTTGAGCATCAGCTCGGCACCAAAACCACCGGTGTAGCCGCGCGAGGCCGGTGCCGTTTCGACGACGCCCGGCCACGGGTTGTACATCTCCGAACTCCAGCAACGCCCGGTGGAACTGTTGATGATGCCGGCCAGCACGCCGGTGTCGATCCCCAACGCATCCCCCAGCGCCATGGCTTCACTGACGCCGACCATGGAAATCCCCAGCAGCAGGTTGTTGCAGATCTTGGCGATCTGCCCGGTGCCGACTTCGCCGCAATGCACGATGTTGCGGCCCATCTGCGCCAGTACCGGTTGCAGGGTGGCGAACAGCTCCGGCGTGGCGCCGACCATGAAGGTCAGCGTCCCCGCCGCTGCCCCGCCCGTACCGCCGGAGACCGGCGCGTCGGCCATGGCGACGCCCTGTCTGACTGCGGCCGCCGCCACATCACGCGCCGTCTGCGGGTCGATGGTGCTGCAATCCACTGCCGGCACGCCTTGGCCGATCCCGGCCAGCACCCCATCCTCACCGAGCCACACGCTGCGTACATGCACGGCGGCCGGCAGCATGGTGACCACCAGTTCCGCGCCTTGCGCCGCTTCGCGAGCCGTCGCGCTGATGCTGCCGCCCAGTTGTTCAAGCTCGGCCAGCACCGTCTTGTTCAGGTCCACCAAACGCAGCGAATGGCCGGCCTTGATCAGGTTGCGCGCCATCGGCGCACCCATGTTGCCCAGACCGATAAAAGCAATCTTCATGTCCGGCTCCTCAACGCAGGTTGATGGTGGTGTTTACGCCGTCATTGACGCTGTCGTCATCGAACCAGCGACTGGTGACGGTCTTGGTCTGAGTGTAGAACTGCACCACTTGCTTGCCATACGGGCCGAGGTCGCCGAGCTTGGAACCGCGCGAACCGGTGAAGCTGAAGAACGGCACCGGCACCGGGATCGGGATGTTGATGCCGACCTGGCCGACGTCGATTTCCGCCTGGAACTTGCGCGCCGCCGCACCGCTCTGGGTGAACAGGCCAGTGCCGTTACCGAACGGGTTGGCGTTGACCAGGGCGATGGCCTGGTCAAGGGTGTCGACTTCCAGCACCACCAGCACCGGGCCGAAGATTTCCTGAGTGTAGATCTGCATGTCGGTGGTCACCCCGGAGAACAGGGTCGGGCCCACGAAGTTGCCCTGCTCGTAACCGGGAACGGAGATGTCGCGGCCGTCCAGCTCCAGCTTGGCGCCTTCCTTGATGCCGCTCTCGATCAGGTCGAGAATCCGCGCCTTGGCCTTTTTCGAGATCACCGGCCCGACGTCGGTGCCAGGCTCACTGCCGGCATTGACCTTGAGTTTCTGCGCAAGGGCCTTGAGGTCTGGCAGCCATTGCTTCGACGCACCGACCAGCACCACCACCGAGGTGGCCATGCAGCGTTGCCCGGCGGCACCGAAACCGGCGCCCACCAGCGCATTCAGCGCTTGTTCGCGATTGGCGTCCGGCAGCACCACGGCGTGGTTCTTCGCGCCCATCATCGACTGCACGCGCTTGCCATGCTTGCCGGCCAGGTCATAGACGTGCGTGCCGACCGCCGTCGAGCCGACGAAGGAAACGGCCTTGATGTCCTTGTGGGTGCAGAGCGCATCCACCACGTCCTTGCCACCGTGAACCACGTTGAGCACACCGGCCGGAACACCGGCCTCGATGGCCAGTTCCACCAGCAGCATGGTCGACAGCGGATCCTGTTCCGACGGCTTGAGCACGAAGGTGTTGCCGCAGGCAATGGCCATCGGGAACATCCACAGCGGAATCATCGCCGGGAAGTTGAACGGGGTGATGCCGGCGCACACGCCGATGGGCTGGCGCAGGGTGTAGGTGTCGACGCCGCCGGCGACGTTTTCGGCGAACTCGCCCATCTGCAGCGTGCCGATGGAGCAGGCGTGCTCGACCACTTCCAGGCCCCGGAAAATATCGCCTTCAGCGTCGGCGATGGTTTTGCCCTGTTCGTTGCTGAGCACCACGGCAATGCGCTTGGAGTGCTCGCGAATCAGCGCCTGGAGCTTGAGCATGATGCGCATGCGTGCGCCGATGGGCGTCAGCTTCCAGGTCTGGAACGCGCGCTGGGCGGCGCTGATGGCGGCGTCGACTTCCTGCGCGGTGGCAAAGGGTACCTTGGCCAGCACTTGCTGGGTCGCCGGGTTGACGATGTCGTGCCACTCGGTGGACTGCGACTCGACCCACTCGCCGTCGATCAACAGCTTG
The DNA here is from genome assembly GCF_041354075.1 of Pseudomonas fluorescens. GTDB lineage: Bacteria > Pseudomonadota > Gammaproteobacteria > Pseudomonadales > Pseudomonadaceae > Aquipseudomonas > Aquipseudomonas fluorescens_CE. Next base: position 13,023 of record NZ_JARZGC010000012.1, on the reverse strand, counting down.
ACCTTGTGCACCGTGGTTTCATTGGGCGTGAGCGATACGTTCATGCTGGTCTCCGAAGATTGTTCTTATTGGGGAGCCAAGGCGAGAAAGTCGCCTTGAGATGAGGCGTGTGCCGCGATGTGGTGATCGGACTGTTTCTGGAGTATAGATGTGCAAACTTCTAATAAGAACGCACATAAAAGCCGGTCCATCATGCAAAAAAACATCACATCACTGGGGTCGCTGAACTGGGATGACCTCAAGTTTTTTCTCGAAGTCGCCCGCACCCGCAAGGCCAGCACCGCTGCCAAGCGCCTGGCGGTGGACTACACCACCGTGTCGCGGCGCATCAGTTCGCTGGAAACGGCGCTGGGCACCCTGCTGTTCGAGAAATCCCGGACCAGCGGCTTCGTCCTGACCGCCGAAGGCCAGCGCCTGCTCGCCTACGCCGAGTCCATCGAGAGCACGCTGCACATGGCCTGCGAGCAGGTTTCAGGCTCTGGCGTGGCGTTGTCCGGCCATGTGCGCATGGGCTGCACCGAAGGTTTCGGCAGCTTTTTCATCACCCCGCAGCTGAGCCACTTCGTCGACGCCTACCCGGCGATCTCCGTGGACATCCTGCCGCTGCCGCACTTCATCAGCCTGTCCAAGCGCGAAGCCGACATCGTCATCGCCCTGGAGCGCCCCGAGCACGGGCCGTACGTGTGCTGCAAGCTGTGCGACTACAAACTGCAGCTGTACGCCACCCAGGATTACCTGGACAAACACCCGCCCATCCGCCGCCCGGCCGACCTGGGCAAGCATTCATTCATCAGTTACGTGGATGACCTGGCGTTCAGCTCCGAGCTGCTGTACCTGGCCAATGTATTGCCCAACGCCAGCGCCAACCTGCGCAGCACCAGCGTCATCGCCCAGTTCGTTGCCGCGCAGCAGGGACGCTCGCTGGCGATCCTGCCGTGCTTCCTCGCCGCCCAGGACCCGCGCCTGCTGCCGGTGTTGCCGCAGGAGATCAACATCACCCGGCAATTCTGGATGTACTGCCGCGAGGACCTGCGCAAGCTCAAGCGGATCACGTTGTTGTGGGATTACATCCGCGAGGTGACGGAGCGCAACCAGGGGTTATTGATGGGCGAACATCGAGAGATGGCGTTCGCCGACTAATCCGCACTCACCACAATCGACACCCGACGATTCTCGGTCCGGCCGGCGGCGGTGTCGTTGGTGGCCACCGGCTGGCTGGCGCCCAGGCCGCGGAGCTGGATGTTCTGTTCTTGCATGCCGATGGCAGTCAGCACCTTGGCCACGCTTTTCGCCCGGCGCACGGACAGTTGCTGGTTGTAGGCTTCCTTGCCCGACGCGTCGGTGTGACCGTCGATCCGCACGCGCTCAATGCCGACACCCAACAACGCCTTGCCGATGCGCTCGACGATTTCGGTGCTCTGCGGATTCAGGCTTTCGACATCACTGCCAAACAACACCTTGCCGGACAAACCGAACGCCCAGCCCTCGTCGGTCAATTCGAAACCTTGTTGCTTGAGCACCGCCACCTGGGCGGCAGTCAGGCCTTTTTGCGGGGCGGTCTGGCAGCCGGTGAGGGCCATGACGGCGATGAACACAATGAGGGCAAAAAACCGCTGGGGAAGTGAAAACACGAACATTAGCTCCTGGTTTGAACGTCGGCGACAGGGTGCTCCGACCCTGACGTGTGCTGTGCGCCTCGGGCGAGGCGTTTGGCCTGGTACATGGCGGCATCGGCCGCGTCGAGCAACGCCCCTGGCGTCACTCCATGATCGGGGTACACGGCGATGCCGATACTGAGGGACGTCAACACCTGCGTAGTGCCTGGCAATGCAATCGGCATTTCCATGCTCTCGAGGATCTTGTCGGCGATGCGCTCGGCGTCTTCGGTCTTGTGCAGCGGTGTCAGCAGGACGGCAAACTCATCGCCGCCCAGACGCGCCACCAGGTCGTCCTCGCGCAGTTGCGCGCGCACCCGATTGGCCACGGCCACCAGCACCGCATCGCCGGCGGCGTGGCCGAAGTTATCGTTGATCTCCTTGAACCGGTCGCTGTCGAGAAACAGCACCGCCACCCGCTCATTGAGTTTGTTTCCGTTGCGCAGGGCACGCATCAGCCGGCCCTCGAAAAACGCCCGGTTCGGCAACCCGGTGAGGCTGTCGTGGCTGGCCTGGTGGGCCAGGGTCTCGTTCTCGTTTTGCAGGTGGGTCTGCCAGTTTTCCAGCTCATCGAGCAGGGCATTGAAGTCGTTGCCGAGGTTGTCGAGCTCGGCGATGGCGGCGGGAGGCACACGCCGGTCGAATGCCCGTTCGCTGCGTGCGGCGTGCGCCACCGAAGCCAGGCTGCGCAACGGGCCGGTGATCCCGCGAAGTTGCCGCCGCGCCAGGTACAGCGCCACCCAGGCGCTGACAGCCGTGCACAGCACGATACCCGCCAGGCCGCTGAGCAGGAAACGCATCAGGCTGCCACCGTAGCCAGTGAGTTGAATGCTGCCGACTTCGTGATCCTGATGGACGATCGGCAGGCGAATCGGTTTTTCCAGGAACACCTTGGCGATCTGCATTTCAAGGTCGGAAAAAAAACCGCTCTCCGGGCGCTGCCATCGCGCCAACAACCGACCTTGGGCATCCAGCACCTGGGCATCGGCCACTTCCTCGGTGGACGCGATCAAGGCCAGGGCTTCGGTGGCCGCCGGTTTGTCGTTGAACACCACCGCCGCTTCCACGGTGTAGTTGATCGAGCGCGCGATCAAATGCAGGTTGTGATCGGCATAGACCCGCAGGGCGAGGACACCCAGCAGTGTCAGCGAAATGCTGGCCATGGCCACCGCCACCAAGGCAACGATCAAATGACCGCGGCCGATGACCGAATGCAAGGTCGGGCGATGGCCCGCTGTGGACTGAGTCATGGCGCCGCCGACTTGCGACGCGAGAGTTGCAGCACGCTGGGATGAATGCGCACGCCGCTGCGGGCGACGGAATCCAGATTGACTTCGAAGGACACCTGCTCATCGCCAACCCGCAGGCAAAACAGACTGCCAACGGTGCAGGGGTCATCGCTTTCGCTGATGCTCAGCACCGGGCGACCTGTCACCGAGGCGAACAGGCGGCTGCGCTCCTCACCGGTGAGTTTGCCGATGTACAGCGCATCGCACTCACTGACGATAGACGGGTTGTCGGCGAGCAAGCGGCGCACGGTCACGGGCCGGCCAGTGGCCTGGGTCGTGCCTTTGACCAGGTCGTCGGTGTACTCGGTCGGACCGACGATGCACAAGCGCAGTTGGGTCGGCTCGACCGGCCAACGGGCATAACTGAGGATGCCGAGGACCACTTGCGTAACCGAGTGGGCGCGTTGATCGGCCATGCCGGGCGGGGTTTGCGCTTGCGCGAAAACCAGGCCACTGAACCCATAGAGAAAACCCGCGAACACGATTTTCTTGCAGCCAACGATGCGCCCTGTCGTCCTGACAGCCACCTTCATGCAGGGATTCTCTTCGCTTGTAACGGGATAATGCCGCAACGATAGCACAGCCCCGAAACACCCGCGAGGCCGCACCAGCCGGGGGTTACAGCCATTTTTTTGGCGCCGGAACGGCGACCCTTACGCCCCGGACAGCGCGTCCTCTTCCAGCGCCAGCATCAAGCCGCTCAAACGCTTGACCTTGCGCCGTACCGCTTCCTCGAACACGCCAACGCGCGGCTCGATCAAGGTGAACCAGTGCTTGGCCCGGGTGATGCCGGTATAGATCAGCTCCTTGGTCAGCACCGGGTTCAGGGCGTCCGGCAGAATCAGTGCGGTGTGGGCAAATTCCGAGCCCTGGGATTTGTGCACGGTCATGGCGTACACGGTTTCCACGTCATTCAACCGGCTCGGCAGGACAAAGCGCACGCCGCCCTGACCATCGTTGCGCGGGAAAGCCACGCGCAGCACCTGACGCCCCGCATCCGGACCCTCGCCCTCCGGCACCTTGAGCGCAATGCCGATGTCGCCGTTCATCAAGCCCAGCCCGTAATCGTTGCGCGTCATCAGCACGGGCCGGCCTTCGTACCATTGCTGATTGCTGTCGATCAGCCGGGCCTTGAGCAGTGCGTCGGTGACCCGCTGGTTCAGGCCCTCCACGCCCCAGGGGCCCTTGCGCACGGCGCACAATAACTGGAATGCATCAAAGGCTTGCAGCACCTCGCGCGCCCAATCGGTCCAGCGGCCCTCGTCGAGACGGCTGTCCAGCGCGGGCCGACGCTCACGCAACAGGCTCAGGTAATGCCGATACCCTTGCGGACCCTCGCCGTGGCCGTCGAGCAACAAACGCTCCAGCGCCCGATCCTGTTCACCTTTGAGCGGCAGGCAGAACACATCCTCGTGGCTACGCGCCGCCAACAGCTTACGCGCCTCTTCGGGTTGCTGCTGGTTGACGCGGCGCGCCAGCAGGCCAATCCCGCTGCCCTCGCCGAACCGGCGTGAGTGACGCAGCATCACCACCTGCTGCGCCAGCGGGTGAGTGCCGTGCGTATCTGCCTGCAAGCCACTGGCTTGCAGTTGTTCGCCACTGACCGCCTGCAGCCATTGCTGCGTCTGCGGACTGTACCAACCGGCCTCGGCGTCGCGGCACAGGTCACCCAGCACGGCGCCGGCTTCCACCGACGCCAGTTGATCCTTGTCACCCAGCAGCACCAGCCGGGCATGGGCCGGCATCGCGTCGAGCAGATTGGCCATCATCTCCAGGTCGATCATCGAGGCTTCGTCCACCACCAGCACATCCAGCGGCAGGCGATTACCGGCGTGGTGGCGGAAATGCCGGGTGCCGGGACGGCTGCCGAGCAGGCGGTGCACGGTGGTGACGTCCGAAGGGATTTTCTCGCGCACGGCGTTGGCGACCGTCAGCGAGCGAACCTGCTGGCTGATGGATTCTGTCAGTCGTGCCGCCGCTTTGCCGGTGGGCGCGGCGAGACGGATGCGCAAGGGCTTGCCGGCCTCCACCGCCGGCGCCTGGAGCAAGGCCAGCAGGCGCACGACAGTGGTGGTCTTGCCCGTCCCCGGCCCGCCGGTGACGATGCTGAAAGCGCTGCGGGTGGCCAGGGCACAGGCGAGTTTCTGCCAGTCGATCGGCTCACCGGGGCGAGCCGGGCCGAACAGACCGGTCAGCCGTTGCGGCAGATCGTCCGGGGTCGATTCATGTTCCGCCAGGCGCATTTGCAGCGCGTTATCGATGCGTCGCTCGTACGCCCAATAGCGTCGCAGGTACAGGCGTTTTGCCGACAACACCAACGGTCGTTGCTGCGCCGCTGCACTGTCGTCGACCGCCAGCGCCACCAGTTTGCTGCTGGCCAGCACCTTGCACCAATGGGCGCCGTCCACGGTTTCCAGCAACTGCGAAGGCAGCAGCATCGCGCCACTCTGCAGATCGCCCTCGGGAGGCAATGACAAGGCGAAGTCCGGTTCCTTGAGCGTTTCGAACAGGTCCAGGCACACGTGACCATGGCCCAGTTGGTGGCTGGTCAACGCCGCCGCCAACAACACCAGTGGGTCATCGTCCGGTGCCAGTTCATGCAGGAAGGCGACAAAAGCCTTGTCCAGCGCGCGCAACCAGCCGCGCTCGACCCAGCGGGTGAGCAACAGCATCAGGTCATCGCTGCGGCTCAACGGCGCCAGGTTCGCCAGGCTTTGCGCTGCCAGTGGCGTGGGCAGCAGGTCGGCGAAGGTGCGGCTCATAGCAATTCTCCCTGCTCCCAGGCCGGTTCGGCCCTGGGTTGCGGTTTACCCTGGAACAACCGGTCCAGACGCTCGATCAAGTCTTTGGGTGGCCGGGCGAAATACACGCCCTGGGAAGCAGCCCGGGTGCCCCGCAGGAACAGATACAGCGCACCGCCGACGTGCCGGTCGTAATCGTAATCGGCAAGCCGCGCCTTGAGCTGGCGATGCAGGGCCAGCAGGTACAACACGTATTGCAGGTCGTAGCGGTTGTCCAGGATCGACTGTTCCATGGCCTGCTCGGTGTAAGCCAGGTCATCGACGCCCAGCCAGTTGGACTTGTAGTCGGCGACGTAATAACGACCGTCGTGTTCGAACGTCAGGTCGATGAAACCCTTGAACATGCCGTTGAGCATCACCGGTTCGGCGGCAACTCGGGCCACGCCGTTGTGGGTGTATTCACGCACCAGTTCATCGAGCTTGAGCACATCGACCTTGTGGCTGGCGAACCAGAATTCCATCTCGACCCGGTAGTGCTGCAACTGCGCCAGGGTCACCGGCGGCCGACCGGAACCGGCGGGGATTGGCAGCCTGAGCAAGTGCTGCAACCAATCGCTCAATGTGCTGATCCAGCCTTCCCAGCCACGGCGGTTGCAGCGCCGGGCAATCGCATCTTCCACGGCCTTCGGCGTGGCAGCGAAACCTTCGTCACCGGCCCATTCGAGCAAGCCATGGAGGAAGGTGCCGGGATTCGGACCACGGGGGAACCGATGGATATCGGCACCGCCGGCCACCACTTCGCGGGGGGCTTCGGGGTCCAGGCGCTCGTCGTCGAACAGCTTTTGCGCCTGCGGGTTTTCCGGGGCTTCGTCGCTGCCGACACTCAGGCTGTCGCCAATGCGCAGGGCGCTGTAGGAAGCAATCCACCAGTTCTCGCTGGCCTTGCGCCGGGGCGTCAGGGCCGCGAGCAATGTCGCTCGGTTTTGCGGCGGCTGGTAATGCTGGTCGGTGCTGGCCGGCATCTCGCCGCAGTGCAGCGCTGGACAGTCCTGCTGCAGCTCTTGCAGCCAGCGCGTCAGTCCTGGCGACTCCGTCAGGGCAGCACCGCCGCCCAGCAGGTAACCCAACGCTGAAAGGTGCAAGACAGAGGCGCTGTTGTTGCCGCGTTTGAGGTCCGCGACCCCGAGCCAGCAGGCATGCTGGGCCCGGGTCAGGGCGACGTAGAGCAAACGCAGGTCCTCGGCCAGCCGCTCATCGTCCGCCAGGGCGATCAGCTCCGGCGTCGGCGTCATGGTCACCTGGGCATTGCCGTTTTCATCGTGGTAATGCAGCGGCAGACGGCTGCCGTCCACCGGTTTTGCCGAACACACGAAAGGCAGGAACACCAACGGATATTCCAGGCCCTTGGACTTGTGAATGGTCACGACCTTGACCAGTTGCTCGTCGCTCTCCAGCCGCAGGATCTGTTCCTCCCCCGCTTGACCGGACAACGCCAGGTGCTCGGCCAGATGACGGATCAGCGCCTGCTCGCCATCGAGCTCGGCGGCGGCCTGTTGCAGCAACTCGGACAGGTGCAGCAGGTTGGTCAGCACACGCTCGCCGTCATTGCGCGTGATCAATGCCTGGGGCAGCTGGAAGTCGTGCAGCAACCGTCGCAGCATCGGCAACACCCCCTGCTTGCGCCAGAGCTCGCGGTAACCCCGGAACTGCATGACCCGCGACTCCCAGGCCAGTTCATCCTGATTCAAGCGCTCAAGCTTGGCCAGCGACAGGTTGAGGGTGATGCTGGCCAGCGCGGCACGCAGCGGGCGCTCGACATCCGGCTCGGCGCAGGCCTTGAGCCAGGTCAGCAGGTCATGGGCTTCCTGGGCGGCGAACACCGAGTCCTTGTCGGACAGATAGACGCTGCGCACACCTCGCGAAGAGAGCTCGGCACGCACGGCCTGAGCCTCTTTGCCGTCGCGTACCAGAATCGCGATATCTGCCGGCAACAGGCCTTTGAAATCCTTGCCTTGCTGAGCGAAACCGACCTGGCCCTGTTGTCCGCCGTTGAGCAACGCGGTGATCTGACTGGCACAGGTGGCAGCCAGTTGCTGGCGGTAAACCGCGCCGGACAACGGCTGATCGGCCGACAGCTGCCAGATGTTCAACGCAGGCACCACCTGGCCCGCGATGCTGAACGTCTCCTTGCGGCCCTGGGACTCGACCGCCAGAAACGGCACCGGGTTCTCGCCCGAGCTTTCGCGGAACAGAAATGCGCCCCGCCCGGCGTCCCGTGATTCGGCGCGGGCAAACACATGGTTGACCGCACCGACCATGCCATGACTGGAGCGGAAGTTGGTGCCCAGGGTGTGCAGCCGGCCAGTGGTGGCCTGGCGGGCGCGAAGGTAGGTGTAGATGTCGGCGCCCCGAAAGGCGTAGATCGCCTGCTTGGGATCGCCGATCAGGAACAGGCCGCTTTCGGGGTTATTGGCTTCGATGCGATAGATGCTTTCGAAGATCCGGTACTGCACCGGATCGGTGTCCTGGAATTCGTCGATCAACGCCACCGGGAACTGTTCGCGGATCAGGGTCGCCAGGCGTTCGCCGCCCTCGGCTTGCAGCGCCGCGTCGAGGCGCAGCAGCATGTCGTCAAAGCCCATTTCCGCGCGACGACGCTTCTCGGCTTCGAACCGTGTACTCACCCACTGGGCGGCGTGTTGCAGGACAGCCGCATCGGGGGTTGGCAATGCGTCGAGACGGGCCTTGAGACCGGCCATGGCATCCAGCCCCGGATGGGTGGGCACCTCGCCCTTCTTCCACGCCTCGGCCATGCCGTCGGGCGTCAGCCGGCTGAAACCGGTGCCGATGTCCAGTTGCTCGAGCGACTCGTCTTCGGCCCAGGCTTTGAGCTTCTCGAACCAGGGTTCGAAGTAGCGCGGCTGCATCTTGCGACCGTCGACCTGTTTGCTCGCGACGCCCTCATGGCAGATGGCGAGCAATTCGTCCGACCACTGACCCCAGGGCTGTTTCAGGTCGATCAGGGCGGCACGGCGTTCCTGCAGGCACTCGATGATCAGTTCGGAGGGTTCCTGGCCTTGCTCTTTGTTGCGCGCGCTGGCGAACAAACCCCGGACTCGCGACAACAGGGCCGCAGGCCCGCCCCAATGGACCCGCACCCAGTCCAGCGCATCGCCCTGCATTGGGTAGCAGAACAGGCGCCAGTAATCGCGCAGGACCTCACCCAGCAAATCGCTGTGATCGGTTTCCAGGGTCTGGGTGAACAGGCTGCCGCTGTCGAAGGCGTGCTCGCGCAGCATCCGCTGACACCAACTGTGAATGGTCGAGACCGCTGCTTCGTCCATCCACTGTGCGGCGATGTCCAGGCGGTTGGCGCAGCCGGGCCATTGCTCCGGCAGGTACTCATCGCGCAACTGCGCAATGAGGGCATCGGGCGCCGGTGTTTCATCACGGAAAAACCGTGCGGCCTCCGCCAGGCGCGTTCGAATCCGCTCGCGCAACTCCTTGGTCGCGGCGTCGGTGAAGGTCACGACGAGGATCTGCGGCGGCAACAGCTCACGCCCGAAGCCACTCGCGTCGCCGCCGTGACCGAGGACCAGACGCAGGTACAGCGCGGAAATGGTGAAGGTCTTGCCGGTGCCGGCGCTGGCTTCGATCAGTTGGCTGCCGCGCAAGGGGAAGGCCAGGGCCAGCGGTGTTTTCGCCGTCATGCGCGGGCCTCCTCACCGGTCACTGAACGCCAGGAAGCGTCCACGATGGGTTTGTACAAAGCGTTGCACCAATCAGGGAAGGTCTCGTCGCCGATCAAGGCGTCGTAGCCAGCGAACTGCCGGGCAAGCGCAGGGCTTTCGCGACGCTCGCCGTCAGTGGTCAGGCCATCGCCCTCATAGGCCTTGCGGGCAGCGGCGTCAGCCTTCGCCGGATCGGTCTGGCCGAGCCAGGCAAACGCCGTCTTCACCGCAACCGGCAGGGGCTGGCGCATGCCCGTCTGCCAGGCCTGCAACAGGTCGCCCAACATGCGCGAGGCGGCCTCCTCTTCCAGCGGAGCCAACAGCAGACTGTCGTCGCTGGCCACCAACGCGGTGGTCAGCGCCAAACCACTGGCGCAGGCCACCAGGTGATTGACCCAAGGGCGAATGAGCCGGTGCCACTTGCGCGCCTTGATCGAGCCGATGCTGTTGGGAATGGTGGTCACCGAGAGCAATCCGCCGTCCGCGCGTTGGTGCAGGCTGCTGAGCCAGCCTTCCAGGCGCACACCCTGAAACTCCAGACTGATCGGCAACGCACTGTCGAGCGGCGTCGGCCACAACGCCAGAAGTTGCTGATAGCGTTGCAACAGATCGGGTAGCGGCTCGATCAACTCACGTTGCAGGTGTTCGCCGAACCCCGCCATGGGCAGCAGTCCGCTGTTTTGCAAACGCTTGGCCTGGGACACCAATACCTCATCGGCCAGATCGATCCGCACCAGCGCGGCGCCGAGCAGAGCATCGCTGAGGCTGTAGCGTTGCAGCGCGTCGAGCACAAAGGGTTCTTCATCGGCCAACGGCACTTCGGCGGCTTCAAAGAACACTTTCAGGCGCTGGCTGAAGAAATGCCGCACGGGGTTGCGCAGGAAATCCTGCAACTGGCCCAGGCTCAACGGTTCCTCCTGCACGTAGGGCGGCAGGAGGGCGGTGTCGCTGGCCGGCTCACGGGTTTGATGCAGCGCCTGCCATTCACTGGCGTAACTGAACAGCTCATCGCCCTCATGAAAGTAACGCGCGCTGAACGGTTGCAACGGATGCTCCTGGGTCATGGCCTCGAGCAGGTCTTCGTCGACAGCCTGCAATCGCCAGCCGCTGGCGAGATGGTCACGCAGTTGCCCGATCAATACCGATGCGGGGCGCTCGCTGTTGTCGCGAATACTGCGCCCGACCCAGCTGACGTAGAGTTGATCACGGGCCGAGAGCAGGGCTTCGAGCAGCAGGTAGCGGTCGTCTTCGCGGCGTGAGCGGTCGCCGGGACGGTAGTCACTGCCCATCAGGTCGAAGTCCAGCGGCGGTTGCGCGCGCGGATAATCGCCATCGTTCATGCCCAGCAGACACACCAGTTTGAACGGGATCGCCCGCATCGGCATCAAGGTGCAGAAGTTCACCGCACCGGCGAGAAAGCGCTGGGACAGACGCCCCTGATCGAGGCCGGCGAGCCAGGCCTCACGGACAACGGTCAACGGCAGATCATCCTGCAGGCCGACCGATTCACAGGTCTCCAGCCAGGTTTCGCGCAGCTCTTCGAGCTGGGCCAGCAGGTAGTCATCATGTTCATTGCTGGCCTGGAAAAACAATTGCACCAGCGCTTGCAGGCGCTGGCCCCATTGCTGTGGGGGAGCCGGTTCAGAGAGTTCGCGGTGCGCAATCTCCAACGCATCGAGCAATGCCACCAGCGGGCCAATCAGCGCGGCGTCCAACCCGCCGATTTCGTCATACGGCTCGATACCTTCGCAAGCATCGCCGCTGCCCACGGCATAGCCGAGCAGCATCCGTCGCAGGCCGAAGCGCCAACTGTTTTGCTCCAGCGCCTGCGGCAAGCCCAGGCCGGCACGTTGCCCGGCATTCATGCCCCAGCGGATACCCGCCCCTTCGATCCAGCGGTGCAGGGTTGGCAGGTCACGCTCCTCGACACCGAAGCGGGCACGCAGCGCCGGAACATCCAGCAGGTCGAGAATCTCGCTGACGGGGAATCGACTGTCGGGCAGCTTGAGCAGGTGTTCGACCGCGATCAGCAACGGATCGCGACCGCGCTGGCCCTGGTCGGCGAGGGTGAAGGGGATGAAGCGCGATTCATTGCGCTCGAGCTGACCAAAGACGGCACGGATATGCGGTGCGTAGCTGTCGATGTCAGGGACCATCACGATGATGTCGCGAGGTTTCAGGTCAGGGTCGGCACTGAAGCGCGCGAGCAACTGATCGTGGAGGATTTCCACTTCACGCTGGGCGCTGTGGGCGATGTGAAAACGGATCGACTGATCCTGCGTCAGATCGACCGCTGGCCAGCGTTCACGCGTTTCATTGAGGGGACGCAATTCGAGGATGTCGTCCTGCAGTTGATTGAGCATGTTCAAGGGGAGGCTGTCACTGAACAGATCGATGCGCCCATCGCGAAACGCCGAGCGATAACTGTTGGGGTCGTCGTAGCTGTCGAGCAGATTGATGTAGTCCCGCCCCTGCTTGCCCCAGGCGGCCAATAGTGGATGAGCATGCTGATGCAGGGTCTGCGAATCGAGCACCACCGGCATGCCGCTCTTGCGAGCCTGACGCTTGTATTGGTGGCGCAACAGGTCCTTGTCGGCAACGATATCCGCCCAGTGGTGGCGGCACGGGTTATGAACACACAGCAACACCTGGCTGAATCGGGCCAGGCCGGCCAAGGCTTCCAACGCCTGGGCAGGCAGAGACGAAATCCCGAACACGATCACCCGCGAAGGCAATCCAGCAGGAGCAACGTCAAGGCTGTTGATACGCTCGATAAAACGCTGGTGAACCCCGGCTCGGCTTTGCGCCATCCCCTGCTCTCCCACATCCAGCAGCAGTGCCCGCCATAATTCGGCTTGCCAGCAATTGGCCTCGGTCAGCGGTTTGGCCTCCCCCCTGACGTTGCGTAGCTGGTGACGACCTTCCGCCCAATCTTCCAGCCAGTCAGCTCGGTAGACCTGATACTGGTCGAACAGGTCAGCCAGTCGCTCGGCCAGTTGGTAGCGTTTGCGCAGATCGCTGTCATCGGTGAGGAAGCGTTGCAGCGGCTCGAAATGCGCCTGGTCGATCAACTGCGGCAGCAGGCGCATCAGGCGCCAGGTCAGGGGTGCTTTATCGAGCAGGGACTTGACGGGAATTTCATCGCGGCCGAGGACCATGCGATAGAGCTGCCACATGAAGCTACCCGGCAGCTGCACGTCGATCGCTGCGGCAATACCGCAACCACCCATATCGTCTTCTTCCGGGTCTTCAGCCAATGCCAGCTTGAGCCACTGGGCAATGCCGTTGCTCTGCACCAGGGCGATTTCGTTTTCCAGGGGAGCCAATGGGTAGCGCCGCATCCAACTGACTACCAGGCTACGCAACTCGTCCAGGCGGTTGCCATGAACCACCATAAAACCAGCACTGAGGGACGTTGCGTCCGGCATAAAGGCTTCCTTGGAAAATACAAAAGCTAGGCGCGAACCTTAGCACTGTCGGCAGACCGTGACAGCCGCAAGCCTCGTGGTTTGTCGCTGATCAGACTTTTCCTGCGCGCAAAAACAAAACCCCTACCTGCATACGCAGATAGGGGTTTCGGAATTTAATCTTGACGATGACCTACTCT